>CAXBFJ010000002.1:0-581731 GCA_963975245.1 uncultured Panacagrimonas sp. | reverse complement strand
ACGGCTGCGCCGGAGGCAGCGCGAAGTGCCGCGCGGATGCGCTCGCACTGCACGCGCGACGACATGGCAATAGCAGTCGGAATGACACGCCGGATAGCACGACAGGACGCACGGCGACGTGCAGCGAATCGGCGGCCATCATGGGCGCGACTCCAGCCAGACCGGGCGCGCGACGCCGATCACGGCGGATGCACTGACCGGTCCGAAATACCGGCTGTCGAATGACGCCGGATTGGTGACGCTGAGCAGGAACAGCTCGCCAGGCCGAAGGTGGCGGCACTGCTCCCAGGATGGCAGTGGTCGGCCCCAGCGATCGGCAGGCAGCACGGCGGCCGAAGGCACGCCGTTGATGCGGACGCTGCCGTCGGCGATGCACACCTCTTGCGGCGCCACCGCGCCCACGCGCTTGAGCAGCGGGATGCGCGTCGGCAGGTAGCCGCGCTGCGCAGCGAGCGCGGCAGCTTCGGCGGGTAGCGGAACCAGCACGATGCTGCCCACTTCCAGCCGACGTGGCGGCGAGCTGGTGCGATGGTCGAGCGGATCGACGCGATACCAGCCGACCGCCACGCTGTCGGACGGGTTGTAGGTCAGGCGCGGCAGCGGATGCACGAAGGACGCCCAGGCCAGGGCAGCGAGGCCGCAGGCGGATAGACCCGCCAGAACGATGCGAGCGCACAGGCGCGAACGAGGACGCGGCTGGATGCCGGTTGCACCGGCAACGGCGAATGGGAGCGTCATGGCAGCGCCCTCCCGGCCAGCCAGGTGGCGTGCCGCTCGGCGGTGTACTCGGGCAGCGGCAGACGCGCCGCGAGCCGATTGCCCAGCGTGCGCCAGTAGGCGGGCGAGGCGGAAGCGGGCGCGATGCCCAGCGCTTCGATTCCGTCGATGCGCTCCAGCGCGGCGCGCACCGATTGCTCACCCTCGGCGTGCAGCAACAGGCGCGCGCCCGGCTGCACACCGGGGATGCGCTGTGCGCCATCCATAGGCATGCACGCCTGCATCACCATGAGCTGCCAGCGAATCGTGCCGTAGTCGTTGGCCTGCCAGCGGATGCGGCAGAGAACCGCATTCGGCGTGAACACCGCGCAGCGGCGCCAGCGGTCGAACCGGATGATGCGGGCAGGATCACCGAAGCGCAGGTAGAGGTCGAAGCGTTGGTCGATGTATGCGAGCGCAACGCGCGTCAGCGGCACGCCGTCGGCCACGCCGACAGGCGGGATGGACGGCGGTGCCGATGCAGTCGAAGTCGTTGAGGCGGACGTGTTCATGAGGACTTCTCCGGGAATTCGCGCTCCAGCAGCGCGCGCAGCAGATCGGCCACCGTCACGCCTAGCGTGAAGGCCGATACCTTGATGCGCGCCCGCATGGCGGGCGTGATGTCGAGGGTCAGGCGAGCTGTGTAGAGGTCGCCTTTCTGGAGGTCATCGGCGCTGCCCTGGCGAATCCACGCCTCAGCGTGCGGATTCGCGGGCGGACGCGCGCCGATACCGACGCGCTTTGCCGTGCGCTTGCTGGCGGGACTGCTCATGACGGCCACCGCAGCAGTTCATCGACCAGCGCAGCGATTTCGCGCGCGGCGGCGCTGTCCGGCGCCGTCTCGCGTGCAAGCCGGCCAGCGGCCACGCTGTCGGCGAACACGATGCGCTGATGCATTTCCGCGCGCAGCGCAGGCAGCGGCTGCTCGGCCAGCGCGCCACGTGCCTCGCGTCCGATTACGGTGGTGCTGACGCGCCGATTGATGACGAAGGCCGCGCGCAGCGCTGGCCGGAACACCTGCGCCTCGCGGATCAGCGCCACCATCTCGGCAGAAGCCCACAGGTCGTAGGGGCTGGGCTGAACCGGGATCAGCACGCGCTCGGCCGCCAGCAGCGCGGAGCGCGCCAAGGCGGCGATGCGCGGCGGGCCGTCGATGACGACATGATCGGCCCGCCTGGCGAGTTCTGGTGCTTCCTGATGCAGCGTTTCGCGTGCGAGGCCCACGGCGCTGAACAGCCTTGGCAAACCTTGCTGGCTGCGGCGCTGTGTCCAGTCCAGCGCGGAGCCCTGTGGATCGGCATCCAGCAGGATGACCGACTGCCCGCGCATCGCCAGCTCGCCGGCGATGTGGGTGGCGAGCGTGGTCTTGCCCACGCCGCCTTTTTGGTTCAGCAGCGCGACGATCATGGCCTGGCCCTCCGCGTTGGAAAGCCTGGCTGTTGCAGCTGGATTTCGGGCAGCGTGGTGGTTGTCCACCGTGGCGCGGCGCTTCTACTATCAGTTAGATGTTTTAAGTTAGGGAAGTTAAGGGAGGCCGAAACCCGCGCCAGCATTGGCTTTGCGGCCGATGGACACGCCTGATAGCACGATAGTCCCACGCCTGATAGCACGACACCGGGCACGCCTGATAGCACGAGTCCGTCCACAGGGCGCGCACCGTTTATCCCCGTGCCGCGGACGGCACGGGACGCCCTGGCCGGAACGTCAGCAGCTCGGCGCCATCCAGCCGCTCGATGCCCAGGACGTAGCCCGGTAGCGACTGCCGCGCCACCAGGGCGCGCAGGTCGCAGGCGAAGTCGTAGGGCTTGGCCGTGCTGCCCGACTTGCGGTGCAGGTGCCGGAAGTCGAATTGCCAGCCGCCCGGCTGTCGCCCGCCGTGCTTGCGCACCAGACGGTACAGCCACCGCTCGATCCCGCCCGTCAGCTGGAAATACGCCGGATCGATGGTCAGCACCAGCGCGGCATCGAGCACGCCCGCATAGAACCAGTCCGGCAGGATCAGCTCCAGCCCCAAGGGCGTGCCCTTGGCATCGGCCAGCTCCTTCCACTCGTTGATCCACGAGAAGCGATGCAGGCGCCGCCCAGTCGTCTCGCGGATCGACGTGGCCACCGTCGTGGATTGCAGGCGATCCAGCGCCGCCTTGAGGCGCTGGTAGTCTCGCAGCGACGTACCGCGCCCGATGAAGCGCAGGATCTCGTAGGGCGTGGCCTGCATCAGCCGCGACGGGCGCAAGCCCGCGTCGCGGGCTTCCACGATCTGCGAAGCCGCCCAGATCAGCACGTCCGCGTCCCAAATCGTGGCGATGCCGTGCTCCTGCGTGCCCTCCACGCGGATCGTCACGCCGCTGGCCTGGAAGTCGATGGGCGCCGTGCGCCGCGACTTTGCCAGCGAGAAGAACGGAAAGGCCATCAGGTCCTGGCTGTCGCGCGGCGCCATGTCGCCCGGCAGGGCGCGGAACAGGTCGAGCTGTTCGCGCTCCGGCAGGGGCCGCTGCCGGGACGGCAGCGCAGGGCTGGACATGGCGAAGGCCACCCGCGCGCCAGCGATCAGCGCGCACGGCTGTCCGCCGCATGGTGCTCGGCGTACTCAGGATCGGACGTGCTCTCGAAGCTGCGATCCGTAGCCCAGGCGTCGAGGTCGGCCACGGCGTACATGACGCGGCGGCCGAACTTGCGGAACTTGGGACCGCCTCCCAGCACGCGCTGCTTTTCCAGCGTGCGCGGCGACAGCCGCAGGTAGTCGGCGGCTTCGTCGTTGGTGAGATAGCGCTGCGGCTGCGCAGCGGAAGCAATGGGAGCGGCAGCAGGCCGCAAGGGAGCAGGACGCATGGTGAGAACCTCCATAGCTTTCAAAGCTCCGGCCACACAGCGCAACCGGATGGAGGCAGTCTCAGAAAACGAAGCCCTCGTGCTCAGGGTCGTTTTGCGCCCTCTTCAAAACGACCCTTCTCAAGCGGAGGCAGTTGTGCTAGGCGGCGATAGCCGCCGCGCATCAACGCATCGCCGCGCCGCACCAGGCGGCGCACCTTGGAGCGCAGGCCGCCGTCGCTGTACCAACCAGCTGCGGCATCCGCGCCGAACAAGCCTTCAGCTACGTCGCGTAAGGACGCACCCGCCAGGGTCGCATCGAGCGCCTGCAGGGTGTGCAGCTCCAGCAGCGCCGCAGGCGGTGGCCTGGGCCGCGCCATTGGCGCAGGCGTGTCGGGCACATGCGTGGTGCCGTGACCGCGGTGGGCGTAAGCCACGGCCATGCCGTCCTCCAGGCCAGGCGCCAGCGCATAGCGCAGGCAATGGCCTGAACTGCGCGCGATCAGCGCCAGGCCCTTGCCGTCATGCAGCAGCTGCTTGTGACCGGGGATGCACCAGAAGGCGAAGGCCGCAGCGTCAGGCGGCGGATCGGCATCCGGGTGGAGCTGCACCACGGCTTCATGGCCAGGCAGCCAGGCCGGATGCGCGTCACGCGCATCCAGGGCCGGGTCTTCCAGCAGACGCAAGCCCCAGCGATGCGCAGCATCGAGGCGGCGCGCACGGTGGAGCCAGTCAAGCCGGTAATCGGGATGGCGGCGCAGATACTCCCAGGCCAGTGCCAGCGTATCCAGGCACAGCACGTAGAGGTAGGCGGCAGTCGGATACCAGTGCGCGAGGTGGTGCGGTTCGGCCATGACGCAAACTCCCGTAGAGCAGGACGGCCGTCACCGGTTTCACACGCAAACGTCACCGCATCGAACTAGCATCCAATCGTGAATAAGCTGGTAGATTAGTAACTTGCGTGTCAAGACGAAAAGCATCCGATGGATTGCGTGGATCGTCTGAATGCGACGGTGGCGCGCGAGGAAATGCGGCCTCCTGCGATACCCACCGTGCCCGATGGCACGGCCGGCATCATGACTGTTTGCGTCAGGATGGCACCGGTTTGGTGCAACAGTGCGAACTAAGACCTGACAGGTCTGAAGCAAGACCGAAATAGTCTCAATGCGCCCGGCTAGACCGTGGCGCGAACGGCTCAATCGAGGACGGAACCGTTCTCCTTAGCCAGCCGCAGGTACTCCGACAACGGGCGCACCGCCCGGAAATACCGATCCCGCATGACGGGTTGCTGGCGTGGCCCGACGATGGAAGCCAGGTCGGAAAGTTTCACCGTCCCCAACTCGGGCATGCTGATTCCCAGGTCGATCAGGCCGTAGGCCGTGTCGCCATCGACGGGATCGAGCGAAGTCAGCAGCCAGGTGGCGTGCGCATCTGGCGTGAACAACCGCACCACGGGCAACGGGTCATTGGCCAAGCCAGCGGCCCGGACCCGGCCGTGTTCCAGCAGTTGCTTGCGCTCGTCCTCGGTGATGAGCCGGTTCATAGATACCCCCTCATTCGTACAAAACCGCCGAAGAGTGAAAGCGCAGAACCGTATCGGCGGGTTTGAGGAAAGGCACGCAAGCGGCTTTGCGCTTCCGTCCAAAACCGCAGATACGGATTTCCGTAAAAGCACAAAAGCGGTAGGTTTACATGAATGAACACTATAGGTTGTAGTCCTATAGGGCGCAATCGACTGTCATCTTGGATTTTGGGGAGATCCAAGGTTGGCAGCGAAACATACATTGTCGGAGGCACTAAAGACCATCAGGAAAGCGCGTGGATTGAGCCAGGAGGCGTTCTCCGACGTGTCCAGCCGCACCTACATGAGTACGCTGGAGCGCGACCTCAAAAGTCCGACCCTGAACAAGCTCGCCGAGCTGTGCGAGGTCATGGAGATCCACCCGCTCACGCTGCTGACGCTGGCCTATGCCGGCGACGACCTGCAGCAGGTCGATCAACTGCTGGCGCAGGTGCGCCAGCAGTTGGAGACTGTGACGAAGAAGAGTGACACGCCATAGCGTGCGACGTCGCTGGCGTGGCCGATCCGGCGCCGCCGGTTCGGGGACTGCAGGGGCGCCAAGCATCGCGCGGCGGGGATAGGCCGCAGGGCTTTCCCCGGGAAGCAAGCGAAGCGCGCAGCGCCGTAGGCGCGAAGGCGTGAGGGATTGAAGCCGGATGGCCGTGACGGCGAAGTCGGCACGGGGCGCAGCCCGCAAAGCCCGGCGGTGCAAGGCACCGACACGCCCGGCCATTCTTGCAACCGAAGGCTGCAACGCCCAGGAAGCAACTCGACACGGCGCAACCCAGGCGATGGTGTCGCCTCCTTGAAGTGCCGCGAAGGCAGCACTGCGCCCCGCCGCGGTGGACGGGGCGCTGGCGGCCGTCAGGCCGCCTGGGGCTTGCTGCGCGACCAGATCAAGTCGTGCGTGCCGTTCTCGCCTTCGATTAGCCGGGCATAGACCGTTGCCGGAAACGAAGGATCATCCAGGGTCACAGAGATGTACTCCCGCCCAGCTTCGCTGGTCTTCTTCCACGCCGCGCCGATGTCGTGACTGGCCGCCTGCAGGCGGAAGTCCGGGGCCTTCTCGTTGTCGCCCTTGTCGTTGGGCACCAGCTTGACCTTGACGTTGAGCGTCAGGGTGCGAAGCGTGCCGGTGAAGCCGTCTTTGTCTGCGGTGAAGGTGCCGATGTTGGCCATGATGGATCTCCTTTTGGTGGAACAAGGTTCGCGCCCATCGCGTCCTTGTTGTGATCCGGCCGGCGGAGGACGGGCGGGCTGCACCGCTTGCGGTCGCAACGCAGTGGAGAGCCGGGAGGCGAAAAGAATTTGTCCCGCGAGGAATGCGCCGAACGCAGTGACAAAGCAGGGGAAATTGTTTTCGCCGGACGGTTGCAGCCATGAAGCCCGAGGCGCAGCCGCGCCACCGCTAGGATTCACAACAACACAAGGACGCCTTGGGCCGAACCGCATCGAAAGGAGGCAGGGCCGGCTCGGCATCCCCGCACGAAGGCAGCACCGGCTCGCCCACTGACGCGGGCCAGGTCAACCACCCGACGACAAGCGAGAACGCCCCGGCCGCACCTTGCGGCGCCGGTCTTGAGGCGTGGCGTGGAAGCTCCATAGCGATGCCGGGCGGGATGTCCGTGAACCGTCCTTCGTGACGTGATGGGCGAGAACCGCCAGCGTTGAGGACGGCACGCATTCGCACAACCTGCCGCAGCAAGCACCAGCGTGTTCGCCAGCTCCGTCCATTGCGGCGGGGCGCTGGCCGGGCCGATCCGGCATCGACGGTTCGGCGGCATCGAGGGGCGCCAAGCTCGCGCGGCGGGGATGGGCCTTGCGCCGATCCCCCGGAGGCAAGCGCAGCGCGCAGCGCCGCAGGCGCGAAGGCGTGAGTGGATTGAAGCCGAATGGCCGTGACAGCGAAGTCGGCACGGGGCGCAGCCCGAAAGCCCGGCGGCGCTACGCGCCGACACGCCCAGGCCGTTCTATATTTTGAGCAGGGAACGCAGAACACCATGACCATCCAGCTACGACACGAAACCACGAACGACATTGCCGCTATCGAGGCCGTGACCATTGCCGCCTTCGCCGATGCGCCGCACACCAGCCACACGGAGCAATTCATCGTGCGTGCATTGCGCGACGCTAGCGAGCTGACGCTTTCCATCGTGGCCGAAGAACACGGCCAGGTCGTCGGCCATGTGGCTCTGTCGCCGGTGACTATCACCAACGACCACGGCCACAAGGCCAAAGGCTGGTGCGGCCTGGGGCCGATCTCCGTCCTGCCGCAGAGGCAGGGGCACGGCATCGGCTCGCGCCTGATGGAACAGGCGCTGTCTGAACTGCGGGCCATGCAGGCCGAAGGCTGTGTGCTGCTCGGAGAGCCCGCGTACTACGGGCGCTTTGGCTTCCAGGCCCATGCGGGCCTGCAACTGCCGGGCGTGCCGCCCGGCTATTTTCTCGCACTGGCCTTCCATGGGCCAGTGCCCGAAGGCATCGCGCAGTACAGCGATGCCTTCAACGCCGCCGCCTGAGTGCCAGTGAAGGCGGCGGCGTAATGCCCCGGCTATTCGGCTTCAACACCGGGCGCGGCCACCGCCGCGCCCGGATTATGCGTTTCACCGCGCCCAGGGCGGAACGGCCTGGGCGCGGTGCTGACGATGATCATTCCTTCGTTTCGATGATCCACCACACGGCACGCGGCAAGGCGCGGCCCGTGATGGGATGTATGTCGGTGAGGTCAGCGCGGGCCGACCAGCCCGAGGGCGGTCGGTAGCCGCGCACGTCGCCATCGCCGTGCCAGCGGCGGGCGCGCACCGTGCCGGGTGCATAGACCGCCGCCATGCGCGGGCGGTTGGTGGTGGTGCGGGTCATGGGGGCTTCTCCTTGCAGCGAAGCGCCCCGGTCGAAGCCGGGGCGCTTGCCTTCGGCGTGGGTCAAGCGGCCAGCGCCTCGGCGGGTTCATCCGCCATTGCCTCGGCATCCTCCGGGGCGTCCTGCTCCGGGCCTGCCTCCTGCGCGCTTTCCTTCACTGCCTGCTGCGGGCCTTCGACCTTAAAGATGGCAGGCATCCAACCCGCGCCATCGGCCAGCCGCTCGGCTTCGCTGGCAATGTCGGCCTTCTTCAGCTTCGCCAGCCGGGAAACCTGATCGGGCGCGTACTCGCCCACGGCTTGCAGAACTGCCGCCTTCGGAACGTGCTTGAAATACCCCTCGGCGGTCGGCTGCCACCATGCGGCCATGTCGAGGCCCACGGCCTGCGCCAGTTCCTCGCCGGGCTGGTGCGGTGTGGCGCGAGGCGTCACCACGTCCACCGTGGAAGCCACGCACACGGCCAGCAGCTTGACCAGTTCGCCTTGCTCCATCGCCAGCAGCGCGGCAAACAGTTCGGCGCTGTCCTCGGGCAGCTTGCCGCTCCACGCCTGCTGCAATTCACGCAGCGCCACGGCGGCGGGTGACTCGGGCCAGTCCGGGGCCATGCCGTCCAGCCGGTCTTGGACTTTCAGGCTCACGCCCAGCGGCAGGTCGCGCCCGTAGTAGCGGCCCTGCAAGACGGTCTGCACCATGCCATGCACCAGCGCGGCCACCGCCACCTGCGGATGCCGGGCCACCTCGATTTGCAGCGCGGCGGTGCGATGGGCGCTTGTATCTTTAAACCAGACCAGCGCGGTAGAGTCTGAACGCCGTTGAGGCGGCCAGACCGGCCCGTGCAGTTTGGTAGGCGCTGGGGTGATAGAGCCCGTGACTGAGTACAGAACGCATGGCCGCCGCGCTGGTCTTCGTGAAGCCCGAACGGTTACGCGCGCCTTGATTGAGCGCGCATGCACAAGCAAGGGATCTGAAGATCATGTCTGTTACCTCAGTGACGGTGGGCATCGACGTGGCCAAGGCGCACGTGGATGTCTGTGTGCTGGGTGCCAAGAGCAGCGCCCAGCGGTTTGACAACGATGCCGAAGGCCACTCGGCGCTGGCGGCTGCCCTGCAGCCCCTGGACGTGGGTCTGGTGGTGATGGAGGCCACCGGCGGCTACGAGGCCGCGTTAGCGTGTGCCCTGCAGGCCACAGGCCTGCCCGTGGCGGTCATCAACCCGCGCCAGGCG
Source organism: uncultured Panacagrimonas sp. (assembly GCA_963975245.1). Lineage (GTDB taxonomy): Bacteria > Pseudomonadota > Gammaproteobacteria > Nevskiales > Nevskiaceae > Panacagrimonas. The sequence goes on along the minus strand of CAXBFJ010000002.1, from coordinate 572,522 downwards.
CGCGACTTCGCCAAATCCATGGGACGCCTGGCCAAGACCGACGCGGTGGATGCGCGCACGCTGGCCGAGCTGGCAGCGGTGCTGCTGCGCCGCGACGATCTGCAGCGCTTCTTGCGCCCCCTGGCCGATGAGCGCCAGCAGTGGCTCGCGGCCCTGGTCACGCGCAGGCGCCAGTTGCTGACCATGCTCCATTCGGAGCGCCAACGGCTGCAGATCACGCCCAAGAAGCTGCACGCCAGCATCGAGGCCATCGAGGCGGCGATCAAGGCGCAGCTCGATGAGATCGAAGAGCAGATGGTCACGCATGTGCGCGAGCACTTTGGGGAGCTCGACACGCTGCTGCAGTCGGCTGCGGGAGTCGGCCCGGTGGCCAGTGCCACGATGATTGCCGAGCTGCCAGAGCTGGGCCGGCTGAACCGGCGCGAGATCGCTGCATTGGTGGGCGTGGCGCCCATGGCCAATGACTCCGGCGGCAGCAAGGGCAGGCGGCGCGTACAAGGCGGGCGCTTCGAGATCCGCCGCGTGCTGTACATGGCAACGCTCACGGCCACCCGCTACAACCCGGCCATCAAGGCCTTCTACGAGCGTCTGAAGGCCGCTGGCAAGTTGCCCAAGGTCGCCCTGGTCGCTTGCATGCGCAAGTTGCTCACCACGCTCAACGCCATGGTGCGCACTGGAAAACCTTGGGACAAGTCGCTTCATTGCGCTTGACTTCGAAGACGGTTACTCAGGCGCTGGGCCAGTCGGTCGGAAATCGCTGCTGCCTTGGGCGGCTCGTCGTCCTCGCCTTCGTCATCGTTCGCGGCATCTGGGTCGCTGAACCCTTGGCGCAGCTTCTCCAGTGTGCGCAGTGCCTTGGCCTCGGCCTCGCGCAGCAGTCCGCGATGAATCACCACCTCGCCGTTGCGGCCGATGGTGACGATGGCCCCGGCTGCGGCCTTCACGTTCGCGCCGTACCCCTGCAAGCCGTCTTCCAGCGCCTGCAACTGCTCGCCCAGCCGCTCGCCTTCCTCTTGCAGCGCATCGGCCTTGTCCTCGTCGTCGGCGTCCGTCGCGGCATCAATGGCTTCGGCCACCTCCTGCATCTTGGCTTGCAGCCTCTCGATGCGCTGTGCTTCGCGCTTGTTCGGCTCGCGGCGCTCCCTCGGCGCACGCTGGAAGGCGTGCAGATCGGCATGGGTCACGCCCGGCGTGGCATCAGCCCAAGCCCAGCCCTCGGCCTTCACCTCTGCGGCGATGCCCGCCAGCTTGTCTTGCGCCAGTCGTTCCAGCAGCGCGGCGTCGGTCAGGTACACGCCTGCATCGCCCTCCGCGAACAGGTCGCGGCGGATGCCGCCGCCCGCCTGCTCGTAGGTGTCCAGCCCGACGAAGCGCACCAGCGGATGCCGGTAGGCGTCAATCTCGCGCTCCGTCAGACGTTCGCGCAAGTGCGAGGGTTGGCGCTGCCATTGCGGCGCATCGTAGAACGCGCATTCCTGCGCGGCGTGGTCGTCGGTGATGGAGAGCGCCATCAGCTGATCGAGGCTCACGGCATCGGCCCGGTAGTCCTCCATCAAACGCGGCGAGACATTGGCGAGCTTCAAGCGGCGCTGCACCACCAGCGGCGTAACGGAGAAATCCGCCGCAATGTCCTCAATCGGTCGGCCTTCGGCCACCAGCGCGGCGAAGGCTTCAAACTGGTCTGCTGGGTGCATGGCTTCGCGCTGCACGTTCTCGGTCAGGCTGGCGGTGCGGGCCGTGCCATCGGCCACCTGCAGGCAAGGCACGTCCCAATCCTTGGCGATACGGTGCTTCTTTGCCAGCAGCTTGAGGGCCGCAAAGCGTCGGCCACCTGCCACCACCTCGTAATGCAGGTCATCGGCGGCGGGAATCACGATCAGGTTTTGCAGCAGGCCCACGCGCTGAATGCTCGCGGCCAGCTCGGGGATGGACATGCGCGGGACGGTCTTGCGCACGTTGCGGCCCGTGGGGCGCAGCACCAGCCGCGACAGCGGAACCAGAATCATGTGCTTGCTCGGGTCGGCGGCTTGCAGCACGTTTGCGCGGCTGTCGAGGGCTTGAGCTTCGGTGTAAGTAACGGCGTTCATGGTGAATCTCCAATCAAGTGAAACAAGGGAATGGAGGGGAAACCGCCCCTCCGGCGGGGAACACGTCAGAGGGGGTCAGGCCTTGAGGGCGCGCATGCCATCGGCCAGCAGCCACAGGGCGCGGTTCAGGCGAATGTCCGAATCAATGCCCTGCACGGGGCGGGTCTGCTGTCTGCGGCCATTGGCGGCGCGGCCATGCAATCCGCCCTTGGTCAGGTTCTCCTGCGTGCGGTTGAACACGCTCCACAGGTCGGGGCGGCGGTCGTCGAAGCGGCGCGGCATCAGGATTTGCGATTCCGTGACGGGCGCGGGCTTGGTTGGGTCGTCGTACTTGAGGGCCAGCGCGGCGCGGGCGAACACTTCCGATTCCCCGGCATCCAGCGTGATGGCCTGCATGGATTCGCGCGATTCCTGCGCATGCTCGAAGCCGCTCAGCACCTGATAGGCGCCCTCGATGACATGGCCCGCCACGTCGCCCTTGTGGGGCACGCGCACATCGCCCACGGTGTCGCCGCAGACAAGGCCATTGCTGCAAACGAAGCGGAACATGCCACCCAGTAATTGATAGCTGCTCGTGCCGTCGTGCGAGTTCAGCAGGATGATTTCGTTGGCTTCGCGGGCGTTGATCTGGTTGGCGTGGCGCAGGCGCAGCATGTGTTTCGTGTGCTCGCGCCGGCCCTCGTTGCGAACGCGGGTCTGGCACACCATGAAGGGCTGAAACCCCTCTTTGCGAAGCTCGGTCAGCACGGCGGCGGTGGGGATGTAGCTGTACCGCTCGGAGCGGCTTTCATGGGGGGCATCCGCGAAGATGGACGGGGCCACGCGGCGGATCTGGTCATCGGACAGCGGGGAGTCGCTGCGCAATGCGGGGGAATGGGAAGCGAAGCGGGATGCGAGTTGCATGGTCTTTCTCCTGAACAAAAAGGCTGTTGAAGAAAACCGCACACCGGATTCCAAGATTCGGAGCCCAGCCTTTCGGCTGTTCGGTGCGGTCGGCACGAGGAACCCGGTTGGCCCTGTTGCCACCGTCTTTCCTGAGTTCATCGCCCGCGACGAAAGGGAGCGCGCGGACGGGGGCCGTCAAGGAAACAAGCGCAGGGTGGGGGCGGCCCGCAGGCGCAGCCGAGGACACGGCCCTGCGCGCCTTGACGGCACACGGCCGCGGGCTACAGTCGCGGACAAGGTGATGAAGTCAGGGAAGAGGACTGGACATGGCAACGGCCATCCCACAAGCCGACCGCACGGCAAGCGAAGCGCGCAGGCTCGAAGCTGGAAGCCGGGCCGGAGGCGTCAGCCGAACGGAGTGAGGGAACGATCGAAGCCCGAAGGGGGCGAGACGCCGCAGGCGGCTCGATGCGCTAGCACGAGAGCGCGACCGGCCATCTCCCAGGTGGCCGGGGACGCCCACATGACTTCAATGAAATCCCCGTGGACAGCTACCCACCCAGCCATCGGCAAAATGGCAATGGCATGGACATACGAGCCCTACAAGACGATGAACTGATGGCCCAGGCCCGAGACTGGCGGCAACGGGCACTGCGCGGCGAGAAGGACGCACGCGGCCTCGCGCACGAACTGGAATGCGAAGTGCGCCGGCGCTTCCCCAGGAACAATGCGCCCCATGCACTGCCGCCGATCCAATTGCTCGGCGCCGTGCCGCAAACACCCCAGCGGCGCTGGAAGCCCTGGTAAGCACCGGCTCAAAGGCAGCCCGCCCGCATGACTGCGCCACGGCCGATCGGCGCTGATCCCGAAATCCCCCCGAAATAGCGCGAATTTCGAGTGGCCCGGTCACGGGCCAATGCCTACCGTGGAATCTCCACCTTCTGGAGAACCACCATGAGCGATCCCATGCAACCCGGAACGCCTGCGCCTGGAGCAGAAGGGCCTGGCATCTTTCTGCCGACCCTCATCTGGACCACCGACCGCAAGACGGTAGGCAACGAGATGCAGCGCCTGCTGGGACGGCGCGCACAGCTCAACGTCCTGCTGTCCGCCTCCGAAGAAACGGACGACGGCACCACCTGGTACGCAATGGCCCAGGCCACGCTGAACCAGCTGGACTGCGATATCGAACGTCTCTTCGAGTGGCTGGGCGACTACGAACCCGACACACCCACGCCCGAAGTGCCATCGTAATGTCCGGCATGAAGGGAGCGATCCGGCACCAGCCGGTTCGCTGCGCGAGAGGGGCGCCAAGCCTGCGCGGCGGGGATAGCCCGCAGGGCTTTCCCCTGGAGGCAAGCGCAGCGCGCAGCGCCCCGCCAGGGGCGCGAAGGCATCAGGCCGGGTCGTCGGGGCGCAGGCTGGCTTCCGACACCGGCATCCACGGCGATGACGAGTCCAGCAGGTAGCGCGCACCGCGCGCGTACAGGCCCGAAAGTCCGCTGGGACGATAAAACCCGGTGACGCGGCACCGGAACTGTGCGCCAAACTCGTTGGTATAGATCACCGCGTCGCCGAGCGCAAAGCGCAAGGGCTGGCCGTTCTCCGGTGGGAACGGCTTGAACGCATCATGCTCTGCCGTGATTTCGAGGATGTAGTCGTGGTGGCTGCTCATGGCCTTGACCTCCTGAAATGATTGAGAACGCTCAGGAGCGCCTTGCGGCGCCCCAGAACCAGGTCAGACAACGACACGCCCCGCCAGCCGCGCATCGCGCGCATAGGCGCTCAGCCGCTTCTCGGCACGAAAGTGCAGATCCCGCTCTACCGGCAAGCCCAGCCGCCCGCGCACGGTCGCCAGTTCGGAAAGACTGACCCAGCCGATTTCCGGCATCCCTAGGCCCAGGTCGCAAAGACCGAAGGCGTGATCGTGGTCATCGGGATCAATCTCGGTCAGCAGCCAGGTCGCGCCGGCATCCGGCGTGAACAGCTTGACCACTGGGGCCGGATCGAAGTCCGGGTTCTCCAAGGATTCGCGGCCGTTGGCCAGCAGCACGATGCGCTGCTCGTCCGTGATGAATGCGTGGTTCATGGTGAACTCCTGTAAGGTTACCGGGCGGAATTGCCCAGCCCTTGCAGGGCACGGCGCAGCGCAAGCAGTCAAAGATCGAAGACGGCCGCCAGGCCGCAAGCGCCGAAGGTGCGCAGTCATTGACGGCGAGCACGCCGTGGCACGATGAAGGGAACAGCAAGCCGCCACACCTCACCACGCAGCCACCCCGGTATTGACAAGCGTAGCGCGCAGGTCCGAAGCGTCAGTCCAGATCAGAGCGTCCGGGCTTGAAGCCGGATGACTGCGATTCGGCACGAAGCTCGGGGCGCAGCCCATGAGCCCGACGAAGGAACGTCGGGATGCAGGCCAAGTTGCCAGCAGGCAGTTGAAAAGTGGTGCTGGCCTTCAGGCGCTGTCAATTTTCTTGATCTTCCGGATACGCCGCCTGGGGAATCGGCACCCAGCCATCGCGGGTGATGCCTGCCCCGATGCGTATGTTCTGGCTTTCAGTTGCCGCCCAGTGCCCACCCCGGTGCAATACGGCGCGAATCACCGACTTCCGCGGATGATCCTCATCCGCCTTGGCAGAACTGCATATGGCATTCCAATGGTGCTTGTCCGGCATACTGTTCAACCGTGGGCCGAGCAGTTGATCCAAGACTTCGGTCGAAACGTTGTGTCGCCCGCCGTGATGGGGCACTTGGAAATACCGAATACCTGGCAGCGCGAGTCCCACGAAAGGTGCGTAGTCGATCACCTCCTGCAGTGCTTCACGCCCGGCATCGCCAGTAAGCATGACGCGATGACCGTTCAAGACAGCCGACTGCACCACACTCATTTCATTCTCACGACTGGTCGGCTCAGGCGGGAAATATTCCTCGCCCCACAGGGACTTGATGTAGGCGGTCGCGGCCTTCACTGCCCGGAATATGCTGCTCAGCGCGCTATCAAAAGCACTTTCTTCGACAGCTTCCGGTGTCTTCGCGGAGTCCACGATCAGGTCCAAGTAGCGCCCCAGGGTAGGTGCCATGACCGCGAACGGACCGATGCTCTGCCCCTGAAGGGGGGCATGGATTGGAATTCCCTTCTCCACCGCAATATCCTCAAGAATTGCCGTGGCATCGTAGATTGAGCGCAACTTCCGTCGCAGGGCTTCAACCGATTCATAGGTCTCAAAGCGATCGATCAACTGGTCCGCGTATATCCACGGCCGGTTGATCCAAAGATTCCTGACCGTGCATTGCTCCAGGACTTTTCGTAGTCCGTTGGCGTGATCGCGATCTGGGTGCGTGAGGATCACATGGTCGATGACTGTTGTTCCATAGTACGTCTTCAGATGCTCGACTATCTGATCACCCGTATCCAGATACCCACCGTCAACAACGTGCACGCCCTCGGTGCCATTCACCGAGTAGCGCAGCGTGATCGCGTCCCCGCTTTTCGCTGTTTCGACGCCAAGAAAGTCGATCTCGAAGTAGTCAGCCATACATCCCTCTTGTTTTATGCCAACAAAGTGCCGGTGGCTTTGCACCTACCAGCGATCCACCGCACACGTGAGTCCTGTCGGAGTCCATACCAACGACACGGCCGGAAGGCCGCCAGCATCCTCGGCGATGCCGCGCAATGTATTTCGGTCGATACCCGAATGTGCGCCGCCTTTCGGGTGGCTGTGCCACGTTCCTATAAAGGCGAGATACCCCAAAGAGGCCGCGTTTGCGGCGCGCAAATTTTGAACAAGCCCGTTGGTTCCGAGGACGAAGCGGGCGGCCTCTCGAACACTGTCAGGCGGTGCCTCAACAAGGCCTGCAATGGTGATGGTTCGATTTTCAAACGAGATGCGGCCGATCAAGGCGCCGCCTGTTTCCAGAGCACCCCAGCGCAGCGCATCAGCATGGATTGCTTGCGCAACTGGGGACAGGACCCGAATGTTCCAGCCACCATCGTCTGCGACTTCAAGCGCAGTGGTCGGGCCAAGGCTGGCGCGGGTCCATGCCATTCCAAGGCCTTCGGCATCTGAGATTCCGGCGCAAAGCGTCGCTTCCTTCGGAAGCCCATCAACGAGCCATCGTTCCAGTTGCAGGCCGGCCAGTGACGTCGACCGCGAAACAACGGCGTCAGACATAGGCATCGTCAGCGAACGACAGTTGTCACCCACGAAAATCCGAGTCGGCTCAGACGTCTCGCCGGCAATCGACGCACGCAGTTCCGGTGCAAACCGGCAGCACTCGAACAAGAACGCCGTGAGGTCGTCAACTCGGCCGGCACGGCCAGCTCCTTCGAGCAATACCGCCACACAGCGCCCCTGACCATACATCGCGATCCGTGCCAATCGGGCTGGGGATTGATCCAACGCTGCCGATTGTGTTTCTGCAGCCAGCACCTGAAGTGACGCCGTCGCATCCACGATGAGGGCCGCATCCTGCGGAACGGTTGCCGCAAACTGTTCCGGATCGACCAAAAGAGTCACTGCGTCGGTGTCGAACGCTCGCGATTGAAGATGCGACAGCGATTCAAAGGCTGTCTTCATCAGCGCCGACTTCCGAGGCGGAACCAGAACTGATGCCCGCTCAATGAGTGCATGCCGCGCGGCGTTGTGAGGCGACATGGGTTCGTTGTCGACGAAAGTCATCGAACCAAAGCCCGCTCGCCCCAGTTGCATCGCGACTTTCGATCCCACGCTTCCGCAGCCGAGCACGACCAGCGGCTGTGATGTGGCTGCGTATGGAATGCCGGACGTCCTTGCCAGCAGTTCAGGAGACAACGCATGCGCGTGAAAGGCCGGGTGAACCGTGGCGTTACGCTCCAGGAGCGATTGAGCGTTGAGTTCATAGCGCACCACATAGGGCAATACCTCGACACTCCTCCCTGGCGAGCCCACAAGCGACGCTGGCCTTTGCACAGCCAGAATCACAATCGCGTACAAACCATGCACCCAGCCATGCGAGTCCTGTCGCATATCCAGGATTGAGCGTCCGAAATAACCGTCCACTTCCTGGGCCAAAGCGTCGCGATCAATACCAAGCTCCGCTGCTCGATCGAGCAGCGTCGCGAGATCGACAACTGTCTCTGGTTGATAGCGTCCGATCACATGCGGGAGGCCGTCGGTCATCGGAGCGCGCGCGATGAAGGCCGCGGCATGGCCGTTCCCCCATTTGCCCAGCTTGTCGTTGTGAACATCCTGATAAAACACAGGATCGACTTGTGCGGTCAGTTCGGCGTTGATGATGGCGTACAGACCGCCATCGATCGTCACGTAGCCTGCGGGAACCACCAGAATCGTGCCGTCAGCGGGAGCGGCGGCCGCGACCTTCTCGGCACTGAATACAACGGTCGAAGGACAGCTGTCTCGGCGCGTTGGTTCCCACCCCTGCTCCAGGTCCAGGAGTGTTCCGGCCGCGGCCTTGTGCAGCCAGTCGATCAACTGATCGACAACGGCGTCCAGGCCAAACCGATGCAGCAGCTCGTTCAACGACCCTTCGAATAGGCACGGCGAGACTAACTCGCCTTGGCGATGGGGGTTGATGTGCGGCAAGTTGAGCGGGAAGTCCGCACGTAAGAAGGGCTCGGGTGCAGACAGGGGCCAGTCACTACCGAATACCAGCACGCACGTCTCGACGGTGCGCACTCCGGTCTCAGAGATACCATTGCGCCGAGACCTGTTCGGCAGTTGGACCGCAACATCGACTTCAATCTCCGTCGATGCACCAGTTGTCCTTGGCTCGCCAACGCGGATAAGGCCTCGATGCCGCTGAAGTTGATGCAGTGCGTCTGCGATGGTGCCCGTCATGATGCTCCGTGCGGCATGGGGGTGCGCGCAGAGGTCACCACGGCAGCGGCCTTCGATCCGGACTCCTTCTTCGCGGGAGGTTGCACACCCTGAGCGGTTACGGTGAAAACGAGCGGTTCCACGGACTTTTCGCTGGGGTACTCGCCTGTGCAGTAGAACTCGCCTTTTGCTTCGTCCACGATCGTCACGTACTCACGCTTCGCACGGATGCAGGGCGGATCGCTGTCATCATCTGCAATCGGCTTGCAGCTGGCGACGATGACGGCGCCGTCACGGGTCTGCGAAAGCGCCTTGCGAGCATCAGCATCGAGCTTGGCTTTTTCACGGTAGTCGGACCAGCTGTCATAGGACAGCGAATGCCAGGAACAATGATGAGGCGCCTGCATGATGTCGTACTCAAGCACATCTGCTTCAGCCTTGTGGCGTTGCCACTGGCGGTTCCAGATGAACACCTCAGCATCGCCACCAGTAAGGAATTTCGCACCATCCGGCGTCTGCGCGTCAGCCGCCAACGTGATGTTCAGAATAACGCTGGACTGGTTCTTGACCAGGCACTCTTCCTCTTCCTCGTCATCCTGGGCGTCCAGTGGAGCCAAAAGAAACGCAGAAAAGAATGCGGAACTCTTGCCATTGATCGTTGAAAAGCGCGTGTCCACCTTCCGCACAATCGAAGTGAGATCATCGGTTTTTCCGTCGATGTCCTCGCCCATGATCTGAATGCGGTCACCGTTCCCGACGGCGAAATTCTTGTCACGGTTCAGTTGCACGCGCCGACGCGCCTCCGTGTTGAATGCCTTGGCGTCGTCGCTCAAGGTGTGCGTCTTGCTGGCGCGTCGAAACACGATCGGGGACGACCACATCTCGCGGATCACGATTTTCTTGTCCTTGTCGTCCTTCTTGTCGTCCGGGTACTTGTCGAGTGGCCCTAGGTAGAAGTGTCGCTTCAACCCTCGGCAATGGTCTTGATCCGGGTGGCTCAGCAGGAACGCATCGACATACGGCCTGCCGTTCTCATCCTTCTTCAGTCGTTCGCGCAAATCCTTGGCGACATCGCGCGCCTCCCCGTCAGGGTCGTCGGCGTCTTGCCTGATGTTTACGTCGATCAGCAGAGTCGTCGCGTCGAGATCGCCGAACTTGATGAGGGTCATGTCCCCGTTGTCGACGGGAAAAAACGTGATGGTTGTAGGCACTGGGGTCTCCGGGTAGACGACCGAAGGATGATCGCGTATAGTTAATGTACGACGATTTTTTATATCCGTCTACTTTTTAGGCGTGACTGATGCAAAAACCTTCCTTTCCTGCCGCCGAACCTGCTGAGCCTAAGGGGCTAAGTTGGGGGCTGGAGAGCAGACTTCAATTCATCGATTTCCGTCTGCGCTGGGAGCGGCGCATCAACCGGATGGATCTCACCGAGCACTTTGGTATTTCGGTCCCGCAGGCATCGCTGGACATTTCCAAGTACATGGAGTTGGCGCCGAGCAACCTGACTTACGACCGCAGCTCCAAGACCTACACGGCAGCGCAGAGTTTTCACCCGCTTTACCAACGAAGCTCGGCGCAACGCTATCTAGCAGAACTGCTAGCGACAAAGATGGGAATTGTCGAGCCGACGGCCAGCTTCATCGGCTCCGCGCCGGAGACAGATTGGGCCCCGTCCCCTTGGCGCACGATCAATGAGCAGACCGTCGAAGCAGTGGTGCGCGCAATCCGCCAGCAGGAATCCATTCTGGTGAGCTACCAGTCCATGACGTCGTTGGATGAATCGGTTCGCTTGCTGTCTCCCCACGCCCTTGGCAATGACGGTTTTCGCTGGCACATGCGCGCGTTTTGCCACAAGCGCCAGCGCTTCAGCGATTTCGTCCTTGCTCGAATCCTGCGCATCGATGGCTTCGAGGCGACCCAAGTGGACTCCAACCAAGATTCGCATTGGCAAACTGTATTGACGCTGGTACTTGCACCGCATCCCGATTTGCCTGCAGCCAAGAAACGAGTCTTAGAGTTGGACTACGGCATGGAAGATGGAGAGGTCAAACTTCCATGCCGCCAAGCGTTTCTGTACTACACGCTGAGACGTTTGGGTTTGCATACCAAGGAAGCACCAGACCCCCTCGCACAGCAGATCACGCTGAAAAACCGCGATGAAATCCAACCCTATATCGACGCCTTGGCGGCACAGGCCTGACTTCACATGACAACAATTTTTGAACTGGTCAAAGACCCCTACGAGCGCAAGGCACGTGTTATCCCTGGCCTTCTTGTGGCCTTACCCGTGCTGGTGCCGCTGTTGTGCGTCTACGGGGCTCGGCACCCTGTGCTTACAGGTGTGATCGGCCTGCTGGGCGGCTGCGGCGCTATCTATGCACTCGCGAGCGTAGCGCGCGGACGTGGTAAAAAACTTGAAGAGATGCTGGTCTCAAAATGGGGTGGCATGCCCACGACCATCGCACTACGCCACCGCGACAAGTTCCTTGATGGTGTCAGCAAGCAGCGTTATCACACGGCGATCACTGCCAAGTTGGGTATCGCCATGCCAACGGCAGAAGAAGAATCAGCAAACCCAGACAAGGCAGACGACATCTACATCGGTGCCACTAAGCGGCTTCGCGAACTCACGCGTTCCAACAAGCAGCTCTTGCTGAAAGAGAACATCGCCTATGGATTTCATCGCAACATGCTGGCGATGAAGCCTGTCGGTATCCTGTCGTGCCTCATGGGCGTCGTCTACGGATTGTTGATTGCAAAGATTTTGCAGGTAGCACCTCTCCAATTTGACTTGGTGCACCTTGCCGATCCAGGGCTTGCCGCAGGCTTGACATTGCTCATTTCGCTGGCGCTACTTGCCGCATGGCTACTGTATTTCGATCAGGACGCAGTAAGGCGGATGGGATTCGTCTATGCGGAACGTTTGTTTGAATGTTTGCCGTCGTTGCCTTCTTCCTCCTCACGGAAGAAAGCCGTAAAACCGACTACAGACTGAGGTTCTGCCCAATCTCCAAACAGGCGTATAGCTCCGCAGGTGTGTCTACCGCTTCCACGTCTTGGGACGAATCGTTCCGCGAGACTCTAGCAAGAGCCGCGTGCTTTCCAGTTCCTTTTGCAGCACATCGGTATCCGGCAGAACCATCCGGTAGTTCGCCGCCATGACCTTGGTGGGTAAGCCCTCCAGCGCATACCGCGCCAGGGCGAGCCCCTTGTCGGCACAAAGAATCAGCCCCACCGGCGGGTTCTCCTCGGGATAGGCCCAGTGTTCCTTGGCATAGTTGCAGTACATGTGCATCTGGCCTACGTCCGCATGCGTCAGACTCCCCAGCTTCAGGTCGATGATGACCAGGCAGCGTAACTTGCGATGGAACAGCAGCAAGTCCACCCGATACCAGGTCTGGTCGATGCGCAAGCGCCGCTGCCGTCCAATGAAGGTGAACCCTTCACCCAATTCGAGCAGGAAGTCTTCCAGCCGCCGGATCAAGGCGGCCTCCAGATCGGACTCCGAATACTCGTCCTTGAGGTCGAGGAACTCCAGCACATAGGGGTCTTTGATGGCATCGCCGGGCGCGACGGCATCTTCGGGCTTGGCCACCGCGCCCTTGGCCAGCATCGCCGCCTTGTTTTTCGACAGCGCCGTGCGCTCGTAGAACTGGCTGCCGATCTGCCGATCCAACTGGCGCACGCTCCAGCCGCCGCGCAAGGCCTCGGCTTCATAGAACTGGCGCGCATGCTCGTCCTTGACCGACAACAGCCGCACATAGGCCGACCACGGCAGCGTGAAGACCTGCGCCAGCTCGTCCAGCCGCCAAGGCCGCACTGGCTCCGGGGAAGATTCGCCAGACACTGTCTGGCGAATTGGCCGGGTCAGAAAAAACGACCGCATCTGCTGCAGGTTCTGACGGCTGAAGCCACGGCCGAACTGCTGGGTGAGGTCGCTTGCCAGCCGCTCGATCAACTGCTCGCCATAACCCGCGCGCCGCTTGCCCTGTTGCTCGGCCTCCACGATGCGGCGGCCAATCTCCCAGTAGCTGGCCGTCATCAGCGCATTGACGCTGCGCGCTGCCGTCTGGCGCGCGGCATCGAGCAGATCCACGATGCCGCCGTGGATGCTGGCGTAGCCGGCAGGCACGGCGGCGGGTGCGACTCCCGCCATCGCAGGCGCCTTCTTGGTCATGCAGCCACCTCCGCAGGCCGCTGCGCCTCGGTGATCGTCTTGCGCCGGTTCGCCACCAGCTCGGCCGCCTTGCGCACCGGATCGTCCTCGGTGTGGACGTAGCGCATGAACATCGCCACGGTCTTGTGCGCCGTCAGCGCCATGCCGACCTTGACCGGGATGCCCGAGTTGGCAATGTCGGTCGCGGAGCGGTGGCGGATGCCATGCGTGCCGACGTGCGTGGCGCCCGCCGCCTTGAGGGCGCGGCTCCAGCCGCCGTAATACTCGCCCGTGGTCAGGTGCTTGCCGGGATGGCTTGGAGACGGCAGCACATAGGGAGTGCCTTCCTGCCGTGGCGCCGTCGAGAGCAGTCGATAGGCTTCCTCGCTCATGGGCTTGGACATGCCGCCCGTCTTGCTGTCCGGCCAGACCACGCGGCGGTTGTCCAGGTCCACCCAATCCCATCGGAGCGTCACGATTTCGGAGCGGCGGCCGGCGAACTCGAATTGAAGGCGGATCGCCAGCGGGATGACGTAGTTCTCCAGACCCTCGGCTTCGATGTGCTCCAGTCGCCGAAACAGCTTGCCCATGTCCTCGTCGCTGATGAGGTGGGTGGCCTTGCCGTTGGGGTACATCGGGACGTGGCGGCAGGGGTTGGTGCCGTCAGGCCGGTGGCCCCACACCTCGGCCAGGTTGAACATCTTGCGCATCACGCTGAAAGCACGGTTGGCCTCGGCCGGCTTGTGCGCCATCTTCTTCATCGCCGTGGCCACGTCCGGGCGCTTCACGTCCTGGACCTTCAAACGGCCCAGCATCGGAACGATGCAGCGGTCGATGACGGCCTGATACCCGCGCTGGGTGCTGGGCTTGTTGCGCTGCTTGGAGTAATCCTCCATGAACTTGGTACACAGCTCCTTGACCGTGGGGGCTGAACGGGCGGCGGCCTTGGCCGCGCTGGGGTCGCCGCCCCGGCGCACCTCGGCCAGCCATTCCTGGGCCAGCGAGCGGGCCTGCTCGACGGTCAGTTCCCCGTACAGGCCCAGGGCGGGCTTGCGCCGCTCGCCAGCGTTCGTGCGGTACTGGAGCATGAACACCTTGCGGCCCGCTGGTGTAACCTTGCACAGGAAGCCGGGCACCAGCGTGTCCCGGAGTTCGACGGCCTGCGCCTGGGGTTGTGCCGCATCGACTGCGGACTTGGTGAGCTTGAGTTTTGCCACGATGACTCCTCGGAAAGACCCGATTCCCAAGAGCCATGTAGGGGCCATCAGAGGGGAAGCCGGGTCAGGTTTCGGAAAGCACCGGCATATGTTGGACTCGCCTAAGTTATTGATAAACCTGCTGTATCGGGCTTCGGCGTAGTCCAGCAAAGTTCGGTGCTGGAGTCATGGTGAAATGAAAAAGCCCTGGCGACTGAGCAGCAAACGGCTCCTGTTCTGGTTGTTTGTCGTGCTCAGCTTCGGACGATGGACCGACATGCGATTCCTGCAGATCGGCTTTCGCGCCAGAACGCCCGGTCGCTGATTTTCAGTCGAACCGCAAAACACTCAGGCAGTGCTTTTCTACCTGCAAGCAATAACCGCGCACCCGGGCATCGGCAAACGCAGCGATTGCAGCATCTGAAAGCGGCTGAACTGAGAAGCGGATCAGATCGGGTTCAAAGACCACCCGCACGTCCAGAAAATCCAGCCAGGTTCGGGTCAAGGGGTGCACAACTTTGTGCACGCACTCTTTTGCGCAAAAAATCATCCTGCCCGCGGCGGGCAAGCGAACCTCTACGGAATTAACCCAGTCGCGTTCCTGTTCGCCCAGGACCAGTTCGCCGGTTTCGCCTGGCAGGGGTAGCGCTGGCTCCACATCGATGCCTATGCCGCGGCAATCTCCGGAACGCGCGAGCGATGCCGCCGCATATCCATCGGTGTGACTCAGGCTGCCGACGATCCCGTTCGGCCACAGTGGCCCGCCCTCTGCTCCACGCGGGATCTCTTCAACCGCGATATCCATCCCCCGCAGCAGTTCGATTGCCAGGTTCCGGGCACCCGCAGATTGATGCTTTCGCCTTGCAGTGGCTTTGGCGCGCGTCAGGCCAACACCCTGCGGATCACCAATAAAGGCCAACCCGAGGCGGACATCCGGCCACGGAGAATCTATTGCAACTCGCCGCGCCTGCAGCCTGGCCGCGACCACGCCTGCGATCCCTGGGAGAGCGCTTTCGCAGCCGCAGCTAGTCGGTAACCGCCCCTTTCGCCGCACTGGACACCACGCGCGCAAACTTGGATAGCACACCGCGCGTGTAGCGCGGAGCTGGTTGTTTCCATGCCGCGCGACGCTTCTCGATCTCGGCATCGTCAACATTGAGCTGGATCAGCAGCTTCCTGGCATCCACGGTGATGGAGTCGCCTTCCTCGACCAGCGCAATGACGCCGCCATCAAAAGCTTCGGGGGTGACGTGTCCAACCACCATGCCCCAGGTGCCGCCGGAGAATCGTCCGTCGGTAATCAGGCCCACGCTTTCACCGAGCCCTTTGCCGATGATGGCGGAGGTCGGCGCCAGCATTTCGCGCATGCCAGGACCACCACGCGGACCTTCGTAGCGAATCACCAGCACGTCGCCAGCCTTGATCTTGTCGGCAAGGATGGCCTCCATGCACTGCTCTTCGGAATCAAACACACGCGCCGGGCCGGTGATGACCGGGTTTTTCAGGCCGGTGATCTTGGACACGCAGCCCTCGGGCGACAAGTTGCCCTTCAGAATGGCCAGATGGCCCTGTGCATACATGGGATTGTCCCAGCTGCGGATCACATCCTGGTCCTTGCGCGGCTCGGCTGGCACCGATGCCAGTTCTTCAGCCATGGTGCGCCCGGTGATGGTCATGGCATCGCCGTGTAGCAGACCTTTGTCGAGCAACATGCGCAGCACCTGCGGGACGCCGCCCGCGGCGTGCAGATCAACCGCAACGTACTTGCCGGACGGCTTGAGATCGCAGATCACCGGCGTGCGAAGACGAATGGCCTCGATGTCATCGAGCTGGAAATCGACATGCGCTGCGTGCGCAATGGCCAGGAAATGCAGCACGGCGTTGGTTGAGCCGCCGGTGGCCATGACCAGCGCAATGGCGTTTTCGATGCTCTTGCGCGTCACGATGTCACGCGGCTTGATGTCCTTGGCAATTGCGTTGTAGAGCACCTGAGCGGACTCCGCGACAGAGTCTGCTTTCTCAGGGTCCGGGCAGGACATCTGCGACGAGCCCAGCAGGCTCATGCCCAGCGCCTCGAAGGCGGAGGACATGGTATTGGCGGTATACATGCCGCCACAGGCGCCGGTCGACGGACAGGTGTTTTTCTCGATGCCTTCAAAATCTTCCTTGGACATCTTGCCGTTGCTGTAGGCCCCGACGGCTTCAAACGTCGAAACGATGGTCAGCGGCACACCTTTCCAGTTGCCCGGCTTGATGGTGCCGGCATAGCAGAACACGCTGGGCACATTGATGCGCAGCATGCCGATCATGGCACCCGGCATGTTCTTGTCGCAGCCACCGACAGCCAGCACGCCATCCATGCACTGCGAGGAGGCTGCGGTTTCGATGGAATCGGCAATCACCTCACGCGACACCAGCGAATACTTCATGCCTTCGGTGCCCATGGAAATACCATCAGTGACCGTCGGGAAGCCGAAGGTCTGCGGCATGGCGCCGGCTTCGCGCAGCGCGGCTTCCGCACGGGCAGCCAGCGGCGCGATACCCGCATTGCAGGGGTTCATTGTGGAATGACCGCTGGCAACACCGACGATGGGCTTGTCAAAGTCGCCGTCGCCAAAGCCAACCGCACGCAGCATGGCTCGATTGGGGCTGCGGGCAACGCCAGCGGTGATGGTCTTGGAATGGCGATTCATTGGAGTGGTCATGGCAATCGGACACACGTTTTGGATTTGTGGGCCGGCAATTCTACGGTGCCCGAGGCAGACTCACTAGAATTGCGCCATGAATTACCTCGATTTCGTCACTATGCCGCTTCAGGGCAGCGCGATTGTTGCGCTGGCTACGGCGATTGGCATGACCGGGGTCATCATCTCTGTCGCCTATTTTCTGGGTGATCCGCGCTCGCCCGCCACCCGCGCACTGGCGTTTTCGGTCGGCACGGTCGGGATTGCAAATGCCTGCTACCCGGTGCAGCACGTTCTGCACCCTTATGGCTTCGGTACTTGGTGGCTGGTGTCATGGCCCGTTCTGGACGCATTGGTCATGAGCGGTCTTTTCGTGTGGATGATTCATGTCACGCGCGGCGCACAGCCCAGTGCGCGTGCCCAGCGCTGGGTACGCATGCTGGCCTGGTTGTTCGCTGCTGCAACCAGTGTCTACCTCATTTTGGGCGCTTTCTTTCCGGTTGAGCGCATGACCCGCTTCCTGTTCTGCCTGGGACACGAGCAGAGCTGCAGTGGCCAGTATTTCTGGATGTTTGCGACGCCGATTGCGCTCATGGCCTCGCTGCTGATGAGCACCGGCATTATCGTCCTCACCCAAAAGATCGATGACGCCGAGCGTGAACGGGTGATCTGGACAGCGATCGCCACCCCCTTCTTCTTCGCCAATTACGTACTGCCGGCCGGGTACAACGTGATGAGCAGCCTGCCCGGCCTGTTCATCTTTATGGTCGGCGGGGTCCGTTATCACATCATTCAGGGTGAACGGGGCCGGTTCATGAGCCGTTTTCTGTCGCAGGAAGTGGTCAAACAGGTCAGTACGCGTGGACTCGCCTACACCATGCAACCGCAGAAACTGGAATTGACAGTGGTGTGCTGTGACCTGCGCGGATTCACCCATTTTTCCAAGGCACACGACTCCAACGAGGTCACCAGGTTGCTCGGTGAGTATTACGAGGCTGTGGGCGACGTGGTTGGCCGCTATCACGCTACGATCCAGGACTACGCGGGCGACGGAATCATGATCCTGGTCGGCGCGCCGATCGCCATGGAAAGCCATGCGCGCATCGGGCTGGAACTGTCGCGCGATGTACTCCAGGTCTCCGAAGCCATTGCCCAGCGCTGGTCGCGGCCGGAAACGCCGCTCGCTGTGGGCCTCGGTATTGCCAGCGGCATCGTCACGGTGGGCACCATTGGTTCTTCCACTCGGATGGAATACACCGCCATCGGCACCGCCGCCAATCTCGCCTCACGGCTTTGCGATCATGCCGGTGCAGGCGAAATCCTCATTGACATGCGAACCGTTGAACTGGCCGGGGCCGACGGCCTCGATGTGCGCGCGCCGATTCCCATCAAGGGCATGGGCGATGTCGCTCATTACGTCCAGCATGAGCGGCGCGCCTAGCAGAACCGTGCGCGCCCACAGGCAGCACTAACGAGTCTCAATACTCCAAAGGCTATCAAGCAGCGGACCGAATGGGCCAGACGCTCCGCTCCATACGATGAATGCCATCACCAGTACATTAAGCAAGACCACGAACCAGAAAACCGACTGGAATGCCTCCTTGCTGGACTTGTGGCGCAACAAGCGTTGCCCTGCCAGGGCGCCGGGCCAGCCGCAGACCAGCGCCATCAAATGCAAAGTCGACTCCTTTGTTCGCCAATTCCCCAGTTGCGCAGAGGATTTGTCCCATGCGTAGGCGAAGAAAGTGATCAGGCTGGCGGAAATGTAGGCGGCAACAATCAGCCAGGGAATGCGTCCCATGTAAGCAGCTGCAATCAGCCCGAGCAGGAACATCCAGGTAAACAGGACCGGGAAGCGCGACCTGCTCTGCCCGGCGCGAGCAGAATGTCGAGGCACTGGCGGCTGCCCGGCAAAACGGACTTTCTCTGCTCTGGAGCGTCCGCGTGGGTCCTTGCCAATCTCGTAGGAAACGATGTCTCCTACAACCGGGCGCCGCGTCGTTCCGATAAAGGCCTTGATGTGCACGAAGACCAAAGTCCCATCACCATGCCAGGCGATAAAGCCGAAGCCCTTGTCGTCATTCCAGCGTGTGATGTTGCCCTGCAGCCGCATTGGACGCTTAGCCTTCAGCCGCGCGCCAAGCGCTCAGCGCGAAGCGACAAGCCCGCCCTGCCGATGCCTGTATTCCCGACATCGCAGGACGGCTGTAACCATGGCCGCGCCCTTACTTGGGCTGCGGCACCACCCGCAGATACGGCTTGATTTCCTTAAACCCTCCCGGGAACAGTTTCTCTGCGTCGGCATTGCTCACGGCCGGCACAATGATCACGTCTTCGCCCTGCACCCAGTTGACCGGGGTCGCCACCTTGAACTTGTCGGTCAGCTGCAGCGAATCAATCACCCGCAAAATTTCGTCAAAGTTGCGGCCAGTGCTGGCCGGGTAGGTCAGCGTCATGCGGATCTTCTTGTTGTGGTCGATCACAAAGACGCTGCGCACGGTCAGCGTGTCGCTGGCATTGGGATGGATCATGCCGTAGAGGTTGGCGACCTTGCGGTCCTCGTCAGCGATCAGCGGGAAGTTCAGGGCAGCGCCCTGCGTCTCCTCGATGTCCTTACTCCAGCCATGATGATCTTCGAGTTTGTCCACGGACAGGCCGATGGCCTTGACGCCGCGCCGGTCAAAGTCTTCCTTGAGCTTGGCGGTATAGCCCAGCTCCGTGGTGCAAACCGGGGTGTAGTTCTTGGGGTGGCTGAACAGCACGCCCCAGCCATTTCCCAGCCACTCATGAAATTTGATCGGGCCTTCAGTGGTGGGTGCTTCGAAGTCGGGGGCGATATCGCCAAGTTGCAGTCCCATGCTTGTGCTCCTCTTGCGTCAAATTTCGGGTCCACTATCTTGCGCCAGCAAGGCTTGTTGCGCCAAACCCCGTCCGCGCAAAAGAAATCGGGTGCTCAGGCCGATGGCAGCCAGCCCCAGACCGACAATGAAACCCCACCAGATTCCGGTCGGGCCGATATCAAGCCAAAACGCCAAACCGATGGCCACCGGCAATCCGCCGCACCAATAGGCCAGCAAGGTAATGATCATGGGAACAAGACTGTCCTTGATGCCGCGCAATGCGCCATTTGATGTGGCTTGAACGCAATCAAAAATCTGGAACACCGCCGCAAAGGCGAGGAAAGCCGTCGCCGGTGCAGCAAGTCGCTCGACGTCGGTATAGACCGCAACAATCAGCCCCGGCGCAAACGCCATGAAGGCAGCCGAACACAGTGCAAAACAGACGCCGAGCAGGATTCCGGTCCTGCCACGTAATTCGGCGGCGCCCAGATCGCCAGCGCCGGAAGCCTGTCCGACCCTGACTGTGGTCGCCATGCCAATGGCCGTAGGCACCATGAAACAGAGCGCGGCAAAGTTGATCGCAATCTGATGGGCTGCGATGGCCTCGGCACCGAACCGTGCCATGAGCAGACTGCCGATGCAGAACAACCAGGCCTCGGCGGTCAACATGGCCGCAATCGGCATTCCGAGGCGCAGTATTTCGAGGTGCTGGCGCTGCAGACGCGGCCATCCGCCCCGGGGCATGTTCAGTGAGCGCAGCACGGGTGAGTGCTGATAGGACAACAGAAAAACGCCGACCATGGCCCAGGCCGCGATGGTGGTGGCCCATCCGCACCCCTCCGGGCCCAGGGCCGGAAGCCCCCAGTGCCCATACATCAGCAGCCAATCAAAGCCCGCGTTGACGATCAAGCCCGTGATTCCGGCCGTCAGGGCAACGCGAATCTGGCCAAAACCTTCTGCACCGTTGCGCAGAAAGAAGCAAAGACTGAAGGGCAGGCTGGCCCAGGACAGGGCGTGAAGGTAGTCACGGGCCATGGGGAAGGTGCGATCGTCGAGGCTCAGCAGATTCAGCAAGGGCTCGGTTGCCCAGCGCATGAGCTAAGGTCCAGATCAGACCAAGCGCCACCGCCATGAGCAGCGCCCCGCGCAGAAAATGGCCGATTGTTTCAGGACTGTGCTTCGCACCGACCCGGTGCGCCACGATGGG
Organism: uncultured Panacagrimonas sp.; assembly: GCA_963975245.1. GTDB lineage: Bacteria > Pseudomonadota > Gammaproteobacteria > Nevskiales > Nevskiaceae > Panacagrimonas. The sequence continues at coordinate 551,648 of CAXBFJ010000002.1, read as the reverse complement.
CGAGATCGCCATCGCCACGCCCATGAACATGACCAGGACCATGAACCAGGCATTGGCCCCCACCGCTACCGCTGCCAGTTCATTGGCGCCGAGACGCCCGGCAAATATGGCATCCACGGTGCCGGCGCTCACGAAACTGAGCTGTGCCGCGATCAGCGGCAGCGCGAGACGCAGGTTGGCACGCGCCTCGATGCGCACATCTGCCAGAACCAGGGACATGGATTATTTTCAAGAGCCAACGCGGGGCGCGCGATTGTACGGGGCTTGGCGGCACAGACAGAAAGAATCAAGCTGTGCGCCCGAAAAAATCTCTTTAGCCAAAAGCCATGCCTTTTCTGCAAATTCGATGCGATTCCGGACACCCTGAATTCGCCGAGGAAATTCTCCTGGCCTGCGGCGCACTGAGCGTCAGTCAGGTGGATGCGGCAGACGAACCGGTGCTCGAACCCGCTCCCGGTGACACCCCGCTATGGCCGCGCACCATCTCCATCGGCCTGTTCCAGCCCGACGCCGACGCCGCAGAAGTGGAATCCCAGCTGAGATCGGTCCTGCCCGATGGCGCTGATCTGAACCTGCAGGTGGAGAACGTTGAGGATCAGGACTGGGTTCGCGTATGGCTGGAAAATTGCCCGCCGATGAAGTTTGGCCAACGCCTGTGGGTCTGCCCGGAGGCCAAGCGCGTCGATGAACCGGGCTGCGCCACGCTCATGCTTGATCCCGGTCTGGCCTTTGGCACCGGTACTCACCCGAGTACCGCGCTTTGTCTGGAGTGGATCGCCCATCAGCCGATAACTGATCTGGAGGTCATCGATTTCGGTTGTGGCAGCGGCATCCTCGGCATCGCCGCGCTCAAGCTCGGCGCGCGCCAGTGCGTCGCATTCGATATTGATCCGCAGGCGATCATCGCCACGCGCGAAAACGCACGCCGCAACGAGGTTTCGTCCGGCATGCAATTGGTTGAACATGACGCACCGTTCGAAGCAGAAAAAGCAGACGTCGTCTTTGCCAATATTCTTGCGCGCCCCTTGATTGAGCTTGCACCCTTGTTGTGCAGCAAGCTGAAGCCCGGTGGTGCAATCGTGCTCGCGGGTCTGCTGGATCGGCAGGCGGAGGAAGTACGCCAAGCCTATGCCGAACATCTCGATTTCGAAGCGGATCAATCGCAGGAAGGATGGACGCGCATCGCTGGGCGCTTACGAATTTAGATCAACAAAATGTTCCAACTGCCTGCGGCCATTGATGGTCTGTGATCTTGGTCAATTTTTTTTGCATTCGACCTTTTTTCAAAGCGGTCATTGGCGCTATGATTGCGCCCCAATTTTATAAGCGCGCGGAATGGAGAGTGTCATATCCGCCGACAGGGCGACCCCAGAATGTCTGCTCAAAAGAATCTAGAGTGCAAACCGTTGAGCCAATCCGTCGCCGAATGCATCGACGCATACTTCGGCAGCCTCAATGGTCATCGGCCTGCTGAGTTGTACACCACCGTTCTCGATCAGGTCGAACCCCCGCTGTTGCGTGCCACCCTGCGCTACTGCGATCACAATCAGTCTCGCGCTGCCGAGATGCTCGGCCTGAATCGCGCAACGCTTCGCAAGAAATTGCGACAGCACAACATTAGTTTGAATCCAACCAATTGACGCGCGAACCTCGCGCCCTACCGGATGCCCCCGTCTGATGATTCGTCGTGCTCTGCTTTCAGTCTCCGACAAGACTGGACTGATTGAACTCGCTCGCGCCCTCGCGCAACTGGATGTTGAACTGATTTCCACCGGCGGTACTTACCGCGCGCTGCACGAAGCCGGCCTGAAAGTACGCGAAGTCTCCGAACACACCGGTTTTCCGGAAATGATGGACGGCCGGGTCAAGACCTTGCATCCCAAGATTCATGGCGGACTGCTCGGGCGTCGTGGTATCGACGATGCGCTCATGGAAGAGCATGAGATCAGCGCCATTGACCTGCTGGTGGTTAACCTCTACCCCTTTGAGGCCACGGTCGCCAAGGCAGATTGCACACTCGAAAACGCCATTGAGAACATCGATATCGGCGGCCCCGCCATGGTTCGATCTGCGGCCAAGAACTGGCTGCATGTGGGCGTACTGACCGACCCTGCGCAGTATCCTGCCGCCATGGAAGAACTCAGTCGTGGCTGCAAACTGAGCCGCGAAACACGCTTCGCACTTTCCGTTGCCGCGTTCAATCGTATTGCGCAGTACGACGCGGCCATCAGCGATTACCTTTCCTCGCTGAGTTCCGAAGGCCAGCGTCAGGAATTCCCGGAACAAACCAACAGCAACTACGTCAAAGTGCAGGATCTTCGCTACGGTGAAAACCCGCACCAGGAAGCAGCCTTCTATCGCGACGTGCATCCTCAGGCCGGGACCCTCGCAACTTTCAAGCAGCTGCAGGGCAAGGCGCTGAGCTTCAATAATCTCGCGGATGCCGACACTGCATGGGAATGTGTGCGCAGTTTCAATGAGCCGGCATGCGTAATCGTCAAGCACGCAAATCCCTGCGGCGTTGCGGTGGCTGACAATCCCCTTGGCGCATACGAGCTTGCCTACGCAACGGACCCCACCTCTGCTTTTGGCGGCATTATCGCGTTCAACCGTCCGCTGGACGCTGCAACTGCGCGTGCCATTGTCGAGCGTCAGTTCGTTGAAGTGATTCTGGCACCTGACATTGAAGCCGAAGCGCTGGAAGTGACGGCAACCAAGACCAATGTTCGCGTATTGCAGATTCCAGAAGGCGATGGACGCAACCTGCACGACATCAAGCGCATTGGTTCCGGCTTGCTGGTGCAAAGCGGTGATCACCGCATTGTGACGCGTGACGACCTCAAGATCGTCAGCAAGCGTGAGCCTACCGCCAAGGAAATCGAGGACCTGCTGTTTGCGTTCCGCGTTGCCAAGTTCGTCAAATCCAATGCCATTGTCTACGCGCGAAACCGTCAAACCATCGGCGTTGGTGCAGGGCAGATGAGCCGCGTCTATTCGGCCAAAATTGCCGGGATCAAGGCCGCAGACGAGAAGCTGGAAGTACGCGGATCGGTCATGGCATCGGACGCCTTCTTCCCCTTCCGCGATGGAATTGACGCTGCCGCAGCCGCGGGAATTGCGGCCGTGATTCAACCTGGCGGCTCCATGCGCGACGCAGAAGTCATTGCTGCTGCGGACGAAGCCGGCATGGCGATGGTGTTCACCGGTGTTCGCCACTTCCGGCACTGAAGATCAGGTCTTGCGAACGATGCACTCGCGACGATCACCGTCGCTGCCGCATGACGCTTCGAGAAAAGCACAATTTACGACAGTCCCTTCACGAACGCTGCAGGTACCGTCAGCCCTGGGGATACGATTCGGCTCCGCATGCTGTCATCAGCGAACGCCGGTGCAACCCGACGTGCTTATGTGACCATCGGCCGGCTCAGGACGGTCTGGTCGGTGACCACGGCGCCCTAGCAGGGCCAAACCGATCTATCTTTCGGGCACAGGGACGAGACGCGCGCGCAAGCCTGGATAGAAGCACATCAGTGCCACTGCGCGTGCCACCACAAAGATGATCATGGCCATCCACAGACCGTGGTTGCCCCAAATGCGTGTCAACAGGAACCAGGCAAGCAGGAAAGCCAGCAGTGAAATGAACGAGGCATTGCGCATCGCCTGTGTCTGGGTCGCGCCAATAAAAATGCCGTCGAGTTGAAAGGCGGCAAACGCGCACAAGACATAGGCAACGCAATACGGCAGGAAGGCCTCTGCTGCCAGACGAACCTCGGGAATATCCGTCAGCGCCTGAATACCGAAGGAGCCGCCCAATAGAATCACGGCGGACAAAGTGATCGCCGTAAAACCCGCCAGACTCACAGAGCGACGCACCACGGTATCGAACATCGCTTTGTTACGCGCGCCAACAGCATTCCCCACCAGAGGTTCCGTAGCATTGGCATAACCATCCAGCAGATAAGCACTAAAGGTGATGAACTGGATCAGCACATGATTGGCAGCGAGCATGACATTTCCGTACTGCGCCGCCTCGTTGGTAAACCAGGCAAAGCCAAACAGCAGAAACAGCGTGCGCAGGAAAATATCGCGATTCACCGTAAAGCTCCGCCGCAGGGCCTGCTGACGCAGAATGCGCGGCCACTCCAGAAACGATGCCTGATCGGTATGCCGCTGACGGAACAGGCGTACTGCCAGACTCAGCGCCAGGATCAAGGCGCACCATTCGGCAATGGCAGTCCCCAGCGCAATGCCGCTCACGCCCCAGGCAAACACCCCGGCAAACAGCAGGTCCAGCAGAATATTCAGGCTGTTCAGGAATAACTGCACCTTGAGCAACAAATCACTGCGACCCAGACCGATGAACGCGCCCATGACCGCATACATGGCCAGGCTCGCTGGCGCGCCCCAGATGCGAATGCCCAGGTACTGTGCGGCGAGCGACTCGGCCCCGACATCGGCACTCAGTACGCCAAGAGAAAACCGAATGATTCCGCTCTGAGCCAGGATGGCAAACAGGCCAAGTCCGGTGGCGATTAGCAGTCCGCGCATCAAGGTGGCGCGAACCTCCGGTTCATCGCCCTCGCCCACCGCCTGCGCAGTAAGACCCGTGGTTCCCATGCGCAGAAACCCACAACCCCAATAAATAAAATTGAAGATCAGCGCACCGAGCGCGATGGCGGCCAGCGCGCGCGCATCGCCGGTGTGACCAATGACAGCGGTATCCACCAGACCAAGAATGGGCACGCTGCAATTGGCCAGCATAATCGGCCAGGCCAAAGAAAAAATGCGCCCGTAGCCCGGCGGCTGGCCTTCAGCAGAAATATTCAAATTCGCCGAACCTGCGGCGGCTCTTCCCTGGGGATCAGTCGCGAATCTTCAACACCCGCTCTTGCGGTGCGCCGTCCCGCAATTCCCAAGCACGCATTTCCAGAACGCCCTTGGTATTGAGCGAAACCAGCAGATGCAGACCGCCTGCAGACAGTTGGCTCGCCTCCGGCACCGCTGGTGCCGTCGGTATCGACCACAGCCGCGCCCACAGCTGCTCACCGCGGGACTGGATCAGTGAGTCATCGTCCCCCAGAGAAAAACTGCAGGGTTCGTCAGCCTTTGCACCCACCAGACCGGTAATGCTTTCGGGCTGCGCTACTTGCGCCTCGTGCATGATGACAATGGCCAGTCGTCGCGGCATCACCAGATCTTGTTTTGTATTCATCGACTCTTCTTCTTTACGGTTTGTTGGCGCAGACAGGACATTCGGGATCACGCGGAATCTGCATGCGCCGCTCACGATCATTCAGGGCATCCCAGACCCATAGCGTACCCGCATCCTGATTCAATCCCAGCAACAGCTTCAAGGCAACGAGCGCCTGACGTACGCCCACCACACCCACCACTGGCCCCAAAATGCCGGCTTCCTCGCAGCTTTCCTGCTCGGCGCCTGCCGAAGGGTAGAGGCAGGCATAGCAGGCACTGCCATGAGCCGGGTCAAAAACGCCCAGCTGACCTTCGAAGCGAATGGCAGCACCGGAAACCAGGGGACTTCGCGCCGCAACACAGGCCCTGTTGATCGCAAAGCGACTGGAAAAATTGTCGGTACAGTCCAGAACCACATCAACCTGAGCGGCGGCGGCCTGCAGCCCTTCATCATTCAATGGCCCTGCGAGACATTCGATCTCGCATTCTGGATTGAGCATCTGCAATTGCTGACGCGCCGCGTCCAGCTTGCTCTGGCCCAACTGATCATTGCGATACAGCACCTGTCGATGAAGATTGGATGCGCTGACGCGATCAAAGTCGCTCAGGACCAACTTGGCCAGTCCAGCGCCTGCAAGATACATCGAAGCCGGTGCACCCAGACCGCCAAGTCCTACGATCAACGCTGATGAATCGCGCAGGATCTGCTGGCCATTGACGCCAATTTCGCGCAGCGATACCTGCCTTGCATAACGATCCAGTGCATTCATAAGACCCGCCGTCCCGCAGTGATACGTTCGCGCTGACCAAAATCCAGACGTGTTTCAATTTTCGCAAACCCGGCGGCTGAGAAAAGCGCGCGTACTGCACGCCCCTGATCATGGCCATGCTCAAGCAGCAGGTAGGCGCCAGGCTTCAGATAGCGCGCGGCCTGCGAAACAATGTGACGCAAATCATCCAGACCATCGACACCCGACACGAGCGCAGACATCGGCTCATGTGACAAGGCCTGCAGATGCGGATCGTCCTGGGCGATATAGGGCGGATTGCTGACAATCAAATCGAATGAAATCGGTGCACCCTGACCCAGGGCCTCAAACCACGATCCGCTGGCAAAATTGACGTTGGCGAGCTCCGCGCGCAGCGCATTGCACCGGGCAACTTCCAGGGCCGACTCACTCGCATCGGTGGCCCAGACCTGCGCGTCCGGCCGTTCGCTGGCCAGTGCCAGGGCAATGCTGCCGCTTCCCGTGCCCAGATCCAGAATCTCGAGCGGCTTATCGCCCGGTCCCGCTGTCAGTTCGATGGCCCACGCCACGAGCGTCTCGGTCTCGGGCCGGGGGATCAGAACCTGCGGTGAAACCTGCAGATCAAGTGTCCAGAATCCTTGCGAGCCGATCAGATAAGACACCGGCTCGCCGCCTTCACGCCTCTGCAGGAGGTGCTCAATCTGCTTGGCGCTTTGATCATCAACGGCATCACGATCGCGTGCGAACAGTGCGCCACGCGAAACCTGCAGAACGTGCGAAAGAATCAGCTCGGCGTCGGCGCGCGCGCTGTCACTGCAGCCAGCCAGCCGCTGTCGGGCCTGTTGAAGATGTTCCGCAACGGTCAATTTACTCGCTACCCAACTCAGCCAGAAGCGAGGCCTGGTACTCGGCCAGCAAAGGCTGGATCACCGGCTGCAGGTCGCCCTGGATGATCTTGTCGAGCTGATAGAGCGTCAGATTGATCCGGTGATCCGTGACTCTCCCCTGCGGAAAGTTGTAGGTCCGGATGCGTTCGGATCGATCCCCGCTGCCCACGAGCGCCTTGCGCGTTGCGGCCATGTCGCTTTGCTGCCGGTCGCGCTCCGCTGCAAGCAAACGTGACGCCAGCAGGGCCATCGCCTTGGCTCGGTTCTTGTGCTGACTGCGCTCCTCCTGACACTCCACCACCACGCCGCTCGGCAAATGGGTGATGCGGATAGCTGACTCGGTCTTGTTGACGTGCTGACCACCCGCCCCGCTGGCACGGTAGGTGTCGACCTTGAGATCAGCAGGGTTGATGTCGATTTTCTCGGTCTCCGCAATTTCCGGAAGAATGGCCACGGTTGCGGCACTGGTATGAATACGCCCCTGCGCCTCGGTTTCCGGCACGCGCTGCACGCGATGCGCACCCGACTCGAACTTCAATTCGCTGTAAACACCGAAGCCGACGATGCGCGCGATGACTTCCTTGAAGCCGCCATGCTCGCCCTCGTTTTCTGAGAGCAACTCGATTTCCCAGTTTCGAAGTTCCGCATATTTGCAGTACATGCGAAATAGATCACCGGCAAAAATGGCAGCTTCGTCTCCGCCCGTTCCCGCGCGTATTTCGAGAAAGACATTGTTCTCGTCCAGCGGATCTCGCGGCACCAGGTAGCCGCGAAGGTTCTGCTCGAGTTCGTCCTTTCTGGCCTGCGCGGCATCAATCTCGCTTTCAGCCATGGCGCGGACTTCGCTGTCAGCGTCGTTAAGCATGAGGCCAAGATCTTCAATCTCGACAACAGCCGCACGCCAGGATTCAAAATTTTCTGCCAAAGGACCGAGCTGCGCGTATTCCTGTGAAAGCCGGCGAAATCGATCGGCATCGCTGGCGACTTCGGCCGAGGACAGTTCGCGCTCGATTTCGAGACGGCGCTCAACCATGCCTTCGAGTTTCTGGATCAGTGATGGGAGCATGAGCGTGATTTTGTAAATTGGGGAAGATCAGAACGCGGGCGCTTCTTACAGAAGGCCGCGCAGCGGGCAAGCAGGTTCCGCAAAACGGAACGACACTGTTTGCTCGCTAATGCCCCAGATTCATGATGCGTCGTCGTCAGGCAAGTCAAACAGCCTGCGCGTTGCGTTGATCAAAAGCGCCTGCTCCACACTGTCTGAATTGCGCAGACGATGGCTAGGCGCATGAAGCAACTTGTTGCTCAAGGTATTGGCAACAAAATCCATTACATCTTCGGCCGATGCACCGGACGCCAGTTTTCGGCGCGCCTTTTCCAGCACTTCGTCCCGATGTGTACGGGCCTGTTCGCGCAGCACGCGAATCACCTGCCCGGCATCGCGGCTTTCAAGCCAGTGGGAAAACTCATCCGCGTAATTCTCGACCAGAACCTCGGCCTGGCGCGCCGCTGCCGCACGCGCCTCCAGGTTAGTGGCAATGACATTGCGCAGATCATCGAGCGTATACAGATACACGTCTTCGAGATCGGAGATGCGCGGGTCCAGATCGCGCGGTACCGCCAGATCAATCATGAACACCGGTTTGCGTCGCCGCTTCTTCGTTGCCACTTTCATGGCGGCCAGATCAACCACGTGTTCGCGCGCTGCAGTGGATGAAACCACCAGATCGGCATCGCCCAGATAAGCAGGCAGGTCCGACAGGCTGATCGCGTAACCATGGACTTCACGCGATAACTGGGTCGCGCGCTCAATGCTTCTGTTGGCCACCACGATCCTGCCGATGCCCTGCCCGCGCAGGTGTCGCGCAATCAGTTGCATGGTTTCGCCGGCACCAATCAGCAAGGCGGTCTGTTGGCGCAGGTCGGAAAAAATTTGCTTGGACATCTGCACCGCGGCATAGGCCACCGACACCGGATGCGCACCGACCTGTGTACGCGACCGGACCACCTTGGCCACTGCAAAGGCGTGCTGGAACAATCTGGACAGAACCGGCCCGAGCGCTTGCGTCTGGTTGGCCAGCGCAAAGCTGTTCTTCATCTGCCCCAGAATCTGCGGTTCCCCGACCACCATCGAGTCCAGGCCAGATGCCACGCGCAGGCTGTGCAGCACGGCCGCCTGATCGCGGTGGGTATATACAAACTGCTCGATCAAACCTTCGGGGACGTTGAGTTCACGTCGCCACCAGTTGATCAGCTCCGGTGCCATTTCCGGCTCGACGACGCTGAGAATTTCAGTTCGGTTGCAGGTCGACAGGATGGCAGCCTCGTCCACACCGGCGAGCGCCCGTAGCCGCGTCAGGGCGGCCGGGAGTTCGGCATCGGTAAAAGCCAGTCGTTCGCGCGCCGAAACCGGCGCACTGTGATGGCTGAGACCCAGAGTGATAAAGGCCATTGCTGTCTCGGTGACACCGCCCGGGTGGCGGCGCCTGCCCCCCATTTTCCGCGATAAGACCCCCATCACTCAAATGTGCCCCGAGTCGAGGCAGGGAACCGCTGTACCATATGCCGGTCCCACGACCGTCCCTTTGCAGGCATTTGCCGTGTTCTCACGCTCCGCAACAATCATCAGTGCCACTCTTCTGCTGAGTTCAGCGCCCGTTTTTGGTGCGCAAGAACCCGCAGAATCGTTTACGCCGCCCGCAGCCGATGAACGTGCCGCGGAAGAGGCAGCGCAGGAGCAAGTGCTGACACGCCAGCAGACCATGCAGGCGGAGTTCCACCTCATGGCGGGTGAAATGGCCGCAGGTCGCGGACAGCATGATCTTGCCGCCGAAGCTTTCCTGCGTGCGCTGGAAAACTATCCCGACCCGGATCTGGCCCGTCGTGCGACCCAACTGGCACTGAGCTCAAACAATCCTGATCTGGCACGGCGTACCTCGGCCAAGTGGCTTGAACTAGAGCCCAATGCGCTGGACGCGCGGGAAGTCCTGGCGCGCATGGCGCTGGCACAAGGTGACATCGAGGAAACCTACGCACAGTGCCTGGAGATCATTAATGGTCACCCGGGTGGCCGCAGTGAGGGCTTTCGCCACGCCGCGCTGATCCTGTCGGCAGACCCGTCGGCGAATCCGGCAATGCTCGACATATTTGACCGTCTCGTGGCGGTCAATCCGGAGGTGAGCGGCGGTCACTACGCGCGCGCGCTGATCGCCCTGCGTCTGCAGGCGTATCCAGAGGCCGAGGCTTCTGTACGCAAGGCCCTGGAGATTGAGCCCAAGTCACAGGACTACCAGTTGTTGCTCGTGGGTGTGCTGGTGCGCGCTGACGACGTAGCCCAGGCCGATTCCGTTGTCCGTGGCCTGCTCAAGCAGACCAAAGGCGATCAGCGTGACGAGGTGCGTCAGGCCTACGCGAGACTGCTGCTCGAAGCCGGACATCGCAATGCCTCGCGCGAACAGTTCCAGCAGGCCTTGAAAGAAAACCCCAAGAACAACGATGCCCGCTATGCGCTCGGCATCATGGCCTTGACCGACAGCGAACTGGACGAAGCACAGGCCATGTTCGAGCCTCTGAGCAAGGACCCGGAACGCGCATCCGATGCCCACTACCAGTTGGGCCGGATTGCTGAATCACGTCGCGAGTACGAAAAAGCGCTGCGCCACTACGAGAAAGTGCACACCGGCGCGCTGGCCATTGAGTCCGCTGTTCGCCAGGCCACGGTCAAGACGCAAATGGGTCGGGTAAATGAAGCGCGCGTAGGCCTTCAGGATTTGCGCCGCCGTTACCCGCCGCTGGGCCCAAGATTGATTCTGGCCGAAGCCGAAATCCTGATGAACGCCAATCTCAACGCAGAGGCGCTAAGCGTCTATGGGGCGGCGTTGGAGGATCGTCCGGGCGACATCGACCTGCTCTACGGACGCTCGCTGGTACACGAACGATCAGGTGACTTTGACTCAGCCGAGGCTGATCTGCGTTCCATCCTCGCGCAGGACGGCGAAGATGCGCGCGCGCTCAATGCCCTGGGCTACATGCTGGTGGTCAACACTGATCGCTACGAAGAAGCGCACAAGCTGATCGGTTCAGCGCTGGATTTTGCCCCAGACGACGCAGCGGTGATTGATAGCAAGGGCTGGGTGCTGTTCAAGCTGGGAAGGCCAACCGAGGCCCGAAGCTATCTTGAGAAAGCGCTGGCCAAGACACCTGATCCGGAAATATCAGCGCATCTTGGCGAAGTCCTCTGGACCCTTGGCGAGCACGAGCAGGCTCGCGAGGTCTGGAACAAGGCGCTGATCCGCGACCCTGATCATGCTGGCGTTCTGGAAGCCATTGAACGACTGACACGCTGAGCATGATTCGTCTGATTGCATTGATTGCCGCCATCGCGGTCCTGCAGGGCTGTGCCGTATTGCGCGCGCCGATCACCGACACCAAAGCCCCCAGCAAACAACTGCTTGCACAATGGCAGGCGCGTGTTGCTGCGCTGAGCCTGGTGGAAACCTTCACCGTACGGGGTCGCGTTGCCAGCGGCAGCATCGGCTTCAAGGCGGACATGCGCTGGAAACAACACGCCGACGGCCGTTTTGAAATGCGCGTTGCCGGCCCCTTCGGCGCGCGTGCCGCAGAACTGGCGGGTGATCAGAATCAGGTCCAGGTACGTACCGGCAAGGACGACGCAACGACAACCACCGAACCCGAGCTCTGGCTGGAACAAGCCCTGGGGGTGCGTTTGCCGGTCAGTGGACTTCGCTGGTGGGCCATGGGCCTGCCGGCACCAGACAATCATTTCGACATGCTTCTCGACCCCGAAGGCCGTGCCCTGCGCATCGTTCAGAACGGCTGGGAACTGAACTTCCCCGAGTATCGCGCGCAGCCCGGGCTACCAGAACTGCCTCGTCGCATCGAAGCGCGCAACGGCGATACCCGGGTTCTGGTTCTGGCAGATGCCTGGTCGAACCTTGGTCCGATTCCAAAAAGCCCTGCCCCAGCCGACAACGCTGCACCTTCAACACCATAATCCGTACAACGATGCTCAAAACGCCTTCCGAGGTGCCGCTGACCCACGAGTTTCCGTGGCCGGCGCCTGCCAAGATCAATTTGTTCTTACACGTCGTGGGGCGCCGCGACGACGGCTATCACGAATTGCAGACCGTGTTCCAGTTTCTCGACCACGGTGACACCCTGTTCTTCCGTCCGCGCGGTGACGGCGTTTGCCGCCGGGCAAACGACCTCAAGGGCGTGAGCCAGGACCAAGACCTGGCAGTGCGCGCCGCGCAATTACTCAGCCAGGCCAGCGGCTGCGGTCTGGGTGCTGATATCCGCATCGAGAAGCGATTGCCGATGGGTTCCGGACTCGGTGGCGGCTCAAGCAATGCAGCGACCACTTTGATGGCCCTGAACCGCGTCTGGAACCTGGGCTTCACCCGCGACGAACTGGCCAGCCTGGGTCTTCAGATTGGCGCCGACGTGCCTGTGTTCATTCACGGGCAGGCGAGCTTCGCTGAAGGCGTTGGCGAACGGCTGAGTTCTCTGACCTTGCCTGAGCCCTGGTACCTGATCGTGACGCCGCCGGTGAACATCAGCACCGCAGAAATCTTTTCTTCCGCCGACCTGCGTCGTGACACGCCCCGCATCACGATGCGCCAGTTCCGCGCCGGCTCGGTTACGCGCAATGACTGCGAACCGGTCACGCGCGCAAAGTATCCACTGGTGGATGAAGCCATGAATCGTCTTGGCAAGTTTGCAACCGCGCGAATGTCCGGCACTGGCGCCTCGGTGTTTGCCGCTTTTGCCTCGCGCCCAGAGGCCCTGATGGCGCGTTCAGCCATGCCCAGAGACTGGACCAGCTTCATCGCACGCGGCCTCAATGAGTCGCCACTTTCAAGATTACGCGCAGGATGAGCGCGAGATCATCCTTTCAAAGGTTATAATTTGAAAATGTCGGAAGGGGTGTAGCCAAGTGGTAAGGCAGCGGGTTTTGATCCCGCCATTCCCAGGTTCGAATCCTGGCACCCCTACCATCCGCGTTTTCAACACCTTGGCAGACATTACAGCCCACTGCAGCGCTGGCAATCATTTTTTCAGGCCTGCATTCACGGGTTTCTCAGACAATCAGCAACCCTCTCGCCCAAAAAGAAAACTGACCGATGGCCGAATCCACCTTGATGTTGTTTGCCGGCAACGCCAACCCGCAGCTGGCACAGGAAATTGCCAATTACATGCGGATTTCCATGGGCAAGGCGACCGTCGGACGCTTTTCCGATGGTGAGGTGCAGATCGAGATCATGGAAAACGTGCGCGGCAAGGACGTGTTCGTGATCCAGTCCACCTGCGCGCCTACCAACGACAACTTCATGGAACTGCTGATGATGCTGGACGCATTGCGTCGCGCCTCAGCACAGCGCATTACCGCCGTCGTGCCCTACTTTGGCTATGCACGACAGGATCGACGACCGCGTAGTGCGCGCGTACCGATCAGCGCCAAGGTCTGTGCAGACATGATCGGACGCGCCGGAGCAGACCGCGTTCTGACACTGGACCTGCACGCCGACCAGATTCAGGGCTTCTTCAACGTGCCAGTCGACAACGTCTATGCCAGCCCTGTGCTGCTCGGCGATATCTGGCGGCAGAAACACGAGAACCTGATCGTCGTCAGCCCCGATGTTGGCGGCGTTGTGCGCGCCCGCGCGGTGGCCAAACGACTGGACGACGCCGATCTGGCGATCATCGACAAACGCCGCCCACGGCCCAATGAAGCCAAGGTGATGAACATTATCGGCGACGTGCGCGACAAGACCTGCGTGCTGGTCGATGACCTGGTGGATACCGCGGGCACGCTGGGTCAGGCTGCGGGGGCATTGAAGGATGCTGGCGCGGTCAAAGTGGTGGCCTATGTGACCCATCCGGTGCTGTCTGGCCCGGCAGTGAGCAACATCACCAATTCGCGTCTGGATGAACTGGTCGTCACCGACAGTATTCCTCTGTCTCCAGCTGCGGAGGCATGCCCCAAGATTCGCCAGCTGTCGATTGGCGGTCTTCTCGCCGAAACCATTCGACGGGTCAGCGCGGAAGAATCCGTGAGTTCGCTCTACATCGATTAAGCGGGTCATCAGGCTTCTATAACTCTTGAGCAATGGAATGTGCGCGCTGGCGCACGCGCCATGCGTTGAGCGCAGCTGATACGAAAGAGTGACCCGGAAGGGTCGTGTTAGATTGCCGCGCATCACAGCCATCATTGATTTGGGGAGATCAAAACGATGGGCGCCATCTTTATCAGCTATCGCAGGGAAGATTCCGAAGGCCACGCCGGACGCCTTTTTGAGGATTTGGTCGAACACTTCGGGCCGGGTTCGGTTTTCATGGACGTGGTCGGCATCGAGCCGGGCCGTGATTTCAGAAAAGTCATCGATGCCAAAGTGGCAGATTGTTCGGTGCTGCTTGCGGTTATCGGAAAATCCTGGCTGACACTCAAAGACGACACCGGGGGCCGCCGGATTGATCATCCGCACGACTTTGTCCGGCTCGAAACGGCGTCAGCACTGCAAAGAGACATTCCGGTTATTCCCGTGCTGGTACACAACGCCAGCATGCCCACCCAGGAAGACCTGTCACCGGATCTGGCAGATCTGGCATTCCGTAATGGGGTTGAGCTGACGCACGCGCGCTGGGATTCCGATGTGAGCGTCCTTATCCGCGCTCTGCAGGCCTACGTCACACCGGAATCGGCGACGACCACGCCTACTCCGAAGCCATCCGACAAGACCTGGCTGAAAAGCTTGGGCGGAGTCGCGGGGCTCGCGATCGCTCTCGGAATTGGCTACTTCAGCTTCAATGCCGAGCGTACCGAGCAGGAGCCGAAGGCATCCCGGGAGCCTGCAGAAGTAGCGACGGAAGCAGCATCCGAAGCACCAGGCAAGGCGGTTGCTGTAGCAGAGCAAGAAGCAGAAGCCGCAGAGTTGGCGCGGAAAAGAAAGGCAGCGGCTACCGAACTGGAGCGCCAGAAAAAAGAAGAAGCGATTGCCAGTGCTGAGGCAGCCAGAAAGCAGCAAGCGGAACAGCAAGCGCAAGAGGATCTTCGTCGGCGGAAGGCTGAGGAGGAAGCGGCGCGAGAAAATGCGGCGCGAATCAAGGCAAACCGGCTGGCAGCAATCTCGACCGATGGTATGGGCGTCAGGCAGATTTCACTCAGTCGCGTCGGCGATCTGTCTGGCAATGTCGCGGGCTACCTCAAACAGATTGACCGTCAGACTTGGCACGAAACCGATGCCAGTTCAAACCGCGCGCAATTCACTTTCCATGAGGAAGGCCGCACTCAGCAGGCGGTATTCCTGTTCGACCACGACCGCACCATGCGTCTTCGCATCGACCTCAAGGGCCTTCAAGTTACTAATCAGACCTTGGGCAAGGACGAGTTTTCGCCGATCTACGACATTTCTGCAGCGTCTGGCCAACCGGCGCGACGCAGTGTTTCTGCAGAAGAAGAATTTGCTTTTGGCACCACCGGCTTTCGTGCGGTGACCGCAGCCATTGGAGGGAGAGACGGAGAGATCAGGGGCTACTTCCGCCAAACCAGTGCTTCTACGTGGAAGGAAACGGCCGCCGGTTCACCCGACGCTGTTTTCACCTTCGAACTCGAAGGTCGCGATTTATGGTCGGTCTACCTGTTGGACCGACGTCGCGAGATGCGCATCCAACTGGACCTATTCCATCGCAAAGTTGGAAAGGCTCCAATGGGAAGTGCAGATTTCAGTCCGCTCTACGACATCGTCTCGGCGCGCTAGGCGCCCAATGCCCGTAGCTGCGCTGGCTCAGTGCCAGCGATCCAGATTGCGTCTTTTCTTCTTGACCTGACGCGGCGTCAGAACGTTCTTCTTGTCTTTGTACGGGTTGTCACTGGTCTTGAAAGCCACCTGCAGTGGCACGCCCTTGAGCTTGAACGCCGCACGAAACTCATTGATCAGATAACGTCGGTAGGCCACCGGTAACTTGTCGGTCTGGTTACCGTGGATCAGCACCTTTGGCGGATTGCTCCCGGCCTGATGTGCGTAACGCAACTTGATGCGCCGTCCGAGTACAGCCGGCGGACTGTGACGGTCCACACTGCGTTCAAGAATTCGCGTCAGCTCCGGCGTTGGCATATCCACCGTGGCGCTTTCAAAGGCGTCCTGAACATCCATCATCAGTTCGCCCAGGCCGGAGCCATGTTTGGCGGAGATGAAGTCCACGGGCACGAAATCGAGAAACGGCAGCTTCAGGGTGACTTGATAGCGCACCTCGTCGCGCACTTCCGGCGCCAGGCTGTCCCACTTGTTGATGGCCAGGACCATTGCCCGGCCCCGCTCGGCAACCAGGCCCAGCAAACGCGCATCCTGCTCGCCGATGTCGTTGCGTGCATCGACCACCGCGATCACCACGTGCGCCTGTTCAATCGCCTGCAGCGTCTTGACGATGGAGAATTTCTCGATGACTTCGCTGACTTTCGAACGACGCCGGATACCGGCAGTGTCAATCAGCACAAAGGGCTTGCCTTCATACTCGAAAGGCACGCGAATAGAATCGCGCGTGGTCCCCGGCTGATCAGCGCTGACAACCCGCTCTTCGCCCACCAGCCTGTTGATCAAGGTGGACTTGCCCACGTTTGGCCGGCCAATGACGGCCACACGGACCTCTTCATCGCCCAGCGGCTCGTCCCCGATAACGGGCACATCCTTGAGCAACTCGCGCATCAGAAAACTGATGCCCTCGCCATGCTGGGCAGAAACTGCACGCGGCTCGCCTATGCCCAGGGCATAGAAATCGTTGATCGAATCGAGCCGCCCCATGCCTTCGGTCTTGTTAACGAGCAACTCTACCGGTTTGCCCGTCTTGCGCAGCAGCTTGGCAATTTCGTGGTCGGAACCGTGCAGGCCGGCGCGCGCATCGGCCAGGAACAGAATGGTGTCTGCCTCTGCAAGCGCGATCTGAGCCTGATCCTCGGCCAGCGCCGCCAGCGCATCACCGGACTCCGGCATCAGGCCGCCGGTGTCGATGACCATGAAGTGTCGGCCATCGATGTTTCCGTAGCCGTACTGACGGTCTCGCGTCAGGCCCGGAAAATCTGCGACCAGCGCATCGCGCGTACCCGTCAGTCGATTGAACAGGGTCGACTTGCCGACATTGGGCCGGCCGACGAGGACGATGATGGGCAGGCCAGCGCTCATGATATGTCTACCGGGTGACCGGATTCGCCTCTATGGCTGCGATACGGCCCGTCGACCCCATCACGAACAATCTATCGGTGCCAGCAACAGGCGCCGTCAGGATCGGATCGGAACCCACGCGGCTACGCGCGACCATCTCGCCAGTGTCCGGGTCAATCCAGTGCAGGTAGCCTTCAAAATCGCCGACCACCACGAATCCGTCGAAGAACGCCGGTGCCGAAAGGCGACGATAGGCCATGTCTTCCTGCTTCCAGGCCGCTGCGCCGGTCGCCAGATCAAGCGCCCAGAGCACGCCAGCGTCGTCGGTGACATAGACCTTGTCAGACGACAGGGCCATGGAGGTATAGCTGCGAATGCTACGGCGCCAGACGATCTCCCCGGAATCCGGCTGAATGCACGCCACTTCGCCGCCAAAGCTTCCGGCAATAACGCAGCTCGGCGCGGCAACGAGGTCGCCATCGATATCAATCAGGCGTTCCAGCTCGGTACGTCCGCTAGGCGTGGCAACCGCCTGCTCCCAGACTGGCTGGCCATCGGTGACGCGCAGGCTGACGATACGACCGTTATCCATGCCAATAAAAACTCGCCCGGCGGCCAAGAGCGGTGAGGAACTGCCACGCAGCACCAATGAAGGCACCAGCCGGTCAAAGCTCCAGATGCGTTCGCCGCCGGAGGTGCTCAGCCCATACACGCGCCCGTCGACGGTGCGTGCGACCACGATGCCGCCTTCAGAAGCGGGTGGCCCCAGCACTTCGCTGGACATTTTCTTGCGCCATTTTTCGCTGCCATCAGCACGCTTGAGCGCAATGACTTCGGCATCGAGCGTGCCGACATAAATAGTGTCGCCTGAAACCGTAGGCCCGGAAATGACACGGGAGTCCGTATCCACGCGCCACAGCCGCTTTCCGCTGTCCTGCGCATAGGCATAGACATGGCCATCCACGTCTGCGGCATAGAGCGCATCGCTCTCTAGACGCAGTCGCAAGCCTGAAATTTTTCCGTCACTGCCATCACCTGCGCTGGCGCCCCAGACGCGCTTCGGCTTGATTCGCGGATTTTCGATATCCACCAACTCTGCGGGTTCCCGGACGCTTTCCTTGCCGCCACAGGCAGCGATGCCCAGCGCCGCAGCGAAAAGAAGTCCGAGTTTTATCGAGTTCAGCTTATTCATGAGGCGGCACCTACCGCGAGATCATCCAGCTTCTGCTGCAACAGGTTGCGGTTGCGCGCATCCACTTCGGCCTGACTCAGCGCCTCTTCATAAGCGGTGCGTGCGGCGTCGCGCTCGCCCTTGGCCAACTGGATGTCGCCGCGAAGCTCGCTGTACAGGCTGGCAAATCCATTGGCGCCAGATTTGAGCAGGCCCAGAGCTTCATCATGCTTTTGCTGGGCAAACAGCAAACGGGCCTTGCGCAGACGGGCCGCTTCAACCATTCCATCATCGTCGGCGTTGTCGATGACCCAGCCCAGACTGGAAACGGCCTGATCGAGATTGGCAGCTTCCACCTGTGCGCCGGCCAGAGCCAGCGCACCCGCGGCGGCGTAAGGTGTTCCGGAATACTCGGCCTTCAGCGTGGAGACGATGGCTTCGCTCTGCTCCATCTCGCCACTGCGCAGATGGACAGACAGATCGACATAGAGCTGCGAAGCCGCCTCAGCGCGCGCGTTCTTCCAGTTCTTGTAGCCTTCCCAGCCACCGATGGCGCCAAAACCGATCACCAGACCACCCACGAGTGCCAGCCAGTTCTCCTTCCACCAGGTCTTGATTTTCTGGAGTTCTTCTTCGTCGTCTAAATGCGTTGCCATGCGTATGCGTTGCCGTGCTGATTACTGCGTAGAAGGGGTATGACCGGCAAAGATGTTCGCCAGTTCCTGCGCAAGTGTGGATGGGTCCAGAACCGTCTGCGGGCGGTCCTGCCTGAGAAATTTTACTTGAACTGTGCCAGCCGTGACTTCGTCGTCGCCAACCACCAGTGCAAGCTGGGCGCCCGACTTGTCTGCACGCTTGATCTGCGCGCCAGGTTTGCCGCCGCCCACATTGAGTGCGACGCGTCGTGTCGGGCCAAGCCAGTCGCGCACTTCCTCCGCCAGAATCTGTGCGCGCCGCCGGCCCGATTCGCCAAATCCGCAGACGTAGACGTCGCAAGCAGCTGAATCCGAGGCCAGCTTCTGCTTCTGCAACAGCAGGATCAAGCGCTCAACACCGCAAGCCCATCCCGCCGCCGGAGTTGGAGAGCCGCCAAGCTGCTCCACCAGCAGATCGTAGCGACCGCCGGCGCAAATCGTGCCCTGCGCACCCAGATCCTGGGTAATCCACTCGAACACACCACAGGTGTAGTAATCGAGTCCGCGAACCAGGCGCGGGTTGAGCACGTAATCGATATTCAGATCATCCAGGCCCTGCCGCATGCCATCGAGATGGGCTGCAGATTCCGGATCCAGATAATCGATGATGCTAGGCGCGTCCTGCACGATAGTCCGGGTCGCTGGAACCTTGGAGTCGAGTACGCGCAGGGGATTGGAGTGCAGACGTCGACGAGAGTCCTCATCGAGCTCGGCTTCATGTTTTTCCAGAAACCCGATCAGGGCCTCGCGATATCGCTGCCGCGTGTCGGGCCCGCCCAGTGAATTGATTTCAAGGCGAAGCCCCTTGAAACCCAGCGCTTTCCACAGCCGTGAGGAAAGCGCGATGAGTTCCACGTCCACATCCGGTCCGGGCACACCGTAAGCCTCGACATCGAGCTGGTGAAACTGACGATAGCGCCCTGCCTGCGGGCGCTCATACCGAAAAACCGGCCCGGCACTCCAGACGCGCTGTTGCTGGTTGTGGAACAGGCCGTTCTGAATTCCTGCCCGCACAATGCCTGCTGTGAATTCCGGCCGCAGCGCGATGGATTCACCACCGCGGTCCTCAAAGGCATACATTTCCTTCTCGACCACGTCCGTCACTTCGCCGACCGCGCGCTTGAACAGCGCCGTGGCCTCAACCACCGGCACGCGGATTTCGCGGTAGGCATAGGCCTCGAACATCTGCCGCGCCGTGTCGAACAGGTGCTGCCACAGCGCCGAGTCTGCCGGCAGGATGTCGTTGAAGCCGCGAATGGATCGAATCTTCACGTGGGCTTGCCCGCCGCGAGGCGCTCTCGAACCAGACGCTCAAGGGTGTCGACCAATTGGTCATTGTGCGCCTTGTACGCAATCTTGCCGTCTACGTAAATTGAATTGGGATAACCGCCGGCCACGCCGATGGCGGCCTCACGCGACTCACCCGGGCCATTGACCACGCAACCGATCACGGCGAGATTGATGGGCTGCTCGATGCCCTCAAATCGCGATTCGAGTTCGTTGACCACGCCGATCACATCAAAATTCTGTCGCGAGCAGCTGGGGCAGGCCACGAGATTCACGCCGCGCGAGCGGATGTGGAGCGACTTGAGAATATCCCAGCCAACTTTGACTTCCTCGATCGGATCAGCGGCGAGCGAGATGCGGATGGTGTCGCCGATACCGTCGGCCAGCAACATGCCCAGGCCAATCGAAGATTTCACGCTGCCTGCCCGCAGACCACCGGCCTCGGTGATGCCCAGGTGCAGGGGCTGATCGATCAGCGTTGCCAGCTTTCGGTAAGCGGCCACCGTCATGAAGATTTCGCTGGCCTTGAGAGATACCTTGAAGTCCTCGAAATTGTGCTTCTTCAGAATCTCGATGTGGCGCAGGGCAGAATCCACCAATGCATCGGCATTGGGTTCGCCGTACTTTTTCTGCAGATCGGCTTCCAGCGAACCTGCATTGACGCCGATGCGAATCGGCACGCCGTGATGCCGCGCACAGGCAATAACTTCTGCGACCTTGTGATCACCGCCGATATTGCCCGGATTGATGCGCAGGCAATCCGCGCCCATCTCTGCGGCCTTGAGCGCGCAACGGTAATTGAAATGAATATCAGCGATCAGCGGAACATAGCCCACCCGCTTCTTGATCTCACCAAAGGCTTCGGCTGCAGCGATGGTCGGCGTCGAGACGCGAACCATGTCTGCGCCAGCCTTCATCGCCGCCTGAATCTGCGCGACGGTTGCATCGACATTTTCGGTGTCGGTATTGGTCATGGTCTGCACCGACACCGGCGCATCACCACCCACAGCGACGCGGCCCACCTTGATCTGGCGCGACACACGTCGCGTGATCTGATGTTGCGCCTTCATGACCATGCCGTGCTCGCGCTCAGCCCGCTGCCGGCACGCTGAATCGCGCCGTTGAATTTGCTTTTGTATGCGGCGTCACATCGATGTCGATGCCACCGAACTGCACTTTCACTCCCGGCGCATTGCCGAGAAATACGGCATACGGCGGCTTGCCATCGAGCGTGCGCGTCTCACCCGCTGAAATCACGCCAGACAGGAGGTTCTTGCCGCTGGCGTCTTCGATGCGTGCCCAGGAGAGTTCCTTGAATTCGAGTTGCAGCGCGGTACCGACCGGCGCGGCCTCTACGGCCGGTGGCGGGCTGACCGCAGCCGCACTGTCGGCAACCGTCTGGTCAATGCTTTCAACGCTCTCTGTCACTTCCGGCACATCATCAATCGGCGGCATGGCGTCCGAGATGACAACACTCGAATTCTCCGGATCGATCAGGGTGACCGACTGACCCAGACCACTCTGCGTCGGCGCCTGGCGCATCAACCAGAATACTCCGAGCAGGACCGCGGCCAATATGGGCACGATGACAAGAAGCTTGCTGCCCGAACGCGGGCTCGCATTCAGATCGCCACTGGGCGCCAGACGCAGACGTGCCGGAACCACTTTGGGCGGCGGCGTGTACAGCGCCTCGTAAGCGTCAATCAAAGGCTCTTCTGGAATTTCGAGAATGCGCGCGCACTTGCGGTAGTAGCCACGCACGTAAACCGGTTCGAGCAACCTTTCAAAGGCGTCCGTTTCCATGGCTTCCAGCGTGGGCCGCGAAAGTCTTGTGCGTGAACCCAGTTCGTCTATGGACATTCCGGCACGCTCGCGCGCTTCGCGGATGGCCCTTCCCGGGCTGGAAATCGACGCTTCCGACTGAGGTGCGGGCGGTATGGATTGATCGTCGTTCATGAGGGATATGGGTTGGTGAAACTGAGACTCTCTTTCGAGTCCGGAAACTGGTCACGCAAGCGGCGGGCGTACTGGGCGGCCTGAACCTCATCACCCAATGCAAACTCGACCTTGGCACCGATCCACAAGGTGGCGGGCGTCGGCGGCCCCACTTGCTCGTATCGTTTCAGAAACACCTTGGACTGTGCGTAATCCCTGCGCTCCAGGTAAAGGCCCGCCATCTGCTGCAGCGCCTCCGGAAAGCGCGGAGACAGATCCAACGCCAGCAGGAAAAAGCGTTCAGCCTTGTCCAGATCGGGAATGCGTCGGGCGCAGACACCGGCGTTGACGTAAGCGGTGTGCCGCTGGCGATAGTCACGGTTCTCTGCGGCCTTGAGAAAGTGTCGCTCGGCTTCCTCATAGCGTTCCTGGCCGCACAGGAAAATGCCGTAGTTGCTGCTGGCGGGCGCATTACGCGGTGACAGCTTGAGCGCACGCCGATAGTGTTCTTCGGCGCGTTGCGGGTCCTTCTGCAGGACATATATATAGGCAATGCCCTGGTGCGCTGGCGCATAGGATTCATTCTGACTCAGGGCACGCTTGAATTTGTCGAGCGCCAATTCAAGATTGCCGGCGCGCGCGTAGTTCATGCCCAGTTCCGTATTGATGCGGGCAGCTTCATCAAGGTCAGGCTCTACCCGCTCGCTGGCGGTCACCGCCTGTTGCGAGGAGCTGCTTGAATCGGTCACGCAAGCCGTCATCCAGCTACTGCCCCATACGGTCAGTACGAGCATCAACAGGTGCCGCTTCACGCCACCCTCACTGGAAAGTCAGAAAGCCTTCTCTTCTGCTTGTTGAGGACTTTGCCAACGAGCTGGCCGCAAGCCGCGTCAATATCATCACCACGCGTCTTGCGCGTCGTAGAGAGAATGTTCCTTGATCGCAAAATGCCGGAGAATTTCTCGATGGCTTCGCGCTTCGAGCGCTTGAACCGAGTCTCCGGATACGGATTGAATGGAATCAGATTGACCTTCGCCGGCATGTCCTGGAGCAAGCGAGCGAGGTCGCGTGCCAGCGCAGGCGAGTCATTGACGCCATCGAGCATCACGTACTCATAGACCAGATGCATCTTGTGGTCACGGCCCGAGGTGTAACGCCGGCAAGCCTCCATCAGCTCTGCCAGCGGATACTTCCGATTGATGGGCACCAACTCATTGCGCAGCTCATCATTGGGCGCATGCAGCGATACTGCCATGGCCGTGTCCGCGTCGGCGCGCAGGCGATCAATGAACGGCACCAGACCCGAGGTGGATACGGTGACGCGGCGCTTGGACAGGCCGAAGCCGTGATCATCCTGCAGAATGTGGATTGCAGGCAGTACCGCGTTGTAATTGGCAAGAGGCTCGCCCATGCCCATAAAGACCACATTGGAGATCACACGTTCGGTCTGAAAATTGCCGCCGAGCGTCTTGGCTGCAAACCAGACCTGGGCCACGATTTCAGCGGTGCTCAGATTGCGATTGAGACCCTGCTGCCCGGTTGAGCAGAACGCACAGTCCATTGCGCATCCCACCTGCGAGGATATGCACAAGGTGCCGCGATCCTTCTCCGGGATGAACACCGTTTCTATGGCCTGACCACCGCCCACCTTGAGGATCCACTTGCGCGTTCCGTCGGCAGAAACCTGCTCTCCCAGAAGCTCGGGTGGCTGGACGACGAAATCGTTACGAAGACGCGTCCGGAAATCCTTGGACAGATTGCTCATGCCGTCGAAGTCGTCCACGCCGCGACGGTAAATCCATTGCATGATCTGATCCGCCCGCCAGGGTTTCTGGCCGATGGATTCAAATTCTGATCGCAGTCGCTCTCGATCCATGCCGAACAGATTGATACGTGAACCCGCAGCCGCGCCCGCCCCAGCATCCACCGGTGGCGTCACTTCTGAATCTGGCGGCTGCGAGTTCATCATGCTGTTGCCCGCTTATCGCGTGCGAGCACACACCTCGGTCGCGCGGAAGAAATACTTGATCTCGACGGCGGCGTTCTCGGCGCTGTCTGAACCATGCACGGCGTTCTCGTCGATGGAGGCGGCAAAGTCGGCACGGATCGTTCCGGCAGCGGCGTCCTTTGGATTGGTCGCGCCCATGATCTCACGGTGCTTGGCAACCGCATCTTCACCTTCCAGAACCTGGATGATGACCGGGCCGCTGGTCATGAAGCTCACCAGGTCTTTGAAGAACGGACGCTCGCGATGTACTTCGTAGAAGCCACCGGCTTCCGATTCGGTCAGGTGATGCATGCGCGCGGCAACGATCTTGAGACCGGCATTTTCGAAGCGTGAATAGATTTGACCGATCACATTCTTGGCAACTGCGTCGGGTTTGATGATTGAAAGCGTGCGTTCTACCGCCATGGGGAATCTTCCTGCTGATTTCAAAGGGAAAAATAGCGAGGTCCGTTCAAACGGCCTCGCACAGCACGCTAGTCTAGCGGGCTATGACGCACTGCGGCAATTAAGCCCGGCTGCTGCACTGCCCCGGAGAAATCGTATATCGACGACGACGCGCCAGTGCTTACCGGCACCGGAAGCTCATTCGACTCAATGTCAGCACGTCATGGTCGGGCGAGATAGGGCGCTCGCTCGGTGAATATCAGGCGGGCTGCTTGCGGTAAGCCAGCGTGATCAACAGGGCGCCGGTCAGCAACATCGGGATGCACAGCACCTGCCCCATGGTCAGCCAGCCCCAGGCGAGATAACCAATGTGCGCATCGGGGATGCGAACAAACTCCACCATGGAGCGGAATACGCCGTACAGCACCAGGAACAGCCCGCAGATGGACATCTGCGGCCGCGGCTTTGAGCTGAACCACCACATGGCAGCCAACAGCACCACACCTTCCAGAAAGGCCTCGTAGAGCATGCTCGGGTGACGCGGCAACTGCGAAGGGTCATTGGGGAAGACCATGGCCCATGGCAGCGAGGACGGCCCGCCCCAGAGTTCGGCGTTGATGAAATTGCCAATGCGCCCCATTAAAAGGCCAAAGGGCACAGAAATCGCCACAAAATCCATCACATAGAAGAAAGTGAGCTTGCGCGTTCGGGCAAACAACCAAACCCCGGCAATTACGCCAAGCAAGCCGCCATGGAAGGACATGCCACCGTTCCAGATCCGGAAGATTTCCACCGGGTCTTCGAGAAATACCGGCAAGTTGTAGAACAGCGTGTAACCCACCCGGCCGCCCAGGATGACGCCCATCGCCACAAAGAACAGCAGATCCGAAACGGCCTGCGCCGTGAACGGCATATGCGGGGCCTTGCCGCGCTGGACGGCAATCCACCAGCAGCCGTAGAAGGCGACGAGGTAACAAAGCCCATACCAGTGAACCTGAAACAGGCCCAGATCGAGGGCAATCGGGTCAAAATTGGGATGTACCAGCATGGGATCAGCTTAATCGGCAGTAAAAGGCCTTCAGGTAGCGGGTTTCCGTGATGGCCGGATGCACCGGATGATCAGGCCCCTGCCCGCCGCGTTCAAGCACCTGCAACTGCCGGTTCTGCGCCCGTGCTTCCCGCAACAGCACGCGCAGCAGGTCTTCTTCGGCCAGATGAAACGAGCAGGAACAGCTGATCAGAGTGCCTCCGGGCGTCAGCAGCGCCATGGCGGCCCGATTGAGACTGGCGTAGTGCTCGAGACCCGCCGTGTGATCCTTGCGCCGTTTGATCAGCGCAGGCGGATCAACGATCACGACATCAAAAGATCGGGCATCGGTACGCATCTGCTTGAGCACATCCAGCGCCGAACCACGCACGACCTCCACTTCGACGCCGTTGGCCGCAGCATTGGCCTGCGCCGAATCCAGCGCAGGCTGGGAACTGTCCACACACGCGGCTGACGCTGCACCCGATGCAAGCGAGCGCACCGCCCAAGCTCCGGCGTAGCTGAATACGTCAAGCACGCGCTTGCCGGGAACGTATCGCGCGAGCCGGTCGCGGTTATCGCGCTGGTCATAGAACCAGCCGGTTTTCTGGCCGCTCTGAATCTCGGCCTGAAAGCGCACGCCAGATTCCATCACTTCGCAGGTCTCACCCGGATTGCCAATCACTTCAATGCCCTTGGGCAGGGCTTCCATATCACGCGCACCACTGTCGTTGCGCAGCAGCATGCCTCGCGGCTTGAGCAACTGTTGCAGCGCTTCGATGATCACGGGCTTGAGGTTTTCCATCCCCGCAGTGGATATCTGGAGGACCAGCACGTCATCAAATCGATCCACCACCAGTCCGGGCAGGCCATCGGACTCGCCGTATACCAGCCGGTAATGCGGTGTGGGATACAGCGCCTCGCGCAGGCTCAGCGCACGCTGCAGGCGCCGCCCGAACCAGTCTGCATCCGGAACCGCATCCGGCTTGCGACTCAGCAAGCGCGCTGCAATCAGCGAATTGGGGTGGGCGTATGCGGTGCCCACGGCCTTACCGCGAGCATCCACCACATTTGCGAGCTGCCCCGGTGCCATCGCCTTGAGGGCCGTGCGCGCGGTATCAATCTCGTTGCTGTAGATCCAGCTATGGCCAACACGGATGCGACGTTCGGCGTTGGGTTTGAGGCGAATCTCGCCGAATTCAGTCATTTGCAGCACGGGGAAGATCAGGAGGGGCCGCATTGTCCCCCATCAATAACGCCGCCGCGTCATTTATTTGGCTGCCACAGCCAACGTCCTCAGCAGAGAATCCCGCGGTTCACGCAATAGACACCAGCTTCTTCCAGGCTTCGGGACCCGCGCTGGACAACATATAAAGATCAACCGGATCCGAGAAACCCTTAATGTTGAGGGGCTGCTTTCTCTCTACCCGGGCCAGCGGCGCCATCTCGACCGTTCGAGAATCGACGAGAATTTCGCGATGCTGCGCGCGCTCGCATAGCCGGCTGGCCAGGTTAACGGCGGGGCCGACAGCGGTGTACTCCCAGCGGGAAGCTGATCCAATGATACCCACCGTGACCAGACCCGTGGCCACTCCGATTCCCACGCCCAGGGGATAGGCTTCGGTACTCCAACGCCGGGTCACCTCCACACTGACCTCACGGATTTTTTCCGCCATCTCCAGCCCGCGCGATGCGTGCTGATCAACCGGCAGCGGCGCTCCCACGAGGATCAGAATGCCGTCGCCTGCATAGTCCTTGATGGTGGCGCCATATTCGATCACCACCTGCCCGACCGCGTCGTAGTATTCCCGCAGTGTCTTGATGACACTCGACGATGGATGGGCCTGTGCAAACGCAGTGAAGCCTCTCAGATCACTGCTGACCACGGTGATCTCCAGATTGCGATGTTGCACGGCGTGCTTGAAACCACGCACTCGAACAAGCTTCTCCACCTGCGGAGACATGAAGCGTGCAAGGAACTGTCCGCGCTGACCCTGCACGACCACGTACTGCATGGCCCCAACCAGAAAAATCATCAGACCAATGATGATCAGGACCGTACCTGCATTGGCGGGCACCAGCAGGCCGGACACGATCAGCGGAAACCCGATGATGGCGCCAATGATGCGAATGCGCTCGGATCGATCAGGTCGGGCCAGCAGCAACAGAAAACTGGCAACGGCGCCGGCAAAGATAGCGAACAACAACGGCAGCGCAAAAATCCAGAAACCTGCCTGCATCACAAAGTGCGTGTTCTCCGCCGCGCCCAGAAACTGGTCGCGCCTGAGCTCCGGGGCGTAGATCCCCGCTGCGCCAAAAAATGCGCCCGCGACCTGCCCGAGTCTCAGCAGCACATCACTGACGCCGACGTGCAGGTGCTCCACGTCAATCGTGCGCCGCACCCTAAGCACCCATTCAAGCGATGCGATCAGTGCCACGCCATCCGAAATAGCCAGCCAGCGTCCCGCGAGGCTGATCTCGCCCTGGCCTCCGGTGAGGGGATAGCTCAGTCCGATGGCAATGCCGAATGCGACAAATGCCAATGACAAGGCGCGACTGGTTGGCGAGCTGAAATCCGCCGCAATGAACGCCGCTCCCATGCCAAGGCTGACCAGCGCTACCAGCTGAATGGGCAGCCACTCGGGCGGAATATCAAACAGCATCATGTACTGGCTGCGAACAGATCAACGGGTTCAGAGAATCCTTTGACCTGTAACGGCGCACGTGCCTCAAAGCGCTGGTCCGGCAGCATCTCGCGTGTGCGTGCATCAATCAGTATCTCGCCGTCGCCGGCCTGTTCGCAAAGCCGCGATGCCAGGTTCACGGCCGAACCCACCGCGGTGTACTCCAGCGACGTGGACCCGATGACACCCACCGTCACGCTGCCGCTTGCAACGCCCACGCCAATGCCCAGCGTCCATCCCTCGGACTGCCATTTTCGAGATAAGTCCATGCAGACATCGCGTATGCGTTGCGAGAGAAGGACTCCGCGCTGTGCGTGGTCAGTCATCGCAATCGGCGCACCAACCAGAATCAGAATGCCGTCGCCCGCATAGTCCTTGATAGTGCCTCCAACCTCTGCAACCACGACGCCAACCGCATCGTAGTATTCGCGCAGCACGCGAAGAACCTGCGCCGACGGCGCATCTGCCGCGAACGGCGTAAAGCCGCGCAAATCACTGCACACCACCGTGATGGTGATCTGATCTTCCTGCATGGCTCGCGACAATCCGTGCTCGCCCACCAGCCGCGCGACATCAGGCGACAGAAAGCGCGCCATGAACTGACCGCGCTGACCCTGCTGCATGTAGTAGTTGACCGAACCCACGAGCAAGATGATCTCGCCGATCACGCAGCTCAGCGCCCCCAGTTCCAAGGGCAGAACAAACGCGGCCAGAAAAAAAGGAACAGCGCCGGCCATGGCCAGGACGCGCATACGTTCGACCCGGTCCGGCTTGCGATTGAGCAGGAGCAGAATGGCAACAAAACCGGCCAGCGCACTGAAGTCGACCGGCAGTGCAAATAGCCAGAAGCGCCAGTCCCGCCAGATCTCAGGGTTGAACCCGGCATGCATGAAATAGTTGATGCGCAGCTCGGGAGCGAGAATGGAGAACAAGGCGTAGGACAGCGCCGCACCCTGCCCACAGCGCAGCATGCGATCCCCAAAACGGGTATTCATGCCGCTACTGGCGGGAATGGTCTGACGCACGCGAAGCAACCATTCCAGCATGGCGCCCAGCGCGATGGCTTCTGGCAGAGCCAGCCATCCCGACCATGACGGCGGCGCAGCTGGGTCAATCAAAGAAACATTGAGAAAAATGCCGATGCCGGTGGCGGCCAATGAAACCGACAGAGCCTGCGAGGTACGGGAACGCGCGTCGGGAACCAGAAAGGCCAGAGCCATACCTAAGGCGATCAAGGACACCAAGGTATGGAGCGAGACGTCGAACATTCCGGGATTGTAGAACGAGCCCATCTCCAGCGGTGACCGCGTTCGACCCTCGCCGCTGCAACGGCGTCAGCCGCGGCAGAGACTAGATCGAATTCCTGTGGTCGCTGTCATGTTCCGCCTCTGCGCTCTGCTTCTTTTTATTGCGCGCGCTGGCTTCCTTTTTCGAAGACTCCGAATCAAGCTCGAACAGCCGCTCAAGGTCTCGCGCGGCATCTCGCGCCGACTGCACCATCTTGGTCTCGTCGTGATGAATAGCCTGCTGCTGCAAAAGATTTTTCTGATCAAACCGTCGAAAGCGATTCACCACGTCCTTGGCAGTTTCACGGTCTTCGCCCAGTTCTTCGAGCGTCCATCGCGTCATCTCCAGACTGGAAAAATAGGCTCTTCGAATCACCTTGTGCACACCTAGATCCATCAATTGCATGGCATGTTCACGCGTTCTGGCGACCGCAAACACCCGCACCTTGGGGAAATGCCGGCGAACGGTTTCTGCAATACGCAGGCTCGCTGATTCCGGTTCTGCCACTGACACAATGAACAGCTTGGCCTGATGCACGTGGGCGGCGCGCAGCACTTCGAGTCGGGTTGCGTCGCTGTAGAACACAGGGTTTCCGAACTGGCGTACGAAGTCCACCTGCTGCCAGTCGCGCTCAAGCACGGTGTAGGGGATTTGCCGCAAGCGCAGCACGCGGCCAATGATCTGACCAAAAGGGCCGAAGCCGGCAATTACGACCGGGGTTTCCGGAACGACGATCTCGTCATAGGGCGGCTGATCCGCCTCCGGCCGCACGCGACCAATCAGGGCATACAGCGGCGGCGTGAGGATCATGGAAACGGTGACTGCCAGAACCAGCAAACCCTGTATTTCGGCTTCCAGAATGCCCGCGGTATTGGCCACGCCGAACAACACGAATGCAAATTCGCCGCCCTGGGCTGCGAGGATCGCCAGACGTTTGGCGTAGTCGGTGCGCAGTCCCACGATCTTGCCCACCACGAACAAGATCACGGCCTTTATCACCAGCAGGCCAATGGCCAGTTCGGCTACCAGAAAGGGTTCGCGCAGTACCAGCGCTGTGTCGGCGCTCATGCCCACAGCTATGAAAAACAGCCCGAGCAGAAGCCCCTTGAAAGGCTCGATCTCCGCCTGCAGTTCGTGGCGGTATTCCGAGCCCGCCAGCAGCACGCCAGCCAGGAATGCGCCAAGCGACATGGAAAGCCCCACGCTTTCCATCAACAAGGCAGCGCCCACCACAATAAGCAAGGCTGCCGCGGTAAAGACCTCCGGAAGTTCGGCAGCAGCGATGATTCTAAAAAACGGCCGTAGGGCATAACGGCCGCCCACAACGATCAGGCCGATTGCTGCCAGCGCAATTGCAATCGGCTGCCAGCCGCCACTCGCGCCGGTCGTCGGGTGCACCGCAAGCAGCGGCACCAACGCCAGGAAAGGAATGATGCTGATGTCCTGGAACAGCAGAATTGAAAACGCCGATCGTCCGTGAGGCTGCGGCATTTCCTTGCGCTCGTTGAGCATCTGCAAAACCATTGCGGTCGACGACATCGCCAGACCAAAGCCCACCACCAATGCAGTCACAGGGTTCAGGCCCAGATAGTAGGCAATACCGCCCAGTACCAGCGTTGTCAGCAGGACCTGCAGGCCACCAGTGCCCAGCACTTGCGCGCGCAGGCGCCAAAGTCGTCTGGGCTGTAACTCCAGGCCGATGATGAACAGCAGCATGACCACGCCCAGCTCTGATACGTGCAGCACTTCCTGCACGTCGCCAACCAGACCCAGCCCACCGGGGCCGATCACCAGGCCCGCCGCCAGATAGCCCAGCACTGCGCCCAGTCCGAAGCGCTTGAACAGCGGCACGAAAATGACGGCCGCAGCAAGAAACAAGGCAATCGGGGGAAGCATGGCTTAGTGGTTTTCTATTATTGGGTTGGGTGTCTATCGGCTTAAGCAAAGGATGGGCCCATCGTGCACCGACAGGAACAGAAGCGCACGACCGCTGGCCCCGCCTGACCACCCTGATGGCTCAGAAGCGGCCTTAACGCGATCAGATAATAATCTATATTCCATTATTTATTAATTGCTTACAGAATTATCTTGCATCACTTTCTAGATTGTGCTGAAGTCTTTGCACTTCTTTTTATACTTTCACGCTCTTGCACACGCACGCAGACGAGCCGAGCAAATCCGAACGTATTGTCGAGCTGGCTGGCCAGCTTGGCGTTCTACGCCCGAAGGATCTGGCAGCCGAAGGAATTCAGGCCGAATACCTGAGGCGCGCCTGCGACAAGGGCGTGATCAAGAAAATCGGCCGGGGCAGCTATGTGGTCTCCCAGAAGGAGGTCAACCCGCGGCTGGACCTGGCCGTGGTCGGGCGCGCGGTTCCCAACGGGGTCATTTGTCTACGCTCGGCGCTGGCCTTCCATAAGCTGGGGAATGTTCCCCGTGATGCCGTGGACATTGCCATTGAGCGACGTGCAGCAAAGCCGCGTCTGGATTACCCCAAGCTGCGGGTTGCCCGCCTAGGCGGTACGGCGTTCACCGAAGGTGTGGAAATTCATCGGCTCGAAGGCGTTGAGGTACAGATTTATGCGCTGGAAAAAACGCTTACCGACCTGTTCAAATTTCGCAACAAGATTGGGCCGCACATTGCGGTGGATGCCCTGCGCTCAGCACTGGCGTCGGGACGGGTCGACCACAAGAAACTCTGGAAATATGCTCGCCTGTGCCGGGTTGAGCGCGTCATGAAACCTTATGTCGATGCCCTGGCCTGACCGTCGCTCCCTGGCTTGCCTGCTGCTTCTGTGTGTGGGACTTGCGCAGGCGGAATCGTCCGAAAACACTGCCAAGCTCAAATTGAGCAAGCAGATCAATCCGGATACCCCGGAAGAAGAACTTGCGCCCCCCACTCTGATGCAGCGCCTGCGCCACTGTAACGATGGTACGGACCGCTCAGATGGCTGGCTGCGCCATCTCACGCGCGAAGATCAGGCACAGACCCCGCGGCGCTTTGGCCAGCCCTGCGACGTGGACTGGCACAAACCGATCTTCATCCTGCCTTACAGCTATTCGCGGGACTACGAGTCATCTCAGACCGAGGTGCTTTTTGCTGTCAGCGCCAAGCTTCGGCCACTGGGTCCGCCGCTCTATTTTGCCTATTCGCAGCGCTCGTTCTGGTCGCTGTATGACGCGGAGCGCTCGCGGCCGTTCCGCGAAACCGTCTTCAATCCCGAGGTGTTTTACCGCTGGATTCCCAAGTCCGCCACGCAGGAACTGAACTGGGGTCTTGATGGCGGCTATGAGCACGAATCCAACGGGCAGGATATTCCCGAATCGCGCTCCTGGGACCGGCTCTATATCGCCCCCTTTATCGAACGCGGCGGCACCGCGCTTCAGGCCAAGTTCTGGTATCGCCTGCCCGAAGACGACAAAAAGGACGAGAACGATCCAGGCGGCGACGACAACCCGGATATCGACCGCTACCTCGGTTACGGCGAGATCCATCTGTTCAGGCAGATCAACCGAGACCGACGCCTCAACGCCATGTTTCGCTACAACCCTGCGACGGGCTACGGCGCCTTGCGCATCGAGCACCTCGACCGCCTCGGCGATGGCGACCTGTTCTGGAATGTCTACCTCTGGCATGGCTACGGCGAGAGCCTGACCGACTACAACGATTCGGTCACAAGAATTGGCGTGGGGTTTGCGTTATCGCCGTAAAGTGGCAATGGTGTTAGCCGACCGCCCGATTCGCGACGGCACCTGAGGAGAGCATCATCATGGCCAAGAAACTTTCGATACTCGACGCTGGCTGGCTGACGATGGAAACCCGTCAAACGCCCATGCATGTCGCCGGCCTGCAGTTATTCGCGATGCCGAAGAATGCACCAGACGATTATCTGGAAAAGCTCTACGCCAGCTTCCTGAATGTCGAGAAAGTGGGTCGGCCTTTCAATCAGAAGCTGCGATCACGACTCCCCGGCAGCCTTGATGCCGCCTGGGTCGAAGACAAGCAACTCGATCTGGAATATCACGTGCGTCACGCAGCGTTGCCCAGACCCGGTCGCGTGCGCGAATTGCTTGCACTGGTCTCGCGCCTTCATGCACAGCGTCTGGATCGCAGTCGGCCTCTCTGGGAGAGCTACATCATCGAAGGCGTTGAGGGTGATCGTTTTGCCATTTACACCAAGCTGCATCACTCGATGGTGGACGGTGTTGCCGCAACACGCCTGATGGCCTCGCGCACGGCGCGCTCAGCCGACGAGAATATTCCGCCGCCGTGGTCTGCAGAATGGGATGAACGGATCAGCAAACCGCCCAAAGGCCCCAGAATCAAGGCGTCTGCACTGGAGTCCCTGAAGAGCTTCAGGGGTGGCGCCGGTCAGTTGCGCAAGATGCTGGCACTCCCCCGCGACGGCAATGCCAAGACCATCTATCGCGCACCGAAAAGTGTGTTCTCGCGGCGCGTCACTGGTGCACGACGCTTTGCAGCGCAATCATGGGACCTGAAACGCGTGCGCAATGCGGCCAAGAAGCAAGGCGGCACCGTCAACGATATTTTTCTGAGCATGTGCGCTGGCGCACTGCGCCAGTATCTTCAGTCTCAGGATGCCCTGCCTGAGCAACCTCTGGTAGCGCAGGTACCTGTTGCCCTGCGCACCGCAGAACAAGCCGATGAAGGTGGCAATGCCATCACCGCGGTACAGGTGAGTCTGGCAACGCACATCGAAGACCCGATCGCGCGTCTTCGCGCGATCCAGGATTCCATGAATGCCGTAAAAACGCGGCTCGGCGGCATGAAGAAGGCAGAGATCAATGTCTTGACCCTGTTGACCAACCTGCCGCTTTCCATCGGCCAGGTTACCGGGCTTTCGGGACGCGTCGGTCCGCTGTTCAACCTGGTGATCTCCAACGTGCCCGGGCCGCGTGAGACGCTGTTTATCGGCGGCGCCGAAATGCTGGCCAACTATCCGGTATCGCTGGTGTGGCACGGCTATCCGGTGAACATCACCGTGCAGAGTTATCGCGACAATCTGGACATCGGCATCATTGCCTGTCGCGACACCGTACCGCATGTGCAGCGCATGCTGGATTATTTTGAGGCCGCGCTGGCGGCGCTGGAATAAGCGCTGGTCACTACCTATTCCCTGCCCAAGACCACAGAACCTGGCATGCCCAAGTCAGAAATATCGACAACAACCCGACCGGGATGTCGCTGATAAAACGCTATTTTTAGCCTAGTAAATCCGGGTTGAGGTTCCAGGTTGAGAACGTCAGCACCGAAGCAAATGTCACCCACACCAGATAGGGCACCAACAGCATCGCGGCAATCAGACGAACTTGCGCGAACAATTTGATCGTGACCACGATCAAAATCCACAGCAGCAGAATTTCTGCAAAGGCCAGGGCGCCCTGACGCCATACGAAGAACAGCCAAGTCCAAAGTGCGTTGGCGATCAGCTGAGCCCCATAAGCTAGTAAGGCATTACGCGCCCCACAAAAACCTTTGGCTTTCCAGACCAGCCAAGAAGCCAAGCCCATTGTCAGGTAAAGCGCAGACCACACCGGCGCAAATACCCAGGCAGGCGGCGCCCAGTCAGGACGAATCAGATCGCCATAAAAAGCGCCGGCGTTTGCTGATGCAAAGCCGCCCACCGCCGCCGCTGCCAGTGCCAGGCACAGCCATCCGCATAGTCCGACAACTTGTTGCGAGGTTTTCATGGATCCTTAGCCCATCCGGCTGATATGGGCCGGCGAAACAAGCACCAGACCGCGCGCCAATCAGGCGCCATAACCGGTTCTTTCTCGGGTGGTGCTCAAGCGATACTCGCTATCACTGATGCACTAAACGACATCCGTCTCCAATTCATCTTTCGGTGGCAGCAGATCCTCGCGGGTCACACCGAGCACGATGGCCATGCCAGTCGAAATATAGATGGATGAGTAAGTTGCCACGATCACGCCGACAATCATGGCCACGGCGAAGCTGTGCACGCTCGCGCCGCCCAGGAAGAACAGAGCGCAGAGCACCATCAAGGTGGTGAGGTGGGTAATGATGGATCGCAGCAGCATCTGGTTGATTGACAGGTTCACGATGTCTTCGATCGCCTGCTTGCGCTGGTTGAGCAGATTCTCGCGGACCCGGTCATAAATCACGACCGTCTCGTTATTGGAATATCCGATCAGGGCAAGAATGCCGCCCAGTGTCGTCAGATCAAATTCCACCTGGAAAATAGACAGAAAACCCAGGGCCATGAGCACGTCGTGAACCAGCGCAGTGACGCAGCCCACCGAGAATTTCCACTCAAAGCGGAAGGCGATGTAAGCCATGATGCCGAGGAAGGCAAACAGCATGGCCAGGCCGCCTTTCTCCGTGAGTTCCTTGCCCACCTGCGGGCCCACGAACTCGACGCGACGCAGATCAATGCCGTCGGCTTCACTATTGAGTGCGTCCAAGATCACGGTGCTGACCTTGGCCTGATCCTTGTCTTCTGCCGGCGGCAGACGGATCAGGACATCCTGGCTGGTGCCGAAATACTGCACCACGGCGCGCTCGTATCCGCCTTTGCTCAGGGCCTCACGTACATCGTCCAGTTCCACGGTTTCCTGATAGTGCACTTCAACCAGCACACCGCCGGTGAAGTCGATACCGAAATTCAGGCCGCGAAAGATCAGTAGCAGGATCGTGCCGATGGTAAGAAGGGTCGACAACACCAAGCCCGTGCGCCGCTGGGCCATGAAGTTGATGCTGGGAACATTCGAGAAGATTTTCATTGTCCTGTCCTCACCAGATCGGCAGGTCGGTCATGCGGGCACGGCGCGCAAAGACCAGATGCGCCAAGGCGCGGGTGCCGACAATGGCGGTGAACTGCGAGGCCAGAATGCCCAGTGTCAGGGTCACGGCAAAGCCCTTCACCGGCCCTGAACCCAGTGCAAACAACACCACCGTGGCCACCAGGGTCGTGACGTTGGCATCGGCGATGGTCAGGAAAGCGCGGTCGTATCCGGCTTCAATGGCGGCATGAGGTTTTAGCCCCGCCCTGAGTTCTTCACGTATGCGCTCGTAGATCAGCACATTGGCGTCTACTGCAATACCCATGGTGAGCACGATGCCAGCAATACCCGGCATGCTCAGCGTGGCCTGCAGCAGCGAGAGCCCGGCCACCAGAATCAACAGATTCAGCGACAGCGCCATAATCGCGAAGATGCCAAAGACGCGGTAATAGAAGGCCATGAATACCGCGACCAGAGCCAGGCCAAGAACCGCAGCCTGCCAGCCCTGACGGATGTTATCCGCGCCCAGTGACGGGCCCACGGTACGCTCTTCGATGATATCTACCGGCGCAACCAGTGCGCCCGCCTTGAGCAGCAGCGCAAGATCATGGGCTTCCTTGCTTTCAAGGCCCGTGGTCTGGAAGCGCTTGCCAAAGACACCGCGCACGGTGGCAATAGAGATGACTTCCTGCACATCGCGATGTTCGCGAATCGGTTCACCCTTGGCGTTGTAGTTGGTGATGTACTGGCGCTCCTTGAACAGCACCGCCATCGGCTTGCCCACGTTCTTCTGCGTGAACTCGAACATGCGCTTGGCGCCTGCCCCATCCAACGTCACGCTGACCGCTGGCATGTTGTTCTCATCCACTGTTGGCGCCGCGTCCACGAGCTGTGAACCGGCTGCAATGATCTCGCGCTTGAGCAGCACCGGACGCCGACCGTCGCGGGTATAGAACAATTCTGTCCCGACCGGCGCGATGCCCGAGGAGGCGGCGATTTCCGCATCGTCCTCCGCAACGGCGCGATACTCCAGAGTTGCGGTGGCACCCAGCAGATCCTTCACCCGCGTGGTGTCCTGCACACCCGGGAGCTGCACGACAATGCGTTCTGCGCCTTGGCGTTGAACCACCGGCTCGGCAACACCGAGTTGATTGACGCGATTGCGCAGGGTGATCAGGTTCTGCTGTACCGCAAAGTCCTGGATGCGCTTGGTCTCTTCCTCGGTAATGCTGGCGCGCAGTGTCAGCGCCTGATCCGGGTCCGGATTGACCTGCAGTTCGCGGTACTCGTCGCTGATGGCCTTGCGCGCGGCTTCAAACTTGTCCGCGTCTGCAAAATCGAGGACCACATCACCGCCGTCCTGGCGCCGGCCCGTGTAGCGAATATTCTCCTTGCGCAGCAGCGAGGGAATTTCCGTCACATAGTTCTCGATTGCCTTGCTGCGAACCTCGGCCACATCAACCTGCAACAGAAAATGCACGCCACCACGCAGATCAAGCCCCAGGGCCATGGGCTTGCCGCCGAGATCACGCAACCATTGCGGCGTACGAGGTGCCAGGTTCAGCGCCACCACGTAGCGATTGCCCAGTTCCCTCTTGAGCACATCGTTAGCCTTGAGCTGATCGTCCTCAGAACCGAGGCGCACCACCCAGCGTCCGTCCTCCAGCCCGCCGCCATCGCTTTCGATCCCGGCGGCCTTCAGCGCGTCGCTGACCTGCCCGCCGAAAGACTCGGACAGAGGTTCGCCGGTATCGCGCTGAACCTGCACCGCTGGCTGCTCGCCAAAAATATTGGGGAGCGCATACAGGGTGCTGAAAACCAGGACCAGCGCGAGGACAACGTACTTCCAAGTAGCGTAGGGACGCATCGCAATCAACTCTTGTTCAATGATCTGTCAGGCAATGGGCCTGACAGAAATGTCACAGCGCCTTGAGCGTGCCCTTGGGCAAGACAGAGCTGACAGAAGACTTCTGGACCTTTATGGCGACACCTTCGGACACTTCAAGCGAAATATAGTTTTCGCTGATGTGGGTGATCTTGCCGGCGATGCCGCCGCTGGTGACCGCCTCGTCGCCCTTGGCCAGCGCCGAAAGCATCTGGCGCTGCTCTTTGCTGCGCTTCATCTGAGGACGGATCAGCATGAAGTAGAAGATCACAATCAGAATCACCAGCGGTGCAAACTGAACCAGAGGGCTCGGTGCTGCAGGGGCAGCCTGTGCGTAGGCGGGGCTCAGAAAGAAATCGATCAGGCTCATCAGTTTGCGTCCGGGGGCAATTTTTGGGCGCAAATTATGCCACAGGGCCTGTGCCATCATGTCGGGATGAGCGCTTCCATCTCCCTGTTTGTGACCTGCCCGCGCGGCCTCGAGCCCCTGCTGGCGACCGAATTACTGAATCTTGGCGCCCTGACGGCCAAAGAACGCAACGGCGGCGTCGCCTGCGAAGGTGAACTGGCCCTGGCCTACCGCGCCTGCCTCTGGTCCCGGCTTGCCAGTCGCGTGCTGCTGCCCCTGACAAATTTTCCGCTGAGCAGCGCGGACGACCTCTACGACGGGACCCTGTCGGTCGATTGGACCGGCCTGATGAATCCGGGAGCCAGTTTCTCCATTGAGGTGGCGGGCCGCTCACAGGCGGTCAATCACACTCATTACGCCGGTCTCAAGGTCAAGGATGGCGTCGCGGACTGCTTCCGCAACAAGACGGGATCGCGGCCCAATGTGGATACGGCGAACCCGGATATCCGCATCCATCTTCATCTGTCACGCGATGAGGCCACCCTGAGTCTGGACCTTTCAGGGGAAAGCCTGCATCGGCGCGGTTATCGCAGCGGCACCGGCGAGGCACCGCTCAAGGAAAACCTCGCCTGCGCCATCCTGCTCCGGGCGGGCTGGCCGGATATCGCAGCCCGCGGTGGTGCGCTGGTAGACCCCATGTGTGGCTCCGGAACGTTCCTGATCGAGGCCGCATGGATGGCCGCCGACATCGCTCCCGGCCTGCTGCGTGAACACTTTTCCTTCAAGGCATGGACCGGGCATGACCCGCTGCTGTGGCGCGAAATCAGTCGCGACGCGCAATCAAGACGCGACAAGGGCCTGGCCAATCTACCGCGCATGATGGGCCGCGATATTGATGGTCGCGTCCTGAATTTTGCCCGCCGCAGCATGCACAACGCGGGGCTGGGCGATGCCATCGACTGGCAGCAGGGTGATCTGGTTGATGCCCGTCCGCTGGCTGCCGAAGGCCTGCTGGTCTGCAACCCACCCTACGGTGAACGCATGGCCGCGGAGGGCGAGGTGATCAAGCTCTATTCCCTCCTCGGCACCACGCTCAAGACGCACTTTGGCGGATGGCGCGCAGCGATGTTGACCTCGCGCGCCGATCTGGCCCCTCGCGTCGGCCTGCGCGCCGATGCCATGCATTCCTTTTTCAACGGCGACCTGCCCTGCAAACTGCTCCAGTTCGGCATCAATGCGCCTGCTCCCGCACCGACGGCAGCAAGCGATGCTCCCAAGGCAGCAGTGGATATCGGAGACGCGGCGCCCTTTGCCAATCGCCTGGCGAAGAACATCAAGCATCTCGGCAAATGGGCGCGACGCAGCGGCACCACGTGTTACCGAATCTACGACGCAGATCTGCCTGAATATGCGCTCGCAGCAGATCTCTACCGGACCGTGGACCAGCAGACCCATCTGCATGTGCAGGAGTACGCAGCGCCCAAGACCATCGACCCGATCAAGGCAGAAAAGCGGCTGCGTGAAGCCCTCGGTGCTTTGCAACAACGCTTCGAGCTGCCAGCTTCAAATCTGCATTTCAAGTTGCGCGCCGTGCAGCGCGGCAGTTCGCAGTACGAAAAGCAGAGCGAGAACCTCAAGGTGATGGAGGTCGAAGAACACGGCGCGCGCCTGCTGGTCAATCTCGACGACTACCTGGATACCGGCCTGTTTCTGGATCATCGCGCGCTCAGGCTGCGGATTCAGAAAGCGGCCGCGGGCAAGCGCATGCTCAATCTGTTCTGTTACACCGGCGCCGCGAGCGTACATGCAGCTGTTGGTGGCGCCGAGCAAACCATCTCGGTGGATTTATCTAACACCTACCTGCACTGGGCAGAGCGTAATCTGCGGCTCAACGGCATGGAAGCAGACTTTCAGGCACGTCCGGCAATGGCGACCGGCGCCGGTAGCAGCCCCTGGCGCGGAAAATCAGCCGCAACCACGGCCTCTCAGGCTCCGCACCAACTCATTCGGGCCGACTGCATGACCTGGCTGGAACAGGCTGCCGCCGAAGGAACCCGATCTTTCGATCTGATCTTCTGTGATCCCCCCACCTTCTCCAATTCCAAGAAGCTGGAAGGGGTCTTTGACATCCAGCGCGACCATCTCGACCTGATACGCAATTGCGCGGCACTGCTCGCACCGGGCGGTGTGCTTTATTTTTCAACCAACATGCGCCGGTTCAAGCTCGACCCGGCAGTTTCCGAAGGCCTGGAAGTCAGCGAGATCACGGCCGCCACGCTGGACGAAGACTTCAAGCGAGGCACCCCACCCCATCGTTGCTGGGAGGTCTGCCAAGCAGGCTGAGCGAGGTCGCAGCTGCGCCTGACCAGCCCAAGAACTGGGCCAAGTCCCATGCGCCGCGACATGTTCTGGCATTGCCCCGGCACCCCGGCATTACGTAACCTTCGCATCCCTGTGCCCGCAATAATCTGGGCGCACTCATTATTTTTTGATTGACGAAATTTCGGAGCAACTCAATGGCGACTTACAAGGCACCCATCCGCGAGATCAATTTTGTTCTGAGCGATGTTCTCAAAGTGAGCAGCCTGTCTGAAAGCATTCCGGCCTTTGAAGACGCAACACCGGACATCCTGCTAGGCGCCGTCGATGAAGCGGCGAAACTGATCGAAGACAAGATTGCGCCGCTCAACGCCAGTGGTGATGCGCAGGGCTGCGAGGTTGTCAACGGCGAAGTCAAAGTTCCGGACGGCTTTGCCGAGGCCTACAAGCTCTACTCCGAGGCCGGCTGGATGAGTCTGTGCAACTCGACGGATTACGAAGGACAGGGCCTGCCCTACACGCTGGCCAAGGTCGTCGAGGAAATGCTGTGCTCGGCCAATATCGCCTTTTCCCTGTACCCAGGCCTGACCACGGGTTGCTTCGAAGCCATCAACGCCAACGGCAGCGAAGAGATCAAGAACACCTATCTGCCCAAGCTCTCCACTGGTGAGTGGAGCGGCACCATGTGCATTACCGAGGCACATGCGGGAACGGATATCGGCGCTGCCAAAACCAAGGCCACCGACAACGGCGACGGCAGCTACTCGATTGAAGGCGGCAAGATCTTCATTACCTCCGGCGATCACACGATGGCCGACAACATCGTTCACTTTGTTCTGGCGCGCCTCGAAGGCTCCCCTCCTGGTGTCAAGGGTCTGTCCACGTTTGTGGTGCCCAAGTACCTGGTGAACGCCGATGGCAGCTTGGGCGAGCGCAACAAGTTCAGCATCCCCGCCATTGAGCACAAGATGGGCATCAACGGCTCATGCACCTGCCAGATCCAGTTTGAAGGCGCGAAGGGCTGGCTGGTAGGCGCACCCAACACTGGCGTGCAGAACATGTTTGTCATGATGAACCTGGCGCGCATCATGGTGGGCTACCAGGGCCTTGGCCAGTGCGAACTGGCCACGCAGAATGCCATTGCTTACGCCATCGACCGCAAGCAGGGCACGGCTTTCAACGGCAAGCCGGAAATCATTGAGCATCCTGATGTGCGGCGCATGCTGCTGACCATGAAGGCCACTACCGAAGGCGCGCGCGTTCTCGCCTACGAGACGGCCATGTACGTGGATATCAGCCATCACCACCCGGATGCGGCTGTGCGCGAAGAAGCCCAGGACTGGGTCGATCTGAACACCCCGCTGGTCAAGGCTTATTGCACGGATTCCGCCGTCGATCTGGCCAGCATGGCGATTCAGACCTACGGCGGTCACGGCTTCATCACTGAGCACGGTGTCGAGCAGATTGCGCGTGACTCCAAGATTCTCTGCCTCTACGAAGGCACCAATGGCATTCAGGCGATGGATCTGGTGCGTCGCAAGTTGATGATGCACGACGGCCGTCTCGCCCAGCGCTTCTTCAGCGCCGTTCGCAGCGAACTCAATGCAGATGCACCGCTGGGTTGGATCACCCACCCTCTGGGCCGCGCGGTGGATGAACTGGAAGCGACGACCAAATTCCTCATCGAGTCGTTCAAGTCCTCACCAGAAGTTGCCGGTTTTGGCGCAGTTGATTTCCAGCGCGCCTTTGCCCTGACCTACCTGGGCTACAACTGGCTGCGCATGGTCAAGGCTTCGGCCGAGCACGCCGATGCCGGGTTCCGGGAGTCCAAGCTGGCCACCGCCGAGTTTTTTGTTTCACGCATGCTGCCGCATGTGCACACCTTGCTCGCTACCGTGCAGGCACCGGTGGACAAGCAGATGTCGCTGGACGCTGCGAATTTCTAAGCGGCTGAGAAGGCCATTGAGCGGAAACAAGGAAGCGCCGGGATACACCCCGGCGCTTTTTTTTGCGCCCGGTTGGCGTGGCATCTCCGGACAGCGCTGACCCCGCTCAGCCTCGCGGATCCGGCGAAATGCAGCGCACGAAATTACTCTGGGATTCCCAGCTCTGGTCGGGTGATCGATGCCGCTCACCGGCTATCGACGGAACAGGAATGTGATCCGAGTCGTGTTTACCTCAGAATGGCGAAAACATCGACCAGCCGGTCAATAACCTTGAGGAGTCCAACCATGTGGCATCGCGCGCTCAGTGCAGGCATCGCCCTTCTGCTTGCTTCCTGCTCCCTGACCAACTCCAAGACTGGAGAGGGACCTGAGCGCATAGAAAGTCAGACCGAAGTCATCCAATCGGTCGAAGCCGAACTGCCGCCGCGCATGGAAACTGCGAAAGCCGAAGCGCCTGTCCACCGGATCGATCCTTTTGCTGAGGAACGCCCGTATATCGGGCAGGATCCGAGGATCAGTGAGAGCAGAGCCAGCAGCAAGGCGCCCAAACCCACCTTGTACAAGGAGTACAAGGAGCCCATCGCCCCCATGGCAGGACGGGTTGGCATCATGAGTCTGGTCGGCAATCAGTTGCGCCACGTTCACGCATCGACCTTCGGCGGACATCAGCGCGACTACATCGTGCAGTTCAATCTCAATGGCTATATCAACGAAGAACTGCGCAAGGCACTACTGAGCCAGACGCCGTATCAGCCAGTACCCGTGGCACCGACCGGATTCCTCCGCCAGGCGGCCGATACCTGGCAGGAAACCTGGGATGGCAAGCAGTTTGCCGATCGCTTTCAACGTGAGTTTGACGGCATCATCAAACAAAACCGCCTGTCCATGCTCATCATCGTCAGCTATGCGCGGATCGACGACGGACAATTCATCGGAGGCGCCAAACTCAGTGGCTCCGGGCTTTACACCCGTAGCAGCTTCGGCGAGACCAAGTCCGCAGTGTTTTCCACTTTCCAGTTCTATCGCCTGGTGGGCTCACCAGCCGTCCTGGTCGAACCCGTCGAAGCGCCGGGCGTGCGCAGCATCGGTGACCTGCCGGACATCCCGCTTCCCGACGATCTGGAAAACATGCCCGCGCGATATCTGGTGCCGGTGTATGGCCCTTTGCGCCAGATTGTCGGAAACAAGATCAATGGCCTGATATCGTTCCCTCGCAAGCTCGGCAAGTAAGGCAGTAACACGCCGGGACAACCCAGACTTCACAGCAGGGAGAAATCGATGAGCGTGTACGATTTTGAAGCCAGCACAATCGATGGCCAGATGCAGGGCCTTGAGCAGTACAAGGGCAAGACGCTACTGATCGTCAATGTGGCCAGCAAGTGCGGGTTTACGCCGCAATACAAGGGCCTCGAAGCGCTGTATCGCAAGTACAAGGATCGCGGTTTCGAGATTCTGGGTTTTCCCTGCGATCAATTTGGGCATCAGGAGCCGGGCGAC
Source organism: uncultured Panacagrimonas sp. (assembly GCA_963975245.1). Taxonomy (GTDB): domain Bacteria; phylum Pseudomonadota; class Gammaproteobacteria; order Nevskiales; family Nevskiaceae; genus Panacagrimonas. Next base: position 507,405 of record CAXBFJ010000002.1, on the reverse strand, counting down.
GAGAAGGAAATCAGGGATTTCTGCTCACTGACCTACGATGTGAGCTTTCCGATGTTCGCCAAGATCAAGGTGAACGGAGAGGGTGCACATCCGCTGTACACCTACCTGAAAAAGGAACAGGGCGGCATCCTCGGCACCGATTTCATCAAGTGGAATTTCACCAAATTCCTGGTCAACAAGGACGGTGAGGTTGCGCGGCGCTATGCGCCCAAAGATACGCCTGAGTCCATTGGCAAGGATCTGGAAGCGCTGCTCTAAGCCCCCAGAACAAGAAAAAGGCCGGGGAATCCCCGGCCTTTTTTGTACTGCCTGAACTGCCCGCTTTACTCGACAGAAGCGTCTGCGTCTACCTTGGCACCGGCTTCAACGGACGTGCCAAATCCCAGCGCGCTCTTGACCTTGCCGAACAGACCCGTGCTGGCCTCAGTGGTGGTTTCAGCGGCGGCCTTGGTTCCGCCCTTCACCGCGCCGCCCACGTCAGCACCCACGTTGGCGCCAGCGTTGACCCCGGTTTTTGCACCCGCACCAATTTTGGAAGCGGCGCCTGAAGCAGCATCGGAGCCCGCGTCGACACCGGCACCAACCTTGGCACCGACCGCCGCCTTGGCGTCACCTGCTGCGCCGGCCGCCTTCGTGCCCACATTCGCGCCGGCATCAACACCCGCCTTTGCACCGGTGCTGACGGCGGAGTTCACGCGGCCATTGACGTCTGCGCCGGCTTCAACTGCCGACTTTGCGCCTGATTTGACGTCTGCGCCGACTTTCGCGCCAGCATCAACACCGGCACCCACTTTGGCGCCCGTTGCTGCCTTGGCGTCTTGCGCGGCTTTGGCAGTACCGTCAATCAGCGCACGGCCATCTGCATCGATACCGACATCGGCACCCACGCCAATGCTATTGCCACCCACGCCAACATTGCCGGCTACACCGGCGTCGAGACCTGCGGCGAATGCCGAGGAGGCCGCCAGAGACATCAAAGCGGCTGCTGTCAGTGCGAATTTTTTCATAAGTCTTTATTCCCAGGAAAAATGAGGTCGGAAAGCCCGACACAGCCCACTCTACTACCATGCTCTGAATTGAGACTGAATTCTATTAGCAGGCGGTACATAATTGCCTAGAGTGGGCGCGCGGGCAAATTCTGCCGTCCGGTACTGACTTAGAACAGGAAGCGGGCACCCACTCGGAAGTCATTGGTATCGAGGTCACCGCCATTGTCGACATCCAGGAAGCCAAGTCGGTAATCGGCAAAGATGGCGATGTTCTGGGCGACCTGGAAGGTGCCGCCGGCGAGAAACTCGGGTCCGTCAACATCATCGAGCAAAAGGTAACCACCCTGCCCGTAGACACGGAATTCGGGCGAAATGGGGATGCTGTAGCCCACGTGCGCACCCAGGCCGTCCTGATCCTCACCATCGTCAAAATCGAAGTCAACATACTCGACCTGGCCGTACACACCTTCTCCGCGGCTACCGGCACCCGGACCGAAAATACCGCCCAGTCGGATCTGATCGAGATCGGCATTGAAATCGTCAAATTCGACGGTCTGATATTCGGCGGCCAGGAAAGCTTGGTTGGCGACCTGGAAAGCGCCCTTCAGGCCAAAGCCGTTGCCATCATCATCGGGACCGGGATCGAAATCGACCTTGGAAAGTGCAAAGAACCCATCTACGTAACTTTCGCCCTGAGCAAACGCAGGCACTGTCATCGCACAAGCAGCAGCAGCTGCAATCAATTGCTTTTTCATCTGATTTTCTCCGTTCTGTTTAAGTCGACAGACTTCGACTGGGGCGGAGTATGGCGGGAGCTACTGAGCGCAAGCTGAAGAACGCACTAAATCTGTGCATCGCGCCTCCGGTCCCTGACGCTTAGAAAAGTACCAACGAACAGTGCCGCAAAACCGATGATCCACAAGGGTTTGTCGCGCCAACGCGAATAGGGCGTGTGTCCTTCGCGCCCAGTGATCTGGCCACGCAAGACCTCTGTGGTACCAAACGGCGACGAGGCCGCTACGGTGCCATCTGGCGCGATCAATGCCGATATCCCGGTGTTGGCCGCACGAATCAACCAGCGACCATTCTCAAGCGCTCGCATTCGCGCAATACGCAAATGCTGCCCCGGTGCAGAGGAACCAGCGAACCAGGCGTCGTTGGTGGCATTGACCAGAATTGCGGCCTGCTTCGATTCGCGGGACAGCTCTGCGCCAAAGACGTCCTCAAAGCAGATTGAGATGCCGATACGCTGGCCGCGCACCTCAATGGGCGCCAGCGCCGCACCGCCGGAGCTGAAGTCCGAGTACGGCGTGCCCAGCACATCCATGATGGGTCGCAGCCAGTCCGGGATCGGGAAGAACTCGCCAAACGGCACCAGATGGCGCTTGTCATACCTGCCTTCGCGAGCGCCCATGGCAATCATGCTGTTGAAGATCGTGTTGCCTTCCCCGCGAATGAGCACGCCGCCAAGCAGCGTGGAATCGCGAAACTTCAGGTATTCGTGGATGGGATCGAGGTACCAGCCCATCTGATCCAGCGGCGCATTGGGGACAACTTCAGGCCAGACAATGAGATCAGCATCTGCCGCCGACAGGGTCATCTGCCGATAGCGCGTGAGTACACGATCGGACTGCGTCGGGTCCCACTTCTGATCCTGTGGCACGTTGCCCTGCACCACTGCAATGTTCATCACTTGCTCATTGCTCTGGGTCCAGCGAGCAACCTGCGGCGCCAGCACCCCCGCCAGCGGCAACAAGGCCATGAGCAGTGCAAAAACGCGTTCTTTGCACCCTGCCCGCGCAATACGAAAAATGGCATAAGCGCTGATGACATAGACCAGCGACAGGCCGTGCATGCCAAACAGCGGGGCGAGCCGCTGCGCCGGGGTATCCAGCGCGATGTAGCCCAAAGACAGCCACGGAAACCCGGTGAAAACCCACCCGCGCAACAATTCGTCCAGCACCCAGAGCGCCGGTACCAGCAGCCAGCCTCGCGAGAATCGAAGGGCCTGAAAACGCACGGACAGGGCGCAGACCAGCGCCGGGTATACCGCCATGTAGGCAAATAGCACCGCCGCCAGCAGCAGGCCCAGCCACAATGGCGCACCGCCATAAACATGCGTGCTGATCACCACCCAATAAATGCCGGTGGCAAAGTGCGCAAATCCGAACAGCCAGCCCAGCAAGGCGGCACGCTTCCAGTGCCGGTCAGCACACAGCCACAACAAGCCTGCGATGGCAATGACCGGCGCCGGCCAGAACGAGAATGGGGCAAACCCGAGAGTGGCCAATGCGCCGAGCAGCAGCGCGATCAAGCCATCAAACCTGGCGATCTTTGCGAGCATGGAAGGGCTGTAAGAGTCCTTAGTGGGATTGCCCGAAGACGCAGCGTAAGGCTTAGCCCGGCGCCAGGGTGACCTGCAGCATGTGCACGCGACGGCTGTCGGCGCGCTGCACGATGAAGTTGAATTTATCAATGCGAATGCTTTCGCCCCGCTTGGGCATGTGCCCGAAACGCTGCGTGATCAGCCCGCCCACAGTATCGAACTCGTCGGTTGGAAATTCTGCACTGAAATACTCGTTGAATTCTTCGAGCGGCGTGAGACCCGCCACCAGAAAACGCCGCTGATCCTGCTTGAGAATATGCGCACGCTCAGCCTCGTCGTACTCATCATCGATCTCGCCCACGATCTGCTCGAGCACATCTTCGATAGTGACCAGTCCTGCAACGCCGCCATATTCGTCTGCGACGATGGCCATATGATTACGGCCGCGCTTGAAATCCTTGAGCAGGACATTTACCCGCTTGGATTCGGGAACAAAGGCGATGGGACGCAGGCAACTGCGGGTATCAAAATCCTGCCCGTCGGCCGAGCTGAACCGCAGGAGGTCCTTGGCCAGCAACACGCCCAGAATCTCGTCACGTGACTCCCCGATGACCGGGAATCGTGAGTGCCCGGATTCCACCACCACACTGATGAGCTTTTCCAGGGGCCAGTCGATTTCGACGACGGTCATCTGAGCGCGCGGGATCATGATGTCGCGCACCTGCTCCTCAGCAGTGGCCAGAATGCCCTGGAACATGAACAGTGCATCGGTGTCCATCAGTTCCAGATTGCGCGCCTCTCGCAGCAGCGAGAGCAGATCTTCACGGTTGCGTGGCCCACCACCGAAACGGCGCATGATTCTCTGCACCCAGCGGCTGGCGTTACTGTCTGATTCCTTGTCGGTGTCGTCGCTCATGTCTGGTCGTTGATATAGGGATCATCAAATCCGAGTTGCGCAAGAATCACTTTTTCGCGTGATTCCATTTCCTCGGCCTGATCATCCTGCACATGATCGTAACCCAGAACATGCAGGCAGCCGTGAACAACCATGTGTGCCCAATGTGCGCGGACCGGCTTGCCTTGCTCGGCCGCCTCGCGTACGACCACCGGTGCACAGATCACCAGGTCACCGAGAATCGGCACATCCAGCGTCTCTGCGTCATAGGGAAATGACAGCACATTGGTGGGTTTGTCCTGGCCGCGATAGCGACTGTTGAGATCCTGGCTCTCGTGGGTATCGACGATCCGGATGGTGAGATCACCCACCGCATCCCCGAGGGCTGCGCGGGCCCAGCTGCGCAGGCTCGATGCCGCTGGAACGCCTGCAGGTGCAACCTTGCGCTGAACCAGAATCTCGCTATTCATGACGGCGGGTTGTCTGCATCCCAATTCTCGTAGGCCTCGACGATGGCCTGCACCAGCGGGTGACGCACCACATCTTCTTTCCGGAAATGCGAAAACCCGATACGCGGCACGCCATCAAGCACCTTCATCGCATGCTTGAGGCCACTGTGCTCGTGTCGCGGAAGATCAATCTGCGTCACATCGCCGGTTACCACTGCAACACTGCCAAACCCGATGCGGGTCAGGAACATCTTCATCTGTTCGCGTGTGGTGTTCTGCGCCTCATCCAGAATGATGAAAGACTCGTTGAGCGTTCGCCCGCGCATGAAGGCCAGAGGCGCCACTTCGATCACCGCGCGTTCAATATGGCGCGCCACGCGCTCGAAGCCGAGCATCTCGTAGAGCGCGTCATAGAGCGGTCGAAGATAGGGATCCACCTTCTGCGTCATGTCACCCGGCAGAAATCCCAGCTTTTCACCCGCTTCGACGGCCGGTCGCGTCAGCACAATTCGGCGCACACGATCCGTCTCCAGCGCGGCCACCGCGCTGGCCACGGCCAGATAGGTCTTGCCCGTTCCGGCCGGACCAATGCCGAAGCTCAGATCGTTTCGCCCAATATTCTTGAGATACTGCTTCTGCACCGGGCCACGACCGCGAATGACGCCGCGCTTGGTGCGCACCACCACTTCATCATCTCCGTGGGCGGACTGGCGCACTTTTGCAGGCGCCGGCGCCGCGCTGGAATGTTCGCTCAAGCTCAGGTGAACATCTTCCGCGCTGATTACACCGCGCGCCGCCTGTTCAAACAGGGCACGCAGCACGGACTCGCCGGTTGCCGTGTCTGCGGGCTTGCCCACCAGTCGAAACTGATTGCCTCGATTACGCACTTCAATGCCCAGACGCAGTTCGATCTGGCGCAGCTGTTCATCAAACGGCCCGCAAACATTGGCGATGCGCTCGGAATCATCCGGCTCCAGCACAAGATCAATGTATTCGGGCATGTGAGTATTTTTCCAGGGACAGACCGGCAAACGCGCCGGTCACAGAATTCAGGCTGGCGTCGCCGCCGAGGCAGCTGCACTGGCAAGGCGGCCGCGCAGGGTATTGGTCGTGGCCTCCGCAATATGCACGTCCACGAACTGGCCGATGCAGTTTTCCGGGCCAGCAAAGTTCACCACGCGATTGGCAGAGATGCGTCCAGCCATCTGCCCTTGGCCCCGCTTTGACGGGCGCTCAACGAGCACACGCTGCGTCGTACCGACGAAGGACGCCAGGAACGCGACATCAAATTTGCGGATGCTGGCCTGCAGGCGCTGCAGACGCTCATCCTTGACCTCGCGCGGCACGTTGTCGCGCAGATTGGCAGCCGGTGTGCCGGGCCGCGGCGAATAATTGAAGGAGTAGGCGCAGTCGAAACCGATTTCTTCAATCAGACTCAGCGTCTGCTCGAAATCAGCTTCGCTCTCGCCGGGGAAGCCGACGATAAAGTCGGACGACAAGGACAGGCCCGGTCGCGCCGCACGTACGCGAGCAATCTTGCGCACAAAATCCGCGCGGCTATAGCCGCGTTTCATCATGCCCAGAATGCGGTCTGATCCGGATTGCACCGGCAGATGCAGATAAGAAGCCAGCTTTGGCTCTTCGGCAAAGGCGTCCGCCAGCGCATCGGTGAACTCGGCAGGGTGCGAAGTTGTAAAACGAATGCGCTCAATGCCGGGAATCTGCGCAACATAGTGAATCAGCAGCGCCAGATCGCAGATCTCGCTGCTGTCGCCCATCGCGCCGCGATAGGCATTGACGTTCTGACCCAGCAGCGTCACTTCGCGAACGCCCTGCTCTGCCAGTTGCGCAATTTCGACGAGCACGCCGTCCAGCGGGCGGCTGATTTCGGTGCCTCTCGTATAAGGCACGACGCAGAAGCTGCAGTATTTTGAACAGCCTTCCATAATCGAAACAAACGCCGTGGGGCCTTCGGCGCGCGGTTCCGGCAAGCGATCGAATTTCTCGATCTCGGGAAACGTGACATCGATCGCCGCCTGCTGTGTCTTGCGGCTCTGGTCCAGCAATTGTGGAAGGCGGTGCAAGGTTTGCGGCCCGAAAACCAGATCAACCTGCGGCACCCGGCGGACAATGGCCTCACCTTCCTGGCTGGCCACACAGCCACCGACACCGATGCGGCGTCCCGGCATGGCGTCTTTCCACTCGCGCCACCGGCCCAGCTCGGAAAACACCTTTTCCTGCGCGCGTTCACGAACAGAGCAGGTATTGAGCAACAGCAGATCAGCCTGGTCGGCGTCCTGGGTGCGCTCATAGCCATGCGAGGCCGCTAGGACATCGGCCATCTTGACCGAGTCGTACTCGTTCATCTGGCAACCATGCGTGAGCACGTACAGCTTCGGGGCAGGCATCAGGACACTAATAAAAATTCGGGCAGCGATTATACGGGCTCAAATCCGTAGAATTGACGACAAATCACAATAAAGACGGCGCAATCGCCATGCAGGCACCTCGTTGGGGCAACGCCATTTCCCGTGGATTGGCACGATTCATCCTCCGGATTCTGGGTTATCGGCTGCAGATTCGTCTGCCCGACGAGCCCAAGCTGGTCCTCGTGGGGGCCCCGCACACCTCCAACTGGGACGGCGTAATTGGGGTGACGGCCATTGTCGCGCTGGGCGTCCGCATCAATTGGTTTGCCAAGGCCAGCTTGTTTGAATTTCCTTTCAAGTCCCTGTTGATCGGGCTGGGTGGCGTTCCCATCCGACGCGACAAGGCGCGCGGCGTGGTGGAGCAGACCACCGACATCTTTGCTGAGCGCGAAAAAATTTATATCGTCGTGGCCCCCGAGGGCACTCGCCAACGCGCGCCGAAGTGGAAAAGTGGTTTCTACCAGATCGCGCTGGCGGCCAAGGTACCGATTCTGCTGGCCTTCATTGATTACGAGAAAAAGGTGATTGGCAGTGGCCCGATGATCATGCCCAGCGGGGACTACGCAGCAGATTTGCGGATTATCCAGGACTTTTACCGTGATATTCCCGGAAAAGTGCCGGAAAACTTTGCAGCAGAAGAGTAGCGCCGGACCTCAGGGCCCATTGAACGGCTCCTGCTGACAACGAAAATTCAATTCCACGTCATCACCCAGCATGAAATCCGACACACCGGATGACAGGTGAGTCGGCCGCGCATGCTGGCCTTTGTCTACACAATACTGCTCAGCGGCATTTGCAACTTCGCGCCGCGCGATCTTCTTGCCGTCCTGCGTTTTTTCCGCTCGCAAGGTGAACATGTAGGAGTTTTCACCCAGCTCTGCAAACTTTGGCGTGCCGCTAGCGCAGGCGCTGACGACCAGTGCCAGCGACATCAGCGTCGTTGTCTGCAAACCTCTTGTCACGCCATTAGCACCACTTTCCCGGTGACTTTTCGCTCCATCATGTCGCGCAATGCCTGAGCGCCCTGGGCCAATGGATACTCGCGGGTAATCAGCGGCTTGAGCTTGCCCTGCGCAACCCAGTCATAGAGCTGGCGCACGTTTGCAGCCTGAGCTTCAGGTTCGCGTTGAGTGAAAGCGCCCCAGAACACCCCCAATGAGGCAGCCCCCTTGAGCAGGAGCCGGTTCAGCGCGATCTCGGGAATGGGGCCCGACGCGAAACCGATGACCAGATGGCGTCCCTTCCAGTTGATGCAGGAAAAAGCGTCCTGCGCAAACTGACCGCCAACCGGATCAAAGATGACATCTGCGCCCTTTCCACCGGTGAGCTTCTTGACCGCATCCTTCAATAATTCCTTGCTGTAATCGATGAGCTCATCTGCACCCTGCTCTTTGCACACCGCGAGTTTTTCCGGCGAACTGGCAGCGGCGATGACGCGCGCGCCCATGATTTTTCCGATCTGGACGGCCCCCAAACCAACGCCTCCCGAAGCACCGAGTACCAGCAAGTTTTCGCCTTGTGCGAGCTGGCCGCGATCCTTCAACGCATGGATCACCGTGCCATAAACAAGATGAAAACCCGCCGCAATGGCGCTGCTCATGCTGTCGGGCACGGCCACGCAGGCGGCGGCAGGTGCGTTGCACTCCTGTGCAAATCCGCCTGACATGGTCAGCGCCGCAACACGTTCGCCGACCTTGGGTGAGCTCACCTTGCTGCCTACCTCAATCACCGTTCCGCAGACTTCGCCGCCGGGTGCAAATGGCGGCGTACCCTTGAATTGATACTTGTTCTGGATAATCAGCACGTCGGGGAAATTGACCCCGGCCGCCTCCACCTTGATACGCACTTGAGTCGGTCCCGGCGCAGGCAGGGCCAGTTCTTCGTAGGAGAGTTTTTCGGGTGGACCAAATTCCTTGCAGACAATAGCTTTCATGATTTTTAGTTTTTGTCCCATGGGTAGAAGGGCGGCATGTCGCCAGCGCTGGATTTGAACTCCGGCGCGCGCTTTTCGAGGAAGGCGCGAACGCCTTCCTTGCCATCACCAATGCTGGTGTAGAACATGGCCAGTGAGTCCACGCGATGTGCTTCCATTGGATGCGCCTGAGCTGAATTGCGGTACATCATCTGGCGCGTCAAGGCGATGGCGACCGGCGACTTTCCGTCCACAAACTTGTGGGCCAGCTTCTTTGCCTCATCCAGCAACTGATCTGCTGGATAAACCGCCTTCAGCAAACCGCCGGTCTGGGCGGTAGCCGCATCCAGAATCTCTGCCGAGTAGGTCCATTCCAGCGCTGTCTGCAGCCCCACGATGCGCGGCAGAAACCAGGTCGAACAGGCCTCAGGAACAATGCCCAGCTTGCCAAACACAAAACCGATTCGCGCTTTCTCAGATGCAAGGCGAAAGTCCATGGCCAGCGTCATGGTCGCGCCGATACCCACCGCGGCGCCGTTGATCGCCGCAATGACTGGCTTGGTGCAGTTATAGATGGCCAGGGTCACGCGACCGCCGGTGTCGCGGACACCGGCAATCATCTCGGCATCCTCCAACCGGTCGCGCATGTCCTGCAGGTTCGGTTGCAGGGACTCATTGAGGCCGAAGACATTGCCCTCGATGGAAAGGTCCATGCCGGCGCAAAACGCCTTTCCGCTGCCCGTGACGATGACAGCGCGAACCTCGTCATCAAGGCTGGCTCGCTTGAAGGCGTCCTCGAGTTCGTCCGCCATCTGCACGGTGAAAGCGTTGAGGTGCTCTGGCCGGTTCAGGGTCAAAACCAGGATGCTTTCTTCAGTCTGCCAATCCAGCGTTTGGTAATCCATAAGCTCCGGGTGTTTCCTCTATTTTAGTTTCCGTATTTGTGTTGCCCTGCGGCGCTCACTCAGTACTTGATACTGCAACCGTAGGGACGTGTGTTCGCTTCCGAAACCGGCTTGCCGGCGAGCGCCTCGTCCAGCGCAGCTTTCACATAGTTCTTGGACGAAGCGATATCAGCCGAATCGGCGCTAGGCTTGTCATCAATGCCGCCCATGTAGATCAGCTTTCCTTCGGGGTCGATCACGTACATGTGCGGTGTGGTCTTGGCACCGTAAGCACGGCCCACGTCACCCGATTCGTCCAGCAACAGCTTGGAGGAATGCGTTTTGAAATCTGCCGTAAACTTCTTTGCACCAGCCTGGTCGACGTGCCCTGATTTGCCCGGCGCCGAGGAGAACACCGTCATCCAGACGACATCCTGATCGGTATAGGTTTGCTGAAGGCCCTGCATGTTGCCGTCCTTGTAATGCTTTTGAACAAACGGACAGTGCTCGTTGGTCCATTCCAGCACCACATGCTTGCCGCGAAAATCAGACAGTTTGACCGGCTCGCCGCTTGCACCCGGCACGGTGAAGTCAGGCGCGGCTTGCCCGACTTCCACACTTGCACTCGCACTGCCGATGACGCCCATCGAGATCAATGCAGCAAGGGCGGCAACTTGCAGGGATTTGATGGCATTCATTTCAATTTCCTCTCTTGATTCAAGATTACTCAAAGGCCCCGATGATGATGTCCGGGGTCAGAATTTGCGGCAATACCACCGGCTCTGCGCCGTCACGAGACGCCAGATACAGCGGCACGCCACTTCGCCCGTAGCGGTCCAGCACAGCGGTGATGGCAGGGTCTGCGCGGGTCCAGTCGCCCACCAGCGTGACCACGTCATTGCGCCTGAAGGCATCACGAACGGAATCAGCGCGCATGGCGCCCCGCTCGTTGATCTTGCAGGTCAGGCACCAGTCTGCGGTGAAGTCGACGAACACTGATCGGCCTTCGGCGCGAAGGGCATCAAATCGAGCCTGACTGAAGGCCTCCGAGCCGTGCTTGAGCGAGACGGCTTTCTCGGACTCCTGCGCGTGCATTGCGGGGTGCAACATCAAGGAAAAGGCAGCGACCAACGCAACAATCGCAAACCCCTGCCCCACGCCGCTGCGTGCGCGTCCAAAGGACCAGACGGCCACCGCGACCAGCACCAGACCGATCAGGGCCAGTGCCATGCCATCCCGGCTGGTCAGGCCGCCCAGGACCCAAAGCAGCCATACCGCAGTGAGATACAGCGGGAAGGCCATGAGTTGCTTGAAGGTCTCCATCCATGCGCCCGGCTTGGGCAGCATGGATGCCAGGCGGGGCACAAAGCCAATTAGCAGGAATGGCAGGGCCAGACCGAGTCCCAGTGCCGCAAAGATCATCAGGGCGATGGCGGCTGACTGGGTCAGCGCGAACCCCAATGCGGAAGCCATGAACGGTGCCGAGCAGGGCGTGGCGACGACCACCGCCAGTGCCCCGGTGAAGAACGACCCACTGAGGCCGGATCTGGAGGCCAGGCGCTCTCCGGCGCCCATCCAGCGGCTACCAAAATGAGCGGCGCCGGACAGGGACAAGCCCATGGCAAAAAGCACAACCGTCAAGGCGAAGACAAAGGCCGGCGACTGCAGCTGGAATCCCCAGCCCAGAGCCTGCCCACCTGCGCGCAAGGCGATCAGCAGCCCGGCGACCACCATGAAGCTCAGGATGACGCCCAGTGTGTAAGCCAGGGCATGCGCCTGCCGTCGCGTCGCTGGCTCGGATCGTGCGCTCATGACGGACAGGGCCTTGATCGCCAGCACGGGGAATACGCAGGGCATGAGGTTGAGGATCAAGCCGCCAATGACCGCAAAGCCCAACATGACCAGCAGGGTTGGATCTGCACTCTGCGCAGCTGCCTCGGCTGGCCCTGCAGGCATGGGGCCCACTTGCGCTTGATCCTTGGGAGCCGCGGTACTGGCCGGGACCGGTGTCACCGCGCCCGGTTCGGCCCGGATCTGGAAAGAACGCACCTTGTCCGTGTCGTGAATGACCAGCACGCCCGTTACGGGTTGCGGCGGCTCTTCAAAATAGGTGGACAGCGCTTGGCTCAGGCGCAGGCCATTGCTGGCATCGACCACGATGCGCTGCTTGGCCGCATGCGAAACCAGATCATTGGCCAGCGGGAAGAACTCGATTTGGGCATCGGCGGGGAACTGCGCGCCTTCCACCAGAAGGGAAAAATCGCCGCCCGATATAGCGTACTGCGCGTCCCAGTCGGGCGCGGCCAGCGGCAACTGTTTGCGGGCCTTGTTGAAAGCCCCGGCCCAGGCAAGGTCTGGCTCCAGCGGGCCAGACCCAGCAGTGACATCCAGTTGCAGGTCCGCCTGACCCGGGATGCAGATATCCTTGCAGACCAGCCATTTAGCGGTGCCTTTCAGGGTGTAGGCCCCGGCCTCGGCAACCCGGATCGGGATCAGGTGCAGGGTTTCTTCGGAATAGCCGTAATTGGTCAGCTCACCCAAAGCTTCCTGATGCGGATACGGCCACAACATGTCACCGGCGCTGGCGCCTGCAGGCAACTCCCAGTCAATGGAGGTTGGAATGCCGGAATCACCCGGATTCTGCCAATACACATGCCAGCCCGGCTCCGGCCGCAACCGGAGCGCAATCCAGTTGTCGAAGTCCCCAGACCGGAAGCTCTGGTTTTCCGCAATCAGGTCGGCTTCAACCTCATCGGTTTTGACCGGCGCTGCGTAAGAACACAGAGGCAAGCCGAGAAACAGCGCGAAGAGGAAGTACCGGAAGTTCATTGAACGTCTATCGTGTGAGCCGCAATATGACCCAGTTTCTCCCGACCAGTTCCTTACCGTCCATGTTTTATCGTCTCTGCCTGGCGAGCCTGCTGCTGTTTTCGGCCACTTCATGGGGTTCGGATGCGATGCGCTGTGGCTCGCGGATCATTTCTGTGGAATCCGCTGCAGCCGAAATCCTGGCGGCCTGTGGCGAGCCGGATTTCCGGGACGTACAGTCTGTTGGTCGCCAGCTTCCCAACGAAATTGCCGAATCCGAGCGCTGGACCTACAACTTTGGCAGCAACAAGCTCCTGCATATTCTGCACTTGCGAAATGGTCGGCTGGTCAATATCGAGACCGATGGCTACGGGTTTCCGGCCAGCCGATCCAACAAATGCTCATCGAGCTTCATCGTTGACGGCCTGTCCAAGTACCGTCTGCTCGAACAATGCGGCGAGCCGCTGACCCGCCGCAATATTGGTTTTGTCACCGCGCTGAAACCAGGACGTCGTCACAGCTTTGGCGGTTTTTCTTCGTCCAGCGACTACTATCCGGTGGAAGTCTTTCGCGAAGAATGGGTCTACAACTTCGGCAGTCGCCGCTTCCTGAAAATTGTCACCATCGAAGATGGTGTGGTGGCCGATGTTGAAAACGGTGACCACGGATTTAATCCGCGATAGAGCACGCCCGGGCTGAGAACGCTGCAAGACCTGAGCCCTTCTTGCATTACAGCGTCTGACTGCTGATCGCGTTGATCAGGCGCGCCAGGCGAGTCAGGCTCGAAGGCGCAAGCGACTTTCCGTTGTTGAGGATCGCCGCCGAGATATCGCGGTCCGGATCGGCCCAGCAAACAATGTTCAGCAAACCGATGTGACCAAAGGCATTGCGACTATTGCCTCCGAACAGTCCCAGGGGCTTGTCGCCCAGCATCATTCCTGAGGAAAAGCGCACGGGCAGGACGAGCATGCCGTCAAACTGGCGACGGCCAACCGGCTTGACCATTTCTGCCACGGTCTCGGCTTTGAACAGGCGCCGCCCTTCGTAGACACCCCCGTCGAGCAACATCTGGAACACTCGGCCCGCCTCGTCGGCGGTGGCAAAAATATTGCCGGCAGGAATGGGGGCGGTCAGAAATTCCGGCTCATTGGATATGCGCACCGCATCCTGAAAACCAGCGCCAAGCACCCGTTTGGCAACCAGATTGAGCATCCATGGCGGACGAGGTCCAGTGAAAACATTGGGCGCCGCGATGTCGCGGTATTCCGGCGCAATGCCATAGGTCATGTACTTGCAGCCCAGGGGTTCGGCAATCCACTGGCGCAGCGCTGCTTCGAGACTCAGGCCGGAGGCCCGACGCACGAGTTCGCCCAGAATGAATCCGCCCGTGATGGCGTGATAAGCCTGCTTTTCCCCAGTGACCTCGAAGGGCTTGGCTGCGCACAGCATGGCGATGACCGCATCCCAGTCATAGATGACGCGGTAATCCAGATCCTTGATCGGCACGGTCGGGATACCGGCGCGATGCGACAGCAACTGGCGAATGGTGGTGCGTTCCTTCCCGCGCTGGCCGTATTCCGGAATGTGTTGCGAGACACGATCTTCCAGCTGCAATTTGCCGTCCTCTACCAGCTTGTGGACCAGCAGGGCCGTGATCGCCTTTGACGCCGAAAACAGACAGATCGGCGTCTCCGGGGTGGCTGCCAACAACCCGGCGCGGTTGTCATCGCCAGCGCCCGGCTCGTTGCCACGCGCATGACCAATGGCGCGATTCATGACGACCTTGCCGCGACGACGAATATTGATGGTGACCGCCGGATGCGTGCCGGTTCGATAAAAACCTTCTGCTGCTGACCAGATGCGGCGAATGGCGTCGCGGCTCAGACCCACTTCCTCGGGCGCGCACTCGGCGGCGGAATCAATGCGCGTTACCGAGGCCAGCTGCGGCGCAATGCTGACGTAGTTTCTTTTTCTGAAAGCCATGAGGATTGAGTCCGGTCCTATAGGTCGTAAGCGCGCAAGAATATCGCTGCAGGATTCATAATCCTGTGGCCTGAATAACGCCACGGACAGGCGCGCGAGCGTTTGCAGAGACGGGCTTGCTAAGCTTTCAGGTCAAGATCACTGGACGAAGCATTGAAGTGTCGATAGGGTCGCGCCCCATCCTCGCTGTCGATACTTCGCACGTACCAACACCCCGACGCCATGCCAGACAGCGCTGCCGAAAACCCCGTCCGACGCCTGCGTGCTGCGCTCGACAGCGGCCGCTGGGCACCGGTCATGCCCTTGCTGGCATCGCTCAATCCGGCCGAGATTGCCAACCTGCTGTCCTCGCTGCCGGAGCGCGAGCGCAACCTCGTCTGGGAGATGGTCAACCCGGAAAATGACGGCCAGGTCCTGTTGCATCTGCCTGAGGACGTGCGCGAAGGCCTGATCCGGCAGATGGACACAGCAGAGCTGGTCGCGGCCGCCGAAGATCTGGATATCGACGACCTGGCTGACTTCGTCGATGCACTACCTGAGACCGTCACGCGCCAGGTCATGCGCGCCCTGTCTGACGCGGATCGCCAGCGTCTGGAAACCGTTCTCGAGTACGACCCGGACACCGCCGGCGGCCTGATGAACACCGACACGGTGACGGTGCGCCCGGACGTGACACTGGAAGTGGTGATGCGCTACATGCGCATGCGCGGCGAACTGCCTGCGCACACGGACTCGCTGTTTGTCGTCGATTCTTACGGCCGATATCTCGGTCGCCTGCCCCTGGACCGAATTCTCACCCAGGCCCCAGAGGCCACGGTTGGACAGATCATGGATCGCGAACTGGAAGCCATTCCGGTGGCCATGTCGGCACGCGAGGTCGGTCAGGAATTCCAGACCTCGGATTTGGTGTCCGCGCCAGTAATTGCCGGCGATGACCACAAGCTGGTGGGCCGCATCACCATCGATGACGTGGTGGACGTCATTCGCTCCGACGCCGAGCACAACCTGCTGTCCATGGCCGGCCTGGATGAAGACATCGATCTGTTCGCGCCGGTTTATCGCGCGTCCAAGCGTCGTGCGCTGTGGCTGGGCATCAATCTGGCAACCGCGTTCCTGGCTTCCGCCGTTGTGGGCATGTTTGAAGCCACGATTCAGGAAGTTGTCGCGCTGGCAGTCCTGATGCCGATCGTCGCCAGCATGGGCGGCATTGCAGCCAGCCAGATCGTGGCCCTGATGGTGCGCGGCATTGCGCTGGACCAGATCAGTGAGGGCAACATCGGCGCCTTGCTGCGCAAGGAAATCCTTGTCGCGCTGATCAACGGCGCGCTCTGGGGCGTCACCGTGGCCGCCATCGCGCTGTGGTGGTTTGGCTCTCCGATGCTCGGACTCGTCATCGGACTGGCCCTGCTGCTCAATCTCTTGCTCGCCGCAGCTTCCGGACTTCTGGTGCCATTGCTCCTGCGCAAAGTCGGGCAGGACCCAGCGCTGGCGGGCAGCGTTATCGTGACAACCATCACTGACGTGATGGGGTTCTTCCTGTTTCTTGGACTCGGCGCGTTGTTCCTGCTCTGAGCGCTTCGGTCGCATCCTCCACCTGATACCGGCATCATTGCCGGTCAGAACAAGGAGAGCAGATGGACAAGCAGGCGCAGTTTTCGGGTACCGCCGAAGTACGGGAACAACATCGTTTTGACCAATCCAGCCTGTTGAACTGGATGAAGAACAACGTGGACGGGTTCTCGGGTCCGCTGAGCATCGAACAGTTCAAGGGTGGGCAGTCCAACCCTACCTACAAGCTCATCACCCCCGGTCACAGCTACGTCATGCGACGAAAGCCGCCCGGGCAATTGCTCAAATCTGCACACGCGGTCGACCGTGAATACCGCGTCATCACCGCATTGCATGGTGCCGGTTTTCCGGTCGCCAGAACCTATGGTTTGTGCACGGATGAAAGCGTGATCGGCACCTGGTTCTACGTCATGGATTGCGTCGAGGGGCGCGTGATCTGGGACACCAGTTTTCCGGATGTACCCAAGGCCGAACGTGCGGCTTACTTTGACGCCATGAACGCTACGCTGGCCCAGTTGCACACTATTGATCACGAGAAGATCGGGCTGAGCGACTACGGCAAGACCGGCAATTATTTCGAACGCCAGATTGGCCGCTGGTCCAAACAATATCTGGCTGACGAGGCCGCCGGTCGCGTGGCCGACATGGACAAACTGGTGGAATGGTTACCGTCACATATCCCGGCGGGCGATGAATCCACCATCGTTCACGGCGACTTTCGCTGCGACAACATGATTTTTCATCCCAGCGAGCCGCGCGTGCTGGCGGTGCTGGACTGGGAGCTTTCGACCCTGGGGCATCCGCTCGCAGACTTCACCTATCACCTGATGATGTACCGCATGCCGCCCGGCATCACGGCCGGCCTGGTCGGGACCGATCTGGCTGCGGCAGGTATTCCATCCGAACAGGAATACGTTGCGCGTTACTGCGAACGAACCGGCCGCGACGGCATCGAGAATCTCAGTTTCTACCTGAGCTTCAACATGTTCCGGCTGGCCGCCATCCTGCATGGCATCAAGGGCAGGGTCGCGCGCGGCACGGCGGCAAGTGCGCACGCAAAGCAGATGGCCTCTTTTGTGGAGCCGCTGGCCGAGATGGCCCTGAAACAGACGCAGGGCTAAAAAATGGGGCCGCCTTGGCGGCCCCAACTATTCTCTAATGGTCGCTGAGATCAGTTGCCAATGGGCTGCACGTTTCCGCAATCAGAACCCAGCCACTTGCCACTGAATTCGGTCTTCATGGTGACCGGCACTCCCTGCGCATTGCCATTGAAGTTGGAAACGCCGGAATAGCTCTCTGCACTCAGCAGTGACATCTGGATGTCGCCAGTGCCCTTGATATCGCCGTTGCACTCGATGGTGCCGCTGACATTGTCACCATCGCGCTTGACGTTCTTGGAACTGCAGCCACTCTGGGGATCGTTGAGGTCGGGCAAGACCTGCTGAGCAACCTGCTCTGCCGTGAGACAGATGTTGGTGGTCACAGGCTTGGCGAAGGGCAGCTCAACACCTGCCATTTCCATCTGCTCCAGCATCGCCGGGTCAATCTGTGGAAACCCGCCGCCCATGTCGATCTTCACCGTGCTCGCCCACAGACCCGGCTTCTGCTGCGTAGCCGCTTGCGTAGACATTGAGACACACAGACTCAGCGCAGCACCGATGACAAAAAACGATTTCTTCATTTGACCTTTCCTTGATGAAAGCGGGGGAATGCTTTGCAGTATTGAATTCAGTGCCGATGGATGCAGAGCCTTCAATCTTCGCCGGCAATGGTCATGGCACCGACCAGTACCGAGCCACAACGCACACCGGATCGTGTATCAACATCACTGGCCAGTCCCTGAATGTCGCCATAGATATCGAGCAGATTGCCGGCAATGGTGACGCCCTCAACAGCATGCTCAATCTCACCGTTGCGCACCCAGAACCCCGAAGCACCACGTGAGTAGTCGCCGGTCAGTCCGTTGACGCCCTGGCCCATCAATTCGGTCACGACAAAGCCCTCGCCCATGTCGCGGAGCAGGCCCTGATAGTCCTGCTCGCCGGGCCGAATGACCAGATTGAAAACACCACCAGCATTTCCGGTGGTCTCCAGATCAAGTTTGCGTGCGGCATAACTGCCGAGCAGCCATCCGCGCAGGACCCCATTTTCGACCAGCACCCGGTCGGAAGTGGCGACGCCTTCATGATCGAAAGCGGCACTTGATGAGGCCTGCCGGATGAAAGGCTGTTGCTCGATCTGCACCCGCGAAGAAAAGACCGGCTGATCGAGCTTGTCGAGCAGAAAACTGGCCTTGCGATACAGCGCGCCGCCGGAGATCGCGGCGATCATGTGCCCGAAGAGTCCACGCGCGACTTCCGGCGTAAACAACACCGGCGCACGTCGGGTCTTCAGGCCGCGCCCACCGAGCCGGGCAATGGCACGTTCGCCCGCTTTGCGTCCGATGGCTTCAGGGGCATCCATCAGCGCCGGATTGCGTCCGCCATCCCACCAATAGTCCCGCTGCATGCCCCGCCCGTCCGCGGCGACCAGCGCACAGCTCAGGCTGTGCTGGGTTCCGCATCTGACACCGACAAATCCGTGCGAATTCACATAGACCGAAATGCCGCGCTGGGTGGAAATGCCTGCGCCCTCACTCTGCTGAATTCTCTTGTCCACTGACAGGCCAGCGGCCTCGCAGGCTCGGGCGCGTTCAATTGCCTGCTCCGGCAGCAATTCCCAGGGATGATCGAGTTCGAGATCTGGCTGATCCGTTCCCGCCATGCGCTCGGCATCGGCCAGACCTGAGCAGGGGTCTTCCTCGGTCACCTTGGCGATGGTGGCTGCGGCTTCCACGCATTCCCGCAGGCCCGCTTCGCTGAGGTCCCCGGTGGAGGCATTGCCGCGCTTGTGGCCGAAATACAGCGTCACCCCGAGGCTGCGGTCCCGCTGGAACTCCAGGCTTTCGACTTCACCGCTACGCACGCCGACCGAAAAGCCGCGCGAGTAAGACATGCTGGCTTCTGACTGGCTGGCACCGAGATCACGGGCCATCTGAACGACGCGCTGGGCGACGGCGCTCAGCTCGCGAGCTTCAGGCAATGGGGCAGATTGATCTTTTGGAGGGCGATTCTGGGATGACGACATTGGCTTCAGGTGACGAGTAAACCCGATCAGGTTATCACCCGCACCCCGGGCTGACCCACTTCAGTGCGCGCCGGATTGCAGACCCCGGGCACAATGGCGCCCTTCCAGCAACAGGCTGACGGCATTACAGGCATTGACGCTCAGAGCGCCGTTGCCGCCCACTTCAGGTGCGAGCGAACTCAGCAAGATTTGCTCAAGTTCGGCAGGCCGCAGACTGGGATTGTGCTCCTTCAACAGGGCAATCACGCCGCTCACATGCGCTGCCGCCAAGGATGAACCCGAACTAAGAGCGTAGCTGGCACCTGGCGCCGTGCTCACCACGTCTTCTCCCGGAGCGAACAGCGACTCCCGGACCGTACTGGGCCCCAGCGAACGCACCACGATGACGCCATCCAGCGCCGCCGGAAAGCCGGATTCCTGACCATTCTCCGGCAAGGCGCCGACCACCACGGCACCCCTACTGACAGCTGTCTGTACCAGCCTCGCCAGCAGCGGGTCCGCCGGACCGGTCAGACTCAGGTTCAGCACGGCCGCGTCCAGCTCAATAGCCGCCGACAGCGCGCGGGCCAAGGTAAACGAATTGCAGCTGGCCAGCGCCGAAGCCTTGCTCTGCGGCCAGCAGGCCTTAAGCGCAAGCAGCTCAGCCTGCGGAGCGACGCCCACAATGCCGGTGGCCGAGGCGCTGGCCGCAATGACGCCGGCCACGGCCGTGCCGTGCTTTTCTGAGGTGAATTGCGCGTCTGGCTGCCCCACAAAATCGAAGTGACGGCTGACCCGCTCCAGAAGCTGCGGATGCTGGTGGTCTACACCAGTATCGATGACGGCGATCCGCACCCCGCGTCCCTGCGCCAGCAGATGCGCCTGCTCAAGCTGCATGGCCTCCAGGCTGTACTGCATGTCGCGGCCCGGCATTTTTCGGCTGTCGATGGAAGCCGTGGTGAAGGCGTTCATGGCCTGCACGGTTTCAACGCGTCCATCGGCGGAAAGTTGCTTGATCAGATCGGTGCGATCAGCCGGATCTGAAATCTGGAAGACCACGCAGTGCACGCCCAGCACGCCGATCGGCCAGGCATCAACCTGCTCCAGTGCATAGTCGGCGGACAGATCGCGCACCGCGCCCTGAACCGCGCTGCCGACCTCATAGCGCTTGCTCATCTCCCAGCCGCGCCAGGTGGAGCCCGCGCCGCGCATGCCAACGGTGGCCGGATTCACCAGCGTGACCACGATCATCCGGGCCGGATCGGTGTAGGTGGTGCGCGCATGCGGCTCGGGGCGCAGTTGCGGAACGCTGCAGCCCAAGCCGGCCAGAGACACCGTCAGGACCAGTATGGCTCGCGCCAGAGACATCGGACTGAGCGACAAACTCATTGCGCCGGGCCTCCGGGAACCTGCGCCACGTAACGCACCAGCGGATTTCCCGCCAGCTGCTTCTCTGCGTTCTGAAGTGCCTGCTCAGCGGCTTCTGGCGGCGTGCCAGCAGACTCGATTTCAATCAGGAAGACACCCGCGCGGGATGGACCATCCACGATATGCCCGCCAATGCTCGACAGCGTGGATCGGATTTGTTCAGCCGTCGAGGTATCGGTGAATACCACCTGCAGCCTGGCATCCAGGGTGGCCGGCGCAGCGCTCAGCGTGCGGTATTCCGCAACCGGCGCAGGGCGTGTGGCGACCCACAGCACCGTCACCGCAATCACTGCCAGCGCGGCGGCCTGCACCGCCAGTGCGGCGGTCATGGAAAAACTTGCGCGCCGCTGCGTACGCCGCTTCAAACCCGGCGGGTCTGATGCAACCGGCTTTTTCTGTGCCTCAGCATCGATGCGCTTCATCAGGCGCGCAAGCGAAGCCTGCGGGGCATAGTCCACCACCGGTGACACCGCAACGCGGCTGGCCAGCTCGGATTCAAGTTCCAGGTCGCGGCGGCAGCTGGCGCAGACGCGCAGATGCGACTGCAGACGTTCGCTGTCGGCCTGCGAGAGCGTGCCGTTCACCTGCCACGGCAGCATGCGTTCTGCCCAGAGATGTTCCTGTTCCATGTTGGTTGGGGTGTTGCTCATGAGGAAGAATCCAGGTTCTGCGTTCCGGCCGGCTCCCCGAGGCCCGGCAGTACCGCTCGAAGGCGATGACGCGCATGAAACATGCGGGTCTTTACAGTGTTGACCGGCGTGTCCGTGATCTGACTGATTTCTTCACAGGAATGCCCCAGAAAATAGGCAAGCTCAATGACCATCCTCTGCTCCAGCGACAATCGCTTCATCCCCTGAGCCAGCCATTGGGTCCGCGTGCTGTCCGAATCCGCGCCAAAAATTTCCAGACGCTCGATTTGTTCCACTTCGACCGCCTTGGCTTCCGCATTGCGCTGCACCTTGCTGTGTTTGAATGCCTTGAGCGCACGCCGGTAGGCAATGCCGATAATCCAGGTCGATACCTTGGAGCTGCCACGAAAGCTGTCTGCCTTGTCCCACACGACCATCATGGTGTCGTTGATGATTTCTTCCGCCGCCTCGTAGGACTCTGCAAAGCGCATCAGAAATCGAGACAGGCGCCTGTGATACCCGAGATAAAGCTTTTCGAAAGCCGCACGATCTCCCTGCGCGATACGGCGCATCAGCTGCGCGTCGTCCAGCGCCTCCTTGCCCTGATGCGTATTGTCAGCAGCCAGATGCATCGCTGAAAAAGCCTGCCCCGGTTAGATTGAACAAGCTTATGTGCCCCGGGATTCTCATCGGGTTCAATCGAAGCTCAGAATCAGGCTTGCCGCAAATCGATCAGCCGCGCGTCCGTCGGCCCACCGACCCCTGGCCTCGCTGTCGGTTGAATAGTGCGCCAAATCAAGGGTGTAACGACGCCAGTGCAAGCTGGCGCCGGCGCTCCAGTAGGTGTACTCCAAATCCGCGACTTCGCTTGAATCGTTGTAGCCAAAGCCGGCATTCAAAGAAAGCCAGCGCCGCAGCGGCCACTGACCGGCCGCCTCGACGACCGTGCGCGGCCCTTCCATGGCCTCCGGAATGGGGTTGCGCGTGTGATCTGTCACCTCGGGTGTCCAGGCCACGCTCAGGCGCAGACGATCACGAAATGACAGATCTGCGGAGAACTCGTAATAGTTGTAGTCCAGATTCCGGCGATCGCCCGAATAGATATAGCGACCGGCTGTCAGGTTCCAGGTCCATTGCGAATCCAGTGGGCGACTCAGGCCCAGCAGCAGATCCAGTTCCAGTGCGTCTCCATCACCGAAATCCGGCCCCAGTCGATACAGTTCGAGTGTCGAGACCCAGGCGCTGACGTAGAAACCTTCCGGTCGTCGCAGTGCTGCTCCCGCCTGCAGAGCGCCCCGCCCGCTGGACTGCGTCACTCCGCGATGCACGTAGTCCGTCGTATAAGCCAGTGAGCCGACCAGCTCGGTCTGCGCCGCAGCAGGCCCCTCCAGGACCAGCAACAGGATGAGACTGATGCGGCCGGGCCACCGGGCAAATTGCCCGGTGCACCTGCAGGCTCTGTTTTCAGGCTTGGAACCGCTGTGGGAGTTCAAGTACACCGTTCTAGATTATCGGTTTTGACGGTCCGGGAATCGACGTCGGGTTCAGGTTTGAGGCCGCCCCCTCGAAAGCTGATCCAGCAGGCGATGGTGCACCCCTCCAAAGTCACCGTTGCTCATGATCACGATACGGTCACCCTCGCGCGCCTGGGAAACAATACGCGCGATCAGCGCATCGAGATGCTGATCTACGCTCAATTGCGCGCCAAGGTCCTTCAACGCGGCATGAACATCCCAGTTCAGGTCGGGTCGAACAAACACGAAACTGTGATCTGCCGGAGCCAGGGCCTGCACCAGATCGCTCGCCTGTGTGCCCATTCGCATGGTGTTGGAGCGCGGCTCCAGTACGGCCAGCACGCGCCCCTGCCCGGCCGATTTCAAAGTCTCGATGGTCGCCTTCACCGCCGTCGGGTGGTGGGCAAAGTCGTCATAGACGGTGATGCCGCCAGCAACGCCGATCACTTCAAGGCGGCGCTTGACGCTCTGGAAAGTCTGCAGCGCCTGGATGGATTGCTCTAGGCTCACGCCAACGCACTGCGCGGCGGTCAAGGCGGCCAGCGCATTTGCATGATTGTGCGCGCCCTGCAGGGGCGACATGACCCGACCCAGCGCGCGACCCTGGTCGAGCAGGTCAAATCCATCCGCATGGGTCTGCGCCTGCAGGCCACTGTCATCTGCAAATTTTCGAATACGGCTCCAGGCACCTTTCTGCAGGACGCGCGCCAGATTGGCGTCCCGCCCGTTGACCACCAGATCGCCACTGGCCGGCACCGTGCGCACCAGGTGATGAAACTGGCGCTCGATGCTGGCCAGATCATCGAAGATGTCCGCGTGATCAAACTCCAGATTGTTGAGCACGCAGGTTCGGGGCCGGTAATGGACAAACTTGGATCGCTTGTCGAAAAAGGCGGTGTCGTACTCATCCGCCTCAATGACGAAGTATTTGCCCTTGCCCAGACGCGCGGAGACACCGAAATCCAGCGGCACACCACCGATCAGGAAGCCGGGCTCAAGCCCCGCCTGATCCAGCAGCCAGGCCAGCAGGGAGCTGGTGGTGGTTTTGCCATGCGTTCCGGCAACAGCCAGTACATGGCGACCCTGCAGCACATTCTCGGCAAGCCATTGCGGCCCCGAGATATAAGGCAGCCCCAAATCCAGAGCATGCTCCATGGCCGGGAAGCGGCTGCCGCGTGTCACCACATTGCCCACCACCACGACATCGGGCGCTGGGTCGAGATGCGCCGGCTCATAACCCTGCATGACCTCGATGCCCAGACTTTCCAGTTGTGTGGACATGGGCGGCCAGGCATTGGCGTCTGATCCCGTCACGCGATGACCCGCTTCACGGGCAAGCGCCGCGATGCCCGCCATGAAGGTGCCGCAGATCCCCAGAATATGGAGGTGCATATCAGCCCGCCGGTGCGGCGCCGGTCCCGAACAGTGCCGACGCCACCAGGAAAAAGAAGACCGTAAACACGCCGATTCCAATCTCCATCAGCACGGACACGAGAATGGAAACAAACAGGCTCAGCTGCCCTGCCTGGCGGAAAATGCTGGCATTGACTGCAAATTTCCAGAAATTGATCAGATACACGAGCATCGCCACCCACAAGGGTCCGCGCGCCTGCTCACCCTCTGCCACCTGCTCAATCGACTCGATCTGCGGCATCTGGGACAGCGGAATCCACGACAGCACGCCGGTCAGCAGGGCCACCATCAGCAGCGAGTGATAGGTCTGCGAAAAGCGCTCGGGGCTCTTGCGCATGCGCAGCATGATCCGCGTTACATAGGCCATGGCCACGACCGTGGCCAGAGACATCACAGCGGCGATCACTGCAGGAAAAACCTGCGCCACCACCCAGAAATTGACCAGAACAGCGGCCGGAACCAGCACGCCCGTCAGCGGCGGATGATAGGGAAGGTCCTGTGGGCCACCGCGAAACAGCAGCAAATTCAGGGATGCATTGATCAGGGATTGAAACATGTTCGGCCGCGGAATCTGTCGAGCGGCTATTGTAGAGCCTCCAAGCCACAGACCTGACCCGCATCGCACGTGACCCCGATCTTCATTGATACCGCAGAAAAGCTTGACCAGCACATCCAGGGCTGGCGCACGGCCGAGTTCCTCGCCATTGATACCGAGTTTGTCCGCGAGCAGACCTACTACCCGAAGCTGTGCCTGATCCAGATCAGCGCCGGCGACCTCAATGCCTGCATCGACCCTCTGGCCATCAAGGACCTGAAGCCGCTGCTTGACCTGTTGCTGCAGCCTTCCAGCGTCAGCGTCTTTCACGCAGCGAGTCAGGATCTGGAGATTTTTGTTCGCTTGTGCGGACAATCGCCGCAACCGCTTTTTGACACGCAGATTGCTGCCGCGCTTCTGGGCTACGGCGATCAGCTGGGGTATGCGGGGCTGGTCAAGAAGACCATGGGCATCGAGCTCGACAAGAGCCTGTCGAGGACCAACTGGGCCCGGCGCCCGCTGAATGACAAGGAACTGGCCTACGCCGCTGATGATGTGCGTTATCTGGCCGAGCTCTACCCCAGACTGAAGGAAGAATTGAAGCAGCGCGGCCGCCTTGAATGGATGCAGCAGGACTGCGAAGCCCTCGCGCAGGCTGATCGCTATCTGGTCCACCCGGAGCGCGAGTGGAAACGCCTCAAGGGTCTGGCGCGACTCGATGCCAATGCGCAGAACATTGCTGCGAATCTGGCTCAGTGGCGCGAAACCGTTGCAGAAAAGAGAGATCGCCCGCGACGCTGGATTCTCGCCGACGACGCGCTCTATACCCTGGCGCAACGTCAGCCCCGCTCACTCGATCAACTCGCAGACCTGCAGGCGCTGCCGGCGAAGACGCTGGATACGCACGGCGCAGTGCTGATCGGGCTCATCGAGCAGACGCTGGAGGAAAACGCCCCGGCACGGGTCGTCGAGAAGATTCAGGATGACGAGGACAAGAAGCGGCTCAAGCGCATGCTCGAACGCGCGCGCGGCATTGCCCAGGATCTGGAAATTCCGTCTTCGATGCTCGCCACCCGTGCGGACATTGAAGCGCTCGTGGAACACGCGGACAAGGCTGACATCGCGCTTCTGCGCGGATGGCGGCGCGAAGTGGCCGGCGAGCGATTACTCGGCGAACTCACCTGAGCAACGGCGTCGCCCCCCGCTCAGGTGTTGATGCTCAGAAGCGCACTTTGCCCTTCTTGATGTCCGCATAAATCTTGTCGGTCAAAGGCTCGTAGCCACGCGCAGCATCCAGCAGGACATAGAGGGGTTCGCTGACCTGCCCCGGATCGAAACCCTGTTTGCGCACCTCGACCTTGCGAAACTTGAAGGTGCCCGTGACTTCCTGCTCCGGTCGCAAGCGGATGAACAACGGTACTGCATAAGCAGGCAATGCCTCGGCGGCCGCCTGGGCAAGCGCTGCACCGTCGAAAGCCTCGCCCTTCCACGTCAATGAAGCCATGCCGGCGCGGCCATCGCCCCCGGGAACTTCCACACCGTAGACCACGGCCTGCTCCACACTGGGATGATCATTGAGCGCACCTTCTACCTGTGTGGTGGCCACGTTCTCGCCCTTCCAGCGAAAGGTGTCCCCCACGCGATCCACGAACGCGATGTGACGAAAGCCCTGATTGCGGACCAGGTCACCACTGTTGAGCCAGCAGTCACCAGGCGCAAAAACGTCGCGGAACACTTTCTTCTGGCTGGCACTGACGTCGGTGTAACCATCAAACGGCGACTTCTCACTGATCTCCGTAATCAGCAGTCCCACGCCTCCCTTGCCCAGCTTCTTCATGTATCCATCATCGCCGCGCACAGGGACCTCCTGCTCTGCATCGAATTCCACAATCGCAAAAGGCAGGGGACAAAAACCGGCGGTCTTGGACAGACCAAATCCGTTAACGAAAGCCGCGTTGGACTCGCTGGCACCATAGAATTCTGCGATTCGATCTATGCCGAAGCGCGCCTGGAACTCATCCCAGATTTCAGGTCGCAATCCGTTTCCGCAGATGACGCGCACTTGATGATCCTTGTCTGCGACATCGGCAGGCCGGTTCAACAAATAGCGGCAGATTTCGCCGATGTAGCAAAAGCCGGTGGCTTGATAGTGACGAATATCATGCCAGAAACGGCTGGCGCTGAACTTGCGCCCCAGTGCCAGCGTGCAACCTGCGCCGAGCGTCGCGCCCCAGGACACTGTCAGCGCATTGTTGTGATAAAGCGGCAGGGCGCAGTAAAAAACGTCATCGGGCTTGAGGCGCAGGGCCATCTGGCCCAGGCCAGCCATACCCTTGAGCCAACGATAGTGGCTCATGACCGAGGCCTTGGGCATGCCCGTGGTCCCGGAGGTAAAGATGTAGAACGCAGCTCGTTTGGCCGCAATAGCGCTGGTTTCTTCCAGGCTGTGCGACGGTGCGTTGACCAGTTCGGCACGCAGATTGACATAGGAAAACGGTGCGCCGCCCGAACCTTCCCAGAAGAATTTCATCTCCGTACCGCGCGTGCCCTTGGGTGTGAACTCTGTGGAATCCAGCACGTCCACACACTCTGAGCCAACAATGAGCAGACGTGCCTTGGTCAGTTCGATGCTGTGCGCAAGGACTTCCCCGCGCTGGTTGTGGTTGAGCATGCCTGCGATGGCACCCAACTTCACAACCCCGGCGACACAGGCCAGCGTTTCCGGCCGGTTCTCCATGAGAATGGCAACCGAATCGCCCGCAACGATGCCGGCTGCACGCAGCACATGCGCAATGCGATTGGCCCATGCATTGAATTCGGAATACGTCCAGCGACGCTCGTCAAAACTCAGGGCCACGCGACGCGGATGCTTTCGCGCCAGTTTGTCCAAATGCAGACCAATTGAATTGAATGTGTCTGGCTTCAGGGTTGCAAGGCCCAGCAAGCCGCGATTCGCGCTGAGTGCATCGGGCACAGTGCGCAGCAGACCGCGCGCCAGATCAACCCATCCGATGGTGTCGGCGGCTTTTGCAGTTTCAGTAGTTTCAGACATGGGGGGATAGTTCAATTTTGCAACGCGAAAACGCCCTGCACCGGTTTGGCGCATGACAAACGAAGAGTGAGCAGCAAGAGGTCGAAATTCATCAGCAAGTCTGCATTGCCGCCGGCGAAGGCGACAACCATCGGAAGATCTGAGCATAGACATCGGGATGATTGAGCAACTGCATGTGATGCAAGGCTACGCGCAAGCTGCCTTGTGCATCGGCCACATCGATCGCCAGGCTACTTGGCACAGGCACCAGGCCATCGCCTATCACCCGCGAAACCGGATGCTCTGGACTACGCGTCAGGCAGGTTCCCATGAATCGGTACTTCACACCGGGCAGCGGTGCGTTCTGCATGCGGTCACGCGTCCAGAAAGCATCGGGATCACGCTGTTTCCACTCACGATCCTGAGTGTAGCCCCACCTCAGATCCTTGATGCCCAGACTGCGCGAATCCAGCAGCTTTGCAATGGGACGGGTCAGCGCCAGCTTCTGCATACCGTGCGTAGCCAGGTGTACCCAACGCTCCAGCGGTGCGCCCAGATGCGGCGTGCCCAGACAGATGATCTGCTGCAGCACGCTCACCCAGGGCGCACCCGCTGCTGCGCCGGTATCAGCGGCGGAGCGGGCCAGCAGCCCGCCCATGCTGTGACCAATCAGGACGATTTCCTGCGCCTGCACCGGCCAGTTCTGATATAGCTTGTTCAGCAGACGCGACAGACTGCGACCATTGAGCGACACGTGGAGTCCGGTGTTGTAGCGCAGAAAAACCGGGGTATATCCCAGGTCCTGTGCGAGCCGCGCACCGTACGTCTGGCGTGAAGCCTCACCCGATTCTTGGAACAGGTCCCAGACCTTCTCGTTGCCGCAAAGTCCATGCAGAAAGACAGCAATACGCCCTTGCGCATCCGGAAACCGGGCGCGCAGGCCGGAAGTGTCGAGCGCGAGCCGCTCTGCGTCGCGATAGATGCCCATGCGAACCGCCAGCGGGTTGTGTTTGCGGGCCATTCGATCGCCAACAAAACCGCTCAGGATGGACGCCAGATTGTCGGCGTGCATCGGTGCCAGCGACGCCGCAGATAATGCGGCCGCCGGTGCGCGTTTGAATTCGATATTGCGCGCCAGAACATCTGCACGAGAAAACAAGGTACGCGCACCGGAACGCAGCAACGAATACACCCCGTCGGTAATGCCATCGTGCAGAACACGCGTTGCCCTGCTCCCCAGATTCACGCCAGGAATCAGATTCAGGACGGCAAAAGGCATGTCGGAAATGGCACGATGAAATTCATGCGTGCGCCCTGAAAGATGATCGACTGCATCCGCCGCGAGCATCAGGGCGCCGCGCATGCTTGCAGATGATCGCGGCTGCGCCTGCACAACAGGCGCGCTTTGGGCAGGCTTGGAAAGGGTCATCTCATCCATCATGGGTTCATCCTGAACGTGCTGGCCCTGCAGGTACAGTGCCGCCGCGCCATGGTGGCTTGCGCAATGGTCCCACTACTCTCTCGGACCGCGCAAAAATTCTCAGGCGGCTTTGATACGCGGCGCGGCCAGTTCCCGGCTCAGACTTCGCGCAGGCATCGCTTCTCCAAGCAGATGACCCGCCCCGTGCCGCGCACCTTGGGTCACCAGCCACTGGCGTCCCTCGTCGGAAACAATGCCGTCAGCGAGCACCGGAACATCCAGTCCCTTCGCTGCGAGTATCGCCAGCCTCAGGCGTTCGGTTGCCTGTTCGTCCGCGGCAGCGACGTTGACATCCTCCGGGCCCATCAGAACCAGGCTCAGACTCAGGCCCTGGATACGGTTAAGTGCCGCAAAAACACGGTCTGGCGCGCCGCGCAGGGCGAGGCCCACACCGCGTTCCCGCAGTCGCCGCAAGGACTTCTCTGGTGCGTCGGCAAGGTTGGAGATGCCTTCACTGTCGAGCGCAAAGATCAGACGACGTGGCGGTACCTGATGACGATCCATCAATTCATATACCTGCTCGTAGAAATCAGGGTCCTTGAACTGCCAGCCGGATACGTTGACGACAACCGGAATGGGCGGCGTATCCGTATCAGCCTCCGCGCCCTGCGGAAACAAGGTGCACGCGCTGTAGATCATCCAGAGTTCAAACTCGCTGATCAGACCTGCCCGGCCTGCCGCTGCGGCGACTTCCGGGGCTGCAATACGACCTAGCCGCGGATGCTGCCAGTAGAAATCCAGCAACACGGCACTTGCACGCCCCGCGCCAGGGCCTGGGACGAGTTCCACCGCAATTTGCGCCTCGACTTCGATCTGCTGCAGCGTCAGCGCTGCGCTCAGATTGCGCTCGATATCCAGACGCCGACGCTTGTCCGGCGACACCGCAACATTGTGCAGACGATACTGGCCCGGCCCGGATTGCTTGGCCTGGTACATGGCCGCATCCGCATGACGCAGCAAACCTTCTGCGTCGGACTCATCCAACGGGAACAGGGCGACGCCCACGCTAGGGGTGACACGCAGCTTGTGCTCCGCGATTTCAAAACGCGCCTCGAAGATTTCGATCACCTTGCGTGCAAGTGCTTCGGCGTCATCAACACTGCGCAAGCCCTGGGCAACGATGACGAACTCATCTCCACCCAACCGTGCAACGGTATCGGTTTCGCGCACGATTGAAGCCAGCCGCTGAGACGCCTCCTGCAGGACGGCGTCGCCCATATCGTGCCCGTGGTTGTCGTTGATCTGTTTGAAACGATCAAGGTCAACAAACAGGACACCCACAATCTTGTTGCTGCGACTGGCAGCGATGACGCCCTGATTGAGGCGATCCATCATCGTCATGCGATTGGGCAGACCGGTCAGCGGATCGTGATGCGCCAGACGTCGCAGGTCGTTCTCGCTGGATTCGCGTTCGCTGATATCCACGGCGATGGCCATGAACATCGGTGGTTCTTCATCACCAGAGAAGTTGAGGCGCACTTCCACCGGGTAGTCGCTACCATCTTCGCGCACATGGCGGCAGCGGTAGCTCAGGTGTTCCACTTCTCCACTGCGAAGACGCGTCAGAAAGGCGCTGAATTGCTCCTCTTCCAGCTCCCGGCTGATCGACAGCGGTGTCATCCTCAGGATCTGTGAACTGGCATATCCAAGATTACGCCGCGCTCCACGATTCACCTCGACAAAGTACAGCGACTGCGCGTCAAAAATATAGACTTCCTCGGCGGCCGAATCGAGCAGGCGCCCGAGACGCTGCGCAAGATTGTCGCTGTGCAACCTTTCTGTGATGTCGCGGGTAATCACCACAAGGCCTTCCGTGCCTTCAACACTCATCGGCTGGACGACCAGCTCCACCGGGAAGGTGGTAGCGTCGTTGCGCCAACCTGCCACCTTGGGAAGGCTGTTGTGATAGCGCGCGCCGATGTAGTCAGTCAGCGTGACACCCGGCGTATTCAGGAACGGAACCGGCAGCATCTTGGTCACGCTCATGCCCTCCAGCGACTCACGCGGATAACCAAACATGCGCGCCGCACGGGCATTGGCAAAACGGATGACGCCAGATTTGTCGGTGGTGAAAACACCTTCCACTAGATGGTCGATCACGCCAAGAGACAGGCGCGCCTGCCGCTTGAGGTGATCGATGAGATTGCGCCGCTCGTCAATGACATGAAAGACCATGGCAGCGCCATTGGCCTGCGCATCGTCGCCATCCATGAGCAGTGCCGCCATGACTTCAACGGCATGCACTGTGTTGTCACGCGCGCGCACCCACAACTCACTGGGCTCGTATTCGCGACCTTCCCGCAGACAGGATTCCGCCGGTGTCACCAATGGCGCCTGCTGCTCATCCAGCGGATGAAAAACAGAGTAAACCAGACGGCCACGCGCTTCCTGAGCGGGCCAGCCGGTAATCTTCGCGGCAGTCTGATTCATGAAACGGATGCGGGCATCGCGATCAACCACGATCAGCGCACGACTGAGCGAATCCAGCGCGTGAATGCCGTGTTCGCGCAAAGCCGAGGTAATTTCCGCCTCCTCACTGAGGTTGGGAATATCCTCAGTTCGCCGCTGCGGTGGGTCTTGAATGCTGCGACGAATCAGCTTTGGATCCGCGCGATCAGGTTTGCGCATCATCAGGTGACCCATCGCTGCCATTGCAATCAGGCCCACGATCAGTCCGATCCAGGCCAGCACTCTCAACTCTCCAAGCGCGCGCTCACGGACATCCCGTGCGTAACCGGGGGCCACGGCATAGTCGATCTCGCCGACGACCTGCCCACCCTGCTGCAGGCTCATGGTGCCGCGCGTGCTGGTGAACTGGTACAGCCAAGCGCGGAGTCGCTGCTTGGCCAGGGCACTGATCAGCGGTATCGCGATTGACTCGAAACGACCATCCACTGCCAGAACGGTGCCGTCGGCATCCGATACCGCCAGATAGGTCAGGCCCAGCTCAGCGCTCTGCACCAGCTGTCGCACCTGCTCGACCAGGAACGGCCCACCACCGGATGCCACCAATGGGGTCAGCGTCTGGCTGGCGGCGCTCAGGGCGTTGCCCCGGTTCAGATCGCTCTGCAGCTCGCTGCCACGCAAAAGCGCACGTCCTGAGAGTGCACCGAGAACAACAGCAGCAACCAGCCCGGCCACCACCACATAATGTCTCGATCTGAATTTAGGTATTTTGAGCTGCACCGGTCAGGATTCCGGAACACGCTGAACTGGCGTGAACGACTTGATTTTAGGCAGAGATGAACCTGATGTCCCCTTTATTCATGGCGATAACACCCTTTTTGTGTCAGATCGTGAAAAAAGGTCGAATTTCGGAACACTCCAGAAGCTGGGAGGCCGGTTCGGTTGTCGTGCCGCATAGCGCGTCCGTCGGCCTTTGGAACTGAGACTTCGACGCACATCGCATAATGCGCCACCACAATTGCATGTCCCGGAGTTGCACATGATCTCTCGTCATCGGCGATCCTTTCCCCGTGCACAGCGCGGCGCCGTTGCCGTGTACGTGGTCATCGCAATCAGCGCGCTGCTCACAGGATCATTTGCGGCATTTGAGGTGGGCAGAATCTATCTGGCCAACCGCCAGATCCAAAAGATGGCATCACTTGCCGCCCTAGATGCCGTGCGCGAAGTCAGCGCCTGCGATCGCTCTCTGGGCATGACGCCTGCCGAAATCCGCAGCCAACTGGAACAGCGCGTCAGTGAAAGCCTGATCCGCAACGGTGGTAGCGAACTGGTTAGTACGCTCGATGTGGATATTGATACAGGCACGCTGGAAGCGGCCAGTGTCACCCGCAACGGCGCCACCACCCGCCAGCGCAGACTGCTTGAAACAGATGCCAGCCAGATTGAATCTGCGGACGCCGTACGCGTCACTTTGCGCGCCCCCTTCCCGGGTTTCCTCACGAAACTATTCACCGGCGATGACAGCCGTCGCATGGAAGTATCCGCAACCGCCGAACAACCGCTGGTCGGGACGTTCAGCATCGGCAGCGGACTGGCGAGCCTGAATGAGGGCGCGCTCAATGCCATCCTTGGTGCCACTTTGGGCGGCGACGTCAATCTTTCTCTGGTGGACTACAACGGCCTGGCAGACGTCAACGTCACCGTCGAAGATCTCGCTCTGGCCCTAGGCCTTACCGTCGCCGACCTCTCAGACCCCCTTGCGCTGGCGGTACAGTCGCCGGTGTTGTCTGACACCCTGGACGCCCTTGCCGACGGCTTGTCTGGAACCATCAGCGCGAGCACAGTCGCAGCCATCCGCGAGCTGGCAGATCTGGCAAGCAACACCGATACCACGACTCTGGATAATCTGATTGCCGGATTAGGCGGCGTACCCGGTGATGCAACGGTAGGTAATCTGCTTGATGTCATCAGTGCACTGGCGCAGGCCACCAATGCTGATCCGTCTGGCACTGCAAACCCTATTGCCGTGGACTTGCCGGTCAACGTGGCGGGCCTGTCGGTCAACACATTCCTCAAGATCATCGAGCCGCCAGTACTGGGTGCGGGCAAGCCCGGGTCACCCGACGCAGTTGCCAGGACAGCGCAGATTCGCCTGATGGTGCGCATTGACGGCGGCCCCTTGCTGTCGGGCTTGACCGGCACACTGAACGGGCTGATCAATACCACGCTTGGCCTGATTGGCAGTCTGACCGGCGTCGTGACCACCATCAACGTGGCCACGGAACTCAAGATCGGCGTGGACGTGGAAGTAGCTCGCGCATCGGCGTTTCTTGATCGCATTTCCTGTCCGCAAAGCGGCGTGAACAACGGCAACCCAATCGCGCAGCTTAGCGGTGAGACCGGCGTAGCCACCGTCATTGTCGCAAGCTTCAGCGGTAATGCGGCGGATGCACCCGATCTGGATCT
Source organism: uncultured Panacagrimonas sp. (assembly GCA_963975245.1). Taxonomy (GTDB): domain Bacteria; phylum Pseudomonadota; class Gammaproteobacteria; order Nevskiales; family Nevskiaceae; genus Panacagrimonas. The sequence goes on along the minus strand of CAXBFJ010000002.1, from coordinate 473,154 downwards.
CGCAGGCGGCATTCCGGTTGCCGATGTCTCCATTGATGCCCGAAACCTGCGTCTTCTCGGCCTTCCCATCGGGAGTCTGGGTCATGCATCGCTCAGCACATCGCTGGATGCCACCAGTCTGGGGGTAAGCCAGACCGGCCCCAACACCTTGCCCATGGATGTCACCGAATTCGAGAAAATTCCGGGTCAGGGCAGCAATGCGACGCCGTTCTACGAAGCACTGGGCATTCCGCCCGATGATCCTGTTGACGCCAACCCACAAGACATCGCGTCCAGCACCTCCGTAGACTTGGATCTGGGCCTCAGCACGACCACCACCGGTTCAGGTTTGACTGGCGGCTTGGTCGGCCTCATAGGCTCGCTGGTCAACACCATTCAAGTGGTCGTCCAGCCGTTGCTTGATCTTGTTAACGGCTTGGCCAGTAACCTGATCGATCCTCTGCTGGGGGCACTGGGAGTGCAGACCGGCACCGGGCAGGTGGTCATGCGCTCCATCACGGTAGACCGCCCGATCATTGCGACCACACAGCGGATTCAGGACGCGCAATAGAGACTTTCGCACGCGGCTTCAGCTAGCGGAAAGTTCGATCAATCCAGGCAAAGGTGGGTGCGGATGGCTGCGATCCGCACAGGTGATGAGCCGCTGGTGTCGTGATTCCTTTGGGCGGTGCTACCCACCCGCTCCAAACTGCTTTGCTCAGGTCACGCTTAATGTCGCGCCGCGACCGGCCTACTCTCCGCCGGCTTCAATGAACGACTCACGTCCGAGCTTTTCCGGAATGGGTTGCGCGAAGCTGTCAGCGAAGCGTTGGTAGGTTTTCTGCGCGATATCACCGGGCATTGGCCTGGCCTCGGGAGAGGCGGCGCTACCGCCCGTCTGCAGGTCAATCCATTCGCGTGTGTCTGCCCCCGGCTCCGCAGCGCTGGCCACATTGGCGATGGCATACATAGCTGCGCCGAGGATCACGGCCTTGATTTGCGAGCTTGAATTTTCATCGAACATGTTGGACTCCGGGTTGCCTTAGCTGTTGCCACGGCCTGCTGAACTACGAGAGATGGACTGCGCCTGTTGGCGCAATTTTTTCAAAGATGATTCCGACATCGCACTTTCGGCAGCCAGGCGGCGCACTGCGCGCTCATCACCGGTCACCATCATCAATACGATCAGATTGTTTCGCGCCTTGGCACTGCCGCTGCCGGCTTCGAGTTCCACGGCGGTTGCCAACTCGGTGAGGGCTTCCTGATAGCGCTGCGACAACATCAGGGCATAGCCCAGATCATTGCGCATGTCGGCATCGGCAGGACGACGATTCACGGCCTGCTGCAATTGCCAGGTCGATACGGCCAGGTCAGAGCTCGCGCTGATCAGGCCCAGTCCGTAATAGGCCTCGGCCACGTACTCCGGCTCCTTCAACAGCTCGCGATAAATCTGCTGTGCCTGAGCGCCCTGCCCGAGCTTGCGTCTCGCCTCTGCCTCAAAAAGACGCAGTTGCGGAGTAGAACCAGTGGACGCAACCTGCGCCTCGATGTGTGCAATCGCGGCGTAGTACTGCTTGCCCTCGATCATGCCGCGAATCAGATCGGCATGGACGCTGCGGCGATTCTCCGGCGTATCGGACGGAATCGCCTGTTCGACATTCTTCTCTGCCTGCAGCACGGCGAAGCCCGCACAACCGGTGACCATCCAGGCTGCGACGGCCAGGAGTCCCCAGTGGCTGCGATTGATCAACATCCCGGCCATTTAATTATTCCCACCGCCTAGGGCGCGAAGGATGGACATGAAGGCTGGCCCGGCCACAAAAATCAGCAGTGCCGGGAAAAAGAATCCCACCATGACAATGGTCATGCGGCCAGAGATCAGATTGACCATCTCGCGCATATCCATGGTGCGCCGCTCTTCGAGTACCTCAAGCGTTTCAAGCAAGGGGTCCCGTACTTCGCCGCCATAGCGATCGACCTGTCTGAGCAGGGCCAAGACATTGGTCAGGTCATCCAGATCGATGCCCGCCGCCAGGTTCTTGAGCACTTCGTTGGTATCGCCGCCAGCATCGAGCTGGCGTAGAACCAGTTCAAACTCGCGGCCCAGTTCGGGCAAGACGCCGCGTCCATCGCGAACCATGCTGCCGAAGGCCTGACGAGTCGAAAGGCCGGACTCGAACAGCAACACCAACAGGTGAATCAGCAGCGGCACTTCCGACTTGATGCGGCGTACACGTGCTTCGGCCCTTCTCCGCAGGACAACACGCGGCAGAAGTAGGCCCATCATCAATGCCAACGCGCCAGAAATCAGAATCATCGCCGGCTGCGTCAGCTTGGGTGGACCGGCGTACCAGAACACCGCGGCCAGCCCAAGAAAGACAATCGGCGTCAGCGCAGAGGCAGCGTAAAAAGCGACGCGCTCGCGCTGTGTGCGCCACCCTGCCTGTATGAGCAGCCGCGAGCTTTCCTTGCTGGTATCCACCAGCCCTTCGATTTTCTTGCCCTGATCCGCCAGCGACTGGATCAGGACACTCGTGGTCGATCCATCCATGCCCGCGGCCTCTGCCGAGCGGGGATCGAGCCTGCGCTGAACACGCACACCGGTCACCGTTCGCGAGTACAGGTAGACCAGTGAGCCGAGTGCGACCACCGCCGCAACAATGCCCATCGCAACCAGTGCGGCAAACAGATCCGGCGACATCAGACGTTGTCCTCCGTGGCACCCATCATGCGATAGATCAGTACAACGCCAGTGAGCTGCATACCGGCGGCAACCAGCAGGGCCGCGCGGCCACCGCTTGTTGCCCACATCTGCGTATAGAACTCGGGATTCTGCAGAAAGAGAACCGCAGAGATTGCCAGCGGAATGATAGCCAGCACCACAGCGGACAGACGTGTTTCAGCCGTGAGTGCGCGCAATTCCCGGGCGGCAGAATCTCGCGCCCTGATGGCCGCCATCAGGCTTCGGAACAAGCTGCGTAAAGAGCCGCCGTAACGCCGATTGACGGATGCGGCAAGCGCCATCACCTTGACGTCGCGCACGCCGTGAATTTCGGCGAGATCGTAGAGTGCTTCGTCCAGTGGCGCGCCATGGCGGACTTGCCGACCTACCGACTGGAACATCTTGCGAATCGGGTCCGGGCTGTCATCGGCCGCAAGCGACAATGATTCTTCCAAGGTGCTGCCCGCTTGCAGCACGCGCAAGCCAGCCTCCAGAAATGCGGGCATCTGGGACACGATCAAAGCACGGCGACGCGCTGCGCGCCGACGCAACACGCCGTAGCCAAATGCCAGCACGATGCCGATCAGAAACAGCCCTTTGAAGAATCCGAAGATTAGCAAGGCGATGGGCACCAGCCCCATCAGCACCCACATCACTTTTGCAACCGTAGGCGGGTCCGCTTCTGAACCTGCACGCCAAAAGATATGACATGCCCAGCGCAGGATCGGACTCTGCAGGAGTTTCTCGCGCGACACCTGCACCGTATCAACAGGATCGTCCCCGGCACGCAGGCGCAGTGCAATGGTGTCACGGCGTTCGCGCGCATCCGAGTACATCAGCAACCAGATGGCCAGACCTGCCATCAAGAGCGCCAATCCAAAGATCACGAAAGCAGCCATCAATCCTTCTCGCGCAAATCGATAAGTTGACGGCTCGCGCTGTCATAGCGAAAGACGTCCCGCATCAGGATACCGCTGTCGTCGTGACCGGTGATCTCGGCAACCGACATCAGGCGGCGTTCACCCGTTGCAAGGCGCGAAACCTGCACAAATAACTTGATGGCCGCCGCAAGCTGACCACGGAAAGTGGCATCACTACCTGAGAACCCGGCAAAACCCGCAAGCAGCTCGAGCCGGTGAACGGCATCGCGCGGGTTGTTGGCGTGCAAGGTTGTCATAGAGCCGTCGTGACCCGTATTCATGGCCTGGAGCATGTCCATCACTTCATCACCACGGACTTCACCGACCACGATGCGGTCCGGCCGCATGCGCAGTGCATTGCGAACAAGGTCACGCGCGGTCACAGCGCGCTCGCCCTCAAGATTGGGCGGTCGTGTTTCCAGGCGCACCACGTGGTGGTGATTAAGACGCAGTTCGGCGGCATCTTCGATGGTGATGATGCGTTCGCCTTCCGGGATCCACTGGGACAGCAAATTGAGGAATGTGGTCTTGCCCGAACCCGTACCGCCGGTGACGATCAGGCTGGTGCGTTGGACCACTTTCTCTTTCAGGTAGTCGATGGCGGCGGCACTTACGCTGCCACTGTTGATCAGATCCTGCGCAGTCAGCGCGCTCTTGCGAAATTTGCGGATGGAAACGCAAGGTCCATCCAGCGCGATGGGCGGGATGATGGCGTTAACACGCGAGCCATCAGACAGACGTGCATCGACCATCGGGGTAGATTCGTCAACGCGTCGGCCAATCGGTGAAAGAATGCGCTGGATCACCCTGATCACATGGGCGTCGTTAACGAATCGCACGGGAGCGGTCGAGAGCAGCCCATTGCGCTCAATGAACACGCGATCAGGACCATTGACGACGATATCGTTAACGGTGTCGTCGTCGACCAGCGACTGTATCGGGCCGTAGCCCATGAGCTCATCGCGTGCGTCCTGCGCCAGGGCTTCGCTCTCACGCGCGTTCACGGGCAACCGCTGCTGAGTCACATACGCACGTACCTGCTCGGTGACAAAGCGTTCGATCTGCTGCGTTTCCCACTTCTCGATATCGAGATTGCGCTCCTCAATCTGGAGAATCAGATTGCGATGAATTGCGCTCTTAAGCTTCTGGTACTGATCCGAAAGCCGGAATCGCGTGATGGGATCGGGACTGTTCATGCACGAATTCGATCACATGCCTACTTGCTGAACAGCTTGCCAAAAAAGCCGCCAGAAGAAACGGCCGCGACTCTTTTTGCAGAGGTTCCGAGCAGGCTCCCGGCAATGCCGCGCACGCCGCCACAATAAGCATCCTTGGGCGCGCAGGTAAACATCGGCTCGCCCTGGTTCATAGCTTGTATACGATGATCCGCGGTCGTCGACAGGGTGGTCATGACCGGCAGTTCCAGCAATTCAGAAAGATTGTCCGGTTCGAGACCGACACGTTTCCGGTAGTTGTCCACCACTACTTCAACGCGATCCATCGGGCAATTTTCAAGGCGCAGCGCTCGCACCAGATACTTGCTGTGGCGCGATTTGAGAATGGACTGGTCGGTCAGGAGCAAGGTCTTGTTGCACAACTTGATCAACCCCTGCTGGAGGTCCATCGACAGGTGCGCGTCGTAGCTGACCACGATGCAGGCGAACAATTTTCGCAATACGCTGAGCAGCGTCACCAACTCATCGCCATCAATATGTGGTCTACCCAGAATATCCTCGGGAAGACTCAGCACGTATATACCACTGCTGTGCTTGGCAAATGCGGTATCCACCAACGTGGCATCGCACCGACCACCATCATTGATGGCGTCCAGGACACCATACGCCTGATTGATATTCAAAAAGATGTTGGCCGCTCCAGCGGGCAGCGCCACATCCACCAGCAAGGCGCGGGCCTCGTTGCCCAGTTGCTCCTTGCAGGCAATTGCCAGATGTTCCGCAAGAAATGCGACGCCCTCATAGGGCACCGCGCTCATGACACCGAATACGTAGCTCTTGTCGGCGCCGAGCGCGCCTGGCGAGGGTCGTTTGAGCAGGCGTGCAAGCAATGCTGACAGATTGGTCTGGTCCTGATTCAGGACAAAGAAATCGCGTGCGCCAGCGCGCATCGCAGCGAGCATCTGGCTGGAGTCGCCTTCGCGCCCCAAACCTGCAATGGCAATGCCGGGAACCCGGTCGACAAGACCCTCAATCAGGGAAGCGCGCTCCTTTGCGGTAACCGCATTGAACTCGAAGAACACGGCATCAACATGCCCTGCCAACTGGATGTGTTCGATCAGTTCATCAATTGTGCTGGCGTGGACTTGAGTGATCTCGGCGCTCGGCGCCGAGGCTGTGAGCCAAGCATGAAACTCCGGGTCATCTGCAAGCAAGAGAGCCTGAATTTTCACGCGTGAACACCTACTCCGCCATCAATGCTCGAGACATGCACCATTACTCTGAGAATCCGAACAAGTCTGAATCAGCATCAAACTCACCCGTCTCCTCAAACAGGATCTTTCCAAAACCGGGCTTGTAGTCGTCGTACTTTGAGCCCGGAAGTTCAGGTAGCCGCGCTTCGCGGGCCAGAGGCCGCACTAGCTTCGGGGTCACCACCATAATTAGCTCCTTCTCAGTTCGTTCACTGCTCACTGATTTAAAGAACGCACCCAGAATCGGAATGTTTCCCAGCCATGGCACCTTGTCCACATTCGAGACCAAGTTATTGCTGACCAAGCCAGAGATCACAAAGCTCTCACCATCACCCAACTCGATGGTGGTTTCCGTCCGGCGGACTGTCAGAGCGGGTACTGCAACCCCGCCAATCTGGATGCCAGCAGTGAAATCCAGATCGCTGACTTCTGGCGCAACGCGAAGCGAAATGCGCTGCTTGCTCAATACCGTTGGCGTCAGCGCAAGGCGCACACCAAATTCCTTGAATTCCACCGTGATCGCACCACTGCTCCCGCCCGACTGACTGACGGGGACCGGGAACTCGCCGCCCGCCAGGAAGCTGGCGGTCTGACCACTCATGGCGGTCAGGCTGGGCTCAGCAAGTACACGCGCCAGACCTTTGTTCTCGAGCACACTGAGCACGCCCAGAAACCCGCGCGTCGCATCACCAAAGACCAGGTTGAATGCATCGCTGACCGGCAGGAATCCTGCCGCACTGTTCAGCGTAAATGCGCCGCCGCCACTGGCAACACCGTTGAGCACGCCCGGAGGACTGATGCCTGCCGTCGTGTTGGGCACGTTCTTGAAGTATTGGGCACCGTAGGTCTGCAGGGTGGTGCGATTGACCTCGGCAATCTTGATGGATGTCAGCACCTGAAAGTCACCTTCCACCACGCTCTGATCCGTCACCGTGTCTGCCGCCGGCTGGGCAGAAGCCAGCGCGCGGCGGTAGGCCAGAAGATTGGGCAGCTTGCCTTCAAGGCTGGCGCCGCGGTCGATCACAGCCCCGGACAGCTCGGGATATGGCACCTTGACCTTGCTCGGATCGGTAACGCTGCCAACCTTGATCCGAAACTGTGCAGGCGCAGCGCCGGACTGTGGCCAGACCAGCAGACTGGTGATACCCAGCTTCTTACCCGTAACCAGCAGCTCACGTGTATTGATCACATTGACGTCGGCAATGCTTGGGTCACCGACCGCAACGCGCTTAACCGACTTGGTCTCGCGCAGCAATTTGTGCGTCCCGACCTCCACTTCGATGAACTCGCCTGAGGCGGCAGATGACGCCTGTGCGCTACTGGTGGTGGCGCCTAACAAGCTGGTCCATGCCAGCAGGCAAGCGGCTGTCGCTGCGCCGAATCGTCCCCGGAACGCGCGACTGATTCCCTTTTGGTACTTCATGGTCGGAATTGATCCGTGAGGTTGGGAGGAATGATGATGGTCCGTCTGCACCCACCCCGTCACGGGCGCACCGTTTCCACAGCGGCGCCACGATAAACAATCACTTTGGGTCTGGGTACGATTTTCTTCTTGACTGCCGGAGGCGGTTCTATACGCGAAAGTTCCTTCGCCGTAATGGCCATGTCAGGCACTTTCTTTTCAGCCTCGGCCTTCTTGGCTTCTTCGCTCTTGGGCAGCTGGGGCAGACCGATGGTCTCTGAGTCTTTTGCATCCAGCAATGCCAGCTCGGATTCTTCAGTGATCATGCCGTGCAGCGCCAGGCGAAGATCGCCCATGCTCGCACCGAGCATCAGGCGTGTGACGTCCTTGTCCGGCACCGCCAGCACGGCTGTGCGCTGCCTGCGCCCCGACCGACCGCGATCCGATGTGGCTTCGTCTTCAACCAGACCCTCGGGCCGGTCCACAATCAATTCCTGATAAGCCAGCACACGCAGATCCTTGAGCAGGACACGCGCCTGAATAGCGTCAACTTCCTTGCCGCCGCGTCCCAGATACATGAGCACATCGACAACATCACCAGGACGGACGAATCCGCCTACCGCGATGATGTCACTGACCTCAACCGAGATTGCCTTGAAACCGGGCGGAATGGATTTGGCCAAGACATTGCCCTCGGCAAAATAGCGGCGCGTCACCGGCGCCCCCTGATCGATATCCACCAGCGGTTGCTTGCCCACCACATCTTCAAGGCTGGTGTAGTAATTCTTGGGTGCCACCGAGACTTCGCCCAGAACGACATCGTCACGGCCGATGGGCTTGTAAGCCGCCAGCGGTTTGATGGCGACCACAGCGAGGATGCGTGGCGATTCGTTTTCCTGCGTAACCTGTTGCTGGGTCTGCTGTGCGCTTGCCGCATATTCGCGGCTCACCTTCCAGCCCAGAAAAGCCAGGATAAGGGTCAGCACCACAGCCACCAGCGCGATGATCTTGGCTGCATTACTGCTCATTCATGACTCCCTGTTGGTTACACATCGAAGGCTAGGATAAGGGCGCGGCACTACTCGCCGCTACTACTTTGATGCAAATTGGTGATGCTGTTGAACGGCCCTCAGTTCGAAACGCCCTTGAGCAAATTGAATCGGAGCGCTTCAGAGACGAGCGACGGCTTCTGCTGTCAGATTCGGCAGCGGAGGAAAATTTGTCAGATAAGGCAAACTCAAAGTCGAGAACAAACGATTACCGGAATCTTGGGTCATCCGGAGCCTGACCACGACAGCTGAGTTGCTCGGGGCCGCGGGACACGCAACATCGCCACCGCCATCACTGCAGAACACCAGGTCGTCTAGCACGATCAGGTCTCGCGTATCGGTTGGCAGCCAATTGATGTTGCTCCTGATCGTGGCATCAATCAGAGCACGAATGTCCTCGCGGTAGTCGCCAACGTCTGCCCGTGGCTCGACAGCGACTGCCGCCTCAGCTCCAGCCTGTGCCGCGAAGCGCATCGACTGATTGATCATGAACAGGAATGAATAAATGATGATGACGTAAGTCACACCGACCAGCATCGGAAAGATAAATGCGAACTCGATCGCAGAGGCGCCCTGCTGGCCACCGCGTTTGTATGATCGGAAATTCTGCACGGCTCGCATCACATTCAAAGTTCCGGTTTTACTGGTTGTGGAAATATCTCATCCATTTTCATGAAGGGCCTTGACCAGTCGTGAACCGGAACCGCCAGCAGGCTATGGCTGACAGCGGCTCCGGTCACCAGGATCATTCGCCGCGATCAGGTGTTAGCCAGCACCAGGACGAGTAGGCTCAGTCATTTCATCAATGACATTGTTCAGCGCATCAGTGTAGCCGTCACCAAGAAGGAAGAATGCAGCCGCAATAATCAGGGCAAGGACACCCGCGATGAGCGCGTACTCAACCGCGGTAGCGCCTTCCTGACGATTCTTGAAGGACTGAATGGTGGCAACACCACGAGCAGAAATTTGGTTAAGCATGGCGAACTCCGTTTTGTTGATCTGACCAATATCAGTCAGTGCGGACATGATGCTGACGCGTCGGATAATCGTCAAAGCACCACAAACTCCGGTTTGGTACCGCTTGTCGGGCCTGTAATGATGGTGCGGGGTTAGGCTCCTGTTGTCTGCCAAAGACTACCGTTTAAACTCGCTTCTATCATGACAACTTATGCGATTGGCGACATCCAGGGTTGCCACGAAGAATTGATCTCGCTGATCGAGGCGATTTCCTTTGATGTCCGCCGTGACCATCTGATAATTGTGGGAGATCTGGTCAATCGCGGACCTAAATCATTGGAGGTACTTCGCTTCATCCGAAGTCTTGAATCCTCAGCCACAACCTTGCTCGGCAATCACGACCTTCACTTACTAGCGCGGGCACAGGGCAGCAAGGCTGGACGGCGCGACACACTGGATGAAGTGCTGTCAGCACCAGACTGCGAGGAACTGCTCGAATGGCTAGCCCGGCAGAAGCTCGCTTACCACCATGCACCCACTGACACCTTGCTGGTGCATGCAGGCATTGCCCCCCAATGGACTGTCAGTGACACGCTGTCGCTTGCCAGCGAAGCGGAAGAATGGATCAGCGGACCGAAGCGCACGTCCTTTCTCAACCAGATGTATGGCGACCAGCCGGACAAGTGGGACGCCAATCTTCAAGATGTTTCCCGCATCCGTTTCATCATCAATGTGCTGACTCGCTGGCGCTACTGCACACCGGAAGGACGATCCCTTCTCGACTATAAGGGCCCCGTCGAGTCCGCTCCGGCCGAAGTCATGCCCTGGTTCCAGGTGCCGGGCAGAAAAAGTCTGGAATCGTCGATTGTCTTCGGGCACTGGTCGGCCCTGGGCCAGATTCATTGGCCGCAGGATAAGGTGAGCTGCCTGGACACAGGCTGCATATGGGGTGGCTGCCTGACAGCCATGAACCTTGAGACCAGGCAGGTTACCCAGGTCGCGAGCGCCGTACCTAGAACCCCCGATATATAAGCCCGGGGCAGGGCCTGCCAGCGCCTTGTGCCTGAACCTGGCCAGCCAGAGCCAGCGCACAAAAAAGGCCCGGCGATGCCGGGCCTTTTTTATTTCAGGCTAACCGCTAGTGACGCGACTTGAACACCGGCTTCTCGCCCGGTGCAAGCTTCTTCTCCTTGAGCAGGAAGGAAGCCAGTGCCGGCAGAATCAGAATGGCGCCGAACATGTTCCCGGTGAACATGAAGACCAGAAGCGCGCCCATGTCCCGCTGGAACTGCAAGCCTGACCATAGCCAGGTCGCGACACCAAAGCCCAGGGTGACACCGGTGAAGACGACCGCCTTGCCCGTCATCTTGAGCGTCCTGAAATAGGCCTCGCGCATCTTGAAGCCGCCGTTGAGTGCGTCTGACATCGTGGCGTAGACATATATTCCGTAGTCGACGCCGATGCCGACCGCCAGCGCCACTACTGGCAAGGTCGCGACCTTCATGCCGATTCCCAGTATCGCCATGACCGCATAGGCCATCCAGGAAATCAGCGATAGCGGCAGCATGATGCAGAAGATCGCCTGCCACTCGAAGAAGGACAGGTACACCGCGATGATGATCGCAATATAGACGTAGATGAGGATCTGCTTTTCGAGGCGGTGAACCTCTTCATTGGTGGCTGCCATGACGCCGACATTCGCAGTCGCCAGAGCGAAGTTCACCGGGCAGAGCTTGTCGAACTCGGCGTGCTTGGCAGTTGCCTCGTTGACTCTATCGGTCGCAGCTACAACCACTTCCTGGGCTGCAATCTCGCCTTCCGGTACGTCCGGGTTCTTCTTCTTGAACTTGTCGATGACTTTCTGACGCTCGTGCTTGACGTTGCCCACCGCGCGCAGGGCGGCAAGCTTGTCTGCGCAGTAGGCGGCATCAACATTGCTGTGTGTTTCGTAGAAGGCCTCGGCATTGGAGACGTTGAAGTCCTTGGTCTTCTGAACTGCACGCGCAATGGTGGTTGCCTTGTGATCCTTCATAAACACGAAGACTGCCATTGCCGAACAATTGGGATTCAGCAGACCCGATGAAGTGGGGATCGGCGTGATCGCCTGCACCATGGTGTATTGATTGCGCGGCAGGATCTTGAATCGCGGATTGGCCTCGGAGAAAGCTGAGTTCACGGTCTTCGCGACCTGCGGCAAAGATAGCGTCGAACTCACGCCTTCGGTGTTGTCCATGTGCCAGGCATAGCGATCAATCTGCTCCATGACCTCATACTTCACGCAAGTTTCTGCGTCGGTCTCGGCCACAATCTTGAGAATGTCCAGACCAATGGCAAAGTTGGCCACGACGGCCGCCGTGTCATTGTTGTAACGCGAATCCGGCAGAAGCTCGGGCACGCCCGCCTGACTGTCACCGACCTGCAAGGCCTTGCCCTGCCAGGTGGCCCAACCGAAGAGCAGGCCCATGACCAGAATGGCGGTGATCGCCGGCACCGGATTGACCATCTTGGACAGCAGCCTCCACAGCGGATCAAAGATGCTGTCGCGACGTTCCTGCTTCTCCATGAAGCCCTTGATGTCCTTGATCTCGATCCAGGTCAGGAAGATAGGCATCATGAACTTATTGGTAATGATGATCGCGGCCATGCCAAGGCAGGCGTTGAGTGCCATCTCGCGGACAATATCAATGGGGATCAAGCCAATGACCGCAAACCCGAACACGTCGGTCATGATGGCCATGGTTCCGTAGATGGCCAGACGACGCCAAGTAAACAGAGAGGCATCGAAATTGTTGCGGCCATTCTCTGCAATTTCTCCTACCCAGGCGTTTACGAACTGCACGCCGTGCGAGACCGAAACAGCGAGAATCAGGAAGGGCACCAGAATCGCAAACGGATCAAGACCGAAGCCGAACAGGCGGAGCAGACCAAACTCCCAGATCACTGCCGCAATCGAGCAAATCAGCGGCAGCATGGCCAATTTGAAGTGCCCGACATAGAGCCACAGCAGGATGCCGGTCATCAGCAGGGTCAGCATGAAGAAGCCGACCACTGCAAAAATCTCGTCAATGATGTCGCCCACCACCTTGGCAAAGCCGATGATGTGGACGTCAATGTTGGGGTTGTACTGAGGGTTGTCGACTTCCTCATACTCGGTGTCGCCGCCGGAAATCTGCACCAACTCGGTTGTCCCTTCATCAACCGGATAGTTGTAGTAGAAGGTCTGCAGGTAGAGCTTGGCACCCAGATCAACAAAGCCTTCGCCTACCTCGGTACCAGCGGCAATCGTGACTTCCTTGCCGGAAGCCAGCTCCACGGTCTGATCTTCCTTCAGCTTGTAGACCAGTTTCTTTTCCTTGGTGAAACGGCCACGGAGCTTGTCTTCGAGATCATTCGCCACCCGCCCGTAATCCAGCTTTTCGCCGGTGACGGGATCGATCTCAAGCAGTTCGGAGAAGATCAGCGCACCGGTCTGGTCGGTTGTGGTGTAACGACCGACGTGACCGCCCTTGCTCACATTGGCCTTGACCAGGGCATGCATTGAATCATTCGGCGCATAGTCGGACGGGATGACATTGCCACCCTTGAACCCGCCTTCCACCACCTCGATGTATCGCACGTCCGGGGTAAACAGCGAGGACACGCGCGAACGATCCACGCCCTTGAGGAAAAACACTTCATCGGTGGCCTGTTTCAGGCTCTTGAGAAATTCCTCAGTGTAAATCTCGCCCTTGCCATCCTTCTGCATCAGCGCGACCAGCACGGTGTTAGCGCCACCAAAATCGGTCATGTACTGCTTGAGCACCTGCATATAGGGGTGTTCCAGCGGCACGGACTTATCGAAGCCGGCATCTGGCTTGATCTGCACCATCTGGAAGAACAGGAACGCCGTGATGGCTGTCAGGATGGCCATCGTCAGCTTGCGCTTGGCGTAGATCAGTGGCTCGATCGCCGCTAGGATCTTATGCGCAGTGGATTCCACCTCGTGTTCGCTGTCGCTCATATCTGCTTCCTCAAGAATTTCTTATCGCTTTCGTCGCCTTGGTTAAAGGCCTATCGACAGATGTCAGAGTCCAACCTGACTGACCCCAAGCTCGCCAACGGCCAGTACCCCACCCTTCCATGGAATGGCGCCAGCCAAGGTTCCGGAGCCGGTCACGCCAGCCATGGCCTGGACCTTGGTGCGGCGCACCTTGCCCTCTGGCGACACGATTGCCACCGCGCCTGCCAAACCCACCATGGCCACCGAGCCTGACGGCAATAAAGTGCCGCCATAAAAAGATGCGACGGTGCCGGTATCAACCTGAGTCCATTCGCCGCTGCTCACGTCCTGGGCAATGTAGGCATTGCCGCGCAAGCCGAAAACCATGGCGCCCTTCTCGCCCAGGGGAACAGCGCCATACAAGGAGCCTTCATACGGCGATTCCAGACGCTCCCATTCCACGCCGTCCCTGGATATCCCCATCATTCCGCTTTCACCCACCAACAGGATCTCACCGTTGTTGAGTTTGGTGATGTCGTTGAAATGAAGCTCTTCTTCACGAATCGCTTCTGCCTCAACCTCACTCCAATTCACGCCGCCGTCGCTGGTGCTCATCATCAGGCCGTAGGCGCCAATCGCCACACCGTTGCTGGCATCTTCAAAATGAACCTTGAGAAAGGGCCGCTGCAATCCGGGCTGAAAATTCTGCAACTGCCAGGTCCTGCCACCGTCACGGGTGTGCAGGATGACCGCATCATGACCCACGGCCCAGCCCCGGTTTTCATCTACAAAATCCACCGAGGTCAGCGTTGCACGCACTGGCACCGACACCTGCGCCCAATGCAGTCCATCGTTGGAAGCGACGATGTTGCCGCGATCACCCACCGCAATCAGATGCTTGCCGGTATTGGTTACATCCAGAAGCAGACTGTGTGCTGCAAGTCCTGCCATTTCGGCGGGCCGGGGCTTTACTACAGGGCCCTCCTCATCGCCTTGAGCGCTCACCCAGGCGGGAACTCCGGCCAGTACGCCAGCCAAAAACAGGCAAACGCTGGTTCGCATATACGTTTTCATGAAATGACGCCCTCGATCGCTAGGTGCCCGCATTCTTTTGCGCAGGCGGATTTCGCCGAAACCACTGTTCAGAAGCCGGCAATACCGGCACAAGCAGGACGCACAACGAGCCGGGCTTGCTGGGCCTCACCTCGCGTCGAATCCTGCATTCATTCCCTCTCCTCACTGCTGGGTCGCGTAGCGACCTCTATTTAGATTACTCGCGGGTCGGGCCCGACTGATTGAGAACTTGTAGCAGAGCAGCTAGGGCAGGCGCAACGCGCTGGCGACAGCAGCATGTGGTTATTCGAGCCAAATCAAACTCACCATGCGTCCGCATCGACCGTCTCTTCTGAATGAGAAAAATGTGTCGGATTCGGTGAACGTGCAGTGCGTTCCGCCGTGAACATCGGACACCCCGAGCTTGCGCAGTATCAGCCGAGCTGCACTGTACATGTCGAGTTCAAATTTTCCGTTGGCTCGTCGCCTGAACGCATCATCAGCATCTTGGTGTGCGCTCAGAAATTGCGCCCGGACCTCAGCTCCAACCTCGTATGCGCTGGGTCCGATCGCCGGTCCAAGCCAGGCCGTGATCTGCGCGGCAGGAACTGGCAATGAGCGAACCGTCTGTTCCAGAACCCCGGCGGCAAGGCCGCGCCATCCCGCGTGGCTGGCAGCAACATGCCGACCCGATCGATCGGCAAAAAGCACAGGCAGACAATCCGCGCTCATCACGGCGCAGACCACGCCCGTCTGGGAAGTCCAGGCCGCATCGGCTTCGGGTGGCTGCTCAGCCCGGATATCCGCAAGTTGCACCACGCGGGTTCCGTGCACCTGCTCCAACCAGACCGGTTCTGTCGGCAGTTCCAGCATCTGGCAGAGCCGCTGACGATTAGCATCAACCGCTGCCGGACTATCACCCACATGTGTGGCCACATTCAGACTGTTGAATGCACCTTTGCTGAAACCACCGTTGCGTGTGCTGACAACGGCACGCACGCGAGGGTGGCGCGGCCAGTCCGGCTCGATGAACGAAGGCCCGCCCGCAATCTGGGCAGGCTTATCTGCGCCGTCTTCCATGCGAAGACGAGCCCCCGCCGCCGCGCCGCGCCGGGCCGCTGCGCGGCTTGCGTGGCGGTGGCCGGGATTCGACAAAGTCGGTGGGCATCCACTCACCTGGGAAATGCTCAGTGGGCAGGCGCTGTCCGATATATTTTTCGATTTCCGGCAGGGAATAAACCCAGGTCTCGCAGCACAGAGAAATGGCATCGCCTGCCTGCCCCGCTCGCGCGGTTCTGCCAATCCGGTGCACGTAATCTTCCGGGTCCTGCGGCAAGTCGTAATTGATGACGTGGCTCACTGCCGGGATGTGCAATCCGCGCGCCGCCACATCGGTGGCGACCAGGATTGGCAACTTGCCGTCCTTGAATGCTTCAAGAAGTCGCATTCGCTTGGTCTGGGGGACATCTCCAGACAAGGTCTTGGCATCGAAATGATTGGCTGCCAGCGCGCTCTCAACAATTTCTGCACCGCGCTTGGTGTTGATGAAGATCAAGGTCCGCAGGGGATCATGATGCTGCAGAAGCCCGACCAGAACCTTGAGTTTGTCCTCATTGGCCACATGAATCAGTGACTGGCGGACCCGGTCAGCGGTGACCTGTTCAGCTTCAATGGTGACCTGCCGCGGGTCATTCATGTGCTCAAAGGCCAGCTCCAGCACGCGCTGGGACAGGGTGGCCGAGAACAGATAATTGCGGCGTTGAGCGGCTTCCGGCATGCGCCGGAAGAGATAGCGGATGTCTGCAATAAACCCGAGATCGAACATGCGATCCGCTTCATCCAACACCACTACTTCAATGTGCTTGAGCGAGTAGACGTCCTGCTTGTAGTAATCGATCAGCCGCCCTGGAGTGCCAATCAGAATATCGACGCCATCCTGAATTGCCTGACGCTGTGACTCATAACCCGTGCCGCCGTAGCACACCGCAAGGCGCAGCCCGGTGTCTCCACGCAGTTGCAGTGCATCCTCGTGAATCTGCACTGCGAGTTCGCGGGTCGGTGCCAGAATGAAGGCGCGCGGCTGGCCTTCAGGCCCTTTCGCCGGCTCGGTCAGCAGACGATTCATGGTGGCCAGCAAGAAAGCGGCCGTCTTGCCTGTGCCGGTTTGCGCCTGACCGGCAAGGTCGTGACCTTCCAGCGCCAGCGGCAGGGTCTGGGCCTGGATCGGCGTACAGCGATCAAAGCCCAGCTTGGAAATAGCGGCCTGAAGACCGGAGTCCAGCGCCAGGCTGGAGAATGAAATATCGGATAAATGATCAGCTTGCATCGGAATAAATTTATGGTCAGCTTGCAAGGCCGGGTTGAATCGGCTCAAATAGACGCACTCACGGGAATCGTGGGCACCAAATTATCTGGTTGCTCGGCGCTCCCGCTCTGATCGGTCCCCCCGTAGCAAGCTATCCATCATAACCGCCAAGTACCGCCAATGCGCGGGCCAGTGCAGTTGCTGAACTGGATTCGACTTAACCCCAATTTCCATTTTCGCGCGCCATCCTGCCGCGTTCATGACACATGAGGTCATTCCATGAGCGAAAACATTTCCGCCGTTTCCGACGCTTCCTTTGACGAAGACGTTCTCAAGTCAGACGTCCCGGTCCTGGTCGACTTCTGGGCAGAGTGGTGCGGACCGTGCCGCATGATCGCGCCAATCCTCGAGCAAGTTGCTGACGAAAATGTCGGCAAGCTCAAAGTTGTAAAACTCAACGTGGACGAAAACCCGGGCACACCGCCCAAGTTTGGCATCCGCGGCATTCCTACGCTGATCCTGTTCAAGGATGGACAGGCAGCTGCCACCCAGGTGGGCGCGGTTCACAAAGCCCAGCTCACCGCCTTTGTTTCCGAGCATGTCACAACCGCCTAATAAACCCCCTCGCATGATGAAGCACCGTCGCCGGCATGGCGGCGGTCCCCGCAACAATAACAACGGCAATCAGCGCGGCGGCAAACAGTCGCAGGACGGCTTGCCGGTTGATATGACGCTGGAGGAGTTCGAAGCCGAACTCGCCGCGGATATTGCTGCAGACGCCCTGACAGCCAAGGCGGAAAAAGCCGCTGCCAAGGCAGCAAAGGCCGCCGTTGCAACGGAAGGCGACGAGCCAGCCGAGCCACCTCCTCCTATTCCTGCGCGCAGACTCCCTCCAGAGTTCAACCCGCAGAAGCCTCCCGTTGTGGTCCGTATTCCGGACATCAAGAAGCAGAGCGCTTCAGCACTGCTCAAGCTGGCCCAGGAACAGGGTCTGGAGAACATCGCCCGCGCTCGCAAGCAGGATCTGGTCTTCAACCTGCTCAAGGCAGCGGGGCGTCGCGGCGACCACATCATGGCCGACGGCGTGCTGGAGATCATGAACGAGGGCTACGGCTTTCTTCGTGGACCGGATAGCTCCTATCTGGCCGGCCCGGATGATGTCTACATCTCGCAATCCACGATCCGCCGCTTCAGCCTGCGTACCGGCGATACGGTTTCAGGCCGTGTGCGCAGTCCGAAGGACAACGAAAAACACTTCTCCCTGCTCAACGTTGACACCATCAACTATGAAGCACCCGAAGTCAGCAAGAAGAAGGTCAACTTCGAGAATCTGACACCGCTGTTTGCCAATGATCAGTTCCGCATGGAGCGGGGAAATGGCACGACAGAGGACATTACCGCCCGTGTCATCGATATCGTGGCGCCGTTTGGCCGTGGACAGCGTGGCCTGATCGTCTCACCGCCCAAAGCCGGCAAGACGATCATGCTGCAGAACATTGCGCAGTCTCTGGCCGCCAATTACCCGGACGTGTATCTCATCGTCCTGCTGATTGATGAGCGCCCTGAAGAAGTCACCGACATGCAGCGCACCGTGCGCGGCGAAGTGGTGGCTTCGACCTTTGATGAAGCCGCTGCCCGTCATGTGCAGGTTGCAGAAATGGTCATCGAAAAGGCGCGGCGACTGGTTGAGCACAAGCGTGATGTGGTCATTCTGCTGGATTCCATTACGCGTCTGGCGCGTGCCTACAACACGGTTGCCCCATCATCGGGCAAGGTCTTGACCGGCGGTGTTGATGCCAATGCATTGCAGAAACCCAAGCGTTTCTTTGGCGCTGCTCGCAACATTGAAGAAGGCGGCTCACTGACCATCATCGCGACAGCCCTGATCGAAACCGGCTCCAAGATGGATGAAGTGATCTTTGAAGAGTTCAAAGGCACAGGCAACATGGAACTGCATCTTGAGCGCCGCATTGCCGAGAAACGTATTTTCCCGGCTATCAACATCAACCGCTCGGGTACCCGCAAGGAAGAGTTGCTGATGGACGATGCAGATCTGAACAAGATCTGGATTCTCCGCAAGTTGCTTCACCAGATGGACGAACTGGCTGCCATGGAATTGCTGCTTGATCGCATGAAGATCACCAAGACCAATGAGGCCTTCTTCGACTCAATGAAACGCAACTAAGCCAATACTGCGTCGCTGCAAAAAAAGGCCCTGCCGCGGAACCGTGGCAGGGCCTTTTTGCTGGGCCGATTGCAGCGCGGGCGTTTAGCTCTCGCGCGCAATGGCACGGTAGGCAATGTCTTTTCGGTACTGCGCGCCGTCCCAGGAAATTTTCTCGACGTTTTCATAGGCCGCTGCCTGAGCCTTGCGAATGTCGGCTCCCGTGGCCACCACGCACAGCACACGACCTCCGCTGGTCACCACATCACCTGTCTCATTCAGGCTCGTGCCGGCATGAAACACTTTGACTGAGGCCTGAACTTCTCCCAGACCGGATATACGGTCATTCTTTCGTGCTGATGCGGGATAGCCCTGTGCCGCCATGACCACACCAATGGCAGGCTCAGGATTCCAGCGCACTTGCGCTTGTTCAAGCTTTCCATCTACTGCGGCATCGAGCAATTCGAGCAGCTCGGATTCCAGCCGGAACAATATGGGCTGCGTCTCGGGGTCGCCCATCCGGGTATTGAACTCGAGGACCTTTAATCCCCCTTCGGGGCTGATCATCAGACCCGCGTAGAGAAAGCCTTCAAACGGACATCCATCGGCCACCATGCCCTTGAGAGCGGGCTCGATGACCTCGGAGCAGATTCGATCATGAATGACCGGCGTCACCACCGGGGCCGGTGAATAGGCACCCATTCCGCCAGTGTTGGGCCCCTTGTCGCCGTCAAAGATGCGTTTGTGATCCTGGCTCGAAGCAAGGGCGACATATTTCTCACCATCAGCGACCACGATGAAGCTCGCCTCTTCACCTTCCAGAAAATCTTCGATCACCACCCGGGCCCCCGCGTCCCCTAGGCTGCTTCCTGACAACATGTCAGTGACCGCTGCGCGTGCTTCGTCCATGCTGGTGGCAACCACCACCCCTTTACCCGCAGCCAGGCCGTCTGCCTTCACCACGATCGGCGCCTGACGCTGATCGAGATACGCCAATGCTTCCGACACGTCGGTAAATACGGCATAAGCGGCAGTCGAGATTTGATGGCGCTCCAGGAACTCCTTTGTGAAGGCCTTGGAACTCTCCAGTCGCGCTGCGGCCTGTGTCGGCCCGAAGATACGCAAGCCCGACTTTCTGAAAGCATCCACAACGCCAAGGGCGAGTGGCACTTCCGGCCCGACAACGGTGAGCGAAACCTTCTCTTGCAGCGCGAGGGCGAGCAGGCCGGGAATGTCTTCTACGCCAACCTGCACATTGCGGCATTTGGCTTCTTGCGCCGTTCCGGCATTTCCTGGTGCCACAAGAATCTCGGCAACGGAGGCGGAGCGAGCGAGCGCCCAGGCCAGTGCATGTTCGCGACCGCCACTACCGATGACCAGAATTGTTTGACCTTGCTTCATTACAGTTTGAATTGAGGGAATATTGAGTTGATCGGGGCTCGCTGTCCGCGCTGACGGCCCTCCGGATTCGGGTCGCCCGTTCAGTCAGGGCGTCGCGTCTTCCGAGGAAAGGGGGGACGGCGTGATGCCGTGAGCCGCCTAGTTTGCCACTGTTGAGGCCGCGATCAACGCCGACCGCTCGCACCTCGCGTTCGGCTGGTACCAACTGTTGATTGCCAGACTGTGTCCGGCACCTCGACGCGGCCAGCCGTTTATCATGTGCGACCCTCACCGACCACGGTCGCGCCAGAACATGAACGATACGCTGCACCAGTCCGACTTGAAGAACTTGCCTCTCGTACACCGGGGGAAGGTTCGCGATATCTACGCAGCCGGTGAACAGCATCTATTGATTGTGACCACGGACCGCCTTTCGGCCTTCGACGTCATTCTGCCCCGACCCATTCCCGGCAAAGGACAAGTGCTGACGGAGTTGACCGAGTTCTGGATGCAGCGCTTTGGTCAGCTCGTGCCCAACCAGATGGCACCGGAGATGTCACTTTCAGACTACCTGGACGAGGCTGAAATTGCCGCATTGGCAGGCCGGGCCGTGATTGTCCGCAAGCTCAAGGCCATTCCGGTGGAGTGCGTGGTTCGCGGATATCTCATCGGATCAGGATGGAAGGACTATCAGCGCTCAGGCAACGTCTGCGGCATCTCTCTCCCGGAAGGCTTGCACCTGGCCGACAAACTGCCTGAACCCATCTTTACACCGGCGGATAAGGCCCCGGTCGGCAGCCACGACGAGAACATCAGTTTCGAGACCGCGGCACAGAATATCGGCGCGCCGCTGGCCAATCGGCTGCGTGAGTTGAGCCTGCAGATTTATCAGGAGGCCGCCGAATATGCGATTAAGCGCGGCATTATTGTGGCGGACACCAAGTTCGAGTTCGGCCTGGACGACGCCGGAAACATCCATCTGATCGACGAAGTGCTGACGCCCGACTCTTCGCGCTTCTGGGCAGCCGAGACGTGGCGGCCCGGCATCAGTCCGCCCAGCTTTGACAAGCAGATCGTGCGCGACTGGCTTGAGGACCAGACATGGGACAAGAGCCCGCCCGGCCCCTGGTTGCCAGATGAGGTGGCAGAGCAGACATCTGCTCGTTACCGCCAGGTCCAGAGTCTGCTGATGTCGGGCGTGTGAGCAGACCAGGCTGAGCAGCAGATTCCGGTCGGCCATATTGCAGCCCGTCTCATGAGGTAGGTGAAACGCACCCATGTATCGCGCGCCGATGTTCGATGGGCTACGCTCGCCAGACCTCCAGACAAGGCCTATCGCATGCAGATCAAGATCGAAATCGACGTCAAACCTGAGGAGCTGCGCCGCTTCCTTGGACTCCCCGATGTGGCGGGGCTGCAGGACGACGTCGTACAGTTTCTCAGAGAAAAAGTGGGACAGGTCAACGAAACCTTCAATCCCAGCGATTTTGTAAAAGGCAACTTCGAGAGCATCAAGAAAACACCGGCCTGGAAGAAATTCATGGCACGTGTGGCTGATGCGGAGGTCACCGCGACGGAACCAGAACCCAAGAAGAGTTCTCGAACCAAGCGCGCGCCTCGCAAAACTACGCGTGCGAAGAAATCTAGCTAAACAAAAAAAGGCCGGAGCTTAGCTCCGGCCTTTTTAGCCCCGCCTGAGCGGGACTGCTCGTTTCTGCCGATTAAGCAGTCGCTTTCTTGGCAGCCTTGCGAACCGTCTTCTTGGCCTTGGTGGCCGTCTTGTTCACGGTGCTCTTGGCCTTCTTCATCTCGCCGGACACCGTCTTGGAGCCGCTGAAATGCGCCACGACGTCATCAAAGCCCTTGCGGACGATGGTCACCAGCTCTTCGCCGGCCTTGGTCACGATGGCGTAAGAATCCTTGTACGCACCGACAAACAGCTCCTTGCCAACCGGAACATACTCAATCGGCTTGGAGGCAACTTGCTTGACGCCATCTGCACGGGCCTTGTCAAAGCTGGACTGCGCAGCAGAGAACAGCTCCTTGCTGACACCTACGTTGGTCTTGAAAAGATCCTGCACACTGCTGATCACAACACTGTTGGCCTGCTTCACGGTTTCGACGGAAAGCGTCACCACGTCCTGGCTCTTAGCCACGTACGGTTCGACAGCACCCTTAACATCGCTCACGATGGTATCTACGTTCATTGTGAAATCCTGTAATAAGTAAATGAAACGAAAAAGATTCAATTCACCTACCGCCTGATTTGTTGCAATGCAGCAAGTGATGCCGAAATCCTAATGTTGCACTGCAGCATTGTCAATATTGGGGCAAGCAAAACGCACACCGTTCGTCGGTTTGTTTGCCAAGCGCCCTGATATGGAGCGCTCCACCACCCCGCCTGCCGAAGCGGCAACAAGACCCGACTTTCCATACACTCGACGCATGCTTCCCACTGACCGATTGAGCCAACTCCGCACGCGACTCTGGCAAGAGCGCGAAGCCCTCCCGCGCTTTCAGGCCACCCTGATCCGGTCTGCGCAATATGCCTTCGCGCTTGCACGCGACCTGTTTGAGGGGCAGCTCTCAATGCGGGCGATGAGTCTGGTCTATACGACGCTGCTGTCTCTGGTGCCGCTTCTGGCCCTGAGCTTTTCGGTACTCAAGGCATTGGGCGTGCAGAATCAACTTGAACCGACCCTGCATCAGTTCCTGGCTCCGCTGGGGCCTCAGGGTGCAGAGATCACCGACAAGCTGATTGGCTTCGTGGAAAAAACCCAGGTCGGCGTCCTCGGCTCTCTAGGCGTCGCATTGCTGTTCTATACCGCTGTTTCGATGATCCAAAAAGTGGAATCGAGCTTCAATTTCGTTTGGCGGATTGAGCGTATCCGGCCGATCGGGCAGCGCATCAGTGAGTATCTGAGCGTGTTGATGGTCGGACCGATCGTGGTGTTCTCGGCGCTCGGCATCACCGGTGCCGTGCTCAAGAGCAGCGTCATGGCCGAGGTGGGCGGCATTGCTCCGCTGGGCTTCCTGATCACCGGAGCCGCAAAGCTGGTGCCCTACCTGATGATCATGGGCATGTTCACCTTCCTGTATATCTTCGTGCCCAACACCAAGGTGCGCCTGCGGGCTGCCGCAATTGGCGGCATTGCCGCTGGCATCATGTGGCAGACCGCGAGCCTTGCTTTTGCTTCGTTCGTCGCGGGTGCCACCAACTACAACGCGATCTATTCCAGCTTTGCCATCATCATCTTCCTGCTGATCTGGCTCTATGTGGGATGGCTCATCCTGCTCATCGGCTGTCAGCTGGCCTTTTATGTGCAGCATCCCATGCACATGAAACCCAAGCCCAAGTCGCCGCTGCCCTCGGGCCGGCAGTCCGAGTACATCGCCCTGATGATCATGGGCACAGCCGGCCAGCGCTATGTGGACGGAAAGCCGGGCCTGACCGAAGAAGAGTTCTCCGAGGTGCTGCAGATTGAAACCGAGCAGGTCACCAGAGTCATGCAACTGCTGATTGACCGCCGCTTTCTGGTTGAATCAGGCCCGGATCGCCTACAACTTATTCCTGCGCGCGACCTTCAGTCAGTCAAGGTCAGCGAGCTGTGGCAGGCCATTCGGTCGAGCGACGAGCCTCTGAGTCAGCGCCTTCCCATGGGCCAGCGCACCCTCGCCCTGCTCGATGCAGCGGAAGACCGTTTCATGCGCGAGGTAGGCAACCTGTCGGTGCGCGAGTGGCTTCTTGAGGCCAGCACACAAGGGCCGCAATAGCTGCGGCGAACGGGTCCAGCGAACGTCGTCGGCGCATCGATCCGCCGACCGCCGATTCAGCCCGCCTGCTCCGGAAGGGTGATATTCATCTCCAGCACTTCAAGACCTGCATCGCGCTGGACGTTCACGTTCACTGCCGAGTCCGGGACCGAAACGTATTTGCGCACGACTGACAGCAACTCTTCGCGCAGCGCCGGGAGATAAGAGGCAGCTCCCGAGGGTCCGCGCCGCCGCCCATCCTCGTCTCGCTGGATGGCGACCACCATCATGAGCCGGTCGCGCGCAGTATTGGCAGTGGGTGGCTTTTTTCTGTTCCAGATTTTTAACCAGTCCATGTCAGCCTCCAAAAAGCTTGCCGAACAAGCCCTTTTTCTGCACATCCATGAAACGATGCGGGCGGTCTTCGCCAAGGAACCGTGCTACCAGATCATCATAGGCCTGTCCGGCCTGATTACTCTGGTCCAGGATCACCGGTGCACCTGAATTAGATGAGGTCAGGACAGCCGTCGATTCCGGGATGACTCCCAGCAGCGGCACAGCCAAGATGTCCTTGACGTCATCCACCGACAACATTTCTCCCTGCTCGACGCGCTGCGGGTTGTAGCGCGTAAGGACGAGATGCTCCTTGACCTTGGCATCACCTCCCTCGCTCCTGCGCGTCTTGCTGGACAGCAGCCCGAGCACGCGGTCCGAATCTCGCACCGAAGAGACTTCCGGGTTGGTCACCACCAGTGCCTCATCGGCGAAATACATCGCCAGGTGTGCGCCACGCTCGATTCCCGCCGGCGAGTCGCAGATGATGTAGTCGAACTCCTTGGCCAGCTCATTGAGCACCCGTTCCACGCCGTCTTGGGTCAGTGCCTCTTTGTCGCGAGTCTGGCTGGCGGCAAGGATGAAGAGATTCTCCATCTGCTTGTCCTTGATCAGCGCCTGGCGCAGATTGGCCTCGCCCTGAATGACGTTGACGAAGTCGAACACCACACGCCGCTCGCAGCCCATGATCAGATCAAGATTGCGCAGGCCGACGTCAAAATCGATGACCACCGTTTTTTTGCCGCGCGTTGCAAGGCCCGTTGCAAAGGACGCGCTGGTCGTGGTCTTGCCAACACCACCCTTGCCCGATGTCACCACGATGATCTTTGCCAATTGATTCCCTCTTTGAAAATGTTCTGCGCCCTGCATCACTTCACACGGCGCACGTCTAAATATCCAACTTCTCGATGTTGAGTTTGCCTTCCACCAGCCATGCCTGCACAGGCTGGCCGCGCAGCGCCCCCCTGACCTGCTCGGAAACCGCGTAAATTCCGGCTACTGCGATCAATTCTGCCTCCATGGTTCGGCAGAAAACGCGTGCAGATTTATCTCCCCGTGCGCCCGCAATGGCGCGTCCGCGCAGCGTCCCGTACACATGCACGCAGCCATCGGCGATCACCTCCGCACCTGGGCTGACGGTGGTCATCACAATCAGGTCAGACCCTTCAGCGTAGACCTGCTGGCCGGAACGGATCGGCGTGCTCACCACACGAGCAGGTTTTCGTTCTGCCAGACCAGGCGCTGGCGCTGCGGGCGGTGTGGGTTCGGCTGGCGCCGGAGCCTGCGCGGCTGACCGGAGCTTGATGTCGGAGACCAGGTCATTGGGCATCACCGCAAGGCCCAGCGATTTTCCTGCCTGTGCCAGAGCACCGTCGGCAACGGCAAGGGGTTGTATGTCCACGCTACGCATGAGCGCAAGAATGGGGCCCAGATTCAGCGCCCTGTCAGCGTCGAGCAAGACCGGGAGGCCCGCTGCCGCTTCGCCCAGCGACCGCACGAACGACTGCAGCTGGGTCTCGATGGCCGTCAGATCCGCATCCAGGACGCGGATCCGGGTCAGGGAGAGCATACGGCCCTTGATTTCAAGAGCGGAACTGGATTTGGACATGGTCTGTGCGATGGCGTTTGCCAAGTTTAACCCGATACGTTCGTGCCCTGCCGACGATCAGGCCGGATGCAGGACCAAGGCGTCGTGCAACATTTATTTCAGCTGGCCTGTGATTTGCAATGCGATATGCGTTAGCGTTGAAGCCACCTGCACTAAAGAGCGCGAGCCTCACACATGGCCATTGATTGGCAACAATACCGCTGCGAGGATTTTTTTGACGAGTTGTTCGAAGAGCCGGGCAAAGCCCGTCCGGCTGCCCAGCGTCTGGCGGACTACCTCGACGACCTCACCGATTCCGAACTGGTTGAGCGCAGGCTGGCTGCCGAACTTGCGACCAAGGTCATGGGCATCAGCTTTACCGTTTATTCGGAAGGCAAGAATGTAGACCGGACCTGGCCGTTTGACCTGATCCCCCGTGTTATCGCCCTGCGAGAGTGGCAAAAGACCGAGGCCGGCCTGGTGCAGCGAGCGGCCGCGCTCAATCACTTCATCCAGGACATCTACAACGACCAGAAGATCATCAAGGACAAGATCTTCCCGGCCGAACTGCTCGCCGAGTCCGTCAACTTCCGCAAGCAGTGCGTCGGCATGTCGCCGCCTCATAAGGTCTGGGCGCACATTTGCGGATCCGACCTCGTGCGCGGCAAAGACGGCACGGTGTATGTACTCGAGGACAATCTGCGCGTCCCTTCGGGCGTCAGCTACATGATCGAAAACCGCATGGTCATGAAGCGCGCCTTCCCGGAATTGTTTGAGAACAACACGATTCTGCCGGTCGACGACTACCCCTCCCAGCTCTACGACATGCTGGCCGCCATGTCTCCGCGCCCGCTGGATCAACCCAACATCGTCCTGCTGACCCCCGGCATCTACAACAGCGCCTATTTCGAGCACGCCTGGCTGGCGCAGCGCATGGGCATCGAACTGGTTGAAGGCCCTGATCTGTTCGTGGCCGATGATGACTGCTGCTACATGCGCACCATCTACGGTCCGGAACGCGTGGATGTCATCTATCGCCGCATTGATGATCTCTTCCTCGACCCTGAAGTCTTTCTGGAAGACTCCGTACTGGGCACCAAGGGGCTGATGCGCGCCTGGCTCAAGGGGAATCTGGCGCTTGCCAACGCCCCGGGCGCCGGCGCCGCCGATGACAAGGTTGTCTATTCCTACGTGCCAAAGATGATCAAGTACTACCTGGATCAGGACCCGATCCTGCCAAACGTACCGAGCTATCTGTGCATGAATGACAAGGACCGTGGCTACGTTCTCGACAACCTGGACAAGTTGGTGGTCAAACCAGCCAATGAATCCGGCGGATACGGGATGCTCATCGGTCCGCGCGCCACCAAGAAGGAGCGCGAGTCTTTCCGCAAACTGATCCAGGCCAATCCACGTAATTACATGGCGCAGCCGACGCTGGACATTTCCACCGCTCCCATCCTGATGCCGGACGACACCGTCGAGCCGCGTCATCTCGACCTGCGACCCTTCATTCTTTCGAGCGGCGAGTCCACCTACGTCACCACCGGCGGGCTGACGCGCGTCGCCATGGTGCGCGGCTCTTTGGTGGTCAATTCATCGCAGGGTGGCGGCGCCAAAGACACCTGGGTCGTGGATGAAGAAGCCGATGCCGAATCGGATTCCGCGGCGACGCAATCACAAAGCCAGTCACAGGGCAGCGAGGGGGCACAGTAATGCTGTCACGAGTCGCAGATGATCTTTACTGGTTTGGCCGCTACCTGCAGCGCGCGGAGAACACCGCTCGACTGATCAACGTCAATGCCAACTTGCTGCTGGATTTGCCCAAAAACACGGTGTTCGGCTGGCAGCCCCTGATCCAGATCGTGGGCGCGGACGAGATCTACCAGGAACATTATTCGGATTTCTCTGAAAGCAATATTCTGAGATTTCTCATGATGGACGAGCGATACAGCGGCTCGATCATGTCGTCGCTTCTGCAGGCCCGGGAGATTCTGCGCACCGTCCGCGACTCCCTGCCAAGAGAGGTCTGGGAAAAACTCAACGACCTGCACTACTTTGTGCAGGGCCGAGGCGAACTCGTGGTTTCGCGCTCCCGGCGGCAGGAGTTTTTGCAGCGCGTCATCGACGGCGCGGTGCTGGTGCACGGCACCATCTTCACTAATATGAGCCGCGATGTTGGCTTTCAGTTTCTGAAGATCGGCACCAACATCGAACAGGCGGACATGACCACGCGCATTCTCGACGTACGCTCGACTTCGCTGATCGATACCGGCCAGCGGCAAGATCTAGCGCCGTTCTACAACATCCAGTGGATGAGCGTTTTGCAGTCCCTGACGGCCTACCAGATGTACCGTCGCCACTTCCGCACGCGCGTCAATCGCACCGGGGTGCTCAAGTTTCTGCTGCAGGACAGGCAGTTTCCCCGCAGCGTAAATTCCTGCCTGATGGCTATCAGCGCAACGACCCAGCATCTGCCACAGAACCGGCAGGTTGAACGCACCTTGTCGCGTGTCCGCAGCGTGATCCAGGACGCAGATATCAGCCATCTTGTTGAAGAGGGCCTGTCTGAATTCATTGATGAAATCCAGATCGGCCTTGGGCAGGTTCATGAAGCGCTGGCCGAGGCCTATTTCAAGGTATGAGCTAGCCCGGGCCGAAACAGCCAGCGACCTGGCTAGCCCGTGTACGAAGCGTTCCTTTGCCCTACATGCGCAGCCTCGACCCAGCTGTGTTACTTTCTATTGAATAATATTAAAAACGAACACTATTAAGACACAGCCGCCTTGAAGCGGTCACATGAAACAGGCAAATTTCGCAAAGTATTCAAGTAAAAGCGCCAGATAGAGAGGACTTCCCACCGAATCACGGACACCATCAGGATCATGATTCCCTCCATCCTCAAGCTTGACGCAGGCGGACAACCGGTCGCCTGGATCCGCTGGCAATCGGCGGTCACTTTGTATGCCCGGGACCGCGTGCGCTGGGAAGCCGGGGAAGAACGGTTCCAGATTCTGGGCGGCATCTGCGCCAAAACCGGCAACCGCTCAAGTTTCGAGATTGGCTCGATCATCGCCGTCGCGGACCGCTCACGAAAGTTCGCGACCGGCGCCCCCCTGCTGACCAACCGCACCCTCTTTCAGCGAGATCGCAATCTTTGCCTGTACTGCGGCCAGCAATTTGCCGCGAATCAGTTGACGCGCGACCACATTCTCCCCGCTTCAAGAGGAGGTCTTAGTGTCTGGGAAAACTGCGTAACGGCTTGCGAGCGTTGCAACCACCGCAAGGCGGACCGCACTCCGGAGGAGGCACGCATGAAGCTATTGGCCGTGCCTTACATACCCAATCTCGCCGAGTACCTGATTCTGTCCAACCGCAAGATCCTTGTCGATCAGATGGAATTTCTGATGCATTTCGCGAAGAAAAAGCGCTGGTGTGCGTAGGTAATTGGGTCTGAGAATGGCAATTCCCTTTGAGAATATGGGAATTGGTTTGCAAATTGCCCGCTCAGAAAGCTCTCGCAGAATTAACGACTTGTGCTCTAGGCTCAGTCCTTGGTCGATTTCGGTCTACCACTGCATCGATTGCCAGTTCCCCCTCGTGCTTTCAGTCAACCTTGAGTGGCCGGATCCAGACCGATCCCACGCGCTAAAGGCAGGGCCTGGCCCTTTGCGGCCTCAAGAATTGAGGATTCTGTAGGCCGAAACCGGCGATAACCTAATGCTCGCTCATGCGCCATTCCGGCGGAAACGAGATGTCCGCTTTCCAGCAACTCAATTCATACAGATTCATCAACGATTCCGAGTGAATTTTCTGCGCGACAGAGCATTGGGCGGGCGCTTTCCAGCCCCCTCCTCTAGACGCATTTTCTGGAAAGGTCAGCCGGTCGTTACTTCTCATCGAGTCGGCGTCCTCTCCATACGGCAAAGACAGCTGGGAACACGATGAGCACGATCAGCAAGGCCGTACCGACCCCGCCTAGCATCGGTGCGGCGACGCGCTTCATCACGTCCGCGCCGGTGCCGGTCGAGTACATGATTGGGACCAGTCCCATGAACAGCGCAAGCCCGGTCATTAACTTGGGGCGCAGTCGCTTTGCGGCGCCCTCGACAATGGCATCAGTCAGATCCCTGCGGTGACGCATGCGCCCGTCGGCGATGCCTTGGCGCCAGGCGATATCCAGATACAACATCATCAGCAGGCCCAGTTCCACGGCGAGGCCGGCCACAGCGATGATGCCCACCGCCACCGCCACCGACAGCTTGTAGCCTAGAAGCCATAGCAACCAGCTGGCGCCGACCAAGGAGAACGGCAGCGCAAGCATTACCACCAAGGCCTCGACCAGCGACTTGCGGTGGAAATACAGCATGAAAAAGATCAGGAAGATGGTGAGCGGTACGAGCACCTCCAGACGTGCTTTCGCTCGTTCAAAGCTCTCGAACTGTCCTGCCCAGGCGATACGGTACCCATCCGGGATGTTCACCCTGTCGCGAACGACGGCTTTGGCCTGTTCCACGTAGTCGGGAATCCCGATGCCATCCCCGACATCGACGAACACGAAGCCGACCAGTTGGCCATCCTCGTTGCGGATCATCGGCGGCCCGGTACGGAAGCGGATGTCGGCCACTTGTTTGATCGGGATCTGGGCGCCCCTGGTGGTGGTCACGAACACCCGCTCCAAGGCTTCCAGGTTGTCGCGGTAGTCGCGGTTGTAGCGCACGCGAATGCCGTAGCGCTCGCGGCCTTCCACGGTCTGGCTCACCAGTTGGCCACCGATGGCCGACACGATCACGTCCTGCACGTCGCCTACATTGAGCCCGAAGCGCGACGCAGCCTCACGGTCGATGTCGAAATCCAGGAAATAACCGCCAGTGGTGCGCTCGGCAAATGCACTCCGAGTGAACGGCGCGGTCAACTCGTCAGCCAATAGCGCTTCTTCGATATCGGTGGCCGTGGCCTCGATCGTGGCCAGGTCCGGCCCGAACACCTTGATTCCCAGCGACGAACGGATACCGGTGGCGAGCATCTGTGTGCGCGTCTGGATGGGCATCCACCAGATGTTGGGCATGCCGGGAAAGCGGAGCTGCTCATCCATCTCCGCGATCAGCTTGTCCCAGGTCATGCCGTCCCGCCACTCGCTCTGTGGCTTGAGCGTGACGTTGGTTTCGATCATCGACAGCGGCGCCGGATCGGTGGGACTGGTCGAGCGGCCGACCTTGCCGAATACGCGCTCGACTTCGGGGAACTGCATCAGCATGTCATCCATGGTCTGCAACACTTTCTGCGCCTCGCCGATCGACATGCCAGGCAAAGCCGTGGGCATGTACAGGATGCTGCCTTCGTTGAGAGGCGGCATGAATTCGTTCCCCAGCTGGCGCAGCGGGATGACGCTGGAGACCATGACCAGCGCGCCGATGACAATGACCGGCCAGCGAAAACGCACGGCACCACGCACCAGCGGCGCATAGCCGGCCACGAGGATGCGGTTGAGCCAACTCTTGTCGCCGCGAATCTTGCCGCGGATCACCAGGACCGCCAGCGCCGGGATCAAGGTGACCGACAACAAGGCGGCGAAGAACATCGAATAGGTCTTGGTCCAGGCCAGCGGCTTGAACAAGCGGCCTTCGCTGTCCTGCAGTGCAAACACCGGCAGGAAGGACACGGCGATGATGAGCAGCGCGAAAAAGATCGACGGACCGACCTCCTGCATCGCATCGATGATCAAAGCGGTGCGATCTTCTCGCTTGTCTTCTGGCTGTTCCTGCCACAGGCTCAGCCGCCGATGGATGTTCTCCACGATCGCAATCGCCGCATCGACCATGGCACCTATTGCCACCGCAATGCCGCCCAAGGACATGATGTTGGCGGTCAGTCCCTGGTAATACATCGGAATGAAGGCGAGCAGGATCGCGATCGGCAAGGTGATGATGGCCACCAGCGCGCTACGCAGGTGCAACAGGAAGACGATGATCACCAGGGAGACGATCAGCATCTCTTCGCCCAGCGTGACCTTCAGCGTGTCGATGGCGCGCTCGATCAAGCCCGAACGGTCGTAGACGGTCTTCACCTCCACGCCTTCGGGCAGGGAGTCGGCCGTTTCTTCTAGACGCTTTTTGACGCGCTCGATCACGTCGAGCGCATTCTCGCCGTAGCGCATCACCACGATGCCGCCGACAGCCAATCCCTGGCCGTCGAGTTCTGCACTGCCGCGCTGCTGGCCCGGCCCCAGGCTGACCGAGCCGACGTCGCTCACGCGGATCGGCACCCCGTTCTCGTTGACGCTCAGCACGACCTTTTCCAGGTCGGCCGTGGATCGCACGTAGCCGCGACCGCGCACGAACTGTTCGTGCCCGGAAATCTCAAGGACCCGCCCGCCGACGTCGTTGTTCGACTGGCGCACCGCTTCGACGACGCGCTTGAGCGGAATGCCGTAGCTGGCCAGGCGGTCCGGGTCGAGATTCACCTGGTATTCCTTCTGGTAGCCACCGACCGAGGCCACCTCGGCCACGCCCTCCACCGATTCCAGCGCGTAGCGCAGGTTGAAGTCCTGGATGCTGCGCAGGTCGGCCAGGCTGTTGTTGCCCGAGGTATCGACCAGGGCGTACTGGTAGACCCAGCCCACGCCGGTGGCGTCGGGTCCCAGCTGCGGCGTCACGCCCTCGGGCAAGTCGCCCTGGGCGCTGTTCAGGTACTCCAGCACCCGCGAGCGCGCCCAGTAGATATCGGTGCCATCCTCGAAAATGGCGTACACGAATGACAGGCCGAGAAAGCTCTGTCCACGCACGAACTTGACCCCCGGCGCGGCCAGCAAGGTGGTCGTCAGCGGATAGGTGATCTGGTCCTCGACCAGGTCCGGGCTGCGACCGGGCCACTCGGTGAACACGATCACCTGCACGTCTGACAGATCCGGAATGGCGTCGAGCGGCGCTGCCGTCAGCGAGCGCCAGCCCCATGCAGAGGCAACCGCCACCATCAGGACCGTCAGCAGCCAGTTGCGGGCACACCATGCGATCAGGTGGGCGAGGACGCCGCGAGTATGATCATTGTGACCATCACTGTGGCCGCTGCCGTCGCCATTGCCGGGCGTCGTCGTTTTCTTGTTGGCATTTACCATTGTTCGATCCCCGTCTTGAGCTTGGCTTCGGACGCGATCAGGAAATTGCCGGAGGTCACGACGGTGTCGCCGGGCGACAGGCCGGCGGTGATCTCGACCCAGTCCCCGACGCGCTGGCCCGTCTTGACCCGCACCGGCTTGAGCTTGCCCTCGTCACCGAGGTCCTTGAACACCACACGCGACTCGCCGGCAATCAGCACCGCCTCGCTGGGCACCACCAGACGACGGCCGAGATCAACGTTCAAGCGGACTTCGGCAAACATGTCGGGCTTGAGCACCCCATCCGGGTTGTCCAGCACCAGGCGCACGCGCGCGGTGCGCGTGTTGCCGGTCAGATAGGGGTAGATG
Organism: uncultured Panacagrimonas sp.; assembly: GCA_963975245.1. GTDB lineage: Bacteria > Pseudomonadota > Gammaproteobacteria > Nevskiales > Nevskiaceae > Panacagrimonas. The sequence goes on along the minus strand of CAXBFJ010000002.1, from coordinate 439,680 downwards.
TAATCCACGGTGGCCTCGATTGGCTCCCCGGCCTGGTAAGGCAGGCTCACGGTCGCGGCCATGCCGCGCTTGATCAGCGGCAGGTCGGCCTCGTAGACCTCGGCGTCGATCCAGACCGTAGACAGATCAGCAATCCGCAACAGCATGTCGCCGCGCTTCATCGCGCTGCCCTCGTCGATCATTTTCTCCACGACCGTGCCGCTGGCCGGCGCCATGATCGGCAGGTACTCCAGCGCTTCGCCGCGGCGCTCCAGGGCGCGCACCTGGGCCGGCGAGATATCCCACAACATCAGGCGACGGCGGGCGGCGGCGACCAGGCTGTCATTGGGCCCGCGGTCAACCAAGCGCCGTCGGCTCTCCAGATACTCCTGTTGCGCCGACAGTAGTTCCGGGCTGTACACGGAGAACAGGGTTTGCCCCTTATTCACTTTTGTGCCGACGAAGTCCGCCTTGAGATCGCCGATCCAGGCGTCGAACTTGAGCGTGACATTGCTGACGCGCCGTTCGTCAAATGCGACTTCCCCGACCGCGCGGATGGTCTTGCTCAAGGCCCGCACCTGAGCCGTTCCCGTCTTCACACCGATCATCTGGCGTCGCTTCGCGTCGATCGTGATCTCACCGGACGCAATCTGTTCATTGCTTACCGGACTCAGGTTCATGCTGCAGATCGGGCATTGCCCGGGCCCGGCCTCGCGCACCGAGGGGTGCATGGAGCAGGTGTAGTACGCGACGCCTTCGGCCGTGGCATTGGCCGCCTGCAGTCCGTACTGGCCGGTGGTGAAAGCCAGCACCAGGTCGCCGTGGCCACCCTGTTCGGTAGACACATCCACCGCCAGCACGTAGTCACCGTCGCCGGGAACCTTCAGTTGGCCCTCATAAACGCCGTCGCCCACATCGCGCAGAGTCGCAACCTCGCTGTTGCGTGGCGAATCCGTGTCCTGCATGGCCATGGCATCCATGTGTTGCTCGCCAGCCATGCTGCTCATGTCACCAGCAGAATCCCCTGAAGGCTTCATGGCCATTGCGTCGCCGTCGCGGCGCTCGGCTGAACCGCTCATATCCGACTGCATGGACATCCCGGAACCGCGCGTCTTCATGCTGTCTGACATGGCGGTCTTGGCAGATGATTCCCGTTGCGCCGCGACCCTGACATTGGCACCCGATAGGGGTTCGTCATCCGCTCCCAGCACGGTGACTTGCAAGCGATTGCGTCCGGCCATCATGGCGGTGGAGTCGGCCATCTGCTCTTTGGATGAGGCGGTCATCGCATCGGTCTGACCCAGCACATCGACCTTCACCTTGTAGTTACCCACGGTGTAGAAGCCACTCTCGTCCTTGGTCGGAGCGCTGCCACCGGCCATGGTTTCAGTGCGACTTTCTGCACCACGCACGGGCCTGCCCCCCGAACTGATTGCAAGGCCTGTGCGACCCGTGGCCATGTCGAAACCCAGCCGCGTTTCGCCGATGCCGTCCTTCTCAATGGAGAGCGACAAAGGCCACTCGCCCCGCATCTCTAGCGCGAGTGGCCCGGCGTACATACCGGGCTCGCGCTCTTCCAGGTCGGCAGGGGCACGCATCGCCGACATGGCCCCCATCGCGGGCATCTCGCCGAAGGCCTTGATGCTCGCTCCGCTGACCGGATCCCCCTGCGCGTCCGCGACTTTCACGGTGAGCTGGTTTTTGCCGACGCGCGGCGCGGACGGGTTGACGGAAATCGTCACGCGAAACGGGCCGGACTCATAGGTGGTGGCATTATTCATCGTGCTGCTGTCGCCACCGCCGGACTTGTCGCGGAGGAAACCGATGCCAACCCCCAAGCCTGCAAAAACCAGGACGAGAGCGATGACAGCGAGTACCTTTCGGATGCTTGTGTTCATGGTGTGTTCCCGGTGGTTCCTGTTGATTGGGAGAGCGAGCCGCCGGTCCATTGCTGCAGTTGGGCAATGGCGATGAAGTAGTCGGCGCGTGAGCGCTCCAGCTCGAGTTCCGCCTTGAGCTTGCTTTGCTCTGCGGTCAGCACATCGAGAAATGAACCAGTACCGGAACCGTACTCAGCGCGCGCGGCGCTCAAATTCTCACGCGTGCGGGGAATCAAGGATTGCTCGTAGAGTTCAGTCGCATGGGCTGCTTCTTCAGCCAGGGCATAGGCCTGCTCCAATTGGTCAAGCAGCCTGGCGCGACGATCCTGAAGGTCGTACTGCATGCCTTCGACCTCTGCGCTGGCCTCGGCAATCTGGTCACGGTACTTGCTTCGATTCAGCGGAATGCTGAGACCGACACCTGCAACCCAGCGCTTTTCCTGCACGTCCCACAAGCTGTTGTAGCCGCCGAAAACCTTGAAATCCGGATAGGCATCTTTTTTGGCGAGTGACTCGCGATTTTTTCCCGCAGCGATTCGCAGCTCCAGGCTGCGCAGTTCCGGATGCGCCGACAGCGCCCGATCGCGCAGAATCGAATACGCCGGAAGTTTGTCGTCCAGCGGCAAGCTGGCTGGCGCGCCCAGGGGCTTATTGGATGAATCGTTCAACAACCCGCGAATCTTTGATCTCACCGTCCGTTTCAGGCGCCGCAGCTCGATGGCTTGGTGGCGAAGATGCTGGAGTTCGACGTCGGCTTGCAGAACGTCCTGCTGTCCGGTCAGTCCCGCTGCATAGCGTGTTTCGGTATTTCGCCAGAGCTCTTCGACCAGTTGTTGATTGGCGAGGTTGATCGCCAGCGCCCGATGCACGTAATACCACTGCGCATAGGCGCTACGGGTTAGTGCCTCCAGCTCCAGTCGCACGGCCGCGACATTCTCATCCGCAATTCGTACTTCGTTGCGTGCAAGCTCCGTGCGCAACCCCAGCGTACCGGGCCAAGGCAGCTCCTGATTGAGTTCGGCCCGGATGTTTGCGCGTCGCTCACCCGTCGGAGTTTGCAGACCGCTGATAGTGTCCGGTGCAACCGCGACCGAGAACTGCGGATCCGGCAAGGCACCCGCCGGCTCGACCCGGTATTGCGCCGCTGCCACGGCGGCCTGCATGGATTTCAGTCCAGGGTTGCTCCGGAGAACATCAGCGACCAGACGCTGGACGACAAGTGGCTCGCCTCGGACCGATTCACCATGCTGCTGCTGGGCAGAAGCAAAATGCGGCAAAAAGAAAGCGAGCGACAACATCGAGCTCAGTACATGCCGCGCCCACGCACGGCCATATAAAACAATCATCAGGAATCTCCACGATTGGGCCGGACGACGACCCAGGACGGCTCTACGCGAGCCGCGCTAATGCATCAGACGTGGAGTGAGATCGGGGGGCGAAGCAGCGGACAAAATGCTGCTCGCGGCGCGGCAATGGGCGTGAAGCCGCGTTCAACCTGAGTCGGACGATGCAAAATCATCGACGGTACGGTGACTGAAGTCATCGCGCCGAGCGCACAGGTCGTCATGTTGGGACAGCTATCGTTGCAACAAGAAGGTTGATTTTCGCCGCTCTCATCTGACTGCATCAACATCTGCCCGTGACACGGCATTTCATCCGCAGTGCCTGTCGACGCAGCATCGGTCAGCTGCGCACGCGGCGCCCCAGCAACAGCAAAGCCCTGGACCAGAAGGATCAGTCCCAGGAAAATGTTGAGCAGAGCTTGCTGACGAATCATGACTAATTAGACTCTACGCACATGCTGGGCGCTCTTCAATGTCAGCGGACGTTTGGTCATGTTTTAAGGCCTCGCATCAATGACAGGGCTTCTTGACGCTGCTGCGCAAGAGCCACCAGTTGACCGGCCATGCGACCGCAAACCCCGCCGGCAGCGCTACTAGATATCCGAGCCAGAACTGCGGCGCAAGAATGGATGCTGCCTGCACGCCACCCAAGTGGTAATCGGTAAAGTTCATGGCAAATTCCATCACTGCAATGGAAATCGTTTCTCCCAGCCAGATGGTCTTGAACGCCTGCGCCCAGCTCTGTCCCTGCCGCACCAGAGGAAGCAGCCCTAGCGTGTAACCGCTGGCGAAGCCCAGCGCGGTGGCTAGACCCATGGTGATCCAGGGGTTCAGCCCGAGCGTGACGCCAATCGCCAGGCCGATCCATTCGCCGATGGCGCAGCCGGTCAGGCAGTGCAGCGTGGCAGATGTCGTCAGGCGTGCGTGGGAAGTCGAACCTCTGCCATGAGCGTGGTGCGCATGATGAGCCTGCGCGACCGATTTCCGGGCAGAGTCACTTGAGTTGCCGCCGTCGCCGATACTCGGCTGGGCGTGTGCGTCTTCGCGTTTCATGTCAGTGTTCCTGACCATTGGATGTCGTTTGCGCCAGCACGCCTTCGATGATGGGACAGCCCTTCAAGGAGCCTTGCCCCGAACACTGTTGAACCAGTCCGGCCAAGGCATCGCGAATCGCGCTCATTTCACGGATTTTCTGATCGAGAACGTGCAGCCGTTGTTTGGCCAGGCGTTTCACGCTGGCGCGGCTTCCCTTGGCAGCGTTGAGCTGCAGCAACTCGGCAATCTCCTCCAGGCTGAATCCCAGGTTTTTCGCCCGACGAATAAAGCGCAGGCGATCCACAACTTCAGTCGAGTAGAGTCGATAGCCAGTCTCGGATCGTCGAGCTTCGGGCAACAGGCCTTCGCGCTCGTAATAGCGCACCGTATCGATGCCAACACTGGCCAGTCTGGCCAGCTTGCCAATGGTCATGGTTTGCATGCCGTCCTCCTGTCTGTGGATTGCAGCCTAAACCCTGGACCCACGTCCAGAGTCAAGTGTGGCCAAAGCCGTCGGCAACAAGGGCTGCGTCCTCGCCGCCTGTCAGGGCGGCCTCGCGATGGAGCCGCCCTCTCGTCGTTCGGGTCCGGCCTGTCCAGGCGTCTGCCGGACCAATCGAAGAACGGCCGATAGCCCGACGAGCGCGGTTGGCGCGTGCGCGATACGCCTGCAACAGAATCTTCCGAGGACGGTGGTCGCTCAGCCGCTGCGGCTGCGGCTGCGCACCTCAGGCGCTCGGCTGCATCGCAATGATCGTCATGCCTACGAGTGCGACACTCGCCCCAAGCAGGTCCCAGCGAGTCAGCGCGACGCCGTCGACAAGCCACAACCAGAGCAGGGCGACCGCGATGTACATGCCGCCGTACGCGGCGTAAGTGCGCCCCGCGGCGTGCGGATGCAGTGTCAACAACCAGACAAACAAGCCCAATGAGATCGCGGCGGGCAGCAACAGCCAGGAGGATTTGCCCTGTTTGATGACCATCCAGGGCAAATAGCAACCGACAATTTCAGCCACCGCCGTGATCGCAAAGAGCCCGCCAACCCGGAGCAGCTCCGTCACGGCGCCGCCTGCAGGGAGCCAATCAGCGGACAGTGCACACGGCCCTTGCCCTTGACCGCCCCGCAGCGATCCACGAGCGCGGCCAGTGCAGACTCCATGCACTGCAAGTCCGCAAGCTTGCGTCGAACGTCAGCAAGCCGCTTTTCGCCTAGGGTTCGCGCTTCTCTGCAATGCGCGCCGTCCTGCAGTTTCAGCAACTCTCCCACTTCGTCCAGGCTGAAGCCCAGTTCTTGAGCGTTTCGGATGAACCGCAGCCGATGCACATGATCCTCGGAATAGCGACGCACACCGCCCAAGGGGCGATTCGGCTCACCCACCAGCCCGCGGCGCTGGTAGTAGCGAATGGTTTCCAGGTGCACATCGGCGCGACTTGCCAGAGTGCCGATGGTGTAGGTCTTGCGCATCTTGACTCCGTAGTCAGCTACGGTCTTATGGTAGCAGCGTCCATTCAAGGAGGATGCATGCAGAACCGTTCCAAGCTGCCCGGCGACGCCGCCTTCACTTGCCGACGGCAAGACCTTCGCGGAAGTGCCGACGCGGGCCTGACGCTATCAGGTCCATAACAGGAGCAGGGCATGACGCGAATCGTTCAGTGGATCACTCGCATCGGCGACAAGACCGGCTCGCTCGGGGCTGTCATTTCCGCCATGGGGTGCGCAGCTTGCTTTCCTGCCATTGCCAGCCTCGGCGCTGCGCTCGGCCTGGGCTTTCTCAGCCAATGGGAAGGGCTGTTCATCAATACCTTGTTGCCGGCATTTGCCTGGCTCGCGCTGGTCCTCAATGGGCTGGCCTGGTTCAGCCACCGGCAGTGGCATCGCTGTCTGCTCGGCATAGCTGGACCGATCCTGCTGCTGATGTCGCTTTACCCGTGGTTCAAGTACGGCTGGAGCAGCATGGTCACCTATTCGGCGCTGGCATTGATGGTGGCGGTGTCGCTCTGGGACATCTTTTCTCCGGCGAGTCGGCGCTGCGAAATTGAATAGCAAAATGCAGACGAGACGAGAATCCAAAACGGTGAGCGGCGAGAAATCACCACACGTTGCGGTGATCGGCAGCGGCGGCGGCGCGATGGCTGGTGCGCTCAAGGCCGTCGAGCGCGGCGCGCGCGTAACGATGATCGAGCGCGGCATCATCGGAGGAACCTGCGTCAACGTCGGCTGCGTGCCGTCCAAGATCATGATCCGTACCGCGCATATCGCCCGCCTGCGCGGCGAAAGCCCGTTCGACGACGGCATCGCCGCCACCGAGCCGGTGATCCTGCGCGACAAGCTGCTGGCCCAGCAGCAAGGCCGTGTTGAGGAGTTGCGCTACGCAAAGTACGAAAGCATCCTCAGCGCCAACTCCAGCATCACGGTTCTGCGAGGCACCGCGCACTTCACGAGCGACCATACGCTTGGCGTGAACCTGAGCGAAGGTGGTGAACAGAGCCTGCATTTCGATCGCTGTCTGATCGCCACCGGCGCCAGCGCTGCGATACCGCCGATCCGCGGCTTGCAGGACGCGCCGTACTGGACCTCCACCGAAGCGCTCGCCAGCGACAGGATTCCCCCGCGCTTGGCTGTGATCGGCTCATCGGTCGTCGCCGTTGAACTGGCTCAGGCCTTCGCACGCTTGGGCAGCCGGGTCACGATCCTGGCGCGCCGATCGTTGTTGCTCCAAGAGGATCCGGAAATCGGCAAGATGCTCACCGCGGCCTTCCGTGCCGAAGGCATCGAGGTGCTGGAACAGACCCAGACCAACAGCATTGCCTATGCCAACGGCGAATTCCTGCTGACGACGAATCATGCGGAAATCCGCGCTGACCGGCTGCTGGTGGCCACGGGCCGCGCTCCCAACACGCCTTCGCTGAATCTGGAAGCCGCGGGCGTGACCGTGAACAAGGCGGGCGCCATTGTCGTCGACGCGGCAATGCGCACCAGCGCACCGAACATTTACGCGGCCGGCGACTGCGCCGACCAGCCGCAGTTCGTTTACGTCGCCGCCGCAGCCGGCACGCGCGCAGCGATCAACATGACCGGCGGCGAAGCTACGCTCGATCTGTCGGCCATGCCGGCAGTGGTGTTTACCGACCCACAGATCGCCACGGTCGGTTTGAGCGAGGCAGAAGCCGGCCATGAAGGCATCGAAATCGAAAGCCGCGTATTGACGCTGGACAATGTGCCGCGCGCGCTGGCCAACTTTGACACCCGTGGCTTTATCAAGATGGTTGCGGAAGCCAGGACAGGCCGGATTCTGGGTGTGCAGGCAGTGGCACCCGACGCAGGCGAGTTGATCCAGACCGCGGCGCTGGCCGTCCGTAAGCACATGACCGTTGCGGACTTGGCAGACCAGTTGTTTCCCTATTTGACCATGGTCGAGGGCCTCAAACTCGCGGCGCAAACATTCAGCAAGGATGTCGGGCAGCTGTCCTGCTGCGCGGGCTGAGTGGGCGCGCAGCAGACTGGCATGGCGAACGCGAACAGGTCGATCCGCTTGGCCGCATCCCCATCCGCAAAAGTTACGTCTGCATCCAAAAGAGCTATGCACGAACTCAGTCTGTAGATCGCTTTTGCCAACTCAATGGCATTGGATCGAACGCCGACGTTGCTCGGAACTTTTTGGTGAGAATCTGCAATTCAATCTATTGGTCTGGGCAAAGGTCGCAGAATCGGTCGCGCGAATTTGCGTGACAGTGCGTTTCGCCGCCCAGAGCCTACCCTCCACAACATCTGACACTATTTTCGCGTTCTCAGTGGCCATATCAACTGACCCAAGTATCCGTCTGGCATTGCCTCCCGCATACCCACTTCGTCTGACCGTAAATCGCGGGACGCATCGTGAAACGAGCCGAAGATATGGTCCCAAATCAAGAACACTTCCCCGAAATTCACCTGCGAGTCCTCGAATTCACGCTTGTGGTGGAATCGATGCATTTCGGCCACTGCCAGGCAGTAACGCAACGGACCAAGTCGGTAATCCAGGTTGGCGTGCTGGAAGGCCAAATGAATACTCATGAAGCTTAGCCACGCTGCCACAGCAATGGGTGTCGCACCCACGAGAAGCAAAACGACCAAACTCGGCCCAGCCAGTACGAGTGCAGATAAAGGGTGACGTCGCCCGCCATTGAGCCAGTACAGCCGCCGGGGACTGTGGTGAATGGCGTGCAAGCGCCAAAGACTTTCGATTCTGTGGCTTGCGCGGTGCATGACGTAGAGACCCAGGTCCAGAATCAAGCCGGCGAGCAATATCTGCAACCATAGAGGCGCACTGCTCGGCCACATCTGCAAAGTATCCGGCGTCAGCTGCTGTAGATTGAATGCGATCACCACACTGATCTGGATCAGCAGATAACTCACGATCCAATGCAGGCTGTCGGTTAGCGTATCCCCGTCATGATCGCGATTCCATTCCATTTTGTGTGGGAATGGACGTTCGAGCACCCCTACCAGGGCAATGCCTGAAATCACGATAGCGGGGAAGAAAGGCCAGTAGGACGCGCCGGCGTTTGCCAGTAGCAGCAGCGCAACGGCAGCCCCGCCGGCGATGAATGGATAAGCAATGTATCGAACGTACAAGCGCATGACGGATCTCCTGAGGCGAGGAATTCTGGCGTCAGGCTGTTCCGGTGTCTTGAACGATTGAGCTAGGAAGGGATCAAACTGCCCAAGGTTCGAGGAGAAATTCCGAAGTGTCGCCGCAGCGTATTCGAAAAATGCGCTGCGTCGGAAAAGCCGGCTTCCAGTGCGGCATCGGTAATGGACGATCCCTGCAGCACCAGCGAGGACGCCAGCAACAGGCGGCGCCACCGGAGGTAGGGGCGCACGGCCATGCCCGCATGGGCGCGGAATCTGTGCTGGAAGCGGCTGACCGACAGCCCAGCACGCTTCGCCAGATGAGACACGGTGATCGGTTCAGGCAGTGGGGTCGGCAGCTCGACGGTGACCTTTCTGATGAGGTCATCATTGCGACGATGGGCGCGCGCTTGATTGGCACAAAATATTGCCGAAGCGAAGTGCGCGAAATCGATACTTTCAGCCTTACCTGAGTCCAACAGCTCCAGGGCGATCCGTACAAGATCGACTGACAACGTACTGATCGATTCCTCTCGTTCTGCCAACATCAACTGGCCCGCATCTGAATCGGGCTCGAAATAGATCAGCGATATCGGCTGGCAGGAAGGAGCCAGTTGATGGAACACGTTCGATTGGATGAGGATGCCGAGCCCTTTGGTCCAACCGGCGCTCGTCCAAACCCGTTGTGGTGAATGAGAAAGGACGATCTGAATGGCGCGATGGGCGTGGGCCTTGTTGTCTCCGGCCATGCCTTTGAACCAAGCCCAGCCCATGCCCATCGTGATCTGACCTTTCCATTGCGAATCCGAAGGTCGACTCCTCATCTCCAAGACCAGACCCCCGAACGCCAATTCCTGTCATTCACGGCGCGCAATAGAAGTCGCCTCGAATAAGCGATACGCGCCATCAATGACAGGGCTTCTTGACGCTGCTGCGCAATAGCCACCAGTTGACCGGCCATGCAATTGCAAACCCCGCCGGCAGCGCTACGAGGTAGCCCAGCCAGAACTGCGGTGCAAGAATGGATGCAGCCTGTACGCCACCGACGTGGTAATCGGTAAAGTTCATGGCGAATTCCATTACTGCAATGGAAATCGTTTCTCCCAGCCAGATGGTCTTGAACGCCTGCGCCCAGCTCTGCCCCTGCCGTACCAGAGGAAGCAGCCCCAGCGTGTAACCGCTTGCAAAGCCCAGCACCGTGGCCAGACCCATGGTGATCCAGGGGTTCAGCCCGAGACTGACGCCGATAGCCAGACCGATCCACTCGCCGATGGCACAGCCGGTCAGGCAGTGCAGCGTGGCAGATGTCGTCAAGCGCGCGTGCGAAGTCGAACCTCCGCCATGAGCGTGGTGCGCATGCGGACCTCGATCGGTTGATTTTGGATCGGATTCGCATGCGTGGCCTTCGTCGCTTGCAGCGGGTTGAGCAAGTCTATGTTCGTGTTTCACGTCAATCCTCCGTTGAATTTGATGCGCCTTGCGCCAGCACGCCTTCAATGATGGGGCAGCCTTTCAGCGAGCCTCTGCCGGAACACTGCTGAATCAATCTGGCGAGGGCTTCGCGAATCGCAGTCATTTCACGAATCTTCTGGTCGAGGGCGTCCAGCCGTTGTTTGGCCACGCGTTTCACGCTGGCCCGGCTTCCCTTGGGCACATTCAGCTCCAGCAACTCGGTAATCTCGTCCAGACTGAAACCCAGGTTCTTGGCCCGACGGATAAAGCGAAGGCGATCGACATCGTCAGGCGAGTAGAGTCGATAGCCTGAGTCAGTGCGCTGCGCTTCGGGCAACAAGCCTTCCCGCTCGTAAAAGCGCACGGTGTCAATGCCTACACTGGCCTGCTTGGCCAGCTTCCCAATGGTCATGATTTGCATGCTGCTCTCCTGTATCGAGACTGCATCGTAAACCCTGGAGCTATATCCAGAGTCAAGCGAATTCTCGATCAGGTGAGGAGGCCTGCTGGTGCGCTTGACACTGCATGAAAGTGCTAGTCCAAGAACATGCCTGATGGAGAATCCATCGATCCCGATAGGCAGTGCTCAGCGGCCAAGGCTAATGCTGATGTCCTCCATGGCCGCCACCGCCGCCACCGCTTCCGGCGCCACCACTGCCATTTGCCAATACGTCTGCGACCTCACCATTCTGGTTCTTGAAGCGCCATATGAGCTCAAGCGCCAGATCATATTCCGCCGAGTTCAGGTAGCCGTCCTGGTCGGCGTCAGCACTGCTGAACACGACTGAAAGATCGTCATGCGACGAGGCTTCCTGATGACTAACGCGACCGTCCTTATCGGAATCCGCCCGAACAAACGAAGCTGTGCCGATGCACGCTGTCAGGAAGAACGGGAATGCGAGCAGGGCGGAAGGCAGACACGGTTTCGTCATCCGATTCGTCTTCACTTTGGTGTCGCTTCCAAGGAGCCACGGTTTAAGCGGAGCTTGATGGATTCGCGACCTGGCGCATTCAGGGTAATGACGACCTCTTCGATTCCGGCGACATCGGTGCTCCCGATGAGGGCCTTGCGCTTTCCAGGCACCAAGTCAATTTCTTCCGAACCCTCAGGCTTCGAAAGCAACGCGGTCGCACTGAAGCCGCGAACATCCACCGGCCAATTGTGTCGGTCACGCACGAACAGTTGAACGGACTTGTTCGCGATCAATAACTCGACGTTATAGAACTCGGTCGCCATTGCCTGTCCGCCGTAAAAGGTTCGCGGCTTCTCAGGCGCAGAGTGCGCATAGGCTTGGGGCGTCAGGACAATCAACGACAGAGCCAGGATGCCCCGGATCCAATATCTGGCCAGGCCCGTCATTGCGGTTGTCTCCCGTGCGACTGAAATGACTTGCCGCCACCATCGTCGGCGAACAAGATCGTGGTATAGGAGTCCTGTCGCTCCCCTTGTTCCATGCCGGGTGATCCGATCGGCATGCCCGGCACCGCAAGACCTTTCCCCGCTGGTTTTTTCAACAGGAGTCGATGAATGTCTGCCGCCGGGACGTGCCCTTCGATGATGTAGCCATCAACGATGCCGGTGTGACATGAGGCCAGGTTCTGCGGAACGCCGAGCTTGGTTTTGAGGGGATTCATGGCGGACTCGTTGTGGACAGCGACATCGAAGCCGTTGTCTTTCAGGTGTGTGATCCACTTCGAACAGCAACTGCAGGTCGGGCTTTTCCAGACTTCGATGAGCGGTTGTTGAGTCGGCGGCTTCGGTCCGCAAGCAGTTAGCGACATCGCCAGGGCGAACCCGATCAGGGGAATTTTCATGTCAAATGATCTGTGTGGGGGTGCAAGAAATTTTCGTCGACCGACCGGCTGTGACTCTCGTGGAGGGTCCGTCTTGGTGAGGCGCGCAAACGGCAACACGGGAAGCAACCCGCATCGCGCGGCGGCTTCGGGCGTAATACTTAATGATGGTGATCGTCCGCGTGCGTGGTGCGCGCGCTTTCGGACAAGGCAGGCGGTCGAGTCGTCTGCGGCGCCTCCGTCGCGGTCATGCCGCGCCGCGCAGTGAGAATCTGATATTGACTCGGACTGAGCGTCGGTAGCTTCTGCAGGAATGCGACCATCGCCCAGATGCGTTCATCGTCGTGTGTCGGCCCGAACGCCGCCATTCCGCTGGCCTTGATGCCGTGCTTGATGATCCAGAACTGCCGCGCGGCACTGGCCCGTCCATCATCTTGCGTTTCATCACCGCCGTGCTCATGTCCGTGGGCGTCTGCACCCTGGGTGAGGTTGGGTGGCTGCGGATACAGGCCGGCACTGATATCAGAAGCAGTCTTGCCAGGCTTCGAATGACAGCCGCTGCACATTTCGTTGTAGTCCGCACCGCCGGACAGGAGCATCTGCGGATCGACCAGAGCGGGCACTTCAATGTCCCGACTGGCCCTGGCAACGGATCGTTCGCGCAGCGTCTCCAGTGCCCAGTACGTGAGCGCGTTGTGCGGGACATCAGCGCCCATCGGATAGACGCCGGAATACAGGAAAGCGAGTCCGCCCAGTGCGGCGATGACGGCTACACCTATTGAATATTTCAAGAACTTCATCATTCGTTCTCCGATTAGCGCCGGTGCTTCGAATGATCCATGCCTGGCATGGAAGGCATATCGGGCAGAGCGGGTGACGCGAGCGGCCCTGTCTCAGGTTTGGGGTAAGGGTCACGCCGCGGTGGATCACCGAAAGTGGGATCCGCACTGACCTTGCGTGCAATCTTGTCCTTCGGATACTGATACCAGCCCGGATCGGTGTAATCGCCGCGCCTGAGTCCTTCGCGCACTTTCACCACGGTGAACATGCCGCCCATCTCGATAGGGCCGAATTGTCCTTCGCCGGCCATCATGGGCAGGGTGTTGACCGGGCCGGGCAGTCCCATCGCGACGTGGCTGCCGTGCTCAGCCATCCCGAACTTGCCCATCGCCGCATATCCGGGAAGAATCTTTCGCACCTCGGCTTCGGCGCCGCGCTGATCAACGCCGGTGGGATTGGGAACATCGTGCCCCATCGGCCCCATGGTGTGGTGCGCCATGTGGCAGTGGAACGCCCAGTCGCCGGGCTCGCTCGGCAGGAACTCGATGTCGCGCATCTGCCCGACGCCAATGATCTCGGTCGATTCACGTCGCCACTGTGAGCGTGGCCAGCGACCGCCATCGCTGCCGGTGACCCAGTACGGGTTGCTGTGCAGATGGATCGGGTGATTCCACATCGAAAGATTTCCGATGCGGATGCGCGCTCGTTCTCCCATGCCGATCACAAGATGTTCTGTCGCAGGGAACACTTTGCTGTTGAACGTCCACAGGTCGAAATCGACCATGATCGCGGGATCCGGGCGATAGGTCCCCGGGTGCAGCGCCCAGTTGTGCAGCAGGAAGGCGTAGTCCCGATGAATCGGCACTTCTTCGCCGGCCTTCGGATGGATGATGAACAAGCCCATCATGCCGAATGCCATCTGCGTCATCTCATCCGCGTGCGGGTGATACATGTGTGTGCCATGCTGCTTGAGCGTGAACTCGTAGACGTAGGTTTCGCCGGGCTGAATGTGCGGCTGATTCAGGCCGCCAACCCCGTCGAAGCCGGCAGGCAGGTCGATGCCGTGCCAGTGCACGCTGGTCCATTCGCCGAGTCGATTGGTGACAAAGATGCGTACGCGGTCGCCCTCGACGACTTCAATTGTCGGTCCCGGGGTGGTGCCGTTATAACCCCAGCACTTGGCAACACTGCCGGGCGCGAACTCATGAATGATCTCTTCCGCAACCAGATGAAATTCCTTGACCCCGCCGTTGAGCTTGTAGGGCAAGGTCCATCCATTGAGTGTTCGCACCGGCAGATAGCCCTGTGGATGGCGTTTGCTCGATGACGGCGGCGCAAGTCCTGGCGGTGGCACGTTTGGCGCTGGATCATCCCTGGACCCCGACATCTTTATGCCTTGCATGGAGTGACCTTCGTGTTGCGCCATGGCATTGCGGGTAACGCCGGTCATGAGGCCCACGCCGCCCGCAGCGATGGCTTGCAGCAGATCGCGTCGCGTGGTCATCAGTGACTCCCGTGGTCGTCGGAAGCAGCGTCGCTTGCTTCTGAGCTATCCATGTTCATGTCGCTCATGGCGCCATGGTCCATGGGCTCGCTGCACTGGCTCATCATGGCTTGCGCGACCGGATCGCTCATGTCCATTTTTGAATGATCCATCTTCTGCATTGCAGTGCAGTCAGGTGCGGCGCTCTTTTCAGCGGCTTCCTTGGCATGCTCGGCGGGATCATGCGCCGCCGCAGATTGGATGACAGTGCCAAGCAATAGGGCTGTCAGTAAACGAAATTGGGTATTCATGTTCATGCTCCATTGACCGCGACGGGTCGCGTCGCGAAAATTGAATTAGTGGTGATGCGGTGTTGTTTTTGCTGGGCCGCCCGAAGGCGCCTTAGGAGGAGGCGCATCACTGCCCGCGTCCGGCATCTGCTTCATCGAGTGGCCTTCGTGGGCCGACGGAGAATCCCGACCTTCCGCTGCCGACCCGCCCATGTCATTCATGGGCATCCCCTCCATCCCTTTCATGCTTTTCATGTCGTGTTTCATGCCGCCCATGGAATGCTGGCTATGGTCAGCGCCTCCGCCCTTGGGCTGCAGAAACTTGTCCACGCTGAGCGAGGAGGATTCTTTTTGTCCATGGATCGGCAGATCCCGACCTACCGCTCGACTGAGCTCGGAGCGTGCAATCCAGTAGTCGCGAATCGATTCGAGATAGCCGGCGTAGGCGTCGTACGCCTGCTGCTTGGCGAGAATCACTTCAAAGATGCCAATCAGCATGAAGTTCTGCTCCAGCTGAGCCTGGTCAACCACCGCATCCTGTGCCGGGATCAGCACCTGCCGATATTCATCGGCAAGACTTCGTTTTGCGCCGATCTTTGCGATCGCCAGCTGTACGTCGTTTGAGGCATCCAGCACTGCCTGATCCAGCTCCGCTTCGGCCTGATCCAGGGCCGCCTGGATGGCGGCCACGCGACCGCCGCCCCAGTTGAATAGCGGCAGTTCCAGCGACAGGGTCGGGCCTACGTTGAGTGCGCCGTCGAAATCCCGTTCCCGTTCTGCGCCCACCTCAATCCCGTTCACCAGACGTGTGCGCCGCGTGACCCCGTAGCGATCGGCGATGGCTTCTGCCCTGAGCCGCAAACTTTGAATATCGAGCCGGCTGTCCATCGCCAGCTGCTGCAGGTCTGCAATCGGCGGCTCCTGCGACGGCAGTTCGGGCAGGCGGGCATCGAGCGTCCAGTTGTCTTGCGCAGCACTCAGGCCCATCAGTCTGTTGAGCGAGGTGCGCGCTTCCACGGCCGCTGCCTTGGCTGAAATGGCGCTCAGGCTTGCCTGACTCGCGGCTGCCCGTTCCATGGCCAACTCACGCGGGTTGATGTTGCCAGCCTCATAAAAACGCTGCGCGAGGGCGGCGGAGGCTTGCTGCGCCTTGGCCGCAGCGTCGCGCATCCGGGCGACTTGATCCGCGCCGACTGCCTCGAACCAGGCCTGTTCCACATTTGCTGCAAGGTCGAGGGCGATGGCTGCGACATTGAGTTTGGCCGCCTCGAACCCCGCCTTGGCGAAGCGGGTGTTGGCGGGGAGAAACAGAAGGTTGGCGAAATTGAACGCGATGCCCAGCGTCAGCTGAGGCATGTTCGCACCCGCTGACGAGTCGCCCGACAGTCGGAGAAAAGAGAACGTGGGGTTGGCCAGGCGCCCGGCATCGTAGAGTTCAGCCGCCGCGAAGCCGAGTTGTGCAGTTTCGCGCCGAACTGCCGGGTTATTCAGAAGGGCAAGCTGGATTGCCGTGTCTGCCGTCAGCGGCGCGCGCAGGGCCTTGTCTGTAAATCGCCTCGCGTCCTGGTCTGCTGGGAACGATCGGCCACGATCGGACGCGATTTGGACCACATCGGCGCGCCCCCAGTCGGCAGGAACGCTGGCACAGCCTGCCAACCCTGCAAGCAGCAGGGATGCAGGCAAAAGCATGTATCGGGATATCACGGACTTCTCCCAGTGATCGTGAGTCAAGGTGCCGCAAGAAAGCGCGGCTATCCTAGAGGCGGTTCAGCGCGCAGGACGATCCCGCGCCGCGACCGCGGCTTTGACTCAGGATCTACTGGGGGGGCGAATCAGGTCGCTGGAAAATCCGGCATTCGGCGCGATCCGCCGACGTTCAATATCAAAGGAATCAAGCGCAAATTGCAATCCGCCGGACGGTGGAGGACTCGTCAGGCCGGGACCGGTGCCCACGCAACTGGCCATGCCACATCCTGGGCCGCAATCGCAATCCATGGCCAATGCAGCACTTGGAACGTCTATGGACGCATCTCCGGACGCATGGTGTGCGTGATGTCCGTCACCATGACTCATTTCTTCATCGTCTTGGACGTGCGATTGCGAGTGCGGTTCACCCGCTGATGGCCCGCCCCCCGCGCAGTGCATACCCGTTGCAAACGTCGTGCTCTGAACGCCCAGCAGCAAGGCCAGGGCAACAGACAACTGTCGGGCGAAGTGCAAGCGCATGATCGGCATTAGACGCCGAGCGGATGAAAAGTTCAACGTGCACGTCTCCGCTCGCGTTCTGAGCCGAGCCCGGCGGGCGAAAGCGCCGAGGCAGGAGGCATGGGAGCATTGAGGTCGAAGTTGAGGGTGCGGCTTCGCCTGCTAGACTAATAGCAATGACGGGCTCCTCACGAATCCACCCGCGGTGGTTAATAGCGCTGCTTTGCCTGGCGCTGGTGGTTGCGCGCGCGAACGGGGCACACCTGCATTTGTGCTTCGATGGAACCGAGCCCCCAGTTTCGCTGCATATGGCGGATGCGGGTCAGCATCACGAAAACACTGGGCCTGGTGAAACACACCAGGACGCCGACGTCCCAGTCGCCGGGGATGCGTTGGCCAAAATCTTCAAACTCAAGCTGGGTGACCTGCCGCTGATTTTGCTGGCGGCCGCGCTCTTCTTGAGTCTGTTGCTTTCCCCCGATCGACCGATTGCATTGCGTCGGATCGGGATCGCGTCGTTGACGCTGCGTGGATTGCGTCCACCACTTCGGGGTCCTCCGCACGCTCCAGCTTGAGCCCTGATCCTGCCGCGCATTGCGGGGCAGCCGTCTCGATGTCTGGAGCTTTCCATGTTTCAATTTTTTCGCCGCGGGCGCATTGCGCTCGTGGTTCTGCTGGTACTTTCCCCGGTGGCCGCTGGTGCGGAGACCGCGCCGCTGACTTTGCGCGAGGCGCTGTCTCGCACATTGCAAACCAACCCCGATCTTGCTGCCTATCAGCACGTCCTCAAGGCTCAGGATGGCCGGATCACACAGGCGGGCCTTCGGCCCAACCCTGCGGTGAGCACTTCGGTGGAGAACGTGCTCGGAACTGGCGAAACAAAGGGTTTGTCTTCCGCAGAAGTCACTCTGGGTCTCTCGCAACTGATCGAACTGGGCGGGCTGCGCGACAAACGCGTTAGCGTCGCGCAACGCGAACGCGACGCGCTGGATGCGCTTGGGCATATCGGACGACTCGACGCCCTCGCAGAAACCGCACGGCGTTTCGTCGCCCTGGTCAGCCAGCAGGAAGAGCATGAGCTGACGCACCTCGCGGTCGCTCTGGCGGAAAAGAACGCCGAAGCGGTCGAGCGCCGTGTGGCGGCGGCGAAGTCGCCGTTGGCGGAGCGTGATCGAGCGGCGGTCGCGCTGGAACGAGCGAAATTGGCTGATGCACATGCCGAGCATGAATTGTTGACGTCTCGATATGAGCTGGCCGCCAGCTGGGGTGCCGCGCAGCCCGACTTCTCTGTTGCTTCGGCAGATCTGTACGCGCTGCCAGCCATTGGCAAATACGAAGACCTGCTGACCCAACTGAAATCGACGCCGGACCTGACCCGCTATCTGAGCGAAGCGCGTTTGCGTGAATCCGAGATCGAGCTTGCTCTGGCCAATCGCAGGCCCGGCGTCGAGGTCGGCGCGGGGCTGCGCCGGTTGCAGTCGTCGCAGGACACCGCATTGGTTTTCTCTGCGAGCATCCCTCTGCCGTACTTCAACAAGAATCAGGGGCTGGTGGCCGAGGCCGAAGCGCGAAAACTCGGCGCAGCGGCCGACCAGAACGCCGCCCTGGTCAAGGCGCGCGTGCAGTTGTTCCGGAACTACCGCGAGCTGTTGGATCGCGAACGGGAACTCACTGCACTCCGAGCGCGCGCACTGCCCCGCATGGAGTCAGCACTCAAGAATACTGAGTACGCCTATGCGCGAGGCCGTTACAGCTATCTGGAATTGGTCGACGCTCAGCGCGAGTTGATCGCCGTTCGCAGCAGCATCATCGAAAGCGCACGCCAGTACCACCTCACCCTCATCGAGATCGAACGTCTCACCGGCCAGCGTCTGAGCCGCTAAGGAACCGTCATGAAACATTGCAAATCAAAATCCGTCGCGGTCACTCTGATGGTACTGGCACTCGCTGCCTGCGGCGATCGCGAAACGCAGACGTTGTCCGGCGACATGAGCCAATCCCGTGAGGAAAAGGGCCACGCTCATGATCATGCCAAGGGTCACGATGACGCCGATGCGCACCATCAAGAGAAAGGCCACAAAGAGGGCCATGAAGCCGGGCACAGTGAAAGTCCTGCCGAAGGGGATGACCACGAAGACGGACACGGCGATGTGCTGAAGCTCACCGCCGAAGCCCGCGAGGCGGCAGGTCTGATCATCGCCCCGGTTGGACCTGAGTCGTTGCGAGATTCGGTCCTTCTATATGGCGTGGTGCAGCCCAATGCCGAGCGGGTTTTGAGCGTCACCGCCCGCTTTCCTGGAGTGGTGCAAAGCGTCAACGCAAGAATTGGCGATACGGTGAGCAAGGGCCAAACCCTTGCTCGCGTCGAGAGTAACGAGAGCTTGCAGGTGTACTCGGTGACCAGTCCTCAAGTCGGCGTGGTGACCGAAAGGTTCACCAATCCCGGAGAGCAGGCGGAGACGCAGGCGCTCTTTACCGTGGCGGACCTATCCACGGTCTGGGTGGAATTGTCTCTTTATCCGCGGGATCGACAGCGCGTAAAGCTGGGGCAGAGTGTTCGAGTCCAGGCTGCTGAGGGTGGCCTCGACCAGGAAGGAAAGATTGTTTTTGTCTCACCTTTGTCCAGCGGCGCCACGCAAAGCCTCACAGCACGCGTGCTGCTGCAGAATCCTGAAGGACGCTGGGCCCCCGGACTCTTCGTCAAGGGCCAGGTAACGGTCTCCGAATCAACCCTCGCGCTTGCCGTTCCGGTTGCGGCGATCCAGGAAGTGGAAGGCCGCACGTCTGTATTTGTCGACGATGAGGATGGTCTTGAGCCACGACCGGTCAAGACCGGTCGCAGTGACGGACGCGTGGTCGAAATTCTTTCAGGGCTGCAAACGGGCGAACGGGTAGTCGGAGAAGGTAGCTTCGTGCTCAAGGCTGAACTTGGAAAAGGCGAGGCCGAACATGCCCACTGACTGCGGATGTGGTGCATCTGATCCTCGTAATGCAGAAGAGCGCCGGACCCTCATCTGGGTGTTCGCGCTCAACGCTGGACTGGCGGCAGCACTGTTGATTACCGGACTGATCGCGGACTCCAGCGGCTTGCTCGCCAACGCCCTGGACAACGCGTCTGATTCTGCGGTCTATGCAATCAGCCTGTATGCCATCGGACGTGATGCCAAATGGAAGCAACGTGCAGCGGTCGTCTCCGGCGTGATGTTGTTGCTGTTTGCGGCGGGTGTGCTTGCAGATGTTGTGCGGCGAACGATCACCGGCACCGACCCCATCGGCCCAACGATGATCATCATGGCTGCCATTGCGGGCGGTGTGAATCTGTGGTGCATCAAGCTGCTGCAGAGCAACCATCGCGAAGACGTGAACATGCGCGCGGCCTGGACGTTCAGCCTGAACGATTTCTATTCCAACGCAGGGATTCTGGTCGCCGGCGCGCTGGTTTTGATGTTGGGCAGCAATTGGCCCGACCTGGTTATCGGCGTTGTCATTGCGATGATCGCGCTCAAGGGCGGCATCGGCATCCTGCGCGACGCAAGAAGTAGCGGGCCTGACGTTGAGCCGTATTCAATAAAAGAGAACAACTCATGATTGATTTTCTGATTCGATTTGCCATCGAGCGACGTGGCGTGGTCATGACGGTGATGCTCGCGCTGGTGTTGCTGGGCATCTGGAACTACCAACGCCTGCCCATCGACGCAGTCCCTGATATCACCAATGTACAGGTGCAAATCAACACACAAGCTGCCGGTTACACGCCGTTGGAAGTCGAGCAGCGCATCACCTATCCCATCGAAACCGCCATCACGGGTCTGCCCGGCCTGGACTACAGAAGATCCTTGTCGCGTTATGGATTGTCACAAGTCACTGTCGCGTTCGAGGAAGGAACCGACATCTATTTTGCCCGTCAGCTGATCAGCGAGCGCTTGCAGCAGGTTCGGAGTCGTTTGCCGAATGATGTGGAACCGAGCATGGGGCCGACCGCCACCGGTCTGGGTGAAATCTTCCTGTATACGGTGGAGTCGGATGCTGACGCCCGCCAACCTGACGGCACGCCCTACGATGCCACGGCTCTGCGCACGCTCCAGGATTGGGTGATTCGGCCGCAGTTGCAGCAGGTGCCGGGCGTGACCGAGGTCAACTCTATTGGGGGCTTTGCCAAGCAGTTCCACGTGCAGCCGGACCCTGCAAAGCTGATGGCCTACGGGCTCACCTTTGAAGGGGTGTCTGAGGCGATTCGTCTCAATAATGCCAATCAGGGCGCAGGCTATCTGGAACGCAACAAGGAACAGTTGCTGGTTCGCATTCCCGGCCAGGTCAGCGGAATTGATGACCTGAGCAAGCTGGTGGTGGTGACGCGTGGTGGCTTGCCCATCACGGTTGGCGATGTGGCAGAAGTCGCGATCGGCAAAGAACTGCGTACCGGAGCGGCGACCCGAGATGGTCATGAAACCGTGCTCGGAACGGCCGTTATGCTGGTGGGAGACAACAGCCGTGCCGTCGCCAAGGCAGTGGCCGAGCAACTCATCAAGGTCAACGACTCCTTGCCCGAAGGGGTGAAAGCGGTGCCCGCCTATGACCGTACCGTCTTGGTGGACAAAGCCATCGCGACGGTGCAGAAGAATCTGACCGAAGGCGCCTTACTGGTTGTGGTGATCTTGTTTCTGCTGCTGGGCAATCTGCGTGCGGCGTTGTTGACGGCGTTAGTCATACCGCTGGCCATGTTGATGACGATCACGGGCATGGTCGAATCCCGAGTCTCCGCCAATCTCATGAGTCTGGGCGCGTTGGACTTTGGATTGATCGTGGATGGCGCGGTCATCATTGTCGAGAACTGTTTGCGACGTCTTTCAGAACAATCCGAGACTGGGCGCACCGAGACATTGAAGGAACGTTTGGAAACGGTGCGTGAGGCGACCGCCGAAGTGATTCGCCCCAGCCTGTTCGGGGTCTTCATCATCACAGCGGTCTACCTGCCGATCTTCGCGCTCGAAGGCGTGGAAGGAAAAATGTTTCATCCCATGGCGCAGACCGTAGTGATGGCGCTGGCATCTGCACTGTTCCTGTCCGTCACCTTCGTCCCGGCCGGTGTGGCGCTTCTGTTTCGTGGCCCAGTCAAGGAGAAACACAACGTCATCCTGTCGGTGGCCCGATCAGGTTACGAACCTCTGCTTCGCTTTGCGCTCAAGGCACGGATTGCCTTCGTTGCAGGTGCCCTGATACTGGTGATCGGCTGCGGTTGGCTCGCCACGCGCCTGGGAAGCGAGTTCGTGCCCAGCCTCAACGAGGGCGACATCGCCGTGCAGGCATTGCGTATTCCTTCGACGGGCCTGACGCAGTCAATCGTGTTTCAGCAGCAGATTGAACAACGTTTACTCCAGTTCCCCGAAGTGCTGACGGCGTTTGCCCGTACCGGCACCGCGGAAGTTGCTACTGACCCGATGCCTCAAAACATCTCTGATGGCTACGTGATGCTGAAGCCCAGAAGCGAGTGGCCCAATCCTGATAAACAAAAGTCCGAACTGGAAGACGAAATACAAGCGGCACTTGAACAGCTTCCCGGAAATGCCTATGAGATGAGCCAACCCATCCAACTGCGATTCAATGAATTGATCTCTGGTGTGCGATCGGATTTTGCCGTCAAACTGTTTGGCGATGATTTAGACGTAATGCTTGGCACCGGCAATCAACTGGCACAAGCGCTGCGAGCTGTGAGCGGCGCCGCGGACGTCAAAGTGGAGCAGGTTTCCGGACTTCCGGTGTTATCCGTTCTGCCGAAGCGCGAAGCCTTGGCCCGGTACGGAATCGCTTTATCGGAAGTGCAGTCAGTCGTGGCAACGGCCATCGGCGGGCGCGAGGTTGGCACGGTCTTCGAGGGTGATGCACGTTTCGACATCGTCGTTCGATTGCCGGAAGTGCGCCGCGATGATCTTCGCGCGCTATCGCGCCTGCCGATTCCTTTGCCCGGAGGCGGACAGATTCCGCTGCAGGAGGTCGCAAGCCTGGATATCTCGCCTGGCCCGAATCAGATCAGCCGA
The DNA here is from genome assembly GCA_963975245.1 of uncultured Panacagrimonas sp. Taxonomy (GTDB): domain Bacteria; phylum Pseudomonadota; class Gammaproteobacteria; order Nevskiales; family Nevskiaceae; genus Panacagrimonas. Next base: position 416,792 of record CAXBFJ010000002.1, on the reverse strand, counting down.
GAGGATGGCAAGCGACGGATCGTAGTGACCGCCAATGTGCGCGGGCGCGATCTGGGAGGCTTTGTTGTGGATGCACAGGATGCCATCCGCGGTGTCTCGATACCGGCGGGGTACTGGCTCGACTATGGCGGAACGTTTGAACAGCTGGAATCCGCCTCCAGGCGCTTGATGATCGTAGTGCCTGTGACGCTGGCCCTGATACTTGGCTTGTTGGTACTGGCCTTTGGATCTCTGCGCGACGCGCTGGTGATCTTCAGTGGCGTCCCCCTTGCACTGACCGGGGGAGTCCTGGCCTTATGGCTGCGAGAGATCCCCTTTTCTATTTCGGCAGGCGTCGGATTTATCGCCCTATCGGGAGTGGCGGTGCTCAACGGACTGGTCATGGTCAGCTTCATCCGCAACCTTATCGCCGAGGGCAAGGTTTTGGATGACGCAATCATCGAAGGAGCACTCACGCGACTGCGCCCGGTGCTCATGACGGCACTCGTGGCAAGCCTGGGTTTCGTGCCCATGGCCCTCAATGTCGGAACTGGCGCAGAAGTTCAGCGCCCCCTGGCAACAGTAGTCATCGGCGGGATTGTGTCGTCGACGTTGCTGACACTATTGGTGCTACCCGGGCTGTATCGGATGGTGCAACGCAAATGATCGATCCCGGAGAGCCTTGTATTCCCCCACTTTGCTAACTTGGGTTTTGCGCAATTTATGGCGGCTAACCGCCCTTCTGTTTGACAGACCTTATGGCCGCTTAGAGCCCAGCCCGGTGATCCATCCTGATATCCAGCCGGACCGGGACCGGTCATCCCGTTAAGACGGCAATGCGCACGGACCGGCCAAAATCAGCGTGATCGGGCGATTAGCTTGCATGCTAAAACCAACCTGTCACTCGGCGCCACCCGAACGAGCGGACATGCGATCCCTAGTCGGGCAGGACAGCCCCGCGCAGGAGAATTCGATCCACCAGGTCGGCGGCTTGATCCGCATCAATTTGGTTGGGACCATGCGCCTGTGCCGTGATCACCGCCGCGAGTTCTGTAGGAAGCACGTAGTCATGTGTGCCAATGCTCGCGCCCTCAGGCAGGAGGGAGCGAACCTCCTTCTGCAGGCTCGAAAGGGTTGATACGCAATGCGTGCAGTAGTGCCGGTACGCTCGCCAAGCCAGTGGAACATAGCCCGCCTCCTTGATGCCCCATTGGATTTTGCTCGATCCCTTTTTTCGATACACCACCTCGGCCTTGCTCCTACCGCAGATCGGACAGCGCCAAGTATCGGGATACGCGTTCCACTGTTGGGCGGGATTGGCTTCAGAGCAGATGGCCGCTGCGTAATTGTTCGGGACGCTTTCTGGTTTACGTGCAGGCTGCTGTCGCCAGCGCGACACATTAGCCGCGGCCTCGATGACGGGCGGACCCAGCGTGGCCTGTAGCGTTTCTCCGCCAAAGAATGCGTGGACGGACGTCCAACCCGGAAGCCGAAGATAGGCCCGAAAGCCGGGTAGCGGAATTGCCGGGAGGTCGCCTGAGTGGGATTCGTACCAGTGCCGGTCCGATGCAGCCCTAGCTGCAATCGAACGCATGGCACGCTCCCGATACTGATAGGCATCCAGTACATCAGGCCAAAGCTTCAGTAAGACTGCCTCATCAATCTCATGTATCGCATTTGGGCGCGGCCTCACGAAGGACCGAATTTGCCCGGGCGAAAACGAGAATCGCTTTGGCGCTTCGACCCGTTTCTTTGCACGAACATCCACGTTGTTGCAGTCCTCGCAAAGAAGCACTTCGTCGTGCGCAGCAAATGCCGGCGCCATGCGCATGGCCAGAGCCAATCCATTGACTTGGGGTTGCTCAGCGCCTGCTCGCACCAACGCATCGTAGAAAAAGTGCTCCAAGGATTCGCTGACGTGGTCGTGGTGGATCACCAGCTTCGCCACAATCTTGCCCGATGGAGTCAGGCGCGCCAGGTCAGCCTTGGGGCGCTGGCAGGCCGGGCAGACGAACGACTGCGGGGAGAACAGCCAATGTCTGTTCATCTCCATGGGTTGATTGCCAAGGCGCTGACGGATCAAGTGAGTGGTTGGACTGTCGTATCCATCGATGCATGTAAGCTCCCCGCTTCGAACGGCGGCCTTGAGCAACGTCGCGCCCTGATCCATCAGGGCGGCATCGGGCGCCCGATCCGGCGCACGCCAGTGCGCAGACAGGAATCGATCAAGATCAGAGCCTTCGTAGTCCATCCGAGATGTCCAGACGGGGTTGCCAGTCTAAGCCGCTGAGCCCGACACGCGAACCTCGTTCTTGAGCAACACCCACGAGCATCGCAGCGGCATCGAGCCGCAACCAATCTGCGACAACGCGTCCGGAAGATCAGGCCTCTTGTGCAATCTCTGGCCAACCAAGATCCTTCTTAGCCCATTTCTTGACAAGTACTCCAATAAGAACCCCCTGCCGAAACAGGGGGTGGATTACATCGGCAAGAAACTCCATAAGCTACGATTTTGGATTCGCACGCCTCATTGCCTCAAACAAGATCTGCTTGAACTGATACGGGTTGAGCTGCTGCCTGGCGACATCAATAAAATGCTTATTGATGTCCTCCGGAGCAGTCGCGTTGGGCTGCCGTAGCGCCGATATCTTCCCCCGCACTTCTTCCATCAAAGCGAGGAGTTCTGACCGCCTAGGGCCGTTGGACAGTCCCGACATCGCCGCATCCAGGCTGCGAAGAACCCGACGGAGATTCTCTAGCTTTTGCTCTGAAGGAAGTTCGTCAAACGCATTCCCCATCAAATCCGCAAGCCAAAGCTGTCGAGCCCGCCGTTGTGAAAGGTCACTGGCAACCTTGTACATAAATACCTCCTGAAGTGTTGTTGACTACAGATAGGTATCCGCATTTTTTTGAAAGATGGCGTCCCACCTGCCATCTCGACTGGGCCCATACAGGCGCCCGGCCTCGCGACCCGGTCCACGGGAGCAACATTCGCAACCAATCACTCAGGCAAAGCCTTGAGCACCTCGACCGTTTTGGGCAAGGAGTCGCGACACCGCAGGAATAGATCCGTCGCCCTGCAGCGCGCCAGCACGTCACCTACAGATGGGCAAAGCCCTTCATCATCGACGAGTATCCGGATAGCACTCGCAACCTGTCTGCTGAGATTGGCGTCAATCTCCGGCATCCGCTCAGGATCCTCATTCCGGCGTCCGGCCGACAGAGGGATAGGAAAGTGCTCTCGGTACCAAATCACGTCGAATCGGCGCAGATTGTCGAATCGCTTCCCCAGTTTGGACAGAAGGTCGTCGCCCGGCAGATGGGCATGCTTTTTCAGAAATTCCAGTGCCCGAAGTCGGTATCGATCACGATCCGCGAGGAAATCTGACTGTTCCATCTTTCGCCGGGCGGCCGGATCGCGCTCCAGAAGCATGAAAAGGTCGCTTCTGTGGAGGCGATACTTTGCTCGCAGTTCGGCAGAAGTGGCACCAGCGGCGGCATCCGCCAAGATCGCATTGAGTTCCTTGTCGTCAATCGGGTCCACGCGACTCGAGACATGCCGATGGAGTAGAAAAAGTCTTCGGCGTTCTGCCGATCGGTCCACGCGTTGCTTGGTCCCAACAAGCTCGAAACCGGGCGCAAGCTCCTCTCGGGACGTGGATTGAGGCATGAGCGAACTCGCCGTCCCAGATGCCGACCCTCCGCTCCCGATGCGCACCGCGTCCGCACCCGTCTGCTCGAAAGCGGGCAGATCCTCACAGATTGCCAGCGCAACCATGATGTACAAGATGGTGGGCTGCCTGGCTCGTTGGAAGCCCAGCATGCTTCGAAACGTGCGTTCATTCATGGGGCTGCCAACGGAGGCCAGTCCAGTCCATTGCAGGAGGGGCGCACCGTGCTTTTCCTCCAGATATCGCGCAAGAGCGGCATGATTGACTCCACCCTTGCTCTTGAATCCCATCAGCGTCAGTACCGACATCACCTGGTTTCTCCAATCACCTGGAAAACCTGCCGACTGCTCTTGCGCATGGAGACATGCTTTTGCAACGCGAAGCAAAGCGTCGTGCGTAATCCCCCCGTCTACCGGGACGAACCCGTACTTGGAGATGTCGTCCTCAACGAGATCGGGCGGTGGCAGATGACCATATCCGCACCAGTTCGTGCGCTTGGCTTCGAGCTGCTGCAAGCGGCACCCATGCCAGGGACATACCGCCACCACTGGCAGCTGGTGTGCAACTCTCCAATAGGAAAACCCGTAGCGCTCATAATCCTCGGTGAGGCATTTCGGGCAAAACGCGGGCCAATCCTTATCGAGTAAGACAGGGCTTTTCGCCAGACCCAGCGCAGCCCGAGCCGACGCTGGCCCACGCTCACCCAACAGGCAATTGAAGGCATGCTCCCGTTGATGCGTAGTATGGAAGTAGCAGTGGAACGGGAGGGTCGTGTGGTCTTCTATGACCCTTCGCACTGACCCAAGCGGGTGATCGCTGCCGACACGCTTGGAAAGTTCGGCCACACGTGAAGGTAGACAATGACCGGAGCGAAGTCGCGCGCCCGGTCCAAATAACACCTCAAGCGTTTCCTTGACGGAATTGCTGTTGGAGATGCGATGAAATCGTTCCCAGATGCTACGCACGGTCTCGCCGGGCATGGGATTGGGCAACAGGTAGCTGCCATCGATAAGCCGCGGCGTGGGCAAGTCGCCGTCGGGCACTTCCTGATGTGCGGCAGCGCCGCGTTCGCAAATCGGCGTCGTGGCAGGAATATGAAGTTCTGTCATGGTGATTCTCCGGTAGTTTTGAGTGGCTATGCCCACGGCGAGAGGATTCCCGCCGAGGGCATAGGCTTTTTCTCAAGCCGCTTGATCCAATTCAGGCGCGGACGATGCGGCATCCGTTGAAAGAGGCTGGATACCGAGACGGCGGAGAAGATCCATTTCGTTGCCCTTCTGGATGGCTCGACACCGATCAAAGGAGGGGTGGTAGAGATCGGCATAACGCGCCAGGAGGCCCTGATCGCGTGACGCCATCGCACGCACCAGATCATGCATCTCCGTCGCGTCGTGAGTGAACACGTGAAGGATGTCTTCGGCGCTGAGTGTTTCTTTTTTGGTCAATATGGCTCGGCGCTGCGCCTTGCAAAGGATCGCCGTCAGGGCCCAGGTCATCCCTTGCGTGCAGTCATAAAGGGCGGCGACGATATTGGGGGTAAGAGCGCCCTTCTTGCGCAGAACCAAGCTGTTCCATCGCGCCTTGCAGAGCATGTCCCAGTACTTGTCGTTGGCGTCAGCTGAATAGCTGATTGGAATGAGGCCATTCTGAGAAACGCGGCGTGTCATGCGTGCATCCGAAGCCAGCAGCGCCATCATTCTGAATGTGCCGGCAAATACCAGCGGGATGCCAATTCGATCGCGGATCAATAAGAGCTCATTGGTGACCAGCTCCGAACCGCCAGCGCGCGAAGAAGTCATACTCTGCGTTTCGTCAACGATGATCACTCCAACACCGAACTGGATGCACAGACGTTTGGCTTCGAACTTGAGGCGATCACCGCTGACTCGCCCGCTCAAGAGGCGTTCGATGTGCGTATCGACCCCCACATGTTGACCAATTGCGTCGATTATCCGAAGAAGCAGGTTCTTCACGGTCGAGTCACCCGTCAGGGCGATATAGATCATTGGAATCTGCCTCACTTCCATGCCTGGGATCACGTTGGAATGTCGAACTCCACTCGGAAACAGTCCCGCTATCGAAGCCAGCAGTGTTGTTTTTCCACTGCCAGTTGGGCCTATCAGACCAATCGACGCTCCAGTTCGAAGCAACTCAGCGTGGACGATGTTTGGGGAGTCCGCTGTCGGTAAGCCGTGCATCACACGAAGCAGCGAAGCATCTGATTGGCCCGTACTCGAATAACGGCGATGCATCGCCCCCACGACCGCGTAATAGAGCTCTACAGCAGCAGGATGTGGAACACGGACTTCCTCCTGCAGGGCTTCACCGAGCACGATGCGATCCATATCAGAAACCTCGAGGTGCTCGTTTGTGACGTTCGGGACGGACCGCAAGGCTTGGGCGAGAGCTTTTCTTTCAAGCGTATTCCCGAGGGTACGGATGTAGGCTTTGCGAAGCGAAGCAAGGTCAAAACTTTCGATGTTGTTGGTGTTCATGGAAGTATTCTCCAGTTGGTTTGAAATGGGACGGTCGACGTTCATGCCGCTGCGTCCAGAAATTCGTCTTCAATCGACGTATAGGTTCGAGTCACTTTCCTGCGGGGCGCCGGGGCCACAGGAGCACCAAGCGGCGCCTGCCCTGCATTCCCTCTGACGCGGTCATTGTCGAATCGCATCTCTTCGGAACGGTTTTTCCGCATCGACTCTGTGCTTCCGACTGGCGCCGCTCCGGCCGCCTTCTTCTGCTCGCGAGCGAACTGCTGCATGTCGCGACGCGCGTCTTCCATCCCAAGGCGCCCCTTTTCGGTATCGCCCGCCGACGCATATCGAAGGGCCGTTTTGTCGTCCACGGCGGCCTCGGCATCAGTGAAGCTCCACTGAATTCGATTGCCCATGCGATCGCTACGAGCGCATTCGATCATCCGGCGGTGTTCGGGGAGCCACAGCCAGATGTGGTCGGCTCGGGCCTCATCGAAGTGGACCTTGAAGAGATTCTTGCCGCCGCGACCCGCACGGACCCGAAGGCCCAGGTCATCGAGTTCTGGATTGCTGTAGACGTCTCCTCGAAAATGCAGCCCATCCCGATACATGGTGGCTTCTGCTTGAGGGAGGAGATGTTGGTACAGGATCTGAGAATCCACGGTACGCAATTGACCAACGTGTTCGCGCAGGCTGTATTCCCAGAGGCTCGTTGGCGTGGCCTTGAGCCCTTCGACTCCTAGTGCCCAGTCTGGAATTGCATCTTTGTCCAGCCGCTTGTGGTTCCAGAATAGACAGAACCTTGCCACCAGCTGATTGAGCTCATAGATGTTGAGACACGCGTGCTTTTTTGGATCAACTCCATCCTTCAGGCGGGCCTTGGACCGATACCCGTCCAGTGACGACAGAAGCCCGGACTTGATCGTTCGGAATGTGCGCTCGACATAGGTCTTGTCATCGCCGCGACGACTGCGGGCATTGACCATGGTGCAGTTGAGAATGTCATCAGCAATTCTCAGAGACTGCTCGCACACCAGTTCTCCTCGATCGCCAATGATTCGACGAGGAAGCCCCGAGACAGGCCAATCTTTGTCCTCTATCTCGAGGCCCATTCGCCGACAGGCTTCTGCCTTGGGAGAGAACGCATGGAACAGGGCAAAGCGCGCCGCCTCCCAAGAGGGACTTTTCAAGGTCACGTGAAAGCCGGCGATCATCGACGTGGCAATATCGACCACGAAGTAGATCCAGGCCGTACCGACTTTGCTAGTCCTGTCGTATACCTTCACAAGCTGCGTCTGGCTGCCGGTAGCATCCACCTGGAATTCGTAGCCGGCCCCATAGGCAACATCCCTTGCAGCGCCTTCGATCGGCCTGAGCTTCAGGTTGAACTCGTTCCCCATTTGCCGGCGAGTGAACGCGAAGCCCTTGTCGAACTGCTTGACGAGGTATCGGATCTGGTCGCGCGTCGGCATTTGATGCGCCAGCAAACGGACCGTTTCGCCGTCAACTTCATGGGTGAAAAGCGCCCAGGTAACATCCGCGTACAACGCTTCAAACGTCGCGAACTTTCTCGACTTCATCAGGAACTCGAGAACTTTGTCTCGAGAGTCGTCGTCGAATATTGCGTACCGCCGGGTAGTTGCGCGGTGATCGCCAAGAGAACTGCGCGGGCCCGCCGTACAAGTTGACCAGCGGGTGCCAGACCGTTGCGCGAAAAAAGGGGGGAGAGTCAGCTTGCAGGGATCAGATGCAGTTGAGCTTCGTCGATGACGACGTGGGTGGAGAGGCGCGGCAAGAGGTAGAGGGCCTGGATCAGCCGGGTATTCACCTGTGGTGTTGGCGCGCGCTGAAAACTGATCCGCTGCCAGGGGATACTTACTTACGACCGCTGCTCATCGCCTTGCGCGTCGGCGTCGCCTTTCGAGGTGTTTGCAGCTATCCATCCGGGACGAGTGGTAGCGATGCGGTAGTACACCGTCGGAAGGATCAGCAGCGTGAGTCCGGTTGAGGTAACCGTGCCGAAGATCAGCGAGGTCGCCAGCCCGGCGAATAGCGGATCGGTATAGAGGATGAGCGTTCCCAGCGCGACCGTCAGCGCTGACAGCATGATCGGCCTGAAGCGGACGGCACCGGCGAGCTTGACCGCTTCCTCCAGCGGATGGCCCGCACGCTGGTAGTCGCGAATGAAGTCGATGATCAGCAGCGAATTGCGGATGACAACGCCCGCCAGCGCGACAACACCGATGGCAGACCCCATGCTGAAGTCGAGGCCGAGCAGCCAGTGCCCGGGGAATACACCGATGAACCCGAGGGGCACCGCCGTCATCGCCAACGTCGCGAGCATGAACGACCGGTACACCGCCACGAGCAGAAGGTAGATCAGCGAAAGCCCGGCGATCAGGATCATGCCCATTTCGCCCATTGCATCGAGCGTGAGCCGCAGCTCTCCCTCCCACAGCAGTTGGTAGCCGTCCAAGGAACTCGGCGCCTGCGCCCGCAGGGTCAGATTGCCGGTGCGCAGCACCTTGCCGCCCGGCAGGTCCAGGCCGTCCAGGTGGCGATTCATGTCGAGGATGACGTAGCCCGCAGCGCTGCCCGATACGTCGGAGGCCACGAAGCTATACGGCTCATTGTCCTTGCGCAGGATCGGCCGATCGACGTGCGTCCACACGGGCTTCACGAGTTCAGAAACTGGAATGCGCAGACCTTGTGCGTTGACCACGTACACCCGATCAAGCTGCTGCGGATCGAGATCGTGCCCGCGCGGCACCTGAACCAGGATGGGCACCGGCGCCCACTCACCTTCGATGCGCGCCTCGGAGAGGACGCGCGTGCCGAGCAGGTTGCGCAGCGTTTGTTCGACGGCCGTGGCGGTGACACCGGATAACATCGCCTTCTCGTGGTCGACCTGCAGATCGATCCGCGGCGCATCGACCGATTCAGAGTCGTAGATGTCCACCACGCCCCAGGTCTGTTCGAAGCGTTCACGCACCTGGGCGACCAGTTGACGACGCACCTCGGCATCCTCGCCGTAGATCTCGGCGACCACCGTGGCGGGACTGGGTGGCCCGGGTGGTGAGTCACGCAGCGTGATATCGAGGCCGGGGTAGTCCGATCTCAATTGGGCGGCGGCGGAGCGCAGATCCGCGATCACCTCGGACAAGGTCGTCTTGCGCGCCTTCTTGTGAACCAGCATGACCGTGATCTCGGCAAGATGTGCGGCCTGACGGTTTCCAGCCCCGCGGATCTGCCCCGCAAAATCCACCACCGGTGGCAGGCCAACGTAGCTCACCCAGTTTGCGACCACCGGCTGATCGCGCAGCAGCGCGCCCACGCGGCGCACGAGCTCGTCGGTCTTTTCGATCGGCGTGCCTTCTGGCATGTCGAGCGTGATGCTGAAATGGTTGCGGTCCTCCTTGGGCATGATGGCGAGCATCACGCTGCCGGAAGAGGGCGGGCCGCCGACGCCCGCTGGCCGGATGAATGGCCACGCCGGCTGCATCAGCGCGGCCAGCAGGGCGAGCGCGGTCAGGGCATAGAACGTCCGGCGACGACGGCGATCGTGCAGCAGCGGCGTCAGAACCTTGAAATAGCGGCGATGCGACGCGGATGTCGAGTCTTCGTGCGCGTGCGACTGGACGTGCCCGCGCAGCCAGCGGTGGCAGGCCCAGGGCACGATCATGTAGGCCAGCAGCAGCGACAGCGCCATGGTGACCTGCACGTTGAACGAGATGGGCGCGAAGTAAGCGCCGTTCATGCCGGTGAGCAGGCTCAGCGAGCCAAACACCAGGACGACCGAGATTGTGGCAATGGTCGTTGGCGGCCCGATCTCGTTGACCGCCAGCACCGCCTGTCGACGTGGATCGACACCCGAACGCAACTGGTAGTTGCGGTAGATGTTCTCCAGCACGACGATGCTGTCGTCCACGATCATGCCCAGCGACAGGATCATCGCGAACAGCGACATACGATTCACGGTGTGGCTGGTGAGCATATCCACCATCAAGGTCAGGCACAGGATCAGGGGCAGCACGAAGCTGATGATCAATCCTGCGCGCAGCCCGAGAAACGGCAGTAGCGTCAGGATCACCGCGCTGATCGCCACCGCCAGATCACGCAGCAGGTGATTGACCGTGTCGTTGGCTTTGGCACCGTCGTCGCGGGTCGTGACGACGTGCACGTCCGCCGGAATGAATTGCTGGCGCAGCGTCTCGACGGCGGCCAGCACCTCGCGTGCCGTGGTGACCGCGTTGGTTCCTGGCTTTTTGGCCACGGATATCGTGACCGCCGGCATTTCGGCGGCAACTTGCCCGATCCGCGCATCGCCGGGGCCGAAGCCCAGCCTCACCAGGGATTCCCGCTCCTGCGCCGGTCCGTCGTGGACGGTCGCGACGTCGTCCACGTAGATCAGGTGGCCCTGGTGCACGCCGACCGCCAGCCGGCGCACCTCGTCGGCGGAGCGCAGTTCACCGCGCAACTGCACGCGCAGGCTCCGCCCCGCGCGCACGGTATTGCCGACTTCCGCGGCCGTGTTTCCCGCAGCCAGTGCATCCAAGCCCTCGCTCAGGGTCAGGCCGAAGGCTTCGAGCCGCGCCGGATCGGGTTCGACGCGAATCTCGCGTGACGCGCCGCCATGCAACTCGACGCGCGACACCGAGGCAATGGAGTTGAGCCTCTCGATGACGCGCTCGGCCAGACGGCGCAGGGCGTAGTCGTTGTAGCGCTCCGAGGCCAGCGTGAGTGTGACAATGGGAATGTCGTCAGCATCGACGCGCTTGATCAGCGGCGGTGCAACCTGCGGCGGCAGCTGCGCCTGGACACTGCCGATGCGCTGGTACACGCGCACCATGGCTTTTTCCTTGTCCACGCCGACATCGAACTGGACGGCGACCCGCGCCTGTCCCTGCATTGCCGTGGAATAGGTATGGTCCACGCCCTCAATCTCTCGCAGGGCGCGTTCCACCGGTGCGGCTACGAGGTGATCGACATCGGCGGCAGACCGACCGGGAAGCGTGTACAGCACCTCCGCCCCCGGGACCAGAATCTGCGGATTTTCTTCGCGTGGCGTCAGCGTCGCGGCGAACCATCCGACCGCCAGGCAGAACAGCACGAAGACCGGTGTGAGCTTGGATTCGATGAAGTAGTCGGCGATCCGGCCGGCCGAGTTGAGTTGCTGCTCGCGCATGCCCTGGCCTGCTAGGGCGCCTGCCGCTTCAGGCGATCACCGTCGCGGACGCTCTCGGGCACTCGCGCCAGCACCGTCTCACCGGCCTGAAGCCCCGCCGTGACTTCGGTCATGGCGTCATCGCTTCGTCCAGTGCGCACCCAGCGAAAGTCGAGCCGGTCTTTCTCGCTCACCACGAAAACGCCGGTCAGTCCACCGCGCTGCGCCAGCGCGGCGTTCGGCAACCGCAGGCCGTCGGTCTGGCCGACCCTGAACCGGCTGCGTCCAAACAGTCCTGGCGTGAGGCCCGCCGCGTCGTCCAGTTGCAGCTTCACCGTGAACCGCCGCGTCACCGGATCGCCCGATGGAACCACCCGCAGCACGGTCGCTCGATAGCTTTGCTTCGTGGCATCGATGCTCACCTGCGCCACGTCGCCGACGGCGATGCGCTGCACCTGCGATTCCGCCACCGCCGTCTCGAACAGCAGCGCCGTATCCGATTCCACCACCAGCAGGGGTCGGCCCGGCGTCACCAGATCGCCTGCCCGTGCCGGTCTTTCGGCGACCACGCCCTCCACCGGACTGAGGATCTCGGCATAGCGGAGTTGCGCCTGCGCTGCGCTCAACGCCGCATCCTGGTTGCGCAGAGCCTGATCGGCCGTATCACGTTCCAGTTGCGCCTTGCGTCGCGCGGCGTCGGCGACCAGTCCGCGGGCGAACAAGGTCTGTGTGTCCACCAAGGTGCGTTCGGCATCACGCAGCGCGGCTTCACGCATCGCGCGCTGGGCTTGCGCCTGCTGCACGGCCGCTTCCTGATCCCGAGCGTCGAGTTGCACGAGCATCTGGCCACGGCGGACGCGCTCGCCTTCGCGCACGCTGATGGCGCGGACATAGGCCGCAAGGCGCGAGCTGATTTCGACCCGCTCGTCGGACACCACCGTGCCCACGGTCTGGTAGTCCTCGGCGAGCCGTTCGGTGGCCAGGCGCAGGGTCGGCAGATCGTGCTCGGAGGGCACACGCGCCGGATGGGGCTGAGGATCGCCGCAGGCCGCAAGACTTGCAGATAGTAGCGAGCACAGCACGGCGGCGAGAACGGGACGCTTCATTACTCCCCCAGACTCCACGTCAGGCTGAACTGGGACTGCCAGACGCTGATGTGCGTATCGATGGTCTGATCCGCAGGATCCCTGCTCACGTCGAAGCTCAGAAGCTCGCCCTGCAAAGCCGTGGGCGTCGCGTTGCTGAAGGTGTTGGATTCGCGGATCGTGTTTTTGATGGCGTAGATCAAAGCCCAACCCAGTTCGAGTTGTGGCGAGAGCTTCCAGGACAAGCCGAGCGCCGCATGGCGGTCCGTGATGGCGGGCGCGAAGATCTTCGGCAAGGTCTGGTCGCGTACCACCGGATTTCCGCCCCAGCTGAGTCCGGCCCGCCAGGTCAGCCGGTCATGCTCGCCCTGGTAACCGATCTTGTAGACATCGATCGTGTCCCAGCCGAATCCAGGGCCGCCGCTGGCGCCAAGACAGGCGTCGAGCGCCGGAGGGCTCTCGAAGTTGCGTGTGAACAAGCGCGGAACGAAGCAGTTGTCCGTGAAACGCTGCGGCTCGACCTGATTGGCCAGGGGGCGGATATCACCGTAGCGCACCTGCTCGTAGTCGAGGAACAAGCGGTGGCCGTCGATCACATGAAACTGCAGGCCAAGGTTGAGCACCGGCGCGAAATCCAGCGATCCGCCGATGATGGCACCGCGATACTTTTCGAACTCCGTCTGGTACAGGCGCGTCTGGTACGCCGCTCCGATTCCGATTCCATGGCCCAGCTCCCACAGCAGGCCAATCCGCGCACCGCCTCCATACGAATAGTCGAACCCGCGGTTGGTTGTGCGCTCCGGAAACTTGGAGAACGCCGCGAATGCCCCGAGCCCGCGTACTTCGATCCTTTGCGCGGCGAATACCGGCGCGATCCCGACCGACAGGCTCGGCAAGACGCGATACGCCCAGTGCGCAGACACGAGGACCTGCGTGAGGTCCACGCCGAGCGTCGTGCCGCTGCGGCCGCAGAGCCCCGACGGGTCGGAGAGGGCTGACAGCGGTTGCCCGCCACCGAAATCGCCATCGCAGCGCGCGTCGAGCGTCGGCAGGCCGCGCGCCAGGGTGGCCGATCCTCCTTCCGAAAGCGCCTTCAATCCCGAGGCGGAAACGCCCCAGCCGACGGCGGTCCGGTCGTCCCGGCGCCAGTTGCGAGCGAACGACGGAATGGGGAATACGCCGGTGACGGATGTGTTGCGTCCAGGCTTCAGGTCGAGCAGTCCGAAGGGCGCATTCTCGCCGAGCGGTCCGACTCGAAAACCGCCGTCGGGAATCGCGATACCGAGTTCAGCGGTGCGGGTGTTACCCAGCCAGGCTCCTGCTGCCGGGTTGCGCAGGGTGGCCGAGGCATCCGACGCCAGGGCCGTGCCCGCGCCGGCCATGCCCAATTGCACCGCGCCGGTACCGGGCGCGTTCATGCCATTCGATGCAGCGGCCTCGACTGCAAGCAATAGGACCACGCAGCCGGCGGTTCGCCTCGACCGGCGCAGCCGGTCGCGGCTCAGGCGGCCGGTCACGCGGCCGGTCCCACCATGCGTTCTGCTGCGTCCATGGACTCGATGAGCGAGCGCAGCGTGCGTTGGAGCGCGCGCTTATCCGCCGCGCTCAGACTCGCGAACGCTACCTTCACGATCGGCTCGAACCGCGTTGCATAGGTCCGGACCAGCGTGCGGCCCGCGGCCGTTGCGACGATGCGGCGGCGTCGCGCGTCGCGCACGTCCTGGCTGACTCGAACCAGTTTCTCGGCAGCGAGCACGCTGAGGATGCGCGTCATGTTCGCGTGGTTCTGGCCGACCTGCTCGCTCAGCGTCGAAGGTGTCGTGCCTTCGTCGCCGCTGGCCAGTACCACGATGAGCGTGTGGTAGGAGCTTTCGGTGAGACCGGTCGGTCGCAGGATCGGATCAATGAACGCGGTGATACCGAGGCTGGCGACGCGGATCAGCCGCATCAGCATCACATCCTCGATCGAGAACTCGGGAACGCCCTCGCGCCAGCCCTTGGCACTGGCGTCGACGGCGAGCAGGCGGTCTTTTGTTTTCATGAGCGTGGCATTGATATTACATCACTATAATATTATTCGGAAGCAGCAGAACGATCTCGGTGCCGCGTATCTGAGGGCCCGCGATTACCCGTCTGAGGGGTGCGGATCCTTTTAAGGCTTGGGCTCACCGCGCACGGCGATTCACCGGGAACGCCGCCGCTTGTTGCAAGCCCTGCTGGCGTTCCTTCCGCCGCCGCAGCAGCCAGGGCTTCACATACATCCAGTACAGCCCGCAGCAGAAAGCGAACAGACCAAGCAGCGCCAGCACCGGCTTGATTGCCTTGGCCGGTGCCGTGACGAGATTCGGCGAAGCGGCGAGCAGTAGGGCCAGGAACAGGAACCCGAACACCGCGATCTGCGCGCCGCCCCACAGGGCGATCCAAGGGCTCGCCGTAAGGCGCACTCCGAACACCGACCGATGCAGATTGCCGGTGTGCTGGAACAACTGGATTTCCGGGTCGGTCAGGTCGTATCGATTCTTCAGTGCGATCAGGCCGATCCGATCCCGGCGATTCCAGCGAAATCCCGGACCGAAGCGTTTGCGGAACTTGCCCTCGTCGGCGATCACTTCGTCGTCAGAATAGAGGCTGTCCAGCGGTTTGGATTCCGCGAGGATGCGGCGCATCTCTTCCAGCCGCGGGTCGAGTCGCTCCGGTGGCGGCGACTGCTGGTCAGTGCGCAGCGAGACAATCTTGCAGCGAGTCCCGGCGTTGCCCTCGGGCGGCTCTTCCTGCAGAGCGTTGCGCCCCGGAGCATGACGATCGGTCATCGGATCAGGCCGCGACGGACAGCATTTCACGCAGATGGGTCGCGTCGATCTCGCCCTTAGTGATGCAATGCTCGTAGCCCAGCCGGATCACCCGCGCCTTCTTGTCGGGCTTGAGCGTGCGACGGTGCTTGGTCAGCCACTCCTCGATGAGGCGGATGACGCCCTCCATCAATTCCATGTCGAGGACGCGACGACCGACCAGAACCGGATCTTCACCGGGACCGGTGAGCTGCCACAGGGGATCGATCCGGAACGTCTCGCACAGCGATCTGAATAGCGCCGTGGGCATCTCCCGCTCGCCGCGCTCGTAATTGGCGTAGGCGCGCAGGGACAGGCCCAGCTTGTCCGCAAAATCAGCTTGCGTGAGCCCGCTGGCGACCCGGACGGCCATCAACCGGCGCCCCATGACGAGATTATCGTCTTCGCTTGACAACTTACTCATAACTGCTTATTGTGAGTCTCAGGACTTCCCCTGACGATATCACGCATGCGCCCAGCCCTAAAACAACACGAACGGATCAAGATGCGCCTTCGGCTCGCCGGCAGCTCGCTGGCCGAAGTCGCTCGCGAACTGGGCGTGGCCGGCACGACGGTGACCAGCGTGAGCCAGGGGTACCGGCGATCCCGGCGGATCGAATCGGCCATTGCCGACAAGCTCGGCGTTGTGGCCAGCAGCCTGTGGTCTGATCGATATCCAGATGGCGCAGGTGGTGATGACCGATCCCCCGTGTCACGGAATCTGGACTGCATAGAAGGTGGCTCGCTCAGCCCGGTCTTCTGCTGATGGCGGTAGCGGTACGTTTCGGGCAGCACAACGAGAAAACCCACGCCTTGCCGGGCGTGGGTCTCGAGCAGCTTCAACTGAACCTTGAGTCTGCATTCTCGTTTCTGCTTCCGGCGGTGTCAAGGACAGCGGCCCGTCCCGGGCCGTGCGATGCGCCTTTTCCCGCCGCCGGAGTGAGGGCCTCCCTCACGCCTCTTTCTGGAGGTGTCAATCGATGAGAACGCGGGATGAATCTGAGGAATGTGTGTCGCCTACTGCTCACCACCGACTTCTCCAACCGGGAAGTCGGACGAGCAGGGGGAGTCTCGCCCAACACGGCGGGCCGCTATCGGACGCGCCTGGCTGAGGAGGGCCTAGACTGGAATGGGGTCGCGGTTCTGACGGACCGGGCCTTGGAGGAGCGGCTCAACAACGGCCGTCAGCTCGCACGCAAGGCCTTTGCCGAGCCCGACTTCGCCCATGTCCATGCCGAACTGCGTCGGCCGGGCGTGACCTTGCTGCTGATGCACGAGGAATATGCGGACGCGGCCGGCAGTGACGCGATGTCGGAAACCGAATTCCGGCGGCGTTACGACCGCTACGAGTGCTCGCTGGGCATCGTCATGCGCCAGCCGCATGCGCCAGGCTACCGACTGTTTCTGGACTACTCGGGCAAGCGGCCGAGCATCCTTGATACGAAGACCGGGGAGAAGACGCCGGTCGAGCTGTTTGTGGCCGTGATGGGCGCGAGCCGCAAGACCTTCGCGTATGCAAGCGCAACGCAGCGCCTGCCGAACTGGTGCGAGGCCAATGTGCGCGCCTTGGAGTTTTACCGTGGCGTGCCCAGGCTGCTGGTGCCTGACAACCTCAAGTCTGCGGTGGACCGGGTGACGGTGGCCGAGGGCCACATCATCAATTTCACCTACAGCAAGCTCGCGCAGCACTACGACTGCATCGTGATGCCGACGCGGGCGCGCAAGCCCAAGGACAAGGCCGCCGTCGAGGTCGGCGTGCGTTTCGCCCAGCGCTGGATACTGGCGCGGCTGCGCAACCGGGTCTTCACGTCCATCGAGGAGCTGAACGCCGCCATCGCTGAACTGCTGGTGCGCATGAACGACAAACCCATGCGCGGTCACGGCGGCAAAAGCCGCAACCAGCTCTTCGAAGAGCTGGACCGTCCTGCACTCAAGGCGTTGCCGGAATTGCCCTTCGAGTACGCAGACTGGAAGCTCAACGTCACGGTGGCCCAGGACTACCACGTCCTGTGGGACGAGCATCACTACTCGGTGCCGTACACCTACATCGGGGCCAAGGTACGCATCCGCGCGACCGCCCGACAGGTCGAGGTGTACGCGAAAGACGATCACTTCCCGATCGCGACCCATCTGCGTAATGCCCACAAGGGTGGCTGCACGACCTTCCCAGAGCACCAGCCCGCGTCCCATCGGGCTTACGCCCAGGATCAGGGGGCGGAACTGATCGCATGGGCGGACCGCTCAGGCCCCTGGATCAGTGCCTTCGTGAAGAAGCACATCGACACGCATCGGCGGCCGGCGTTGTCGATGCAGGCGATGCGCGGCCTGCGCGGCATGGCCAAGGAATACGGCCCAGAGCGCTTGAATGCTGCCTGCCATCGCGCGCTTCGCATCTCCACCACGTCGGTGTCGTCCGTGCGCTCGATGCTCCAGCGCCGGATCGAGAGCACGCCATTGCGCGGCGCCAGTGACGATGAGCCACTGCCCGGCCACGACAACGTGCGCGGCGCCAAGACCTACGAATCCTGAGGCCCCCCGAATGACCATCATGAATACCGCCCAACAGCTCCGCGCGCTGCGCCTCTTCGGAATGGCCGAAGGGCTGGATCAGCAAATGTCGCAGTCCGCATTTCTCGGCGCGTCCTTCGAGCAGCGCTTGCAGATGCTCGTGGACGCCGAGATCAGCTACCGCGACACGCGGCGCTTCAAAAGCATCCTGCGCAACGCGCGGCTCAAAGTGCAGGCCGTACCTGAGGTTATCGACTACCGGTCGGGCCGCGGCATCGACAAGGCGACCTTCGCCGATCTGCTGACGTGCGCGTGGATCTATAAGCAGATGAACCTACTGATGACCGGCCCGACGGGCACGGGGAAGACCTGGCTGGCCTGCGCGCTTGCGGTGCAAGCGGCGCGCAAGGGCATCACCGTGGCTTACCGCAGGCTCGGGCGCTTGCTCGAAGAGATGGCCATCGCGCACGAAGACGGCTCCATCACGAAGCTGCGCAACCAGGTGGCCAAGGTCCAGCTCCTGATCCTGGACGACTTTGGCCTGACCGCACTGACCAATCGCGGTCGCGCCGACCTGCTGGAACTGCTCGATGATCGGGTCGGCACGCACTCGACGATCGTGCTCGGGCAGATGCCGGTCAAGGAGTGGCACGCCTTCATCAATGATCCCGCGCTGGCCGATGCGTTGCTCGATCGGCTCGTGCATTCGAGCCTGAAGATCGCCCTCAAGGGCGAGTCGATGCGCAAGCTCAAGTCGGAGGGTGGGCAGTAGCTCGGCGGGGATGCGCAAAAGCGTGGCACCACTGCGCAGGAAGCTGGTGCCACTGCGCAGCGACTTGACGCCGGTGCGCAGCCTGGTGGCGTCGCCGCGCAGGGTCTTGATACCGGTGCTCAGCTGGCATGGCGTCGGTGCGCAGATTAAATGGCGTCAACCGATCAACTCGCACGGCGGAGCCGCGCAGGTGAGCGCCGTTTTGTAAATATGAATGCCGTCTCTCCCTCCGGCGGCTTTTCTCGGGGAGGCCTGCCTCGCCGCTTTTGACCTTCGGGTTGATTGTCTCCAGGCGTCACTGAGCGGTACCGCGGCACCATGGCGAGTTTGGTACTGCCGCCCGAGTAATACCGCTCGACGTACCTGTAGATGGTGGAAAGGTTCACTCCTGCGATCGAAGCCTGCTCACGCATCAGAGCGGCCCGCTTGGTCTCGTCAAAGAACTGATCCTCGTTCTCCAGGACGTACGAAATGGACCGCATGGCCTCCTCACATCGAGCTTTGGTTCGCTCAGACGCATCCGGGAAAGCCAAGACACTGCTTTTCGAGACATCTGCAATCGAGCAGACGTGACCAGCGTCCATGGACGCTCGGATGCGCGCGAGGTCATATGGCTTCGGAATGCGCTTGAGCTCGGGGAAGGAGAGCCAGAGGCGATTTTTCTGCGGCTCGACGCGGACCACTCGCGCCACCTGATTTATGGGTGGATTCGCCCCGCAGGGAGCGATGAGCATGTTCTGGCTTATCGTGACCATGGCAGCTCCACCCCCAGGTTGACGTCAGTCGTGGGCACGAATTCACTGTTGAGACGAATCCACTGCCGCAGATCAATGAGAATCCGGCGCGACCAGACCGCTCGGCGGAAGGCATCGATTGCTTTCTGCGACGGCAACCCGCTGGCCAGCGCTGCCACGTCGATTCGCTCTCGGATGGTGGAACCATCCTTTTCGTGGCGAGGGAAGGCACGCTCGAAGGCCGATTGTTCGGCGTCGGAGATCTCTGAGCTGCCGCTTCGGAAAGCCTCGCCAAGCAGTGCGAGATTGGACATCACGCGAGGATTGATCCCGGCATCGGTCACCAGCAGGAATGAGCGACCTTTGGCCACGTGATACAACTGCTCTATGGCCAGCTTTTGAAACACTCGCGCCTTTTTTCTCCCCCGCAGCTCTCCCTCGGACTTGACACTCAGGGCCAGCTCGCGCCGGCCCCACGCATCATCGAACGTCACCAGAAAGTCCGTTGTCATGGGAACCAGGTGACCTTCCCACGCTCGTGGATGTCGAACCCGCAGACGGCGAGCAATGTCGACCGTCATCTCGAAGTCGCAAAGGGACTGCTCCCGAATATCGACAACGCCGGGAGTGAAGTCGATCAGGTGCAGGTAAGCACCTTCGATCTCGCTCACCATGTGCATGACCCGTCCGGTCACCAGGCTCTTGGCCCGCACCATTCGACCCCTTGTTGGAAACTCCGTTGCTTCAAACCAGGGAGTGAATTCCTTGCCCTCCCCTTGGCCGCGACCTTCGTCAATCTGGTTCGCAATCCTCTGTGGTGTCATCTCTTTGTATCTACCGCCCATAAAGCCTCCTTGCCCTGGCATGCAGGGCTCTACTGGTGTTAAGTGTTTTTGGCGCAAGCGCTCCCTTCGCGCCGCATACGCGGCACAAGAAAGACCAAGCGAAGGGAGTGCGGTGTTGGCGCCTTAGTTGGCGCCGACCGCGGAACTATTTAGCCCGCGGTATCGACCGCATCTGCAGTCAAGTGACGATTGTCACTTGAACGGCTGGATGCGGAAGTTGATCCCGTGTTCGTCGGATCACGATCAGAATCGTCGAGTCTTGATCGGACTCGGAATTCGTCTGCGGACCGACTGACGCGCTGCTACCGCATTTACCAGGTGCCGACATTGAACCGTCCGAGGCCGGACCGGGGTACGGGGGATCAGGGTAATCAACCGGCGCTCGACGCCGGCTTGGCCGCTTCAGCATCTCGCGTCGCTCCAAGTCGGTCTGCGCAGAGGGTCTGCGAGTCCGTGAGCAAACCTCGGCCTGGGGGAATCTCATTGAATTGATATGCATTTCATACTCTCCATGTTGATGTGAACGGAGAGGCGAAAAGCCTGAAGTTCAGATGGCAGCAAATGGCATCTACTGTCACCTTGACCAGACCTTCAGGGGGTGCGACGCTTTGGTTGCTATACGAAAGCGGTACCCCAAAGGGCTCGAAGTCTGCAAACTCCGGGCCCTTTTCTTTTCTACCTCGTTACGACGGGTGCTTCTTCCCAACTCCGGGATCACGAACTGAAGTCCGCCCTTAGGCTTCGTTTAGCCCGCCAACCCGACTGAGCCATTCCGCGACGTCTTGGGTCCTGGCATTCCAGGCGCGTCCTCCACGCAGCTTGAACAACTTCACTGGCACCCGATCCTCGGCTATCGCCCGGTAATACGATCGTTTTGACCGGTAACCCAGGGTTCGCTTCAGGTCCTCCCCGCTCATGACCTCGCCATGCAGCGCAAGGAGATGAGCGACCAGGTTCTGCTCGGTGCCCTGACGGCCATCGATCTTAGGTGCCATAGAGACATGCTACGGCGGTTAGTGGCACCATTAAGGCGCTTTTTCACCCCCCCATTTATGATCCACACAACGGGATTGAAATGTGATAGGGGCAGAGGCTCTTTGGTCCACATGCCCCTGGATTTGGCCGATTCGCCCACTCCGAGCTTTCGCAGGTACAAAGGCGCCACTCAGTCATGAAGCCAAAGAAGAATCGCGGGAGCGAGGAGCCCACGAAGGGCGGGCGTGCCGCACTGAGCATCATTAGCCGGTTTCGGACCTCACTCTGGGCCCATCAGTTGCTAAGCCGAACGGGCGCAACCCCTGCGCAACTAGACGGGATGCTCCTGGAGAAGGGAATGACCTCGACATCTGCTATCCGTGATCGAGTGATGTTCCGCGCCACTCGCTTGGGTGTGATACCGCAAGCCGAACCTGGGTCGATTCGTGACGTGATCACCACCGCGGAGAATCTCTTCCCTCAGTCTTCAGATGACTATCGACATCGCATCTGGGATGCGCTCTTGGATGACGAGACGCCCAGCATCAATCAACTGGATGCGATAAACGACGAACTCATGGTCAGAATCGATGTCTGCAAGCCACGGCTCGCAAACCTCGCTTCGGATATCTGTGGGCCAGGATTCCCCGCAATCCCCGGCGAGCTACCACTCATAGAAGCCGGCGCAAAGAAAATCTCGGATCGATCAAACCTCGACGCGTTGCTCATTCTTGCAATCCAATGTCGACTGGCCATCTTGCGATCCCGATTCGGAGAAGCACAGATCTATTTGGATGCCTTGGCAACCTGCTCCAAGCTGTTCGACGATGCCATGGATTTGCCGTATTTCAACGGGTTCTTCTACTGCCTACTGGTCCGGCGCATCGTCCACAACGATCGCAGCGAAATTGATTTTCGGCTTTGGCCGAGAAAAGGCATTCTAGGCAATCCCGCTAAAGAAGAGGATTGCGAGGACGATAGCGACCTTGTAAAGAAAAAGAAGGAGGATCTGCGCAACAAACGTTGGTTTTCGCAACGAACACAAATGATCGGACCGATGTCTCTGTACGAACTGAAACCACAACCGGGGACACCCATCGTCGAGCGAGACGAACGGCTACAGTGGCTGGAAGACAATTGGTGGGATATCTTGGGTGAGTTGGTCCTTGCCAGTAAGGGCGGAAAAAGCACCACCGCGCAAGAATTTCCAAGAATTTTTGAAGCGTCCCGCTTGTGGAACGTGGGCGCCAGTTGGACCGTAAAAGTCTGGGATGACCAGATACCGGTTGGCAAACTGGATTGGCGCGATTCAATTGAAGAGGAATAATTCGACTTTCTCTCGCACGTGGACGGAGATCAGCTCGATCGGCAATAAACTTAACGAAGGAACCAGTTTGCCCCCGTCGAATCGGTTCAGTGCGTTCATTCATCTCCTGACAGCATGCGAGAAATCAATCATTCGGGTCCGGTAGACCTCCAAGAATTAGCGGATAGCCCAGAGCGTCTCGCCGCATGGGCGAAGGATCACGCTGACGCATTCTTGAAGTTGCTGATCGAAGTAGGTTTATCAGCTGAAGATGCTGCAGAACTCTTGGAAAGAGGCAATCCTTCCATCCGCCCAAGATCCTCAGACTCACGAGCGACACCGCGACGACCAAAATTTAGCCAGCTCAAAGAAGCTGTGCCCAGTCCTATGACAGACGCTGAGTATGCGAACGTCTTGGCAGGTCGAACTCGGGAAAGATAGTCAAACTTTTCAGATGATTGATTGTCGCGAAATCATCTTGGGCTGAGGAACCCGGTCAGTGCTCAGCGGTAGCCGGAGAAATTCCGAACCGGAATCCCGAGTCTGCCCGACTACCATAAGCACTCTGGCACCCTACCTGAAAAAATAAGAACGACGCCCGCGGTTGCATTAATGCGAACCGAGATCGGCAGTCCGATCACCTCGTTCAACCAGGAAATTCCTTGGCCCTGGCGCCGCCACACTGTCCTCGCCTTCAGCCAATTCGGCGGGAAGATCGTCTTCGGCTGATGAGCAATGTATTGACTCAGGTTCGAAGATTCAAGCGAATAGCTCAGTTTGAAAACCCGCATCTCCGATACTGTATATCTTTACAGTTTTCGTGTATCCTCAGTTACGCGACGTTGTACAATAGTCACTATGGTCGCCATTGCTTGACGCATACACATCCCCCTGCTGAGCCGTGGGCTACTGATGGAATCTGTCCAGCAACTTATTAAGCGAGTCGCAAAGGTTGGCATAAGACCGGCCTACTTGAGTCGCGTCCTTCCGAGCTGGGTCATGGAGTATCCGCCCCAGACCGAAACCGGGCTGATCGAAGTCAAACTGCTCCTAGCCAAGGAGTTGGGCCTTGATCTCAGCTCACTTGAGGAAGAGCAGTCTGTGGCCTTCGGCGCGCTTCCGACCGCTCCTCGATTCAAGCGATTGCGCACGACCAACACGGGCAAGTTAAAGCCCGCTGCGTCTATGTTTTACTCACTCGCCCGCTCACTGTCCGCCGCATGCCCGCACCCTTTTGTCCCGCTTCCAGAAGATCCGTTGGATCTTCGAAAAGAGATCCTTGAATCAAACGGCATCGTCCACCTACCAGGGCTACTTACGTCGCTTTGGATGCATGGCGTTCCAGTCGCGCATTACTCTGACTGGCCAGATAAGCTCGCGCGCCCTGCAGGTATGGCCGTGGATGTTGCGGGAAGGCCAGTAATAATACTTGGCAGCGCGCGCAAGGAAAGCGCGTGGCACGCGTTTGATGTGGCGCACGAGGCGGGGCATATTGCTCAAGGACACGTGGGTCGCGATCAGATCATTATCGACGATAGTGATAACTTCGCTTCCGACAAGGATGAGCAGGAAATTCAGGCAGATGAATACGCGCTAACCGTTTTGGGTGGATCTAGAGACGTTCAGATTCCAACCGGCTCAAGCCACTCTGAGATTGAGCGCTCTCTGAAGGATTTAGCTCGTCAGCAAAAGATTGATCGCGGCCACCTCGCACTTCGATACGGAATGGAGACGGGACGATGGCCAGTTGCGATGACGCTTCTCCAGCAAGTAGAACCATCAGCTGACGCGCCCGTACTCGTGAATCAGGACTTCGCGAATGAGAATTTGGACTTGGAACCCCTCTCGGATGAGCAAGCAATTTTTCTCAAACGTGTTTTGGCACTGTAATTTCTCGAGCCAAGATGGGGCTGCTTGCGATTTGCGACAATGATTTTCTTGCCAAATTGACACGGTTTGGCCTGTTGAATTCTTTTGAATCTCGAATCAGACGGGAACGTGG
Organism: uncultured Panacagrimonas sp.; assembly: GCA_963975245.1. Taxonomy (GTDB): domain Bacteria; phylum Pseudomonadota; class Gammaproteobacteria; order Nevskiales; family Nevskiaceae; genus Panacagrimonas. The sequence goes on along the minus strand of CAXBFJ010000002.1, from coordinate 392,446 downwards.
CCGAATTTCATATCAACCTTCAATAGAAGGTACGTTTGATCTGCAAAACAAGGTCGGCTCGAACTTGAAACTCCCCAAATTCGAGCATCGTGACCAACTAAGGAAATTTGTAGAGAAACATACGTCGATTTCGCTAGACGATTGCGGAAAGCGCCTAGTGACATGCTGTTACATGGTCAACGGAATTGACGTCGGAGACGCAGTCTGGCTTGCTGCCGCAGCGTGCGATTCCAACAGCGTTGTGTACACCCATGACAAGAATGCTTTGCGCGCAGTTGCTAGAGAAAAAGCCTGCACCCAGGTCAACAATCGCCTCTCCGGGCGTGTTCGGTGCCTGGAGCAGGAAATGCTCATGCAAATTGACGACGTCGGTTTCGCTGTGGTCCGAGCCGGCGTGGCAGCGGAACCGGAAGCAGACAAGGCAATGATCAATGCGTTTTGTCAACCGAACGCAACGAGGGCGGCCGCTAAAACCAAGCTCATCGAGTACATCGAAAAGCTTCGCGCAGAAACGGGCAACCTTCTCGGCCAATGAGACCGCACCCGATACCGTTACGTCTTGAGGTGAATCATTAATTCGATGTGATGCTGAATTGAAATGCGCTTCACAGTGCCGAGTTGCGGGAAATGCGGCGGCGGACCCAAATTTCCCACAAATTCTTGGCAAGCCCGCGAAAATGACAAGTCTTGAACATGAGCGTTGTAGAACGCAACGAGATCGCCGAGCGCTTCGAAATAGCAAACTGCGGCTCCAACCGACTTCGCGTCACTCGCCGACAAAAAGTGTCTGATTCGAACATCCGAGTATGCCGCTCCGCCTAGCGGCGCTGGATACGTCAGATGTATGGCAACGGTGCGGGCCGGTCCACCGCCCGGAAAAAATTTCTCCCCACAGATCGTATGGTCTCCGTACCCTTGAAACCCTTCCATTGAGTACCTGAAAGCAAGATCCGAATAATGCTCATCCCAATTCGTGCCGTAATCCGCATTCCGGTCTTGACGCACAAATCCATCCTCAATGAGAACACGAAACGCGCCCTGCCAGATGTCGCAATACCATTCGTCACACCCATCAGCGTAAAAATAGTGAGCCTGAATGCGATCCGCGTACTTGCTCAAAAGACCCAGCAATTTGGGAACGTTCGGTGCAGCCGAGACGTGAAGAATAGAAAATGAGCCGGGTGGCAGAAGATTGATTTCTGCCTCGACAGTCGATGCAGCCTTACCATTGGTGACCGCGACGACGGGAGTCGCCATATTCTTGGAATCTAGATTAGCTATAGCGTCCAGGAGCTGGGTCTGGGTTGCCTGAACCTTCTGCACGTAGGGGGTGACCAGAAAAGCAAAGGGCACCTCGACCTTACTGAATCCCGCGATTAGTTGGGCGGCTCCGCGCAGCCCCGACCCGGGAGTCAGAGGATTGTCTTGGACGGGAATGACCAGCGGATAGACGTTCTTAGCAGAACGAATCTTGTCCGCCACATTCTTGATAGCTTGGCGCTCAGATTGACGAGCGTGAATAACTGGCACGTACATAGAACCCCCCTTTACCGGGTAGTGACGGGATGTCGGGTTCTGCAGTTATGGGGTCAACCGGTCCGGTAATGCGCCACACACCTTTCGGACCGGCCTCGAGACAGATATTACGCGACAGCATCCAATTGATTCAAGGCCATACGATATTGCCTGACGTTCATGACCATGCCAATGGCGTGGACTTTGAGACTGCTAGGCGCACTCTCTATCAGGGCACTCTGCGCGGGATGGATTGCGCGACGGCGCAAAACCTCAACCATCAGATCATGCGCCTCCTCATGGTCAAGGGTTTTGAAAACCCGCCAGCACTCATCAAGACGCAGCCCATTCGGTGTCGCGTAATCAACACCAAATCTACGATGGCAGATGTCCAATACTTCCATCTCGCGCATTGCGCGAAACAGTACGCGCAAGTCTATGTTGGCCTTGTTCGACGCTGCGCCAAGCCTCTCTAGGAGCCTGCCATCAGGGGACATTGTGATTAAGCCAACGTGCCGAGGTAACACTTTGGCGATTGACGGCCAATTCTTGTTTGCAACGACAACGTATACACGGTCAAAAACCTTCGAGTACCAGTGCAATTGGTTGGAGAGTCGATCCAAAGTATCGAGTTCAGTCTTAATCTCGTATGCGGTAGATGTCCCATTGACTATACCGATATCTACTCGCGCCTCACCCGCCCAAAACTCCGTAAGCAACCGTGCCGAGCGAGCCCCCCCGTCAAGCGTGTGCTTTTGCAACAAAATCTGGTTGACGATCGCGTTTTTATAGAAATATTCAGATCGATACGAATCCATTAAGCGGTCATACGCTTGGTCAAAAAGTAGCCGAAGGCGCATTCGACGCCCTAATCCAGTCGCTCCAGATTCCGCGACGATCGACCGCATGACGGTCGGCGCGGTGGGCGACGACAGCGAACGAAACGTCGACGAGCTGAATAGCCGGACCAGCCGTCCGCCTATTTCTTTGTTTTTAATAGACATTTTTATCCATCAAGTCACAGCGCAGTACATTGTATCGGCCCCAATTCCAAATTCTTAGACCGGATCTAGGAATAGAGGTATCCACTTGCGACGGAACCCGCCCGTTTCCCTCACTCTTGATGCAGACGTCCCACCATGAACGTCTCGATTTCTGAAGATGGATTTGGCCTCCTGAGGTTTTGCAGACCTAATTAATATTGGATCGTGTGTGCTCCGGACGGGCGCAATTCGCAATCTGCGCCGAAAATTACCAACGCATTGATTTTATTGATGCCCGATTATCAGACCATTTTCGATCGCTACACTGGTGTGAGTAGCTAATTAAGTCCGTCATTGCTAATTCAGTGCGTCATTGCTAATTCAGTGCGTCTTCGAGTTAATTGGTTTGCGAGAGCGGTCCAAAAGGAATCAGCGGATTAGCTGATTTGCTTCCAGCCCTCGCCAAAGGCCAACATTGATCCGCGCTCTGGGGGGTGATAGCGGTGTTGGGCGATGGGAAGTCCCCCCACCTGGGCGTTACTATCGTTGGCAATTGCGAGTTAGCTTCGTCATTGCCAACCGACCGATTCAAGCCGGCAATCGAGTTGCGACAGAATTGCTCGCAGGACAGGATTGGAGACTTTCTAGAATCTAGCGCTCCCAGCTGTTCCCTGTGCTTTGAGGATCAATCGTGGTGGGATGATTCATGGGTTTCTCCCTTCAGTCTGCGGTCACGGCGGGCATGGGATCGAGATAGCTCTCCCACAAGTCCACTACAACGGTGGAATTTTCCGCCGCGTCGCTCCACAGGTCCTTGGCAGAAAAGCACACGTGATAGGTCGGTTCCATCTTCGCGTCTTCGCCGTGACCGGCTGAGCCAGCGTAGGGGAACAGTTGTTTCGAGCGATGCAGAACCGTTCCGGTCTTGCCACGCACATACTTGGGCATGCGGCTATGGCCGCGAAAGTGCCCATCACGCACCTTCACACGATCTCCCGGCTGAAAGTTGATCTCTTGTGTTCGGGCCTTCTCGCCCTCGCCTGGCAAGGTAGCCAGTGGAAAACGGCCATTGGCCAGCTGCTCCAGACGCTCCTGCGTCACCAGGCCCTTTTCCACAAACATCGCTGTCGTACCGGTCACAATGCGTTCGTAGTAGGTAGAGGCCAGATAATGGCGCGGGTCCATGCGCTCTATGGCATGACGAACTTCATCAATGGTGAAAGCCTTGAGTTCACCAGCACCCAGAAAAGCCAGGGCATAGCCGATGGGCTCCCAATCCTCGTGCCAGGTGGGCTCATTGTGCTCGCATTCGACAGCGCCGAATCCGTTGGTGCCGCCTAGATCATGTACTCCATCCATAACCCGCCTCCAACTCGATATTCGCGAGTTGAAAGCTTGCAGCAAGTAGGCCGGCCAGCACTTGCCTCAGTTGCTCGGAATAGTTGTCCCTACTTCCCGCATCAGACCGTCCAGCTCGCTCCTGTCGGAGAAATGCCGGCCATTGCCTTGTCTTGAAGCTCATGGACTTGCCTCAGGACGATGAGATTCAGCCAACGTAGCTGAGCAACCCGCCGGGATTCGGTCAATCGCCTGAATTAACGATGGCCATCGACCACTGATCCCCTCACGGCAGGTCTAACGGAAAACCACCGGTGCAAAGCACGCGCATTGCAGTATTATGTCCTCCAGACATCATTTGTCCGGAAGTCTGGATTGTGGCAACACTTTAGAACTGAAGTGGTCGGCAGCTCGGTAGTGCGATTTTTATTACTCCAGCGCGGGTACCACGAAAGAGGAGATCAGCATGTCGAAGAAGGTGTACACACACTGCCATTATTGCGTTTCCTTATGTGGCGTCGAGGTTGAAGTCGACGACGCAGGCCAGGAAATCATCGGCATAAAACCGGACCGTCAAAACCCTTTTTCGCATAGCGATTTCTGTCGCAAGGGGATGGCCGCTGCAGAGCTGCGTAACCACCCCAATCGCATCACCACACCGATGCGCCGGGTAGGTGACAAGTATGTCCCTGCAACTTACGAAGAAGCGATCGCCGACATCTCTGAACGTCTCAACCGCATCATCGACAAACACGGTGCCGATGCCGTTGGCTCGTATCACGGCAATCCGCTCGGACATAACTTCGGCGATTCCAATTTGCACAGTGGCCTGCTCGCCGCCATCGGCACCGGCAATCGCTACTGGGTCGGCTCTCTGGACCAGAACAATCTGCATGTCGTGCAGGAAGAAATGTTCGGCTGCGAATTGATGTCTGTCCCCACCGACGTTGATGAGTGCGAGTGTTTTCTGTTGATCGGCATGGATCCAGCCGTCAGTCGCTTCGGCTGGATCGAAGTCATACCGCACGGATGGAAACGGGTACTTGCCGCTCGCGACCGAGGTGCAGACCTGATCGTCGTCGATCCGCGCGAGACGACCTCGAGCAAGGAAGCTAGGACACACATCCAGATTCGGCCGGGTGAAGACTGGGCCTTCCTGCTGGCACTGGTGAAGATCATTGTCGAGGCTGGTTGGAATCGACAGCCGGAAGTCGTTCCGGTCAATGGCCTCGAGGACGTGTTTGCGCTGGCCCGGAATGCCGATCTTTCCTGGTTGTCCGCACGCTGCGATGTTTCGGAAGAACAATTGCGCGACGTTGCCGAAAGGTTCGCCAAGGCTCGAACGGCGGCCTGTGTCTCTCACACCGGACTGGCCCATTCGGGAACCGGGACTGTTGGCGAATGGCTGAGCCAGCTGCTCAATATCATTACCAACCGCATGGACATGCCGGGCGGCAAACGCTACGAGCGTGGCTTCGTCGATTTACCCAGGGCCTGGGAAATGATGGCCCCCAAGTCCAAGCACCACACGCGCCTGCGCAATCTACCAACCATTGCCGGGTTCCACGCTCTCGGCGAATTAGCCGACGAGATTCTGACCCCCGGCGATGGCCAGATTCGCGCCATGCTGGTCTGCTCTGGAAATCCGGTGGTTTCCGGCCCGGACGGCGATGCGCTGGACAAGGCGTTCTCGCAACTGGAACTGCTGGTCGCCGTCGATTTTGTGCAGCGCGAAAGTCATCGACATGCGCACTGGTTGATTCCCGGCACGCACTGGCTGGAACGCGAAGGCCTGCATCTGGCCTTTGGCAGCCTCATGGACAAGCCCTACGCGCAGTACGCTCGCGCGGCAGTCAAACCGAAGGGCGATGCTCGCGAGGAATGGCGGTTCTTTGTCGACCTCGCATTGAAGATGAAGCGTCCCCTATTCGGCTTCAAAGGCTTTAACAGCCTGATTCGTGCGAGCCGATGGCTCGCAAAAATACCCGGCCTCAAGAAGCTGGAGTTTGGGCCCGCGTGGTTCGAATTCCTCATGGTTGCATCAGCAGGACGCATCAAGTTACGCGATATTAAACGCCACCCGCACGGCCACATCTACGACGAGAAGCAATACGGCGACCTGGCCAAATGCCTGCGCACGCCCAGCAAGAAAATTGAATGCGCCCCCCAAATCCTGATGGATGAATGCCGTCGCCTGCTGACCACTGATCTGCCGGCGGTTAACAGCGAATTTCCGTTCATCCTGAGCAGCCGGCGCGACCGGGAGTCGATGAATTCGTGGATGAACGACAACCGCCGCCTATTCGAACACCAACGCGGCAATCAGGCCGAGATGCACATCGAAGACATGGAGGCCCTGAAACTGGAAGAAGGCGATGCCGTACGTATTCGCTCGGCAACGGGGCAGATTGAACTCACCGTCACTGCGGCGAGCGGCGGACGACGCGGCGTTGTGACCATCCCGCACGGCTGGGGCTCGCGGGTGTTCGAACCGCGCCAACCCGGACAGTATCGACGCTGGGGCGAGAACAGAAATCGTCTGGTAGACAACCAACGCATGGATCCACTTTCGCAAACACCCTTGCTCAATATGACGCGGGTCCGTGTCGAACCAGTGGAACAATTGGCAGCTGTCATTCCTGGCTCGAATCAACATCAGGTTCCGATGGCAGTTGGCCAATGAGTTACGTGATCGTGGGTTCCTGCGTGAATGATTCGGTCTGTACAGAGGTTTGCCCGGTCAATTGCATTCAACCGACTCCGGACTCAAGGGACTTTCAGAGCGCCGAAATGCTCTACATTGACCCCAATGCCTGTATCGGCTGCAACGCTTGTGCCGAGGCCTGCCCCGTCAATGCCATCTATCGCATTGATCAACTGCCGGCCAAGTGGGCAGCCTACCGCGAGATCAATGCCGCCTTCTTCCGTCAGGGGGTGCAAGTTGAACAAGCCTGATGCGCGTCGCCTAGACGTGGCCATTGTCGGCACCGGACCGGCAGCACTGTATACGGCAGCAGAGTTGGTCAAACTCAGCGACCCGCTGGTTTACGTCAATCTCTTCGAGCGCCTGCCTACCATCGGCGGACTGGCGCGCGCTGGCGTCGCGCCAGACCATGCTGATCGCAGACTGGTGATCGACGAATATCAGCGTCAGGCGCGACGCGGCGGACGGCTCCGATTCTACGGAAATGTCGAAATGGGTCGGGACATCAGCCATGCTGAACTGCTCGAATACCATGATGCCGTGATCTACGCAGTCGGCGCCTCCGCCAGCCAGCCCCTCAACATTCCCGGCGAGCATCTTCCCGGCTGCCATGGGTCGAGCGAGTTCGTCGCCTGGTACAACGGCCACCCCGACGCTGCAGACCTCGCCGTATCACTGGATTGCGAGCACGCCGTGGTCATAGGCAATGGCAATGTCGCTTTGGATGTAGCGCGCATCCTGCTTAAGTCCAGCGAAGCGCTGGCCAGCTCGGATATGGCGGCGCACGCACGTGAGGCGCTCGCTCGCAGCAGAATTCGCGAAGTCAGCATCATCGGCAGGCGCGGCCCGGCGCAGGCGGCCTACTCACATCCGGAGCTGCTAGAGCTGGGAGAAATGGAAGATGTGAGCCTTGAAGTTGACCCCGATGAGCTCTCCGAGGCCCAGTGGAACCAAGACGACTTTCACGCCAAGCTGAAGCGCGGCTCGCTGGAGACCTATGCGAAGTCGGCAGACAGCACATGCTCGCGTCGGCTGGCACTGCGCTTTCTGCAATCCCCTGTCGAGATTCTGGGACATGATCGGGTCGAAGGCCTGCGGCTGGTACGCAACCGTCTTGTCGCTGCCGATGACGGCTGCTTGAAGGCGGTGGCGACACAGCAGCTTGCGACCCTGCCGGCGGGTCTGGTGATTCACGCCACGGGCTATCGCGGCATACCTTTGGCTGGCCTGCCTTTTGATGAGCGCAAGGGCATAGTTCCCAACACGGAGGGACGGGTGCTGACCGCTGCAGGAGGGAACCCAGTACCGGGCGCGTACGTGGTTGGCTGGATCAAGCGTGGGCCGAGAGGCGTTATCGGTAGCAACAAGTTCTGCGCCCGACAAACCGTGCGCGCGCTGATTGATGATCTGGCAAAGGGACGCCTTATGCAGGCGGCCAAACCTGCATCAGAAATCGAACACCTGTTGCGCGAGCGGCAGTGCAGGATCGTTACTTTTCGCGGCTGGAAGAATATCGATCGCCACGAACGCGCGAATGCACAGGGCGGTCAGGCACGCAGCAAGCTGGTTCGCGTTCAGGACATGCTACGGGTTGCAGAACACGAAGCCTGAGCGACAAGCCGCGTCAGCCTGAGAGAAAGACAAGGCCAATGGGATCAGGTCAATCTCCATCCATTCATGGTCATTGAACACTTGATTGACTTGGCTCGCGCTGAGGCTGATGATCGGCCCATGAAATTGTTGCCACAGCCAAATCGTTCCCTGCATTACGCAGGCCAATTCCTCGCACGGCGATAAGCCCCGGGCGGCGCAACAGCGCCTTGGCATGATGCCGACCTGGGGCGCAACAACAAACTCCCATATCTGATTCAGATCAACTGATCTGATCTGCAACGGCGCGTGTTTTTAAAAGCGCCAGTGAACCATGCTTGTCCGCGCGTCACCCGATCATGCCGCGATCCGGACTCAGGAGAACAACTTCATGAACATGCACAAACCCAATCTCGTCGCGGCCGTCAGGCCCGCATTGATCATCGACTCTGAGCAACTCGCGATGCTGCTGGGTGCGGTTCGCCAGGCCGCCCGTACCGCGCCCGAAATTGCGGATTACCTGCTTGAAGAAATTGACCGTGCCGATGTACTCCCCTCAGAAGAGGTTCCCGATGGGGTTGTCACGCTCGGCCGTTGGGTGACCTACCAGGATATGGACAGCGGCAGCATCCGCAGTATTCAGTTGGTCCTACCACGCGACGCCGATCCCGAACATCTCAAGTACTCGGTTGTGAGCCCCATCGGCGCTGCCCTGATCGGCTTGTCGGTCGGTCAGGTCATGCCGTGGAGCGTGCGCGACGGCGCACAACGGCATTTGACGGTACTCAAGACCTCACTCACACCCTGACGTTACTGGCTCTATTCCGAGCTCGCATTTGAATTTCGCGATTCCAGATTGCAGTCAACTTTCTCGATATTCTCCTGATGAGATCTCAGCATCTGCGTGAGATCAGCGTGTAAGCCATCGTCGCCAATCTTCGGCAACAGCTGCTGCAATTTGCGCACGACCCAGCCCTGCCCTCGATTCAGAAACGCCAGACGCGCAGGAACGTCGGCAATCGCCATTGCCTTCTCGTAGAAGGCTCCGGTGTTTCGCGAAGGGGTACCGTTCAAGGCGCGAATGGAACGAGTCAGTACTGCACACCAACGCGCTTCGTCGCGCTGGATGCCCGCTATCAAAGTCTTGAGACCTGATTCGGAAACCTCGCCCGCGGTACGCATGGCTACACGGGCCCCTGCTCGCTCCGCCTCAAGAAGAATGTTCAGTGCGTCCAGACACTGCGTGCGACTCGCGTGATGCAAATAGCTGGCCTCGAACTCCTGCATGGAACACGGCGAAGACGCTGGACGGATGATTGAGACTCCCTCCTTTGCTCCACTGCTCAGAAGCACTGCTGCTTCAGAAAGAATCGTACGTATTCGATATTCCGCCGACACGATGGAATCGACGGAATCAACACCCTGACCTGCATAAAGCGCCATAGCTTCCAGATCTCCCTGCATCGATCGCAAAGGCGATTCAGTGCTGAACAGGTAGACCGGCCTTCCTTCCTCATCGCCAATTGGCCTCGCTTCGGAAGTAAAGGGGTCACCGTGCTTGCCGGATGTGACGCTGTTTGCCAGAACGCGAACCGGCGCTCCCCTGGGCCAGTTGATGTGAAAGGCCTCCGCCAACACGGTATCGTCAGATCGCGCATCGACCAGGCGCCGCTTGTGATAGTCATGCGCAAACGACTCATGTGTTGCAAGAAGAGCGGTTCCCATCACCGCGGCTTGTGCCCCCAGAGCCAGGACAGTGGCGAGTCCTGTACCGTCCGCAATCCCTCCCGATGCCATGACCGGAATATCGATCGCCGACACGACATCAGGCAGGAGTTGCTCTAGTGGCAATTTCGCGCGCACATGGCCGCCTGCTTCACTCCCCTGAATGATGATGGCCTGCGCGCCAGCTTGCTGCGCGAGCCTGGCTTCCGCGATGGAGCCGACCTGGCAGATCACACAGATGTTGGCTGATCGCAGGCGCTGAACCACTTCAGTATCAATATCCCAGAACAATCCCACGACGGGCACACGCAGTTCGATGCAAGTCTCTATCTGGGACGAAAGAAGCTCCGCGTTGGTTGATGCGGGGATGAGGTTGACCCCAAAAGGCCGATCCGTGTGTTTGCGCACTTTTGCCACTTCACTGCGGATCAGCGAGACCGGTTCACGAACCATTCCCAGAAAACCGAATCCACCAGCCCGGGTTACTGCCAGCACCAGCTCGGCGCGTGCAACGCCGCCCATGCCAGCGAGCACGATGGGATAACGACAGCCCAACAGTTCACAAACCGGAGTGTGCAAGAGATCAGACATGCGAAAAGCACTGCTATTGGTGTTCAATCTATTTATATCATGCTGTGATATAAATCGAGGATGCCAAGAAAAACATCCAAACCTGCCAAGGTCTCAAAGGTCCAGCTCGAGCAACTCGCCGAATTTCGCTACGCACTGCGGCGGTTTTTGAGATTCAGCGAAGAGGCATCGCGAGCGCAGGGCATCACGCCATTGCAATATCAACTCCTCCTGCAGATTTGCGCATTCCCGGGCAGGGATTGGGCTACGGTCAGCGAACTGGCTGAACGTTTGCAGGCGAGGCATAACGCCGTCGTCTCACTGGTCAGCCGTTGTGAGAACCTGAGACTCGTCTGCAGGAAGCCCTCGCCCAGTGATGGCCGCGAGGTCCGTGTTTCACTCACTCCATCCGGCAAACGATGCCTCGATATCCTCGCGCATATGCATCGCACCGAACACGAGGCGCTGCATATTCCTGTTCCGCTTCCGGATCGCCATCCTGCGTCGGACTGAACCGCGCAGATGCACGATCAAGTCCATGCATCAGCAGCGGGGGATGTCCGCCTGAAGGTTGGCAAGGCGGGCGCAGAGTTCAGGGCACCAGCGATGTCAGCGCGGTTTTGCCTCCGCCGCCCACTGGATTCTCTCTGCCGGCACTCGCAGTTGCTCTATCAGATACTTTTTGAAAGTGTCTTGGTACGGCTGTTCTGCAATGGCTTCCTGCATGCACAAGAGCCAAGCCTCCTTTTCAGAATCACCGATCGGCAGATGTCTGTGGAAGTTGGGAATACTGATGCCGCCATAATGCTCCTGGTACAGCCGAGGGCCGCCCAGCCAGCCGCTAAGGAAGAAAGCTAGCCGCCTTCTGGACTCACCCAAGTCCATCGGGTGCATCTGCCTGATGGCGCGCGCGATAGGGAGACGCTCCATATTGTCGTAGAAGGCATCCACGAGTCTGGTGATGCCCTCTAGCTCGCCGGCTGCCATGTAGGAGCGGTCGCCATCACCGTATTTACTTGTATCCATATTTTGGGCTCTCAGGTACAGAGGGGGTAAACAATCATCAGCATTCTGTATTCCACAACATCAACTGATACCACGCGCGCTGGACACTTAATGCGCTGAAATTAATCCAGCATTCCGCTCTCGCCGAAGAGGAACAATATGGCACTGGCAGATGCTTACATTCCGATCAAGACACTGCACATCAGCACCGCGCTTCTGTCAGGCGGCGTATTTTTCCTCAGAGGGATCCTCGCGCTGTATGGATCGCGATTGAGTGAGAATCTGATCCTGAAGCGGCTCTCTTACGTCGACGACACGATCCTTCTTGTCGCCGGCGTGCTGCTCATGCGAATCACCCAGCAGTACCCGTTTGCGCAGGCCTGGTTGGGTCTGAAGCTCGCCCTGATACTGGTTTATATCGTGCTCGGCGTGCATGCATTGCGCAAAGCCAGAACAGCCGTCTCTCGCCGCTTATTCTTCTTCGCAGCACTGGGCCTCTATCTGACGGTCATTCTGCTTGCCCGGCACCATCTCTCGTTCAATGCGGTCCTTCACCCTATCTAGCCTGCCGCAATCCAGGTCTCCGACAGGGTGACAGCATCCTCTGGAGAGTGACTGCACAGAGAGCAATTTCGTGCGCTCTCTTCATGGCCATGAATGAACGTGGGGGGCCCGCGTGGGCCGGAAAGTCCCGCCCCCGACAATTCGCGCTATCAACGCGCTGATGCTGCTCGCCTGATGACTCGTCTGCGTGAACTTGCAGCCCGCTCCGCGCGGAGACGCTGCTCCTGTGGGATTCAGATCGCCCCAGCCAAGGCCCGGAGATTGCCAGAGCGCGTTAGAGCCACGCCTTTGCCACCTGACCCACCGGCCAGGTCGCAGATTAATCGACCCCTGATTCTGGATTAGAACCTTACTTACGGTTACCGTACCTTTCGATCAATTAAATGACGGATCCATTTCCGCCGTCAGAGACGGTAGCCTGCGTATGACAATTTCAAAGCCCAAGTTCGTTTTCGGTGCCGCTTTTCGCGGTTCCTTGAGCATCGGCGTCGTGCTGCTGGTGATGGCAGGCAAGGTGGGCGCCGCTACCGAGTCACAGCAGGGCGCAGCTGCGCAACAGCTTTCAAGCCCAGCGAGCCAGGAGGTCGTCGTGTTCTGGGCCAGTTGGTGCAGCCGATGCAAGTCTGTCCTGCGGGATCTCAACGACCTTAGCGGATCGGACGAAGCTCGGGGCGTGCGTTTTACTGCCGCCAATCTTGACCATACCGTGAGTCAGGCCGGCAGGCCTCGCCCATTAAATGCATCTGGCTTGGCCCCAGCCGACAACGCTGAAGCGATGGCAGAGAAGATGGGGGTCAAAGGACTCCCCTGGGTTGTGGTTCTCGATGCCAAAGGTAATCCGGTCTACTCCCCGTCCGCCTCGGTTCCGCCGGCCCAGATTGCCGAGTTCGTCAAGCTTGAACTGGTGATGCGCAAGTAAGCAAACGCCGGAGCGAGTGACTGCGCAATCTTGCATTCATACGCCTCTCGCGCTGCGAACTGCGCGGTCTCAGCCTCGATACGCACAAAGAAAAACGGCGAAGCGCCCTGATCAAAGAGCGCTCCGCCGGTAGCGTTTTCGGTCGCTTAACGACCAGAAACTAGAACGACATACGGACCCGGAAGTAGTAGTTCGCGTCTGCAGCACGCTCTTCAGCGCGGCTGAGTCCGGAAGTATCCACTTCAACCGCTGAACCGATGGCCGCTTCGAGGCCCCAAGGGAAGTTGAACTCGACTTCACCGCCCACGTCAGTCTGGCTCTTTGAGCCCGTATCGCGGATGCCGCCGACGCTAGATTCGAAGCGTGTCACGCCGTACTCGGTGAAGGCTTTCAGGCCAACGTCCATCCAACCCAGCTCAAGGCTCGGTGGCTCGTACTGCAGCCGTGCAACTGCGCCACTGTCACCTACAGCAAGTCCGGGCAAGGAGGCGTACAAGCTGCCGTCGCCGCCGAGTACCCATTGCTGCTGCTCAGGCACAGGATCTTCGGACCACTGACCCAGCAGATCCATGCTGAAGGTATGACCATCAGTCAGGAAGCGGCCTCGAACCAAGGGACGAACCAGCAAGTAACCCAGATCTGAAACGGTCAGCGGTTCGCTGTCGTCACCCAGGCCTTGCTTGACAGCAAGATTGGTTTCCAACTCGATCTTGTAGCTGCGTGGCAGCCAGGCTTTGGAGTAGCCAAGGCCCAGTTCCACAGAGGTGTACGGCTCTTCCTGGACCAGCTGCCCGCCAGCGCGGATCTCAGTTTCCTTGTGGGTGTGCTCTACCTTGAACAAAGTGGCGAGGCGAGAAGAGAAGCTGGCAAACACCGGATAGAGCCAGGTGAATTCGCCTTCAAGCAATTCTGCATCGAGTGGCGTATTCAGAACGACCTGATCGTAGGTCACCCGATGCAGCGCCAGGGCAATGACGCCATGCGGTGTCACCTGCGAGGCGGACAGCACGAATTCGTCGAAGTCTTCGGACTGTGCGTCATCGTTGAGTCCGCTCAGCGCGGTGCGTGCAAAACCCTTGAACTCAGCGCCCGACTGCGTGCTGAAACGCGCCATGCCGTCGAGAAAGTGGCGTCCCACGAATCGGTTGCCCGGGTTTCCAAACTCAATGTAGAAATCGGTCTGATCGCCTTCAGAGTCACGCTCTCTGAACGCAAGCTCACCATTCTCTGCACTAGCAGAATAATTCTTGCCTGCACGCTCGGAATGAAGGTTGGCCAGTACGCGACGCGGTTCGAGATCGGTGTCCCGGATATCGCCCATATCCATTCGTTCGAAATAAGGCGCAATCAGGTCCGGCGCGGTCAGGCTCACCACTGGCTCGGACTTCACCAGGATAAAAACATTCTGGCCATCTCGCGCATAGCTCAGCTTGGCACTGGGGTAACCCTTGAGGTATGCCGCGTTGCCCAGAGCGCGTACCGCTGCCGACAGATCCTGCGCTTCAGCTATGGCCTGAGCAGCGCTTTCCTGATCGAGCAAGGTGTCATCTACAACGTGGAGAGTGAAATCCTGAAACGTAAGCTGATAAGCCGACCCTGTGCTCGCGGATTGGACGATTTCCTTGCTCGCCTGCTGTGGCGGCAATACTGCTGGTGCATCAACTGCCATGTTCTGCTCTTCCCTGAAATTTCTATTAGTTGCTGTGATTGGCCCATCCAATACGCCAATCACATCGTGAACGACTCAGTCCCGCCGGGCTTATTTTATCCTGCCAATAGGCATCGACTTTGGTTTCGATACCTGATCGTTCGAATGAAACTGATACTTCCGCTGCAAGAGCGTATGACTCAGTTCTTCAGATAAGCCCTGCAAACGCTCAATCTCTGCCTGGAGGATCCCGAGCTGGCCTGCAAACTTCCGGCTCGGCATCTCCTGCAGGCAATGATCTCGCAAACTCATTGAGAAACAATGAAGGTTCTCGAGACGGGAGCTGATGTCATCGGCAATGTCGATATCATCATATTCCTGCATGACCAGTGCCCTCTCCCGTTCAGATGCGGGCTTCGATCATGTCGTTGCACAGGGCCTCGGTAGCTGCCGGCGCATTCTGATCTTCCGAGTAGGCGCAGAGCAGACCGGACTTGCTTCTCTGCGAGTTGTTGTC
This sequence comes from uncultured Panacagrimonas sp., assembly GCA_963975245.1. Taxonomy (GTDB): domain Bacteria; phylum Pseudomonadota; class Gammaproteobacteria; order Nevskiales; family Nevskiaceae; genus Panacagrimonas. The sequence continues at coordinate 377,368 of CAXBFJ010000002.1, read as the reverse complement.
ATCGCCAGCATTGGCCAGGCCAGGGTTGTTCCCACCGCCGTTCGGGCCGCCCGTGCCAGAACCAGAGTCACCGCCGTTCAGAACGCCGACCGGCAGTGAGCCGCCATTTCCGCTGTTGTCGCCACTCAGGATTGCAGCACCGACTTCGCCGCCATTGCCAGAGTTGTCACCATTCAAGACACCTGCGCCGGCAACGCCGCCATTCGCACTGTTGTCGCCGTTGAGGACGCCTGCGCCGATCGTGTTGCTCAGGCCAGCGTTATCACCGCTGAGGACCGCTGCACCCAGGGTATCGCCGCTGCCGACGTTATCTCCGCTCAGGACTGCCGCACCCAGTGCGCCGCCGTTGCCTGTGTTGTCGCCATTCAAGACACCCAGGCCAGCCAGCAGGCCGTTGCCGCTGTCGTTACCGCTGAGAACGGCAGCACCGATTTCTCCGGTGCCGGTACCGTTGCCGGACAGAACGCCCAGGCCAAGCAAACCACCCTGCGCCGTATTGTTGCCATTGAGAACGCCGACACCGGCGAGTTCGCCCTGAGCAGCGTTGTCACCCGACAGGATAGCGACGCCAACCAGGCCACCTGAACCCGCATTGTCACCAGCAAGCACGCCCAGGTTGATCAGATCGTTGGCACTGGTGACCGCGCCCTGCGTTCCACCAATCCAGACGCCGTCGACCACTTCACCGATCGGCAGAACGCCGGCCAGCTGCGAGCCAGCGCTATCCAGGCTGAACACCACTTCGCCGCCAGACATGATGTGGATGGTGTCGCCGGTGTTGAGCAGACCAATACCCAAGCCGTTTGCAGACTGACCGGAGCCCGTGCCAGAAAGCACGCCTACCGCCAGGTCATCGCCTACACCAGAGCCGTCGCCATTGAGAATGCCGACACCCAGAGGACCGCCTTGTCCAGCGGCATCGCCACTCAGCAGGGCAACACCCAGAAGTTCGCCGACGCCTGTGTTGTTGTCATTCAGAACGCCAATACCCAGCAATCCGCCGTTGGCCACATTGGAGCCCGAAAGAACTGCGGAGCCCAGCAGACCGCCAGGGGTGGCATTGCCAACACCGTTACCACCCAGAATTGCGATATCCAAGGGCTGCTGATTGGCGCTGGTACCGAAAAGCTGTGAAACCAGAGCATCAGCCAGAGGCTGGTCAAGAATTGCATCACCCAACGTCAGCAGAACCGGATAGCCCGATCCGTCCGGACCCGTCTGAAATACGGTCAGGTCCAACAGTCCAGCGATGCCGCCAGCGCCGCCCAGACCGGGCAAGCCACCGACGTTGCCGAGGGAATCACCACCCAGACCGGCCAGACCGTTACCCAGCAGATTATTGCCAAGCTGGAGAGACGAAAGCGTCGGGCCGAGAAGGCCGGTGGCGCCGGCTGCCGCTTCCTGGGAAGGGAGCAAGGAACTGTCACCGCCGCTGAGCACGCTCAACAGGTTGCTGACGGGATTGGCATTTGCCGCTGTGGCACAAGCCATGAGGGCGAAAGAAGCAAGGATGGGTGCGCGCATGATGATCTCTCTTGGGTCGCTGAAATTGATGGATGCATCTCATCACGTGACACAGGTCCTGCTAATCGCATCAAATACGATCGTGGTTTTTACGGTCGTAAAATTTACGAACCTTTTGCTTTATGGTTACGTTGAAGACAGCAATGGCAATAACAAAGGGACATCAGAAGCGTGCAAGATGAATTGCAGGTGATATTCGAGCGACAACGAGAAGCACTCACCTACATCGCCGACGGTCGCGACATTGACGTTTTCAGCGAAGTTTCAAGGGTTTTTGCACCCGAAATGGGACTGGTGGCGGTGCGCTGGGAGGTCGCCGCTGCACAGGACGAGTGGCACCAAATCTTTTCCTGGCAGGCGGAGCATTCCGATGCTCAGGCGAGCCAGAGCACGGAACATATCAGCAGTTTCGACGATCAAGGTCGACGTGAACGAATCGTCATGCTTTGCATTGAACCCGATTCAAGTGACACCCGCGCAATGTTGGAAGCCACCGCAGCCACCTTGCGTCTGGCCATCGAGTTGCATGATGAATTTCGCACCCGTATCGCTGATGCCCGCAGCGACGGTGATGGCCTTGGCAATGCATTTGTCGACAGCGAGGGCTATGTATTGCGTGCCGATGCCCGCTTCGAGCAGCTGATGCACAGCGTCCAGCCGGACTGGAGCGGTCAGATCATGCCGATGCCCATTGATGTTTCCGCCACCGCGCTGCGCCGCGGCATTACCTGGAAAGGGCTGTTTTTCTACGTTGATCCGGATGGCACCCAGATTCATTTGCGCGCCAGACCCGACCGCAGATTGCCGGATCTGTCGCCCAAGGAACTGGAAGTGGCCCGTCAGATTGCATCGGGCATGACATTCAAGGAAGTCGCCCGGGAACTGGGCATGGCACCGTCCACAGCCTCAACCCATCTCTACAAGGTCTATGACAAGTTGCAGATCAGCCGGCGCTCGGAACTGGTCGAGTGGCTCAAGGAACACGGCGAAGCCCTGCGCCGAGATTGAACCTGGTCGGAAATTCGCTCGTGACCCAATCGTTGGCACCGCACAACCGGCAAGGTGCCAGCGCCAAATCGGTCTCGCCCTTAGTAAATGATGGGGATCAGCAACACCGCCAGAAACCCGAAGATCAAGACCAGAGGTGTTCCAAATCGCATGAAGTCGCCAAGCGTATAGCCGCCCGGCCCCATCACCATGAGGTTGGTCTGATACGCCATCGGGGTCGCGAAAGAAGCCGAACAACCCACGATGACCGTAATAGTGATGGCATGCGCCGACAGCCCCGCCCCGCTGCCGGCCGCCAGGGCCAGAGGCATGGTCAGCGCAACCGCAGCCGCATTGGACACCAGCGTAGTCACCAGCGCTGCCACCGCAAAGATGGCCAGAATCAGCAGTCGTGGTTTGTCGCCTGCAGCCACGATCGCCGCATCCGCAATCGGCTGCAGCAGGCCATTCTCGGCAAGAGAGTTACCTATGCCGATAGCGCCGGCAATGACGATCAGCATGGACCAGTCGACCGACTGCCGAGCCTTGTTCAGCGTGGTGCAGCGCGCCAAGACCATTGTTGCTGCGGCAAGCAAAGCGCCTTGCAGCACCGTCCATAATCCAAAGGCGTTGCCCAGCACCATCGCTGCAACGGCGCCCAAAGCTAGCCAAGGCCTGCGACGGACCGGCACCTGATCGCCATCCAGAGAGCGGACCAGCAAGAAATCACGCGAATTGGTCCATCGGGCGGCAAAGCCCGGGGTCCCATCCAGAATCAGCGTATCGCCGGGTTCGAACACGATGTCGCCGATGCGGCCCTCAAGCTCGCTGCCGTCACGGGAAACCGCGATGATGGCGGCATCGTAGGACTCTCGGAACGCACTGTCGCGCACGGTATTGCCGACCAGAGGTGAGCGAGTGGAAATAACCGCTTCGGTGAGATGCCGGCTGCGAGATTGAGCACTCAAAGAAAACAATTTGTCGGATGGCGGCGAGATGCCCGCGATGCGCAACAGATCCGAAACGTTGCCTGGATCGCCAAAGAAAACCAGGCGATCGCCACCGTACAGGACAGTCGTGGGCTCGACCGGCGCAATGATCTCTTCCTCACGAATCACTTCTGAAAGGTACAGACCTGCCAGCTGACGCAGTCCCGCCTGCGCCACGCTGCGCCCTTCAAGGGCGCCGCCGATATCAATCATCATTTCCAGCGAGTACCGCCGCGCATCGGAAAGACGCTCGGTCGGCGCCTTGCGAATCGCCAGACGCCTGCCCACGAACTGTACGTACAACAAGACGGAAATGAGCAGCGGCACGCCAATCCAGGCCTGCTCCAGAAAACCCAACCCGGGATCGTTTTCCACATGGGCACGCAGCGCGCTGTTGGCCACAAGATTGGTCGAACTGCCGAGCATGGTCACGGTTCCACCGGCAATGGCGGCGTAGCTCATTGGAATCAGCAAGCGAGATGGAGAGATGCCATGCCGGCCGGCCCAATCCTTCACCATTGGCAAGTACAGCGCCACCAGCGGGGTATTGTTTACAAATGAGCTCATCAACCCCACTGGACCTGTGACCAGCCACTGGGCATTGCGCTCGTTCTTCGGCGTACTGAGAAGTCGGGTACCCAGCAGATGCATCGCGCCACTGTCTCGCAGGCCGGCGGCCACCACGAACAAAGTGCCAATCGCGATCACGCCCGGGTTGGAGAAGCCCGCGAGGCCGCCCTCCAGGCTCACCGAACCGCTCACGATCAGAATGCCCAGGCAACCTATGACGACCGCATCAGCGGCATTGGACTTCTTGGCCAGCCCGGCAAAGCACAGGACCAGCGCCAGGACTGCGATGTAAGGCCCGAACGCGTCCGGGACAAGATTAGAAATCATGGAGTTATCGGCATTGCGTGCATAAAAATCGCACGCTCGTAGTTATTCTGGGAGGCGTTCAGGTCGGTCGTTATCGACAGTCTCGGACGTTACGTCACCCGCGGGGGTGCTTGCCTCTTCTTCGGGTTCGATCTCGTTGATCAATTCTTCCTGGCTCGATTCAATACCTATATGGAATGCGGCGAATCCCGGCATCACGAATTGATTGAGCGCTCGCCCCAGGACGCGACCATTATATGACGCCACGATGTTGACGCCCTTATTGGTGATCGGGTCCGTGACGGTTCCCAGGACATCCCCAATGCTGACGCGGTCGCCGAGTTTGACCTTCGAGAACAAAATTCCGCCACGCTGAACCCTCTGCCACCGGGACTCGTAATAGATGGGTTGTGGAATGCGCCATAGACGACGTTCCCGGGTCATGCCCAGATGGCTCATCAAGGCTTCGATGCCCTTGACGCCACGTGCGACCTCGCTCGGCTGAAGTCGCAGGGGTTCGCCGGTTTCGATGGTGACCGACGGCACACCCGCCTCCGCCGCAGCACGCCGCAAAGTGCCGCGAGCACCAATGGATTGCAGGACGGAAATGTCGCCAAAGCCGTGGACCATATCTGCGATGGTGCTGTCCCGCAGATCTGCCCGGAGCTGCGGCAGGTTACTGCGATGAAACGAGCCAGTGTGAACATCCACCAGCAAATGGCAGCCGCTCAGAATTACCTTGTTGAAGAATGAATGCGCAATTCGTGATGCCAGGCTGCCCTTCGCATCACCCGGAAAATAGCGGTTCAGATCACGCCGATCCGGAAGGTATCTGGAGCTTCGCCGAAAACCGGGAAGATTGACGATAGGCACGCCGACGACGGTGCCCTGCAGCTCCTCCGGCTTGAGGCCGTGAATGACACGACGGACCACGTCGATGCCATTGATCTCGTCGCCATGCACCGCCCCGGTCAGACACAGGACAGGCCCCTCATCCTTGCCGTGAACCACAAGTACCGGGGTCGGCTCGTCAAGAATCCCGAAACCGGCCCCAGCCTGCCACCCCAGATGGCGGATCGAGGCCGGCGCCACCGATTCGCCCAGCAACTCAAAGGGGGCGCGCTTGTGAGCCGGCTCTGAGGCAATCGCAATTTCCTCAGGCGCCTCGTTCTTGTCCTTTCCACTTCTTGCCGAGTCGATGGCGCCAGCAGCCTTTTCCCGTTTGGCCTGTGCCTTCTTCTGCTTCTTCTTTTTCTCGGCAACCGGGTCTGCCTTGATTTCATCCGGCGCGGGTTCAGCTTGGGGCGTGCCTTTGTCCGGTTCTGGTTCAGGCGCCGCAGCTGGCGGCTCGGCTACCGTTTCAGCCTCTGATTTGCCCTGCGTATCGGGAATTACGGGCTCTTCCGGAATCTCCAGCAGAACGGGCTGTTCGGCGTCCAATTCCTCGCCAGCGGTGATCGCTGTTTCACTGGCAAATATCAGCGAAGCCCATGATAGGCTTGCGAGCGTAGTGATTCCTAACAACGATATGCGGTTCAATAACATGGCCCGCGCAGGCTACAACAAAGCGACATGAATTTCCCCAACAAAACTCTCATCCCGCTCGTGCTGGGATTAATGCTGTTGCCCTGGTCCCTGTCAGCCGGAGACAAACGCCCGAGTCAGGTCGGCTGGGTCGAAAAGCTCACCTTTGATGACGGCAAGGTACTGCTCAAGGCCAAGCTCGATTCCGGCGCCAAGACATCTTCCATCAATGCGGAGAAGATTGAGCGCTTCAAGAAAGGCGATGAAGACTGGGTCAGGTTTGAACTCAATCTCAAGACCGTTGATGGCAATTGGGAAAGAATTCCAATGGAGCGCCCCCTGTTCCGCAATGTAAGAATCAAGGAGCACGAAGGGGAGAACGATCGCCGACCTGTGGTGAAGCTTGATTTCTGCCTCGGAAAACAAAAACGTCGGGCACAATTCACGCTGGTAGACCGCAGCAAGTTCATCTACCCGGTTCTGCTGGGGCGCCGCTTCCTGGCAGATCGCTATCTCATCAATCCCGGGCGCGTGCATCTGACGTCGCCAAGCTGTGATTACACAGACGATGCTTCGGGCAGCTCAGAAAAATCCGATAAATGACGAGTATCCGTGTCTACATCTGGGCGCTGGTGCTGGCACTGGCCGGCCTGGGCATGTGCGCCTACAAGGTCAAGGGATTGGGTCTACCGCTGGTGCCCAATGCGCAAGGCGCCGTATGGATTGTTGAAGCCCGCGCCAGCTTTGAAGCCAAGGGCAAGGTCAAGGCTAGTCTGATCCTGCCGCATGATCCCGTCGGCTTCGAGCTGATGGACGAACAGTTCATCTCCCGCGAGTTTGGCCTGGCGGTTGAGGAACGTGGGGAGGATCGCAAAGCGCTCTGGTCCAAACGCAGGGCCAGCGGCCCGCAGACGCTCTACTACCAGGCAACCCTGCGCAAGCTGGAACAGGAAACTTCAGAGGCCCAGTCCAAGCCGGAGTACCCGGCCAAGCCAGAGTATCCGGAACACATCGGACCTGCCGTAGAAACCCTGCTGGCGCTGGTGCGCTCGCAATCTGCGGATATCGCCTCGTTTGCCAGACAGCTCATTCTGCAAATGAACGTGAGCGTCAACGACCCCTCAGTAAAGGTGTTGCGTGAAGGTGCCAACACGGACCCGTTGTTTGCCGAACAGCTGGTTTACATCCTGAGCGGCGCCCGCATTCCGGCACGCGTGATTTATGCCATTCCACTGAGCCACGGCCTGCTCGGTGGGCAGCTCGAACCCTTGCTCGAAGTTCATAACGAAGAACGCTGGTTGGTCTTCAATCCCAGAACCGGCGCGCTTGGCCTGCCGGCCAACATGCTGATCTGGCAGCGCAACGGTGAACCCACCCTGCAGGTTGAGGGCGGACGCAATGCTGAGCTTCGCTTCTCTGCCCGCCACGACCTGCGTGATGCGGTTGACCTGGCGCGTTCAACCGCAGCTCTGCAGGATTCACGGGTGATCGAATTCTCTCTGCTCGGACTCCCGGTTCACACGCAGAACGTCTACGCCACTTTGCTGACCGTGCCGCTGGGCGCATTTCTGGTGGTGTTGCTCCGCAATATCGTTGGCTTCGCCACTTTTGGGACCTTCATGCCAGTGCTGATTGCACTGGCGTTCCGGGAAACCGAATTGCTGTGGGGCATGATCCTGTTCTCACTGGTCGTGGCACTGGGTCTGGCAATCCGCTTCTATCTGGAGCATCTAAAACTGTTGTTGGTACCGCGACTCGCGGCGGTACTGATCATCGTCATCCTTCTGATGTTGGCGATCAGCGTCATCAGTTATCGACTCGGCCTTGGCCGCGGTCTCTCGGTCGCGCTGTTTCCGATGGTAATCCTGGCCATGACTATTGAGCGTATGTCTATCGTCTGGGAAGAACACGGCGGGCGCGAGGCCATTATCCGCGGCCTGGGAAGTCTCAGTGTGGCGGTGTTCGCCTTCCTGACCATGAGTAACGGCTACCTCGAGCATCTGGCGTTCGTGTTCCCCGAGCTGTTGCTGGTGGTGCTGGCCGCCACCCTGTTGCTCGGCCGCTACACCGGCTATCGCCTGACGGAATTCTGGCGATTCCGGTCTGCACTGCGAGCGCCTGCAAAATGATCTGGAACTGGCCCCGTCGCCTGCGGGAGCACGGCATCATCGGCATGAATGAGCGCAATGCGCGCTTCATCATGGCGCACAATCCGCGGCGGCTTTATCCGCTGGTCGATGACAAACTCAAGACCAAGCGGTTGGCTATCGAGGCCGGCATCGCGGTACCACCGCTTTACGGCGTGATCTCCTCGGAGCACGAAGCCCGCTCGTTTCGAGACATCGTGCGCGAACATCGCAGCTTCGTGATCAAGCCGGCACACGGCTCGGGCGGCGACGGCATCGTGGTGATCAAGGATCGCCGTGGCTCAAGTTTTGTGCGCGCCAATGGCTCGCTGATGGAAGACGAAGCCATCGGGCACCACATCTCCAACATCTTGTCCGGCATGTTCAGCCTGGGCGGGGTCCCCGATCAGGCGATGATCGAATACTTTGTCCAGTTTGATCCGGTCTTTGATCGTGTGACCTTCCAGGGTGTGCCGGATATCCGCACCCTGGTATTTCGCGGCGTACCTATCGCCGCAATGGCGCGGCTACCCACACGTGACTCCGATGGGAAAGCCAATTTGCATCAAGGCGCCGTCGGCGTCGGCATTGACCTGCAAACCGGCCTCACCAAGGGCGGCGTATGGCGAAATTCGCCCCTGGACCTGCACCCCGATACTCAGGAAACTCTGGCCGGCATCCAGATTCCCGGCTGGGACCAATTACTGGATTTCGCCACCCGCTGCTACGACCTGGTCAAGCTCGGCTACCTGGGCGTAGACATCGTGCTGGACCGCGAACTTGGCCCCTTGGTGCTTGAACTCAATGCGCGGCCAGGCTTGTCGATTCAGCTTGCCAATGGTCATGGGCTGGGCCCCGAACTCAGGCGAATCGAAAAGCTCAAACGGATTCCCAGCGAGGCATCCGCCCGCGTCGCCCTCGCCTTGCAAAGACCCGACGCTCAGAAAATCTGAGCAAGGTCGCGGCCTCTGCGGCATGGCCGCGCGAAGAAATCCCCCAGCACGCCAGACTGCGCCTCTCGCGGCGCCGTCGGGCGTGTTGCCTTGTGCAACGTGGACCGCAGGCATAGGGGCAACCCCTAGCAGGACCGGCTGGTAACTGGCTTAACACATTTTGCGTGCTAGCATCAGGTGCGTTTTTTTCATCCCGCAACTTGCCGGTGCTTGAGGAGAATGGTAGGGGCGGGCATAAGGCTCAAAGATCCGGCCTACGACCAGGATCAATTATTTGGGGATTAGAAAATGCTGTTGGAAAACGGATTACTCATATCTCTCATCTGCGCCGCCGTCGCCATTCTGTATGGCATCGTGGTGGCGAAATGGATCGTCGGCAAGGACGCCGGTAACGACACCATGCAGAAGATTGCCGGCGCGATTCAGGAAGGCGCCGGCGCTTATTTACGTCGTCAGTACATCACCATTGCGATGGTCGGCGCGGTTCTGTTTTTCGTCATCGGTTTTGTCCCGGCCCTGGGTTGGCCAACTGCGATCGGGTTCGCCATCGGCGCCATTCTTTCCGGGCTTGCTGGCTTTATCGGCATGTTCGTTTCTGTTCGCGCAAACGTGCGCACCGCACAAGCGGCTACCGTGAGCCTGAACGATGCCCTCAATGTTTCGTTCAAGGGCGGCGCCATCACCGGCATGCTGGTGGTCGGGCTTGGTCTGCTCGGTGTAGCCGGCTATTTCGGATTTGTCATGGATAGCGAACCGAGCAAGGAAGCCCTCAATACCGCACTGCAGCCAATGATTGGCCTGGCCTTTGGTTCTTCGCTGATTTCCATCTTTGCCCGCCTCGGCGGCGGCATCTTCACCAAGGGTGCGGACGTTGGCGCTGATTTGGTGGGCAAGGTCGAAGCCGGCATTCCGGAAGACGACCCCCGCAACCCTGCCGTGATTGCAGACAACGTAGGCGACAACGTGGGCGACTGTGCGGGCATGGCTGCGGATCTGTTTGAGACCTACGCAGTGACCGTCATTGCATCCATGCTGATCGCTGGCATCTCCTATGCCACCTATGGCTGGGCAGGCGCCATGTATCCCCTGTTGCTGGGTGCCGTGGGGATCGTCGCCTCCGTTGCCGGCACTTTCTTCGTGAAGGTCAAGGCAGGCGGCAAGATCATGAACGCGCTTTATCGCGGACTTGCGGTGTCCGGTATTCTCGCTGCGATTGCGTTCTACTTCGTCACCAATGCCTTGTTTGAAAGCAGCCTTGGCATGCCGCTGTTCTATTGCAGCCTCGTGGGACTGGCCCTGACGGCAGCCATGGTGGTCATCACCGAGTACTACACCGCCACCGAGTACGGTCCGGTGCAGCAGGTTGCCAAAGCTTCTGAAACCGGTCACGGCACCAATGTTATTGCGGGCCTGGCAGTCTCGATGAAATCCACCGCTGCACCTGTCATTGCAGTAGCGGCTGCCATCTACACCTGCTACGCGCTGGCTGGATTGTTCGGTCTGGCGATTGCGGCCACCGCCATGTTGTCCATGGCCGGCATGATCGTCGCGCTCGATGCCTATGGCCCCATTACCGACAACGCGGGCGGCATTGCCGAGATGTCCGGCATGGACAGTTCCATCCGCGAAACCACGGACGCACTGGATGCGGTGGGCAATACCACCAAGGCCGTGACCAAGGGTTACGCGATCGGTTCAGCCGGCCTGGCCGCACTGGTGCTGTTTGCGGACTACTCGCACAAGCTGCTGGACATGGGCATGGAGGTGAACTTCTCCATCGACAATCCGCAGGTCGTGATTGGCCTGTTGATCGGCGGCATGATTCCTTATCTGTTTGGCGCCATGGCGATGCAGGCAGTGGGGCGGGCTGCGGGCGCGGTGGTTGAAGAAGTGCGCCGTCAGTTCCGCGAAATCAAAGGCATCATGGAAGGCACCGGCAAACCGGAATACGACAAGGCCGTTGACCTGCTGACCAAGTCGGCAATCCGCGAAATGATCCTGCCATCGATGCTGCCGCTGTTCATTCCGATCATTGTCGGATTGGTCCTTGGGCCAGCAGCATTGGGCGGACTGCTGATGGGCACCATCGTGACCGGCCTGTTCCTAGCCATCTCCATGTGCACCGGTGGCGGCGCCTGGGACAACGCCAAGAAATACATCGAAGAAGGCCATCACGGCGGCAAAGGCTCAGAGGCTCATCACGCTGCGGTGACTGGCGACACGGTTGGCGACCCGTACAAGGATACGGCGGGCCCAGCGGTGAACCCGCTGATCAAGGTGACCAACATCGTGGCTCTGTTGCTGGTGCCTTTGCTGGGCTGATCACATGAGCCGCTACACAAAAAGCCCCGGTATCGCCGGGGCTTTTTTGTTGGCGTCCAACTACGCTAATACTTCGGCAAAACGCTGTGCACTACCCCCCAACCGTCTGCCCGGCGAGGCCGAACGACCTGAGCAGGCGTTTTCGAACCAGCTGCCCAGCACCGCCATCGAATCTGCTCGCCGTTGTCGTAAAGTTCACCAACCGGGGCAGGTCTGCCACACCATCCATTAACGCGGGAACGGGCTCTAAGCAGAAATGCGATGTCGCGAATTCATCGGCCGAAAGCGGCCATTCGCGCGAAGAGATTCAGACCGGCGACAACCAGCCCGAAGGAGACAGTCGTCTCGCTAACTAGCTCGACCGAAAGCGGCCTTTGGGCTATTTCACTCCAACCGATGGACGCACAATTACGCTTGCACCCGAGATTCACTTCGCGGATGCATTTCCTCCACACACGGCCAAAGACCGGCAATAATGTCGTCAGAGATAGGCCAGAGGATGCTGGCAACCTATTTGGAGCACGGATTGAGCGTCGAGCTAGGCCGAGACCGATAACATGGCAGAGTCAAAGGGTGGTCTGCCAATCACGCCGGGTGTTCTGCGGTGGGCTCGCGAGCGAGCGGGTTATTCGCTCGAGGACGCAGGACGTCACTTCAAGAAGATCGCCTCTTGGGAAGCTGGAGAGGCGATGCCGACCTACGCGCAGGTCGAGCAAATGGCTGAAAAGTTCAAGACTCCCGTGGCAGTGTTCTTCTTCCCTGAGCCGCCGACGGTGCCGCCGATCGAGCAGTCCTTCCGTACGCTCACGCCGCAGGACTTCGCCGCAATTCCGCGCTTGGTGCGACTTTTTCTTCGTCGTGCTCAAGCCATGCAGATCAACCTTGCCGAACTGAATGATGGGAAAAATCCGGCGGGCCGAGTTATCTGTCGCGACCTTAAATTTTCGACGAATGCCACTCTAGACCGTATTGCTGCTGAAGTACGCGAATATTTAGGCGTCAGTATCGACGAGCAAACGAGCTGGAGGAGTGTGGATGAAGCTCTCGATAAGTGGCGAGAGGTATTTGCGACCAAGGCTGGCGTCTACGTGTTTAAGGACGCGTTTCGCGCACCAAACTACTTCGGTTTCTGTATCTACGATGATGAATTTCCGGTCATCTACATCAACAACAGCTCGGCAAAATCGCGACAGATATTTACTCTTTTCCATGAGCTAGGACACTTGCTCTTCCATACGAGCGGCGTCGACATTCTCGATGATCAGTTCCTTCCTCACCTGGGGGACGATGAGCAGAGAATCGAGGTCATCTGCAACGGTTTGGCCGCTCGCGTCTTGGTTCCAGACGACTTGCTCGACAAGATGATCAAGGGCGTCATGATCAGTAGACAGCTAGCATCTCAGCTTGCTGAGCATTTTTGCGTCAGTCGAGAAGTGGTCTATAGGAAGTTCCTCGATCGAGGCCTGATCGACACCGATGAGTACGGGGCCGCCGCCGCTGACTGGTCCGCACAGATGAAGTCAAAGAATGCCGAGTCCTCGGGAAATTACTACAACAGTCACCACGCGTACCTCGGTCAGCGCTACATCGATCTGGCTTTTACTAGGTACTACCAGCGCCGATTTGATCGCGTGCAGCTCGCCGAATACCTGAACCTCAAGCCGAAGAACCTGCCTGCCTTCGCAGAGAAGTTCGCGGGGGGCGGCCTCTGATGTACGTTCTGGACACTAACGTCATTTCTAACCTGCACAAAAATTACTACCGGAAGCGCTTTGTTTCGCTTTGGGAAGCGTTTGACCAGCTTGTGGCGGATGGAAAGATCACATCAACGCGTGAGGCTTACCATGAGTTACACAATGGAGTACCTGGCGCGGACACCGAGTGGGCCACAACGAATGCCAAGATCTTTACGACGCCAGATGCAAATGAGGGCGCTTTCGTCGCAAAGATTTATGCTGTGCCGCATTTCCAGGCCAACATAGAAAAACAGAAGCTCATCAAGGGCGGTCGCAATGCAGATGCATTCATCATCGCGCGGGCCCACGCCATTGGCGGAACTGTTGTGACGATGGAGCGCTTCAAGCCCAATGCGGTAAAAATCCCGAATATTTGCGAACACTTCAAGGTCCCCTATCTGGATCTCGAAGGCTTCATGGAAGCAGAGGGCTGGGAGTTTTGACGTCGGCGAAGCGACAGAGTCGCAGAGGGACCCTGCTTGATAGCGGACGGTCGCGGCCGTCAGTCATTGGCACGTACCGGACCGATATCCAGTGACCTGAGGGCGGCGGTGCGACCGAATTGGAACCGCCGATAGCGGCCATCCCGTTTCCGCAGCAATGGCGCAAAACCTGCCATTCGCTCCCTTGCGTCATACCCGGATCCTATTTGTGCGTTCGCCATACGCGGCGGCAAGGTGCGCCGCAGCCTGGCGATTTGTAACCAGCCGCTAACTAAGTGCCAGCAAGGCCTCTTCACACCAACGAATACCTGTTTCTTCTGAGAGGATGCCCATCCGCAATCCGAGGTAGCGGCCACGTCGATTGGCCGTGAGCTTGTCAGGCTTCGGATAATGTTTTGCCATGACTTCGCGGTAGTGCACGAGACGCCCGCGATGCTCTTCTAGCCGGTGCTCGATTCGTTCAACCATGACTTTCTTGTCTACCGTGCCCAAGGCAAACAGCTTGACCAGCAGTTCTTCCTTCACCGAAGGGGCGGGCGAGTCTTCCCTCGCCCATGCCTGCACGGTCTGTCGCCCTGCCTCGGTAATTTCATACACGATGCGATTGGGCCGGGCACTCTGTTCAACCGCCTGGCCCGAGACCCAACCGCAATTTGCCATCTTGTGCAGTTCGGAGTAGATCTGCTGGTGACTGGCTCGCCAGAAAAAACCGACGGTCTGGTCAAACCGCTTCCCCAGGTCGTACCCGGTTTGCGGCTTGTCCAGCAAGGTCACCAGGATGGCGTGCGACAAAGCCATTCAAGTCGTCTCAATCAGGCGGCGAGCTTGGCAATGCGCTCACGTGCGGCCGCATATTGCGCCGCCAACTGAGCGACACGCTCACTCGTGCTGACCACGTCTTTCACGCCGCCAATGCCCTGACCACAACCCCAGATATCGCGCCACGCCTTCTTGGATTCATTGCCACCGGAACCGAAATCCATCTTGCTTGGATCAGACTCCGGCAGGTTGTCGGGGTCCATGCCCGCCGCGATGATCGAGGGGCGCAAGTAGTTGCCGTGAACACCGGTGAACAGGTTTGAATAAACAATGTCGCTGGACGCGCAATCAGCAATCGCCTGCTTGTAGCCCTGAGCAGCATTGGCTTCTTCTGTTGCGATGAAGGCTGAGCCGATATACGCCAGGTCCGCGCCCATCGCCTGCGCCGCCAGAATGCCGTCGCCGGTGGAGATTGCGCCGGACAACAACAGCGGGCCGTCGAACCACTCGCGAATTTCCTGAATCAAGGCCAGGGGCGATGTGGTTCCCGCGTGGCCACCAGCACCGGCTGCCACAGCGATGAGTCCGTCAGCGCCTTTCTCGATGGCTTTCTTGGCAAAGCGGTTGTTGATGATGTCGTGCAGCGTAATGCCGCCATAAGAGTGCACCGCCTCGTTGAGTTCAACCCGAGCGCCCAGTGAGGTAATCACGATGGGCACCTTGTACTTCACGCACATGTCCAGATCGTGCTGGAGACGATCATTGGAGCCATGGACGATCTGGTTGACCGCATACGGTGCCGCAGGCTGGTCCGGGTTGGCCTGGTTATAGCGGTCCAATTCCTCGGTGATCTTCTTCAACCAGACTTCCAGCTCTTCGGCGGGACGCGCATTCAAGG
This sequence comes from uncultured Panacagrimonas sp., assembly GCA_963975245.1. Classification (GTDB taxonomy): domain Bacteria; phylum Pseudomonadota; class Gammaproteobacteria; order Nevskiales; family Nevskiaceae; genus Panacagrimonas. The sequence goes on along the minus strand of CAXBFJ010000002.1, from coordinate 362,231 downwards.
CCGGGAACGAACCCACCACACCGGCCTTGCACTGGGCAATGACCAGATCGGGATTGGAAATAATGAACAGTGGCGAAGCCACCACCGGCAGACGCAGGCCACTTGTCGGCCGAAGAATTTCAGGAAGAGACACGGAAGCTAGCCCCATATTGAGTGGAATGTGGAGCCAGCCTATATGCAATTATTTTTCTATGCAACTTTATGCATATTCATCTACTTCATGATTTTCTCGGTGCCGATCCACTCAACCCGATACAAGTCTCGTCGCCTATCCAGATAGTTACGCACTGAGCCTTCATTCTGCAGGGTCTTGAGCCGTGTGAGGTCAAGGTCTGCAATCAGGGTCATCTCGGTGTTGGGTGTGGTTTCCGCAATGACCGCGTCATGTGGAAACGCGAAATCAGAAGGCGAAAACACAGCCGTCTGCGCGTACTGGATATCCACGTTATCCACCATCGGCAAGTTGCCGACGCTGCCCGCGATGACCACGTAGCACTCGTTCTCGATGGCCCGCGCCTGTGCGCAGCGCCTCACTCGCAGATATCCATTCTTGGTGTCGGTCCAGAACGGCACGAACAGCATCTGCATTTCATGCTCTGACAGGATCCGCGCCAGTTCGGGGAACTCCACGTCGTAGCAGATCAGCACGCCAATACGGCCAAAGTCCGTCTCGAAGCAGCGCAGCGCATCACCACCCTGCATCACCCAGTCCTTCTTCTCGTGCGGCGTCGGATGAATCTTGTACTGACTCTCGACGGTTCCGTCGCGCCGGCAGAGGTACGCCACGTTGTACAACTCATCGTCTTCAATTACGGGCACTGAACCCGCGATGACGTTGATGTTGTACGAAACCGCCAGCCTCGATACCTCCGAAATAATTTCGCTGGAGTACCCGGCCAGATGCCAGACCGCATCCACCGGATTGCGCTCCTTGGACAACCCCATGAGCGGCGCATTGAAGAACTCCGGAAACAGGGCAACGTCGCATTTGTAATCCGACAGCGCATCCACAAAGTACTCAACCTGCTGCAATAGCTCTTTCACGTCCTTGAAGAAGCGCATCTGCCACTGCACGCATCCCACACGAACCGTGGACTTGGGCCCGCCAATCAGCGGTGCAACTTCAGCGTCGTAATCAATGTTGTGCCACTGGAGCAAGGTGGCGTAACCACGAGACTCTTTGTCCTCGGGCAGGTAGGCCTTGAGAATCTGCGTGACCTCAAAGCCATTGGAAAGCTGGAAAGAAAGCGTGGGGTCGTATAAATCTTTTGACTTCACTTTCTCCAGGTATTCCTGCGGCGACATCTCCGACGCATGCTTGCTGTAATTGGGAATTCGCCCGCCCGCAACAATGGCACGCAGATTCAGATTACGGCACAGATCCTTGCGCGCTTCATAGAGACGCCGCCCCAGCCGCAAATCCCGGTATTCGGGATGCACGAAAACATCCACACCGTACAACACGTCTCCCTTCGGATCGTGCGTAGAGAGATAGGCGTCGCCCGTAATCTCATCGTAAGTGTGTTTGTCGCCGAACTTGTCGTAATCAACGATGACCGCCAATGCGCACGCCACCACCGTGCCCTTGTCCTCTATGCAAATCTGCCCTTCCGGAAAGGTTCGAATCTGCGAGCGGAACTTGTGCCGCGGCCACGCACCGCCAAGCTGTGGATAGATCAGATCCATCATCGACTTGATATCGGCGTAGTCATCCTCCTTGAGGTTGCGCAATGCCAGGTGATGCTCGGTTTCGGAGTCGCTCATGTGCGGTTATTCGGTCAGAAGGAGAACGCTTCCATTCTAGGGCTCAGGCTCTGCTTGCGCTCGACATTTACAGCAGAAAATCCGGACGCGCCTTTGGCCGCGCTGCTATCACCCGCGCCTACTTTTCCTTCCAGGGCGATGGCGGCGATCTGTCCAGTACATGCCAGTCGGGGCCACGCCGGTCAGGCTTGATTTCGCCAAGGTGACAGCGGACTCATCCGCAGACAAATTCAAGGATGCGAGGAGAATTTCGTGCTGGCTCTACCGGGTCATCATGTCCCGCCTGGACGCGCCAAACTGAGTTGGAAAGATAGCACCGGCACGAAACCGAATTCGCTTTCCGGACACCGCTTTTGCTTTGCACTCTCGCCGCGCGTGCGGCGCCAGAAGTCTGCGAAACCGGAAGCCTTTCCTTTGCTGCGCTGCACAACCACCCCCCGCACCGCTATAATCCGCGCCCCTTATTCACGACCTCATGCAGGGAGTCACTATGTCTTTGGATCTTGTCCCCACCGGAAAGAACGTCCCCGACGACGTTAATGTTGTCATCGAAATCCCGATGAACAGCGAGCCGGTCAAGTACGAAGTGGACAAGGAATCAGGCGCCATTTTTGTAGACCGTCTGCTCACCACCCCCATGCGCTACCCCTGCAATTACGGTTACGTGCCACACACCATCAGCGGTGATGGCGACCCTATCGACGCCTTGGTCATGATGCCCATGCAGCTGATCCCGGGTTCCATCATCAACTGCCGTCCCATCGGCATGCTGGAAATGGAAGATGAGGCAGGCCTCGACGAGAAGCTTGTGGTGGTGCCCTGCGACAAGATCAGCCGCCTCTACAGCGGAATCAGCACCGTCCGCGAATTGCCCGAGCTGGCGCGCGACCAGATTGCCCATTTCTTTGAGCACTACAAGGATCTGGAAAAGGGCAAGTGGGTCAAGGTCAAAGGCTGGCACGGCCCGCAGGACGCCAAGAAGGCGATTGTGGAAAGTGTGAGCCGCTACAAGGATTCGCCGGATAAGCCTCATTTCTGAGGCTTGACCAGAATCATCAGCGGGGCCTGAAATCAGGCCCCGCTTTTTTGTGTTCAGCGCAGCAGTATCAGCCTGGGGATAGCCTCGCCAGTCATCCAGAGCAAGGCGTTTTGCTCAAATTCTGCGGCAAGCTCGCAGGCCGCGGGCCTTGGAATGCCTAGAATTAGAAGGCTCTGCTCGTCAGGCCAGCGCTCATCGGGATCAAGCCCCCAAGCAGTGAGATGGGCATAGCCCAAGGCATCGACGCACCTCAGCAGGTGATGATGTCGCCGTGCATTATCTGCCTCATCGCGCACTTGTCCGCGCGGATTAGACGCCGTGACCAAACCACAGCAATGGACCTCACGTTGCTGCATGAGAGCAGACAGCCCGGAACTGAGTTGATCCACCCGCAGATCAAAAGGCTGCTCGCCAACCTCGATGCGATAGATCGCTTTACGGTAGGCCTCAATCAGTGCTGGCATCAACTCCGATTGGGCGGCATAGATTGTCTTCATCGCGCACATATTCTCACTCAGTGCATGAGAGCTGGCGCTCGGTATCGGCCCGACTATACGCCCTGCATGGGCTCATAATGCGCCCTGAATGGCACAGACCTACGACAATCTGATTATCGGCGGCGGACACAATGGCCTGGTCTGCGCTGCCTATCTTGCGAAGGCGGGCAGAAAAGTTCTGGTCCTCGAGCGGCGCGAGATCGTCGGCGGCGCAGCCATCACCGAAGAGATTGCACCCGGCTATCGCAGTTCCACCGCGTCCTATGTGGTGAGCCTGTTGCTGCCAGAAATTGAACGCGAACTGCGACTCAAGGATTTTGGCTATGAAGTCTTGTCCAGAAACCCGTCCTCGTTCACGCCGTTCAGTGATGGACGTCATTTAATGCTCGGCCCGGACGCGGCCAGCAACCATGAGCAGATCTCGAAGTTCTCAGGCGCCGATGCGAAGGCCTATTCGCGTTATGAAGCCTTGCTGACGCGCATCGCCACGCTATTGGAACCGGCGATGATGGATACGCCACCTGACCTGCTGCCGCTACCGCCGCAGTGGCGTCGACTGAGCTGGATGGATCGCCTGCGCAATTTTGGCCGTGGCCGCTCGCTGTACAAGGCGCTCAAGAAACTGGGCGAAGACCTGCCCGAAGCCATTGAAATTCTCACCGGCCCCGCCACGCCGGTGCTGGATCGCTGGTTTGAATCGCCGCAACTCAAGGGGACGCTTGCCACCGATGCTGTCATCGGCACTTTCGCACCGCCCAGCGCTGCGGGCACCGGTTACGTGCTGCTGCATCACGTCATGGGCATGGCAGGTGGTGCGCGCGGGGTATGGGGCTACGTGCGCGGCGGCATGGGCGCACTCACCCAGGCGATGGCCCGCTCCGCCGTGTCCGTGGGCGTGGAGATTCGATGCAACGCGGACGTGGCAGAGATCCTGGTCGATGACGGCGGCAACGCTAACGGCGTTCGCTTGCAAAGCGGCGAAATCATTCAAGCCAGGCAAGTCGCGTCCAACGCAAGCGCGCAGGTCACGTTCAACAAGCTCACCGACGCACGGCATTTGCCCGCGAATTTCATGAGAGCTGTTCAGCGCATCGACTACTCCAGCGCTTCGGTCAAGATCAATCTGGCTGTATCTGAGCTGCCGGCCTTTTCATGCATGCCGGACCGCCACGGCGCTGTGGGGCCCGAGCACCGCGGCACGATTCATATCAATTCTCTGCCGGAGGATATCGAGCGCGCTTACGAAGACGCACGGCGCGGTCTGCCCAGCGAGAAGCCGATCATTGAAATGGTGATCCCCAGCAGCGTGGACGACAGCCTCGCGCCGCTAGGGCATCACATCGTGAATCTGTTTGTGCAATACGCGCCTTACTCACCCGCCAGTGGAGATTGGGCCAGCCTGCGCGAAGAGTTTGCAGATCGCTGCATCCAGCAGATCAACGCTTACGCGCCCAATTTTTCGGCCAGCGTCCTGCACCGGCAGATTCTGGCACCGCCCGACATTGAACAACGCTTCGGGCTTACCGGCGGCAACATTTTTCAGGGCGCCATGCCACTGCACCAGCTTTTCAGCCTGAGGCCGGTTCCGGGCTGGAGTGACTACGCCACGCCCATCAAGGGGCTGTTTCTATGTGGCGCAGCAACCCATCCGGGCGGTGGCGTGATGGGTGCCTGCGGTCGCAATGCCGCGCAGGCCATGCTGCGACATTGAGACCGCTGACACCCGGATCACTCAGATTGAGATCAATCAGCTGTCGCTGAGCAACTGCCGAACAATCTGCTCTGCCGCTTCTTCAGCCGATGTACTCATGGTGTTGATGCGAATCTCCGGCTGCTCTGGCGCTTCATACGGCGAGTCAATGCCAGTGAAGTTTTTCAGCTCGCCACTACGCGCCTTCTTGTAGAGCCCCTTCACATCGCGTGCCTCGGCTTCTTCCAGCGGTGCATCGATAAACACCTCGATGAACTCTCCCTCTGGCAGCATCTGGCGAACCATGTCGCGCTCCGCCCGGAACGGAGAGATGAAGGCCGTCAACACAATCAAGCCGGCGTCGGTCATCAGTTTTGCGACTTCGCCAATGCGGCGAATGTTCTCGATGCGGTCAGCCTGGGTGAATCCAAGATCCTTGTTCAGACCGTGGCGCACGTTGTCGCCGTCGAGCAGGAAGGTGTGTCGGCCCAGATGTGACAGCTTCTTCTCTACCAGATTGGCAATGGTGGATTTTCCAGCACCGCTGAGCCCGGTAAACCAGAGCACGGCAGGCTTCTGATGTTTCAGACCTGCACGCACGTCCCGGCTGACATCCAGCGCCTGCCAATGCACGTTCTGAGCGCGGCGCAGACTGAAGTGCAGCATGCCCGCTGCAACCGTGCTGTTGGTGATCTTGTCGATCAGGATAAATCCGCCAAGACTGTGATCGGCTTCGTATGGCTCGAAAGGTATGGAGCGATCAATGGTGATATTGGCCACGCCAATCGCATTGAGATCGAGCGTCTTGACCGCCAGCTGTTCCAGCGTGTTGATGTTGATCTGATGCTTCGGCGCCTGCACCGTTGCCGTCACCGTCTGCGCACCAATCTTGAGCCAGTACGGACGACCCGGGATCAGGTCCTCTTCAGACATCCAGACCAGGGTGGATTCAAATTGGTCGGCCACCTCGGTTGGGGCATCGGCCTGCGTGATCACGTCACCGCGTGAGCAATCAATCTCGTCGGCAAAGCACAGCGTCACCGACTGGCCGGCAACCGCCCGATCCAGATCGCCGTCAAATGTGGAGATGCGGCTGATGGTGCTGGTCTTGCCGCTGGGCAGGACGCGAATGGCATCGCCAGGACTGACCTGACCGGAAGAAATCAGTCCCGAAAAACCTCGGAAATCGAGATTGGGACGGTTGACCCACTGCACCGCCATGCGAAAAGGCTTGGCCTGATCAACCGTGGCATCCAGTGAAACCGTTTCCAGATGGTGGATCAGACTTGGGCCGGTGTACCACGGCGTGTTTTCGGAGGCACCGGTGATGTTGTCACCTTTGAATCCGGAGATCGGCATGGGTGTGAAAGACTCGATGCCAATGCTCGAGGCAAAGCTGCGGTAGTCCGCAACGATATCCTCGTAACGCTTCTGGTCGTAATCCACCAGATCCATCTTGTTGACGGCCAGCACGATGTTGCGAATGCCGATCAGGTGCGCAAGATAGGAGTGACGACGGGTCTGCGTCAGCACGCCCTTGCGAGCGTCGATCAGGATGATGGCGAGGTCGGCGGTGGAAGCACCGGTGACCATGTTGCGCGTGTACTGCTCGTGCCCCGGTGTGTCCGCGACGATGAACTTGCGCTTCTCCGTGGAGAAGAAGCGGTAGGCCACATCGATGGTGATGCCCTGCTCGCGTTCCGCAGCCAAGCCATCCACCAGCAAGGCAAAATCAATTTCTTCGCCCTGTGTGCCGTCACGCTTGGAATCCGCTTCCAATGCAGCCAACTGATCCTCAAAGATCATCTTCGAGTCGTAAAGCAGGCGGCCAATCAAGGTTGATTTGCCATCGTCCACGCTGCCGCAGGTGATGAAGCGCAGCAGGCTCTTGTGCTGATGGCGAACCAGATATTCGTTGATATCAGCGGCAATCAGTGCATCGGTCTGATAGCTGCTCTGTTGTTCCTGAGTGTCCGTCATCAGAAATATCCTTCCTGTTTTTTCTTTTCCATGCTCGCGGCCTGATCATGATCAATGGCGCGGCCCTGTCGCTCTGATGTGGTGGTCAGCAGCATTTCCTGAATAACCTCAGGCAGCGTTGCGGCCTTGCTCTCCACCGCGCCCGTCAGCGGGTAACAACCCAGTGTGCGGAAACGGATCGAGCGCATCACCGGCTCCTCACCCGGCTTCAGCGGGAAGCGATCGTCATCAACCATGAGGAGCAAGCCGTCGCGTTCGACAGTGGGTCGCTCCTGCGACAGATACAGCGGCACGATAGGAATATTCTCGAGATGGATGTACTGCCAGATATCCAGCTCCGTCCAGTTGGAGATCGGAAACACGCGAATGCTCTCGCCTTTGGCCTTGCGTGCGTTGTAAAGATTCCACAGCTCCGGGCGCTGACTCTTGCCGTCCCAGCGATGGCTGGCCGAGCGGAATGAGAAGATGCGTTCCTTGGCACGTGATTTCTCTTCGTCACGTCGCGCACCGCCGAAAGCCACGTCAAAACCGTACTTGGTCAGGGCCTGCTTCAGACCCTCGGTTTTCCACATGTCGGTGTGCAGCGAACCATGATCGAAGGGATTGATCCCGCGTTCGATAGCTTCCGGGTTCTGGTAGACCAGAAGCTCCATGCCGCTTTCCTTGGCCATCTTGTTACGCAGCTCGTACATCGCCTTGAACTTCCACGTGGTGTCCACGTGCAACAGCGGGAACGGCGGCGGTGAAGGATAAAAAGCCTTGCGCGCAAGGTGCAGCATGACCGCACTGTCCTTGCCTACCGAGTAGAGCATCACCGGCTTTTCAGATTCGGAGATCACCTCGCGCATGATGTGAATCGACTCGGCTTCGAGTCGCTGCAGATGCGTCAGGGTGGTCGCGGACGCCGACTTTTTTGCGTCTTGATTCATGTGTGCCGTGGTCTCCAGATGGCTGCGCGGATTGCGGATGAGCCGAACAAGCCGGCAAGGCTACGGCAGTTTGTGATATAAATAAAATAGATTGTTTTCATACACTGCATATATTTTCTGCATATCTATACTACGCCACTTGAATCTCAATCACCTCAGTATTTTTCAGGCCGTGGCGCAGGCCGGCAGCGTCAGCGCCGGCGCGCGCAAACTCAGGATCAGTCAGTCCGCCGTGTCCAAGCAGCTGGCCGAATTCGAATCAAGCCTGGGCCTGAGCCTGTTTGATCGCCTGCCGCGCGGCGTACGCCTGACCGATGCAGGCCGCTTGCTACAGACTCATGCGGACCGCCTGATTGCCACCGAGAAAGAGGCCGAGGCGGCCATCCGCGATCTCAAGATGGGCGTGCGTGGCCGTCTGCAAATCGGCGCCAGCAGGACAGTCGGCGCTTATCTCATGCCACCGCTGCTGGCCCGGTTTCGCCGGGAGTTCGCTGATGTGGAAATTGCACTGCACGTGGAGAACACGGCGACCATCGAATCCAGGCTCATCGCCGGTGAAATTGATATCGGTTTTGCCGAAGGCATCATCGGCAGTGACCTGCTTGAGTATCAGGTGTTCGATCGTGATGAACTGATTCTCATCGTTGCGCCGGACCATGCACTGGCAGGCGCAAAGCAAGTGTCGCCCAGCCAGCTGGCGCAGCACGACATCCTGATGCATGAAACGGGGTCAGGCACCCGCAGCGTGACTGAAAAGGCCTTGTCGGAGAAAGGCATCACACTCAGACCTTGCATGACGCTGGCCAGCACAGAGGCGATCAAGCGCACAGCTGTCACCGGCATTGGCGCAGCGATTCTTTCAGTGACGGCCGTACGCAGCGAACTCGAATCCAGCAGTCTGGTTCAGGTGCCGATCAAGGGCCTGAGAATTCACCGGCCGCTCTATCGCATTCTGCGCAAGGGCATTTGGTCCAGTCCGGCACTTCAGGCCTTCATCAACCTGATCTCGCCTGTCCCGGCTTAGTTGGCGCATAGGCCTTCAGAAACAGGGCAATCACATCCTCAGCGTGGCGCTGGCGCATTGCCCGACTCGGCGCCTGCGCCGCGCCCACCAGACATTTGATGTGAAAGTCGCCCTTCAGGAGAATGAAGAAGTGCGTAGCTGCACGAACCGGGTCAGGTACCTCGAGTTCTCCGGCTTTGTGCGCCGCCTCCAAAATTGCCGCGAATCGCGACATGGTGAGTTCAGGTCCGGATTGCCAGAACAAGCGCCCGAAGCGGCTGGGGCCACTGGACTGCGCTGCCATCAGGCGATACATGTCGAGGACTTCGCTGCCAAATACAAGGTCGTGAAAACCGGTGGCAATGCGCCGCAATCGCGTCTCCAGAGGTGTGGCCTTGCCCACATCAAACAGCGCCTCAGGCCAGTGCTGCCTGCACTTGGCGAAAACCGTCTCCCGGAATAGCTCGTCCTTGCTGCGAAAATGGCTATAGACTGTAATTTTTGAGACTCCGGCCGCTCGGGCAACGGCTTCCATGCTGACGCCGTTGAGTCCGCGCGCGGTGAACAAGTCGGTTGCCGCGGAGAGAATCGCCGCCCGCTTTTCAAGGTCCTTTGGACGCCCGCGTGCGCTGCCTGCTACCGGCTGCGCATCGTCACCGTCGATATCCGATGCATTGGGCAATTTCGTCTTATTCATATTCATCAGTGATTAAATGTACTATCCAGTTCAGTAAATCACCAATTGATTCCGTCGCAGGGGCCCAGAATGAACCTCCACCGCCAGAGTTGCATCGTCGTGCTGATCGCCGCCGGGCTGCTCGGCGCTTGCGAGAAGCCCGCGCCGGTGGAGAAGGGCCCGCGTCTGGTGGTGGTCGAGAACCCGCAGACCCTCAGCGGTCCTGCCGGTGCGGAATCGTTTCCCGGCACGCTGCGTGCGCGTAATGAGGCTGATCTGTCCTTCCGAGTGCCCGGCAAGATTTCCCGACGCCTCGTGGAGCTGGGCTCCCGGGTTAAGCGCGGCGACGTCATTGCCGAACTCGATCCTGATGATGCGCAGCTCAATCTCAGCGCTGCCCGTGCCGCGCTGGCCGCCGCCGAATCCGATGTCACGCTGGCGCGCAACGAAGAACAGCGCTACCGCGACCTCAAGGCCAAGGGCCACGTCGGGCAGTCGGCCGTAGACCTGCGCACCAATACCCTGCTGGCCGCCCAGGCGCGCGAAAAGCAGGCCCGTTCACAGTTGTCGCTGGCGCAGAATCAGTCGGCCTACACAAAACTGCGGGCCGACAGAGACGGCGTGATCACTCAGGTATACGCTGAAGTCGGCAATGTTGTCGCGGCGGGCCAGCCTGTTGTTCATTTCGCTGCGGACGGCGAGCGCGAAGTGCAGATTTCCGTCCCCGAAGGTCGCGTCGAAGCCCTGAAATCAGCCGGCCAGTTGCTGATCGAAATCTACAGCCAACCCGGCAAGCCCTACCCCGCCAAGATTCGAGACATCACGCCGCAAGCCGACCGGACAACACGCACCCACGAAGCCCGCGTCACCCTGATGGCCCCGGACGCCGATGTCGCACTGGGAGCAACTGCATCCGTTCTGGCGCTGGGCAGCAGCAATGATCAGCTGTTCCAGCTGCCGGGCACGGCACTGGGCGCGGTCGACGACAACCAGGCCGTGGTGTGGCGCGTCACCCAGGAGGGACTGGCGCAGCCGGTGCCTGTGACCGTGGTGCAGTATCTGGAAGAGGCGGTCATCGTTACTGGCGGCATATCGAGCTCGGATCAACTGGTCACCGCGGGCGTGAATCTCTTGCGCAAAGACATGCCGGTGCGTCCGATTGATCGCAGCAAACCCGTTGCGCTCTGAGACAAGGCCATGTCCAGAGTAAATCTCAGCGAGTGGGCTCTGAGCAATCGCCCACTGGTGACCTACCTCATGGTGCTGCTTGGCGTGCTGGGCGTCTGGGGCTACTTCAATTTGGGCCAGTCCGAAGACCCCCCGTTTACCTTCCGCGTGATGGTGGTCCGCACCATTTGGCCGGGTGCGACACCCGACGAAGTGGACCGGCTGGTGACCGACAAGATCGAGGAAAAGCTTCAGGAGCTGAATTCGCTGGACTTCCTGCGCTCCTACTCGCGCCCCGGCGAATCACAGGTTTTCGTGCTCTTCCGCGAAGACCTTCCGGCAGAGTCGATGCCGAACAACTACTACGAAGTTCGCAAGAAGATCAGCGATATTCGCCACACCCTGCCCGCTGGGGTGATTGGCCCGGCTTTTGATGACGAGTTTGGCGACACCTTCGGCAACATCTACGCCTTGCAGGGTGAGCATTTCAGCTACGACGAACTCAAGGATTACGCAGACCAGATTCGCGAACGCCTCTTGCGTGTTAATGACGTGGCAAAGGTGGAATTCATTGGCCTGCAGGAAGAGCGCTTCTACATTGATGTAGCGAATACGCGGCGCGACCAGCTCGGCATTCCGCCAACCCTGATCGCCGAGACGCTGGCTCACCAGAACAACATCACGCCAGCGGGCGACTTTGATACCGCAACCGACAAAATCTATCTGCGCGTCGACGGCGGATTGAATTCGCTGGAACAGCTGCGAAATGTCCCCATCACCTGGGAAGGGCGCACTTTCCGCCTCGGCGACGTCGCACAGATTTATCGTGGCTATCAGGACCCGCCTGCACCGCGCATGCGCTTCAACGGCGAGACGGCCATTGGCATCGCCGTGTCGATGGAAAAAGGCGGCGACATCATTCGCCTTGGCAAGCAGCTCGACCAGGCCTTCGACAAACTCAATGGCGAAGTCCCCCTGGGCATGAGTCTGTCTCGCGTGGCCGATCAGCCGCGCGCCGTGACGCGCGGCATCAACGAGTTCATCAAGGTGCTGACCGAGGCTGTCATCATCGTGCTAGCCGTCTGCTTCCTGTCGCTGGGCGTGCGCACTGGTCTGGTCGTCGCGCTCTCGATTCCCCTCGTGCTGGCCATGACCTTCGCGGTCATGAAGCTCTTCGATATCGGCTTGCACAAGATCTCGTTGGGCGCCCTGGTGATTGCTCTGGGCCTGCTCGTAGACGATGCCATCATCGCGGTGGAGATGATGGCGGTGAAACTGGAGCAGGGTTACGACAGGGTCAAGGCTGCTGCTTTCATGTATTCGAGCACTGCGTTCCCGATGCTCAGCGGCACCCTCGTTACTGCCGCCGGATTTCTGCCGATCGCACTGGCGCAGAGCAGCGTCGGCGAGTACACCATCTCGATCTTCCAGGTGGTATCGCTGTCACTGCTGCTGTCCTGGGTGGCCGCAGTCATCTTCGTGCCCCTGCTGGGGTACAAGATTCTTCCTGAGAAAGGGCTATCCGAAGACGGTGCTGCACACGATGAGCACGCGGTGTATCACACCCCTTTCTACAACCGCTTCCGGCGCTTTCTTGAAACCTGCGTGCGTCACCGCTGGCTCACCATTGCAGCAACACTCGCCACGTTTGTGGTCAGCGTATTTCTGTTTTCAACCGTGCAGCAGCAGTTTTTCCCCTCATCGACACGCCTTGAGCTTCTGGTTGATCTCAAACTACCAGAAGGCGCGTCTACTTTTGATACCGAGGCTTCGGCTCACAAGCTCGAAGGCATCCTCGAAGACATTGAAGGGCTTGAAAGTTACGTCGCCTACATCGGTAGCGGCGCACCGCGTTTTGTCCTGCCGCTGGATCAACAGTTGCCGGCCGCGAGCTTTGCCCAGTTCGTGCTCAATACCGAGAGCCTGCAAGCACGCGAGGACATTCGCGCAGAACTGCTGGAGATTCTCCCGCGCGAGTTCAGCCATCTGCGCTGGCGGATTAATCGCCTGGAGAACGGACCACCGGTTGGCTACGTGCTTCAGTACCGTGTTTCCGGCCCAGATCGAGACGTGGCACGCGAGCACGCGCACAAGATTGAGGAATTGCTGCGCGCCAATGTCTACACCGACGGCGTTCACCTGGATACTGCAGAGCCGTCCAAGATCATCAAGCTGGACATTGATCAGGACCGCGCTCGCAGCCTCGGTGTCAGCACCGAAACCCTCTCGCAGCTGCTGGAAACGGCTATCAATGGCACCACGCTGACGCACTATCGTGAAGACAATGAGCTGATCGCGGTTGTGATGCGCGGGCCGCCACATGAGCGCGAACACCTCGAGTTGCTGTCCAGTCTGTCTATACCTTCAGCCAATGGCGGCAACATCCCGCTGGCGCAGATTGCCAATATTTCCTTCGACTTCGAAGACGGAATCCTGTGGCGACGCGACCGGATACCCACCATCACCGCACGCGCCGATATCTACCCGGATATCCAGCCGCCAACCGTCGTTGCCCAGTTGGCACCGGAGATCGAGAAGATTCGGGCGCAGCTGCCACCGGGCTACAGCATTGAGGTGGGCGGCACCGTGGAGGACGCGGCGTCCGGCCAGGACAGCGTCAACGTGCAAATGCCTATTCTGGTCATCACGGTGTTCACCATCCTGATGATGCAGCTCAAGAGCGTCTCGCTGTCCACAATGGTATTCCTGACTGCACCGCTGGGTATTATCGGCGTGGCGGTCTTCCTGCTGCTTTTCAATGATCCTTTCGGCTTTGTTGCCATGCTCGGCACCATCGCTCTGTTCGGCATGATCATGCGCAACAGTGTGATCCTGATCGATCAGATCAATCAGGATCTGGAACAGGGTCGCTCACCTTTCGAAGCGGTCATTGAAGCGACAGTGCGGCGATTCCGCCCGATCACGCTGACAGCAATGGCAGCAGTCCTGGCGATGATCCCCTTGTCCCGCAGCGTCTTCTTCGGACCGATGGCGGTGGCGATCATGGGCGGCCTAATTGCCGCAACTGTATTGACGCTAATCTTCCTGCCAGCGATGTACGCAGCCTGGTTCCGCGTGCCTTCACCGCCACGCGAGGCGACGCACTAAGAAGCTGCGGCCATCAAGGCTGCGCCAGCGCCGCCGACAGCGCAGCGCGAAGCGCCGGGATGACGTCTTCTTCAAACCAGGGTCGGCGTCTGATCCACAAGCTGTTTCGCGGACTGGGATGCGGCAGCGGGAGCAAGCCGGCTCTCAAGTGCCGTGCGTAATCACGCACATTGTCTTCCAGCTTCCTGCTGCCATCCTGCAGGTAGCGGGCCTGCGCGTACTGGCCGATCAGAAGAGTCAGGCGGATATTGGGCAGGCGCGCCAATATGCGTTCGTGCCACTGCGGTGCACACTCCGGCCGCGGCGGCAGATCGCCACTGCGCCCACGCCCCGGATAGCAGAATCCCATGGGCATGATCGCGATTCGGTTCGCATCGTAGAACCGGGCTGCATCGATCTGCATCCACATTCGCAAACGCGCGCCACTGGCATCGTTCCAAGGCACCCCGCTGGCATGGACGCGCGTACCCGGCGCCTGTCCGATGATGAGCACCCGGGCCTCGGCGCCCAAGCTGACCACCGGGCGCGGCCCCAGCGGAAGCTGCCCAGCACAAATGGTGCAGGCCTCAATTTCGCCGATCAGGGCGCTGAGCGCAGTATCGACAGCGGGGGAACGTGGCGGCATGACAGGATGTTACGGGCTTGGGCAACACCGCGGAAATCTCGGCCCTCTAAACTAGTGCCTGCTCTGATCGGATCAGCCGTGATCCGTCGACGCATCGTTCATCTACTTGCAAGGTCCCCAATCAGTTATGCAAGCACTGTTGCAGGCCATTGATCTGGTCAAACACTATCCGGGTGTCCGCGCCGTGGACGGCCTGAGCCTGGATATTGCCGAGGGCAGCTGCTTTGGTTTGCTTGGCCCCAATGGTGCCGGCAAGAGCACCACGATTGAGATGCTGGAGAGGCTTTGCGCGCCTGACTCAGGAACCATCCTGTTTCGCGGCAAGCCGCTGGATGAAGCTTATCGCGAACACATCGGCATCCAGTTTCAGACCACCGCCCTGCAGGACTTCATCACTGTCCGCGAGAACCTGCGCTTCTTCGCCAAGTTGTACAGCGGACGGCGATCCATGGAAGAACTGATCGAGCGATGCCGCCTCGAAGAATTTCTTGATCGCGACACCCGCGAACTCTCGGGCGGACAACGCCAGCGCGCATTGCTTGCCATCGCACTGATCAACGACCCTGCCCTGCTCTTTCTGGATGAACCCACCACGGGTCTTGATCCACAGGCGCGACGCAATTTCTGGAATCTGATTTCAGACATCAAGAAAGAAGGTCGCACGATCGTGATGAGCACACATTACATGGAAGAAGCCTACGCCCTGTGCGATGAGGTGGGCATCATGGATCATGGCAAGCTCATTGCGCGCGGCACCCCCAAGGCGTTGCTGGCTGAGCACTTCAACGAGACGGTATTGGCGCTTCCGCATGGCAGTTTGAGTGAGCAGCCCTGGTCCTTCGCGACGCGAAGCAGCGAGAGCGGCATCGAGATTCGCACCCGGAACGTCAACGCGGTCCTCTCGGAGCTGCTTGCAGCAGGAACCGACCTGAGCCAACTGCATCAACGACCGCCTTCTCTCGACGATCTCTTTCTTGAACTGACCGGCAAGGAGCTGCGCAACTGATGTTCTCTTTGCGTCGATTTGCCGCGGCCTGCTGGGTACGCAGTGTCGAGTTCCTGCGCGACCGTCCGGCACTGGCCTGGAATCTGGTGGTGCCTATCCTGATGGTGCTGGGCTTCGCGGCTATTTTCTCTGGCCCGCCACGTCCGCTGTTCAAGGTGGGCGTCATTAGCGAGGGAAAACTCTCGACGCAGACGCTCCCTTTTGACGACACCCGGCAGATTCAATTTCATGCCGAGCCAGACCGCGAAAAGGCCATCGCCAAGATTGCGCGACATCGCATCGACTTGTTGCTGGACATGAGCACGGCACCTGCCCGTTACTGGCGCAATCCCGAATCCGGAAAGGGACAAGTACTGGAGGCGCTTCTGATGTCGAGCGCAGGGACGCCCCTGCAGAGACAGGAAGTTTCTGGCCGCGCCGTTCGGTACGTGGACTGGGTCATGCCAGGAATTCTGGGCATGAACATCATGTTTTCCTGCCTATGGGGTGTAGGCTTTGTCATCGTGCGCTATCGCAAGAGCGGGCATTTGAAACGCCTGCAGGCGACGCCGTTGACGGCCATGGAGTTCATCTCTGCACAGATAGCCTCGCGCATGATCGTGGTGATGATGGCCACGGTGATGATGTATGTCGCCTGCGACTTGTTCCTGGACTTCGAGATGGCCGGATCTTATTGGGACCTTCTGCTGATCACTGCGTTGGGCGCCATGGCGCTCACATCCATGGGCCTGTTGGTGGCCGCGCGCGTCTCGAGTGAGGAGATTTCCGGCGGCCTTCTCAACATTCTGAGCGCGCCGATGATGATTCTGTCCGGCGTGTTCTTTTCACTCGACGGCGCACCCCGATTTGTCCAGTTGATGGCGGAATGCCTGCCGCTGACACACCTTCTGAATGCGGCGCGCGGCATCATGCTGGATGGCGCCGGCATTCAGGATCTGGGCTACCCCATCGTGATCCTGCTCCTAACGACTGGCGTGTGTCTTGGCCTGGGCGCCTGCATGTTCAAGTGGACCCGTACGTGATCCGTGGACTTGCACCGCTCGCGACGCTGCTGCTCAGCAGCTGCGCCCAGATGGCTTATTACAGCCATCTGGCGCGCGGACAAATTGGCCTGCTCGCGGCTCGGGAACCAATCGAGTCTGTTATCAGGGATGACTCACGCGATGCGCGTCTGCGCGAGCGGCTGGCGCTGATTCGTGAGGCGCGTCAGTACGCGGTCCGGGAATTGCGCTTGCCCGATAACGGCAGCTATCAGGACTACGCAGACCTGCAACGCCCCTACGCACTATGGAATGTCCTGGCCACACCGGAATTCTCGCTGAAACCCGTCGAATCCTGCTTCCCCATCGCAGGCTGTGTCGCTTATCGCGGCTATTACCGCGAGGCACTGGCACTGGAACAGGCTCAACGCTATCGCGCTGAAGGCTACGATGTGGATATCGGCGGTGTCCCTGCATTCTCTACCCTCGGATGGTTCGACGACCCCGTGCTGAACACCATGATGCACTGGAGTGATGTTGTCCTGGTTGGCACCCTGTTTCATGAACTCGCCCATCAACGTCTCTACGTAAAGGACGACACGGCATTCAATGAATCCTATGCGAGATTCGTTGAACTCGAAGCTGCGCGTCGCTACTTTTCCGCGACGGCACAATCATCAGAATCGGAGATAAAAGGGCGAGAGCGCAGCCGACAGTTCACGCAACTCGTGCTCAAAGCCCGCAAGTCCCTGGCGTCGATCTATGCCATGCCACTGGATGAGCCAACCATGCGAGCACGCAAACAGGCCGTGTTTGCGCAGTTGCGCACCGATTACCAGACATTGCGCGAGGAACATTGGAGCGGGGCAGATCCCTACGCCGCATGGATTGCACAGGACCTGAACAATGCAACGCTGCTCCCCTTCGGCCTGTATGACGAATGGGTCCCGGCCTTTTCAGCTCTGTTCGAAGCTTCCGGCCATAATTGGGAAATATTTCATCGCAGCTGCGCGTCACTTGCATCGGCAGAGAAAGAAGAGCGTCACAAACGCATGTCCGCGCTTATGCGACCCTTCAATCAAAGCCAAGAGCATCATTGATAAAGGACCCCCATGAAATACGACTACGATCTTTTTGTTATTGGCGGCGGCAGCGGTGGCGTTCGCGCGGCGCGTTTCTCAGCTTCGATGGGCGCCCGCGTCGGTATCGCAGAGAGCCGTTATCTGGGCGGCACCTGTGTCAATGTTGGCTGCGTACCCAAGAAGTTGATGGTGTACAGCGCGCACTACCAGCAGGATTTTGAAAACGCCCGCAGCTACGGCTGGACCACCGGCGAGGCCGTGTTTGACTGGTCGACCCTGATCACCAACAAGAATCGTGAGATCTCACGTCTGAACGAGGCCTACCGCAAGCTGCTGGTCAGTAACAAGGTGGAGATATTCGAGGAACACGCAAAACTGGTGGACAGCCACCATGTACGGATGGGCGACAAGACCGTCAGTGCCGCACATATCCTGATTGCTACCGGAGGCTGGCCGCACATCCCGGAATTCCCCGGCAGCGAGCATGCCATCGGGTCCAACGAGGTCTTCTTCCTGGACCAGCTTCCGCGACGTGTCATCGTCGTCGGAGGTGGCTATATCTCAGTGGAATTTGCGTCCATCTTCCACGGCATGGGCGCACAGGTGACGCAGCTGTATCGGCGCGACCTGTTCCTCCGCGGTTTTGACACCAGTGTTCGCGAGCATCTGCGTGACCAGATGCTGGAGAAGGGAATCGATCTGCGGTTCAACACCGATATTTCACGCATCGACAAGCAGGACGATGGCTCGCTCACTGCCACGCTGAAGGACGGCCGCAAGCTGGAGGCAGATTGCATCTTCTACGCCACCGGCCGGCGACCGATGCTGGACAACCTGGGGCTGGACAACACTTCCGTAAAGCTGGACCAGCTCGGCTTCATAGAAGTGGACGACGCGTTTCAGACTGCAGACCCGGCCATATCCGCTCTGGGCGATGTCATTGGGCGCGTGCAGCTCACGCCAGTTGCACTGGCAGAAGGCATGGCCCTCGCCCGCCGCCTGTTTCAGCCGCAAGACTATCGGCAGGTGCAGTACGAGCTTATCCCAACCGCTGTTTTCAGCTTGCCTACCATCGGCACCGTCGGGCTGAGTGAAGACAAGGCACGTGAATCGGGGCATCGCCTGAACATATTCGAGAGCCGCTTCAGACCCATGAAGCTCTCCCTGACAGACGATCAGGAACGCACGTTCATGAAGCTGATCGTTGACGCAGACACGGACCGGGTCCTTGGCGCCCACATGGTGGGCCCGGAAGCCGGCGAAATGATTCAGGGCATTGCGGTGGCACTCAAGGCCGGCGCGACCAAGGCGCAGTTCGATGACACCATCGGCATTCATCCAACTTCTGCCGAGGAGTGGGTCACCATGCGCAGCGCCACACGCGAAGACTGAGCATCAGAGCTTCAACATGGAGTCGGGTAGCCACTGGTTGCGCACGCAGATAGCCTTCGTCGTATGCGGTGGTGCGTGTGTTGGTGCGCCCGTCTGGAAGCGTTAGCTACCCCTCGAATGCTTCTGCGGCCCCAGGGCTCAGCTGCCACTGGCCTGGCCTACGGCTTGGAAAACTATGCCTGTGAAAAGACGTTTAGCTTGTTGCCGAGGCAATATCAGCGAAGGCCGTCGGAACCTGTCCGGTCATGGCTTTGAAGGTTGTCGAGAAATGTGATTGACCGCTGAAGCCAATTTCGTAGGCGATGTCGGCGACACTTAGGCGTCCCTCTCTGAGAAGAACCTTTGCCTTCTCGATGCGCCGCTGGGTGACGTAGCGATGCGGCGAACAGCCGAATTGTTGAGTGAAACGTTCCGCAAAAGTCGAGCGACTCACACCGGCAACGTCGGCCAGGTCCTGTAGCGTCAGCTTCTCTGCAATCCGCAGTTCGATCTGTCGCGCGACTTCATCAAAATTCGGTCCGTTGCTGGCTGACGTCAGTACGCTGCGCAAGTGAACCCGCTCGGCAGCGCTTTCTTTAACGATTTGGGCAATGTGCCAGCTCAAAGCGTCAAACAGAGATGCCGAGTACGCCACGCTGTCCGGGTCTCCTGTATTCAAGGACGCCCTCATTAATGTCTTGACGCTAGATACTGCGTATTCATCGTGCAGGGCAAACAGGCAGTCTTGCACCTCAGAGAGTGTGTCCCACACGCGGTCGTCCATCGACGGCGAGCCATCCAGCGGGAAGTGCAAAGTCGCAAACTCGACTTCGCCGCCAGTCTTGTAACTCACAGCCTGTCCACCCGGAATCAGGGTGATATCGCCAGGATTGGAGAACGAATCGCTCAATCCGTTTTCCGTAAAGACGCGAACACGCCTGGCTCCGCCAAGGTGAACCGACAAAATCAGCTCTCGTGTCTTCGCAATATGAACTTCTTTCGTTGGTCCGGTTCGCCAGCCGTACAGGCCAACCCTGCGGCGGGAGGGGCTGTCGCGCACGACGGAGGGCCTGCTGCGGCAGGCTTGGCTATAGGCATCAATTGCCGGAACTGCAAGATCATTCATGGGCTGACCCTCCTCTCTGCGGCGCTTTCTGGAGGCGCTCTCTGCTGACAATATTGACATAGTAGGCCGGCCACCAAGCGGTCACGGACGATTCTGAACCGCCTTGGCGGATGAATTCGATATTCCTGAGGCGATCACAGCGCAAGACTCGCCCCTCGCTGATCCCAGAACCAGCAGCAATATTGGAGCGAGCCATGTCCGACTCAGCGTCATCCGCGCCCGCAGAGGTCGCACAACTTCCGAAAACCGTGGATGGTCTGTTGGCCGCTGCCGCTGCCACTGCGGGTCTCGATGATTTTGGTGATCGTCATTTCATGACCGGACTGAGCACTCTGGTCGAGGCTCTGCCCAGGGAAGCCCAGCTCAATGCCATGGGCGAGATGATGGTGTACGGCGGCATCATCAATCTGCTGGTCAACCGCTTGCGCTATGTACGCGATATCAAGGTGCATCCGCAGATTCCGCAGGAGAAGATCGTCAAGCCGATCATCGTGCTCGGCCTGCCACGCACTGGAACGACCAAGCTGCAACGCGTGCTGTCTGCCGATCCGCAGGTGCAGCGCATGGACTACTGGCGCATCACCAATCCGGCCCCTTTTCCGGGTGAGGAATGGGGCAAGCCAAAGGCCCGAATCGAAGCCGCGCAGGCCGTTGAGCAAATGCTCGCGGCCCAGTTCCCGGGCTGGATGGCGCGTCACCCCACCGAAGCCCTGGAACCCGACGAAGAACTGCACCTCATGCACGGCTCCTTCGAGTGCATGATCTCCTGGCTGTTCGCACGTGTCCCTACGTATTACGACTACATCAGCCGGTGTGATCAACGCCCGATGTACCGTCATCTGCACACGCAGATGCAATATTTGCAATGGCAGGAGGGTGGTCCACGCGCACGCCCCTGGATCATGAAATCGCCGGTACATTCCGGACACCTCGACACCTTGCTGGAAACCTTTCCGGACGCGGTACTGGTGCACTGTCATCGTGACGTACAGAAAATTCTGCCGTCTATCGCTTCGCTGATCGAACAGGCACGCCGCATCGGCAGTGATCACGTGGACACAAGGGTGCTCGGCGATGAAATGCTGGAGTACTGGGGCAAGTCCCTGGATCGTTATATGGAGGTGCGCGAAACCCTGCCCTCCGATCGCATCATGGACGTGCAGTTTGAAGAAGTCGTGGGTGATGTAGTGGGCGTGATCCGCCGCATCTACGAACGCGCGGGTCGCGAACTTTCGCCGGAAGCGCTTGCTGCTTTCAAGGACAAGAATCAAAGCCAGCCCGAGCATCACTGGGGCGAATACAGCTATTCCGCTGACGACTACGGCTATACACCGGAAATCATCAACCAGCGCTTTGCCAAATATCGTCAACGCTTCATCGCAACAGATTCGAAGGAGAGCCTGAGTGCCTAACACCACGCAACTGCAGCAGTATGGATTCACCGAGCCCACTGTGTGGCGCGAAGTCGTCAAGGTTATGGGCGAACTCGAGCAACTGGTGTGGAACGATCCGCTGGTCACCGATGACCTGACCCGCGCAGAAGGTGTGCGTTATCTGACCCGCATCATCGCCGGTGCCCTGCCGATGACGATGGAACTTGCTGACCCCAGCTATCCGCAGTTGTTTCATCTGCTCAGCACGCGCATTCACTGGGGGCTGCCAGCCACCGACTGTCACTATCAGTGGGCACCTGTGCATGGCGACAACGTCTACCGCATCAGTGGCAACCGTGGCACCGCACGCGTGTTCGACATTGAAACCCGCAAGGATCACTTCGCACACATCGCGGACTGGACCCTGCACGACCGACTGCCGCAGTGCGAAGTGGGCCCGAACAATCATGCCGAGATCGTTCTGAGTCGCGAACGGCCGGAAGGCGCACGCAACTGGGTGCAGCTGGCCGAAGGCCCCGGCAACATCATCTTCCGTCAGTACTACTACGACTGGAACACCGAGCAACCCGCGCAGATGAGCATCGTCAACGAGAACGCGGTGTATCCGCCGCCGGCGCTGAGCACCTCGGCCATCAACAATGGTCTGGAACTATTCTGCGACTGGATCCGCGACGTGCCGAAACGTTTCGCCCAGGTGGTGAATTCGTACTACGCCGCGCCGAAGAATTCCATGGTGTTCGACACCATCGACTTTGGCTGGAAGTCACTCAAGTACGGCAAGGGCATTTATCAGTGCGGGCCGGATGAGGCCTTGATTGTGGAAGTGAAGCTGCCGAAGTCGCATTACTGGAGCATCCAGCTGTGCAGCCATTTCTGGGAAGCGCGCGACTACCATCTGCGCCAGACTTCGCTCAACGGCCATCAGGCGCAGATCGATGAGGATGGCATGTTCCGCGCCGTGATCTCGCACAGCGATCCGGGCATCGCGAACTGGCTGGATGCCGGTGGTCATGTGCAGGGCCTGCTCGCGATTCGCTACTACGAACCGGATTCCACGCCGATTCCCAGCGTACGCAGCGTCAAGCTGTCTGAGCTGAAGCAATCTCTCCCGGATTCGACCCCTGCGGTGTCAGCAGAAGCGCGGCAAAAGACCTTGCGTGATCGCGCCTGGTCCACCGCGCGTCTGCGTCGCGAATAAATCATCAAAATCACGGTTCAGGAGAAAAAATCATGTCCAATATCGATAAGCTGTTTTCCATGAAGGGCAAGACCGTGCTTGTTACCGGAGCCGGCAGCGGTATGGGTGCGCGGTTCGCGCAGGTTCTCGCTGATGCCGGGGCCACGGTCGTGTGCGCCGCGCGGCGCGTGGACAAGCTTGAAGAGACGGTTGGCAAGATCAAGGCAGCCGGCGGCAACGCCGTTGCCGTGGGCGTTGATGTCGGCGACTCGAAGAGCGTTGAGAATCTGTTCGAACAAGCAGAGAAATCCGTCGGCCAGATCAATGTCCTGATCAATGCCGCCGCCCAGGTGGATTTCGGGCTATTCCCGGACGTCGAGGATGAACGTTGGCAAAATCTGATCAACGTCAATTTCTCCGGAATCATGCGCACATCCCGCAGCTTCTCGCGCCGCCTGATCGACGCCGGCAAGCCGGGCACCATCGTGAACGTCACCTCGATCATCGCCGAGCAGGTCATGCTCGGCGTGCCGGTCTACGGCAGCCTCAAGGCCGCGGCCAATCACTTCACTCGATCCATGGCACGCGACATGTTCGACAAGGGCATCCGCTGCAATGCGATCGCGCCGGGCTATTTCCTCACCGACATGGTGGAAGCTTATTTCGAGACCGATGCCGGCAAGGCTGACATCGAGCGCCATCCGATGAAACGCTTGGGGCGCGTTGATGAGCTCGATGGCGCGCTTCTGCTGCTAGCCAGCGATGCGTCTTCATTTATCAACGGCGCAGTGCTGAGCGTGGACGCAGGCCAGGTCATCCAGCTTCACTGAGGCTCGAGAAGAAGTCCGGCCGGAAGGTGAACCCCTCAATATCAACATGCGATGGAATAGGCACGCGGTCTACTTGCGTGGTGATCTTGTATCGGCGGGCGCATACGGCAATAGGGAGCAAGCGGCCATCAGATGGACGTCGGTGGTGCATCGCTCATTTCTGATCTGACGCGTCTTCGGCGGCTGACGATCGTTGCTGGCGTACAGACGATTTAGAACATCCGGTCTCGGACGATTCTGGTAGGCCATCCGCGCCCCATATTCATACTGCGTGAGATCAGAATGTCTGCCTCAGAAGACGCGCTGAAGCGCAATGGCTTGTAAAAGGCAGAGTTCCTGATTTCAGGCTCAGCCACTCAAAAACAATAGAGGAGACAAACATGGTGCGATCAATTTTTCTGGTGCTCTCGGATGCCACCGGCCCCGACACGGATGCTGAATTCAATCGCTGGTATTCGGAAAAACACATTCAGGATGTATCGAAAGTGCCGGGCGTTGTGTCCGCTACGCGCTATCGCATCGAGAAGGGCGTGACCGTACTTCCAGGCGTCAACGCCGATAGCCACGGGTTCGTCGCGATCTATGAGATTGAAGCGAAAACAACTGAAGAGCTGGAAGTCTTTGCCGCAAACCTGCGCAAGGGCATTGATTCCGGCGCTGTGGATATCAGCCCGACGCTTGATTTCAAGGGTGTCACCGGCAGCCTCTGCGTCCCGATCACGGACCGCGTCACCTCAAAGTAACAAGCATGATTGAGCTGCTGGTGCCGTCATGGCACTGGCAGCTCAATGGACAACACTCAGTCCTGCTGTGCGGATTCAGCCGTATTGCCGTCCAGAACGTCGATGAGCGTCTGCGCGGGAACGTAACCGTACATGATGCTTCCATCGGCAAGCACGATCATCGGGGTGCCGCGGACTTCAATGTCCAGCGCAGTCGCAAGATGTTCTGCTACGGGGCTGTCGCAGGGAAGCTTCGAGCCCTTGGGCTTCTTGCCATTGAGCATCTGATTGAGCGCCTGACTGTGATCTTCTGAGCAGTAGGCCAGTTCGGCGAGTTCAAATCCCTTGGAATTCTCACCGCGTCGCGGATAGAACAGGTATTCCACGGCGATACCGGCCTGGTTCAGTTCCGGCACTTCCTGATGCAGATCACGACAGTATTCGCAGTCCACATCAACGAAGACATGGATGCGATGCCGGATCTTCTCCTGCGGCGGCGCAAACTCGATCGCACTGTCTTCCAGCCTGGCAATGCTGTCGAGCCGGTACTGGTTACGTCGTTTGTCGGTGATGACTTCCCGTGATTTCAGATCAATCAGATCGCCCTGAACCAGATAGCGACCATCCGGGGTGACGTAACCGATGGCCATTCCGTTCTGTACTTCGTACAAACCCGTCGCTTCACTTCGGCGAACCTGCTCGGAAGCAATTTCCGGCAGATTCTTCGCCAGCTTTTTTCGAACCGCATCCAGCTCGGCATCGCCGGCCATCGCAGGGCTCAAAGCACCCCAGAGCAGGCTTAACGCCAAACAGCGGGAGATCATTGAATACAGCACGGTCAGATCAACCTGGCCCGGCTGCGAGCTGATGCTGTTCCAGAATCTTTACCAGCTGATCCGGCGTTTGGTACCCGGGAATCAGTTCGCCATCCGGCAGGAAGATAGCGGGCGTTCCGCGAATACCCAGTTCCGCTGCCAGTTGCAGATGCTGCATGACAGGGTTGCTGCAATCCTTCTTCCCGCTATAACCGCCACCGAGCTTGGCCTTGGTCAGTGCGGCCTGCTGATCCGCTGCGCACCACACCTGCTCTGCCTTGTAGAAGGACTCCGTATTCGGGCCAGAGCGAGGGAAGAACAGGTAGCGCACAGCAATGCCTTCGTCGTTGTACTCGGCGATGTGCTCGTGCAGCTTTCGGCAATAGCCGCAATCAATATCGGTGAAAACGGTGACGGTGTACTTTGCAGGCTCTTTCGGCGCATAAATGATGGATTGACCCGCGCCCGCACTTTCCAACATTTCGTGTCGGACACCCCGTCGGCGTACATCTGTCAGTGCCACGCCGGACTCCAGATCATTGAGATCGCCTTCGATCAGGTAGCGGCCATCAGCTGACACGTATCCGAAGTTCAGGCCCGCCTGGATCTCGAAGATGCCCGGCAGCGGTGTTGAGCGAATATGGTCTATCGCAACCCCCGGCAGGTTCTCCGCAATACTGGCCTGGAGCGCCGCGAGCTGATCTGCGCCAAGCGGCTCGGCTTCTGCCAAATCCACTTTCACCGCGGACTGCGGCTTCTTGTCTGCAGCGGCTGCATTTTCATCCTGTGACTCGGGCATCTGCGGGGAACAGGCACCCAGACCCAGGGCGATGATGAGCGGGGCCAATTTGTTGCGCATGAAATTTTTCCGGAGTTTGGAGGCCTGAGCATTGTAACGGCCTCATTTTGGAAGGTTCGGTCTACTTTGCTGTGAAGCCTGTCACAGGAAGGCTGCTCAGGTGTCTTGTTCGCTTCATCTACGACCAGCAGACTAAAGGTGTCGATAAGGCGACCAGCGGAGGTCTTCTTTAGAGACCGCCACAACGTTAAAAAATTCCTCAAAAGAGAAAGTTTCAGCGACCCCAGAGTGAAGCAGATGATCCGAATAACCCCCTACATCGAAAGCCTTCGAATCCTGATTGCCTGTGCCGCCATCGGCGTTCTCATGTATTTCGGGATTCCCAACGCCTGAAGTTCTTCCGGGCAGGGTCTGCCTGTTGGGTAAGGCTCACCTCACCGGCAAGTCACTACCGCGGGACTCCCTCGACGCTCTGAGTTGCACTCGGGATCAAGACTGCGCGTTCCTGTACTAACGCAAGCACCACCTCAAGTGATGCCGCAGCAAGAAGCTGCTCCAAAGCCTGCACACACCGGAATTCAACGCTGATTCGGCGCTGGCACGGCCAAAATTGGATAATGCGCGATTCGCCGCGTGTCCCGCCGGCTTCGCTCCCAGTTCAGCATGTTCCTTCGCATCATCGAAACACTCTATGGCCTGGTGTCCCTGATCATCTTCGGGGTCGTGGTTTTTATCATCGTGTGTCCTCTGGTCATTCTCGGCCCGACCTTGCCCATCCGTCGGTTCATCGGCCGCATCGGCGTGCGCATCGCGCTGCTATGCATCGGGATTCCCATGCGAATCAAAGGTCTGGAGAACGTACCGGACGGCGTCTGCGTCGCTGTTTCCAATCACGCCAGTTACATCGACGGCGTCGTCCTGACCTCTGCGCTGCCCGCACGATTCACTTTTGTAGTGCAAGACGGCGCAGCGAGCTGGCCCTATGTGGGGCTGGTGATCCGTCGCATGGGGGTCACCTTTGTCAATCGCAGTTCCCCGCGTCAGGGCGCCAACCAAACGCGCGATCTGATTCGCCGGGTCCAGCAAGGGCAGTCGCTGGCGATCTTTGCCGAGGGCACCTTTGTGGCCGAACCCGGCCTGATGCCCTTCAAGAAAGGGGCGTTCATGATCGCTGCCAAGGGCGGTGCCCTGGTACTCCCTGTCTGCATTCGCGGAACCAGACGATTCTTCGGGTCCGGCAGCATTCTGCCGCGCTGGAGTCCGATCGAAATCGAGATGTGTCCGGCTATTCCCGTCAACCAGGATGCGGCGCAATTGAGCGATGCCGCACGCGCGGCGATTTCGCCAATCTGCGGCGAACCAGACCTGGCGCTGGTGGCGCAAGCCGGAGAAATCGCATGAGTCGCGGCAAACTGTCACCGCGCGAACGCTATGAGGCCGATCTGGCGTCAACCGGATTCGTGGCTGACAGCGCACAGTCAGCCGCAGTGGATGCATTGCAGAATATTCACGACCAGTTGCGTGCAAACCCGCCGAAGAAGCGTTTTGTAAGCCGCCGAAGGGACTGGCCCGCCGTGAAGGGTCTGTACATGTGGGGCGGTGTTGGCCGGGGCAAGACCCACCTGATGGACGCTTTTTACGAAAGCCTGGATACGCCCTACAAGCTGCGCACCCATTTCCATCGATTTCTGCTCGATGTGCATGCACGGCGGCGCAAGCATCCGGATGTTCAGGATCCACTGAAGTTTGTTGCCGATGCACTGGCACGCAAGGTTCGCGTGGTCTGCTTTGACGAATTTCACGTCTCGGATATTGCAGATGCCATGATCCTGGGCCGCCTTTTCAAGGCACTCTTTGAACACGGCGTCACCCTTGTTGCGACCAGCAACTGTGCACCGGACGTGCTCTACAAGGACGGCCTTCAGCGCGCCAATTTCCTTCCGGCCATCGATATGCTCAAGTCCAACACTCTGGTATTGAACGTCGATGGCGGCACGGATTACCGCTTGCGCGCCCTCACCCGCGCCCCGCTCTATCACTTTCCCAGTGACGATGACGCGGACGAAAAGCTCGAGTCTGCCTTTCAGGAAATAGCGCCAGAACCTGGCGCACACAATGTTCAGCTGAAAATTCTGGGGCGCTCGCTGCAGGTCAAGCATCTGGCCGATGGCATTGCCTGGTTTGAATTCAGCGAACTCTGTGATGGCCCGCGTTCGGCGGCTGACTACATCGAGCTCGCGCTGGAGCATCACACCATCATTGTCTCGAAGGTGCCGGAACTCAACGAAGAGAAGGAAGACCCGGCGCGCCGTTTCGTCAATATGGTCGACGAATTCTACGACCGTGGCGTGAAACTGCTGATTGCCGCAGCAGTGCCCCTCGATCAGCTCTACACGGGTCGCAAATCTGCGTTCGAGTTCAAGCGAACGCTGTCACGGCTACATGAAATGCACACGCACGAATATCTGGCCCAGCCGCACAAACCCTGATCAGCTCGTAGTCGCCGCAACCTCTACCAGTTGATCGGTTTCCGCCAGATACAAGGCACCACGAACCGTCTTTCCGGCTCTCAGTTTGCCGAGCATGTCCACGTAGCGCGCGAGCTGCGGCTGGTACTGACGCCGCGCATTCTCGGCGTAAGTCTCGACCTGTTCTGCAGGCACTGCCTCCGAGGTGGTCTTGTAATCAATCACCCAGATCACGCCCTCGTCATCTTCAAAACAGCGATCAACGATGGCGGATATCCAGCGACCATTGTCCATGCCAGCCAGGGGATATTCCGATCGCGCCCAAGCCCTGGGCTTGAGCAGCCATTGTCCATGAGGGGAATCGAGCGTTCTGCGTAGCAGGGCAATCACCCGATCCACCGCGCCGTCGACCTGCGGCTCGGGCATTCCTCGTCGGCGCAGACCTGCGCTCATGGCCTTGCGCCGGGAGCTGCCTGCGTCAGTCCACTTATCCATGCCCTCTTCGGCAATGCGCTGCATGGCTTCGTGGTAGAGCGTGCCCAGCAACTGCGCATAGAGATTGCCGTCATCAGCGCCCTGCTGATCTTCTGCTGCCTGCTCTCGCAATACCGCTTCACTGGGCCGCAAAGTGCGCACTTCCTGCGGACGATACAGGCCGCTCTCCTGCGGCAGCTGCACATTCAATGGAAGACGCGGCGCGATCGGCGGCGCCTCATTGATTCCGGATGTCGCGGCTGCAGGGGCCAACTGTGCAAAATGCGTGGTGATTGTCTCGCCAATGATCGGCTGCAGCAGGCTGGCAAAGGAGTGGGCATGCAGGCGCGGGTTGCCGTCCTTGTCCTGCTCTGCGCTCAGGAACAAATCCGCAGTGCGTTTGGCACGGGTAATGGCCACGTAGAGCACCCGAAGCCGCTCGTTCTGTCGTGAAGCCACATGCAGCGCATGCAAATAATTGAACGCCCGGTGACCTGCGTGATCTTCCGGCCAGGCTTCGTCAGGTTTCGGCACCAGCAGCTGAGCTTGCCCCAGTTCTCCGAAGTGCAGGACCGGCCGCTCCTCACTGCGCGTTCGCGCGTTGCACCCCACCAGCAGAACATGATCAAACTCCAGGCCCTTGGCCTTGTGGATGGTCATCAGCTGGACCTGCCCCGCGCGTGGTGCGGCGTAGAGCTTTTCCAGTTTTCGCCGGAGGCCCTCAATATCCCGGATGCCGCTTCCGCGTGTCTCTTCACGCAAGCACTGAAAGGCCTGCCGCACATCATCCAGTGCTGCGCGACTGCAACAAGCCGGACCCGCCAGCTCATGCCAGATCGTCTCGCACCGGAGGGCAAGGTCTTCGCGGATCGAACTCGTTGCCTCAGTGGACTGCAGCGCATTCATCAGCCGGAGCAGGCGCTGATGCCCCTCATCGTCTAGAAGCTGCTCATCAAGTGCGGCGGCAATGCGTTCCGGCCAGGCGCTCTTGTGCCGCCCCACCGAGATGCGCAGCATCTGTGACCAGGACAGCCCGACAAAAGGCGCACGCAGCAACACGGCCCAGGACAGGCGATCCTGCGGATGCCACAGCGCCTGTGCCAGGGCCATGACATCGCGCACTTCCGGCAGCGCAGCAAGTGGGTCAATGTCCTGGCAATGCGGCGTCAGACCCTGAGCCCGCAAAGCCCGGATGACCGGTTCCAGCGCTCGCCGGGTCTGTGCCAGAACGACCACACTCGCCTGCTCACTGACCAGACTTGCGGCGCGCGTCGCCGCGGCGACGGCCTCTTCACCGGGATGACTGAATAGATGAACCGACACTCCGCTTTCGTCGCTGCTCGGTGCACGTAGCGCAACGCTGGAGGTGAAGGCCACCGCCCCGCGCTGCTCATCTGCACGATCCGGAAAAACGCGTTCAAACGCGGTGTTGAACCATTCAACAACGGCCGGTTCACTGCGAAAATTCGCGCTCAGCCGTAGCCGGCTCAAGACCAGCTCGCCGAGTTGTGCACGGTCCCACAATTTGAGAAACAGGCGAACCTCCGCCTTGCGGAAAGCGTAGATGGACTGCTGCGGATCACCCACCAGAAACAGGGAGCGACCATCGCCAGGCGTCCACGATGCGGTCAGGCTTTCGATCAGTCGAAGTTGCGTCTCGCTGGTGTCCTGCATCTCATCGACCAGCAGATGGCGGAGCTGGTGATCTGCCTGCAACAAGGCGTCGCCATAGCTGCCCTCAGGCCGCAGCGCCTGCAGTGCGGATTGCGCCAACTGACCGAAATCCGCTTGTCCGGCGGATGCAAATATCACCCGCAGATGCGCAGCCAGGCGACGCAATACGCGCAGCCAGCACATGCGCAATTCGTGCATGTCAGCGGGCAGATCCGGGTCGGGCACCTGACACATGGCCAGCGCCTTGGCCTCCAGTTCGTCGTCGCCCTCACGACCTTCCAGAAAAGCTTGGAATTGCGCCTTGCACGCAGACTTGGGCGGAAATCCACTAGTCTTGTTGATCCCGCCCTTCTTGCGAAGCTTGCCATCACCTGTGAGCAAACTGGCAGCCAGCTTCTGCAAGCTGTGTTGATCGTCCTGCGGCCAATGCTGGAGGTCCTGCGCCCATTGCATCGCCGGGGCATGCGCAGCAGCTTCGCGAAACGCGCTGATCAGGCTTTCTCTTTCCTGCGCATCGATGACGTCGTTGAACTCCTGCATGACCTGCCCTACCAGGGACTCCAGCGCCTGGGCATCTTTAGTACGCCAGTCCTGTTCGTCCTGAGCAGCGGCGGCATACAGCCACTGCTCACGACTGGCCAGCAAGGTCGACAAGGGTTCGATGAGTCTGTCCAGCCGGTTACCGCTGAGTCGCAGAACGCGCGCAAGCGCATCGCGATCCTGCTGCGGAACCGAGGCATCCTCGATCTCGTCGAACAGGCGCGTGATGGCATCCAGATACAGGCTGCGAGCATCGTCGCTGATCGCGATGCTGCCGCCTAGGCCAGACAACAGGGGCAGTTGTGCGCCCAGCTGCGCGCAGAAAGCGTCAATGGTCAGCGCATTGATGCGCGCCGGATGGGCCAGCAACTGCCAGTCCTTTTCACGATCCCGTTGCAGCACCGCCCGTGCGCTGATCAGCAGCGCACGTTCGTGTTCAGAGCCGGGCTCTTCCACAGCAACCGCCGCGTCGCGCAGGATTTCCAGTACACGTGTGCTGACCTCCGCCGCCGCTTTACGCGTGAAGGTGATAGCGACGACTTCTTCAGGCACGTCAACCACCGCGAGTGCACGCAGCATGCGATGCACCAGCAAGCCGGTCTTGCCTGAACCCGCTGGCGCCATGACCAGCGCGTGCACGTCGAGCGACAGCGCATCTAGTCGCGCCTGCGCGTCTGGCAGTGCTTTTGCGCTCACTGCGACTCTCCAGATTCTTCTTCCGCCAGATCCTGCGCCGTCAGCAGCAACAGATCTGCGTTGAAAGAACGCGCATTCACCCCGCTGTGATGCCAGGCCACGCCCTGAAGAAATTCACGCGCAGCCTGTTCAAGTTGTCTTTGCCAGCGTTCGATATCCGATTGCCAGTTCTCGCTCATATCGGCAGGCGGATCTTCGATCAAGCGCTTGCGCCAATCGGTCATGGCAACCAGAGCAGGATGGCCGTCTCGCAGGTGTGCAAAGCAGATGCCGTTGACCTGCGTCATGCCATCGAGCTGCAAGGCAGCGTGACTGGCATACAGCGGTAACTGAGGCTCGCTCATGCGCTCAGCCTTCCAGCCCCGTGTGTTGGCTTCGCGGCCGGTCTTGTAGTCCATGACCAGCCAGCGCTCGCCCAGCGAGGTGCGAATCCGGTCGATGCGATCCAGTCGCAGGCGTAGCGGCAGCCCGGCAATGACCGGATTCGCCTCCACTTCGCGCCCAACCACCTCAAATGCATCGAGGCGCTTACGCTCGTGTGCCAGCCACTGCAGGACAATCGAGCGGCATCGCTCCGTTTCCAGACGAATCGTCGCGGGGCCAAAGGCGACATCCGGCATCAGCCGTTGAACCTGTCGGACCAGAATCTGATCGAGCAGGGTGCGGACGCCGTCTTCGCCCAGAGCTTCGAGTGCAGCACTGCTATCGGGCTGACGCCAGAAATCTTCCAGCACGGCATGAATCAGATTGCCCTGTACGCGACTGTCCAGACCGCGCGGTACTTCGGGCAATGCAGTGATGCCCAGGCGGTGGCGACAAAACGCAAAGAATGGCGATTCAAACCAATCCTTGAACAGACCGCTGTGCGCCCGCAGCCCGCCCAGTTCCTGCGCATCAACTGCAGGCACAGGATCATGTTCTGGCGTCATGCAGCACGTCTCACTATCAGACAGAGACGCTTCTATTGTGCCGATTCGCTCTTCGAGCAGCTCAGGTCTCCAATCTTCAAGACTGCCAAAGAGCAGCGACGGCAGAAGCTGCGCATTGCTTGAATCGACCTGTGCGCTGCAGATGTGAATGTCTCTGCACGAGGACATCAGCCCGGCAATCAAGCCCTGCCAGCGTTGCAGCCATTGTTCCGGACTTGCCTGCGCCACACCGGCTTCGCGCAGCATGCTTACCGGCAGCAAGGGCAGTGGCCGCACTCTGGCGGGAATCTGCGCAGTGTTGGCATCCAGCACAATCAGAAGATCACTGGGCAGGGTTGCCGCGTCTTCGATTGATGTGATCAGGATGGGTTGCTGATGTTCGACGCGCGCATCCTGACTCACTGATTCTGCAAGTTCGCGCAACCAGTCCAGCGCACTCGCGCGCGGCACCTTGCCCAACTGCGCATCGAGCGTACCCAGGCGTTCCAGCAAGTCACGTGCTGCCTGCACAGCCTGGTAGGACAGAGAATCCAGCGTCTGTGATCCGGGCCAGTCCATGGCCGCAAGGCATCGACGAAAATGGTCTGCCCATTGGCTGGGAAGTGCTCGCGAAGCT
This sequence comes from uncultured Panacagrimonas sp., assembly GCA_963975245.1. Classification (GTDB taxonomy): domain Bacteria; phylum Pseudomonadota; class Gammaproteobacteria; order Nevskiales; family Nevskiaceae; genus Panacagrimonas. The sequence continues at coordinate 329,054 of CAXBFJ010000002.1, read as the reverse complement.
GCAGCCTGAAGTTCGGTCGCTAATTGTGTGAACCGATCTGCCAAAGCGGCATCAAGATCTTCGGCCACTTTGCGCAAGGCCAGCTTCGGAAAGCCCTCGTCACGCAGCGCGTAGTCCCTGCGCGCGGTCTGCATGCGTTGCTGATCAGTCCAGAGGCTGGACGAGAGAAGCACACGGCTGATCAGGGCCGGTGCATTGTCGGTCAGTTGCAACTGAAGAATGGCCAGCATCACATCGAGCTGCGCCTGCCGGGTCAGCCTGGGCCCGCGCTCCCACCGCCACGGCAAGACCCGATCACCACGCAAGGACCAAGGTGCGAGCAGTTCGCGCAGCACACTGTCCAAGGCCGCGCGACGTCCTTCCAGATCAGGCACAGCCACGACAATTCGCGGTGGTATCTGCTGATGGTCTGCACAGGCCGACAGCGTGTCGCGCAGGAGCACCGCGACATGGCGTAATTGCTGTTGCTCATCCGCGAGCAGCGTGCGCTGAATGTTGGACGGCGGCTCGTCCGGCTGGCCTCGCATGATAACTTGAGTGCCGCGTCGGTTCAGGGCGTCCAGCACGGCCTCTTCGGCTGCCGGCAGAGGCTCCAGAAAACCCACCAGCTCGATGCGCGTGGGCACCGCCAGCGCACCCGCATCAATCAACTTCGCCAACTCGGATGGAATGTCGGCGGCGGTCAGCCAGTCGTTCTCGGAAAGTCGCTGCTTGACGTGCTTGCGCCAGCGGCAGAAAGCCTGATGCTCCTCCTGACTAATACGCGGGTCACTGGCATGTACTGCAATGCCATAGCGACGCGCCAGTTGGTCGCTGCGCCGGGCTTCGCGTGCGGCGGCAATGGGTGCAAGCAGGCCAGCACCAGCCTCGTCACGCTCCACTGCCTCGCGCCAGAGCACCAGTTCCTGGGTCACGCTCAGCAGCTGTCCGGTCGGCCAGCTGGATGACCAGAGATTGATGCACCAGCGCGAAAAAGGTGCAATCTGAGGCATTTCCCACACCTGAGCGCCACTGCCGGAAAAGCGGAGATTGACTTCCTCGCGCAGGATGCGCGCGAGCCGCTCGTTGGCGGTAAGGACCCAGGTAGAACCGGGTACAGGATGCCCGGCTTCAGCCGACACGCCGTGGCTCACACTCGGAGCACAGGGTCATGCAAGGCTGCATTCCTGTGTTCCGATTCAATCGGTGCTGTGCGGAAATTACTTCTCGAGCAATTTCAGTTTGTCGGGCTTGCCTTCCCAGTCCTTGGCATCCGGCGGCGCGTCCTTGCGCTCCGTAATGACGGGCCAGGCCAGCGACAATTCCGCGTTGAGCTTGAGGTAGTGCGTGTCCTCTTCCTTGAGGTCATCCTCAGCCTTGATGGCATCAATCGGGCACTCGGGCTCACACAAGGTGCAATCAATGCATTCCTCAGGGTCGATAACCAGAAAGTTGGGACCCTCGTGAAAGCAGTCGACCGGGCAAACCTCTACGCAGTCGGTGTATTTGCACTTGATGCAGTTTTCGGTAACAACAAAAGTCATGGTGAATCCCTGATGCGAGCTGGTAATACGAACTGCCGAAACCCCTGCCAGGCGCGCCGGTGATGCCAGTTGGCGCTGCAAGCTGAAGATCGGGGCGCAGATTGTAGTGCCTGCGCCGGTTTGAGGCGATGTCCGCATCGCCCGTCGACCATGAAGAATACGGTCAGGCCAGGCCGCTGAGCTGGGCTTCGATGTGTTCCAGATCCGGAATGATGGCGTCCTTGTCGTTGACCCGGACCCGCGAAAGGACCAGTTCGTCAGAGTCTGCATCACGCAGCTTGCTGGGACTGACCGAGGCCTTGGTCAGGGAGACAAGATGCGGCTGATCCTGGGCAAGAATGGCGAAACCGCCGCTAGCCATGCGTTGACCCAGAGGATTGATAATGACGATTCGGCCGCGCTTTCCCGGTTCGGCGCAGCGGCCGCCCGCCAGCGCTTCAAACGACAGCACTGGAATTCGACGTTCAGCGCTGCTGTACCAGCCGGCGATCCACTTCTGCGCGTCTCTGGCCCGGGCTTCAAAGTTCTCAAGCCCGGCAACCTCTGCCGCCGCCGCATTGGGCAGCAGCAGATAGTCGTCCTTGATTAGGATCAACAGGGCAAATACGGTATCGCTCACGCGTTGCGCTCCTCGCTGGCCGTCAGAACCTCACGCAACTCCGACAGCAGCTGCTCCTCCTGAAAGGGCTTGATCAGGTATTTGTCGACGCCGATCTGACGCGCGTGTTCTCGATGCTTGTCACCTGACCGGGAGGTGATCATCAAAATCGGCATGTCGGCCAGACGCGGCGTATTGCGAATGAAGGCCGCAACTTCAAAACCGTCGGCGCGCGGCATTTCGATATCCAGCAGCACCGCGTTAGGCGTTTCCGTCTGCAAGGTCGCCATGGCGTCCACGCCGTCGCGCGCGGTAATCACCCGGTACCCCTTGCGGCTCAAGAGGCGCTCGGTCACGCGGCGAATGGTGATGGAGTCATCAACCACCATGATCATGGGCGGCGCATCCTCGACGACCGATTGGGTTGCAGCTGCCTCGTCCCCCAGACGGCGGCGTACCGCTTCCTGGATCAGGGCTGGCACATCCAGGATCAGCATGACCTGCCCGTCGGCCATCAGCGTGGCGCCCGAGATACCGGCGACAGAACCCAGCACCGGGCCAGCCGCCTTGGATACCACTTCGCGATTGCCGATCAGGCGGTCTGCCACCACCGCAACACGGCGCTCTGCACCCCCGACGGCGCTGCCCAGGCGCATCAGAATGGCAGGAACAGAACGCAGGTCCTTGCGGGTCACCGCGGGCAGGCCCACCAGCTCGGCCAGCCGGCGAACCTGATAATGGTTGCCGGCATATTCCAGTGTGCGTCCTTCGTCCTGCATCATTTCTTCGAGTGCCTCGCGCGGCGCGCGGGTGATGCCCTCGACCGAGGCGATGGGGATGGCAAAGAATTCCTCACCCACCTGCACCACCAGCGCCTGCGATACCGCAAGCATCAGCGGCAAACGAATGCTGAAGCGCGCACCGCGACCGGTTTGCGATGACAGATCCACGGTGCCGCCGAGCTGTTTGACCTCCGCGGCGACCACGTCCATGCCAATACCGCGACCCGCATCCTGCGTCAGCGCCTTGGCAGTGGAGAAACCCGGTGCAAAGACGAATCGGGCGAGGTCTTCATCAGTCACTTCAGCATCCTCACGCATCAAGCCGCGTTTGACGGCCTGCGCCCGGATCGACTTGAAATCCAGCCCTCGGCCATCGTCCTGAACTTCGATGAGCAGTTGAGAGCCTTCTCGTTTCAGCGAAATATTGACGATGCCGGACTCTGACTTGCCTGCCTTCTTGCGTTGCGCAGGCTCCTCAATGCCATGCACGACACAGTTGCGCAGCAGATGCTCGAGCGGCGCCGTCATGCGCTCCAGCACATTGCGATCCAGCTCGCTGTCAGCGCCGCTGAATTCTGCGCGCGCCGCCTTTCCATTCTGCTCCGCAGTCTGGCGCACCACGCGCGAGAGGCGCTGAACCTGGCGAGAGAACGGCACCATCAAGGTCCCCATCAAGCCTTGCTGCACTTCGTTGTTGATGCGCCCCTGCTGTTGCAGCAGGGCTTCGGCTTCGGTCCCGGAATGATCGAGCGTATTGTGCAGCGAGCCCAGGTCACTGACGGATTCGGCAAGCGCACGTGACAACTCCTGCATGCGCGAGTAGCGGTCCATTTCAAGCGCATCAAACTCAGACTCGTAGCGGTCATCCGCGTCACTGGCACCACGAGCAAAACCGCGTGCTGCAATCTGCGCCTCGGTTTCGACTTCCATCATCCGCAACTGTTCGCGGATGCGCGTGATGGTCTGCTCCATCTCTCCCAGCGTGGTGCCGAAGGTGGCGTGATTCTCTTCCAAGCGGGAGTGGAAAATGGATATTTCGCCAGCCTGGTTGAGCATGGCATCAAGCCGCTCCACCGGGACTCGCACGGCTTCCCGGCGCAGCTCACTGGGTGTAGCCGCTTCGCCTTCTGGTCGCCAGAACAGCTTCTGATCCCAGACTTGCGGCAGTTCATCCGACGCGCTGCCGGCGACCTCTACGGCACTGGAGGGCGAAACTGTCGGCAGCTGCTCTGCCGGCGTCGAAGTCGCCTCAGCTTCGGGCGGGCTTCCAGCCGACGGCTGGGCCGGGGCCGCAGCGGGGGTGGGTTTACGGCTTGACTCGTACAGCTGCTGGAGCTCGTCGAGCTCTTTGCTGATGACTCTCAGGGATTCTGCGTCCACCAGGCTGGCATCGCGTCCCAGCGCGACCAATTGGGTCTCCAGCGCATGGGCAGCATCACCGAGCCGGCGCAGCCCGCTCATGCGGGCACCACCCTTGAAGGTATGCAGGTCGCGCTGCATCAGGCCAGCGTGCTGGAGGTGATCAGGCGTCTGCTGCCAATCGCTCAGCGCACTCTGCAGCGACTCCAGCAACTCCTGCGCCTCCGGGGCGAATATTTCAATTAGCTCGGGATCAGGCGTATCCGGGTTCGCAACCTGGCCTGCTGAAGCCTCAGATTCTGCGTGCTCCTGGGCCGCTGCCACCGGCACTTGCGCTGGCGGTTTTGGCTGCAGCCTTTCCGAGTACAGCTGGCGCAACAGATTCAGACCGCCAGCCACCTGGCTCAGATCTGCAGCCGTCACCGGCTGCTCGGAGGTTTCCAGAGCGACCAGCTGGGTTTCCAGACGGTGCGCCGCATTTCCGAGCCGGTTCAGGCCGGTCATGCGGGCGCCGCCCTTGAAGGTGTGGAGGTGGCGCTGCATCTCAGCCACTGGTCCGGTCTGGGCCGGTTCATCCTGCCAGTCTGCCAGCGCGGAACTCAGTGACTCGAACAATTCCTCTGCCTCGGGCTCGAAAATCTCGATCAGATCCGGGTCAGCATCATCGATATCGGATTCGGATTCGGGCGAGAGCGCCTGCAGGACGGCGTCGGACACAGGCGCTTCTGGCTCTGGCTCTGGCTCCGTATCAGACACAGGTTCCGGCTCGACAAGCTGTGCCGAATCTTCATCCGAAGACTCTGCACCGGCGGCCTCATCCTGCAAGGCAGAAATATCGGAAACCGGCTCGAGATCTTCGAGCACCCCGTCTTCGGCTTCTTCAACAGCTTCCGGCACGAGCGCATCAAAACCTGCCAGCACCTCGCCTGCAGCGCCGCTGCGGTGTGCTCTGGCTTCATCAATCAGCTGGTGCAGACCGTCGATGCCGTTGGCGACCTGTCTGGCAAACAGTTCGCGGTTTCCATGCGACGAAGCGGCCGACTCGCTTGCCGCTTCCAGACGATGCGCCAGCTCGCCAATGTCCGTGAAACCGGCCATGCGCGCACTGCCCTCGACAGTGTGCAGCGCACGCAACCACTCGCCAGACACAAAACGATCATCTGGACGTTCGGCGACGACGGTAGCGTTGGATTCGAGTGTCTCCATGAGCGGGCCGACTTCGCTCAGGAACAGATACAGGGTCTCGGCATCCTGCGCGCTCATGGACTCAGCAAAATCGAGCGGCTGGTCACTGGTTTCCGATGCCGAATCCGGGTCCGGTGCGAAGTTGTCCAGAGCGGCGACCTGCTCGACCCACTCCATGCCATCGCCCTGCAGCTTCCCGGCGCGGAAATCATCCAGTAGCGAGTAAAGATTCTCGATGATCCGGTTCAGGGCCTCAAAGAATCCGGCTTCGGGCTTGCCGGAATCCAGCATGTCGCCAAGGCGGAGGTTGAGCGCCTGTGCAACCGCAGCGATTGGCGCGCATCCGGCCATGGCCGCCGCACCCTTGAGCGTATGAATGGTGGATTTGAGCGCGCGCGCATGCTGCGTCTTGCCATTTGCATTGGCCCAGGCATTGGCATCGGTTTCAAATTTCTGCACCAGATCCAGGGCTTCGAAGGCGAAGACTTCGGCCATCTGCCGATCTTCATCATTCTCGTCCTCGTCCTGGCTCTGGATGGCCTTGTGCAAGCCGCCGATGCGGTCCAGTAGCGCCTGCGCATCCGGTTGCTCGGCATCTGCGTTTTCGAATCGACTGATCCAGAGATTGAGCGTAGTACCGCATTCGTCCAGTGCTGCCAGACCCTCTCGGCCCAGCAGGGCATGGTCTCGAATCAGGTCATCCAGATAATCTTCGATGGCACCACAGACCTGGCCAATGGACTCGGCGCCAATGGCCATCGCAGCGCCGCGCAAGGTGTGGAAGGCACGCACCACCGGATCAGGAATACTGTGCTCATCGGCTTCGGCGCTCTGATCACCTATCCAGCGCAGCACCATTTGCAGGCGCGCCAGCGCGTCCGTGCGGAATACAGCCTCCAGCTCTTCTTCGGCATCATCGCTTTCGGGCGCTGTCAGACTGCGCGCCCGTTCTGCCAGCAAACGCGCCTCAGGCGGCGTCTCGCCGGATGTCTTGAACGCCTCGATCATTGCCGGAATCAGGCCGATGGCATCTTCGACGATCCGCATGATGGCCGGCTTGACCTCAAGGGTCTGGTCAAGACAACGGTTGAGAAGGTTCTCGATTTCCCAGGCGAATTCCCCGAAATCGTGTGCGCCCACCATGCGCCCGCTGCCCTTGAGCGTGTGAAAGCCGCGGCGGATGGTTGTCATCATGGCGCGGTCATCGCTCTGACGTTGCCAGCCAGGCAGTGCCGCCTGGATGGTTTCGAGCACTTCGCCGGCCTCGTCGATGAAGATTTCGCGAATCTCCGGGTCCATGCCCGCTTCCGGCTCGGCTGACGCGTCCGCGCTGGCGGTCGTGCTTTGGTCGGCATCAGCCAGAGCGGCGCTCACTGCCTGCTCAGGTGTTTCATCCGTCTCAGGCTCTGGCAGGGAATCGCCCGAGAGTTCGATCACCTCATCGCGACCGCCTGATCCAGCTGGCACCGAATCATCGGCTGGCGCGTCATCGTCCGCCGCGGCGGTGTCAGCATCGTCCTGCAATTCAAGTTCTGAACCAACGCCGGCGGGCGCGCCATGCAATGGGTCGTATTCAGGTTTTTCGGACGGCGCAGGCGGCTCCTCAGATGCATCCTCGGGGGCAACGTAATCCACCAACTCCAGAGAGAAGGCTTCAGGTTCTGCCTCAGCGCTGGCTGGAGCATCAACCGGATCTTGTGCCTCACTGACCGCTTGAGACGAAACCTGATCCTCGATCTGCAGTTCGGGGACTTCCTCAGTCTGCTTCGACGATGAAGGCTCAGTTGCGGGTTCGACTGGAGATGCCTCATCGCTGCTGAGGTCCGAATCCGCCACAGTCTCTGTACTCAGAGCCTGCGCTCTCTGCGACAACTGAATTCGAGCCTGCTCCTGCCCAGGCGACTCGTCGCGCACGAATTCCAGGAAATACTCGAGTGCGGCAATGGCATCCGCGAAAACATTGGCCTGTTTGGGGTTTTGCGCGATATCGGCAAACGCATCGCCCTGCAGGTATTCACAGATCAGCCCCACGCTCTGCTCTGCCGACTCCATGTCGAGCATGCGCAGTCCGGCGCCGACCTCGTAGAGCAGTCGCGCCGTATCAGCCAGTCCGGAACGATCACCCGCTTTCAGGAAAGTATCGATGTGCGCCTTCGTTCTGGCTATATCCACCAGAGATTCACGCAGGACGGCGAGTCGTCCGGAGCGCAGGTCGGCCGCAGCCATTGACGCGGTTGCGCTTGGTGCCTTTGGAGCTGTACTGGATGCCGCTGCCGGTACTGCCTGCAACTGCCGATACAGAGCGGCTTCTAGCGACAGATCCACCTGCAGCAGTGAAGTTGCGCAATGCTCCCAGACATCGGCTCCTGCCTCAGCCCCCCGGCCCAGCGCCGCGAGGGGTTCGGCCAAGGCCTCACTTTCCGCGGACAGACCAAGCACCATCAGCGTATCCGCCACGCCCTTGAGTCGTTTCGCGGTATTTTCGTACTCGTCCGGGCTGGCACCGGATCGGATCGCCAGATCAATGCTGACCCTGACCTCAGACAGATCCGATCGCAGCTCCTCGACCACTTTTTCCAGAAGGTCGGTATTGGCGCCGCGCAGGCGCCCGCGCGCTGCTTCTACCTGCTCTACCCGGGGCACCCAGCGTTCTAGATGAAGCGCTTCTCGCAGACTGCTGACGCGTGGCCCGCGCGCCTGCGCGCGACCCACGTAGAACAGTAGTCTGAGCGACACATCGCTCATCTTCTGGATGGCGGCGACCTCGCCTTCGGACGCAATGATCTTGATCAACTGCCCGGCCCGACCGAACTGCCGCTTGACCTCCAGAGACTGCTCCAGGGAACCCGACAGCAAAGCCTCGATACAGGCGGCGGCGGTCCGCCAAAGCTGGTGCATATCGACATGCATGCTCGATGCCGCCAGCAGCTCGCTGATTCGGCCGATTCGCGACATCGCCTGACTGGCATCCTGTTCCTTGAACCAGGCCAGCAGGGACGCCGAGAACGCTGGCGACAGGCGTGCCGCTTCTTCCTTGAGGCGCTTCTGCGGACTCGCTGGCGGCGTGTGCCGCACCTTGAGACCGAGCACCCGGAACTGGGCGACAAAGAGGTCGTCTTCTGTCAGCAGGCTGAGCCCGCGCGCCAGCCGCAACTCGTTGACCACGGGTTGCAGGATCAGGGCGCTGTCATTGCCTTCAACGCGCAGCAGATCAAGGTAATCAACGGCCTGTACGCAGGCGCTGCCGAGCGCTGAATAGGCGGGATCAAGCTCCCTGATCTTCTCGGCAATGATGTCCCGCAAGGTCTGGCGCATTTCTTCGGCCAGAAGCGCAAGACCGTAGGCGCGAACCAGAATGGCAACGCCACGAACTTCCTGCAGATAGCCTTCTGCCTTGTAGAGAAGTTCGGATTGCTTCTTTCGCGTCTCGGCATACTGCTCGATCAGCTTGGTAGCCAGCTGCAGGTTCTGCTCGAGTTCGCCGTGCACCCAGTGCATGCCCACAGAAGCGGCTTGCAGGTCTTGTTGGTCTGGGGCCGGGCTCATCTCACCATCCTCCGCGGCGGACCAGCTCTGAGCTGGCCAACTGGTGCAGGCTCAGCACCAGCCAGGGGCGGCCTTCGCGTTGGAAGCCGCCGAGGACAAAGGGCTTCATGGTGTCGCCTTCCGCGAGCTTCGGAGCAGCCTGTTCTCCCACCGTGAACTGCCGGTAGCCCGCTACTTCATCCACCAGAAAGCCGACTGGCGACAACTCCGAGTTCAGGACCAGCACCCGGGCGTTGCGATTGGCGGCGGCGCTGCTTTCGTTTCCGAACAGCCGGCCCAGATCAATCAGGGTCAATAATTTGCCGCGGATATTGGCCACGCCACACAGCCAGGGCCGGGCATTGGGGACGCGGCTGGTGCGCGGCACGGCGATGACTTCGCGCACATCTTCCTTGGGTGCGACGATCCATCGCTGCCCGTGGCGAAACGCCAGGCCCTGCCAGATATTGGCGCCGGCCTGTCCGCCATCGGCGTGCATTGCGCGCAGACGCCGATCAAGCTCCAGGAGGAGCTGAAACGGCTGGGCGCGCAGCGAGCGCAGCTCTTTACTCATTTCTTGAGATGGGTACGCACGGCTCCGAGTAGTTCATCGCGCGTGAACGGCTTGGTCAGATAGGCATCCGAACCCACAATCCGGCCCCGCGCGCGGTCAAATAATCCGTCCTTGGAAGACAGCATGATCACCGGTGTCTTGCCATAGCGGGGATTGGCCTTGATCAGGGCGCAGGCCTGATAGCCGTCCAGCCGCGGCATCATGATGTCAATGAAAATAAGGTCTGGCTGGTGATCAGCAATGCGCGCGAGGGCTTCGAATCCGTCCTGAGCCGTAAAGACAGTGAACCCTTCCTTTGCCAGCAGCGTTTCCGCCGTGCGCCGGATGGTCTGACTGTCATCGATCACCATGATCTTTGCCGCTGCCTCTGTAGACACTCAACGTCCCCTTGCTTGTCAGCATTTCCTGCGATGGTGCAGTCCGTGCTGATCCCGAATGTGTGATCGCGCCCGACTGCCTCGTTATTTAGCATACCCCGACCCCGGCGCACATCTCGCGGACTGATAACCTACGCTTCTGTCGCGCCATTGCATGCGCACGGCCTGAGGTCGACATTGTTGTTCTGCCCGCCGCGCGGGTGACGATCTCCCGGCACCAGCGCAAGTGATCAGGTGACGACAGGTACGACCGAACTCCAAATGGCACCCTCATCATCATGCCCGACACAACCCAGCCCGCGACATCCACAAAGACCTCGCCGCTGCTTCGTTTTGAACAGCAGTTGATCGCACGCAGCGCAGATATTGAAGCCTGGTTTCGTAAGCAATGGATGGAGACGCCGCCACCCTTTTACTGCTCCACTGATCTGCGCAATGCCGGCTTCAAACTGGCCCCGGTGGACACCAACCTGTTTCCTGGCGGCTTCAACAATCTGAACCCTGAGTTCAAGTCGGTCTGCACGCAGGCGATCCAGACCGCCGTCGAGCGCACGCACCAGACCTGTACCCGTGTCCTGCTGATTCCTGAGAATCACACACGCAACCGCTTCTATCTGGAGAACGTGGCTGATCTGGCAGACATGATCCAGTCCGCCGGTTATCACCTGCGCATCGGCACCCTGATCCCGGAGATCAAGGAAGCGACCACGATCAAGCTGGATATTTCTGGACGCGAACTGGTGTTTGAGCCCATTGAGCGTCACGGCGACGAAATCCGCGTGGGTGATTTCCGGCCCTGCGTGGTGCTGCTCAACAACGATCTGTCTTCCGGCATCCCGCCGATTCTCGAGGGCATTGATCAGTCCATCGCGCCCCCGCTGGAAGCAGGCTGGCATGCGCGGCTCAAGACGCAGCATTTTGGCTATTACCGCGATACCGCCAGCGATTTTGCCAAAGTGGCCGAGATCGACCCCTGGTGGGTCGCCCCTCTGTTCCGCAACTGCGGCCAGATCAACTTCATGAAACGCGAGGGCGAAGATTGCCTGGTCAGCAACGTCGAGCTGCTGCTCGAAGACATCGCTGAGAAGTATGCGGAATACGGCATTAAGGAAGAACCTTTCGTCATCATCAAGGCCGATGCCGGCACCTATGGCATGGGCGTCATGACCGTGCGCTCGGCAGATGATGTGCGCGAGATGAATCGCAAGGCGCGAACACACATGGCCTCTGCCAAGGAAGGCCGTGACGTGACCGGCGCGATCATCCAGGAAGGCGTGCACACCTTCGAGACCTGGGGGCCGGACAAGCACTCGGCCGAGCCGGTGGTGTACATGATTGATCGCTGTGTAGTCGGCGGCTTCTACCGGGTCAACGAGAAGCGCAGCAATCAGGAAAACCTCAATGCCCCCGGCATGAGTTTCAAGCCCATGCCCTTCGAGAGCACCTGCAGCCACCCCGAGCTGGATCTGGCACCCGATGCGGCGCCGAATCAGTTCTATGCTTACGGCGTGGTTGCGCGCCTGGCGGCGGTGGCAGCGGCCCGCGAAATCGCCGGGCTGGCGGGCAAAGGCGGCTGAGGCGTCGTGTCGCGGCCAGCCGGTCGCGACCTCCGCTAAACGACCTCTGTCATGTCCCTGGAAAGTCTGCTTGCCATGGGGGCCACCATGTTGGCCCTGTCCATCATTCCTGGACCGAGTGATGCGCTGGTCATCAGCCGCGCATTAGCCGGCGGCTTTCGCGCAGCCTTGCCGCTGATTGTCGGCATCATCCTGGCCGACATTGTCTTCATCCTGATCGCCGTCACCGGTCTGAGCTGGATGGCCCAGCGTTATGGCTCCGCGTTCGTGATCGTCAAGCTATTGGCGGCGTCGTATCTGTTCTGGCTTGCGGTGCAACTCTGGTGGGCCCGACCCGATGCGGCGCCTGGCCGCGCATCGGTAACGGCCTCTGGCTTGCTGGGCGGCTTTCTGATCACCCTGGCGGACCCCAGAGCCATCTTCTTCTATGCGGGCCTGCTACCCACTTTCCTGGACATGCATCAAGTGGGCGCCTATCAGGCCGGCGTCGTGATTGCGCTGGCGACGATGGTCATAGCCGGGGTCAAGGCGGCTTATGCCTGGCTCGCCGTCCGAGGCGGTAATGCCCTGTCACAGCTCAGGCACAGTCGATGGCCTCGGCAGATCGGCGCCGTGATGCTCAGCATCACGGGCTTCTACCTTTCCTTCCAGACGCTGCTGTCCCTGCTGAGCTGAGCACCGAGCCGGGTACTCCGGACACGATACCCAGTGCCAGCATTAGGGGACGATGGTCTCCACCGGAGAGGCCACCGCATTTCCGGGCACGGTCCGGGATTGCATGACGATGCGCTGGATACTGTCCAGACCCAGCGCATTGGCGAAATTGTCTCCGCCAGGGTTGGCGTTGCCCGCTACCGCGAAGTCCTGAGGCACTGACAGGCGGCCGAAAACCGGACGATTCGGAAGGCTGACATTGGTCGACATATCCTTGAGCTGAGCGTCATACAGCCCATTACGAACACGCAGCGCTGCAGCATCGTGGGTTGCGTTGCCGTCGATGCTGAAGTCGAACAGTTCCAGGCCAAAGTAGTCGTAGCCAGATTGCCAGACCACGTTGCGGATCAAGGCGCCTGATGCGGCATTGCGCACCTGCGAAATCACGCGATCAATGCCGGGGTGACGCTGTAACGTGACCAGTGCAGCAGTGCCGGCACCGTCGATGTCCTCGCTCACTTCCAGATCAATCACGTCGCTGTAAGTGCGAGCAAAAGGAATATTGTCCGTCAGTGATCCGTCAACAGCGCTTCGGATATGGGCGAAGAGCGCACCCGTTGCCTCGTTGCGCACTAGCAGAACCATCGAAGGCGTGCCGCTGATATTCAGCGCTTCAAAATCCAGCAAGTCGAAATCAGGATTGAAGTTGATGCGGGTGGCACCGATGAACTGGCCTGTTTCCGCACTCTTGATCGAGGCGCGATAGCGCCCCAGGCTGGCATCGAATGCTGCAACCAGAATTGCAGCCTCACCCTGCACATTGTTCAGCACCGCCATGCCGGTGGCCGCGCCAATGTTGAAGCCAATTGATCGCAGGCCGGACCCGGACAGTGAGTTGATGATGTAGCTGCGCAGGCCTGTCGGGGTTTGCGTCAGGACAACGATGTCATCGAAGCCATCTCCGGACTGGTCCGGCACGGTGTCCATCGCAACGATTTGCGAGTCGAGGGCAAACGTGCGCTCTGCGATCTCGCTGCCGTCGAGCCCGTCAATGACGCGGATTACCGCGTCACCAGCCGAACTGCGGAAGGCGATCGCGCTATCCCGATAACCATTGGCGTTGATGTCCGGCAGCTGCACCATGCGCGCAGCGTCTGGCTGCAATTCGAACGCACCAATGTCGCAGCGCAGTGCCGGAGCGCGTGACTGGCCACGCTGGTCGACATCGCCCACCGGGTGATAAGTACAACGATCCGGATCGGCCGCGTCGATGGCAGGTGAGCCATCGAGCAAAGCCACGGTCTGCGTTGGGCCGCCATTGTCCGCCAGCACATCCAGACCCGGATTGGCGTCAGTGATAAAGCCACTGCCCGCGAGGGCCGCGCAGCTTCCATCCGTATCCAGGTTGATGCGGTCAGCGAACAGGCTGCCCGGTGTATCGCTGTCGCAAACCACGCCGGAGGCATTGCCAGAGAACAGGCTGTTGATCAGCTGTACCGACCCACCCCCTTCGAGCGCAATGCTGCCAATCGGCGAGTTGTTTCCAGAAAAGGTGCTGTTGCGAATGATTGTCTGCGTGTCGCGCGAACCTGAATCTTCGTAAAGCGCCCCGCCAATCTGGTTGGCGCTGTTGCCCGAAAAGGTCGAGTTCACAATGGTCAGCTGCGCGCCGAAGTTATAGGTTGCGCCGCCTGCATTGGCCAGATTGTCTGAAAACAGCGAGCGAACAATATTCAGATCAGCCCCGGTGCTGGCATTGATGATCGCGCCGCCGGCACTAGCTGTATTGCCCGAGAAACGGCTGTCGATGACGCTGACCGTTCCGGAGTTATTGACGCCACCACCGAGTGAACCGTTGAAGCCGTTGGCGATGGTGATTTCACGCAAGACCAGCCGACTGTCGCCACTGGAATTGCTGATGACGCGGGTACTGCCGCCACCATCGAGGGTGATCTTTCCACCGCCATCGAGTTCATTGAAGCCGCCGGTAAAACTGATTGGCGAACTCAGGGCGATGGTGTGCGGCAGCGCGCCACAGTCAAACTTGACCAGTAGGCCATCACCGGCACCGACCGCGCTTTGCAAGGCGGCCTCCGTACAGCTCGCCGGCGTTCCATTGCCGACAGTTGCCGAGGGCCGGACGATCTGATCAGGGCAACTGACACCCGGCGCCAGTGGCCAACCAATATCGGCCATGGCGCAGACTTCCACGCCCAGGGTCTGCACCACGCGGTTATCGCCGGTCTCAAAGGGCTCCATGATCGTGTTGGGAGATGCAGCGGTATCCCAGTGCGAGGTCGAAGAACCCGATTCGCGCGGATTTGGCGCATAGATGCGCGGACGACCATCGCGCACACCGCCAATGAATTCCGAGAGTCCCGGCCCAGCGGCCTGCGAACCCGTCCAGACCAGCCCGCCCGTGTTGGTAATGGACGCCAGACGCTGGGCATTGCTCATGTCTTTCCATGCCAGGCCAGCGTCAACATCGAATAGGTTCAGGGTGAACGAATCCACTTGCCCACCACTGAGGGCACCCGTACTTCCGTTGACCAGCGTCAGAAAGCCGATGCCGTGCCCGATCTCATGCAACACCACGGTCAGGAAATCGATGGTGCCTGACTCCGGTACGCCATCGAGACCGTAATACCAGTTGGTCGAAATCGTGCTTCCGTCACCGAAGCAGTTGGGGTTGCGATCTATGTCGCCATTGAAGTTGGCGCTCATGTCTGCGCCTCCACCAATGGGCGCGCCTAGAGCCTTGGCCAGAGCACGAACGTAGCGAACATTCGGGTCGGGAGCACTGGCGAAACCTACCGCCACACCAGTAGGTCCAGCACTGCCCAGATTGCCGCTGGTCTGGGAGCAGCTGGATGGTGCGAACGTGGCGTTGACCACCACCGTGATATCGCCGGCGCCAACGTTATCCAGCTTGGCTGCCCACAGATCTGCGGCAAACTGGAACGCATTGAGTCGCTGCTCACCCAGGGTCGCGGCCGTGTCGTTGCCCGGCGCGGGCAGCAGAGGCGCACTGGGATCGTTGAAGCCTTCGCCCGGGTTGTCCTGATTGACGATGGAGAACGTGACTGCGGCCTGGCTCTGCACGCTGAAAAGAGCCGCTGCCACAAATGAGAGAAACCCTGCTTTGCGAAATTTATTCGGCATCGCTGTGGCCTCCTTGGCTGACACTGCCATCTGCATTGCGCCGATAGCGGTGCTGGCTCATGACCTCCGGCCCGAGGGGAATCAGGACTCCGCCGCCCGGCAGCGGGATTTCGGCACCTGCCGAATCCGCGTGTTGACCGGCAGCAGCTGCTTTCGAGGCCGGCGCACTCATCGCGGCACGCTCCTCGGGGGTCGGCGCACGCCGGTTCCCAGTATCAGGGTCAATGAATAAACGTGACTCGGCCTGAGACGTCACGACATCCGGCGCACTGTCTGACCGGGGGCGCTCGCATGCAGCCAAGGAAAAGGAGGCCGTCACTGCGGCGAAGGAAAGAGCCAGCGCTCCGGCTGGAAGTTTGAATGCCATGGCTCACGTCCCTGATTGATTACCCCTGAAGGCGAACTATACAAAATAATCGACCTTTCGGCCGATTATTGATTGATATCTCAGGGCAACCCTAGGCCGTCATCCTCGCGCGCCATGCACAAGATGCACCAAACGGCATTGCTGCGCTTATGAGCGGCAGCAAACCCGCACAGCAAAAATTTGCTGTGCGGAAATTCATGAATGCCCTAGGGCGTGGAAGCAGCGGGCCGGATGGTCCAGACAAAATTACTGGAGGACGTGCGCTCTCCGTCACTGGCGGTGACCACCACGTCGTAGCTTCCGGCTGCGCTGGGCGTGCCGCTGAGTCGGGCTCGCGTTGCGCTGACCGGTGTCAGGCTGACCCCTGGCGGCAAGCCGGCGGCGGCAAAGTTCAGCGCATCGCCAGCGGGGTCGCTGGCCTCTACCAGCACATTCTGAGCAACCCCGAGTGCGTTGGAACGATAGTCCAGGGGCACGATGACCGGGTCCTGCGCGGGATCAGGTGTGGGGGCAACGTTGATGAAAACGATCTTGCCCAAAGACGGCACGCCCGCCGCGTTGTGCGCAAACAGCATGTAGTAGCCCGGAGGCACTTCGCCGATATTGGATGGCATACGCACATCCAGCGAACTGGCGTTTATCCGAGTAAACGGCAGCTCGATGAAGCGCTGGTCCATGTTCCAGTTGTGGGTCATGGAGCCGGTTTTGACCAAGGTGACCCGAACGGCATCACTGGAGGTCAGGCGGAAATTGCGTGCCACACTGAGCGTATCTGGAGCGCTGACCCTAGGGCGTGCCGCGCGCTTTCCGGCGGCATTGAAGAGATAAGACGGGTAATAGATCTCGGCGTCTTCATGGGCAAAAGGCCCGGGCAGTCCGCCGCCACCGACCAGAACCGAACCATCCGGCAGCAACAGAGCGGTGGAGTGATAGAGACGATGATTCTCACGCGGATCAATCAGATTCTCGGGAGCGGCACCCAGCGTCCATTCACCGGTAACGGGGTCCCAGATTTCAGCCTTGTTATTGACACCGATGACCTTGTTGTAGACGGTGCTGCCGCCTGTGGCCAGAACCGTTCCGTTCGGCAGGATGGTGGCGGTTGCCAGCCGGCGCAGTGAAGACAGATCTCCGGAACGCGTGAGCACCGGCGTGTCGCTATTGGCATCGATGATCAGCGATCGCGGCTCCACCGAATCTTCAACAGTGGTGCCACCAAACTGAAGGATGCGCCCCGGCCGGAACATGGCGGCGGTGGAATCATCGCCGCGGTAGGCAGCGCCAAACCGGCTCAATGTGGTGACCGAACCGGTTCCGCTGGTATCCACACGATACATGGTGCCGCGCGTATCAAACCCGAACAGGGTGCCGTCCGGCATGACAAAATTGCGGGGGTAGTAGTAACGCAGGGCGCTCGTATCGGCCCCCGTCAGGAGTCGGAAAATACCGTCCAGGCCACGAATCTCGGGCAGATCTTCACCGCTGACCCGTGAAAAACTGCGCCCGCCCTGCACATAGACCGTGCCATCAACCAAAGTAGTAGCGGTGCCATACCAGCGACCCCGGTTCATGGTCGAGCCCGTGGTCAGCTCCTGATTCCCAGCATAGTCGAGAACGGTGGAATCCTGATTGCCGTCATCGTCATCTTCCGGTACTTCTCCCGCCGCATCCGGGTCTGCATCCGGGTCCGGGGTGGGCTCACGACGCGGGAAGGTATCCCCGCCCGCAATGAGCACGCCGGCATCCGGCTGCGGCAACACGACCTGCGCGCTACAGAAAATATCGGTCCCGGTGAAATTGGGCAGGACCATGTGCCCGTCATCCGGATCGGGATCGGTTGGATCCCAGATGTCATAGCTCAAACCGCCGCTGATCACCTCCGGCCCGCCGCCGGTTTCAACCGTGGAGCCATAGGTCAGCACGCGGCCATCGGGCAGCAGCACAGAATGAATCGGCACGATCGGCCAATCCAGCAAATCGGACCAGTCTCCCAATGCCGCGCGCTCCTGAGCCTCGGTGAGTTCTTCTTCCTCTTCGTCCGTGTCAGCACCGGGCAGGCGATCCGAAGAATCAGTGGCTTCGCACGCAATCAGTCCGAACGCCAACAAAAGGGGTAACCAGTTCAGCCGTGACATCTAGCAACTCTCCCGCGCAGATTAGGCACCGGAACGCACCATTACCGTAATGCGCCGGATCAATTGACATAGTGTACGTAATCTGGCCGTTTTGAAACTGCCGCCATGCACATTGTCTGCTCGCTTACATCCAATCTTCAGGCTGATCATGGAACGACGCCTTGATGCCCGGTCGCTGGTCGCAATTGCGTCGGTGCGGGCACTGGCACCCATCCAGTGCAGGTTCCCGATTAAAGTTAGCGCATGAATAAGCCCGCTCCGCGCCGCATCGGTGTCGTCATGGACCCGATTTCCGCCATCAAACCCTACAAAGACACCAGCCTGGCCTTGATGCTCGCTGCCCAGAAAAAGGGCTGGCAGATCGAGTACATGGAAGTGTCCAACCTCTACGTGCGCGACGGCACGGCCCTGGGTCAATCGAGAGCCGTGCAGGTCTTCGACGACAACCAAAACTGGTTCGAGTGGCGCGGCGAGCCCCGAACGCTGCCGCTGGGAGAATTGGACGCCATTCTCATGCGCAAGGACCCGCCTTTCGACATGGAGTTTGTGGCCAGCACTTATGTCCTGGAGCGGGCTGAAGAACAGGGCGCGCTGGTGGTCAATGCCCCGCACAGCCTGCGCGACTGCAACGAAAAAATGTTCACCGCTTGGTTTGCCGACCTGGCGCCGCCCACCCTGTTTGCACGCCATGAAGCGGCCCTGCGCGCTTTCCATGCAGAACATCGCGATGTGATCTACAAGCCGCTCGATGGCATGGGCGGCAGCGGCATTTTCCGCGTGGGCGCCGACGGGCTGAATCTCGGTGCGGTGATCGAGCAGCTCAGCAATCGGGGTGAGCGCATGATCGTGGCGCAGAAATATCTTCCCGAGATTGTTGACGGCGACAAGCGCATCCTGATGGTCGATGGTGAGCCCGTGCCTTACTGCCTGGCCCGCATCCCTAGCGTCGGCGAGACGCGCGGCAATCTGGCAGCTGGCGGTCGTGGCGAGGCCCGGCCCCTGAGTAATGAGGACCTGGAGATTGCCCGCCGGATCGGCCCGGAACTGCGCCGGCGCGGCCTGTTGTTTGTGGGGCTGGATGTCATCGGGCATTGCGTGACCGAGATCAACGTCACCAGCCCGACCTGCGCCCGCGAAATTGATGCCGCCTTTGGCACCGACATTGGCGGGCTACTGATGGACGCCATCGGCAAAAAATTGGACCAGCGGCCCTGAGGCAAGGGCGAACGACCTTGCCATCGTTCCGCCGCGCACCGGATACTGGGGCATGACGATTCGAGTCCCCAGAGCCGCTGTCAGAGCCCTTCGCGAACGCACAGGCCAATCTCTGGCCAAGTGTCGGCAGGCGCTGATCGATAACAATCTGGACGAGGAAAAAGCAGCCATCCAGCTCAGCGCCGACAGTGGTGCAGATTCCGAGAATGTTTTCCTGCGCAATCAATTCCTGATCGCCATGCCGGGCCTGGAAGACGACAACTTCAGCAACACCGTTTCCCTGCTCTGCGAACACAATGACAGCGGCGCGGTCGGCCTGATCATCAATCGCCCGACAGACCTCACACTGGGCGCCATGCTCGACCAGATGGGGGTCAAACATGACCGCGGCGCGCCCTGCGAGCAGTTCGTGTTCTGGGGTGGCCCGGTACAACCGGAGCGTGGCTTCGTGGTCCATAGCGGCCCCGGGGGATGGGATTCCAGCATGCCGATCGGCCGGGGGCTCTACATCACCACCTCACGCGATGTCCTGACGGCCATTGGTGAAGGGCGCGGCCCGGAGCATTTCCTGGTCACGCTGGGTTATTCAGGATGGGCCGCAGGTCAGCTTGAAGATGAGATCCTACAGAACGCCTGGCTGAGTACGCCGGTAGATGCCGCGGTGCTGTTCCAGACCCCGGTGGACGCGCGTTGGCAGTCGGCGACCAAATTGATTGGCCTGGATATCGCGCAGCTGGGCAGCGGCGCCGGCCACGCTTGAACCGATTCATCAATCGCCGTCCTGAAGCAGCCGACGAGCAGCTTCAGCCCGCATGAGCGTGCTGTCCTTTGATTATGGATTCAAACGCATCGGCGTTGCCGTAGGCGAGGCGATCACCGGAACCGCGCGCCCACTGCCCACTCTGCACAACGGCGCCAAACCGGACTGGGACGGCGTCTTGCGCCTGCTACGTGACTGGCGGCCGGAGGCACTGGTGGTCGGCCTGCCTCTGGATGACGATGGCTCGGAACAGGCCATGACCACTGCGGCTCGCGCATTTGCCAGCGAGCTGAAAACGCGCACCAGCCTGCCAGTGCATCTGGCTGATGAGCGCTTTTCATCGCGCGAAGCCGATGATGCATTGCGCAACGCCCGCGCCAGCGGACAGATGAAGCGCCGCGTCAGAAAAGGTGATCGCGATGGTGAGGCCGCTCGCGTTATTCTTGAGCAATGGTTTGCCATGCAAGGTTCCTGAATTGCGCGGCGTGGCCCCCACAGTTCACAATCCGCCCCCGCGATGACCGACTCTCTCCAACTTGATCAGCAAGGACGCCTGCGCCACTTACTGAGCATTGATGGACTCCCCGCCGATCTGATCACGCAAATCCTCGATCGCACCGCGCACTATGCCGGCGTCAATGCCGGTCCGGACAAGAAGGTTGAAGCACTGCGCGGGCGCACCATCGTCAATCTGTTTTTCGAGCCGTCCACGCGCACGCGCTCCACCTTCGAGATCGCAGCCAAGCGACTGTCTGCTGACGTCATCAATCTTCAGGTTTCCGCTTCGAGCACCTCAAAGGGCGAAACCCTGCTCGACACACTCAAGACCATGGAAGCCATGCAGGCCGACATGTTCGTGGTGCGTCACGATGCCAGCGGCGCGGCACACTTTTTTGCCGAACACGCCGCGCCCGGGGTGGCGATTCTCAACGCCGGCGATGGCCGTCATGCTCACCCAACGCAGGGCCTGCTTGACCTCTACACCATCCGCGAGGCCAAGGGTGCTCCCGAGAACCTGAAAGTCGCCATCATCGGCGACGTGCTGCACTCCCGCGTGGCGCGTTCAGACATCCACGGGCTGCGCATCCTCGGCTGCAAAGACATTCGCGTCATCGCGCCGCCAACGCTGCTGCCTACCGGCATCGAGTCTCTCGGCGTACGCGCCTTCCATAATCTGGACGAAGGGCTGGACGGCGTGGATGTGGTGATTCTGCTGCGCCTGCAAACCGAACGCATGCTCGGCGCCTTCCTGCCTTCGCTGCCCGAATTTCACCGTGATTTCGGCCTGACCCGCGAGCGGCTCAAGCGCATCAAGCCGGACGGCGTGATCATGCATCCCGGGCCCATCAATCGCGGCGTCGAAATTTCCGGTGAACTGGCCTACTCCGAGCGCTCACTCATCCTGAGCCAGGTGACGCACGGCATATCAGTGCGCATGGCCGTGATGGACCTGATCCTGGGGAACCCTTCATGAGCACGCAGTCCTCGCTCCTGATTGAAGGCGCGCGCATTCTTGAACCCGAGACCGGGTTTGATGAAGTCGGCTTTGTCGCAATCCGAGATGGACTCATCACGTCTGTCGGCGCCACCCGCCCAGACGGCGAGTTCGACCAGGTCCTGCCCGCGCAGGGTCAATGGCTGATGCCCGGCATCGTTGATCTGGCGGCCCGCTTCCGCGAACCCGGCCAGACCCACAAGGCGAGTTTCGCAACGGAAATTCCGGCGGCACAGGCCGGCGGCATTACAACGGTCACCATCCCACCAGATACCCACCCACCCATTGCTAATCAGGCTGTGGTCGACCGGATTCGCGGCATTGCCGCCCGCGTCGGCGGACTGGATGTGCATACATTGGGCGCCCTGACCCAGAATCTGGAGGGCGAGTCGCTGGCCGAGATGAGCGCACTGCGTCAGGCCGGATGTGTTGGCGTCAGCAACGCCGCACATCCCTTGCGCGACTCACTGATCGGTTGTCGCGCTCTTGAATATGCGCGCGGTCTGGGCCTGACAGTGCATGTCTTTGCCCAGAACCCGGCGCTGGCCAATCGCGGTTGTGCGCATGAAGGCCCGGTGGCCACACGGCTTGGTCTTGCGCCGATTCCGGTCGCTGCAGAGGTCTCTGCCATCCGCTTCTGGATTTCGCTGGTGGAAGACACGGGCGCGGCGGTGCACTTTGGGCGGCTCTCGACCGCCCGATCGGTCGCCATGGTGGAAAGCGCCCAACGCAGCGGCCTGAAAGTCAGTGCGGACGTCGCCGCACATCAATTGTTCCTGACAGCAGAAGACCTCATGGGCTTCAATGCCATGTGCCACGTCATTCCGCCGCTGCGAACAGCGCAGGATCGTGACGCTCTGCGAGAAGGGGTCCGGCTCGGCATCATCGGGGCGGTCTGCTCAGACCATCAGCCGCACGAAGTGGACGCCAAGGAAAATCCCTTTCCGCTCACCGAGCCCGGCATATCCGGGCTGGAAACCCTGCTGCCCTTGGCGCTCGATTTGGTACGCCAAGACATCCTCAAGCCGCTGCAGATGGCCCAGCGACTGTGCCTGAAGCCCGCCCAGATTCTCGGTATTGCAGAAGGTCGCCTGCAAGCTGGAAGTCGCGCCAACCTGGTTCTGTTCGACCCGGAGAATGACAGCGAATTGGACCCGACAAAGTTGATCAGTGCAGGGCGGAACACGCCGTTTGGCGGTCGAAAGCTGCCGGGCCGGGTGAAATGCACGCTGCATGAAGGACGCGTGGTTTACCGTTCCGCCTCAAGCTGAGCGGGCATGAACAGACGCTCAGATCACTCATCAGCATGCCCGGTGCCTGACACCCAAGATTTCGGCAGGCGGGCGTGTATAGTTTGCTCCACTGCGCAATCGCAGGACCGAGCAACGAGGAGCATCGGAATCCCAACATGGCCTGCGTGATGATCGTCGACGATTCGCCGACCGACATTCTGAACCTGAAGAATATTCTTCAGAAAGCCGGACACACTGTCGTCGAAGCCACTAATGGTGCCGAAGCGATTGGTCGTATCCGGCAGAGCCAACCAGACTGCGTGTTGATGGATGTGGTGATGCCCGGCATCAACGGCTTCCAGGCCACGCGCACACTGAGTCGGGACCCATTGACCAGCAGCATTCCGATCATTGTCTGCAGCAGCAAGAATCAGGAAACTGACCGCGTCTGGGCCATGCGTCAGGGCGCGCGCGAATACCTGGTCAAACCCGTCAAGGAATACGATCTGCTGAAGAAAATCAGCAGCGTGCTCGCGGCTTGAGCACCTGAAAGCAATGCAGGGAGAGGCTTAAATGGAGAGCGAGAACGGCAAGGACGGACGCAGGCTCCGACTCGACACCATCGTGCTGGGCATTGCAGTCCTTGGGATTGCTGCCAGCAGCCTCGGCGTTCTCTACAACGAAAATGTTGCTGGCCGACGCACGAGCTGGGTCGCAGCGGCACGCGTCATCCAGACCGATGCACTGGACATCACCCGGGCAGCGGGCAACGCCAGTCAGGGCGAACCTGCCGAGTTCGCCGACCTGTTGCAGAAGACCAATCATCTGAAAAGTGTCATGGCCGCGCTGCGCGAAGGCGACGCGAGCCAGAACATTGCGGCCATGCCCGCCTGGGTCGAGGCAGAACTGACCGGCACTGAAGAGCGTTGGACCCGCTTCAAGGAAGCTATCGACAAGGTGCTGGTTGCCGAGGACCAGATCAAGCTGGCCGTGCGGGTCGGCCAGAACCTGGAATCGGTTGGGGCTCAGGTTGCCAATGTCTACGACGGACTTGCCGGTCGCCTGATTCAAGGCGGTGCGCCGCCTGGAAAGGCGGTGACCGCCAACGCGCAGATGGCGCGGACACAGGAAATCCGGATTCTCGGACGGCGCCTGCTCAGCGATGGTCACAACGCCGATCAGATTGCTCGCAAGATCAATCTGAATGCTGCCGCGCTGGCATCTGATCACGGCACGCTCGAAAGCGGCGGCGAAGTCGGTACTGCAGTCAAGCTCAAGCGCCCGCTGGTTCTGGAGCTGGCGAAAATCGGCGTAGAGCTCGAGGCTCTGGGCCCGACGCTGGGCGAGATGCAAACTGCCGCCGCCAGTATTCCCGAGCGTGCAACGCAGCTCATTTCTGCAGCGCGCCAACTTGAAAGCAAGCTCGGCCCCAGTGCCGGCACCAGCACCCTGCAACAGACCGTGATCCTGCCGGGACTTGCCGTCACGGTGATCGCACTGGTCCTGTACTTGATCATCAACGTGATCGCGGTGCGCCAGAGAATTCGCCGCGCCGAGGAGAACGATCGCCAGCAGCAGGCGGCGATCCTGTCATTGCTGGACGAGATCAGCACGCTGGCCGATGGCGATCTCACCGTGCGTGCCAATGTTACCGGCGACTTCACCGGCGCCATTGCAGATTCCATCAACTACACCGTTGACACCCTGCGCAGCCTGGTCAGCACCATCAACAAGACAGCGGTGGAACTCAGTGCTGCAGCCACTTCCACGGACGCCACCGCCACCTTGATGAAGGACGGCTCGGAAAATCAGGCGACACAGGTGGTGGAAATTGCCAACCGCATGAGCAATAGCTCCAAGTCACTGAGCAATATCGCAACGCGGGCCGATGCGGTGTCTGAACAGGCGCGCAACTCCGTCACCGTTGCCCACAACGGCGCTTCGACGGTTGGGCGCAGCATTCAGGGGATGGCCGCCCTCCGCGAGCAGATTCAGGACACCTCAAAGCGCATCAAGCGTCTGGGCGAGTCTTCACAGGAAATTGGCAACATCATCGAGTTCATCAATGACATCGCCGAGCAGACCAACACGCTGGCCCTGAATGCCTCCATCCAGGCCGCGATGGCGGGAGAATCTGGCCGCGGATTCGCCGTGGTGGCCGATGAAGTCCAGCGTCTGGCCGAACGCGCGGCGGCGGCAACCCGGCAGATCGAGACGCTGGTCAACACCATTCAGGCAGACACCAAAGAGGCCATCGTCTCGATGGAACTTTCCACCACGAACGTCATATCCGGTGCACGCAGCGCCGAAGAAGCCGGCCAGTCGCTGACCCGCATCGAGGCAACCTCGACGGATCTGGCTCGCGTGATTCAGGAGATCTCGAGCGAAGCCCATGCAGAGGCCGAACAGTCGGTGCGCATCGCCGAGCAGGTTCAACTGATCCGTGGCAGTGCCATCAAGACAGCTGAATCGGCCCAGAACACGGCCAAGGCGGTCGGCGAGCTCAATGCCCTGTCCACGACCCTGCGAGAGTCTGTTGCCGGCTTCAAATTGCCCGCCGATGTGTCGCTGGACGGTGATGCACCGGGAGATTTTCTGCCTCCGGAGCACTAAGAGGCGCATAGGCAACCTCATCTAGTTGATTTGATTGGCCTTTGTTTTTGCGGACTTGCCGACAATATCGGCCCCCTACTATGCTATCGGGCTACCGTGCCTCCGCCACGCGCTCTTACAAGGACCCCATTGGATGACATTTCAGGCCGACCTCGAGAAGCTTTTCGGGCTTAAATCCGTCACTTACAAGTACAACCTTGGCAAAAAGGAGCTCTTCCACGAAGCCATTGCCAATGATCGGGGTCGGGTGAAACGCGATGGCCCTTCGGATGCGCAGAAAGCCTTCCCGACCGTCCTGGGAGACGCCGGCCCACTAGTCTATTACACGGACCCGGACTGCACCGGCCGCCGCACGCGCGACACTTACGCAGTGAAATGGCCAGAAGTGGCTGACGAGATCTGGTTCAAGGCCGACCTCAATGCCTATGACCCGGACCAGTATCAGGGTCTGCTCAAGCGCGTCATCGAGCACGTCAACAACAAGCAGTCCACCCTGTACGTCAAGGACGTCTTCATGGGATCGGACCCGGATTTCGCCGTCCCTTATCGTTTTGTCGGCGAATACGCCACGCACGCCATGTTCGTGCACAACATGTTCCCCAAGGACCTGCAAGGCGTTAAGGACATCGATGATCGACGCTGGACCATGATCAACGTGCCGAGCTTTGTCTGCGAACCTGATCGTGATGGTTGCCGCTCCGAAGCTGCCGTGGTCGTGGATACCCGCAACCGCATCTGTCTGGTCGCAGGCCGTGCTGACTACTGCGGCGTGAACAAGAAGACCATCTTCACGGTCGGCAACTACCTGCTGCCAAAGCAGGAACGCCTGTCCATGCACTGCTCGGCCAACGTGGGCGCAAACAACGACGCCGCCATCCTGTTCGGCCTTTCCGGCACCGGCAAGACCACTTTGTCGGCCGATGCCTCGCGCCGCCTGATTGGCGATGACGAAACCATCTGGTCCGACAACGGCCTGTGCAACCTTGAAGACGGTTGCTACGCCAAGCTGATCAATCTGGACAAGGCAGCCGAACCGGTCATTGCTGCGGCCATGTCACAGCCCGGCACCATCATCGAGAACGTGCCGCCGCTGCCCGGCAAGAAGATGGAAGAGTGCCACCCTGACGAACTCGATCTGGACGACAGCTCCATCGCGGAAAACACCCGTCTGAGCTACCCGCTCGACGTGATTCCCAATGTCATGCCCAACGCACAGGGTCCGCATCCGCAGACCATCGTGCTGCTGACCGCCGATGCATTCGGTGTCCTGCCACCGATTTCCATCCTGGATGCCAAGGATGTGATGTATCACTTCGTGTCCGGCTTTACCGCTCGCGTTGCCGGTACCGAGGTGGGTGTAACAGAACCACAACCTGCGTTCAGTGCCTGCTTTGGTGGCCCCTTCATGTCGCAGAAGCCCAATGTCTACGCCAAGCTGCTGGCGAAGAAGATGGAAACCAACCACGCACGCTGCATCCTGCTCAATACCGGCTGGAGCGGCGGCAGCTACGGCACTGGCAAGCGCATGTCCATCAAGGTCACGCGAGCACTGCTCAATGCTGCGCTTGACGGCAAGCTGGACGATGTTGAAACCGAGAAGCTGGACATCCTCAATCTGACCATTCCCAAGTCCTGCCCCGGACTGGAAGACCAGAGCGTGCTCAATCCGCGCTCAACCTGGGCAGACAAGGAAGCCTACGACAAGACCGCAACCAAACTGCGCGACATGTTCCGTGAGAATTTCGAAAAGAAAGGATTCGCGGCGTACGGTATCGAAAGCCGTATCTGAGCCTCACAAGCTGCAATAAAAAGCCGGCGCAAGCCGGCTTTTTATTGTCTTGGATCAGCCGGAAAGCAATAGGACCAACCGACCCCCGCCTCGCAGCTCTGGCGCCGCTGACGTATCTCAGCCGGCCCTGACGATCCCTCGGCGCAAGACCGTTGTCAGCAGCACTGGCAGGAAGGTCAGGGTGATCAAGGTCGAGAACAGCAGGCCAAACAGGACAATGGCGCCGACGCCTCGATACAACTCGGTTCCGGCACCCGGTATGAATACCAGAGGGGACAGGCCAAAGATGGTGGTAATCATGGACATCATCACCGGACGCAAACGACTCTCGACGGCCTGCGTGACGGCCTGCTCGATGCCGAGCTTCTGCTCGCGCAGCAGGTGCATGGTCTGATCAATGATCAGGATCGGATTATTCACCACCGTGCCCAGCAGGATCAGGAATCCCAGCATGGAAATCATGTCAAAAGGCTGCGACACAAAATTATTCATCAGCACCAGACCCGCAATGCCGCCAGCAATGCCCAGCGGCACAGTGATGAGAATGAAGAGCGGAAAGCCCCAATGCGTGAAGATGGCCACGAGTAGCAGATAACTCAAAATCAGCGCGATCAGGAAGTTTCCTTTCAGAGCGTTCTGCGTTGCATCCAGCTGATCCGCAGCACCGGAAATATCCAGCTGCACATCCAGCGGGATATCGCCGTTAGCCTGAAGCTCATCGATTATCCGGGTGCGCACCAGCTCCACCGCTGCTTCGAGTGGAATCTCACGCGGCGCAACGATGTTGACGGTAACGGTTCTGCGACCATTCACGCGACGAACCTGGTCGGTGTCGAGCGTTTCCACGAAGCGCGCCACAGCCGACAAGGGCACCACGCCGCTCGCGGTATGCAATGGCAGGTTCTCCAGTTCTGCCAGCGATTGCCGATTGCCCGAGTCGCTGAAGACGAACATGTCGATCTTGTCATCCCCGACAAAAAACTCGTCCACGTAAGCGCCGTCGGCCATCGCGGAAACGGCGAAGGCAAAGTCGTCGCCGGACACATCCAGCTCCGCCAGCCTTGTCCAGTCCGGCTCAACGCGGATCATCGGCTGGGTCAGGCTCAGCGAAGTCGGTTCGGAGCCGATCTGCGCGGTTGGCATCAGCTCACTGGCACGTGCATAGATGGCCTGCGCTGCAACAAACAGATCGGGCAGCTGGGCACCCGAGATATCCACGTTCACGCTGCGCGTACCACCATCGTTGCTGCTGATGATCGAGCCGCGCGCCGCAAACGCACGCATGTCCGGCTCCTGGCGAAAACGTTCGGTCAATGCATTCATCAGATCATTGATCTGATCCGGATCGATGGTCTCGGCAATGACGCGCAGGCCGGAAGATTCCGCCTGCAGGTTCATGTAGCGCATGGCCGGAACCTTCACCTCCCCCCGTGCGAAGCGGGCAGGGTCATCGTTAACGTACACCTGCAATTCGGCCTGCAGCTTCTCGGCGACCTTCTCGATCTCGGACAGGCTGTATCCGGGCGGTGCAATCATGCGCACGAAGGTTTTGGGCTCTTCTCCTTCCGGCAGGTACTCCGCCTGCGGCGTCAGGAAAAGAATAATGGCAGCGGTCAGACCAACCGACAGCGCGAGGTAAGACCAGCGCCGAAGCGGTGTCGCCACCAACCAGGCCACCCACCTCAGCAGGGATCGCTTGAGCAGGTTGTCGTCGCCGATGCCCGGTTGCGCCTTGCCCAGATTGCTCAGCCTCAGGGTTGCGGCAGGCACCAGCGTAATCGCCACCAGCATGGACACCAAAATGGCGGACGAGATTGCCACGGCTACATCGGAGTAGAGCTGCCCGGCTTCTTCTTCGATAAACAGAATCGGGGCAAAGACCAGAATGGTGGTCAGGGTAGAGGCAAGCACCGCCGACCACACTTTCCTGACACCAGCGCTGGCGGCTTCCAGGCGGCCCAGCCCGGCACGTCGCTCTTTTTCGATGGCCTCAAGAACAACGATGCTGTTGTCGAGTGTCATGCCGATGGAGAACGCAACGCCCGCCAATGAGATCACGTTAATGGTGCGACCGAAGGCGAGCAGCCCCATGAACGCGGCAATGGTGCAGACCGGCACGCCGATCACCCCGACCAATGTCGCCGGTAGCGAACGCAGAAACAGAAACATCACCGCGGTGGCCAGAAAGGCACCAATAGCGAGATTCTTCCAGACGTTGAGCACCGAGGCTTCGACGTATTTCACATCATCGGTGAGCAGTCGCAGTTGCAGGCCGACCGATGCGAGCAACTGCGTATTGATGTCGTCGATGACCGGCAGCATGTCGCGCTTGATCTGCACCACATTTGAGCCGGCGAGACGGCGAACCGACAATCCGATGGCGCCCTGCCCGTCGGTGTAGTCCAGAACGCGGCGTTCGAAGTGATCCAGTCGCACGGTTGCAACATCGCCCAGTCGCACCAATGCATCGCCACGTCGTCCGATCACCATCTGGCGCATGTCGTCGATCGATTCGAAGCGACCTATGCTGCGCAACAGGAATCGCTGCTTGCCTTCATCCAGGTCTCCCACCGAGCGGTCACGATTGCGTGCGCGAATAGCATCGCGCAGCATCGGCAAACTCATGCCGCGTTCGGCCAGTGCCGCCGTATCCACGGCGATCTGAATCTGGCGAGAGGCGCCACCACGAATCTGCACCTGCGCCACACCGGGCACCCGCTCCAGACGTGGGCGCACATTGTCCTCGACATAATCCTTGAGCATGTCCAGATCCAGCCCCAAGGGATTACCCGGCTCTGCCATCACGCGCAGATACATGAAGGAATTCTGCGAGAACGAGCTGGCCGAGATGCGCGGCTGGTCCACGTTCTCTGGGTAGTCCGGCACCTGCGCCAGCGCATTGTTGACGTCGAGCAGGGCGCGGGTGATATCCACGCCGAAGGGGAATTCGAGTTCAATTTCTGCTTCGCCTGTGCGCGCGGCAGACTTGATCCGGGTCAGGCCCGGAATGGTGCGCAGGTACTCTTCCTGCTCGATCAGGATTTCCTTTTCGATGTCCTGTGGCGTTGCACCGGACCACTGCGTTTCCACCGCGATAGTGCGTACTTCCAGATCCGGAATCATCTGCACCGGCACCCTGGACGTAGCGAGCAGGCCCAGAACGGAAATCACCAGTGCGATCACCGTGAGCAGGGTCCCGCGCTGAAGCAGGGATTCCATCATTTGCCTGAGACCGGCTCTGCCGTGACTTTCATGCCTGCCTTGAGACGCTTTGCACCACGAACCACAACCCGATCGCTCGCGCTCAGGCCAGCCAGCACCAGCACCCGATCACCCTGCTCGTTACCCAGCTGCACCGATCGGCGCTGTGCCAAATCTTGCTCGTCCACGATCCACAGAATCGTGCTGCCATCCGGGAAGCGCTGCACAGCATCCTCTGGGACGGAAAGCGCCCCTTCCGACTGTCCAGACCACTGGAACTTCACCCGCGCCGACATGCCGGGTAAGACGTCCCCTGCATCTTCTCCGAGTCCGACACGGATCAGAAAACTGCGCGACTGCGCGTCCGCCGCGCTCACCCTAGAGGCCACGCGCCCCTTGAAGACGCGATCCGGCCAGGCATCAACCGTCACCTCTACCGTCTGCCCCAGTTTCACGTCGGCAAGCCGGTGCTGCGGGACCAGCACATCGACACGCAGCGATTCGCGTGAAACCAGTTCAAAGACGATATCGCCCTGCTCCACCCACTCGCCCGGCGCGCTCAGGCGCTGGCGAATGATGCCTGCGAACGGCGCCGTCAGGACGTGCCGATTGACCCGCTCGGCCTGTTCGGCGCGGACCGCCCGTGCGCCACTGAGCTGCGCCTTCGCCAGCGTTTCCTCTGCCAGGCGGGTCTTGGCCAGGGACTTGGGCAAATTGCCCTTGGCCGAAAGAGAATCCGCTTCACGGCGCAGGCGCTCTGCCTCGGCAATGCGCGTCTGCACCTCCACCAGCGCGGCGTCCTCTCGCTTCAGCGCAAGTCTGGCCAGCGTGTCATCCAGCCTCAGCAGCGCCTGCCCTTTTTTGACCTCATCGCCAGCGTCCACCATCACCTCGGCAATCAAGCCGGAAATCCGTGGGGACAAGGAGGCGTCCAGTGGCGTGCTCACCGAGCCGCTGAGACTCAACTGCTGCGAGGTCTGCGCTTTCAGAGGCAGCGTAATGCCGACCGAGACGACGGACTCGGCAGTGAGACCCGTGCTTGCAGCACTGATACCGGTAGCAAGGAGCAGATACAGCGCGTGGCAGCGTGCTCTGCGCGACCATCCCAGAAGCGGTGGACGGCTGGGGTCAGGACGAAACAATCGAGCTTGCTGCATGGAAGAAGTAAGACGTGAACGAAGGGTCATCATTTCATAGTGCACAAGCCGCGGGCTGCCTGCCAAGCAACAATCCGCCAACTGGATTCGTGAGGCGCTGTTCTAATAACACGGCGAGGCCAGTCCACAGACAGGCTGAAGCAGGCAACTCGCCGCGAATTGGAAACGCAGCGTCCTGCCCTGCACACCGCCCCGGCAGCCGGCCCTGCCCGGCTACAGGATCAGCTGCCGATGGCCGCGCTCAAGACCAGCGCGGCGATGGTGCCTCAGCCCTGCGGCAAGCGGCCGAAGGCACCGCTGTTGAAGTCTTCGATCGCTTCAGCAATCTGCGCTTGCGTATTCATGACGAAGGGACCGTAAGAGGCGATGGCCTCATCGATGGGCTCGCCGCTGAGCAGCAAGGCCGTCGAGTCCTCCAGCGCAGTCAGTTCCAGCCCAGCGCCCCGCTCACTCAGTTGCACAAGTCGAGGCCCCTGCACGACTTCATCATGCCCGGAAAGACGCAGCTTGCCGCTCAGCAACAGCAAGGTGGTGTTGTGGCCATCCGGCGCATCCAGATGACTTACGCCATCCCGGGCAAGGCGTAAGTCCCAGACATTGATTGGCGTAAACGTACTGGCCGGACCGGACTGCCTTGCGAACGCGCCTGCAATGATCCGGACATGACCCGCTTCGTTCTCCAGTTCAACTTCAGGAATCTGGTTGGAAGTAATCGCTTGGTAGCGGGGTGGCGTCATCTTGTGCTCCGCAGGAAGATTGACCCATAGCTGGACCATTTCCATGTCTCCACCGCTGGCGGTAAAGGCCTTGGAATGGAACTCGTCATGGACCAGCCCTGACCCGGCCGTCATCCATTGCACGTCGCCGGCGCGAATCACTCCGCCACCGCCGGTGGAATCGCGATGTTCGACCTCGCCTCGATAGACGATGGTGACGGTTTCAAATCCGCGATGCGGATGCCCGCCCACGCCGCGTGGCTGGCTGCTCGGCGAAAAATGCCGTGGCGCTGCGTAGTCCAGCATCAGGAAGGGGCTGATCTGCTGTGTGAAGTTCAGGTGCGCGTACATGGACTGCACGGCAAATCCATCTCCCACCCAGTGCTGATGTGGATAATCGTGGACAGCAAGCACACTCTTCATTTCTGGCTCCTGGTTGGGCGCAGCCTGAACCACTTCTGCGATCCGTAGAATGTGGGGACTTCAGGCACAGATTCAATTCATGAGCCAATGGTCCGCAGTCGCGTCGGTCTTGAGCAGGCCTGCAGGCAATTCACCCGGGGAGTAGAGCCATGAGCGCAATTCGGATCAACCAGGTCCGCAGCAGTCTGGAACCTTCTGATCATCCCTACCTCAACGGCGCCTGGGCACCGGTGTCGGAAGAATGGCATGACGATGACTGCCCGGTGAGCGGCCACATTCCGCGGGACCTCGACGGCGTCTACCTGCGCAACACGGAAAACCCGCTCCATCAGCCCCTGGGCAAGTACCACCCCTTTGATGGCGACGGCATGCTGTGCGCCCTTCATCTGCATAACGGTCGCGCGTCTTTTAGAAACCGCTTCATCCGCACGCACGCTTTCGTGGCCGAACAGGACAAGAACCGTTCCCTATGGTCCGGCCTGGCGCAGGTGCCGCCCTTGTCCGAGCGACCCGGCTCCGGCGCGCAGGGTTATCTCAAGGATGCTTCCAGCACCGACGTCTGTGTGCATCGTGGCCGGGCGCTGAGCAGCTTCTATCAATGCGGCGAGCTCTACGCCTCAGACCCGGTCACGCTGGAGCAGCACGGCGCGCAGCGATGGCAGGGTGCGTTTCCGGTACAGGGCGTCTCGGCGCACGCGCAGACTGATCCGGTCAGCGGGGATCTGCTCTGGTTCAATTATTCGCGGCAAGAACCGTACATGCGCTGCGGCGCGCTCAATCAACAAGGCGAACTGCATCATCTGGTTGACGTTCCCTTGCCCGGGCCGCGGCTGCCGCACGCCATGATGTTCACAAAGCACTTCTACGTCCTCAATGATTTCCCGCTGTTCTGGGATGCCTCATTGCTCGAGCAGAATATCTTTGCTGCCCGCATGCATGATCTTCCTTCGCGCTTTGCACTGGTGCCACGCAAGGGCGTGCCCGGCGACATCCGCTGGTTTGAGGCAGACCCCACCTACGTCCTGCACTGGACCCATGCCTTTGAACAGGGCGACGAAGTCATCGTTGATGGCTACAAGCAACAGCAGCCGATGCCACCCCCGCTGCAAGGACAACCCAGGGCCTATGCACAAATGATGGCCTATCTCGATCTGCATTCCATGAAGCCTCAGCTCTGTCGATGGCGTTTCAACCTGAAAACCGGACAAACTCAAGAGTCCTTGCTCAATGATGCCTTGTGCGAATTTGGCAGCATTAATCGCCAATACATGAGCAGCCTGCATCGTTATGTCTACAGCATGACCGGAAAACAGGGCTGGTTCCTGTTCGATGGTTTTCTCAAACAGGATCTCAAGACGGGGAATCGCGAAACCGTGAAATTTGGAGACGGCATCTTTGGAAGTGAAATGCCCTTCGTGGCCAGACAAGGCACGCAGGCCGAGGACGATGGCTGGCTGCTCAACTTTGTGAGCGACGTCAATCGCGATCGCTCGGAGTGCTGGATCTACGCCGCCCAGAATCTGGCCGAGGGCCCCATCGCAAGAATTGGACTTCCCCTGCGCATTCCCAGCGGCACCCATGCCTGCTGGGCCGCTGCCAGCGAGTTGCAACGATGACAAAACAAACGGCTTCGGCCTGGCTCAACTGGCGCGGCCTGGTGCGCACATTCCTGAGCGGCCTGTTTGTGCTGCTGCCCATTCTCATCACGCTTGCCATCGTGATGTGGCTGATTGGAACCGCAGAAAAACTGCTCGGAAGCGTCATCCAGATCCTGATGCCGGGCGAAGCCTATCTGCCCGGTATGGGTCTGATCATGACCTTGGCCGTGATCTTTTTCGTCGGCCTGATGACGCAGGCCATCTTCTTTCGCAAGCTGATTCAGTGGTTCGAACACCAGCTAGAGCGCATCCCGATGATCAAGACGGTCTATGGCGCCGTGAAGGATCTCACCGGATTTATCTCGCGCGCAGGCGAAAGCAAAAAGCGCATGGGTCAGGTGGTGCTGATCCAGATTCCGAACGTGCCGATTCGCCTGCTCGGATTCGTCACGGTTGAAGATCTGCAGAGCGCCGGTTTGCCTCGTATCGCCGAGCAGGATGAGGAAAGCGTTGCCGTCTACCTGCCCATGAGTTACCAGATTGGCGGCTACACGATGCTGCTACCGCGCAGTTACCTGACGCCGCTGGACATGGGCATGGAAGAAGCCATGCGCTTTGTCATTACTGCGGGACTGTCTGGTTCCGACGAGGAAAAG
Organism: uncultured Panacagrimonas sp.; assembly: GCA_963975245.1. Lineage (GTDB taxonomy): Bacteria > Pseudomonadota > Gammaproteobacteria > Nevskiales > Nevskiaceae > Panacagrimonas. The sequence continues at coordinate 294,381 of CAXBFJ010000002.1, read as the reverse complement.
CACAAGAGAACGACGCCCTGAGTCAGCGGCATTCCCGCTGTCATCCGTTTATCGTAGGGTGATGCCCCCATCGCCTGCAAAGACGTCCCATGAACGCTGCGCCCAAGTTGTTGCTGCTGGGCAGCCTTTATTTGGCCCAGGGCCTGCCGTTCGGCTTCTTCACCCAGGCCCTGCCCGTACTCTTGCGCGAACGCGGCCTGTCCCTGGCTGCCATCGGCGCAAGTGGCTTGTTGTTCCTGCCCTGGGCGCTCAAGTTTCTGTGGGCCCCGGTCGTGGACCAGACCGGAACCCGGCGTGGCTGGGTGCTGGGCATGCAGGCGCTGAGTCTTTGCGGTGCGGCTGCGCTGTCGCTGATTGATCCCGATCAGGGTCTGGTCTATTTGTTCGCCGGGCTGGTCCTGTTCAACTTCCTGTCTGCCACGCAGGACATTGCAACCGACGGCATCGCGGTGCGCCTGCTGACACCGGCAGAACGTGGCTTGGGCAATGGCATACAGGTGGGCGCGTACCGCATCGGCATGATCATTGGTGGCGGCGCGCTGCTCTGGATATATGCGCACTCAAGCTGGTCACTCACCTTCCTGAGCATGGCGGGTCTACTGGCCCTGACCTGTATCGCGCCCTTGATCTGGCTGCGAAGTGATCGCGCAGTGGAGAACGCCGCTCCCGAACAAGCACCGAAAATATCAGCACGCAGTCTTATGCTGGGCTGGTCGCAGCGCTTGCGCGTTCCCGGTCTTTCCGCGTTCGTCCTGCTGATCTGTGCCTACAAGTTTGGCGATGCCATGGCCTCATCCCTGGTTTCTCCTTTCATGTATGACGCCGGACTGAGCAAGTCGGAAATCGCCGTTATCAAAGGTACCGTGGGCTCTGTAATGGGTCTGCTAGGCGCAGGGCTTGGCGGCTGGCTGGCATGGAAGCTGGGTCGCCGTCCCGCGCTGCTGATCTGCGGTGTTCTCCAGACCCTGAGCCTGACGCTCTACATCGCCTGCGCTGCCGATCCTCAATCCACCTACCTGATCTACGCCGCGAGCACCGCCGAGCATCTGCTCGGCGGCATGGCAACGGTCGCCCTGTTTACTCTGATGATGGATGCATCAGAACCTGCGCAAGCCGGCACGGACTACACCTTATTTTCCTGCGCCATCCTGCTCGCCGGCGGCGTGGCTGCCATCAGCGGCGGACTGATTGGCGACGCATTTGGCTATGTCGCGAGCTTCACAGTGGCCACCGTTCTGTCCGGTGCCGGATGCCTGGCTTTAATCCTGATGATCGATGGTGGCCGTGGACCGCGTCGTCTGCTCGCCGTGTGGCCGCTACGGCGCGCCTGAGCCGTCAAAGCCATGCAGCGCTACGGCTGCTAGCGTTCGCGCACTCTTCAACCCGGACTCTCGCATGAGCAACCTCGCCCTCAACCTCTGGAAGAAGCTGTCACCGCTGCCCATGGGCAAGAATGCCTGGTCGCGCATGGTGTCCGTGAAAACCCCGTATTTTCAGAGCATTTCACCGCAGATGCTGGAGCTTGCACCGGGCAAGGCCGTTGCCCGCATGAGTAAGCGGCGACGCGTCACCAATCACATCGGCACGGTTCACGCGATTGCCATGTGCAACCTCGCGGAATTCGTAGGTGGCCTGATGACAGAAGTCAGTGTTCCGACCACACATCGCTGGATCCCCAAAGGCATGAGCGTGCAATACCTGCTCAAGGCCGAGACCGACCTCACCGCCAGCTGCCACTGCGATCCCTTACCCAGCTTCGGCACAAGCGGTTTCGACTGGCCGGTGGATGTGGCGGTGGAAGATGAAAAAGGTCAGATTGTGTTCCGCGCACAGATCCAGATGTGGGTGAGCCCGAAGTAAATCCTCATCAGGACATTCGTGACGCGCGACAATGCGCACATGAATTTTCTTGGCCACCTCTGGCTCGCCGATCGCACGGGTACGTCACTGGCCGGCAGCATCCTGGGTGATGTGGTTCGCGGCGCAGATCTGTCGGCCTACCCGCCACCCATTGCATTGGGCATTCGCCTACACCGCCGGGTTGATGCGATTACCGACCGTCACCCGGCCATGCGCAATGCCAAGGGATCCTTCGACAAAGCGACGCGGCGTTATGCCGGCATCGTGCTCGACATGGCCGCCGACCATGCGCTGACGCAGGTCTGGTCGCAGTGGCACGTCGAAAGCCTTGAGCACTTTGCAGACCGCTGCGGAGAGGCCATCGAGGCCTCAGGGCCCTGGTTCGAAAAAGGCGGCGGGGTACGCCTGCGTGCCGCGGCTTTTTCCGCGCTGCTGCAATCCTATGCCCATGACCGTGGCATGGAGCGCGCCTATCAGCGAACGTCCACCCGGCTGCGAAATCCCGATCAGCTGATCGACGCCTCGCGCGACTGGCTTGAACACGCCAAAAGACTGGAGCCGCAACTGGAAAGTCTGCTGTCTGCACAACTGAGTGCCATGCAAGCGCTCATGCAATCAGGCAGCGCCGTCAGCACCGACGGCTGACGACGATCAGGGATTCAGATCGGCAGCCGGCGCCGGCTCTGCAATGGGCGACAGACCGCGAATCTCGGCAATGCGCGCGTCCTTCTGTTTCCACACCTCGCCAATCCAGAGCTGAAACTTCTTGCGGAACGCGTTGCTCTCTTCGTACTCGCCCTTGAGCAGGCCAGCCGCCAGTTCCTCAGGCACTTCAAGGGGACGGACATCCACAATCACGCGGCGCATTCTTCCGCATAGGAAATCCCAGAAGCCGACAGCGCCATCGGGGTAGACGATGGTGACGTCCACCAGCCCCTGCAATTTGTCGCCCATTGCTTCCATGGCAAATGCGAAACCGCCTGCCTTGGGTCGCAACAGATACTTGTAGGGTGCTTTCTGATTGATCTGCTTGGTTTGGGTAAAGCGCGTACCTTCCAGGAAGTTCAGGATGGAGACAGGCTGGTTGCGAAATTTTTCACAGGCCTTTCGCGTGGTTTCCAGATCCTTGCCTTTGAGGGCAGGATTCTTCTTGATCTGATCATTGGTGGAGCGCCGCATGAAGGGATAGTCCAGCCCCCACCACGCCAGGCCCAGTACCGGCACCCAGATCAATTGCTGCTTGAGGAAAAACTTGAAAAACGGTGCACGGCGCCCGAACGCGCGCATCAGCACAAAAATATCGTTCCAAGTCTGGTGATTGGAGCACACCAGATACTGACCCTTGGGACTGAGTTCCACATTGAAGCGTAGATCCCATTCGATCCGCTGAAAAAAACTGGACGCTGAAGAATTGGTGGATGCCCAGTTCTGGGCCATCTTTGCTGCTACACGGGACAGTACGTCACGAGCTGCAGACTTGGCCGGGGTCAACAACTTGAGCAGGACCGCGCCGTAAAGAAACGTTGCCCAGAACAGGGTGTTAATCACCAGCAGCAGACCCATGAAAACGCCCTGAATCGGGCCGGGCAACATATGAATCATTCTGAGCGTCCTTGTTCTTGTTGTATGCAGCAGATCGCAACTACGTCTGAGCAATCGCTGACAGGGCAAACGCCCATCGCGCTACTCACCCTTGCTGGAGCTTTCCGCCGGCTCTGCCTCATGCGCGGACCAGTGCAGGTGAACAATCTTCCAGACCTCGCCTTCCTTCTGGAGAATGGCCGTCTCGCCGCCATTGAACACCAGATCCCGTTCCGGCAGTTTGACCGTGGTCTGCGTGCTGGACATCACCCAGGCTGCGTCCCCGCTGATGCGCGAACTACGTCGCACCACGCGCCGATCAGAGTCGCCTGCAAACGCAATGGCCGGACCCAGCTGTTGCTGAATCCATTCATCGCGCGAGATTTCGGAAAACCCCTGCTCATAGATCAGGGCGTCGAGGGACAACAGCCCAACGGCTTTCTCTGGCTGGTTCAGTCTCAATGCCTTGTGAAAGCTATCAACGACCGCAGACGGCGTGCTGTCTGCCGCCACACTGCCCGTCGTGAAAAGGCCGCTGATGAGTACCAGCCACAGCGCCGCGAAATACCTCATGAGCCCTGCCCGCTGGCCTGAGCCTGGACCAAGCCGCTCTGATCGATCAGCTTGACCTCTTCGTAGCTGCGCGCCGGCAAGCTGACCATGACACAAGGGCTGCTCGGTTCATTTGATGCCCATTCACCGCCTTTGCGCGGCTCAAAAACGGTGGCCTTGAGTACCAGTGTGTCATTGCGCAGGCCACCCTGGGCACTGACGGCAACGCCGTATCCGCCGCTGGGCCGCGCCCCCAATTCGAACACCGCATAAGGGCTCTCCGGCAAGCCCGTTGCCCGCGTACTCACCAGATCAATGCCGCGAGAAGACGCCCATGCCTGCAGACCCGCCAGGCTGCGGAACAGCTGCAGTGAAGACGCTGCCCCCGCGGTGCCGCACTGGCTTGCACGGGCAACCTCTTCCACTGGCACCACATTCTCGTTTGAAAACCAGGACGAAAAATCTGGTGCAGAAACATTGGGAAGACGCACCCATGCCGGCTTGGCGCATGCCGAGCAAAGAAGGGTTGCAGCCATTAGCAGCGAAAAACGCATGGGAAGGGAACCAGGATGCTTCGTATTGGAGGAGCATTATCCACAGCCTGCCGCCCCCTGCACAGCCGAGGGATTTCCCTGCACGGCCGCCAATTGCAAGGTGGGCACCACCCGGCAGCAGGCTGCCCAGCCCTGGCCCGAGCAGTGATAGCCTTGCGCCATGCACGCTGATGACAAAGATCGGCTCCCCGATCGCCGACTGACCATGCCCGATATCGCCAATGCGTTGCGCGATGACGGGCTGATCGAAAACCCGCAACACGCCGAACTGACACGCCATGTCGATCCTGCGCGAGAGAAGCGCCACCCGTTCACGGTGGTGGCCGCTTTCGACTGGCCAGACCCGCGCAAACCCGGCCGCAAGCTGAGTATGGATGTGCTGTGCCAGTGGCTGGCAGAGCGGCACGGTCTGGAATGGGTGCGAATTGATCCGCTGTCCATCGATGTGGGCAAAGTCACTTCCGTGATGCCCTACGCCTACGCCACCCGCGTGCACGTGTTGCCCATCAAGGTGGCGCCCAACGAAATCACCATTGCCACCGCCCAGCCCCTGGAGCGTGAGTGGGAATCCGAGCTGGCGCGCATCGTGCCGCAGAAGATCAGGCGGGTGATTGCCAATCCGGTTGATATCGAGCGCTATCTGGTTGAGTTCTACGCGCTGGCCCGCTCGGTCAAGGCCAGCAACGAACAACGCCGCCTGTTACCCAGCGGCTCGCAGAATCTTGAACAGCTCATGGAGCTGGGCCGGCATGGCAAACTTACTGCCGACGATCAGCACGTTGTGGCCATCGTCGACTGGCTGCTCAACTACGCCTTTGAATCCCGCGCCTCGGACATCCACCTGGAGCCGCGGCGTGAAAAATCCCTCGTGCGGTTTCGCATTGATGGCGTTCTGCACGAAGTTTACGCCATGCCCACACCGGTGATGATTGCCGTCACCAGCCGCATCAAGATCCTCGCGCGCATGGACGTGGCTGAAAAACGCAAGCCGCAGGATGGCCGCATCAAGACGCGCACTCCCGCCGGCAAAGAAGTGGAATTGCGCGCCTCCAGCCTGCCAACCGCGTTTGGCGAAAAGCTGGTGATGCGCATCTTTGATCCTGAAGTCCTGTTGCGCGATTTCTCCCAACTGGGTTTTACCGCGAGCGACGCCGATCACTGGAACGACATGATCCGCGCGCCGCACGGCATCGTGCTGGTGACCGGCCCAACCGGATCGGGCAAGACCACAACGCTGTACTCCAGCCTGCGCCAGCTCGCCACGCCGGAAGTCAATGTCTGCACCATTGAGGACCCGATTGAACTGGTTGAACCTGCCTTCAACCAGATGCAGGTGCATGCCGCCATTGATCTGAATTTTTCCAATGGCGTGCGCGCACTGCTGCGTCAGGACCCGGACATCATCATGATCGGCGAGATTCGCGATCTAGAAACCGCCGAGATCGCAGTGCAGGCCGCCCTCACCGGCCATCTGGTCCTGTCAACGCTGCACACCAACGATGCGCCGAGCGCGATCACGCGCCTACTGGACTTGGGCGTACCACCGTACCTGATCAAGGCCACGCTGCTGGGTGTGGTGGCACAGCGACTGGTACGCAAGCTGTGCCCGCACTGCAAGCAACCGGCAGAGGTGGACGCAGATGCCTGGGCGGCACTGGCCGGCGAAGACACGCGCTTGTCAGCAACCGACAACATCTTCCAGCCGGTGGGTTGCTTGGAATGTCGCGAAACAGGCTATCTCGGGCGCCTGGGCATTTACGAAATCATGCCGCTGAGCCGCGCGGTCAAGAAGCGCATTGATCGTAATGGCGACATCTCTGATCTTCGACGACAGGCGCTGCGTGAAGGCATGATGCCGCTGCGCACTGCCGGTGCCAGTAAAGTGGCAGCCGGTCTGACCGACATCGGCGAGGTCATGGGCGTCACCCCCATATTCAACGACGACTGATGACGGTAACAGAACCCAGCCACAGGGCAGACAAGGCAAGTCTTCGCGCCACGCTGGCAGACGCGGAAGTCTGCGTGCAGCCCATGCTCACAGAACACCACGCCGCGCTTCGCCAGGCCTGCGAACAGGACCGCGAAGTCTGGGATATTTTCCCGCTGTGCATGATTGGCGAGCACTTTGAAACTTCAAACGCCCTGTATGAAACATTGGCGCAGGAACAAGGCTGGATTCGCTTTGCGATCTTGAACCACGGAGAAGTCGTGGGCATGAGCCACTACATCAATGCGGATAACGACAATGCTGTTGTTGAAATCGGAGGCACCTACATCGCGCCCAGTGTTCGCGGCGGAAACTTCAATCGACGCATCAAGACTTTGATGATTGAACACGCCTTTTCCTGCGGATTCCGCCGCATCGAATTTCGCGTGGATACGCGTAATCAGCGCTCCATGGCCGCCGTGCGAAAACTGGGCGCAAAAGACGAAGGCGTGCTGCGCAAGAACAAGGTGACCTGGACCGGCTTTGTACGGGATACCGCCGTGTTTGGCCTTTTACGCGATGACTGGAACACGCGCAACATCTGAGCGGTATCAGATCAAGCGACCCAAACATACGCCCGACATGAAACCATTTTCAGGCTTGCGCTACTGGTGGCAGGCCGCAAGACCAGCGGCGCACGGGATGATTGCGGTGCCGCTGCTATGGGGTCAGGCGCTTGCCAGCATCAACGGTCATGCATTGGCCTGGCACTGGTTCGCGCTGTTGCTGCTGTTTGGCATGGCCTGTCAGGTGCACATTCTGTATCTCAACGACTACGCCGACGAAGCGGTTGATCGCCTGAATACCACGTACTGGCTCTCGGGCGGCTCACGGGTGATTCCGGAAGGCCATCTCGATGGGCCACAGTTGCTGGCCGGATCATTTTTCGCCCTGGCCATTGTCGTGATCCTGAGTCTCATCAGCACCGCCATGGGCCGGCCGTGGATGCTGTTGCTGGGTGCACTCTCACTGATCGCCAGCTGGAGCTACAGCCTTGGTCCTTTACGCCTGTCTTACCGGGGCCATGGCGAACTACACCAGGCCATCAGTTGCGGCATTCTGTTGCCATTGACGGCGTTCTATATGCAGACCGGCACGCTGGCGCATTTTCCGTGGCCGGCCCTGGCTCCCATGTTCCTTCTGTTCTTTGCCGGCAACATCATTACGGCCCTGCCGGACAGACCCTCCGATGAGCAGGGCGGCAAGCGAAGCTATCCCGTGCGCCACGGCGCAAGAAGGGCGCGCCGCGACGCCGTGATCCTGCTGGTACTGGCCTATCTGCTGGTATCGGTGGTGAGCGCGGCGTGGCTCTCATTCTGGCTCACTGCCAGCCTTGTGTCGGCGCCCGCCATCCTGATCCTGTTGTACTCGCGAGACGGTAACAATCCAGCTTCCAGTCACGGCACAAACTCGACCCCGGAGCGAAATTTCGTTCTACTGGCGACTTCCAGTCAGGCCTGGATGGTGATGGCGTGGACCTTGTTGCTGTTCGCGCAGGGCCTTTCATAACAAGCCTGAAATCAAAGAGCAGAGAGAGAAACAGTGCGAATAGCGGTTATCGGCAGCGGAATAGCGGGTTTGAGTGCAACCTGGTTCCTGCGCAAACAACATGAGGTCACCCTGTTTGAGCGATGGCCCCGACTGGGAATGGATGCGCATACCGTGGACATTGATTGCGGTGACCAGACCCTGTCGATCAACGTGCCGATGCGGGTGTTCTTTCCCGAGTACTACCCCACGCTGACTGCGCTTTATCAGGAGCTGGGCGTTTCCTACGAACCGGTCCAGTATTCCGGCTCCTTCAGTCACTTTGGCAGTGACACTTATTTTCGCTATCGCAACTACTGGCTCGGCTCGCTCGCCGTACCTTTTCTGGCGGGACGCAGTGCCAGGACCCTGACCGGCCTGAAGATCGGCCGGGAACTGGTGCGCTTGCTTCGCACTTCACACAGGCACTCGGTTCACGCCGATGCTGATGCGCTCAGCCTCTCTGAATATTTGAGCCGCGAAGGATATTCGAGCCTGTTCGCAGAACAGTTTCTCTACCCGACCTTCGCCGGTATCTGCACCTGCACCTACGAAAGCATCAAGGCCTACCCTGCATCCGTCGTTCTTGAATATCTCAACAGCGGGCTAACCTGGTCTCGGGTCAACAAGCTGACGCATGGCACCCGCGACGTGGCAGAGCGCCTTGCCGCCTCCGCTGCGAACGTGGTGCTCGGCAGCCCCCTGAAGAGCGTGCTGCCGAATCGTGAAGGCGTACAGATTCTGGATGAAGATGGCAGCGCACAACAGTTTGATCACGCGGTCATCGCCACTCAGGCCAATCAGGCCCTGAAGCTGCTGCCGGAAGCGAGCCCTGCGGAGCGCGCCGCCCTGCAAACTTTTCGCTACGAAAAGAGCCGTATCGTGGTCCACCGCGACGCGGCACTGGCACCGCGCAACCCGGCGGAATGGGCGCCGGTCAATTTCCTGCTCGCAAAAGATCAGGACAAGCCGATGGCAAGCATTGCGCTCAACCGCATCCATCCGCTGCTGAAGGATCAGCCAGACGTTTTTGAAACCTGGAACCCCTATCAGGACATCAAGCCACGAGACCTGCTGCTTGACGCAGACCTGGAGCGGCCCATCGTCTCGCAGGAATCCCTGCAAGGCGTTCGCCAGCTCGAAGCCCTGCACGCCGAGCCCGATCGCAAAATCTGGTTCTGCGGATCGTACTCACGCCGCGGCATCCCGCTGCTGGAGAGTGCGGCTGCCTCTGCGATGACAATCGCGAACCGTCTGAATGCGCAGATCGCTCAATCCTGAAATTCGCAGTTGGCGTCACCGGGCATCGGGACAGCTATTCTTGATGCTGTTGGGGAATGCTGATCAGCACGAACCACACGCTCGCAAATACATGAATCGGTGACCTGCTCTGCACACGATGATTGAGCGACAGGTGTATCAACTGCGCTGAAGGTCGAAGAGAACGACGGCGCCTCGGCCTCGTAAAAATTTAGACCCACAACCAAAAGCGCCGAGCCTGTTCGTTACAACTGGTGCAGCAGTTCGTGCCATTCAGATGCCAGTTGTTCGCGCCACTGCGGTGAGGCAATGCCGATCAGCGCCTCGGCTCGAGCCTGGATGCTGGCGCCGCGCAAGCTAGCCACCCCGTGCTCGGTGACCACATAATCTGCGCTGGATCGGTTTACCGCAACGGCTCCCGGTCGACACAAGCGAGTGACAATTCGGCTGTGCTTTCCGCTGCTTGTAGTTGAAGGCAACGCGATGACCGAACGGCCTCCGGCAGATGCCAGTGCGCCGCTGATAAATGGTGGCAGTCCACCCACACCGGCCACCAGCTTTCCGTTCACGACATCGGAATTCACCTGGCCAAGCAAGTCGACTTCAACGGCCGAGTTGATGGCGCAAAAGTTCTTGATTGAGGACACCCGACCCACATCGTGCGTCTCACTGGCAGGTCTGAAGTAGAACGAATCATCGTCACTGCATCGGTCGTAGAACTCGCGATCTCCCAGCGCACAACCCAGCTGGATGCTGGCATTGCCGCGCACAACGCCCCGATCCAGCAATTCGACGATAGGCGTCGTCGCCATGCCGGACCAGACTTGCAAATTCTGATGTGCTGCCAGTGCGTGAACAATCGATGTTTGCAGTTTTCCGATTCCAAATTCCACGGTATCTCCATCGCGTACCAGACCAGCGACGAGATCCGCGTGATGACGCATGCCGGAATCGGCCATGCCCGCGTCATAACAGCGCGGCTCCTGATCTGCCTCAAAGGCATAATCAAATGCGGAATATGGAATCTGGAATGATCCCCGGGTACGCGGCATTTTCGCATTGACATGCGCAAAACGCAGTTTGGCCAAAGGCCATGCAACCGGCACGAAATCACACGAAACACCAAGCGAACACATGCCGTGCTCATCCGGGGGGCTGACATGGGCCAGCAGAAGGTCAATAGAACCGAGCGAGCGAATATCACGAACGATGCCCGGATGATCGACAGGCAACAGTTCAAAACGTCCCTGCCTCAATCCAGATCGCAGTTCCGGCATCATGAAGTAACCGCGCTGCCTTGCACGTTCGTGAAGGCTCAGGAAATCTGATCGGTTGATCCCGGGAAACTGCACGACGATGAAACGCACCCCGTCAGCCGATTCCGGTTTTTCCCTGACCAGCGAATAGAAGATGTCTGACTCACCGGACATGCCGGGCAGGAAAACTTGCATGCCGGGTCGGAGCAGCTCGGCAACAGCGCTGGGGCGCAGAGAAACTGGCATCAGGATGAAATTGCAGCCGAGCTGTTCAGCATCATTTTTCTACGCGGGTCGACGGGCCGGGGGGCACCCCGCTCAGGCTGGAAAGTAAACGCTACGCATCAATTCTGGGACACACGGCATCGATCTCATGCGCCGCCAGATCAGTCCAACGCTGCAGCGCGCTACGCGTATCACTGCCCAGGGGATGACTCGGTTCCAGCGGTCTGTCCGGTACGCCGTCGAATCGAAAAATGGACTGCTGCACTACCAGCGATCCGAATTGCGGATGATCGATGCGACGCAACGATCCGCGTGCGTGCATGTTGGGATCTTCCATCACTTCATCAAGGGTGCGCACTGGAGAACAGGGCACCCCGGCATCGATCAAGACCTTGAACAGCTCGCTGGTCTGAAACGTTTGTGACCATTCGCCAATCAACTGATCAACTTCTTCCATGTGCGCAACACGCTGGGCCAGAGAGGCATATCGCGGGTCTTCGGCCAGGTCCGTTCGATTCATGACGCCGAGCAACTTCAGCCACTGTGCCTCGCCCACGCAGATCAGGGCCAGAAAGCCATCCTGTGTGGGATATACATTGTACGGACACTCAGCCAGGCCACCGTGCCGGTTTCCCGTGCGCTTGAACGCGCGCTCCGCGCCCTTGAACCAATGCATGCCCAGGTTGGAGCTGAGCGAGGCATAGACAGAATCCTGCATCGAAACTTCAAGCCGCCGCGCCACACCAGTGCGCTCTCTCTCATACAGCGCAGTGACGATCGCGCCATAAAAATGGATGCCTGCCAGAAAATCTGCGATGGCCGGTCCGCATTTCACAGGCGGTTGATCTGCAAATCCAGTGACCTGCAATGCACCTGACATGGCCTGAATGGTCAGGTCCATTGCCGGGTAATGCGCATAGGGACCATCACGGCCATAGCCGGAGCTCGATGCATAGATCAAACGCGGGTTGAGCTTCTGCAGCTTTTCGGCACCGAGTCCCAGGCGATCCATGGCGCCGGGTGCGAAGTTCTCGGCCAGCACATCGGCCTTTGCCACAAGTGCTTCGAGTGCGTGCTTTCCAGCTTCGGTCTTCAGATCCAGTACCACTGCTTCCTTGCAGCCGTTGATCATGGCGTAAGGCAGGCCTGCACCGCCGACTTCACAGCGACGGCGCAAGGCTTCGCCGCCGGGCGGCTCGATCTTGATCACCGTCGCGCCCGCCAGCGCCATCAGATAAGTCGCATAAGGCCCGTTGTAGATTTGCGTCAAATCCACAACGAGAAGGTCCTGCATCGGAAAACCCTGCATGTCGCGCTCAATCACCTTGAAAGCAGAACTGCAATACTATGAAAGCCTGTAACAAGAAGAGAAACATCACTCCGTTATGGTCGCCATAGCGGAGAAACATGGCTCATCGGAGGAGCTTCCAACTTGGACATTCGGCAGTTGCGTTATTTCGTGGGCATCGCCGATTGCGGCAGCCTGATGAAGGCGAGCGAGCGATTGCATGTGGCTCAACCCGCGCTGAGTGTTCATCTCAGCACGCTGGAAACCCGCCTTGGCGTCACGCTCATGCGGCGCAGCAGTCGTGGCGTGGAACTCACTGACGAAGGTCGCCTGCTCTACGATCGGGCCATCCAGCTGCTGCGCTATCACAGTGAAACCATCGAGAGCATCAAGGCCATGCGTGTGCGGGCCTCTGGCAGCGTGTCACTGGGCATTCCCTCAACCCGTTCGCCAATGATCGCGGCTGATTTATACCGGCGTGTGCGCGACGAACTTCCAGACGTTTCGCTCTACATCGCAGATGCCAGTACAGCCATGCTTTACGAGTGGCTGGTCGATGGACGCATCGATTTCTCCATTTTGTTCAGCGTGCCGGATGACGCCCATCTGGACAGCACACCGCTGCAGTTGGAAGAGTTCTGCCTGGTCAGTCGCGCTGACGGAAAGCGCTATCGAGCAACCGTTGATTTCGAAAGCGTCATTGATCTTCCGCTGGTGCTGTCGAGTCCCTCTTCCACCTGGCGAAAGATTCTCGACGATGTGGCAGAACGCAACGGCACCAAGCTCGTCGCCGCAGTGGAAACAGAGTCAGCCGGCGTCATCAAGTCCATCATCGCCTCGGGCGAAGCCTACGGCCTCCTGCCCTTGTCTTCGGTCTATGCTGAACGTGAAGCCGGTACATTTCGGGTACAGCGAATCGTCAAGCCAGAAATTCGGGGTGTGCTTTCCCTGGTTTCATTGCGGTCTGCAGATCAGACGCCAGCCATGCGCGCGGTTCGCGAACTGGTCATGGATGTCATCAAGACCAGTGACTGCCCATGGGATGCGGGCAACGAGTTCGACCCCAATCAGGCTACGTCGGTGCTGCGCGCATGGCCAAGCAAGATTCTGCCGGCCACCCGCTAGTTTCAGCTACCTGACCAGCACCGTACGACCCGTCACACGCCCGGCTTTCAGGTCCATCAGGGCCTGATTGACGTCGTCATGCGGGCAAGCATGCACCGGCGTTGGCGCAAGTCGGCCGCTATTCGCGAGTTCCAGTACAGCGCGCAAGTCTGCAGGGGATCCGGTGAGGCTACCGCGCACGCTTTGTGCACGAAAAATCATGGTGGCCAGCGACAAATTGAGTTCGCCACCAGCAACGCCAATCAACACCAGGGTCCCGCCTTTGCCAAGTACATCAAGGCCTGCCCTGGCGGTGGCATCACTGTTGACGAAGTCCAGCGTGGCACAGACCGGACCGACATCTTGCAGCACGCGTTGCGCAAGGCCCTCACCTCCTTCGAAGGTACGTGTAGCACCGGCATCACGCGCCGCCTGAAGCTTGTCCGCGCCCACGTCTACGGAAATGATGTTCCGATGTCCGAGGGCCCGTAACATGGCGATGGCCAGCAAGCCCAGACCCCCGGCGCCGATCAACAGAACCGGGTCATCGGGCGGCAAAGGCAGCACTTTTCGCAAAGCCGAGTACACGGTGATCCCCGAGCAGGCGTAGGTTGCTGCCAAGGCGGGATCGACATTCCCTGGATCCGCGAGATAGCGCTCATGCGGCACCAGCACATGCGAGCCGTATCCACCATTACGCACCACACCGATAGCTTTTGGCGTAAGGCACATATTGTCTTCACCCGATGCACAGGCCGTGCACTCCCCGCAACCCAACCAGGGATAGACCACGCGCTGGTCACCGACCTTCACGTTTCGCGCTTGCGGCCCCAAGGCGACCACGCGCCCAGTTATTTCGTGCCCCGGCGAGCGCGGCAATTCCACACCGCGATCGGCCAGTTTCATAACCTTGCCGCCACCCATGTTGTATTCGCCCTTCCAGAAATGAAGGTCTGAATGGCAAACACCGGCGTGTGTCACCTCGACCAACACTTCGGTACCGCGGGGCTCTGGCGTTGGAAGTTCGAGTCTCTCCAGAGGCGCGTTCGGCTTGACGACCATCCATGCATACATCGTTTTGTACTCCTCGAAGGGCGCTCAGGCCCAGGGTTCTTCGTTCATCACACGATCCAGCCACGCCAGCCCATCGCGCGCCAGGGCTTGCGCGCAGCGTGCATGCGCAAGGAGCGTGAAACCGTGAAATGCGCCGGGGTATACGTGCATCTCCAAAGGCACTCCGGCGTCGATCAGACGCTGCGCGAACACCAGATTCTCGGTTGCGAACAGGTCGATTGATCCTACCGCCAGGAAACTGGGCGGAAGCCCAGCCACAGTGATAGCGCGGGCCACTGCCGCGTAGGCCGGTGGGTCGTCCCGGTTCTGGCCACGCAGCAGTGAATCCCAGCCGAAGCGGTTGGCCGAAGGCGTCCAGATTTCCCGGCCGCACACGGGGTGCTCGCCGGTGCGGTCATCCAGCATCGGATACAACAGCTGCAAGCCTCGTAATGGCGCGCCGCCTTCATCGCGGTGGCGAAAGGCTAGACCCGTTGCAAGCCCGCCGCCAGCACTGACCCCGCGAAGCGCCAAACGCGCGGGATCAACATTGAGCGCTTTCGATTGCGCAGCCAGCCAGTTCAGGGCGGCATGCGCATCGTCTAGTGCAGCGGGATACGGATGTTCCGGAGCCAATCGGTAGTCGGGAACCACAGCGACGCAGCCCAGTGCGGCGCAGGTCTTGCGCATGGTCGCGTCTTCGCGCTGCGCCGTGCCCGCCACGAAGCCACCGCCATGGACATTGAGCAGGGCAGCGTGAGGCCCTGGCGCACCCGATGGCGGCTCGTACAGCAATGCAGAGAGCAAAGGCGCGCCGGCAACGGGGATCTCAATGCGCCGCACTCGCACACCTTGCTCATCTGTTCCCAGTTTGGCGGGCAAGCCTTCCAGTGCAGCGCGCACGCCCGGCAGACTGTCATCGGACAGCGCCACCAATTCCGGCATGGACGCCAGTGCTTGACGCAGATCAGGGTCGACATGCGACAGGGCCTCGATCGGACTCATGCGGCGGCTTCAACCTGTGATCGCAACACGAAACCACGATAGCCGGCGGCTGCAATCTCGTCGCATTTTTTCCGGTAGACGCCAACACCGCCGATGTAGGGGAGGAAGACACGCGGCTTGCCAGGGATATTTGCGCCCATGTACCAGGATGCAGCGCGCGGGTAGAGCGTGGCATCTGCAACTTGCCGTACATGGTCGACCCAGGCGTCCTGCGCATCAGTCGATGCCTCGATACTGCTGAAGTTTTTATCACGCAGGTAAGCCATGCAGTCCACGATCCACTCAACATGCTGCTCGATGGAGGCGGCCATGTTGCTGATCACCGAAGGACTGCCCGGCCCGGTGACCGTGAACAAGTTGGGAAAACCGGCAACCATCAGGCCCAGATAATTGCGCGGGCCGTCTTTCCAGGCATCGCGCAGCGAAGCGCCCTCAGTGGTTTTGATCTCCATGGAAAGCAGAGCGCCGGTCATGGCATCGAAACCCGTCGCGCAGACCAGCGTATCTACGGTGTATTCCGTTTTGGCGGTTCGCACGCCGCTCGGCGTGATGCGGTCCAGCGCTTCCTGATTGAGATCGACCAGGCGAACATGGTCAAGGTTGTAGGTTTCAAAGTAGCGCGTATCCAGACAGATGCGCTTGGTGCCAATTGGATAGGTACTTGGGCTGAGCTTGCGTGCCGTCTCGGGGTCTTTCACGGTCTGCGCAATTTTGCGCCGTACGAATCGGGCAGCGATTTCGTTGGCGGCCTCATCGGTCGCAATGTCGGTATAGGCGTGCATGAAGTTTGCACCGCCGACCTGCCATCGTCGCTCAAACTCTGCTTCACTGACTTCTGGTGGCACTGCAAATATCGAACGCGTGGCGTACTCATAGTGCGCTCCGCTGCGCGAATGACGCGCCTCTTCGCGATACGCCTGATAGTGCGCTTTAATTTTCTCTACCGCTTCAGCTGAAAGCGGATGATTGCCGGCAGGCAGACTGAAATTCGGTGTGCGTTGAAACACTGTGAGCGAGCGGGCTTGCTCTGCAATCTTCGGTATCACCTGAATGGCAGAAGACCCTGTCCCGATGACGGCCACTGACTGACCAGAAAAATCGACACCTTGATGCGGCCACTGGCCGGTATGCAACACGGGTCCCGAAAAGTCGCCAAGGCCTGGCAGATCCGGGATACGCGAGTTGGAGAGAACGCCAGTTGCCATCACGCAGAAACGTGCGTCAATGGAACGACCATCATCGGTCTGCACGTTCCAGAGCGCGGATGCCTTGTCATACACGGCCTGCGAAACCCGCGTACCAAAACGAAAATGCCGCTTCAGGTCAAAGCGCTCCGCCACGTGCTGCAGGTAGCGCAGAATCTCAGGTTGCGAAGCATAGCGCTCGGTCCAGCGCCATTCCTGTTGCAGCGCTTCGGAAAAGGAGTACGAATAATCCATGCTCGCCACGTCACAGCGCGCACCAGGATATCGGTTCCAGTACCAGGTACCACCAACATCGTCTGCCTGTTCCAGACCCAGAACGGAGAAACCTTCGCTTCTGAGTTTGTAGGCGAGGTAGAGGCCGGAGAATCCTGCCCCGACCACGACTGCGTCATAGCTCTGTTCACTCATCGCGTGTTGATCCATACACTCTTGCTGCTCAGGTACTCATCCACGTGGAATGGACCACCCTTCACCCCATAACCGCTGGCTTTGGTCCCGACCATGGGCACTGCGGGTTCGGTAGCGCCATAACAATTGCCCCAGGCCATGCCGCAATGCAGGGCCTCGGTCAGGCGATGAATTCTGCCCACGTCGCGACTCCAGACCGCACCGCCAAGCCCGTAAACCGTGTCATTGGCCAGCGCGATGACCTCTTCTTCTGTGTCGAAGGGAATGGCCGTCAGCACCGGACCAAACACTTCCTCGCGCGCGATGCGCATCTGGTTATCCACATCGGCCAGAACAGTGGGTTGCACAAAGAATCCTTGTGCAAGTTCCCCTCCGATTCGCTTGCCACCGGATATCAGACATGCACCTTCGTCTCGCGCCACTTCGAAATACTTGCTGACGCGGTCTAACTGTGCGGCCGATGCCAATGGCCCCAACTGCGTGGCCGAATCCAGACTGTGGCCAACTTTCAGCGCACGACCTGCCTCAGCCACCTGTCCAACAAATTCCTTGTACACCTTGCGCTCTACAAACAGTCGCGTGCCGGCGTAGCAGACCTGCCCGGTATTATTGAAGCAGGCCATGGCTGACCCTGACGCCGCAGCGGCAAGGTCCGCGTCTGCAAAAACAATATTGGGCGACTTGCCACCCAGTTCGACGGACACGCGCTTGATGTTGGTAGCAGAGGCCTCGATGATCTTGCGGCCGGTTGCGGTGGAACCGGTGAACGTGATGCGAGCCACTCCAGGATGTGCAGCCAGGGCCGCGCCCGCCGTCGGACCCGGCCCTGGGACAACATTGATCACGCCCGGTGGCACACCCGTTTCGGCAAGAATTTCCGCCATCAGCAGCGCTGACAATGGCGCTTCTTCGGCCGGCTTCAGGACCAGCGTGCAACCGGTGGCGAGCACCGGGCAGATGCTCCACAGCTGTGTGATCAGGGGGCCGTTCCAGGGAATGATGCCGCCCACCACGCCCAGGGGTTGCTTGAGCGAATAGCTCAGCATCTCTCCGGGAAAGGAATTACCGAAAACCATGCCACGCGGACCCACGGCCTGCGATGCATAGTAGCGAAACGCCTGCTGGACCCAGCGCCGAAAGGTGCGCGTGCGCGAGATCGGCGCGCCCATGTCCAAGGTCTCTAGAAGTGCCAGTTCATCAAATCGCCGATCAATGGCCTGTGCAACATCGAGCATCAGGCTCTGGCGATCAAAAGGTTTGAGCTGTTTCCAGGGCCCGTCAAAAGCAGCCTGCGCACTTGCAACGGCTGCATCGACGTCCTCGGGGCCGGCGCGCGACACCTGCGCAATCGTCTGCCCGGTCGAGGGATTCACGCAATCAAACACCTCTCCGGCGAGCGCTGGAACGCTTTGACCGTTGATATACAGATGTTTTGGCGAGCCATCGAGGAAGGGATGGGGCGAATCTTTCACATGCCACTCCGTTGGGCCATCAGTGACGACGATGATTGCGGCTGCATGAGCTGCACAACAAATAGGGTTTACTTCTGGCTGCGATAGGGACTCCGTATGACTGGTTATTGCGACAGCATGATTAGATGCAGTCACTACATAGTGCTGGGAGGAGACCGCCGTGAATGATGAATTGATGATCCGCAAACTGATTGAAGACTACTCAGATGCGGTCAACCAACGAGACGGCGCAGCCATCTCTGCACTGTGGGCTCAAGATGGTCGATGGAGCGTGCCGGAGTACGAAGGGCTTGCCGATGTGCGCGGTGTCAATGCCATACGTTCAACCTGGGAATCGCTCATGGCCGCCGTGCCCACTGCCTTCCTGATCTGTGTTCCCTCCAGGCTTCAAATTGATGGCGATACCGCCAGCGCGCGGTCCTATGGCACGGAACTGGTCACGGATGGTGAAGGCGCCAATCGTTATGGCGTTGGCTTCTACGCCGACCGCTTTGTCCGCCAGCAGGACGGATGGCGCTTCTCCGAACGTGTCTGGACCACGATCAACCGGGTGCTGATTCCAGCTTGAGCCTCAGTATTCAAGCGAGATGTGAATCCACGAGCAGCATGCAAAGTCATTGGAATATGAGACAGAGCTGATGAAAATTCTTGATGTGGTGATCATTGGTGCGGGCCTATCCGGCATCTACGCGGTGCACGGCGCTCGCCAGCGGGGCTGGACGGTACGCGCGTTCGAAGCGGGCTCCGGCGTTGGCGGCGCCTGGTACTGGAACCGCTATCCGGGCTGTCGAGTTGATATCGAGGGCGTCGAGTTCAGCTACGCATTTTCTGACGAACTCCAGCAGGAATGGACATGGAGCGAGCGCTACCCGTCACAACCAGAAGTTGAACGCTATTTGAATCACGTCTGTGATCGGTTTGATCTGCGCCAACACATCACCTTCAATACCCGCGTGAAGTCCGTGCACTTCGACGAGGATCGTTGCTATTGGCAGCTGAGCACCGAGGCAGGTGAGACGGTGCTCGCACACAGGGTGATCCTGGCTACCGGCCTCTACTCGCAACCGCATCGGCCTCCATTCAAAGGGCTTGATTCGTTTGAAGGTCGCCAGTTGTTTACATCAAACTGGCCCAGCGATGCCGTGAGCTTTGCCGGCAAGCGCGTCGGACTGATCGGTACCGGTGCCTCCGGAATTCAGATCGCACCCATCATCGCGCGAGAAGCAGCGCAGCTGAGCGTGTTGCAACGCACAGCGGTGTACACGGTGCCGTTACGCAACGGCCCTGCAGATCCGCAGCGTATGCGCGAGATAAAAACCAACTACTCCGCCTTGCGCAAAGCAGAGGCAGATTCTGCCCTGGGATTTACCCACCTGCATTCACGCGTCGCACCGCCGGTAACGCAGTCTGCCCTGGAAGTCAGCGATGAGGAGCGCCGGCGTATCTACGAAGATCGCTGGAACTCTGGTGGACTCTGCTTCTATTACACGTTCACGGATCTGCTCTCGGACGAGAAAGCCAACAACACCCTGGCGGCATTCTTTGAAGAAAAGATTCGCAGCCGCGTGAGCGACCCAAAAATCGCCAAGCTTCTGACGCCACGAGACCAGCCCGCGATGACCAAGCGCCTGGCCGGTGATACGGGTTATCTGGAAACCATGGAACGTGACAACGTGGAACTGGTTGATCTGCGCGCCGAACCCATTCAGACATTCACGCCAAACGGCATCATCGTGGGAGATCGCGAAATTGCGCTGGACATCATTGTCTTCGCCACTGGATTCGACTTTGGAACCGGCGCGATGGCGCAGCTGGACATTCGCGGTCGGGATGGTCGCTGCCTTCGCGAAGCGTGGTCCGACGGTGTATGTACTTACCTGGGATTGATGGCCCCGAAGTTTCCAAACCTGTTCTGGATCTCCGGCCCAGGTTGTCCGTTCTATAACCCGATGCTGCTTGCTCAATATCAGTTCGCTCAGATCGAGCGCTTTGTCGACCAGCACGCGGAAAGTGGCGAGCCGGTGGAGGCGACCGAGGCAGCAGCGGCGGAATGGACGGAACTGCACAATTCAATCGGGAATTCCACCTTGTTTACCAAGGGCGACAACTACTTCATCGGTGGCAATATCGCTGGAAAGCCAAGAGAGGTGCCGCTGTTTCTGGGCGGCTTTCAGGTGTACTCAGAGCATTGCGACAAAGCCGCACATACGCCGGGGCAATTTGTCAGGGGCACCAGAACCGCCGGCGAATTGCAGGAAAGCTGACAGGCCAGCGAGGTCCTACCCCGTAATGCGCCCGTGCGGCGCATCAAAATCAATAACCGGCCCCAGCGGAACGATGCCGGTCGGGTTCACGCTTTCGTGACTTTGATAGTAGTGATGCTTGATGTGTTCGAAGTTGCAGGTTTCGCGGATGCCGGCTTGCTAGTAGAGCTGGCGCGTATAGGCCCATAGATTGGGATAGTCCACCAGCCGACGCAGGTTGCACTTGAAGTGCCCGACGTAAACGCTGTCGAAGCGAATCAGGGTCGTAAACAATCGCCAGTCAGCTTCAGTGATTTGTTCTCCCACCAGATACGGCTGTTCTGCAAGGCGTTGTTCGAGCCCATCCAGCGTTTCAAACAGCGGTCGTACTGCCTCTTCGTACGCTTCCTGCGAGCGAGCAAAGCCGGACCGGTTCAACCACAGAGCGGTCATCAGGGTCATGATGATGTCGTCGATGACACCCATGTTGATCTTCATATGTATTCACTCATCAGGCTCGTAGTTATGGGAGAAGAGGTGAAAGTAGTCTCGGAAAATCCGCAGTCAGAAATACCAGTCGAGCGTGAACCCTATGACACGCGGTGCGCCGAAGTCTGTGGAGAACACGCCATGGGGACACAGCTGGAAACAACAAACAGTTGTCTTGCCTTGATCCCGTCCAGATTGGCGTGGCAAAGAAGCGCTCAGCGCCGCAAGAGACATCGACGACACGGTCCAGCGGGCTATTCGCCACGATGAATGTCTTGGCCTGGTCAGATTTCCGCTGATTTCAGACGAGCAGAAAATTGAACGACATGATCGATCTGCATCGAGCCCTCCTGCCAGAAGTGCACTCGCGTTGCCGAGTGGCATAGTGTATCGAAGCAAGCTGGCTCAAGCGCCGGATTGGCAGGCATAGCCACTCGCCTGTGCCAGTGGCAATTTTCCTCGAACGATAATGCCGTTACCACGACCCACCTCATTGTCTAGCTCGTCGTAGACCACAGGCTCCGCAATGAATTGTGTCTTGTTTTTATTTGCCACCTTGCCAATAGCCCTGAGCTTGCCGGACGCGTGAGGTAGGTTGTGAAGCAAGTCGTCAAGACAAAAAACTCAGTTTCAAGAGACTGCGCCGCCATAAAGGCGGCGTCGTCGAGAAGTTTGAAATAGACAGAGCCATGGACCGCTCCGGCCGAATGATGAAACTTGCTACTCAGCTTGATCTCGATAATGGCCTGCCCCTCGGAGATGTCCAAGATTGGCTGATAAATCAGGTTTATTGGCGCAGCCGCATACATTCCCTTCAAAAAGTTGAAATGCTGTTCTGTGTTCAAACCATCGGACTCCTCTTTCCTTCTTTCCCCATCTGGGCGGAATTTCTCCTTAGGCCTGCCGAGCGCTATCCCGAAATTTCACGACCCAGCAGATGACGTGTGATCAACCATTTCTGCACCTCGTTGGTGCCTTCATAGATCTCGCCTATCTTGGCGTCGCGATAGATGGACTCCAGCGGCCAGAGTTCTCCGGGGCCTTTGAGTTCACGTACGAATCCGTAGCCGCCGCAGGCCTGGATCGCATCGCGCACAACGTCAACCGCCAGTTCTGAACCCTTGAGTTTGCTCATTGCGGCCAGAGGCTCGATGTCTCCACCGCGGTCCGCATTCAAAGCCGCCTTCTGAAACAGCGTGCGCGTCATTTCGATGTTGACGGCGTGTTCAGCCAGACGGTATTGCCAGTACTGGAGGCTGGCGATGGGCTGGCCAAACACCTCGCGTTTGGAGGCATAGGCGCAGGCCACGTCCATCGCGCGTTGGGCCATGCCGACGCCGACCGCCGAAATCCCCAGTCTGCCGCGTGACAAGGAGCCCAGCGCCACACGCAGGCCCCGGCCCACTCCGCCCACCACGTCACAATCGGGCACAAAGACGTTGTCGAGATAGATTTCAGCTGTCAGCTGGGGCTTGTTGCCCATCTTGATGTCCGGGTCGGAAACGGACACGCCCTCGGCATGCATATCCACCCACAGGACACTCACAGCCCCATCGCACAGGCACAGGATCGAGGTTCGATCTGCCGCCACCGAGTTGGTGATGAAACGCTTGGTGCCGTTCATCCGCCAACCGCCATCGACCTTGGTCGCCTTGCACTGGATGGACTTTGCCGAAAGATCCGTGCTGGCTGCCGGTTCGCTGGTGGCAAAGCCGGTGACAATTTCACCCGAGATGATTTTCGGAATCCATTTCGCGCGAATTTCGCCACCAGCCTGATCGATCGTCGTGGCTCCGAGGATCGCGGGGCCATCAAACATCGCGCAGGCCACGCCGGGCGAGTAGTAGGCGAGTTCTTCAACCACGGCCATGGTGCAGGCCAATGGATGTTCCAGCCCCAGACCGCCGACATCTTTCTTGAAAGGCACGGCGAACAGGCCGGCCTTGGCGATCGCCTGAAAGATGTCATGGCGAAATCCGTCGCGGCGTTCCTCGGCACAATTCACTTCGTGTGCCAGCGGGCGCAACACCTCGTCGGCAAAGGCGCGCGCCTTGGCGCGAATGTCCAGTACGTCCTGCGGCAATAGACAGTCCGAGTTGACGCGATCGGTACGTCGCTCTACGGCCCAATGATTGTCAGATACGTTCATGCTGTTGCCTTCGTCCTTGATTGCTTCGTTCACACTTATGATTGGGAAAATTTCGTGAAACGCTCTTGCTGAGCACGATTGGCTGCCTGGTATTCGGACACCAGCCTGGCCACGAGATCGGCGGTCGCAGGAATGTCCGAAATGCTGCCGACACCCTGGCCGGCAGACCAAAGATCCCGCCAGGGTTTCGGTTTGGCGGTTTTTTCGGGCTGTGCTGCTTCGTCCATTTCCAGTCCGAAGTCCGGCTCCTCCGGCGTTCTCATGGTCTTGATGTCCAGACCGGCCTTTTCCAGTGTCTGGCGGATGAAGCTGGCCGGCACACCGGAAATCTTCGGCGTGTAAAGAATGTCGGTGGCAATGCTTTCGACCAACTGCGCCTTGTAGTCTTCGCCAACGAGGGCTTCCTGGGTCGCAAGGAATCGGCTGCCCATGTACGCAAGGTCTGCACCCATCATCTGCGCCGCAGCGACATCGCTCCCGGTGCTCAGGGCACCCGACAGAAGGATGGTCTTGTCGAAGAACTGTCGAACTTCATTGACGAGCGCGAAGGGGTTCAGGCTGCCCGCATGGCCGCCGGCGCCGGCGCAGACCAGGATCAGTCCATCCACCCCAGTGGCGGCTGCCTTTTGCGCGTGCCGCGGATTGACCACGTCGTGGAAGACGACGCCACCATAACCATGCACGGCATCGACGATGTCCTTTGCCGCGCCCATGGAGGTGATGATCAGCGGCACCTTGTGCTTCACGCACAGCGCCAGGTCTTCCTGCAGGCGCGGATTGGTCTTGTTGACGATCAGATTGACGCCGTAGGGCGCCGCGCGTCGGCCAGTCTCTTTTTCGAACGCGGCGAGCGCCTCGCTGATCTGGATCAGCCATTGTTCGAATCCTTCGCTGCTGCGTTGGTTGAGCGCTGGGAAGCCGCCGACGATGCCTGCCTTGCAGGTTTCGATAATCAGTTCCGGACCCGAGGCCAGGAACATGGGGGCGGCCACGGCGGGGACGGACAGGCGGCCTTCGAAGCTTGAGGGAAGTGGCATGGTTCTACTCTCTTGAAATGCCGGTCACGGCGGGATGATTAGCCCGGACTGTTCGTGAAGAGCCACGCTCTCGCTTGATTCTTGAATCCATGATGCTTTTCGCTCGATCGCCCATAGGCACCGCTATGCGCTCACTCGCGAAAACCATCGTGAACCCATTCCTCAGGGCGATCATCGCGCCTCTTCACGAATAGTCCGGGCTGGCAGCTTAGGTCCGTCTCCGGCTCAATCCGAGTGGCGTTTTTTAAAATTTATGTGCTATTTTCGCCATCATGTTGAATTTCGGCGTCGTGCTTCTGGACAACAGCTTCTGCTCCAGCGTGGGCGGGATCATTGATGTCTTTCATCTGGCCAACGCCCATTGCCGAAGCTCGCCTCAGTTTTCTCGCGAGCCGTTTCGATGGTCGCTGCTGTCTGATCGCGCCGGCAGGCCAGTCAGCATCGCGGGCGGCCTCAAGCTGGTGGCGGACACTTCTCTGAGCTCCGCAGATCAGTTCGACATGATCTACCTGCCAGCGGGCACGTATCCGGGTGCCGACGCACTTGAGAGCTGGCTGGGCCAGCACACGCGCTTGCTTAAACAACTATCGCAGCTTGCTGACAAGGGCGTGAAGATTGGCGCGACCTGCACTTCAACCTTCCTTCTGGCCGAAGCTGGCTTGCTCAATAACAGACGCGCCACAACCACCTGGTGGCTGGAACGGAAGTTTCGCGCACGTTACCCCCACGTTGATCTCGACCCGAGACAGGCGATGACCGAGGACCGGGGGATCTACTGCTCCGGCGCCTTGAATGCCTACCATCAGTTGGCGCTGCGTCTGGTGGAGGAACACGCTTCTCCCGAGATCGCGACGCTGTGTGCCAAGAGCGCCCTGATTAATCAGGGCCAGGCCCATCAGACACCCTATTACGACTTGAGCATTCCCATTGCGAATGAGGATCCGCTGATCACGAAAGCGCAATACTGGCTGCGCAATCACATGCGTCGCGATGTTGATTTCACCGAGCTCGCGGACGATCTGGGCACTAGCCAGCGCACCCTGATTCGACGGTTCAAGCAGGCAACGGGCTCAACGCCCTTGAAGTTTCTGCAGAATCTTCGTCTGGAGGCCTCCAAGTCACTCCTGCTCAACAGCCCGCTTGGCGTGAACGAAGTCATGGAGGAAGTCGGCTATAGCGACCCGAGCGCCTTCATCCGCTTGTTCAAGCAGCGCGTGGGGCTGACTCCGTCAGGTTTTCGACAAAGATTTTCCGACGCGTCCTTGGCACAGGACCGTTAAGGGTTTGCCACCGAACTGGCAGTGCGTGTCTTTGTCAGGTACAGAGCGCCACTCAATATCGTGAATGGCAGCCGGCCACTAACCCGCGCCGGGATTTGTCATGGGGCGGCGAACAAACGTACAGATTGCAGCGTGAGTTGGCACCGCGCTGGAAGCAGCAAATCTGCTTCTTCCAAGGCAATCGAATTGCCAAAGCCAGGCGTGCAAAAAAAGCGAGTGCCGAGATAGCGAATGCGCGCGCATATAAAACAGCGGCGTGATGAGCGCTATTTGAACAATGGCCGGTCACGCGAATCGATATCGGTCTACGTGCGCCGCGTCGCGTCGCGTCAATCATTTGCCCGCTGAGGCGCGCCAAAAACGCAGATTTGCCATCGATCCAGCGCGCGTGTTCTCACAGAAATTGTTGAGTGCGCCCGCCCGAAAGCTGACTGGCAATCTGGTGCCTGCACCCAGCTTGCAGTACGGCTTGAAAAGACCTCAGAACGGAAGGCCAGCAAGTCACAGCAATTGCATCAGCAATCGGACAGTTCTGAAACGATCCTTCCGTTTCCGTAGTAATTGAACAGAATCGGATTCAATTAAAGGCGCCAGATTTCCATGCGAGTCAGCCCCAATATCCGGGTTGCGCCGGCAGGCGCGGCGTTCGATGCCTTCACGGCCCGATCTCACACAGGCGGTATTGCCTGCGAATCAATCTGCAATGTAACGACGTTGATATCGCGTCTCAATTGAGCGTCTACGCTGCGCCAGAATTTCAGTGCGGTGAGATTGCGTGATCGTACGTACGCATGGCATCGGGTAATCCCTTCATGGCGGATGGCCTGCAAGCTGGCGCTGAACAATGCAGTTGCACAGCGAGTGCGTCGAAGATTCTGCTGAATTGCCAGATGATAAATGTGGGCTCGGCGGCCATCGTGCCCGCAAAGAATGCTACCGATGATCTGGTCATGATCCTCTGCCACAAAGCTCAGGTCCGGGTTTCGTAGCAGGAAGGTTTGAAGGGCCGGCAGACTGTCTGACTCGTCCCGCAGGATGATGCCTTCCACATCTCGCCATAGCGCCAGGCACGGCTCAATGTCTTGCGCCTGCATAGGGCGGATCAAGCGTTCCATTTCAGTTCCATTCCGCCATACGCCAGATCAAGGCAGGCAAGTGAACCCGGGGAGAAGGACCAGATTGAGCATCCGGGACATGCATATGTCATTATCATCGTATGAGCATATATAGCACATTCCGTAACTGATGATAGCGCTACTGGAGGCGAAACAGGCCGGTCTGCTCAGGCGCAACCAATGGGCGCGTAACATCCTGGCGGGCGTGGTTGTTGGCGTCGTTGCGCTGCCTCTGGCCATGGCCTTCGCTATCGCTTCGGGAGCAAAGCCGGAGCAAGGCATCTACACGGCGATCATTGCCGGGTTGGTGGTATCGGTATTCGGCGGCAGCCGAATCCAGATTGCAGGACCGACCGGAGCTTTTGTTGTCATCTTGTCGGGCATCACAGCACAGCACGGCATAGAAGGTCTGCTGCTGGCGACCACGATGGCCGGGCTGATCCTGGTATTACTCGGCATCGCACGATTCGGAGGTGTTCTGAGATTCATTCCAGCGCCCGTCATCGCAGGGTTCACCGCTGGCATCGGTGTGATCATCTGGGTTGGCCAATGGAAGTATTTCTTTGGGTTGCCACCGGCCACAGGCACGCACTTTCACGAGATGCTGCTGAATCTTCTGGCCTCGTTTCCGCAATTTCATCTTGCCACTACGTCGCTCGCCGTTCTCAGCCTGATGCTGACCATCTACGGACCGCGTATTCCAGGATTGAAACGCATTCCCGGCCCCCTGCTGGCAATGATCGTGGCCACACTGCTACAGGCCAGCGGTCATCTTCCCGGCGTCGCAACAATAGGCACGGCATTTGGCGGCATCCCACAAGGCCTGCCTCATCTGAGCTTGCCTCAGGTGAGCTTTGACCGCCTGATCCTGCTGCTGCCCTCAGCCTTCACTATCGCTATGCTTGGGGCCATCGAGTCACTGCTATCGGCAGCGGTAGCCGACGGTATGGCCGGTACCCGACACAACTCAAATCAGGAACTCATCGGGCAGGGTCTTGCCAATATGATCACGCCCTTGTTCGGCGGATTCGCGGCGACCGGTGCCATTGCGCGAACCGCGACCAACTTCAAGAACGGCGCAAACAGCCCTCTGGCCGGCATTGTTCATTCGCTGAGCTTGCTAATGATCCTGATCCTGCTGGCGCCGCTAGCCGCTCAGGTGCCTCTGTGCACTTTGGCGGCCATCCTGTTTGTCGTGGCCTGGAACATGAGCGAAGTCCGGCAGTTTCTGCGCATGGCCCGCACCGCACCTCGGCCCGATGTCCTGATCCTGCTGATCACGTTCTTCCTGACCGTTTTTTCTGATCTGGTGGTAGCCGTCAACGTCGGTGTGATTCTCGCCATGCTGCAGTTCCTGCGACGCATGGCTTCTGCCGTGGAAGTGCGGCGCGTTGATGACAAGACCTTGCATGCCGAGCTACAGACTAGCAGCCAGACCCAATTACCACCCGATGTTCTGGTGTATTCCATAGAAGGTCCGTTCTTCTTCGGGGCCGTGGAAAATCTGGAGCAGGCACTGCAGCAGACCAGCCGTGCCCCACGCTGTGTGGTGCTACGCCTGAACCGCGTTCCCATCATTGATATCACCGGCCTGCAGTCACTTGAAGAGGCGACGCTGAATCTGGAACGCCGCAAGGTGCGAGTGATGCTGTGCGAGGCCCGCCCAAACGTGCTGCGCAAGTTGGTACGCACTGGGCTGGTACGCAAACATTCCGGACCGCGTCGCTACTTCCGGAACTTCAGTGCCGCCATGAAAGCCTGTGATCCGGCCAGGCAGAGCCGTAGTGAGCTTGGGACGGCCTCATCTGATGAGAAGAAGCCCGGGCCATGAGCACGCCCTAGCCCACTAGAGCACTCTTCGATTGGGCATGATCGGAATGCCCCAAAAAAGAGGCCATCTGCAAGAGGCTATCGCGGCGCGATCTTGCGCCCTGACTTGCTGGTGTAGCTCACACCGTGTTTTGCAAGATACTCGCGGATGAGCTGGCGAACGACCTGCGAAGGCGTGAGATCCTGCTGTGCACACAGCGTCTCGAAGGCCCGCTTTTTGTCAGGGTCCATCAGAAGGGTGAAGCGCGCAGTCTTGGATTCCATGTTCAGAGACTAGCATGAACCGCACATTCAATTACCATGATCATGGCCCGAATCAAGCCGCTGGACCGGCAGCTCGCACGGCCTCGGCAACATGAAATTTGCTTATGTTGTCGCAGAACATCTCGGCCAACTTTGTAGCTGCCTCATCGTACTTGCCTTGATCCCCCCAAGACCGGCGAGGATTCAGAAGCTGCGCATCAACACCGGGAACTGACAACGGAACATCAAGATTCAGGATGTCCATATGCTCTGTCTTGCACCCCATCAGGGTTCCGCTCTGGCAGGCTGCAACGATTGCGCGGGTGACAGGAATCGGGAACCGTTTTCCTGAGCCACCAGGCTCACCGCTGCCGCCTGTCCAACCGGTGTTGACCAGATACACCTGAGAGTCGAACTCCTCGATGCGATGCATCAGCAAATCTGCATATTCAGCAGCCGGCCGAGGCATGAAAGGTGCCCCGAAACAAGCCGAGAACGTCGGCTGGATACCGGGCCTTGCATCAATTTCAGTAGAGCCCACTCGTGCGGTGTAACCACTTAGAAAGTGAAACGCCGCGGCCTCCTTTGAAAGGATGGAAACCGGTGGCAGTACGCCCGAGACGTCACAGGTGAGAAAGATGACGGTTCTCGGCTCACCGGCAAAATTGTCCTTTACGCGCTTTTGCACATGCTCCAGCGGGTAGGAGCATCGCCCGTTTTCCGAAAGCGAGGTATCGGAAAAATCCGGCTTGCGATGATCCTGATCGACAACCACATTTTCAACGATCGCTCCAAAGCGGATCGCGTCCCAGATCACTGGCTCGTTCTCGCGCGACAGATTTATCGTCTTGGCGTAGCAACCGCCTTCGAGGTTGAAGACCGTGCCCCTGGCCCAGGCGTGCTCATCGTCGCCAATCAGATAACGATCCAGGTCGGCAGACAAGGTTGCTTTCCCGGTTCCCGACAATCCAAAGAACAAGCAAGTATCACCCTGCTCGCCAACATTGGCCGAGCAGTGCATCGGAAGAATGCCGGCCTCCGGGAGCAGGTAGTTCTGCACGGAGAACAATGCTTTCTTCATTTCACCGGCGTAGCGCATGCCTGCAAGCAGAACCCGCCGCTGACGAAAGTCCAGAATGACCGCCGATTCGGAATGGGTGCCATCACGAGTTGGGCAGCACTCGAACCCCGGCACGTTGAGTACAGACCACTCGGGCTTGCCGTTTGGATTGTAGGTTGCTGGGCGAACAAACATGTTGCGTCCAAACAAGCAGTGCCAGGCGGTTTCGGTGACGACTGCGACCGGCAGATAGTGCTCGGAATCAGCCCCCACGTGCAGTCTGGATGTATAGCAACTCTTCGGGCTCAGATAGCTTTTCGCTCGCCTCCACAGGGCCTCAAAGCGATCGGACTCGAAGGGCTTGTTCACGCTCCCCCAATCCACCGTTTTTTCTGTAAGACCATCGCGCACGATGAATCGGTCAGCCGGCGAGCGCCCGGTGCGCGCACCCGTGCTTACAACCAGGGCACCCGTATCTGACAGCATCCCTTCGCCGCGAAGCAGGGCTTGTTCAATGAGGTGAACGGAATCGAGGTCAGCAAGCATATTCAGGGTACCTGTGCGGAGGGAGCGAAGCTCCTTTGAAGACGGGCGGAATCCAGCGAAACAGCGAATTTCCACGAGAGCCGACGATAGATTTCGTGTTGGTCACTCTGGAACCAGCAATGTCATAGTCACATTCTATGTGCTTTTCATGATAACGATGTTAACATTTTCATCATTGAGCGATTGACTGCGAATGTTTTGCCCCTTGCGTACATCTGACACACCCACCCGCAAGCGGATCACGGTCGAATCGGACCAACCGAACACAAGAGAACCAGACCCTAAATGCTGACAATTTATGCCGGTGGCTTGCCGCCCGACATGACCGAGAAAGAATTGGCGGAGCTGTTTTCGCGCCATGGAAAAGTTCGCGGAATCAAGTTGCCTCAGGATGTTTTCTCAGGAAAATCCCGGGGCTTCGGTTTCGTGGACATGGAAGGGCACGAGGCCCGCGCTGCAATCGCGGCGCTAGACGGTCAGGAACTGCGTGGAAAATTCATCCGGGTCACACTCGAGCGTCCGCGAGATGCAAAAGGACGACGATCAAGTGGCCGCCGCTGAGCCCGGCGCAATATTATTCGCCTGCGTTTGGAGAAGTGCCCGCCCACCAAGAGCGCAGCGCAGTCTTCATCAACACTTGCCAGATTGCAGAATGACGCCGGACCAGCAGATTGGATTCGCGGCAACAATGAGGACCAGCATACTTACCTGAGCCGCAACTGCTCAGCTCAGCCTGCACCCCGCCCGTGCGGCGCATCAAAATCAATATCCGGCCCCAGCGGCACGATGCCGGTCGGGTTCACGCTTTCGTGACTTTGATAGTAGTGATGCTTGATGTGTTCGAAGTTGCAGGTTTCGCGGATGCCGGCTTGCTAGTAGAGCTGGCGCGTATAGGCCCATAGATTGGGATAGTCCACCAGCCGACGCAGGTTGCACTTGAAGTGCCCGACGTAAACGCTGTCGAAGCGAATCAGGGTCGTAAACAATCGCCAGTCAGCTTCAGTGATTTGTTCTCCCACCAGATACGGCTGTTCTGCAAGGCGTTGTTCGAGCCCATCCAGCGTTTCAAACAGCGGTCGTACTGCCTCTTCGTACGCTTCCTGCGAGCGGGCAAAGCCGGACCGGTAAACGCCATTATTGACCGTGTCGTAGACGCGGGCATTGATGTCATCAATCTGTTGGCGCAGTGCTTCAGGGTAGTAGTCGCCCACCGCCGTTGTAGGCAGTGCGTCAAAGGCGGAGTTGAACATGCGGATGATGTCCGCTGACTCGTTATTGACGATGGTCTTGCGCTGTTTGTCCCACAGCACGGGAACCGTCACGGTGCCGGTGTAGCGCGCATCGGCAAGTGCATAAATCTCTCGCATCAGCCTGACGTGATTGACCGGGTCTGCAATAACACCCTCGCCAGGCTCGAAGGTCCAGCCATCATCACCCATAAGCCAGTGCACAACCGATACATCAATCGCAGCCTCCAGTTTCTTGAGCTTGCGAAAAATAAGCGTGCGATGCGCCCAGGGGCAGGCCAGCGATACATACAGGTGATAACGCCCCGCTTCGGCTTTGAAGCCGGCATCACCGCTTGGACCCGCGCTGCCATCGGCTGTAACCCAGTGTCGAAACTGAGAACCCTTGCGCACAAAAGTCTCGCCCATCGGGCGCTTGGTTTCCCAGATGCCGTCGATCATGTGGCCCACAGTTTTGTCCTCAGTTGTTTCGGGTGGCGCTGAGTCGTACCCGAACCTTTATTTCACTTGATACCCAGTCACCGTCCGGGTCTGATGCCATCCCCAGATCGGCCTGCTCGCGCGTAATGAGTGTCTCGCCTTCGATCAGCAATGCTGAATCATTGATCGTCATTTGCAGGCCCTTCACCGCGATGTCGCGATCCTTGATGGTCAAGGTGCCCGCAACGGCGTAGCGCCCCTGTTCCTCAAGTCGCCGCACCTGTGTGCTGACGAAGCGGGCTTGCGGGTATTGCGCCACGTTGAACCACTCAGTCTGCGGCAGCGTTCTGTCATGCAAGGTATTGCCGTCGCTGGCCGAGGCGGTGTCGATCAGCGTGATGATGTCTGCGGCTTCCGGAGCCTGGGGATCGACATTCAGTTGGGCCTGCCAACGCTGGAAGCGACCTTCAAAAGGCGTTCCGGCATGCGTACCCGAGAAAACGATTTCGCTTTGAAGCGGATCAATCATCCAGTCATCGCTGAGCATGGTGATGCCATCCGTGTCAGAGAACGCCACGGCTGTTTTCTTCGCTGGACCCAGCACCGCATATGCCGTCGCCGCGACGGCGATTGCAATCACTGCCATGCCCGCGCGAAGAATCCATTTGCGTGCATCGGTCTGATCAGGCGGCGGCTCTCTGGCTGCGATAGGCACCATGTGTGAGAGCACCTCGTCGCGATTCACGAAGTGATGCTTGAGCGCAGCGCCGACGTGCATCAGCAACAACAAGCAGGTTCCCCACGCTAATAGCTCATGTGCTTCCAGCACGATGCCAGCCAAGGACTGGCGCAGTGCTTCGTCGGCGTGATGCAGACCCAGCAAGTGCGGTACCTCCAGCCATCCAAACCATAGTGTTGGCACGTTCAGCGCGATATCGCCGCGCCACTGGGTGGACACATATAACCACCCGCTCAGTGGCATGGCGATCATCAGGACATAAAAGCTCCAGTGGGTTGCCGTGGCTGCCAGCTTCTCCCATGGTTTCATGTGTGCCGGCATGGATGGCGGCCGATGCGTCAGCCGCCATGCAAGCCGCAAAAGACTGAGTACAAGAACGCTCAGCCCGATTGATTTGTGCAGCTGAAAAACTTCAACTGCACGCGCCCGGCTGGCCGCAATATCAATGGCCTCGTGCATCCACCATCCGAGCAGAATGTTTCCGAGGATGGCGGTTGCAATTGCCCAATGAAGGACAATCGCAACCGCGCTGTATTGCTGTGCAGACGGACGCATGCTGGATCCTTACTTGGCCGCCGTCTCGACCGTAGGCGCTTTGACCACCTGATGGAATTCACCCTCGAAATGCAACGTGACCTCGTCGCCAATCAAGGGCGGATCGAGCAGGTGGTTCATTCCAAACTCGGAACGCTTGAACGTACCGGTCACGGAGAAGCCCATGGCGCCGACATTGGTAAACGGATGCGCGGCTACCGCGCCCACAACCTCAGCGTCCAGGGTCACCGGATGAGTTTGGCCGAGCAAGGTCAGGTCTCCCACGATGGTGAGACTTCCGTCACCGGAATCTTCAATGCGCGTGGACTCAAACGTGATCTCGGGATGCTTTTCCGAGTTGAAGAACTTGTCGCTCTTGGACAGATCCTCCAGCCAGGTTTCGTATGGCGAAGACTTGTGTCCGGCTTTGTAGTCGCCCGGATAATCAGCGGCAACCGAGTCCGCCTTGATGTTCACCTTGACCGAAGAATCTCCGATCGTCTCGGGGTCCAGCTTCACATCCACCGTGTAGTCGGTGAACCGCGCCTGATAATTGGACAGCCCGAGGTGATTGATACTGAAACCCAGATAGGCGTGATTGCGGTCCACCGCATAGTCACCGGCAGGCGCAGCTATTTCCACCGCTGAGGCCGCGGCGCTCTCGTAGGCTTTTTCAGGCGCGGCCTTGGCGCTCGGAGCAACGGTTTCCTCGCTGCTGCTCTGCTCCGGCGGAGCAGACTGGCCGCAGGCAGCCAGGCCCAGAAGCAAGGGTGGAAGCAAAAGTGACAATCGCATGATTCATCTCCAATTTCAGGTGAGCTGCAGTCGTGGAACTCGAAGCCCCGGCAGGTCCGGACACTCGCCAGCGACTGACCCGCACCATGATGGCCATTCGCAGTGGCAGACAAAAGTCCAAGCGCCAAAGCAGACGATAAAGCCTATTGGATGGACGATCACGGAACAATGGGCAATTATTGGATTTATCATCCCATTTATGAGACGCCATGATCGACCTCAACGACCACTACTATTTTGTGAAGGTGGCCGAGCACGGCGGCTTCGCCAGCGCTGGGCGTGCACTGGACTTACCCAAATCGACCTTGAGCCGCCGCATCATCGGTCTCGAATCGCGCCTGGGCGTCCGCCTGATTCAGCGCACCTCGCGCAGCTTTGCGCTGACTGAAGCCGGACGGGACTTCCAACGCCACGCGCAGGCCATGCTGATCGAGGCCGAGGCCGCCGAAAGCGCCATCCAGCAACGTCTCGCCGAACCCCGTGGCACCGTGAGATTCACCTGCTCTACCGGCACCGCACATCTTCTTACGGAATTGCTGACCCGATTTCTGATGCGCTACCCCAAGGTCAATCTTGTCCAGCACGCCACCAACCGAAAAGTTGATCTCATTGAAGAGGGGTTTGATGTGGGGCTTCGCGGTCATCTCAGGCCACTGGCCGATTCGGGGCTGATCGTCCGCCGACTTTCGGATACGCCATGGGGGCTGTTTGCCGCACCGGACTACCTCGCCCGACACCCGGAGCCGTCAACACCGGATGCGCTTCGTCAGCACTCGGGCCTAGCAATGGGTTCGGGCACTGATGAAACCCGCTGGGAACTCGCGGCCACTGACGGCGAGATCAAGAGCATCCGCTATCAGCCCCGACTGCGCAGCGACGATCACGACACCCTCAAGGCTTGCGCCATTGCCGGACTGGGCATCGTCGCGCTGCCTCGCCACCTGTGCAGCGTGGAGGTCCGGCAGGGTCGCCTTCGCCATCTGCTCCCGGACTGGACAGCCCATGCGGGCGCTGCGCTGAGCCTGCTCGTGCCCACCCGGCGCGGACAGCTTCCATCCGTCCGCGCATTTACAGACTTCATGGTCTCGGAGTATCCGAAGACGCTGCGTGATGCTTGACGCGCAGCAGACTGAAAGAGAATCACTCAGGATATTCAATGGCGCCGCTGGACTGCCGGAGAACCACACTCAGCGTTATGAGCGGAGATTCAGGAGCGGTACTCCAAAATAATGCAGGCTTAGAGCATTAATTCTCATCGGGGACTCATCGGATGGTTGGTCAGAAACTGCCACTGGCAGCGCTTTTTCTCACTCTGGGACTCGCCGCTGTAACGCAGACCACTCAGGCTGCTGCAAAACCGAATGTCATCGTCATCACCATGGATGACATGTCGCGCATGGAGTGGCGCAGCGACGTCATGCCCAACCTGTTTGAACACATCGTCGGCCAGGGCATGAGCTTCGATCAGTTCTCCATCAACACCCCGGTTTGCGGCCCATCCCGCGCAACGCTTCTGACCGGCCTGTATCCGCACAATCACGGCGTGAAGTTCTGTTCACCCGACCCTGGCCCAACCCGCAAGTGGGACGTCTACCTGAAGGAGGGACACGCCGACAATGACGAAGGCGCGCAATTTCAGGCAGGGGGCTACTACACCGCGATGGTTGGCAAGTACGTCAATTCCTACGGCGGCCCTGGTGTGATGCGCGAAGCTTTTGGTGAACTGGGCCACGAGAACTACGTTCCACGGGGCTGGGATGATTTCTTCGTTCCGGTCACGACGGACTACGTGAACTGGACCGTCGTCGAGAACGGTCGGCGCACCGTCTATCCCGACGCTCCCCAGAATTTCAGGACTGATGTCATCAACCGCCGGGCGATACGCGCTGTTGATACTGCCATCGCACGCGATAAGCCCTTGTTGATGCACCTGCAGTTTGGTGCACCGCATGCACCCATTACACGCGACAGCCCCTGGCACCCGGAACGTCATGACGCGTTGTTTGAAGACGAAACGCTACCACGCGACCCAGACCTCAATGCCAACGGAGACGGTAAGCACCCCAGCATCGCGGCCCTTCCGCCCTACTCAGACGCAGCGCTGGAAGCGATGGACAACTGGCATCGCGAACGCCTGCGTTCACTGCAGTCAGCGGACGAAGCCATCGGAGACCTGATCCAGCATCTGGCTATGCGGGGCCAGCTGGATAACACCTACATCGTGTTTCTCAGCGACAATGGTTTCCATCTGGGACACCATCGCTTGCTGGCCAAACTCGCGCCGTACGAACGAGTAACCAACGTGCCCATGGCCATCCGCGGACCCGGCGTTGCCACCCAATCCAGCCGCGACGAACTGGTTGGCATGGTCGATATTCATCCAACCGTGCTGAAGCTCGCAGAGCTTCCAATTTCGCGCGACATTGATGGCCAGTCTTTTGCGCACTTGCTGTCGCATGCCGAACCTACACAAGATTGGCGCGCACAGATGCTGTTGGAACACTGGACACCAACCTCTGTCATCCGCTTCGAGTACGGCGCCCTGCGCGGACCGGGCTGGTCTTACATCAAATGGTGGGACAGTTTCGAGGAGTTTTACGACCTTGAATCCGACCCCTTCCAGCTGGATAACGTGTTCAGCGACCTGCCCGCGCCGATCAAGACTAGTCATCGCGAACGCCTAGCCTTACTCAGCAATTGCACTGGCGTCGAATGTCACGACTGGGGGACCCGGGATTCATCGCCATACCCGCTTGCCGAACCCGCTAGCCGGAACACGCCGGGAAGTGGTCGGCACAACGGCATCGACGTCACCGGCAATACAGAGCCCTATATTCGTATCAGCAGCCCGCAGCCGGGCGCACCCCTCACGCAGGGCCAGACGGTATCCGTACAATGGAACCTGCAGACTCTGCGCAGCACCTTGCGGGTATACGTCTCCATGGCTCGGCAGGGAAGCGCAGAGGACCACGTCGTTTCACAAGGCTTGAATCGTGGCCGCACGACGTTTGTTGTGGACCCGGAGCGCTTCGAGCCCGGTGAATATCGTCTACGCGTCGTCTCGCTCGGCGGCGGCGGCATGTCACACCAGATTCCGGTGACCGTGCTTCCCTGAACCGTTCCTCAGGTAGCAATAGCCTCAGTAGCAAACAGCGTCTAGTTGTCCGTTCTTTGTGCAGGGCCGGAAAAGATGAACTCATCACGCCCGGCAGTTTCCAGCGCGTGCTTGTAGACCGAGAACGTATCCGGCCAGATTGCCGGCAGACCGGTTTTGTCGATATACCAGCTGGTGCATCCACCGCGTGCCCAGACGGTTCCCTTGGCAATCTTGCGCATGGCGTCGTTGTATTTCTGCGTGGCCTCCAGACTCGCTTCGATGCGTCGCGCCTTGCCATCCCGATACATCTCGATGAAGGGAAGGATGTAATCCGCCTGCGCCTCTGAAATGGCGATGACGGAGAAATTTCCAATCGGACTGTGCGGCCCGAGCATCATGAAGAAGTTGGGAAAGCCCGGAATCGCCACGCCACGATGCGCCACCGCGCCCGGCTCCCAGAAGTCGTCCAGCTCCAGACCCATCTCGCCAGTCACGCGCATCGGCCGCATGTAGCTGTGCGCGTGAAACCCGGTCGCCATGACCAGCACGTCAAGTTCGTGCAGACGGCCGTCACGCGTCCGCACGCCGCCAGACTCGATGCGTTCAATCTGATCAGTCACCAGTTCGCAATCGGGCCGCTGAATGCCCTTGTAGTAAGTGTCTGAAAAAATCAGGCGTTTGCATCCCGGCTGATAATCCGGCGTCAGCTTTTTGCGCAGCACCGGATCTTTCACTGATTTCAACGCACGCCGGCAACCCCAGCCCAGAATCTTGTGAATGTAGGAATCTGGCACAGGCAACCGCGATATGGTCAGTGACAGCGCGAAGGCGTACATGCGGCTGAACAAGCGCGGCAGAATTGGTAGACGCCTCAGCAGTTTCTTGGACCATTCGCTATACGCCGTGTCGTAGGCCGGATGCACCCACTGCGCGGTGCGCTGAAACTGCGAAAGCTTTGCGCATTTACCCGCAAGCTCACCGACGATCTGCACCGCCGTTGAACCAGTACCGATAATGCCCACGCGCTTGTCCGTGAGATCAACCGAGTGGTCCCAACGCGCGCTATGCCAGGTCTTCCCAGCAAAATCCCCGAGTCCGGGAATGTCCGGCGTGCTCGGGTGGTGCAGAAATCCGGCAGCGGTGATCACCAGGTCTGCGTTCAGTGTTTCGCCACCTTCAAGGGTTACGGTCCACTGGCCATTCTCATATTTCGCAGAGTCAGCTTTGGCATTACAGCGCACATACTGCTCAAGTCCGTATTTGGCATGAACCCGCTCAAAATATTTTTGAATCTCGGGGCCGCGGGCAAAGCGATGACTCCACTCTGCATTGGGCTCGAAACTGTAGGTGTAGGTATAGGCCGGGACGTCACAGGCCAAGCCGGGATAGGCGTTCTCGCGCCAGGTACCGCCGACTTTTTCAGCCTTTTCCAGAATGACAAAGTTGCGAAACCCGCGCCGATGCAGGACAACACCGAGCAACATGCCCGACATGCCGGCGCCCACAATGACAATGCGCGGATCAACCTTGCCTGCGGAGGCAGCCGGATCAAACGCGTTGGAATGCATGTTCATGGGCGATTCTCCTGTTCTGATAGCGTGCTGCCGGCTGCGATGGCCGACGCCCTTTGCTCCGCCTTGAGTGTAGACCTCTGGACGTGGACGCGCAGACTGGCGAGCATGTCGGATGCCTGAATTACCTGAAGTCGAAACGGTCTGCCGCGGCATCGAGCCGCATGTGAGCGCGCAGCGTATTGCGAAAGTCACCGTGCGTGATCGGCGCATGCGCTGGCCTATTCCCGCAGACCTGGAACAGCGCTTGACCGGCCGCCGCATTGAACAGGTCTCGCGCCGTGCAAAGTACATTGTGCTGCTGCTTGATTCGGGTGATCGCCTGCTGATTCATCTGGGCATGTCGGGACGCCTTCGCGTACTTGCTCCGGATGTTGCAGCGATACGCCACGATCACCTGGACATGCTCCTAGCCAACGATGTGCTGCTCCGCCTCAATGATCCGCGTCGGTTTGGCGCGGTATTGCTCTGGGACGCAGGAGACGATGATCACGAGTTGCTCGCGCACCTGGGTCCTGAACCCTTCGACCCTGCGTTCAACGGCGATTATCTCTTCAACAGATCGCGCGGAAGGCGCGGCGCGGTCAAGAATTTCGTCATGGACGGCCAGGTCGTGGTGGGCGCCGGGAATATCTACGCCAGCGAGGCCCTGTTTCGCGCCGGTATCCGGCCCGGTCGCGCGGCGGGGCGCGTCAGCCGCGCGGAATACGCACAATTGGCACGACACATCCGCGAGGTTCTTGAAGCAGCTATCCGCCAGGGCGGCACCACCTTGCGGGATTTCGTCGGCGCCAGCGGCCACGCCGGTTATTTCCAGCAGGATCTATCGGTGTACGGCCGCACGCTGCAGCCCTGCAGAACCTGCGCGTCTCCGATCAAACGACTCGTCATTGGTCAGCGATCAAGCTTCTACTGCCCGACTTGCCAGCGCTGAATATTGCAGAATTTGCAGCTGAGCCACGCCACAAGACCGCGAATCGCATGAAAACTTCATCTGTACTCAATTCAAGCCTTCGCCTGCCCTGCGGCGTGACGCTGCCCAACCGCATCTGCAAGGCGGCCATGACCGAAGGTCTTGCAGACGCGCATCTGCGCGCAAGCCAACGCCACGAAACGCTGTATCGGCAATGGAGCGAGGGTGGCGCTGGCCTGTTGCTGACCGGCAATGTGCAGATTGATCGGCGTGTGCTGGAACGCCCGGCCAATGTTGCAATTGATGCCACGGACCCGATGACGACCAATGCACAGGCGCGCGAAGCCCTGGCACGCTGGGCCCGGGCGGGCACCGTCGGCGGCAATCATCTGTGGATGCAAATCAGCCACGCGGGGCGTCAGTCGCCGCGCTATGTCACCCGCCAGCCGCTGGCGCCGTCGCCGGTTCAGCTGGGCATCCTGGGAAGCTTTGCCAAACCCCGGGAACTCAGCGAAGAAGAAATCCTCGACATCATCGAGCGCTTCGCCAGAGCTGCACAGATTGCGCGCGATTGCGGATTCACTGGCGTGCAGATTCACGGCGCACACGGCTATCTGATCAGCTCCTTTCTGTCACCGGTCACCAACCAGCGGAAAGACGCCTGGGGCGGATACCTCGACAACCGGGCACGCCTGCTGCTGGAAACGGTACGCAGTGTTCGCAAAGCTGTGGGCGCTGACTTCCCGGTTTGCGTAAAACTCAATTCCGATGATTTCCGCAAAGGCGGATTCAGCAACGCCGATTGCCTGAGAGTGGTGGAGTGGCTCAATGACGAGCACGTTGATCTGCTCGAAGTATCGGGCGGCAATTACGAACAACCGGCCCTGCTTGGCCATCAGGGCGACGCCAGTACGGCTGCGCCGCAACGTGAAAGCACCCGCAAGCGCGAGGCCTATTTCCTCGATTACGCCGAACAGATTCGACGTGTAGCCAGGATGCCGCTGATGGTCACCGGCGGATTTCGCAGCCGCGCCGCCATGGAAGACGCGCTCACCGACAATGCCTGCGACATGATCGGAGTGGGTCGACCACTGTGTACGCATACCGAGTCGGTCAAGGATCTGCTCAGCGGCGTTATCGACGAACTGCCACGTTTCGAAGACGTGCTCAAACTATCCGAGTCCGGTGCGCTATCGCCGCAATCGAAGTCCTTTGCCGTGAAAATGGTCAACATTTTCGGCGCGCAGGGCTGGTATTACCTTAATCTCATGCGCCTGGCCGACGGCAAGGCACCCGATTTGAAACGCGGTGCACTTTCGGCATTCTTCAAGTACATGGGCACTGAATACATTGCTGCGATGCGCATGCACCTTGCGCGCAAGCGCCGCTCCTGAACACAGCAACACCGAATCCACCTTATTTTGAGAGATACCAGATGACGACACTCGGCACGCCGCTGTCACCCACCGCCATGTGCGCCTTGATGCTGGGCTCGGGAGAGCTGGGCAAGGAGGTGGTGATCGAACTGCAGCGCCTTGGCGTTGAATGTATTGCGGTAGATCGCTATGCCAATGCACCGGCAATGCAGGTTGCGCATCGCAGTCATGTCATCAACATGCTCGACGGCAAGCAACTGCGCCGCGTCATCATGGATGAGCAGCCCAATCTGATCATTCCCGAGATCGAGGCCATTCATACGCTGACCCTTCAGGAACTGGAAAAGAAGGGCTTCAATGTGGTGCCCACCGCGCGCGCCGCTCGCCTGACGATGGACCGCGAGGGCATTCGCCGCCTCGCGGCGGAAGACCTGGATATTCCAACCTCGCCCTATCGCTTTGCCGATACGCAGGATGAATACCGCGCTGCGGTCAAGGCCCTGGGCCTGCCTTGCGTGGTCAAACCCGTCATGTCGAGTTCCGGCAAAGGCCAGAGCCTGATCAAGACCGAAGCGGACATCGACAAGGCCTGGACCTACGCCCAGGACGGCGGCCGTGCCGGACAGGGCAAGGTGATCGTGGAAGGTTTCGTGGACTTTGATTACGAAATCACCCTGCTCACCATTCGGCACTGGCCGGGCCCGCCCGGCATGACCGAAGAAGAAGGCACCCATACTTCGTTCTGCGCACCGATTGGTCACCTGCAAGTAGACGGTGACTATCGCGAATCCTGGCAGCCCCATCCCATGTCCAAAGGGGCATTGGAAAAGGCGCAGGACATCAGCGAACGCATCACACGTGCGCTGGGCGGACGCGGCATTTTCGGCGTTGAATTGTTCGTCAAAGGCGACGAGGTGATCTTCAGCGAAGTCTCACCGCGCCCCCATGACACCGGACTGGTCACGCTGATCTCACAGGATCTGTCTGAGTTTGCCTTGCATGCTCGCGCCATCCTCGGCCTGCCGATTCCCAACATCCGCGCGCGTGGCCCGTCCGCCTCCTGCGCAATTCTCTGCGAAGGAGATTGCGAATCACCTTCGTTTTCGGGTGCAGACAAGGCACTGTCGGAACCCGACACCATGCTCAGGCTGTTTGGCAAGCCCGCTGTTCAGGGACGCCGCCGCATGGGGGTCGCCCTGGCCCTGGGCGACGACATCGAACAGGCCCGGGAGAAGGCACGCAAGGCAGCCGCCGCTATTCGCGTGACCTGAATCTGCCGTCTGATGGCTGGCCCTGCCAGCGACCAGCTGGTCACCGGGGCTTCTTTGCGGCTCTGGATGCAGACTTGCCTGGGGCTCAAACCGGCAATGCCTGCCCCAGACGTTGTCATTTAGCTGGCCCAGCCAGCAGCTGGGTGCGGGGATTTGAATGCCGATGCGATCCGATTTTCGGCCTGCTTTGACAGATTCAATCGCTTTGCAACCGTGGCCCGCGTAAACTCCGCGACCTTTTTCCGTTTCGCCGGACGCCCGGCTGTTGTCTTTCCATGATCCAGAATCTACGTAACATCGCCATTATTGCTCACGTCGACCACGGCAAAACCACCCTTGTCGACAAGCTCCTGCGCCAGTCCGGCACCCTGGATAAACGGGAGGAACTGGGCGACCGCATCATGGATTCCAACGATCTGGAGCGTGAGCGCGGCATCACCATCCTGGCCAAGAACACGGCCCTGCGTTGGACAGATGCCCGTACCGACATCCAGTACCGCATCAACATTGTCGACACCCCGGGACATGCCGATTTTGGCGGTGAGGTCGAGCGGGTGCTGTCCATGGTGGACTCCGTGCTGTTGCTGGTGGATTCGGTTGACGGCCCGATGCCGCAGACCCGGTTCGTGACCCAGAAGGCCTTTGCCATGGGCCTGAACCCGATCGTGGTGCTCAACAAGATTGACCGTCAGGGCGCGCGTGCGGACTGGGTTGTCGATCAGGTGTTCGACCTGTTCGACAAACTCGGTGCCAACGAAACCCAGCTCGACTTCCCCTTTATCTACGCCAGCGCCCTGAACGGATACGCCGGCGATTCCCCGGATATTCGCGAAGGCGACATGACGCCCTTGTTCCAGGCCATCGTGGACAAGGTGCCGGCACCGGATGTCGATATTGAAGGCCCTTTCCAGATGCAGGTCACTTCGCTGGCCTACTCCAGCTACGTGGGCGTCATCGGCACTGGCCGCGTCAAGCGCGGCAGCATCAAGACCAATACGCCGGTCTCCGTGGTTGATCGCGAAGGCAAGAAGCGCATGGGGCGCGTACTGCAGGTACTGGGTTTCATGGGCCTGGACAAAGTCGAGGTCCCCGAGGCACAGGCCGGCGACATCATCGCCGTGACCGGCATTGACGAGCTTGGCATTTCGGAGACGATCTGTGACGCCAAGAATCCGGAAGCGCTCAAGGCCCTGGTGGTGGATGAGCCAACCATGAGCATGACCTTTGAGGTGAACAAGTCGCCGTTTGCCGGCAAGGAAGGCAAGTTCGTCACCAGCCGCCAGATCAGCGAGCGCCTGCAGCGCGAACTCAAGACCAACGTCGCGCTGCGCGTAGCGCCCGGCGATTCGCCCGACCAGCTGATCGTGTCCGGTCGCGGCCTGCTGCATCTCGGCATTCTGCTCGAGAACATGCGCCGCGAAGGTTATGAAATTGCCGTGTCGCGTCCGCAAGTCATTCTCAAGGAGATTGACGGACAGATTTGCGAACCCTACGAATCACTCATTGCCGACGTTGAAGAAAAACATCAGGGCGGCGCGATTCAGGGTCTGGCTGAGCGTGGCGGGAAGATGCTCGACATGGTGCCCGACGGTACCGGTCGTATTCGCCTGAGCTACCAGATTCCCTCGCGCGGCCTGATCGGTTTCCAGACCGAGTTCATGAGCATGACTTCGGGAACGGGCCTGCTGTTTCACAACTTTGATCACTTCGGCCCCAAGGCCGAGAACGCAGAGATCGGACAACGCCACAATGGGGTGATGATCTCCAATGATCAGGGCGACACCCCTGCCTACGCCATCTTCAATCTGCAGGAACGCGGAAAGATGATGGTGGAGCCGGGCCAGTCGGTGTACGAAGGCCAGATCGTTGGCATTCACTCACGCGACAATGATCTGGTCGTCAATGTGCTGCGC
Source organism: uncultured Panacagrimonas sp. (assembly GCA_963975245.1). GTDB lineage: Bacteria > Pseudomonadota > Gammaproteobacteria > Nevskiales > Nevskiaceae > Panacagrimonas. The sequence continues at coordinate 250,176 of CAXBFJ010000002.1, read as the reverse complement.
GGCAAGAAGCTCACCAACGTGCGCGCATCGGGATCTGACGAAAACGTACTGCTGGTACCGCCGGTGAAATTCTCGCTGGAGCAGGCACTTGAGTTCATCAACGATGATGAGCTGGTGGAACTGACGCCGGCTGCAATTCGTGTGCGCAAGAAGTTCCTCAAGGAACACGAGCGCAAGCGCGACTCACGCAGCAGCTGAGTCCAATAGTTTCTCTCTGAGCCGCTCAGCGAGCGGCCAGAGAGCAAACAATGCCCCTGCCCCGACAAGGGCAGAAGCGACGTCGACGATGCGATGGTCGAGGCGCGTTTCCAGCCCTTGCTCAAAGCGCTGCATAAGCGATGGCTCGCACTCCAGATGTAGATCAGCAGCCAGTGCGAGCTGCCAGACATTGCTGCGCGCGAAACGGCCCATGTGCAGCAGCAATCCAGGGTCGCGCCTGAGTTGCTTCAGGACCGCGCGCCTCGCAGTGCGAATAAATGGCTCCGGGTCCAGCTCGCGGGTCTGACTCTGTTCTGCGTAGAGGCCAGGTAACGAATCAAAAAAATCGTCGAAGCCAGCGTCGTGCATGGCCATCATCAAGCCCATCAGGGCGTACCGACTCAGAGGACCTTCAGACTCGAAACGCCGTGCAGAGGTTCGAAGCTGTCCGGGCAACAAGGTCCAGTGGCCGGCATCGAAGATCTTCTGGGCAATGCGCTGATCTTCCAGAAACGGGAGTCGTTCATCGAATCCCTGAAGCTGCTCGAAGTAGCCTCTGCGAATCATCAGGCCCTGGTCACCATTGATGGTGCCGCGCCGACCGCTGCGCGTCTTGGCCTCCATGAAGCGAAACAGGGCGGAATGCGTCTCTTGCGTGCGGTCGAACACAAGCCCGAAATGCCCGGCGACACGCTCGCCATGATGCTCGACCTCTTGCTCGAAATGTTTGAGCGCGTCACCCAGCATCTGCGCAGCGTCCAGCCTCGAATCAGCGTGCAGAAACAACAGTGTCCTTGACCTGGATTCTGCAGCGCCTGCATTCATCTGCCGGCCGCGCCCCTTCTGCGCGCTGATCACCTGTGCGCCGCTCTTGCGGGCGATGGCGGTCGTGGCATCAGCAGAGCCTGCGTCAGCAACCATGATCTCTAGATTCAGTCCTTGCCTTGCAAGATCGGACAGAAGCCCAGGCAGGCTGCTCGCCTCATTCAGAGTCGGAATAACGACGCTCAGTTCGGGCGGCACTGCATTCAAGTTCTGCTGGCTTCGTGAGACTGGAGCCTGTCACTTTAACCATATCGGCGAATACGGCGGCAGACCAGTGGCCCGCTGAAGCATCAGTGGGCGGCGCATTGCGTCTGGCGCGCCAACCCGCGTCGCGCTACGAGAGCAGTGTCTGGCGCAACTGATTGCGATCAACCTGTCCCACGTCATTTCTCGGCAAGCTGTCGACAAACATCATGACTTGCGGAACCTTGTGCGGCTCAAGGTATCGCCTGAGCGAGGCCCGGATCAGATTGGCGTCCTGCTTAACGCCCGGCCTGAGAACAATGGCGGCCAGCGCCGCACCGTTGCGATCTGAAGGTGAATCAGTGATGCCGATAACCGCGCACTCGGCAACTTCATCGCAGGAGGATATTCCGCGCTCTATTTCGTCCGGGAACATCAGCGCGCCACCGCAGCTGAACACTTCCGAACTCCGCCCCAGGATGTAGAACAGGCCATTTTCATCGCGGCGTGCGATATCACCGGTCCAGAGCCATCCGTCGCGAAGTGACTGCTGCCAGGATTCGGAAGAATCAAAGTAACCGGAACAGATCGCCTCTCCGGCCAGCGTCAGCTCACCAGGTTCATTGTCTGGGCAGGCGCTGCCATCAGGACGCCGAATCTCTGCCTGCAGGTGGCTCATGGGCCTGCCGACCGTGCCGGGGTTGGCTTGTAGTTCGTCAAGCGACACGGCAAAGCAATTCGGCCCGGCTTCCGTCAGGCCATAAGCCTGGATCAGCGGGATGCCACGCGCCGCCAGCGGACCGGATTGCCGCGGGCCACAATTCGCGCCGCCCGACACGGCCCAACGAACCTGTCCCAGATCGGCAGTCGCAAAGTCTGGATGCTGGATGACGCTCTCGTACATCGCCGGATACAGGGCCATCAAGGTCGCGCCGTAACGCTGCATCAGATCCAGATACTCATGGGGATCAAATGCGCTCATCAGAATGACTCGCCCCCCGATACTCAGCAGCGGTACAGAAAGCACGTTGACCGAGGCATGCCAGCAATCGGTGCCCTGCACCACGCAGTCTTCAGGACCAATGTCCCATTCCATCGCAGTGGCCTGCGCGTTGGAAATGGTCTGGCGGTAAGGCATCAATACGGCCTTGGGCTCGTGTGCGGTTCCCGCCGTAAAGTGAATGAGGTGTCCGCTTTCGGGTGATAGCTGCGGCGCAACCAGGGCCATACGGCTGGCGTTGGCGAGCCACACGCGAACGTCATCCATGCTCGCCAGGGGGCATTCGAAGGCACGCCTGGCTTGCTCCGTGTGACGCGCGTCGCTCAGAACCAATTGCGGGGATGTGGCCTGCGCGGCTTTCCTGAGTTGCTCGACCGACATTCTCAGGCTGTAGGGAATCAGGATAAAACCGAGCTTCGGCGCCGCCAGGAGGAGATCGAAGTACGCCAGATGATTACTCGCCAGAAAGCCGATTCTGGAACCGAACCCGATACCGACAGATGCCAGATGATTGGCCAGCCGGTTCGCTCTTTCATTGATATCCCGATAGCTGTACCAACGGCCCTGGAACCAGATCGCCTGTCGATCAGGCGTCAGTTCTGCTCCCAGGGAAGCGATATCGAATTTCATCGTGCAATGGTGCGAATTCAGCAGGTACTCGAAGATATCCGATGCGCTGCTGCAGAAACCGCCCGCCCTGGCAACAAGCGGCATTGCCAGCCGTATTACGTGACTCAGTTCACAGGCGACAACCTCGCCGGCCTTTGTTTGACCGAATCCTCAACACCCTCAGACCGGGGCGGCAACCCCTTGCGCACTCTGGCTTGGCGCCTGGTGCTTGATCAGCGACATCATCGAATCAAAGTCCTGACGAGAAGGATCTGAGGCCGTGCAAAGGTATCGGCGCAGACCGACGAAGTGTCCCATTCCCAACAGGCCCCAGGCACGAACCTGCGGATCGCGCTCTGCGGCGCTTTGTCCCTCGGAATTGTCCTCCAGGCTTTGGGCGTAGTCGGCGGCGATTTGTTCGTAGTAGTCGCGGAAGACCGCTTCATCCACAAACTGCGCCTCCTGAACAATTCGGAAATGCGCGCGATTGCTGACCGAGAAATCGAAGAATGTCTGCAGCGCTGCCCGCTCGCGAGAACTGCGTTCTCCCGGGGCCTGCAGCGCAGCCTGCATCTTTCCGCGCAGGTTTCGTCCTATTTCCTGAACAAGGGTTACAAATATCTCTTCCTTGGTACGGAAGTAAAGATAGAAGGTACCCTGCCCCACGCCGGCCCGTCCCGTGATCGAGCTGACCGAAGACACGTGGAAGCCCTTGTTGCCAAACTCCATCTCGGCAGCGTTCAGCAGCTTGCGTCGTGTCGCCTGCCCGCGGGCGGTCACCGGCATCAGTGGATCAGCCTGAGAAGTTGTTGAATTTGATGATGTATTCGAAGCCGTATCGAGCGTCATGATGAGGATTCCTTGACTGACCGCGACCCTGGAACCTGCTGATTGGATCGCCGTTGCATGGTGGTGCTTTACCGTGCCGACCCAGGTTTGCCTGCAATCAAAAACGTGCATCTGGATTCGTACGGCCCGGGAGCAGGCTTGCCATCAAGCTGCCCTGAATCAATTACGAAACTTATCGTCCTATAAAATACAAAGAGGGGCGCAGGCACTGCGACAGGCGGCATTGATCGTCGGAAACTCGGTGGCAGATAGTTGAATCAGCAACCGGGATTGGCCGCCCCGCCACTGGCGGGCCCACCAAAGGCCAGGAATGCCTGGCACCGCGGCCGAGGAAGGATCGGCGTACTAACTCAGCTTGCGGCGACGATCGCCGGAGTATCTGCCCTGACCCCGCTGCATCTTGAGGATCTGCAGACAATCCTCAAAGGCTCGCGAAATGGCTGACTGATTGCGCAGCCGTTCGATCTTGGGCCAGGTGGCTCTCTCGCCGTCCCCGATGAATTGTGCGAGTTCCCGGGCATTGAGATTGCTGAACAGCTTCAGCAACTGACGCGGACTTTGTCGCGGCAGGATGTTGATGTCGCCGGAGTATCGCTGCGCGATGACCGCATTGAGCTGGTCGGCGACGCGTCGCACTGGCGATTCACGAAGATGTTCGCGCGCGAGCTTGAGCGTGTTACGGCTGGCGCCGAGCGCCAAGCGACGGGCCAGCGGAATGATCCCGCGATTGCTGGCCTGATCATTCATCATGAATGGCACGACATGCGGATTGGTCTGACTGACGATGTAGTGATTGACGTTGTGCAATCGCGACAATCGCAACATCGGCAGGTCGCTGTACACCGTGCCGTCCAGCCATCGCTTGGAAGGTAGGTAGGGCACGATCTCACCTTCGAAGTCACGCGCGGTGAGCTGCACAGAAGGAAAAACGCCGGGGACGGCGCACGAGGCCAGCACCGCACGACCGATGAGCACATTCGGTGCCGTCAGATAATTGAGCAAGCGACCTTGCTGATGTTCTTCAGCAGCGGAAACTGTCACGCCAATGATCCGCCGCGTGCGCTGAAAAGCTTCGGTGAAAGTCTCTTCGCCAACGTTGATTTCCAGGCAGCGCTCAAGCTGTCCGGAATCCATGACCCCGCCGTTCTTGAGCACGTTCTGCAAGCTTACGCGCTGGAATGCCGACAGATTCAGTGTTTCGGTATTGAACATTTCCGGCATCTGCGCATCCGTGCGCGTACCGGCCATGGCGGCAATGATGGAGCCCGCACTGGACCCGCTGATCACGCGCGGCAACAGGCGTTGCTCGAAAAGCGCCTTGATGACGCCCACATGAAACATTCCGAGCGTGGCGCCACCCGACAGCAGCAGCGCGCTTCTACCAAAGCTGGTCCCGGTCCGCTTGAAGAAAATGATTTTCTCTTCCTGCGAAAAATCCTCGAAATCCCCGGCACAGACATAGTCCAGACAACGGACGACTTCCCGGATGTATTCCTCGATCAGGTATTTGGTTCCGATGCGCGCGAAGGCATAGAGACCTGGTGAGGTGATATTGCCGAGGTTGCCATGCAGGCCTTCGTGCAAGGTATGAACCAGACGCAATACCTCTCCGGATTCGCGCAAGCGGCGCATGTCCGTGAGTCGCTCACGAATCAGAAAATGATCGTATAGATCGCTGGCCTCGTCCTGCTTCCAGGCTTCTGCACCCTCAAGCCGATCAAGGTCCAGCGCGATCTCTCGCCATTCAGCGAAGGACTGCGCGGCATCAAGCTCGCGAATGCGCCGAGGAAGCGGGTCGCGTACGGGTCGTAAGGCTGCCATTGCTTCAGTTTATGCGATGTACGACGGGTGGGGACCATGGCCGAGCGGCCCCGAAAGTCACAATCACAGACAATGACGGGCCAAGGGATGCAAACTTACTACGATGGATTGGACATACATTCTGCTGCTTGTTCTGGCGTACGCAATCATTGCTGTCGGCCTTGCGGGCGCGGTGCTGCCAGCATTGCCCGGATTGCCATTTGTTTTCGGTGGCCTGTGGTTGCTGGCCTGGCTCGACGGTTACCAACAAGTCGGCGTCGTCACACTAAGCATCCTTGGCGTGCTGCTGGTCTTCGGCATGATTCTGGATTTCATTGCCGGCAGTCTGGGGGCCAAGAAGGTTGGCGCCAGTCCGCAGGCGATAGGCGGTGCCATGCTCGGCGCCTTCATCGGAATCTTTTTCGGCCTTTGGGGCCTGATACTGGGCCCCTTCATCGGCGCCGTTCTCGGCGAGATGAAGGCGCAGAAATCCCTGGATCAAGCGGCCCGGTCTGGCATCGGCACCTGGGTTGGCCTGATGCTGGGCATGGTCGCCAAGCTGGTCATCGCGCTGGTCATGATTGGTATTTTTGTCTTCCAGTATTTCTTCTGAAGCATCCGACGCCGATGCCTCGCGTGCCTATTTCGGTACCTTGAGCCGCTGACCAACCTTGATCAGGCTTGACCGGCCCAGACCATTTACGCGCCTGATCTCGGCTACAGGCACACCGTATCGGCGACTGATGGCGCTCAGGGTTTGCCCGCTGCTTACTTTGTGAATTGAATACTGTGGTTTTTTCGGGGCGGCAGCGGCCTGCTTGATTGTCGGCATCGCATCTACACCACCCTGCGGCACGATTTTCAGGCGCTGACCGATGCGAATGACGCCTTTGCGGCCGATTCGGTTATTGGCGCGAATGGAGCTCTGCGATACACCGTACCGACTGGCGATGCCTGACAGGGTCTGGCCGCGTGTGACCCGGTGATAAAAATGATTGACCCGCTGCTTGCTGAACACCTGACTTTGATCCAGGCCGGCATAAGCCACTTCCATCGCCTGACCGTGGCCTGAGGGCACTTTGATCGCGTGCCCGGGCGGCACGTAGAGTTTGCCGGCAAGAACCTGCGGCTTGTACGCCGGGTTGAACTGGCGAAACTGTTCGGCATCCAATCTCGAGATGCGTCGCAGGGTGTCATAGGGCACGTAGTGGCGCGTCTGGACCTGATCGTACTGGAGAGGCGGATCACGCAGCACTTCGCCAAAATGCAGTCGCCAGTCTCGTTCTACATCAAATGCGGCCAGGAACTCCGCGTAAAAATTGCGTGAGGCAAAACCAAAGCGGCGATGCTCGTAGCGATTGATCAGATCTTCCAGCGTGGTCCCGCCAATTTCTTCAAGCCCGCGCGCGACACCCGCACGACCGAAGTTATAAGCCGTCAGTGCTAGGGGCCAGCTCTGCAACTTCCTGAAATCATCGCGCAGGTGGCGAGCAGCGGCATCGGTGCTCAACCAGGGATCACGTCGATCGTCCACGATCTTGTTCAGACGCATGTACACGCGGGCCGAAGAAGGAATGAACTGCCAGAGCCCCGCCGCACCAACCTTGGAATAGGCGTCCACATTGAAGCTCGACTCCACCAGCGGCAATCGCGTCAGTTGCTTGGGCAGGCCGTAGGATTCGAAGACACTTTCCATGTACGGCATATAACGGCCGGAAATTTCCAGTGCGCGGTGCGTCCTGCTCTTGATTCCGCGCTGGGAACGAAGCGAATCTGCTGCTTTCTGAAAGCGATCGGCATCGTCAACATGCGCAAACAAGGTGTACAGACGCCGCTCTTCTCCACGCAGAGTTTCCGGGGCGTGACGCGCCTCATGAATCCGTTCAAGATGAATCTTGATTCTCCCGGTCGCCTCTCGCTCCCGCTGATTCCTGAGTTGTCGCAGGTCGTCCTTGTTCAGAATGGCCGCCTCGGCGCCAAAATCCAGCGTTTCTAGAATCAGGTCCGGATAAACCGTTGAATGCACCACACTGTGCGTATCCGGAATAGCGCCAAAAACCTGTGTCCAGAAGGAGACATTGGGAGCCAACACGCCGTACCGCGGAAAGAGCACATCCACATCCTGCTGCCCCGCCACCACCCTTGCAGGCGGACGCTGCAAGGGTGCATCCGCCGGCTGTAGCTGGGCGACTTCAAGCTTTGCGCCGGGCGCTGCCGAATACGCTCGGCCATTCAGGAACAGCAATAACAGGCAGGACAGCGTGACACGCAGAATCGGCTTGGGGCTCATTCAATATCTCAGGGGTTTTCGGCGCTCCGGCTTTTCAGCCCGGGCAGTCGCAGGATGCTAGCGCGCGGCTTGGGCAGCTTCAACGAACATGGGTTCAAGGGCAACTGCTTTCATGTTCGCTTGCACAGCAGACCGAACGGTCGGATTGCACTGACCAACATCGTGCTTCACGATTCAAGACCTTTCCCCGGCGCATGAAGAAAACCTGATCATGTCTTTTCCTGTCGTTGAGCCCTTCCAGACACACCGCCTGCGCGTTTCCGATCTGCATGAATTGCATATCGAGGAAAGCGGCAATCCCAAGGCTCAGGCTGCGCTGTTTGTCCACGGTGGACCTGGCGGCGGATCAGAACCCTGGCACCGACAATTCTTCAATCCGGAAAAATATCGGGCGATCCTGTTTGATCAGCGCGGATGTGGGCGCTCAACACCGCATGCCGAGCTGCGCGAGAACACGACCTGGGACCTGGTCGCTGACATGGAGCGCATACGCGAGCACCTCGGCATTGATCGCTGGCTCGTTTTTGGCGGCTCCTGGGGCTCAACCCTCGCGCTGGCCTACGCGCAAGCACATCCGGATCGGGTGACCGCGCTGGTCTTGCGCGGCATATTTTTGCTGCGCAAACGTGAAGTTGACTGGTTCTATCAGGAAGGTGCTAGCTGGATTTTCCCCGACGCCTGGGAGCATTTCCTGGCTCCGATTCCGGAAGCCGAACGTGGCGACATGGTGGCTGCCTATCACCGCCGCCTGACCAGCGATGATCAATCCGTGCGGCTCGAAGCGGCGCGCGCCTGGAGCATCTGGGAAGGCTCAACAAGCAAGCTATTGCCGAAGATGGATCTGGTATCCCGCTTCAGTGCGGATCGCTTTGCCGAGGCATTCGCGAGAATCGAATGTCACTATTTCATGAATCGCGGCTTCTTCGAGTCAGATAACCAGCTGATCGAGAATGTTGATCGGATCCGTCAAATCCCGACGGCGATCGTGCATGGCCGATATGACGTGGTTTGCCCCTTGCGCTCTGCCTGGGAATTACACCGCGCCTGGCCAGAAGCGCAATTCACCATCGTGCCCGACGCAGGCCATGCCGCCAGCGAAAGCGGCATCTACAAGGAATTGCTTCAGGCCCTGGACCGCTTCGCCAGCCTGCGTTAGCGAAGACTCGCTAGGCCCTGTGAATCAGCGGCGGCTAATGCCGCCCCAAAATCAGAAGATGCGGGACCAGAAGCTGCCGCCCTCTTCGTCTTCATCTTCGTCAGACTTGTCAGCTTTCTTGCTGACCACGACCTTCTGCATGTCTTCGTAAACGACCCGGGCATTGTTGCCGTAGAGGGCCTTGTTGGTGATCTTGGTCACCTTGAACTTGTGCACAGCGTCATTGCGCGTAGTGACGATCACGTAGTCGCCCTTGTTCACGCCGGCGATCACGGCCTTGGCGCTGGTCGCGTCAATGGTCTTCTTGGATGAACAAGCGCCGGTTGCAAGCACGCTTAGCGAAAACAGGGCGACGAACAGGACACGAACAAACGCCGACATCAGAACTCTCCAACAAAATTAGGTCATCACATATCGCGCCCATCAGGCCGACAGTGTCATCAGTAACTTAGCGGGCAAAGATATCACGCCTCCCGCCCGCACCAAACTACTTCCTCGCCTGGACGCGCCTCGGGCTGGATTGTTCAGCTGGCACCCTCAGGAATCTTTGTTCAGGCCCTGCGTGAAATCCAAGACCTGAGGATCATGGCCTTTGCTGCGCAGCCAGTCCCGCAGTGCATAGCCAGTACCCGCTTCCCAGTAGGTGGCCTGGTCAAAGCTCACATGCTTGTAGTCCACCAGTTCCTCATTGAGCTTGATCGTCCCGGTGGCGGGCACGTGATAGGCGATGATGATCTGGTTCATGCGGCGGAACTCGTAGATGCCGACATATGTTGCAGACTGAGCATCCAGATCCAGTTCTTCCTTGACCTCTCGCATGATGCCTTCGGCGGGGTCTTCCGCCCGCTCCAGAAACCCGGTGATCAACGCGTACCAGGTTGCAGGCCAGGCCACGTTGCGCGCGAGCACAATCTTGCCTTCATGTTCCACGATGGCAGCCACGACTGGCGTGGGATTGTCCCAATGTACGAATCCGCACTTGGGCGCTACACAAGCCATGCGCGTCGCACCTCCCAGCGGCATCGGTTCCAGGGGCTGGGCACATTGCGGACAGAATCTGAAATTGCTCATGGGCGGATTAGAAGGTCGAAGATTTATTCGGGGAGCGCAGCATAAACGCCTTGGTGGCGGGCCACCTCAATGTTGCCGACACGGATGCTCGTTGCCAGCTCGATGCGCGCTTTCCCGCCGTCGCGGAATCGCTTGATCAGCGCCTGCAGTTCCTTCTCGTCGCAGCAGGTCTCGGAAGAGCAGTCGCCGGTCGCCGGAGCCAGAAATTCGCATTCGCTACGTTGTCCCACGAGCTTGGTGGGAACACCGGCACGTTCAAAAGCGCTGTAGACCAGCGACCATCCACTGACCAGTCCCAATGCGGTCAGGGCGCCGCCAAATACAGTGCCGTGCGGATTCAGGTTGCGCGCGCGCGGCAGATGAATTTGCACACGTCCCGCTTCCAGGGCCAGAACCTTCATGCCCATGTGCGCACTCAGGGGAATGTGGGTGTGCAGAAAACGATTGAGATTGGATGTTGTCATCCCTCACCTTATCCAATGCGCGCGTCTGATCTCAAGCTGCAGAGGAGGCTCGAGTCCAGAGTAAACTTGCCCGCATGAGAGGAACGCACGATTGAATGTAAGAGAGTTGCTGGCCCAATGCCCGCTGTTCGAGGGCACGCCGCCTTCTGATCTGGACGCCCTGGCACTGAGCACCCACGTGCGCTCCGTGGCCAGTGGCGAAACGCTGCTCAGTATTGGTGCGCCGGCAGACCATCTCTATATCCTGGCCGTAGGGCGCATGCGCGTTGAGCTGGAAGACGGCACGCTGGTCAATGATATTGGCCGGCTAGAACCCATCGGCGAAATGAGCCTGCTGTCGAGCGAGACACGCACCGCCACGGTGTACGCCGTCCGCGACTCTAAGGTTCTGATGATTGGCCGCGACGCCCTCGATGAGATCTTCCACAGTCATCCTTCGATGCTGCTGGCGATGAGTCGCACTATCATCACGCGCCTGCGTCAGAACCAGCGTGCGATGGCCCTTGCCGCTTCGCGACGCTCACGCTGCTTTGCGGTGCTTGCCGCGACCCCGCAGATTGACCTGCGCGGCTTCGCAGAGACGTTCGCCGCTTCCATCGACGAAGAAAAAGATGCCCAGGTCATCGACGCTGCCCGTGTCGACAAGGCCCTGGGCGCCGGCGCGGCCAATGCGCGACTGGGGGAAGGAGATCGCGAAGACCGGCTCATTTCCTGGCTGCAGGATATCGAGATCCATTACCGCCATCTGGTCTATATCGGAGGGACAAAGGCCGGCCCATGGTCACGCCGATGCATGCGCCAGGTGGATCGCATCCTCATCCTTGCCGATGCCAGCATGCCGCCCGAAGCCTCCCCTGCGGTCCGTGAGTTGCTGCGTAGCGGGCTGCGAACACCGGTGGACCTTATCCTCATCCGGCCAGAGGGTGCGCCCGCAGGTGAGGTCCTCAAATGGCGCGAAACCGTTGATGCGACGTCTCACTACTTCCTGCGTCCCGGCCACGAGGCTGATGTTGCCCATATCGCGCGAAGCCTGACCGGTCGCGGCATCGGTTTGGTACTCGGTGGTGGCGGCGCTCGCGGTTTTGCGCACATCGGGCTGCTTCGCGCACTCGAAGAGATGAAGATCAATATCGACGTCTATGGCGGCACCAGCATGGGCGGCTTCATCGGCGCACTGGCCGCCAGCGGACACGACAGCCAGGAAATCCTGCAGATCATTCGCAAGACATTTGTCGATAACAATTCGCTCAACGATTACATCCTGCCCAAGGTGTCGCTGATTCGCGGCCGCAAGTTCAGACGACGCCTCAAGGAAATCTTTGGCGACCAGCAGATCGAAGACCTCAGAATTCCGTTTTTCTGTGTCTCGACCAATCTCACCCGAGGTTGCGCCATGACCCACGAGGACGGACCGCTGGGCCTGTGGATTGGCACCAGCATGTGCGTCCCGGGCATTGCGCCCCCGATGGCCTACAAGGGCGATCTGCTGGTTGATGGCGCCGTCGTCAACAGTCTGCCCACCGACATCATGCAAGACCTCGAACGCGGGCTGATCATCGCCTCGGACGTCAGCACCGAAGGCGAGGTCAGAGCCCCCGGGGTAGAAGGGCCGGACCCGGAAGTCCTGCTGCGCTGGAAATCATCCGAGAAGCGGCCAAGTCTGTTTTCCATCCTGTTTCGGACCGCAACACTGACCAGTGGCTCCGGCGTTGAAGCGCGCGCGGCATTGGCAGACCTCTACCTGCACATGCCGGTTGGCAGCGTGGGTGTGTTTGAGTGGAAGCAGATCGATCAACTGGTCGAGCTTGGCTATCAACACGCCATGGAAAAGCTGCCTGAATTGATCGCGCAGCAAAAGTAGAACGACTAACTCAAGGGGCCGACAATACCGGCTCCGCGTTCACAGCGATCCGTGAGCGAAGACTCAGGGGTTTTGGCACACAGCTGTGAACAAAACGCAGCTTCTCGATGACGGCCGGCGCCAGCACAAAGGGGTAAGCATCCGACTGCCCCAGGCTGCGGCTGAGATTGTTCAACACGCTGGCCAGGGTCAGCCAGTCCTCAATCATCGCGTCAAAATCAGTTGCCGCTTGATTGCGTGACCCCGGAGCGTGCCTCGCCGGGATTCGCAGCCCACTGTCGGCTGCCGTCTCCAGCGCATCACTCATGTGCAGATAGTGCGCCCAGGTCTCGGCCCAATCCTCCCAGGGATGACTGCTGGCATAGGCGCTGACATAGCTGGACTGCCATTCCGGGTCCGCACCATTTTCGTAATGCGCCTCGAGTGCCTCGCCATAATCCAGGTGCTCGTTACCAAACAACTTGCGGAAACCGGCCAATCGCGTGGGATCACGCATCAACAGGTTCCAATAGTAGTGCCCGACTTCGTGACGGAAATGCCCGAGCAAGGTGCGATAGGGCTCGTGCAAGGTCTTGCGCCGCCGCTCGCGCTCAACATCGTCGGCTTCGGCAACGTTAATGGTGATCACACCGTTGTCGTGCCCGGTGAAAGCACGCTCTTCCGGTGTGGGGCCGGTATCGCTCAGGAATTCGTAGGCCACACCGTCTTCTGGATCGTCTTCTCGATTGGTGACCAGAAATCCGAGTTTGTCGAGCGTGTAGATCAACCGCCGCTTGGCCAGTTCCAGCGCGCGCCAGGCCTCCAGATTGCCGGGAACCGCGAGGTTGGGAATAACCGCCGTCAACCTGCAAGCATGGCAATAGGGAACGGACTCTGATGGCCCGATGGCCCAATTGCAGACCGCCTGCTCCGAGTAGTTCTTGCACAAGGTATAGACCGCCCCGGCAGCGGGCCCTGACACCGGGCGCCAATGGCCATCACCCACCGGCTCAAGTGCGGTCATATCGGCAATGTCCGGCAAGTAGGCCAGCGTACTGCCACAGCTCACACAAACACTATTCTGAAAATAGATGGGCTGCTGACACTTGTTGCAGTGAAATACCTTCATTAGCCGAACACGTACCGATACAGGAAAGGCGCCTTGGTATCACATTTGACGCGCTGCAGAGACCAGATTTTCATCCTGACGACCCGGTAGTGCGCCTCGGCCCGCATTCTGTGCAATTTGTTCGCCGCGCCCGGTTGAGGCGAATGCGCACCAAACTGAACCTGCGCAGACTGCAGCGCGCCGCGTGACCCGCGAGCCTCAGCCCGGAGAGACGGAATAATCCTTCAACCGGAAGTGCGCCATCTGATTTCGAAACTGCGTCGCAAGGCCCGGAAACATCGTGGCGTTGAAACCATCCTCGGTGAGGTACCAGCTGCTGCACCCCGAGTTCCAGTTGGTCTTTTGCAGTCGCTTCTGGATGCGTTGGTTGTGGCGATGCTGCACGTCATCGCGCACATCCAGATATTTCACCCCAGGTTCCAGCACCGCCTTGACGCCCTTCACGATGTAATCAATCTGCGCCTCCATGTAGACCAGCGCAGAGTTATGACCGGGACCGGAATTGGGACCAAAGGTCATGTACAGATTGGGATACCCGCTGACGCTGACACTCTTGTAGGCCTTGGCTCCACGCGACCACTCATCATCAAGCGAGCGGTCATTCAGGCCCGTGACGGGGAACGGCGCGCCGGACTTGGATACTTCAAACCCGGTGGCAAAGACGATGCAGTCCACCTGGTGTTCAATACCTTCGACCGTGCGGATACCGTCTGCGGCAAGGTTGGCAATCGGCCAGGTTATGAGTTCGCAGTTGTCTTTCTGCAAGCTTGAATACCAGTCATTTGAAACCAGGATGCGTTTGCACCCCAACCGGTACTCGGGCGTCAGCTGACGCCGCAGCCAGGCATCCTTGACCTGCGACTTGAGATAGGCGCGCCCCAGACGCTCGAACAGGCGCGTCACCGGCGTGGTCCATACCACGCCAACCGCCATGGATTCGTGCACCCAGTACAACAGTTCACGGAACGCTGTCTGACTGAGCGGAAACTTGCTGAAGAGCGACTTGCTCCACTCTGGCGAAACGTAATCCGGACGTGGCATGACCCAGGCGGGTGTGCGCTGGAACACCTTCACCGTTGCCGCCTGCTTAACCAGTTCCGGAACGATCTGTATCGCGCTGGCACCGGTACCCACCACCGCGACACGCTTGCCGCGAAAATCATAGTCATGGTCCCATCGGGCGCTGTGGATCTTCTTGCCCTTGTAATCCTCGATCCCTGAAATATTGGGAAAGCTGGCGTTGGACAAGGGCCCCTGCCCCATCACCACATTGCGCGCCCGGAGGGGTTCGCCCTGTTCGGTGCTGACCGTCCACAGGCCACTGTCTTCATCGAAACTCATGGAGGTGACGTTTCGGTTGAACTCGATCAGGCGATGCAGATCAAAACGCGCTACCAGGTGATGCACATAGCCCAGAATTTCTGCGGCGCCGGAAAAGCCGCGCGACCACTGCGGGTTCTGTGCAAACGAGTAGGAATACAGGTTGGACGGAATGTCACAGGCGGCGCCGGGGTATTGGTTATCACGCCAGGTGCCGCCGACTTCCGAGCCTCGTTCCAGAATGAGGATGTCTCTGACACCGGATTGTTGCAGCCGAATCGCGCTGCCCAAACCGGCAAATCCTGCGCCCACGATCAGAACGTCGTGAACACGGCTCGCGGAATGACTTTGGCGAGGACGCTTGATATCGGGGATGGTCAGGTCGTTCATGGCAATACCTCGGAGCAGGCGCCGCCCGGCTCAGGGCCAGCGCTGGAGATGTCAGGAGAGTTGAGGCGCGGACCAGACTGTTTCGCGGTCCGGGCTGTTGTCAGGCCGCCGGCTTCCAGGTCAGGCCCTTGACCCAGGTTGGAATGGGACGCAGCAATCGCTTCGGATACTTGTTGCTGAGCTTCACCAATGCATCAACTGGACCGTGATAGGGCGCAATGCTGCGGTCCATCACAATCTTGGCGTGCCGGGAAATGATCTGATACCAGGGATTTCGCCGACCCATTGGGGTTCCGCCAATCCGTTCAAACTTGCTCATCGCCTCGTACAGGCGCTCTTCCTTCAGGCCCAACTCGACGATGTTGTCGCGCATGCGGTTGAGCAGCGGCAGATAGGCCAGCACGCCCAGTATCAGTTTGGGATTGGACCAGGTGGCCGCGGTCTTGAGCACATGGCGATACATCGGCCCATGGCCGAGCATCTCCAGCACATGAAAACCCACACCCAGATGGCGTGCTTCGTCAGCATTGATCTTGGCAAAGACTTCGTGACAGACCGGGTCCTTCACCGTGTCCAGCAGGAACTTGCACAGGGCGCCGTCGAGTGCAATTTCGAGCATGGGAATCACTGATCCCAGCACTTCCAGCGGCATGTCATCGCTCTGCGTATCCAGCCAGTCAATGACCAGTCGCAGGTTGATATTGGGTTCTGGAATTTCGTCGCCGTCGAGCATGCCCCAGCGTTTCATCAGAGCCATCTCGGCATTGGCGTGCCGCTGTTCCTCTGCATGGAAGTAGCGATAGATTTCGCGCAGCGTCTCGTTCGGCGCTTTCTTGGCCATGGCAGCAAAACCGCGCGCGCCAACATGCTCGATCCACATCAGATCGGCCATGAACACTTTCAGCTTGGGATACAGCTCTGGGTCCTGCGTGACCAGCTCTGCGCCCGGGGCATCCCAGTCAATATCGGCCAGTGCCCACTGGCTGGATTTCATCTTGCCGAGCATCCAGTTGAGATCCATCTGCATGGCGTTCTCCTCGTTTGATTTTGATTCTGGCTCAGGCTCTGGCGGCCATTAACCGTCCGAGCAAGCCTGCGCCGCGCGCATACAGGGACGGCGAAAGTCGCTTGGCGCGCCAGATGGTTCGCGCATCCAGCTGGGGCAGGACATAAAGCTGGCCCTTGTCCAGCGCATTGAGCGTCTGGCGTGCGACGCCGTCAGCGGGAATGCCGGACCATTTCATGACCTTCTGTGCGAAGCCTGCTCCGGCACCCTCTATGCGGCCATCGCGCACGATATTGGTTTTGACGAAGGTCGGGCACAGGGCGGTGACGCGGATATCCGTGCCTGCCATCTCGGCGGCCAGCGTTTCGGTCAGCGCCAGCACCGCAGCCTTGCTGACGTTGTAAGGCCCCATGGTCGGCGCCGCCGCAAAGCTCGCGGTAGAACCCACATTGATGATGCCGCCGCGACCACTTTCACGCAGCAGCGGTGCAAAAACATGACAGCCGTGGATCACGCCCCAGAGGTTGACGCCCAATACCCACTTCCAATCCTTCATGGGCGTTTCGCCAACGACAGAGCCACCAGCACCGACTCCGGCGTTGTTAATCACCACCTCCACTGCTGTGCCGAGCCAGTCTTCTGCCGATACAGCCAGTGCTTGTACTTCAGAAATTTTCGACACATCACAGGCCACAGCTATGGCTTGCGCCCCAAGTGCCTGGATCATGTCGACCGTTTCCTGCGCAGCCTCGAGCTTGATGTCCGCACAGACCACCCGCCCGCCACGACGTGCGAGTTCAAGTGCGAACTCGCGGCCAATTCCACTACCTGCGCCAGTGACCACCGCCGCTGCATTGGACGTGAGCCTGGACTTGCTCATGAAGGCCACCTTCAGGCCGCCGCCGTGGCTGCAAGCGGCGTCTTGCGCGGCGCATAAGGTGCGCTAAACGCTTCTATGCCTTCCAGATAGTGGCTGTTGTCCTCATTCCAGGGATGGAAGCCCGGCCGGAAGTAGTCAAACCACGGACGCACCATCTTGCGCAGGAAGCCGACTTCGCCAATGGCCATCTTGTAGAACGAGCGCCAGCCCTTGAGATCACGCAGCTTGCCTTCGCGGGCCACAAAACTGAAGAAGGCCGGCAAGGTCATGCCCCAGAAAATTGCGGTGGCCATGACCAATCCAAATGACCGGGTGGCGTAAGCGGCAACGCCCTTGCCCTGGGTTGCTTCCCAGACGTCATAAGCCACGCCCTTGTGCTCGGTTTCTTCCAGCGCATGCCAGCGCCACAAGGCGTGATAGCCGTCTTCGGCATTTTCCGTGACCCGATCATCACTGAGCAGGCCATTGGCCATGATCGCAGTCAGGTGCTCAAGGGCAATCGTCGTGGACAGGTTGAAGGACTTTGAAAAATTGTTCTGCCCGAAGTCCAGCAAGGCCTTGACCCTGCGTTCAAACACGGCGGCCGACGGCAGATGCTTGAACATGACCGCGTTGTACTCGTCGTGCTCGCGGCCATGCATGGCTTCCTGACCAATAAAGGCCGTTGCCGCTTTCTTCAGCTCAGGATCCTGAAGCTGATCACGATAATGGCGCACGGCGTCAATGAAGAAGCGCTCGCCGACCGGAATGACCAGTGACATGGTGTTCATCAGATGCGTGAAGTGCACGCTGCCGTCACCTATCCAGTCCTGGACACGATCTTCAGGCAGATCAAACTTGAGATCTCGTCGGGTCGGCATGACAGATTCGGACTTCGCGTTGCGGGCAGAATTGACGGCTTTGGCAGTACTCATCTTTAGTCTCCTGGGGCGGACGCGCCCTTTAGGTATACAATCGTCTACCGGCAATGTAGACGAGTGTCTACTATGGCGTCAACACCGTCTGTGACATTGAACGATGTAACAATACCAAGTGCCTGATATGTCTAAAATTAAAGACGTTATTCAAGGAAAAAAGGCGGCTAAACCGCCCGCTGCGACTGGCCGTCAGAAGCTCATGGATGCCGCACTGGAGCTGGCAGGAACTACCAAGAGCCTGGCTTCGCTAGGTCTGCGCGAAGTCGCACGGCAGGCTGGCCTGAACCCGAATACCTTCTACCGCCACTTCAAAGACTTCGATGAACTCGGCGTCGCCATGCTCGACGAGCTGGGCACCAAGTTGCGCAAGGGCCTGCGCGAACGCAGGCTCATGCCCGCAGCAAAAGGTCTGCGCCTTTCCAATACCGACAATCCCACGGAATTGCTCCGAGAAGCCCAGAGCATCATCAGCGAGTCCATTGGGCTGGTCTTGGATTTTGCGACCGAACATGAAGCGAGCTACGTCGTCGGCATCCGCGAACTCCATGGCACCAGTCCGGTTCTGCGCAAGGCTCTACGCAATTTGCTCGACGGTATTGCACAAGACATGGCCGAAGACGTTCTGGGCGTACTGGAACTGCCCATGGTCCGACGAGAGACAGTGGAAGAAATCTCGTTGGTCGTCATTCGCCAGATGACATTCTTCTCGATGGACTACCTGGAAAATCCGGAGCAGCGCGATCAGATCAAGCTACGGGCAGAGCGATTCATCCTGTTGCTGTTCTGGGGCGCCATTGCAGAAGAAGCGCCGCAGTTGGTGGCAGACGTGAAGTTCACGTTCCCCAAATAAAGGGAACGCGCCTGCCGCCCGATCTATTTGCGCCGATAAGGGCTGAGCACGCCAGCCGGCAGACGTCGAAAGCGCTTGTAACTCCACCAGTACTGCTCCGGCAGGTGGGTCAACACGGATTCGATGCCGCGATTGAGCGCTGCCGCACCCTCTGCCGCATCGGCAATCTCACGCGTACCCAACGGCACGACGTGAAACTTGAAGCCGCGTGCCCAGGGCAGACGTTCGGCGTAACAGAAAACCACCGGCGCCTGCGTACGTGACGCCAGCTTGCTCACCAGTTCCGTGGTGTGCGCCGGAATTCCAAACAATGGCGCAAACACACCTGCGCCATGCGGCGGATCCTGATCCGGCAGGACGCCAATCATCTCGCCCTTGCGCAGGGCCCCGAGCAAAGCGCGAACACCGCCACCGGTAGTGGGCACCAGGCTTGCTCCAAAGCGCTTTCGCCCTTCCAGAATCAAGGCATCGATGGCGCCCTTCTGCGGCTTGTACAAGGTGGTCAACGGGCCCAGTTGCGAACAGAACATTCCGGTGAGTTCCCACGAACCAATATGCGGACAGAGCAGAATCTTGCCGCCGTCAGCGCTCAGTGCCTGCATTCGGCGCACGGCTTCATCGTCCTGAATCCAGCGCTCAACGCGGGCGCGAGGACCAAACCAGATCGCAGGTGCTTCGAGCAGTGCCTTCACCAGATGCAGTAAGGACTGACGAGCAATCTCGCGCCGCTCGTCCTCGCGCAGTTCAGGCAGGCACAGCTCCAGATGTCGAAGCGCGATGCGCTTGCGCGTATTGGGGATCAGCCACAGAAGATTGCCGAGCATGGCGCCCAGACCATGCAGAACCAGAAGCGGCATATGTCCGAGTACAACGAGCAAGCCGCGCAATAGAAATGTCATTCCGTGAGGGTTGGTCAATCAGCACACAAGATAAAGGAGATGCAGAATCAGATAGATGATCCGATTCAAACCGCTGGTGCCTAGTTTGCCGAAAATGGGCGCTGTTGAGATACCCCGCGTCATGTAATGCTTTGTCGATGAATCTTGAGCTTCTGCTTTCACAGTGGCTGGACTGGGGCACGCGTCCCGGTCTGAGCACCGCCGTCACCGCACTGGGCATTGCCCTGGCCGCAGCCTTGCTGGGGCAACTAATCTATATCGTGGGACGGCGCCTGTTGCCTTCAAGCAGCCTGACGTATTCGGTGATGATTCGCGCAAGACGCCCGATGGCCGTGGTCTGGCCCCTGCTGGCACTGCTGATCTGCTGGGAAGCCGCCGAAGACGACATCGCCTGGATCGGAGTAGTGCGGCATCTCACCATTCTGCTCTTGATCCTGGCCGTCACGTTTGCAGGAACCGGCTTCGCGCGCGGGCTGGGCGATCACATCCTGCGCGCCACTGAACCGGAGAGCAGGCGCGGCGAAGCGCGCGCACGTCGTGTCTACACGCAGGCGCAGATGTTCACCCGGCTGGTGATTTTTGCGGTGGTGGTCGTCGGCCTGGGTTCTGCCTTGATGACATTTCCCGGTATTCGGCAGTTTGGTGCCAATTTGCTCGCATCTGCTGGTGTGGCCGGACTGATTCTTGGTTTTGCCGCGCGACCGGTGCTGTCCAACCTGCTCGCCGGCGTGCAAATCGCGCTGACTCAGCCGATTCGCCTGGAAGATGTGGTAATCGTGGAGGGCGAATGGGGATGGGTGGAGGAAATCAAGTCCACCTATGTGGTGATCCGCATCTGGGACGAGCGACGGCTGGTCCTGCCGCTGCAGTGGTTTATCGATCATCCATTCCAGAACTGGACCCGCGCCAATTCCAAGCTGATCGGATCCGTCTACTGGTGGGTGGATTACCGCATGCCGCTGCAACCGATTCGCGACGAAGTACAGCGCGTGTGCGAGTCCGCGCCGGAGTGGGACGGCCGACTGGCCATCGTCCAGGTGACCGACAGTTCAGATCGCGCCTTGCAGATTCGCGGTCTCGTCACGGCCCCCGACGCGCCGCAAACCTGGGATCTGCGCTGTCGCGTCCGTGAAGCCGTGGTGCACATGATCCAACGCGATTACCCCGAATATCTGCCGCGCATGCGGGCGGAGATTGGAACACCGGCGGAGCCTCCTGCCGCACAGGCAGAAGACATTTTTCAGCGGCAGGCGCCAAGCCTGCCGCAGACACCCTGACACGCAAGGCGGGCAACAAAAAGGGGCCGGAAAACCGGCCCCTTTCTACAACACGGAAACAGGAACCAGGCTATTCGCCCTTGCCCTTGTCCTTGTCGCCAATCGAGATCGAGGTCTTGTCACCACCTTCTGATTCCGAGAAGGAGAATGAACCGTCGCCGGTATCAATATTGAGACGGGTGGAATCCTCTGACTTGGATTCCGCGGGCGCGGCCGCAGGTGCAGCGCTGCCTGACTGTTCGCCCTTGGAGCAGGCGCCCAGGCCCAGAATCATGGCCATACCAGCCACCATCAAGAATTTGTGCATGTGTTTGTGCATTATTGAAACCTCTGTTTTTTGGGGTGAATGCTGTTGGGATCACGTCGTGCTACCAGCAACCGGGCTTGCCGGATCCAACATTTCCCTGATAAGCCATCCCATCAGCACGGCCACCTTATAGGCAGCGGCATTGACTCACGATGAATTCCCCGCGCAAAAACCGCGATACCCGGCTGAGTTGAACGTGCAGCGACATCCTCAGGGGGAAAACCGATGATCGGCCTGATTCAACGCGTCAAAAACGCCGCGGTCACAGTTGACGGACAGTGTATCGCCAGAATCGAAAAAGGCCTGCTCGTGCTGGTCGGCGTACAGCGAGACGATGACCCGTCCAAGGCGGAACGACTGCTCAAGCGCCTGCTCGCCTATCGGATCTTTCCGGACGATCAGGGGCGCATGAACCTCGGACTGCAGGACATCGCCGGCGAACTGCTGCTGGTCCCGCAATTCACACTGGCAGCCGATACGGCCAAAGGTAATCGCCCCGGATTCTCCACGGCCGCAGCGCCCGAATATGCAGAATCCCTTTTTAATCATCTTGTTGAGGCTGCGAAAGCGGCGCACCGCAAGGTCGAGAGCGGCCGATTCGGCGCTGATATGCAGGTCAGCCTGCTCAATGACGGACCGGTCACTTTCTGGCTCGAAAGCTG
This sequence comes from uncultured Panacagrimonas sp., assembly GCA_963975245.1. Lineage (GTDB taxonomy): Bacteria > Pseudomonadota > Gammaproteobacteria > Nevskiales > Nevskiaceae > Panacagrimonas. The sequence continues at coordinate 228,254 of CAXBFJ010000002.1, read as the reverse complement.
ATCATCCATCGGGCCACGGGAGGGGTTGGTTCTAATCCGCCGATGCAAACGGTATCCTTGCCGCCCCGCAGGACACCCCGTACCCATGTCAGCCCGTAAATCCAAGGTTTCACGCGAAACACGTGAGACCACGATCAATGTCCAGATCAACCTCGATGGAACGGGCGAATCGCGACTCGCGACTGGCCTTCCCTTCCTTGATCACATGCTTGACCAGGTCGCTCGACACGGCCTGATCGATCTCGATATCAGCGCAAAGGGTGATTTGCACATTGATGCCCATCACACGGTGGAAGACATCGGCATCACTCTGGGCCAGGCCTTTGACCAGGCAGTGGGCAACAAGAAGGGCATCACCCGCTACGGTCATGCCTACGTGCCGCTGGATGAAGCCCTGTCGCGAATCGTGCTGGATCTCTCGGGCCGGCCGGGGCTGGAGTGGCATGTAGAGTTTCCACGCGCCCTCATCGCAGATTTCGACGTTGACCTGTTTCGTGAATTTTTCCAGGGCTTCGTCAATCATGCGAAGGTCACCCTGCATGTGGATGCGCTGCGCGGACGCAATGCGCACCACATCGCGGAAACCATCTTCAAGGCCTTTGGCCGTGCGCTGCGCATGGCCTGCACGCCGGACACCCGCCTCGGCGACGTCATGCCCTCGACCAAGGGCTCACTCTGAGCTGAGTCTCGACCGAGCTGAATCTTGCTGATCCTCGTTACCGTATTGCTGCCTCTGAATCAGGCCGCGCCAGCATTTAGCTTGCGCCCCCTGTCGTCACGGGTTGCGGAGTAGAAAGAATTGGAAGTCATTGGCGTCATTGATTACGGCATGGGCAACCTGCATTCACTGGGGAAGTCACTCGAGCGCGTCGCCGGATCGCAGCGGGTCGAGATCTCATTCGACCCGGAGAAGCTCCTCAAGTGCGACAAGCTGGTTCTGCCGGGCGTCGGTGGCGTGCTGGGTTGCATGAACGAACTGCGTCGCCTGGAACTCAATGATCTGATTGTGGAAGCCTCGCAGAACAAACCCATGCTCGGCATCTGCCTGGGCATGCAGGTCATGCTCGAGCATTCCGACGAAAACGGCGGCGTGCAGGCCTTGGGCCTGTTCCCGGGGGAAGTCATCCGCTTTCCTGATCCAGAACCAATAAGTCCGGGCGCCAAGACCCGCGATCGGCTCAAAGTGCCGCACATGGGCTGGAACCGCGTGCACCAAACCCACAGCCATCCGCTCTGGGAAGGCGTTGCCAACGACAGCTGGTTCTACTTCGTGCATAGCTACTACGCTCGTCCCAAGCAGGCCCAGCATGTCATCGGCGTGACCGAATACATGCACAGTTTTGCCTGCAGCCTAGCGCGCGACAACCTCGTGGCAGTGCAATTTCACCCCGAGAAAAGCCAGGCCGCTGGCTTGCGTCTGCTGGCCAACTTCGCTGAGTGGGATGGCCAGTCGTGAGCACTGGTTTGCCCCGCAAGCAAGGAATCAGGCACAGTCTTGAGCCTCGCAGTGCCTTGCGATCATTTTTCCGCGTGCACAGCGCGCGCGCAGCCCATCTCCACATTCTGATTCGCTCATGCTGCTGATCCCTGCTATCGACCTCAAGAATGGCCAATGCGTTCGCCTGCGCCAGGGTCGAATGGATGACGTCACCATTTTTTCCGACGACCCGGTCAGCGTTGCAAAACGATGGGCCGATGAAGGCGCCGAGCGCATCCACATTGTGGATCTCGACGGCGCGCTCAAGGGCCAGCCGGTCAATCTGAAAGTGGTTGAACAGATTGCCAGCGCCACCAAAGTACCCGTACAGGTGGGCGGTGGCGTGCGCGACGAAGAAACCGTGCAGCATTATCTCAACGCCGGCGTGGCCTACATCATCATTGGCACAAAGGCGGTCAATACCCCGCACTTTCTGCGTGATCTGTGCATCGAGTTTCCACGCCATATCATCGTCGGGCTTGATGCCATGGACGGTCGCGTGGCGCTTGATGGCTGGTCCAAGCTGACACATCACAACGTGGTGGATATGGCTCAACACTGCGAACGCGACGGCGTCGAAGCCATCATCTACACCGATATCGGCCGCGACGGCATGATGAAAGGTGTAAACGTGGAATCCACCAAGACCCTGGCCCAAGCGGTCAACACGCCGGTCATCGCCAGCGGCGGTGTCTCCAGCCTGGATGACATTCGCAAGCTGCTCGAGGTCGAAGCCGAAGGCGTCAGCGGTGCGATCATCGGCCGCGCCCTTTATGAGGGCGGACTGAGCCTGAAGGAATGCCTCAAGGTCGCTGCTGGCGGCTAGATGCGGATTTCCGCATGAGCTCGCTCCAAACAGCACTACCCGCCTGTCCCTAACCGGATCAACACACCTCTTCCCAGCATGCTCGCCAAACGCATCATTCCCTGCCTCGATATCGACCGCGGTCGTGTGGTCAAGGGCATCAAGTTCGAAGACATTCGCGACGCAGGCGATCCGGTCGAGGTTGCGCGCCGCTATGACCGTCAGGGCGCGGACGAGTTGGTATTTCTCGACATCACCGCAAGTTCGGATGCTCGCCCCACCCTGTTTCAGACCGTGGAAGCCGTCGCGAGGGAAATTTATATCCCCCTGACCGTAGGCGGCGGCGTGCGAACCAGTGCAGATGTACGGGCCCTGCTCAAGGCAGGTGCCGACAAGGTGTCCATCAACACTGCCGCGGTCCATGACCCTAATTTTGTTACCGAAGCCGCCGAGCGCTACGGTGGTCAGTGCATTGTGGTCGCCATCGACGCCAAGCGGGTCAACAAGAAGAAAGAGCCGCCGCGCTGGGAAATTTTCACGCACGGCGGACGCAAGACCACCGGAATTGATGCCATTGAATGGGCCAGCAAGATGGTCGACAAAGGCGCCGGGGAACTGCTGGTCACCAGCATGGACCGGGATGGCACCAAGGAAGGCTATGACCTGGAGCTGCTACAGGCCATATGCAGTTTAGTTCCGGTTCCGGTCATCGCCTCTGGCGGCGTCGGCAAACTGGAGCATCTTGCGCAGGGCTTGCAGCAGGGTCAGGCTGACGCTGTTCTTGCAGCGAGCATCTTTCACCATGCCACTCACACCGTCGGCGAAGCCAAGGCCTATCTTTCCGAACGCGGCATCCGCGTGCGCGAGGATCTGGCCGCGTTCGGAGTCTGAGACGTGAGCACGCTGGGCTCCGAGTTGGATGCACTTTACGCCACGCTGGAGTCGCGCAAGGGTGCAGACCCCAGTACGTCCTACGTGGCCAAGCTCTATGACAAGGGACTGGATGCCATCCTCAAGAAAGTTGGCGAGGAATCGGCTGAGACCTTGCTCGCAGCCAAGAACGCGAGCAAACCAGAACTTGTATACGAGTCGGTTGACCTCATCTTTCATCTGTTCGTACTGCTGGCGCGCGAAGGCATCTCATGTGAAGACCTCGCCGTAGAACTCAAGAGACGAAGCGGCACATCCGGCATCGTCGAGAAAGCGTCACGAAGTTCCTGAATAATTTTGGTTGCGGATGAATCCGCGCAAGGAGAAAGCGTCATGGGTACTTTGAGTATTTGGCACTGGCTGGTAGTACTGGCCATCGTGGTTCTGGTTTTCGGCACCAAGAAGCTGCGCAATCTGGGCGGCGACCTGGGCTCCGCGATCAAGAATTTCAAAGGCGCGATGAGCGAAGGAGAAGCGCAGGCCGAGGCAGAAAAGGCACAGGCTGAGCTGGCCGCCGAAAAGAAGAGCTCATCCGAACAGATGACCGCTGACCAAGCTTCAGAAAAGAGCAAGGACAAGGTCTGAGCGCCGCGCGTTCGGAATTTTCTGAACAGGCACGCAAGGACAAACGTCTATGTTCGATATCAGCTTCGGTGAATTGGCGCTGTGCATGGTGGTGGCACTGGTCATCCTGGGCCCCGAACGGCTTCCCAAGATGGCGCGCACCATCGGCCGCTGGATGGGCCAGGCCAAGAGCTACGTGCGTAATGTCAGCGCGGAACTGGAGCGTGAAACCCAGGTGATGGACATCAAGCGCCAGCTTGAAGAAGCCAAGTCAGCGCTCAAGGATGCTGAACGCACCGCACAACGCGAAACTGAAGCGATGTCGCAAAGCGTCAGCAAAGACATGAACAAGAAGATCTGATGGTCGAGGAAGTCCCCGTCAACGAAGAAGAGAAAAGCGCGCCGGAACAGCCGCTGATGGCGCATCTTCTGGAACTGCGCGACTGCGTCCTCAAGATCATTTATGGCATCGGCCTGGTCTTCGCGCCGCTGGCGTATTTCACCAAGGAAATCTACGCGCTGACAGCGCAGCCGCTGATCAACCTGATGCCGGCTGGCACCTCGATGATCGCCACCGAGGTTGCGTCGCCGTTCTTCGTGCCCCTCAAGTTGTCGGCCATGTTGGCCGTTGCCCTTTCCATGCCGTGGACCTTGTTCCAGGTCTGGGCTTTCGTGGCACCGGGCCTGTACAAGTCGGAACGAAAGCTGGTTGCACCACTTCTGGCATCCAGCACCCTGCTGTTCTACCTGGGCATGGCCATGGCCTATTTCCTGGTCCTGCCCACCGTATTTGCCTTTCTGATCAGCGTTGCGCCCGAGGGCGTGGCGGTGATGACAGACATCAACAAATATCTGAGCTTTGTGCTCTCGATTTTCATCGCTTTCGGACTGGCGTTTGAAACGCCGGTGGCGATTGTCTTGATCGTGCGCACCGGTTTTGTCTCCCCCAAGAAACTGCGGGAGAGCCGCGCCTATGTGCTGGTCGGCGCATTCGTCGTGGCTGCGGTGCTCACCCCGCCCGATGTGGTGTCCCAGTTCCTGCTCGCCGTGCCCACCTACCTGCTCTATGAGTTGGGCATCATCGCCGCCGTGTGGATTACGCCAAGTTCCGTCCACATGGATGAGGACGATGAAGAAGAGGCCAGAGACAGCGCCTGATCGTCTGGCGTTTTACCTGCTGGCCGGCCCCTGTGTCATTAAGCCTGCCGCACGCCTAATCTCAAACAGGCTTACGAGACTCCTGCGCAGGCAATTGAAGTTTGCGCGGGGCCTCAAAGCACCCGGGACCTCTAATCCTGCGGTGGCAGCTCTACATGCGAGCGGTGCGGTGATTCGTGCTCAGCAACCACCACGGTCCGGATGTGATGCTGCATCTGGCTCTGCAGGGATTCCATCACCGGCGTTGTTTCCGGCATGACCTTTCGCCACAACGAAAACGCGATGGCAGCTTGCTGTACCAGCATGCCCAGGCCGTCACTGACCTGCCCCGCACCCTGCGCCTTCGCCCAAGCCAGAAAGGGCTCATGGGCTTTGCCGTAGCTCAGGTCGTAACACTTGCCACCCTCGGCAAGGACCTTGCCAGGGATGCTCGGCATCGCCCCGCAATGACCCGCCGAAGTGGCATTGATGATGACATCGTAGGTATCACCCTTGAGTGCCAGATGCGTTCGCGGCAGCAATGTCCCGAGATCAGCAAAGTCTTCGGCCAGCTTCTCCGGTTTCCACGGATTGCGATTGGATACCACCAGTTGGGCCGGCTCAAGCGCCAGCAGCGGAGCGAGAATGCCGCGAACGGCGCCGCCAGCCCCCAGAATCAGAACGCGTTGTCCCTTGATCTCAAACTGAAGTCGCTGCAGGTCAGCCATCAGGCCGGCGCCGTCGGTGTTGTCGCCGATCCATCCGCTGTCGGTTCGAATCAAGGTGTTGACCGCACCTGCCCGACCCGCCCGATCCGAGACCGACTCGCAAAGTGAGGCAATAGCCTGCTTGTGCGGCAGGGTGACATTCAGGCCCAGATAATTCTCGGCATGCAGTCGCGCTACTTCTTCAGCAAGCACATCCGCGTTGACGCCAATGGCTTCATATCGCATGTCCTGCTCGGTCTGCTTGGCAAAACGCGCATGGATGGCAGGCGAACTGGAGTGCGAAATCGGGTTTCCAATGACGGCGTAACGGTCCATGTTTCAATCAGCTCTTGTCTGCAAGCCAGCTTGCGGCCTGCTTTGCGTAATAAGTCAGGATCAGGTCTGCACCCGCCCGGCGAAAACAGTACAGGGCTTCCATCAGGGCCTGACGCTCGTCCAGCGCACCGCTTTCGATTGCCGCCCGCAACATCGCGTACTCGCCGCTCACCTGATAGGCCGCAACGGGGACCTGAAACGTGCGCTTGACCCTGCTCACGATATCCAGATACGGCATGCCGGGTTTGACCATGACCATGTCAGCACCCTCGGATATATCCATGGCGACTTCGCGCAAGGCTTCATCCGTATTGCAGGGGTCCATCTGGTAGGTGCGCTTGTCTGCCTTGCCCAGATTCTTCGCCGAGCCGACCGCATCGCGGAACGGACCGTAAAAGCTCGAAGCGTACTTGGCAGCGTAGGAAAGCACGATCGTGTTGGTCTGGTTGTCTCGTTCCAGTGCCTGGCGAACTTCGCCGATGCGGCCGTCCATCATGTCGCTGGGTGCGACGATGTCAGCACCTGCACGCGCATAGACCAGCGCCTGTTTGCGCAGGGTCTCAACCGTTGCGTCGTTGTCGATCTCGCCGCGGCTGTTGAGCACGCCATCGTGCCCGTGACGGGTGTACGGATCCAAAGCCACATCAACCATGACGTTCAGTTCAGGGCAGCGCGCCTTGATGGCCTTGATCGCACGGGCCACGAGCCCCTGCGGATTGAGCGCTTCATCGCCAGAATCGTTCTTCAGCGAAGCCGGAATCACCGGAAACAGCGCAACACAGGCAATGCCCAGGGCCTCAAGCTCAGTGCATTCCTGCACCAAGGCATCAATGTCCAGTCTCGAAACACCCGGCATGGACGAAACCGGCCCGCACAGGTCTGCTTCGGAGACAAACAGGGGTTGTATCAACTGCTCGGCATTCAGACTCGTTTCGCGCACCATGGCGCGAATGGCGGGGGATTGTCTCAGGCGGCGCGGACGGCTAGCGGGGTAACGGCCAAGGTTCACTTTCTTGCTCTGCAAATTCGGATCACAAATTATACGTTGCATGGACACTTCAACCGACTGGCTTCAAGTTTTGCGTCCTGCGCTGTTCTGCGCCTTGCTGATTCTGCTGGGCGCGATCGAACGTGCGCGGCCGGTTCGCCTGAGCGATCCGCAGCGGCCGATGCGATGGCCAGCCAATTTTGGGCTGGTGGCCATCGGCACCGCCATGATCATTGCGCTTCAGATGAGCCTCATCGCCTCCTCGCTCTGGGCGCAGGAGCACAACTTCGGCCTGTTCAATCACATCGAAGCGCCCAGATACGTGGAATGGGGCGTTGCCTGGCTTCTGCTGGACCTTGCGATTTACGCGCAGCACCGCGCCTTCCACGAGATTCGCTGGCTGTGGACGCTGCACCGCGTTCATCACAGTGACGTGGAGTTTGATGTCACCACCGGCCTGCGATTTCATCCCGGCGAACTGCTGCTCTCGCAGCTTTTCAAGATGTGCGTGATTGTCGCCATCGGCGCGCCCTGGGTAGCGGTTGTGGCTTTTGAAGTAGGACTATCTTCCTTTGCCATCCTGACGCACGCCAACTTCCGCGTTTCGGGCAGGGCGGACCGGTTCATACGTCTCTTGTTTGTAACGCCAGACATGCACCGTATTCATCATTCAGTGCATCGCGATGAAACCGATTCCAATTACGGGAATCTGCTCAGCATCTGGGATCGCGTGTTCGCCAGTTATCGCGCAAGGCCCCGTGAAGACCAGCGGCAGATGAAGATCGGAATTCCGGAGTATCGGGCGCCTGGCCAACAGAATCTGCTCGAATTGCTGCTGCAGCCTCGTGAACGATAAGTGCGCAAGTGCGGATTGTTGATCCGTACAGAATGCTGCGTCTGTCGCTATGATGAGGATTCAGTAACCCCGTAATCACTCAATGGCAGATGTAGAGCAGCTCAGCAGATTGCTGCAAGCCACCGCTCGAGGAGACCAGCTCGCGTTCGCGGAACTCTACCGCGCGACGAGCTCGCATCTGTACGGCCTGCTGCTGCGTATGCTCAAACGCAGGGACTGGGCAGAGGAAGCGCTCCAGGACTGCTTCATCAAGATCTGGCAGAAAGCTGAATCTTTTGACGGGAAAAAAGGCTCGCCGCTGACCTGGATGCTGGCAGTCGCACGCTACCGCGCTCTGGACCTGCTGCGCATGAAGCGGCCTGAAGTGGAAATGCCAGATGATGACAGCGAAATCTCCCTGCCACCCATGACCCTGGCTGACGACACCCAGGACCCGCTTGCGCGAAGTGAAGAGACGCAAGGTATCGACAGGATGCGCGCGGGGCTGGATCAGCTCCCCGCAGAGCAACGACAGGCTGTTTTATTGGCATATTACGAGGGCTACACACACCAGGAACTGGCTACGCGATTGAATGCGCCTCTGGGCACCGTCAAGAGTTGGGTGCGCCGAGGTCTCGCGCGCCTGCGCGAGCTTCTGGACGAATAACCGTGAAATACCAATCGGCAAAACTGAGACAGATGCTGGCAGCGGAATATGTTGCCGGAACACTCACAGGCGCGAGTCGCAGGCGTTTCAAACGCTTGCTCAAAAATGACGCTGCCCTGCGTACGGAAGTTCGTTACTGGGAAGAACGATTTGCAACGCTGGGCGTTTTTGAGCCGGTGCCGCCGCGCGATCTGGTATGGACCGAAATCGAGCAGCGCATCCGCCAGGGCGATGACAAGGTCGTGCCCATCGTTGCCCGTCAGCAAAAATCGCGAATCAACGCCCTGCGCATCTGGGCCGCAGGCGCCACCGCTGCTGTGGTGGTGATGGCAGTTCTGATGTTCCGCCAGAGCGGCATCATGCCGCCGGTGCAGGAAAAACCCCGAATCGTTGAGGTCAAGGTTCAGAGTCAGGCTTACATCGCGGCCATCAAACTGCCGGAAGAAAGCGGTCAATGGACGGTTAGCATCCTGCCCGATACCCGCGCCGTACGCGTCCTCGCAAGCCAGCCTGCAAAGCTGGGCGAGGATCAGGACTACGAACTCTGGTGGATCGGCGACAACGGCAGCCCTACTTCCTTGGGTCTCTTGCCACGCAAAGGCGCATGGCAGGTGGCCCTGCCCTCCACCCTGCGTCTCAGCGCCAAGGGCACCGTAGCGGTGAGTCTGGAACAAGCTGGCGGCTCGCCTGCAGAGAGCGGGCCAACCGGACCAGTGCTCGTCGCGACGCCGCTAGTGCCCTCGATCTAGCAGCCAGGCGAGAAGTCCGCTGGATTATTCCGTCTCTGCCTTGGATGGTCGCATCGCCAGCGCCTGCACCGCCTGCACGGCATTGATCTCGCCATTGATGAGGCGCACAACCTGCTCAGTAATGGGCATTTCAATGTGATGCAGCTGCGCCAGGCGCAGGACTTCAGGCGCTGCCTTGATGCCTTCCACCACCTGTTGGATCTGCTCGATTGCCTGTGATACGGACTTCCCCTCGGCCAGCAGCAGACCCATGCGACGGTTACGCGACTGATTGTCCGTGCAGGTCAGGACCAGATCGCCCATGCCCGACAGCCCCATCAGTGTCTCAGGCCTGGCGCCGAGCGCTTCCCCCAGCCGCATGATTTCGGCGAGCCCGCGCGTGATCAGGGCCGCGCGTGTGTTGGCCCCCAGCTTCAGACCATCGGCAATACCAACGGCAATCGCCATGACATTCTTCGCCGATCCGCCAATCTCCACACCGATCACATCGTCCGAGGTATACGCACGAAACCCGTCACCATGCATCGCCTGTGCTATCAATTCCGCGAAAGTCGGAACAGGAGAGGCCACCGTTACCGCCGTCGGCATGCCCAGCCCCATTTCCTTGGCAAACGTAGGTCCGGAAATCACGGCGAGCGGCCGCGCCTGTCCCAGCACTTCTGCTACCACTTCATGCACCAGCTTTCCGGTGCCCGGTTCGAGTCCCTTGCAAGCACAACCCAGCCCCTGCTCCGGACCCAGAAGCGGCTTGATACGCTCACAGGTTTCTCGCAAGGCCGCGCTGGGCACCACCAACATCACGTGTGCAGATTGCTGGAGCGTTGTCTCCAGATCCGACGACGCGGTCAGCTCAGTGGGAAAGCGACATTCAGGCAAGTATCGACGATTGATTCGCGCTTCCTGCATGGCTGCCAGCGCATCAGGGTCACGGCCCCACAGATGCGTCTTGCTTCCGCGTCTGGCCAGGGCAATAGCGATGGCTGTGCCGTAGGAGCCCGCGCCGAGAACACCGAACTGCATGTCCTGCCCCGCGCCTAGTTGGGCTTGGCGGACGGGTCGGTAATGATGCTGCTTTCTGTCTGCTTCTTCTGCTTGGCCAGATGCTCCATATAGAGCGCTTCAAAATTGATTGGCTGCAACAGCAACTGCGGGAACCCCGCTTTCTGCACGAAATCAGCAACCGCTTCACGTGCAAAGGGAAACAGCATGCTCGGGCAGTAGCCCCCGATCACCGCACTTTTTTCCTGCGGATTGGGAAAACCCTTGACCAGGAAAATGCCCGCCTGCTTGACCTCGATCAGGAAGGCCGTCTCGTTTTCGGTCTTGCCGGTCACGGTGACCGTGATCGCAACGTCGAAGTGATCCTCTTCCAGTGCAGCGATGGACGTGCCCACATTGACATCAATCTGAGGCTGCGCGTTGCTGGTAAACACCTTGGGCGCGGCCGGCGCTTCGATGGAAGCGTCCTTGATATAAATTTTCTGCAACAAAACCTGGCGGCTTTGATTGTCTGTCTGGGCGCCGGAATTGGTGGGTTCTGCCATGGGTCTGGGTCTCAAGATACTGATGAATGAATGATTGGGCCTGCGACTTGCCGGCGGGATGACGCCGGAGGTCAGATCCCACTATATCTGCTGCTGATATCGCTGGCGCTCGGGCCGGGTGACCGGCAATGCGAGATCAACCAGCGTCAAGCAAGGCGTCAAACTTGCCCGCGCGCTCCAGCGCGTACAAGTCGTCGAAACCACCCACATGGGTTTCTCCGACAAAAATCTGAGGCACCGTATGGCGACCCGAAACGCGCATCATTTCTTCACGCCGTGAGCGGTCCTGGTCAACACGAATTTCCTCAAAGGGCACGCCCTTTTCTTGCAGCAGGCGGCGCGCCATCTGGCAATAAGGACACATCATCGTGAGATATACGCGGACTGGCTTCATAAACTTTTCAGAAGCAATTACTTTGCCGTAATGGGCAGACTGCTCTGCAACCAGCCATTCATGCCACCGCGCATCGGATAGACCTCGGTATAGCCCAGTTTGCGCAGTTTCATGGCGGCTTCACGACTACTGCCGCCGAGCGCGCAGTAGAGAATGATGGGCCGCGACTTGTCCTTGCCCAGTTCACTGGTGCGATCAGCAATCTTCAGCGCGGGAATATTGATGGCATTCAGCAAGTGACCTTTCTTGAAATCAGCCGAGGCACGCAGGTCTACCACCAGAGGCTCTCGATCGTTGATCATGCGCACTGCTTCGCTCGCACTCAGACGTTTACCGCCGGTCATGTTTCCGTGTACTTCATTGGCCACAATGAGCATCACGATCAAGCCCGCCGCGGCAAAAAGGGCCACGTTGTTTCCAAAAAATTCGATAAATTGCTGCATGTCAGAAATGCTTGAGAGGATTGCGCGGCCACTGCGCCCTGGAGGCGGGCGCGCCCGTGTGGCCTCTTCGCGGGCGGCGATTATCGCATTGCTGAGCCACGGGCTCAAAGCAGCATTGCTCAGCCTGACGCTTGTCGGCGGCCTTTCCAGCACCACCGGCGCATATGCACAGGATGCGGCCAAGGCCGAAAGTGATCTGCGCCAGCTGCGTGCCAGAATCGCCCGGCTCGACCGCGAGATGGCCTCTGATTCCCAGACGCGCAAATCCCTGAGCAAGCAGATCGAGGCCAGTGAGAAGGATCTTGCGCAAAAAGCCAGCGCCGCGCGCAGGGCCGAGCAGAAGCTGGCCGAGCAGAAGCAAGAGGTGGAAAAGGCGCGCGCTGCGCAAACAATGGCCCGCGAACAGGTCGAAAAGGGCCGCAAGGACCTCACGACCGCACTCAGGGCCAGCTACATGGCCGGAAGCCCGGGCCCGCTCCAAATGCTGTTCTCGGTCGATCAGGCCTCCGCCCTGCAGCGCCTGGACGTCGATACGGCGGCGGTCGCGCAAGCGCTGCAAGCCCGATTGGACCAGTTGCAGGATCGCATCAAGCAATTGGCACGCGCGGAGAAGTCGCTGCTGGCACAGGTCGCAAGTCTGGAGAAGAACAGCGAGGCTTCGCGCAAAGCCCTCGCTGCTCTGAAAAAATCTCAATCAGAACGGCAGACCCGACTGAGCGACCTCAAAAAGCGCAGCAGCGAGCGGACCGTCGCGCTGGCGCTGGCCCGCGCTCAGCAAGCCAAGGTTGAAAAATTGCTCGATGAGTTGCGCAGCGCACTGAAGGACTCTCCGATGAAGTACGAGCGCGGCATGCCCTTCAAGAGCCAGCGCGGAAAGCTGCCCTGGCCGCTGCGCGGTTCGCTGCTGGCGAAATTCGGCACGCTCAAGAATGGCGGCCCACTGAGTTGGAGCGGCTGGTGGATCAAGGCCGATAACGGGGCGCCGGTACGCGCGGTATCCGACGGCCGCGTGGTTTACGTCGGTTGGGTGCAGCGATACGGACTGGTCGTGATCATTGATCACGCGGGCCCCTACCTGTCGCTGTATGGCCATTTGCAGGAAGCCAGTGTCGAAGTCGGCAAGGTGGTCAGCGCCGGGACCCGCATTGCCTCGGCAGGTGCGTCCGGGGGGCATGATCGCAGCGGCGTGTACTTCGAGATCCGCGAGGGTTCGACCACGGTTGATCCCAAGCGCTGGCTGGTGCCCTGAGGGCAGCACCTGATCCAGCGGTCATCTTGCAGATGGCATCATTGGTCGCTGGACACTGTATTCATACATTAAAAAATGGACGCTTCATGAGCATTCGGTTTCTCGCGATTCTGCTGGGCATGGCCTTCACCTCGCTGCAAGCCGGCGTGTCACCTGACAAGGCCGAACGGCTTCGGGGCGAGCTGACGCCCTTGGGCGCAGAACGCAGTGGCAACGCCGATGGCAGCATTCCGGCGTGGCAAGGCGGCCTGCGCGCACCGCCACCCTGCTACAAGAAGGGCGCCCGCTACTGTGACCCTTTTCCTCAGGACAAACCCATTACCGTCATCACCGCCGCCAATCTGGACGCGTGGCGGGACAAGCTGGCTGATGGCCAGATCGACCTTATGCTCCGCCACCCGGACACCTACAAGGTTCCGCTGTATCCGACGCGACGCAGCTTTGCCAATCCGCCCAAAATTTATGAAGCGGCATACCAGAACGCACTCAACGCCATTTTGATGCCCTCTGGCCGCGAGATTCGCGACGCCAGCATCGCCGTACCATTTCCGATCCCAGAAGAAGGTGTTGCACCGATCTGGAACCATCGCTTGCGCTATCGCGGCCCGGGGTTCCGTCGCTGGTACAGCCGCGCATCCGTCACCGGCTCTGGCAACCTGAGTCTGTTTCGGCTGCGCGAGGACGCCAGTTTTCCCTACGCACTGGGGGAAGTCGGCAAGAAGAGCGTCGCTCAACGCTGGCTGCATGCCGTACTGGAGCCGGAGCGCCTGCGCGGCGCCATGACCCTGATTCACGACACCCTGGACAACGAAGATCGTCCCGCTCAATCCTGGCAGCAGAGCAGCGATGCGCGATACATCCACCGCAAGCGCAGCTTCGGGTTTGATCATGCCGCCATGGCCTCGGATGATCTGCTCATGGATGACCAGATTGATACCTGGTTTGGCACACCGGAGCGTTACACATGGCGCATCCTGGCCAAACGCGACATGGTCATGCCCTACAACAGTTATGCCCTGCACGCGCAGCGAACCTCACTGCGCGACCTGATCAAGCCTGGCCATGTTGATCCCTCGCAGGCCCGCTACGAAATGCATCGGGTCTGGATCGTGGAAGCCAACACCAAGCCCTCGGCCGTCCACCGATCCAAACGTCGACGCTTCTACATTGATGAGGACAGCTGGCAGATCCTGATGGTTGATGTCTACGACCAACAGGGAAAACTCTGGCGCTGGCAGGAAGTTCACACGCTCATGGCCTATGACCATCAGGCACTGGTGCCTGCCGTGGAGGTCATCTACGACCTGAATTCGTCACGTTATCTTGTGCAGGGCATCGACGAAGGCGATGAAGAAAGAGTCGAGATCAACTTTGATGAAAATGATTTCAGCCCTTCAGGCGCGCGGGCCCAGATGCCCCGCTAGCGCGCTGCTGCGTATGATGCGCTTTACTCAATGCAAGCCGAGGCCATGGCCATGTTGCGAATCTTCCTGCCGGTTCTGATTGCGGGTCTGCTGCTCGGTCACACACCCCTGGCAACAGCTGAGGGTGGCGTGGTTTATCGCTGGCGAGACGCCGCTGGCGAGATGCACTTTGACCAAATCCCGCCCCGCGGTGTGCCCTACGACATCATCAGCCCCAGCGGTGCGAAGGCCACAGAACTCACGCCTAGCGGCAACAAGATTAACAAGAGCGGACTATCCGGAGACACCGAGGCCTTTCTTGAGCGTGCTCAAGCGGAGCGCGAGGCCAAGGAAAAAGCCAAGGCCGCCGAGAAGCAAGCCAAACTCAAGGCCGAGAGGCAGTGCAAACAGGCCCGCGAGCGCCACCAGTTTCTCGAAGAACGCACCGCTCGCAGGCTGGTTGTCAAGGCAGACGATGGCAATTACGCACGCCTCGAGGAAGACGAATTTCTCAAACGCCTGAACGATGCGCAGCAGGCCATTGACCAATACTGCAAGTAACTCTCAACGAACTTGAACCATCCTGCGACAGAGAACTGCATCGTCGGTTGTGGCGACATCGGTTTGCGCGTCGCGCGCCGTCTCCAGCAATCGGGCCAGTCAGTTGAAGCCATCGTGCGCAGCGAACAAAGCCGCCAGAAGATCAGGGAAAGCGGCGTCTGCGCCGCTGTGCGCATCCACGATCTGGATGCGGGCGCGCCTCAGATCGGCGCGGCACATATCTACTGGTTTGCGCCACCGCCGCGCACAGGCGACAGCGACCCGCGACTGCGCGCATGGCTGAGCAGTCTGGACGAGCGCCCGCGCCGCGTCGTCTATATCTCGACCTCCGGTGTTTATGGTGACTGCGGCGAGCAGTGGATTGACGAAGAAGCGCCGGTCCGGCCCAAAAGCGATCGAGCCCGGCGTCGCGCGGATGCTGAGGAAGCGCTGGCCAGCCTGAGTCCGCCCAATACCGCCCACATGATTTTGCGCGTGCCCGGGATCTACGGCCCGGGGCGCATGCCGCTGGCGCGCCTGCGCAAGAAACTGCCTGTAGTTGATGACGGCGATCCCTTGGCGCCGCCCCGATGGACCAACCGAATTCATTCCGAAGACCTTGCTGATATTGCGGTGGCGGCCATGGACCGCGGCCGGGACCGGCGCGTCTACAACGCAACAGATGGTCACCCCAGCACCATGTGCGACTACTTCAGCCGTTGTGCGCAGGCGTTGGGGCTGCCATTGCCGCCCCGAATCAGCTTCGATCAGGCGCGCGAAACCCTGAGTCCGCAAATGCTTTCTTTTCTTGAAGAAAGCCGTCGAATCCACAATTTGCGAATTCGCGATGAATTAGGCGTCAAGTTGCGCTATCCAGACCTCAGCACGGGTCTGCCGGCGAGCATGACCTGAACGCTGTCGCAATCCGACCAGACAGTCGCTAAAATCCGCCGCGAAAGGCCCTTCCGGGCCTACAGGGAGAGATTCGATGAGCATGATGCAGGAATTTAAAACGTTCGCCATGCGTGGCAATGTGGTCGATCTGGCCGTGGGTGTGGTGATTGGCGCAGCCTTCGGCAAGATCGTCTCATCCTTGGTCGCAGACGTCGTGATGCCGGTTCTGGGCGTCATTGTCGGGGGTGTCGATTTTTCTGATATGGCGATCACGCTCAAGGCCGCCCAAGGCGACACGCCCGCCGTTCTTCTGAGCTACGGCAAGCTGATTCAGGCGACATTTGATTTTGTGATCGTTGCGTTCGCTATTTTCATGGTGGTCAAGGGCATTAACGCCGCCAAGAAGAAGGAAGAGGCAGCCCCTGCAGCACCGCCGGAACCAAGCAAAGAAGAAGTTTTGCTGGGTGAAATTCGTGACTTGTTGAAGAAATAAGCTGTTGAATTGAAAAAGCCCGCGAAAGCGGGCTTTTTTTCGGTTCACGTAATCCGGTGCCACCCCACCAGGCGCGTCGAAGCCTTTTTTGGAGGCGGAACATAATTGGTGACAGCGGATGGGTTCAGCATCTGGCCTGCCCGGCTCTTTCCTGAAGCGCCAAACTGCCACGCGCAATCCTCAGGCACTATCTTTTTAGAGTAATTACTCTAATAATCTCCGGAAGCTGCTTATGACTTCAAAAACCCCGCTTTTAGTCGTGCGTTCAGGCCAGCCCGGACGGCTAATCCGCTAAACTTGCGCCCGCTGCAATCAGCGAGACAAGCAGATGGCGATCTGGAGGCGTTCACCCACCCAGCCATGCTTGCCTGATTCAATCCAAATCTAGAAGGGAAATACTGCATGCCGGTCAAAATTGCCGTGCTCAAGGAAACCGCCGAACGTGAGAAACGGGTTGCTTTGGTCCCCGCGGTCGCGGCCAAGCTGGCCAAGCTTGGCGCCGAACTACATCTGCAGTCCGGAGCGGGTCTTGCCGTAAAACTTGCTGACGATGCTTTCACCGACGTCCGTTGCGCTGCCAATCCCCAGGGGTTGGTGTCCGACGCGGACATCGTGCTGTGTGTTCAGCCGCCATCGGCTGAGGTCGTTGATGCCATGAAGGAAGGCGCGATCCTGTTGTCCTTCATTCATGCACACAAGGAAACGTCGCTCACTGCCAAGCTGCGCGACAAGAAAATCACCTGTTTTGCCATGGAACTCGTACCGCGCATCACACGCGCACAGGCCATGGACGCACTGTCTTCGCAGGCAGCCTTGGCGGGTTACTACGCGGCCTTGCTGGGTGCCACCAGCCTCAACCGCATCCTGCCCATGATGACCACCGCAGTCGGATCCATTCGTCCGGCCAAATGCCTGGTCATGGGTCTCGGGGTTGCCGGATTGCAGGCGCTGGCCACGGCACGCCGACTGGGCGCCATCACCGAAGGCTATGACGTGCGTCCCGAGACGCGCGAGCAAGCCGAATCACTGGGCGCCAAGTTTGTGAACACCGGCGTGGATGCACGCGGAGAAGGCGGCTATGCACGCGAACTCACGCAGGAAGAAAAAGACAAGATTGCTGAAGTGGTGACCAAGCACATTCAAAGTGCGGACATGATCATCACCACCGCCGCGATTCCGGGCCGCCCATCACCGAAGCTGATTTCCAAGCACCAGGTCGATGGCATGAAGGCCGGCGCCGTGATCGTGGATCTTGCAGCCGAAGGCGGCGGCAATTGCGAATACACCAAGCCAGGTGAAACCATCCAGATTGGTCAGGTCACCATTGCAGCGCCGCTCAATGTGCCTTCACTGCTGGGCGAACACGCCAGTGAGCTGTACTCCAAGAACCAGTTCAACCTGATCGAGCTGTTCCTCAAGGAAGGCGAAATCAATATTGACTGGGAAGACGAGGTACTGGCCAAAGCCTGTCTCACGCATGCAGGTGAAATCAAAAACGAGATGGCACTGAAGGCGGTGGAAGGCAAGTAATCACTTCTTTGATGTGTGCGCTCTGCCCCACTGATATCCGCCATCCCATTCTGTTGAAGGAATAAAGAACACCATGGAATACGCAACCACTGTCCTGACCGGATTTGTCGCGCTCTATATCTTCATGCTCGCCGCCTTTACCGGCTACGAAATCATCGGGCGTGTACCTTCCATCCTGCATACACCGCTGATGTCCGGCTCCAACTTCGTGCACGGCATTGTGGTGGTCGGCGCCTTGTGGGCGCTGCTCAATGCATCCACCACGCTCGAACAGGCAATCGGCTTTTTCGGCGTACTGTTAGGTGCGGGTAACGCCGCAGGCGGTTATGTGGTGACCGAACGCATGCTTGAAATGTTCAAGCCGTCTGACAAGAAGAAGACCGACAACTAATTTCGTCATGCCTGCTCACGCAGGCATCCAGTCCCGACCCAGATCTTCTGGATTCCCGCCAAAGCGGGAATGACATACGAGAGAATCAAGCTCATGAACGCAGCCCTTATTATCGACGCGAGCTACTTCGTCGCCGCTTTCCTGTTTATCTATGGCCTCAAGCGCATGTCCTCCCCGGTCACCGCGCGCTCCGGCATCGTGGTCGCCGGTTGGGGCATGGTGGTCGCCGTGGTGGCCAGCGGCTTGTATGCGCTGGACGTCAATGAAGCCGCAAAGCCGCATCTGAGCACCAACGTCGCACTGGCAGTCGGCGCGCTGATCATTGGATTGGGCTGGGCATGGTGGAGCGGCAAGAAAGTTGAAATGACTGCGATGCCGCAGATGGTGGCGCTCTACAACGGCATGGGCGGCGGTGCTGCAGCTGCCATCGCTGCAATTGAAATCTATGGCCACAAGACGCACGGCATGATTTCGCTGAGCCTAGCCGCCATTGGTGGCCTGATCGGCTCCATCTCGCTGTCCGGATCGCTGATTGCCTGGGCCAAGCTCGACGGCCGCATCAACAAGACCTTGCGCCTGCCCGGCCTGCAGGCCATCAACGGCACGCTGTTGCTGATCACCGCAGGGCTGGGCGCCTGGATCGTCTACACCGGCGGCGCCATCGGACATCTCGAAATCACTGCTTTCTTTGCGCTGGCTTTGTTCTACGGCGTGATGATGACCATGCCGATCGGCGGCGCTGACATGCCGGTCGTGATCTCGCTGTACAACGCCTTCACCGGACTGGCCGTTGGCTTTGAGGGCTACGTGCTCAACAACCCGGCGCTGATGATTGCCGGCATGGTGGTGGGCTCAGCCGGAACCTTGTTGACCCTGCTGATGGCCAAGGCCATGAACCGCAGCGTGTCCAATGTGCTGTTCTCCAACTTCGGCGTCGTCGACGGCGACGGCGAGAGTGAAATCAAGGGCAGCATGAAGCCTGCGGATGCCGGCGATGCCGGCATCAATATGCGTTACGCGCAGAAAGTCATCATCGCCCCCGGCTACGGCCTGGCTGTGGCGCAGGCGCAGCACAAACTCTACGAATTCGTGAAGCTGCTCGAAGCTGCGGACGTGGAAGTGAAGTTTGCAATTCACCCGGTGGCTGGCCGTATGCCCGGTCACATGAACGTGCTGCTGGCCGAGGCCGGCGTGCCCTACGACATCATCTATGACATGGAAGACGTGAACGATGAGTTCAAGGAAGCCGATGTCGCGATCGTGATCGGTGCCAATGACACCGTGAACCCGGCTGCCCGCACCAACAAATCCTCACCGATCTACGGCATGCCCATCCTCAACGTGGATCAGGCCAAACAGGTCTACGTGGTCAAGCGCGGTCAGGGCAAGGGCTATTCCGGCGTCGAGAACGAACTGTTCTTCGCCGACAACACCAATATGGTCTATGGCGATGCGCAGAAAGTCATGGTCGCCATGGTGCAGGCGGTGAAGTCGCTGGATGGTGGTGGTCACTAGCTTCCTGCCATTTCAAATCACTTGGCCAGAACATTCTGGCCACGACAGGAGGCCGCCAATGTGCGGCCTTCTTTATTCTAGGCCAACATTTGCCTAAGGGACGGGCAGGCCCTTCCCCGGTTTCCATGCCAGTCCGCCCATCACGATCACACGCATCTGTTTGGTGAGCTTCTCGCTAATCGCGCCCTTGGCGTCGGGGTGATCCGCGGGCAGTTCCAGCAGGTCGCCAAGGATGGAGACCACGGTGTTGACCAGCAGTGATGCGAGCATTTCCAGGTCTTCGCGCGGCAGCTGGCTGTAGTGCGGAAATTTGGCGAAGTCTGCAGCAAGGTCGACGACGAAGCCGCGGATTTCGCGGGCGATAGCTTCACGGATCGGCGCTGAACCGCCATAGCGCTCGCGGGTCAGGAAATGAAAAGCGCTTCGGTTGGCATTGACGTAGAGCAGGAAGGTGCTGACCGAGGCCGAAAGCATGTTGTCGCCGGGCAGCTGCGTCGTTCTCGCCGCGCGAATGAGCTTTCGCAACTGTTGGCAGGTTTCGTCCACCAGCGCCAGGCCGAGTTCGTCCATGTCCTTGAAATGACGATAGAACGAAGCGGGAACCACGCCCGCTTCGCGGGTGATCTCTCGCAGTGACAGGCTGCCATAGCTACGACCAGCCGCCACCTGGCTGATAGCAGCCTCCATCAAAGACTGCCTCGTCTGCTGCTTTTTTTGGTCTCGGATCGCCATAGGCGCTCACCTTACCATGGTGCGCACGGATGTCTTTATTAAAAACCTATTTACTTCATGCAGTTGAGAAACTTTATATACCGCTTATCGGGCTTTCAGTAAACATTTGTTGACTCACAAAATCGATGCAGGCACGATGTGAACACTTGTTTACTTAAATGGATAGCCCAATGTCCTCTCTCAGCCCGATTAAGCAGTTCTTGAACACCGGCCTGCGCCGCGCCCTGAGCACGCCTGTCGGCGCGATGCTGGCATATCCGCACGGCGTGGATCGCTACCTTGAGCAGATCAACCCAAGCTGGTCCCTGCAGGAGGTGCGTGCAGAAGTCATCGCGGTACGTCACCAAACTGCCGACAGCGTCACCCTGACGCTGCGTCCAAATGAAAACTGGCAGGGCTTCCGCGCTGGGCAGTATGTGCGCCTGTCGGTGGAAATCGACGGCGTTCGCCGCACGCGCTGCTACTCGCCGGCCAACTCAGTGCATTCCGCTAACGGCTTTATTGAATTGACCGCAAAAGCGCACGCAAACGGCTTTGTGTCGCGCCATGTACAGCAGAATCTGCGCGCCGGGATGACCGTGGTGCTGTCTCAGGCCGAAGGCGCATTCGCCCTTCCCGAGCAGCGCCCGGACCGCATTCTGCTGATCAGTGGCGGTAGCGGCATAACACCGGTGATGTCCATGCTGCGTACGCTCACAGACGAAGCCCACAGCGGTCGCATCACCTTCCTGCACTACGCCAACGCCGCCAAGGACCAGCTTTACAACGATGAATTGGCCGAGATCGCGGCGCGCTTCCCCAACGTGGAAGTGCTGCTTGGCTACGCCGAGCCGGACCAGGGCGGCAAGCTGACGGGCCTGTTCAGCCGTGAACAGTTGTCCACCGTCGTGCCCGACTACGCCCAGGCGCAGACCTTTCTTTGCGGCCCGCCGGGAATGATGCAATCGGTGCAGAAGCTGTGGGCCGAAGACGGCATCAGCGATCAGCTTCACCTGGAACACTTCACCGCGCAGGCAGTAGTGGCACCCGCAGGCGTTTCAGGCGGCGAGCTGCGCTTTTCCCGCAGCGAGCGTGTCGCCAACAACAACGGCGGCACCCTGCTGGACCAAGCCGAGGCCGCTGGCCTCAAGCCCGAGGCGGGTTGCCGCATGGGCATCTGCCATACCTGCACCTGTCGCAAGACCTCGGGCACGGTGAAAAACCTGCAAACCGGCGCGGTCTCGAGTGAGGCCGACGAGGAAATCCAGATCTGCATCAGCGTGCCGGTCGGCACCGTGACGCTGGACATCTGAGCGTCGCTCTCATCCCTCTTTTCTGAATTCGATACACGGAGTCAATCATGGCCAATCACGTCCCCTCACTGACACCTGAACAGTTCGAAGCCTTTGGCGCCGAGCTCGACGCCATCCGCCAGCGAGTGCTCGCTGACCGCGGCGAACGCGACGCGAATTACATCCGCAAGGTGGTCAAGGCCCAGCGGCGCATCGAAATGGCTGGCCGCGGCCTGCTGTTCTTCGGCTTCCTGCCGCCGGCCTGGCTGGCCGGTACGGCTGCGCTGACGGTGTCCAAGATTCTCGACAACATGGAAATCGGCCACAACATCATGCATGCGCAGTACGACTTCATGCAGGACCCGGCCTTCAACTCCAAGAAGTTCGAGTGGGACCACGCCTCCACCAGCAAACAGTGGCTGCACTCGCACAACTACCTGCACCACACCTTCACCAATGTTGGCGGCGTTGATCGCGACATTGGCTACGGCGTGCTGCGCATGTCCGAAGACCAGAAATGGCACCCCTATTACTTGCTCAACCCGGTCTGGGCGGCGCTGCTGGCGACATTCTTCGAGTACGGCATCTCCATGCACGACCTGGAAATTGAAAAGGTCTGGAAGGGCCAAAAGCCACGCTCCGAAATCAAACAGTGGTTCAAGGACACCTCTGCCAAGCTGCGCAAGCAGCTGGTCAAGGACTATGTGCTGTTCCCGGTTCTGGCCGGTCCGGCAGCGCCGTTCGTGCTGGCCGGCAACTTTGTGGCCAATCGTGCGCGCGACTGGTGGACTTGGGGCATCATTTTCTGCGGCCACTTCCCCGATGGCGTGGAGCAATTCTCCAAGGACTACATCAAGAACGAATCCCGCGGGCAGTGGTACTACCGGCAGTTGCTGGGCTCAGCCAACATCGAGGGCAGCAAGCTGTTCCACGTCATGAACGGCAACCTCAGCTTCCAGATCGAGCATCACCTGTTCCCCGACCTGCCGGCGCATCGCTACGCGGAAATCTCGGTGGAAGTGAAGGAAATCTGCGAGCGTTACGGCCTACCGTACAACTCCGGCCGCTTCGCCAAGCAGTTTGGGACGGTGGTGCGCAAAATCTTCCGGCTCTCGCTGCCCAACCGCAAAGCCAAGAAGGCTAAACCGCAAGCCGCCACAAATGATGCGGTGCAGACTTTGCCGCTGGCGGCATAGAACGCTAAGACGCTCCGAGTAAAACGGTTTTGCAGAGCTTGGCAAAATCCTCCGCTGCCGGGCCGTCCAGTACGGCCCGGCGGTAGCGGTAACTGAGGTACATACAGCTTTCCATCGACGCAATTCCCATCGACATGCCCATGGGCGCAGGCGCGGGGGGACTGAAGTAGAGCGAGGTCACTTTGCCCGCATCCCCCATTGAAGGCGCCTCTCCGAGGCGCCCGATATTGGAAACCCAGGTGCTTTCGACCAGATTTCGGCCCAGCGTCGGCGTGATGTCCTTGAGCCGCCCTTTCAGCACAGATGGCAGAAACTTCGGGATATCCAGCAGATCAACCAGAATGCCCGCCGCACCGGCATGCTTGAGTTGTTCGGTCTGTGCATTCACCGCGCTCACAGCGGTTCCAAAGTCTGCAAGCTGCTTTGCTTCCAGCGATACACTCACGTAAGAGCTGTAATTGCCTAGGACCTCGAACCACCATTCCTGCGGTCGCACATTGACCGGCATCAAGGTGGAAATGCGTCCTTTGCCATCGCTGCGCTCCGCATTCCAGCGATGAATCGTCATCAGCATGCCGGCAATGAGCATGTCGTTGACGGTCGCCGGCTTCTGGCGTCGCGCCATGAAGGCTTGGGTCTCCTGTGCGGTGAATCCCTGCAAGACACATCCGTAGCCTTCATCGGGCTTGGCACAATCTGGCGCGACTCTTTGCGGCGGTGACGCCGATCGCAGCAAGTGCTTGGCCAGAATCGAAGCCCGCTCGATCGTTTCCTTGACGCTGCGCGAACCCACCATGGATTTGAGGTCACGTCTGGACAGGGGATCAAAATCCGGCACCGGGTCGGGCTCACCGGCATAGTGCCGCATGATCGAATTGATCAATCGAAACGTTGACAGGCCATCTGCCAGCACATGGTTGAGCATGATCAACAGGGTGTCCGACACAGGACCTTGAATCAGGCTGACCGCGAAAGCCGGCGAATGGTTTGACGGCGGCTGCAGAGACACCAACCGCTCACGATGGGCTTGAACCGCCTCCTCGTCATCGGCCTTCAAGACGGTCAGCGGCATCGCATCAAACCGATCCGGAATATCCCAGTGATAAGCCGTGCTCATTGCCCCATGCGGCGCCAGACGCGCTCGCGCCATGGGATGCGCCTGCCCCGCCGCCTCAATGGCCGTGGCCAGGCGCTGCGGATTCACCCGCCCCTCCAGACCCACTTCCAGATGAATATTCCAGGGCTCGCTCGGCCTTTCGATATGGAAGAACGAATCATCGAGCAGGTTGGTTGGCGTGGTCCGCATCTGGCGCTTCTCGAGAAGGAATGCGCCAGCATTCTGCCATCGACGCGTTCACTGAAAATTTTGCGGCCGGGCAGCAGATACGGCCCAGTCTCCGACTGAGGCGGGCGCATGGATTAAACTGACCGACTACTTTTGCTGCCGGGAACTTAACGTGCGCTTTGAAGGAACAGACGATTACGTCGCAACCGATGATCTGAAAATGGCGGTCAATGCCGCTGTCACCCTGCAACGACCGCTGCTGGTCAAGGGCGAACCGGGCACGGGCAAGACCCGCCTGGCGCAGGAAGTCGCCAAGCAACTCGATATGCCCTACTTCGAGTGGCATGTGAAATCCACGACCAAGGCACAGCAGGGGCTGTACGAGTACGACGCCGTGTCCCGTTTGCGTGACTCGCAGCTGGGTGACGAGAAGGTCAAGGACATTGCCAACTACATCAAGAAGGGCAAGCTGTGGGAGTCTTTCCAATGCGAAAAGCGCCCGCTGCTGCTGATCGACGAAATCGACAAGGCTGATATTGAGTTCCCGAACGATCTGCTGCGCGAACTCGATCAGATGGAGTTCTACGTCTACGAAACGCAACAGAATGTGGTAGCGACCAATCGTCCTGTCATCATCATTACCTCCAACAATGAAAAGGAACTGCCGGACGCTTTCCTGCGCCGCTGCTTTTTCCACTACATCCGCTTCCCCGATCGCGACACCATGGGGCAGATCGTGGATGTGCATTTCCCCGACCTGAAGAAAAATCTGGTCAAGGAAGCCATGGAAGTGTTCTTTGGCCTGCGTGATCTTCCGGGCCTGAAGAAAAAGCCCTCTACATCCGAGCTGCTGGACTGGCTCAAGCTGCTGCTGGCTGAGGACATCGACCCGGCCGTCCTGCGCGAAGCCAGTTCCAAGAAGACGCTGCCCCCGCTGTACGGCGCACTGCTCAAGAATGAGCAGGACGTGCACCTGTTCGAGCGGATCGCTTTCATGGCACGCCGCAATCAATAAGGCACGCCATTCATCGTGATCATCGTCCATCACCTCGAAAACTCGCGCTCGCAGCGCGTGCTCTGGCTGCTTGAAGAACTGGGCGTGCCGTATGAGGTGAAGCGCTACGAGCGCAACAAGCAGACCATGCTTGCGCCGCCTGAACTCAAGGCGGTGCATCCACTGGGCAAGTCGCCGGTGATTACGGACGGCGATACCGTGGTGGCCGAATCGGGCCTGATCATCGAGTATCTGATCGAGAACTACGGCGGCGGCAAGCTGATTCCAGCTGAGGGTAGCCCGGAGCGCCTGCGTTACCGCTACTGGCTGCACTACGCGGAAGGCTCGATCATGCCGCTGATGGTCATGACCCTGATCCTGTCAAAGGTCGCGCCGGGCGCACCGGCGCTGATCCGCCCCATTGCTCGCGCCATCGTGGGGCAGATTCACAAGGCATTTCTGGGGCCGCAGACCACGCTGCATCTGGATTATCTTGAAAGCGAACTGGCCAAAAGCCCATGGTTTGCGGGCAATGACATCACGGGCGCCGACATCCAGATGAGTTTTCCGCTGGAAGCGGCTGCAGCGCGCGGCGGCCTCGATGAGCGCCGCCCTCGCCTCGTGGCCATGCTCAAGAAAATGCAGGAACGCCCGGCCTACCAGCGCGCCCTAAAAAAAGGCGGCCCTTACCAGCTGCTGAAGTAGAGAGCCCTCTCAGGCGGCCCAATGCTCGGTGATCGCGGTCGACAAACTTTTGCCATCGATATCCAGATAAAGCTCGCGTTCGGTCACTGAGACCGAAATCTTCGAGCGGCGCTGAAGCGCGGCCGCCGCTTCGCTCAGAAAATGCCGATCGAAAGCGAAAATCGGCAATTCGGCGGCTTTGTGGATTTTCTTCCCCGCATATTGGGCCAGCAACAGTGCCGGGTCGCGATGGGCGTAGACCACGGTACGGGTCGCCGCCTTGCTGCCGCGGTGTACACGCTCGGCATCCGGAGCGCCCACTTCAATCCAGACCTGGATCGCCCCGGTCAGGTCGCGCACCCATACCGCCGGCTTGTCGCCACCGGCGGCGATGCCTTCGGTCAGCTCAATGCCCTCCCGGTACTCCAGGCAGTAGGCGAGCAGACGAACCAGCATGAATTCCGTGGTTTCCGAAGGCTGTTGCGCCATCCTGAGTTCAAAGTCGGCATAGACATTCCGGTCCATGTCGGCCAGTTGGATAGCAAAATTGTGCAGGGTCGCGGTCAGGGCCATGGGCGCAGTATGCAGTTCCCAAGCCGAGTCGGTCGGGCCTGGTTGCGGCGCAGGTTAAACTTGCGCCCCTTTACCGACCTGCATTGCCGCATCATTTCGCCGTGAACCCAAACTACGATCCGCACGCCGTCGAGCGCGCCGCCCAATCCTTCTGGACCGAAACCCGCGCTTTCGAGGTCGTGGAAGACCCTTCACGCGAAAAATATTATTGCCTGTCGATGTTCCCCTACCCCAGCGGCAAGCTGCATATGGGGCATGTGCGCAACTACACCATCGGCGATGTGATGAGCCGCTATCAGCGCATGCTGGGCAAGAACGTGCTCCAACCCATGGGCTTTGACGCTTTCGGACTGCCGGCCGAGAACGCGGCGATCGCCAACAAGACCGCGCCCGCGAAGTGGACCTATTCGAATATCGAGTACATGAAGACCCAGCTCAACGCGCTGGGCTTTGGTTACGACTGGACGCGCGAGGTGCAGACCTGCAGCCCGGACTACTACCGCTGGGAGCAACTGCTGTTCACCCGCCTGATGAAAAAGGGGCTGGTTTATCGCAAGGAATCGGTGGTCAACTGGGACCCGATTGATCAAACAGTACTGGCCAACGAACAGGTTGTGGACGGGCGCGGCTGGCGCAGCGGTGCACTGGTGGAGCGGCGCTCCATCCCGCAGTGGTTTCTGAAAATTACCGCCTATGCACAGGAACTGCTGGACGGGCTGGACACCCTCAAGGGCTGGCCGGATTCGGTCAAGACCATGCAGCGCAACTGGATCGGCCGCTCCGAGGGCTTGGAGTTCAGTTTCGAGATCGAAGGCCACAAAGATCCGCTGACGGTCTACACCACGCGCCCAGACACCATCATGGGCGTCACGTTCGTGACGGTGGCTCTGGAGCATCCGCTGGCCCTGGCCGCAGCCGGGAACAATCCCGAACTTGCGGCCTTCCTGAAGGATGCCTCCACCGACAGTCTCCCCGAGGCCGAGATGGAGACCATGGAAAAGCGCGGCATGGCGCTGGGCATTCACGCCGTGCACCCGATTTCAGGTGAGAAGGTGCCGGTATGGGCTGGCAACTTTGTGCTGATGGGATACGGCACCGGGGCGGTCATGGCCGTGCCAGGGCACGATGAGCGTGATCATGCCTTTGCACTGAAGTATCAGTTGCCGATCAAGCAGGTCATCGCCGTCGAAGGCGAAACCTATGACAGCGCGACCTGGAAAGACTGGTACGCCGACAAGTTCAATCCCACCCTGAAACTGGTCAACTCCGGCGATCTCGACGGCCTGAATTACCAGCAAGCTTTTGACGCGCTGGTCGAACGGTTTGAGCAACAGGGCACCGGCCAGCGACGCATCAATTTCCGCCTGCGCGACTGGGGAGTTTCCCGCCAGCGCTACTGGGGCTGCCCGATTCCGGTCATCTACTGCAAGCGCTGCGATGCCCAACCGGTACCGGAGGATCAACTGCCGGTGGTGTTGCCCGAAGATGTGAATTTCACTGGCGTTAAGTCACCCATCAAGGCAGACCCGGAGTGGCGAAAGACCACCTGCCCCAAGTGTGGCGACGAAGCCGAACGCGAAACCGACACCTTCGACACCTTCTTTGAATCCAGCTGGTACCACGCGCGCTACACCTCGCCCGGTGCCGAACAGCTTGTCGATGAGCGCGCCAATTACTGGCTGCCCGTGGATCAATACATCGGCGGCATCGAGCATGCGATCCTGCATCTGCTCTACTTCCGCTTCTTCCACAAGCTGATGCGTGATGAGGGCTTTGTGCACAGCGACGAGCCAGCGACCGAGTTGCTGACACAGGGCATGGTCATCAAGGAAACCTATTTCACTGAGGACGCCAATGGCCAGAAAACCTGGATCAATCCGGCCGACGTGGATATCGAGTTTGATGCCAAGGGTCATCCGCTCTCGGCCAAGCTGACCAGTGATGGGTCAGAAGTGCAGATCGGCGGCATCGAAAAGATGTCCAAGTCCAAGAACAACGGCATTGATCCGCAAGTTCTGATTGACCAGTACGGCGCCGACACCGTGCGCCTGTTTGCGATGTTTGCCGCACCGCCGGATGCCTCGCTCGAATGGAACGATTCCGGCGTCGAGGGTGCTGCGCGCTTTTTGCGTCGCCTGTGGCGCGGTGTTCAGGCACATGTATCACGGGGCCCGGCGGAGAAGCTCGAGCTTGCCAGTCTGAACCCTGCGCAGAAGACACTGCGCGCTGCGCTGCACGACACCATTGCCAAGGTGGGGGACGACTACGGCCGACGCAAGCAGTACAACACGGCCATCGCCGCGGTGATGGAACTGATGAACACCGTTGCCAAGTTTGAAGATGACAGCACGCAAGGCCGGGCCTTGCTGCAGGAAATCTGGGAAGCCGTGGTGCTGATGCTCAATCCGATCGTGCCCCATACCGGCCACGCGCTATGGGAAGCGCTATCTGGCAATAACGGTGCGCTGGATGCACGTTTTCCTGTTGCCGACGAGAGTGCCCGCGTCAAGGATCAGGTGACCCTGGTGATTCAGGTCAATGGCAAACTGCGCAGCCGCATCGAAGTCGCCAGCAGCGCAAGCAAGGATGAGATCCTCGAGCAAGTTCTGGCGGACGAGAACGTTCAGAAGTTTGTTGCCGGCCAGAGCATCAAGAAGAAAATCGTGGTCCCTGGAAAGCTGGTCAATCTGGTCGTCTGATCACCTGGATCCCCGCACTTGAAATCTCTCTTCAATCAGCACACGCCCACTGCATCACGCAGGCTGCGGTACGGCATGTGCCTGTTGCTGGTACTGACGGCAAGTCTTCTGGCCGCTTGCGGCTTTCACGCCGCAGGTGCGCGCACGCTGCCGGAACAGCTGGAGCGCGTGCACATCGATCTGATTGCGCCGTATCGCGTCTCTGAGCCGCAAGTCGAGACGCGCATGCGCGCGCTGCTGACGCAGCGGGGCGCGGAAGTGGTGGACAAGGCCGGCGCCGATGTCGCGGTGATCCGCCTGCGCAATTTGCGTCAGACCCGCGAGGTCAGAACCGTCGGTGCGGACGGCAAGGCACTGGAATACGACCTGATCCTGCGCATGGAATACCAGATGTACATGGGCGACACCGTCTACATTCCCTTGGACCAAATCGAGGTTCGCCGCGACTACAGCTTCAATCCGGGGCAACTGCTGGCCAAGGAACAGGAAGCGCAGCGCCTACGCGATTATCTGGAGAATCAGATGGCGGAACTGTTGCTGCTGAGAATCGAGATCCTGCTCAGGCAAGCGCCGCCACCAGAAGCTGAACGGGATGAAGCACCGGTGGCACCGGCTGCCGCGACCTCGCCAGCCCCCCCGCCAGGTGCATCGAACACCCCACGTTCGCACTGAGAATCAAGTCGGGCGCCATCGCGCGAACTGCTGCCAGCTTGGGTGCAAGTAACTGATCCGCCGCCTGCGGATGACTGATGAAGTGACTGCCAGCTGCACCGCAGCAACTATGTGCCGGGTCCAGGTCCATCACTTCAAGTTCGGGAATCTGCGCAAGCAACTGACGCAACTCCCCATCGGAACGCAGCACGTTGCGCGCAGAGCACGGCACATGCAGCGCAACGCGCAGGGCCATCGGCCGAAACCGTAACTGGTGTGAACGAGGCAATAACCAGCTGGCAATATCCTTCACTTTGCTCGCCAGGACCGCGCCGCGCTCCCCATCCAGATCGGCATAATCCGTCAAGGTGGCTGCACAACCCGTGGTGC
The DNA here is from genome assembly GCA_963975245.1 of uncultured Panacagrimonas sp. Lineage (GTDB taxonomy): Bacteria > Pseudomonadota > Gammaproteobacteria > Nevskiales > Nevskiaceae > Panacagrimonas. The sequence continues at coordinate 198,188 of CAXBFJ010000002.1, read as the reverse complement.
ATGATGCAATCCCTGACACTCCAGCAAACGCCAGCGAATTGATGCGCGCGAGCTGCGCCGCTTTCTCCGGCATCCCACCATGCTGATGCAGCGCGCCGCAGCAGCCTTGCCCCGGTACCTCCCGCAATCGGTAACCCGCCGCCTGGAGCAGATAGCGCGCATCCTTCAGCACTTGCGCCTCCACAATCTGGGTCACACAGCCTTCGAAAAGCGCAAGCTCCGGCGCCTCGGGTGCTGCGATTTCCAGCCGCCTGCGATGCCGCACTTGCTTCAGGACGCGCGCCGTATTTTCGCCATGTGCGGGGATCAATGATGCCAATCTCCCTATGCGACAGGTTCCCAGCAGCCCGGTTCTCCGCACCAAGAATTGAAGACCGGACCAGCGATAGACGTTCAGAAGGACGCGCAGAAAGGACCGCATTGCGCGCGGCAGCAGCACAAGCTCGAGCAGACGCGTCAGCCGTGCCCGTTCCGGGCGCTGCACGGTCAGGTGCGCACGGCCACCATCCAGAATCCGGGCATATGGAACCCGCGCCGGGCAGACCACCTCACAGCGGCGACAACTCAGGCAGCCATCCAGATGCGCCTCTGTTGCTTCAGTCGTCGTTATCAGCCCGCTCCCCAGGCCTTGCACCAGCGCAATGCGCCCGCGGGGCGAGTCGGCCTCGTTACGCGTCTGCAGATAGGTCGGGCAATGCTCCAGGCACAAGCCACATTTGACGCAAAGATCGGCGTCAGCAATGAGGTTCTGGTCTATCAGGCCCTTTGGCGGAGAAGTCATGACCGGTATGATCGCGGATTCGCAAATGGATTGGAGAAGTCGATGCTGTTCAGGTTATCTGCTGTTCTGCTTGTATTCTCAACGGGTCTGGTTCATGCCGGCGCCTGGAAGGGTGAGGCGGGCGCAGGCCTTCTGACCACCAGCGGCAATTCCGAAACAGAGTCGCTGAACGGAAAATTCCTGCTGGACTGGACATCCGCCCCTTGGAAGAACAGCTTCACCGCGACAGCCCTAAACAATGGCGACACCGACGGCCGCACTGCCGAACGGTACACCGTTGGCGACCAGCTGGATTACAACTTCACCGAGCGTGACTACGCCTTTGGCGCCATCGACTGGGAAAAGGACCTGTTTGGCCCGACCCGCGAGCGCACCGCTGAAACGGTCGGTTATGGCCGCCACGTCCTGATCGGACCTGTGCATTTTCTGGATGCAGAGATCGGCGCTGGTGCGCGGCAATCTGAAGAACAGGGCACGGGCGACAAGGAAAGCGAGGCCATCGGCCGATTCGGTGGCAAGTACCGCTGGGTCATTTCCGATACCAGCCAGTTCGCGCAATCGGTCAAGGTGGAATATGGCTCGAGCAATACCTTCACGGAGGCCGTGAGCGAATTGAAGCTTTCCATCATCGGCAATCTGTTTGCTGCCGTCGCCTTCACCGTGCGCAATAACACGGACGTTCCGCCGGACACCGAGAAGACCGACACGGTCACTTCGTTCAATCTGTCTTACGCCTTTGAAATGTAAGCAAGGTTCTCAACCGGGCCGATGAGTTACTACGAGCACCACCTCTTTTTCTGCAACAACCAGCGGGCGCCTGGCGCCCGCACCTGCTGCAATGACAAGGGCGCTACGAAGGCCCGCGAGCGTGCCAAGGCACGCATCGCGGCCCTGCGGCTCAATCAACCCGGCAAGGTCAGGGTCAACCAGGCAGGCTGCATGGAACGTTGCGAGGAAGGCCCTTGCCTGGCGATCTACCCTCAGGGTGTCTGGTACCGATATGCGAGCGTCGAGGACATTGACGAGATCATCGACCAGCACGTGGTGGGCGGAAAAATCGTGAAGCGCCTGCTCATGGACCCGGTCTGATGATTCGCGACGTCCTGCGCATGGGGGATGAACGGCTCATGCGGCGAAGCCTGCCGGTCGAAGACGCCATGACACGGGACATCGCAGATCTCATTGTCGATCTCAAGGACACCATGTACGCCCACAAGGGCGCTGGTCTGGCGGCACCTCAGATCGGAGTGGAATTGCGCGTGGTGGTCTTCGGTTTTGCGCGCAATTCACGCTATCCGGATGCGCCCGCCATTCCCGAGACCGTTCTGATCAACCCCGTCCTGACGCCGCTCAGCGAGGAAACGGAAGACGGCTGGGAAGGCTGCTTGTCAGTCCCGGGCATGCGGGGCGTGGTTCCCCGCTATTCCAGGCTGCGCTATACCGGCATCGATGAAAACGGCGCGAACATTGATCGTATTGCGGAAGGGTTTCATGCGCGCGTGGTGCAGCATGAGTGTGATCACCTGGACGGCGTGCTGTATCCCATGCGGATTCGCGACATGCGCCAATTTGGCTTTCATGACGTCCTTTTCCCGGGACAACCGGACGAGGACGATTAAACAGATTTGGCGCATCTGTCAGACAAATACTGCGCGCAGAGCCGCGCTCAGATAAACTCCGCTCCGAAAATTTGCCGGCATAGCTCAGTTGGTAGAGCACCTGATTTGTAATCAGGGGGTCGCGGGTTCGACTCCTGCTGCCGGCACCACCCTTTGTCTACAGGGTCATTGCAGACCGAAGCGACACTGAAGAGCCGCCTTCGGCCAATGTGGCAGCCGCGCCAGAAGACAACACTCCGCTCAATCCTTCTTTGAATTGCGGAGTTTTCCATGCCGACTTACAAGGCACCCCTGCGCGACATGCGCTTCCTGCTGAACGAAGTCTTCGACTTTCCGGCTCATTACGCGTCCCTTTCAAACGGTAAGGACGCCGATGCGGAAACCGTCGCCAGCATCTTTGAGGAATGCGGCAAGCTCTGCGAAGAGGTGCTCGCGCCACTCAATATTTCTGGCGATGAAGAAGGCTGCCATTTTGAAAATGGCGAAGTCCGCACACCAAAGGGCTTCAAGGAAGCCTATAACCAGTTTGTAGAGGGCGGCTGGCAAGGGCTGTCTCACCCTGAAGAGTTTGGTGGGCAGGGCCTGCCCATGTCATTGGGGCTGATCAAGTCAGAAATGACCGGCACAGCGAACTGGTCTTTCACGATGTACCCCGGTTTGTCGCTGGGCGCGATGAACACGATCATGCAGTACGCCACGCCGGAGCAACTGCAGACCTACATGCCGCCGCTGGTCGAAGGAAAATGGTCTGGCACCATGTGTCTGACCGAGCCGCAATGCGGAACCGACCTGGGCCAGGTCAAGACCAAGGCAGAAGACAAGGGCGATGGCAGCTACGCCATCAACGGCACCAAGATTTTCATCTCCGCCGGCGAGCACGACCTCACCGAGAACATCATTCACGTCGTGTTGGCTCGCCTTCCCGACGCGCCTCCGGGAACACGCGGCATTTCTCTGTTCATCGTTCCCAAATTCATTCCCAATGCTGACGGCAGTGTTGGCGAGCGAAATGGTGTGGTGTGTTCTTCCATCGAGCACAAGATGGGCATCAAGGCATCAGCCACCTGCACTTTGAATTTCGACAGCGCGACCGGCTACCTCATCGGCGAACCCAATAAGGGCCTGGAAGCCATGTTCACTTTCATGAACACGGCACGGATCGGCACCGCCATTCAAGGCGTCTGCCATGCCGAGCTCTCTTTTCAGGGGGCTTTGGCATATGCCAAGGATCGTCGCTCCATGCGTGCGCTTTCCGGCAAGAAGGAGCCTGACCAGGTTGCTGATGCACTGATTCATCACGCCGACGTTCGCCGTATGCTGCTGACGCAGAAGTGCATCGCCGAAGGTGGCCGCGCAATGATCTATTTCGCTGCGCAGTACGCGGATCACATGACCAACGGCATCATTGAAAAGAATGATGAGAAGTACAAGGAATGGGACAACAAGCTCGGCTTCTTCACTCCCATCCTGAAAGGCTTCCTGACCGAGATGGGCCTGGAAGCGGCCAATCAGGGCATGCAGGTTTTTGGCGGACACGGTTATATCCGCGAGCACGGCATGGAGCAGATTGCCCGTGACGCGCGCATTGCCACGCTGTACGAAGGCACCACCGGCATTCAGGCATTGGATCTGCTGGGACGCAAAGTCCTGATCCAGACACGCGGCAAGGCTGTGAGAGAGTTCACGACGCTCTTCGCAAAGTTCTCGGTCGAGCACATGCGCCATCCCAAGATGCGGCGCTTTGCCACCAAGATGGCTTCACTGGCCGCAGAGTGGAATGTGCTGACCATGCGCATCATGCTCACAGCGCGCAAGGATCGAGACGTCGTATCCAGCGCCAGTCATCATTTCCTGATGTATTCGGGCTACGTGACGATGGCGTACTTCTGGGCCCTGCAGGCCGCCGCCGCATCCCAGCGTCTGGCGCAGGAAAATGGCGATGAGAGCCCGGCTTTCTACAAGGCCAAGATTGCGACCGCTCGCTTCTATTTCGATCACATTCTGCCGCGTGCGGAAGCTCACGCGACCTCGATGACGAAGAACAGCAAGTCCATGACGCGCATGCCGGTGGACAGCTTCATCTTTGAGTGAAGTTGAGCGTTGCACTGACTTTGCACGCGCTCGTCATTCCATGAATCCTCGTCTTGCCTAGAATAGGCGCTCCCGACATCATGCTCAGGAGCGCCTTGCATGGCTGCATCAGACTCGAAAAGCCCTGCCCTTGTGCGCTTTCTGCGCGCCTGCGGCGCCCTGATTGCCGCACTGTTCTCGGCCGTCTTCGGATCTATTGAGTGGCGGGCGCCGAACTGGCTACGGTTTCTCGGCCGGCGCTGCAGGTCCGCCGCATCTAGCCTACGTGCGCATCCGGGACGGGGAATTGGCCTCATTGCGCTTTTCCTCGCAATCAGTGCGGCAGGCGTTTACGGCTGGCGCTGGTACCAGCAGCAACCCAAGCCCGAGCGTCTGACATTTGAAGTCGAGGCACCGGAGCGGACCTGCTACGAGTGCGATCCCCCCGGCGAACCCAATCCGCTACTGGTTCGATTCTCTGAATCTGCTGCACCCATTGAAGCCATCGACAAAATCATCGATGCCAGCCAGTACGGCATCAGCCTTGCGCCTGCGCATCCTGGCCAGTGGCGCTGGGACGACGACCAGACACTGCGGTTTGATCCATCCGAAGACTGGCCGATAGGACAGGTCTTTGAAGTTGAATTCGCAGGAAGAAAATTCCACGCTGAGCATCTGCAACTCGCGCGCGACGCGTTCGAGTTCACATCGCCGTCATTTGTAGCGCAGATCAAGGACACAGAGTTCAGCCAGAACCCGGAGGTGGCGGACGACAAAAAAGCGGTGATGACCCTGAGCTTCAGCCATCCTGTGGATGCCGGTGCTCTGGAGAAGCGCATCCGCCTCCGGCTCTTCGACAAGCTCAACAAGGATCAGGAATCTGACCTGGGTCCGGTGCCCTATACCGTCAGCTACGACAAACTGCATCTAAGCGCCTTCATCAGCGCAGGTCCGCTCAAGATGCCGACAAAACGGGGACGGCTGCACTTCTCCATCGAAGAGGGCTTGCAAGCCGAACGCGGCGGCAATCGCAGCGACGAAACACTGAGCGACGATGTCACGGTGCCGGGTCGGGATTCACTCGCCGTTGAGCGCTTTTCACTCAATTTTGCGCGCGATGAGAACGATGAGCCGCATCAGATTGCCGTAGCCGAGTTCAATTTCCCGGTGGCCAAGGAAAAGGCCGGAGAACATCTGGAAATCTGGCTGCTGCCGGAAAGTCATCCGGACGCCGAAACGCAGTCGGCATTTGCAAAGCGCTTCCCCGGCCGCGCCTACGATTGGACCCGGGGTGTCGACAACCGGGTAATTGAGAAGTCCCAACGGCTGAGCGTAGAGGACGACTCTGGTGATCAGACCAGCACGCCGATCATGTCGTGGCAATACAAAGCAAGGCCGGGACAATTTCTTTATGCGCGGATTGCCCGGGGCCTTGATGCCTTTGGAGGTTATCGGCTCGCCAAGACCCATGAGCAGGTCATACCGGTTCCGGATTATCCACGCGAGTTGAAGATCGTCGCGCAAGGATCTTTGCTGGCCATGTCTGGCCCCAAACTGCTCAATGTGCTGTCACGCGATGTTCCGGACATGCGAGTGGAAGTGTCGCGCGTGCTGCCAGATCAGCTGCAACATCTGATCTCTCAATCTGGCGGCAGCTTTTCCAATCCGGATTTCAATAACTACTCGTTTGACGAGGCCAACATTTCGGAGCGTTTCAGCAGTGTCGAAGCCCTGCCCCGACTCGCACCGGGCAAGCCCGGATATCGAACTCTGGATCTGGCACCGTACCTGAAGGATTCGCAGTCAGATCGACGCGGCATCTTTCTCTTGAATCTCCAGGGTTGGGATGCAAAGCGCAAGCGCGCGGTGTACGCGTCAGTCGAGAACGAGCATGGCCATCGGGTTCGGCGCGCCGTCGAAGACACGCGTCTAGTGGTCGTGACGGACCTTGGTCTGCTGCTCAAGAAAAGCCTGGACGGCAGCTCTGATATTTTCGTGCAGTCCATCCATAGCGGACTGCCTGTCGAGGATGTGACGCTTGAAATCATCGGCCAGAATGGCCAGCCCATCATGCAGCGCATCAGTGACGCTGACGGCCATGTTCGCTTTCCTTCGCTCAAGGATTTTCGCCGCGAACAACGCCCGGTCATGGTGCTCGCGCAAAAAAATGGGGACACCAGCTTTCTGCCGCTGGATCATCGCATTCGCGATCTTGATCTTTCCCGCTTCGATGTAGGGGGCGTTGCCAATCACGATGACAAGGCTGCACTCAGCGCCTACCTGTTTTCAGACCGCGGCGTCTATCGGCCCGGCGAGCAGATTCGAATCGGCGCCATTGTCCGCACCCAGGACTGGCGTGCGCTGCCGAAGGGGCTGCCACTGATACTGGAAGTCTTTGATGCCAGCGGTCAGCGTGTTCGCAAGCAGGGCATTGCGCTTTCTGATGCCGGCTTTGAAGAAATTATTCAGGAAACAGACGGCACCGCCGCCGCAGGTACCTGGACCTTCAATCTTTCGATCGTCAAGAATCGTCACCGCAATGACCTGATCGGGTCGGTCACTGTGCTGGTACGCGACTTCCAGCCTGATCGCATGAAAATGTCGGTTGCACTTTCAAAGCAGAAAGCACTTGGATGGGTGTCGCCTGAGGAGCTTCAGGCACGGATCAGCCTGCGAAATCTGTTTGATGCGCCGGCTCAGAACCGGCGCGTTACGACAACTCTCAGACTCTCGCCCGTAGTCCCTCAGTTTGCACGGTACACGGACTATACGTTCAGTGACCCACAGTCTGCACAGCAGGGCTTTACTGACGAACTGCCTGAAGCCACAACTGATGACGAAGGCAAGGCGAGCCTCCCGCTACGTCTCGATCGCTTCGCCAAGGCAAGCTATCAATTGCAGCTCATCGCTCAGGGCTTTGAAGCGCAGAGTGGACGTGGCGTCGCCGGGCAGACGACACAGCTGGTGTCGAGCATGCCGTACCTGATTGGCATCAAGAGCGATGGTGATCTGGGTTATGTCGGTCGCAACAGCAATCGCCGAGTGCATGTCATTGCCATCGACCCTGAACTCAAGAAAATGGAAGCATCAGGACTCACGCTGAAGCAGGTTGAGTTGAAATACCTTTCGACACTGGTCAAACAGGACAATGGCACTTTCAAGTACGAGTCGCGTTTGCGGGAACATGCCATCGCAGAACGCAAGTTCGAGGTTGATGAATCCGGCTCATTCTTGACGCTGGATACAGCCACCCCTGGTCGCTACGCCTATTTCCTGGTCGACGGGCAAGGTCAGAAACTGGCCCGGGTGGATTACACCGTTGCCGGTAGCGCGAATCTATCCGCGCGACTGGAGAAGAATGCTGAGCTGCAACTCAATCTGTCGAAACCGGATTTCGCACCGGGTGAAACCCTTGAGTTGCAGGTCAACGCACCATTCACCGGTTCCGGCCTGATCACCATCGAGCGAGACAAGGTCTACGCATGGAAATGGTTCTCGACGGACACGACGGCCAGCACGCAGACCATCGAAATTCCCGAGTCACTGGAAGGTAACGCCTACGTCAATGTCAGCTTTGTGAGAGATCCGGGTTCGAGTGAAATCTATACCAGTCCTCTGAGCTACGGCGTCGCACCGTTCTCCATCAACATCAGCGCGCGAAAAAGCGAGGTGACCCTACGGGTTCCTGAGAAGCTCAAGCCTGGTCACACGGCAGAGTTCACCTATCAAACCAGCGAACCGGCCAAGCTGGTCCTGTTCGCCGTCGATGAAGGTGTACTACAGGTCGCACGCTATGCATCACCCGACCCGCTGGGCTACCTGTTTCAGAAAAGAAGCCTGGATGTCAGCACTGTTCAGATTCTCGACTTGATCTTGCCCGACTTTCGTCACATGCAAACACGTGCAGCAGCAGGTGGAGATGCAGACGCACTGCTTGCAAAGCACTTGAATCCGTTCAAGAGAAAGAATGATCCGCCAGTTGCGTACTGGTCGGGCATCGTCGATTCAGACCGCACGCCGCGCAAACTGGAGTACAAGGTACCGGATCATTTCAACGGCAATCTGCGCATCTACGCTGTCGCGGTGTCTGACAAGCGCATTGGCATCGCCAGAGCAGATACGCGGGTGCGCGCCGATTTTGTTCTGTCTCCCAACGCACCGACCTTTGTTGCCCCTGGTGACGAGTTCGAGATCAGCCTGGGCATCTCCAATCAGGCACAAGGCTCAGGGGCCAGCGCAAAGCCAAGCGTTTCACTGCAAGTCCCTGGGGCCTTGAAGATTCTCGGCGAGGCGAAACAGACGATCTCACTTGCTGAAGGCGATGAGACCTCTGTGCGCTTTCGGCTCAAAGCTCAAGAAGAACTTGGCAACGCCGAGCTGAAGTTCGAGTCGCGGTCGGGAGAATATGCTGCCGCTCGAACGATCGGGATTTCCGTGCGGCCCGCCAGTGTTTATCGAACCAGCGTCCAGGCGGGCGTGGTCCCAAGCGGAAAGACGCTTGACGTTGCCGTGGAGCGCAGGCTCCACCCGGCGCATGCCAATCAGAAGGTCGGCATCTCGGCGTTGCCTCTGGGCTTGGCCCACGGCTTTTCTGACTATCTGCGAAATTATGCGTATGCCTGCACCGAACAGCTGGTCAGCAAGGCCATGCCCGCCGTGGTACTTGCGCAGAGACCGGAATTTTCGAGCGATCAATCAACGCAGTCATCCGCGCTAAATGAACTCATCGATGAATTGCGCGCAAGGCAGAATCCGGACGGGGCTTATCGCTACTGGCCGGGCGGCTTTGAAACTCAGGAGTTCGTTTCGGTCTATGCGCAGCATGTGTTGATTGAAGCGCGCGAAAGAAACCTGAATGTGCCGCAGGACCTGCTCGACCGTGGCAATCGATATCTTGAGGACCTGGCTTCACGCGACAGCGATGATTTGGCGCAGGAACGCAACAGTGCTTACGCCTTGTATCTGCTGACACGTCAGGGCCGGACGTTGGGCGCACAAGCCAGCGGGCTGCGAGAACGATTGGAGGCGCGATATGCGAAACACTGGAAACGCGACATCGTAGCGGCCTACCTGGCCAGTGCCATGCATTTGATGAAGCAGCAGCGCGAGGCCGCGCAAATGTTTTCTCGCATCGATTGGCAGGTTCAGAGCAGCACTGATTCCTGGCATGACTCGATGACCGCCGACGCCGAGCTGCTGTATCTGGCATCGCGACATTTTCCGGAACAACTCAAGAATGTGCCGCCGACTTTCATGGAACAGCTGGTGAAACGGATCAATGAGCATCGCTATCACGCGCTGTCTGCGGCGAGCAGCCTGCTGGCTCTCGATGCCTATGCGACTGCAATTGCTCCGCAGGTGGACGGTGCATTGACTGCCAGCGTGGTCAAGCAGGACGGGCAGCTGGAACAGATCGAGCTGCCTGACAGCCTGATGCCCAACACAGATTTGGCACTTGATACCGGCAAGATGCGGTTCGCCAACGACAGCCAGCTGCCTGCTTTTTCAATCATTTCGCAGAGCGGTTTTGATCGTGAGCCTGTTCCGCAAGCGTTGAAGAATGGCTTCGAGATACAGCGTGAATACGTCAATGCTGATGGCTCGTCAGTGGAGCAGGTTGAACTCGGCAAGGAGATCACTGTACGCCTGCGTTATCGTTCGCTCTCCAAGAAGAGCTACACACGAGTTGCGCTGGTTGACCTGCTGCCTGGCGGTTTTGAACTCGTGATTCCACCCAAGGACAGTCAGTCGGAAGAACCGGATCCACAAGAAGGCAGCACGCCAACGCGCGGTGTCACGGCGCGCTGTCCGGTCTGCCAGCCGGGTACGAACGCCTTCATCTCTTACGCGGATTTCCGTGAAGACCGCAATGTGTTCTACGTTTCTCTGAATCCTTCTGTCAGTGAGATCGTCTATCGCATCAAGGCCACGAACACAGGCGTCTTCACTGTACCGTCAGCATACGGAGAAGGCATGTACAGCCCGGAGATTCGCGCACTATCTGCACCGTCCCGGATAACAGTCAAGGCATCTGAGTAATCTGCGCTGCGTCAATCAAGTGTCTGCTGAAATTGCTCACGAATGCCCTCGACGCGATTGCGGTTCGCATTGAAATCGTAGTAGCCAATACGGCTTGAGGAGCGAACGTCGATCAACGGGAAGTTGGCCGAGAACAGAAATTCCAGATCATCGACGTATCGCATCAGCGGCGTTGTGACTTGCGCGTGAATATAGTCCGGCGTCGTCGTCACTAGCGTGAGGCGTTCCTGTGCCCCCAGAACGGCTAGCAAACGCTTGCGTGCTGCCTCGCGCCCGCCGGAATAGTGCAAGGGTTGGACTTGGCGTTCTGGGTCTGCGCTCTGCGAGGACACGCAGTGCGGCCCGCTATCACAAGCCGCCAATGTTGCGGCATCACCTTTCAGATTGGCGCTGCCCATGCCGCAGGCAGCCAAGAGCAGAGTACAAGCGCCGAGCAGTACAACCTTGGGGGCAATGAAATTGTCAGGCATATCGAAAACCTTTGAGAGCGGACCCATCATGTATATGACGTGGCCCCGATACTACGTACCCGAGACAAAAAAAGACGCCGGGCAATTGCCCGGCGTCTGTTCTGCTTCTCTTGCAGCGATTGATTATTTGCTGCGTGATTTCTTTTTCAGCGCTGAGGGCTGGAATTCCTTGTCACTGAAAGATGCGTGGAAATCCGAAATCTTGTCCTCATTGGCCAGCGCAGTTACGAAGTAGCGCGTGCTCTGGAGGTCATAGATGATTTCAGGAGATCCAGTCACCGTCGGGACGAAGGGCGCGGTGATCAGATGCGCTTCCTGCACCTTCCACATTTCGCCGCGGCCGTCGTAGCAATCAACTGCTGCGATGGACCAGCTGTCTTCATCAACATAAAAGACGCGCTTGGCAAAGTTGTGGCGAACGCCGTCACGAACCGTGGCTTCGACGACCCACACGCGATGCAATTCGTAGCGTGCTTCATCCTGATTAACGTGGAACGGCTTGAGCAGATCTGCATACTTCACCAGCGGTGAATTGATCTGGTAGGAGTTGTACGGGATGTACATTTCCTTTCGGCCAATCAGCTTCCAGTTGTAGCGGTCCAGCGATCCGTTGAACACGTCAATCTGATCGAAGTACTGCTCGTTGTCCGTGCCCACCGCCGGGTTGTCATAACCCACATCCGGTGCGCGGTTCACACGCCCCAGACCGGGCGAGAAAATCCAAGCAGCGCGACCCGAACCTGCGTCAGGACCAATCAACTCGTGCGCCAAGGTCAGCTGACCTGCAACGCGCGGTGGCGAGACCGTTTCAGACAAATACATCAGCAGATACTTGTTGCCCTCTTCCGCCGGATCCTTGTAGTTGGCGTACTTGAACTTTACTTCTTCGGTCAGCTTGGTGATCTGATAGCTGCCGTCGGACTTGACGATGGCTTGGTTGTTGTAACGGGTGACCGCATTGCCGCGATACTTCATGCGGTGATTCCAGATCACTTCGGCGCCGCTCTTGGGAATCGGGAACGGGAAACCAATCTTTGCGCCGGTAACCAGGTCTGTTCCTTCAAGCTTGGCACTGGTGGCGTTCTTCTTGGTTGCTTCGTAGATTTCCTTCGGGAAGAAGCCGGTGCGAACCGTCTTGTACAGCGGCATCTTGTAGGTTGGGTACTTGTTGAGCAGCGCCTTGTGCCCATCGGTCAGCTTGTCCGCGTACTTGGACATGTTGGCCTTGGTGATCGTGTCAAACGGTTTCAGGAGTTCCGGCTTGATGGCCTTCTTGAACTCGGCCTCGAGCTTTGCGGTGTCCTGCGTTCTCAGGTTTTCGAGGAATTCCGGCGTCCAGGATTTCATGTCGGCCGGGAAATTAGCTTCTCCGGTGAACTCTGGGATCGAGCCGTCGGCATTACCTGCCTTGATCGCACCGATGGGGGTCAACTCACCACCCAGCTTGGCGGCTTCCTCAGCCGTTGCGGTGGCAAAGCCTACCGACGGCATGGCCGCTACGATTGCAGCGAGCGCCAGACGGCGCGGGATGAATGCAGTCATTCTTGATTCTCCTCGATGCTTAATTGAAGCCTAGGTTTCAGGTCGCAGCGAATGCCGGACCTTTTTATTACGGCAGGGTCGAAGCATAGGTTCGCTGCCCTGATCCTTCCATGATTGCCGACACAGGGTGCAGATGTCGCATGGGTCAATCTTTATGCAGAAGGGTCTGCAGGCGGTTCAGTTTCGCCGCTTGCCGCAAACTTGCCGCGCTTTGAGTCCCGGTACTGCACGGGCGTCATACCTGACCAGCGTTTGAAAGCACGATAGAACGTACTGGGCTCAGAAAACCCGGTCAGGTAAACGATGTCTTCTACCGGCTCACTCGTACGCGCGAGTAGTTTGCGCGCCAATGCAAACCTGAAATCAGCGAGCACTTGCGAGAAGCTGGTTCCAGCGCGAGCAAGTTCAAAGCGCAGTCTTCGCGGCGCAATCTCCAGCTCGCGCGACACTTCTTCAAGATCACAACGGTCCACTTCCAGACGTTGTGCAAATACGGCTCGGATGCGCTCAATTAAATCTTCACGCTTCAATGTGGTGAGTCGCTTTTCTGCGTGCTCTTCGTGCAGTTGCAGTAGTTCGGGGCTGGACCGTGGTGAGCGGTAGGCAAGCAAGCTCGGATCGAACCAGATTTCGCTCTCTTCGCTTTCGAAGGACACGGGGCAGCCAAATATTTCGTCGTATTCGGCCTGCGGCGCGCGGCGACTGATGCGCAGGCAGACCCGAGACGGGGCGTACTGGCCTTCGGTCACCATCTGCCCAAATCGAATGACCTGATGCGCAACCATGATCTCGGTGTGTCGCAATTGCGGCGCCTGAATGGTGCTGCCGCTGACGGCAACGTAGGTGCCACGCTCATCGCGCACCACACGCAGATTCATCGCGTCACTGACCAGCCGCATGTATTTGACCGCACGGTTCATGCCCTCGCCGAAGGTCGGGCTGGAGAGCATCAGGTACTCCATGACCTCGCCGCGAAACACGGGGGCGTGGGGGCACAGGTGCAAACCAATGTCCGGGTCCTGGGTTACCGCTTCTGCCGTCTCCCAGAAAAATGCCTGCAATTGGTGCGCCGTGCGCATTTGCTTGAGTGGCAGGGCTTCAGCGTTGTAGCCCAGACGGCCATAAAGGGCTTCTACATCGAAGCCACCTTTGACCAGGGCTTGATGAACGATTTCAAGCAGTTGTCCTGAGTCACGCATCGTTGAGATTGCTCTTCTCGGCTATGAACAGCTTGTGGGGCTCGTGTCGGACCCCCATTCTGCACCAATTGGCCGCAGGGCCAAAATTCTTCTTGAATTTGGATCAGGGCCGTAGAGACCTGCCCAGCCGTCTGAAACGTCAACTTCTCTTGCGCGAGCTAACGTACCATTGTCCGATGTCACGGTCATCAATGTTGATCAGACACCCAAAGGAGACAACATGAAGAGCCCTAACAACAAGGATCTGGCCGGCTTCAGAGACGTCCAGAATCTGGCCTATCGATGTGCGGAGACCGTCGCGAGCCAGATGACACCCGGCATCACTGAACGCGAGACCGCGGCGCTCATGCAGGCGTTTCTCGACGCCGAGGGCGCGGACGACTGCTTCCATCGCCCCTTTGCCTGGTTTGGCGACCGAACGGCGTTCCGGGGCTTCATCGGCTTCAAGCATCTTGGCGGCTTCAACCCCGCCTTCTATCCGGGCCATCGCCGCCTGGAAGAAAACATGCCCTTCATCCTGGATTGCGCACCTACCTGCAACGGCTATACCGCCGATATCGGCTATTGCGGTGTCATTGGCAGCAATCCGACGCTGGACAAGCTGATGGACGACCTCCTGGAGTATCGGGTCCTGATTCTTGATCTGGTCCGTCAACGCCGAACGCTGGCCGAGGTCAGTCGCGCGGTTGATCAGCTCTGCCAGAAGCATGGCTACGAACCCCGCCACAAGGCCTATCCGTTTGAAGTACTTGCCCATCGCGTCGAGAAGCTCGAAGACGACGGGCAGAAGCGTCACCTGTCTCTTGCACGATTCGGAGTCCGGAACATTTCCGCGCTCCTGAAAGAACGTCTGCGCGGAGCCAAGGAGGGCTGGTCGCCTCTGTGGAACAGCGGTGCTGGCTCAGAGCACCCGCCGACGCCAGGTCTGTGGGCAGTGGAACCACATCTGGGGTTTCGCGGTATAGGTGCCAAGTGGGAGGAACTGCTGGTCGTGACAGAAGACGATGCTTTCTGGCTCGATGACGACGTGCCGCAGGTGCGCCGCTGGAAAGAGCGAGGCCTTTGGGAGCAAAGTTGCGAGACCGCTGCGGCCTGATCGGAAACGCCTAATTTACGAGGAGAATCAACATGACCCCACAATCTTTTGTCACTTCAGGGGACATCGAACTCGCCGTTTATTCCTGGGGCACCCCGGCGGCCGACAAGCCGGTGGTGGTCATGGTTCACGGCTACCCGGATTCGGCCAGCGTATGGTCGGAGTGCGCGCAGGCGCTGGCGGAAAAGTGCTACGTGGTGGCCTACGACGTGCGCGGCGCTGGTCGCTCCAGCACACCAGACCACACTCGCGCCTACGACCTGGAGCATCTGGTCAGCGATCTGGCAACGGTGGTGGACGAAGTCAGCCCCGATGCCCCGGTTCACCTGCTCTGCCACGACTGGGGCTCTATCCAATCCTGGGAAGCGGTCACGACCGAGCGCATGCAAGGGCGCATCGCCTCTTACACCAGCATCTCAGGGCCCAGCATCGACCATGCCGCCTACTGGATGGCGCAAAGACTGCGCAGCGGCTCACCTGCAGACCTGGCAACCGTTGCACGCCAGCTCTCGCATAGTTGGTACATCGGCGCTTTTCAGCTTCCCGGATTCGGTGAGTCCGTGTGGAAACTGGGCCTGGACAAACTATGGCCGAAAGTTCTTGAAAAGGTCGAAGGCATTGCCGATGCACCCGCCAGCGACACCCAGAAAGGTGATGGCACCAGAGGCGTCAATCTATACCGCGCCAATTTCGTGAAGCGTCTGTTGCAACCGTCAGAACGCCACACAGACACACCGGTACAACTGATCGTGCCCGCGCGCGATCGCTTCATGGTCAAGGAAATTTTTGACGACCTCCCACAGTGGGTGCCGCAGCTCTGGCGGCGGGAGATCGATGCAGGACACTGGGTTCAGGTCAGCCACCCTCAGCTGGTGGCGAAAATGGCAGGCGAGTTCATCGACATGGTCGTAACCGGCCAGCAAACGCCTGCGTTACGCCGCGCCAGACAACATGGCCAGCGTCGCCCTCTGTCCGGAAAGCTGATGCTGGTGACAGGCGCGGGCAGCGGCATCGGCCGCGAAACGCTGCTGGCCTTCGCTGAGCAGGGCGCGAGCGTAATCGCGGTGGATATCAATCTGGAAGCTGCTGAACGAAGCGCCGAGCTTGCCCGTCTGCTGGAAACCGACGCCTGGACCAGAAAGGTGGACGTGGGACAGACTGACCAGATGGAAGCGCTGGCCGCCTGGGTCAAGGACGAGATCGGCACGCCCGACATCGTGATCAACAACGCTGGCATCGGCATGGCAGGCAGTGTGCTCGATACCCGCAACGAAGATTGGGAGCGTCTGCTCAAGGTCAATCTGTGGAGTGTCATCCATGGCTCGCGCCTGTTTGCACAGCAGATGATTGATGCCGGCGTGGCTGGTCACATCGTCAACGTCTCCTCTGCCCTGGCGTTTGCCCCCACAAGGGCGCTTCCTGCTTACGCCACCAGCAAGGCAGCCGTGCTGATGCTCAGCAACTGTCTGCGCGCAGAACTCAAGGAACACAACATTCGCGTGGTCTCGGTCTGCCCCGGCATCGTCGACACGGCCATTACAGGCGCCACGAAGTTTGTGGGCGCCAGCGCAGAAGATCAGTCCCGCCAGCAGGACACCGCTCGCAAGCTCTACGCGAAACGCAGTCTCAAACCAACTGTAGTCGCTGAGGCCATCCTCGACGCCGTTCAGGGCAAGCGCGACGAGGTTCTGGTGGGAACCGAAGCCCATGTTGCCAAATGGGGCTCGCGCCTTTTCCCCGGCGTCATGCAGCGGCTGGCAGGATTCAAGTTGCCCGGGTCGCCAGCAAACATCCGACGCGCCAAAAAGCCGACAGCCGAATCCCGCGCTGAATCGCCGGCTCCGCAGGGGGCGCGTGGAACGAAACAGGAGACAACATCATGAATAGTCCAATGACACCTCCACCGCCACGACGCTCCTCAAAGGTCTCGCGCACACCTGCTCCGCTGATTCCGCGCAAGGTCCAGTTCGATTGGTCACAAACACCGTTGGAATGGATTCCCGGACAGCCTTTCGCAAGTCACTTCATCAACGAGATCAACCTGCTTTTGCCGGCAGGCGAGTTCTGGTTCTGCAAGCTGTACAACAAGGCACTGCCGCACATTACTGACGAGAAACTGCGCGAGGACGTGCAGATGTTCATTCGTCAGGAAGCCATGCACGCACGCGCGCACGGCGCGGCCATTGCCGAGTACCTCCACGCGCACGGCATCGAAACCGACAGCAATACCGCACAGGAAGACAAGCTGTTCGAAGTCCTGCTTGCCGACAATCCATTTGGCCGCAAACTTCCAAAGTTCCTGGAAAAGCGCTGGCTGGTTTTCCGCCTCGGCATCGTGGCCGCCATCGAGCACATGACCTGCGTCCTTGGAAACTATGTGCTCAGCCAGGAGTGGAAAGACGCAGATCCGGTTCTGCTCGACCTGCTTCGATGGCACGGCGCTGAAGAAGTGGAACACCGCTGTGTTGCATTTGATGTTTACCGCCATCTGGGCGGGCGCTACCCCTCTCGCTACTACCTGGCAAGTATCGCCATGCCCGCGATCTTCGGGCTCTGGGTACATGGGGCTGCACACATCATGAAGCAGGATCCGCAATTTGCTGATCGCAAACCCAGCGCGTTCCGCCCCTGGATCTGGCTCGAATGGCAGCGTCAGGCAAAGGCGGGCCAGCTGCCTTCGCCGTTCAAGCTTTTACGCGACGAGCTGACCTTCTTCAGCCCCTGGTACGACCCGGTCAAGGAAGGATCAACGGAAGAGGCCCTGGCTTATCTCAATCAGTCGCCTGCGGCATCACGCGCAGGTCGCTGAAGCACGCGCCAATGAAACAGCAGAGCGATACCCACATGGAACGCGTTGACGACGGTCTGAAACTGCGCGAACTGCTGCGCAATCTGTTTGATTTTGAAATGCGCGAAATCGTCACCACGCGCATGCTGCCGCTGATCTATCGCCTCGCTGTAATTGCGATGGGCGCATTGGTGCTGCTGGGCATCGCCAGCGCTTTCATTCAATCCTTCTGGCTGGGATTGGTATGGCTGGTATTCGGCCCCATCGTCTTTCTGATTCTGGTCGTGGTGGTGCGCGTGTTTCTGGAGTTTGTGATGGCGGTCTTCAGGATGCTGGTCTTTATCGAAATCCTGGACCGGCGCACCTCCGCGATCGAAGGTCATACTGAAGAGGTGGTTCAGGACCTACCGCGCATCAAGTTCTGGAAGTTGAATCTTGGGAAGCGTCAAAACGATTGCTGAGAGGAACCGACAACACTACGTAGCTGCAGAATTTCAAGCGGGAAACAGCTTGTTCGAGCTTGACATCGAACAATGTAAATACAATTATGAGCCAGCCGCCAGAGACGACAAAGAGCGGCACGCAAAATGAGGAGAGGACAGGTGGGCAGAGCACCATGGCGCCTAGCCCTGACCATCTGGACGGGCTTGATTTCCGGAGTGGCTACAGCTGAAGAGTACCGACTCGATCTTGGCCCCGGCTTCGACGTGTCGTGGAAGAACAAATTTGCGATTGGCGCGCAGCTGCGGCTGGAATCCCCCAACAAAAACTTCATCGGCAAGTCCAATCTTGATCCTGATCTGTGCGCGGTAGATTCCTGCCTCACCCTGACTCGGGACAACAACGAACCTAACGAACGCTGGCAGGCTGCTCCGGGCGGCGCCTGGCAGATTGGCGACGAAGCGAACCTGACGCACGACAAGGGCGACATCACCAGCGCGGTCGCAAGATGGCGATCCGACCTGGTCATGCGCGGTGGCGACGGAAGCTGGGGCTTCAAGCTCGGATGGCAGGCCTTCCACGATGAGGTGCAGTACAACCTCGATCTCGCGCAACCCAATCTGATCATCGAAGAAGGGCTCGCGCCCGGCGCTGCGACCTCAGTTCGCACGCCCACTGAAGCGCGACGCGAATCTGGCCAGCGACTCGAAATTCGTGATGCCCTTGCCTTCTTTCGCGTGCCGTACGGCGACGGCCGCGAACTCGATGTCAGCATCGGTCGGCGCCAGCTGGGTTGGGGTGAAGCACTGTTCGCCATTTCCGGAACACTCAACTTCATCAACCCGGTGAACTTCAATAACTTCTTCCGGCCAACGATGGATCTGGATGAAGCCTTGTCACCCGTGGGTATGATTGCACTGCGCACGGAAGTCACCGACATCATCTCGGCAGAAGCTTTCTACCAGCTCGAATGGCGGCCCTACGAACTACCGTCGCGCGGCACGCTGGGCTCATTCATTGTTGATTTGGGCAGCGAGCCAGAAGGCAATGGATCACTCGGCGGAGACTCCCTGCCCCTGCCCTTCGGCAAGACGCCGGAAGATCCCATGCAGTTGCAGAGAGGCCTGACCCCCGTGGTGGCCTTGATCAGTGACTCAGCAGCCTCAATTCCGCGCCTCGCCAATCGCGAACCCGGCAATGGCGGCCAGTACGGCTTCAAGTTCAGCATGTTTCAGGAAGACTGGCTCGGCGGAACCGAGCTGAGTGCCTACTACGCCAACTACCATGCGCGCCTGCCAACAGCGAGCTTCATCGCAGCCCAATCCACCTGCGCTGCAGCAGAAGGCAGTGCGACCGGGACGGATCCAACACCCGGGCTGGGTCTGGCGCTCACCACTTTTCTTGCGGCCTGCGGCACGGGCAGCGGCATGGACCTGGGCAGCCTGCTCGCACAGCTGACGGGCCAGGAAGCCCCGCGTCTGGTCGGAGAAGGCTTCGACGCCCTGCCACTTTCGTCGGCGCGCATCTTTCTCGAATACCCGGAGGACATTCAGGTGTTCGGCCTTGGCTTCAACACCACGGCATTCAGGGTGAACTGGACCGGCGAGCTTTCCTTTCGGCCCGACTTTCCGTTTCAGGTTGATCTTGAAGATGTGTTCTTCGCAGCCCTGCAACCCCTGTTTCCGCGCAATGAGTTGGCGCTGTTTCCCAGCGCAGGGGGGATTGATGCCGTCCTGCTCGCGCCTTTGGCAGACGCGCTGGGCCTCCCCATCGACCAGCTCGGCGGCGCCACCTTTACAGACCGGCGCAATGCCATCCCGGACTACCTCACGGCCTACCGTGGTGGCACGCCGGGCGAAGTCGAGCCCGGCGCCTACATTCGAGGTTACGAAGAATTTGACTACTGGCAAGCCACTGCCGGCGGCACCGTGATTCTGGGTCGCGACAACAATTGGATTCGTGCAGACCAGATGGTTTTGATTCTGGAATTTGCTGCGAGCTATGTGCCGGATCTGCCGTCGCTGAATGCGCTGCAGCTGGACAGCCTGGCCACAACCAACACGCATTACTCGGCAGGCGTGCTGGAATCTGGCGATCCGCTCAAGCTCAACCCCTATCAGGCCGATGCCGATGGTTTCCCAACCAAGCTGGCCTGGGGATACAAGGCAGCTGCCATCTGGGCCTACGACGACACCTTCCTTCAGGGTTTGCGCATTCGCCCTCAGGTCATCCTGTTTCACGATGTCGATGGCACCACGCCCGGCCTGGGCGGCAACTTCCAGGACGGCCGCAAGATCGGTCTGCTTGGCGTGAACTTCAATTTCTACAATACCTTCAATTTTTCGCTCGACAATTTCATCTTCTTCGGTGGTGGCAACGGCAATCGCCTTCGAGACAGGGATTTCCTGAATGTATCGCTGTCCTATGAGTTCTAGCCTTGCAACTGCAAGCCGCCAACATGGCGGTGTGCTGTTCTGGATGCTGATCATTCTGATCGGCGCAGCGATCGGTGCCTTCGTTGTGATTCACTGGGCCATCAGCAACGTCAAGGCACAGCTGCTGGTCACCGACACTCCACTCAAGGCTTATGTGGATCAACCGCTGGAAGTCACCGCTTCGGTCCTCAATGACCTGAAGATTTCCATTGACGAAGTCGTCAGTACGAGTGTTCCGGTGGATACCGTGATCAACGTACCGGTGGACGAGCCTCTGAAGTTGTTTGTCTCGCTGGACACCATGGTGCCAGTGCGAACATCGGTGACGGTGGATGACGTGATTCCGCTCAATCAGATGGTCGACATCGACACCGTCGTCGAGGCTGACCTGCTCGGCGAAACCTTTCAGCTACCTTTACGCGGCACCTTTCCGGTCCGCGCGTCGGTTCCGGTCAGGCTTGAAGTGCCGATTGATCAACTGGTTCGGGTCAAGTTTGATGCACCTGTCAGCGCGCGGCTGAAGCAGGATCTGAAAGTTCCTCTGAAAACCGACATCGTTGCCCAAGTGCCGTTGCAGGCGCAGATGAGCGTTCCGGTTCTCAACGATCTAAAAGCCACTGCCATCCTCGACAAGGACCCGGCTCTGGCCCTTGATCTTGACTACGCCGACCTGGTCATACCACTGAGCAGCATCGGCATCGGTTTCGACAAGCAGACGCCGCAAGAAGCTGCAGCAGCCGAGCAGGCAAACAGCAACAGCGAGGACACACCATAAACGGCGCGACCGCCACTGTTGTGCCCGTCCTGCCGCGCCGCCAGCACGGCATCAGCCTGCTGATCGTACTGCTGGTACTGATCATCGCAGCGGCAGCGGGCGGCGCCATCGCCTACTTCATCGTGTCGCGGGTCGATGTGACGCTGCTGCTCAAAGACCAGCCCGCACAGGCCGTCATTCCCCAGCAATTGAGCGGACGCATTGAGGTCAACGACGCCATCGGCCTGCGCCTGAACGAGACCATCGTCACGCAGGTTCCCATCGATCAGAAGGTCACGATTCCGATCAAGGCACAGGTGCAAGCCATTGCCAATCTGGACGGAGCAGTTCCGCTGCGGCTGAAGGTTCATCTGGTGGACGAAATTGCCCTGGATCAGGTTGTCATCCTGGATACCAAGGTTGACGCCTATCTGCCGGAAATGGGCACCACCATCAGTATTCCCCTGCGCGGCAAAATTCCGATCAAGACCATGGTGCCGGTGGACATCGTGATCCCGGTTGACCAGATGCTGCCGCTCAAAGTGAGCCTTCCACTGACCGCAAGCATTGACCAGAATCTAACGGTCCCGCTACGCACCACCATCGACGCCAATGTTCCTGTCGATGCCAATCTTCGCGTACCGGTGCTCAATACACTCGAAGCGCTTGTCACCATGCCCTCCACGCCGAGTGATCTGGTCATTACCGAAGCCGCGCTCAAGTTGCCGCTGCGCACACTCAAGCTGGATCTGACCCGTGATCCAGATGCGGAGTCCGCGCCGTGAGCCGCAGGCGCCTGCGCACGTCGATGCTGCCACTCGGGCCCGCCGACAACGGCGAGCCATCGCCGCCCCTCAGCCAGCGTCGCAGTGTGTTCTGGCGGGTTCTGCTCTGGATGTTGGGTGGCGGAGTTGCTGTCGTCGCCGTGGTTTGCGGAGTGCTGGTGGCATGGTGGGTTTATTTTCACATCGTGATCGACATCGCCATTCGCGACCAGAAAATGGGCGTCACCTTGCCTGAGAGCATCAGGGGCATTGCGGAAATCACCAATGTGCTCGAAGTGGCGATGAAGGGCGAGATCAGCACGGAAGTTCCTTTCAATCAGGAACTGACAGTGCCATTGCAAGGCCGCTATGACCTGGATGTGGAACTGCGCGCCAAAGTGCCCCTCAAGTTTGACGTGACCTACAACGGTATTCTGCCGATCGACACACAAGCGGACGTCACCATTCGCACGGGCATCAACTACAAGAACCTCAAGTCACTGCGCAACCTGGATATCCAGACAACGATTCCTCTGAAATTCCCGCTGCCCGTCAACTTGAACGTGCCCATCGACCAGGTCATTGATCTTGAGTACGTCGGCCCGCTCACCGCTGATCTGGATGACGAACTCAAGACCGTGGTCAACACCACACTCAAGGCACGCTTGCCGATCAACCAGACCGTGCGCACGCCGGTGACCGCACGGCTCCCTCTAACGCTGTTTCCTCAGCAAGATCAGGTCCGCGCGATCCTCACGCGCCTTGACGTCAAGCTCAGGCCGAGTTCCATGCTCAAGTTCAGTATCGCCAAAGAGGACGAGCGCGACGGTCCCGTGCGGGCTGAAACACCATGGGGGCCACATGACCCCAAGGCGATGCAGGATGCCGCCAGGAAGGGGCAAGGGTCGCCATAGTCCCGTCATGTATCCATTGCCCGCTTGGCTTGACCCGGTGAAGGGGCTGGCAAACAATGCAGATTCATTCCAGACCGGCGATGGCCTGACTGACGGCTCCTCCACGTCGCAGGCACCTCATCTTGATCCTGATGCCCAGCACTTCGTCTGGCTTCGAAGAGTTTGATATCTCGGAGCTGTCCGCCGTTTCCGGCGTAACGGTCCGGAATATTCGCGCGTACCGGGCCAAGGGTCTGTTGCAGGGTCCGGAGCGCCGGGGTCGTGCCAGCCTCTACAGCCAGGCACATGTCACTCGCCTGCGTACGATCACCGCTTTGCTTGAGCGTGGTTATTCCATCGCGAATATCGAAGAACTGTTAAACGCCTGGCACGCGGGCAAGGATCTCGGCGGTGTACTGGGCCTGGAACACACTGCGTCGCCAAACGCTGAGCGAGAAGCGCCGGAGTACATGAGCCTCAAGGAACTCCGCAAAGGGTACGGCTCACAACTCACGGCTTCGGCCATCAGGCGCGTCGTGCAACTCAAGCTGCTGCTGCCGCGCGGCACGGGGTTCCTGGCACCACGCCCAAAGCTGATTCGCGTCGGCATCGAGCTGACGCGTATTGGCGTTCCCTTAAATGAAATTCTGGATATCCTGGCCGAGTTCACTCGCCAGATTGATGTCGTGACGCGCACCGTGGTGGACACGCTGGACGGAGCCCCCAAACGCGGCAGCGCCAGTACGCAGATTGCCCATGTCGCCAAGACCGCCTCGGAACTGCGCAGCCTGCTTGATCAAGCCATCACGCTGGAACTGGCGGACTCGTTTCGCCGTGCTCTGGAGCAGCGTTTCGGAGCTAACTTGCAGCCACAGCTTAGGCCACCAGCAAAAAAACAGCGCAAACGCGCGTAACAGCGGCAACGGCTCAGCTTGCGCTAGTCTTTCGCGCCCTGCGCACGAGTAAGCTGCGTTTCACCCGAATTCCCTTTGAGCTCCGGGCCGCCTGTCACACGTCGCAAGATTTCTTCCTGAATCCTTCTCTTGATCTGCGCCTCGACTGCCGCCTGATACCGCGCCGTGACACGGCGTTTGGTGCGTATCCAGGACAAGGCAAACCCAAGGGCAAAACAAACAGCCGTCAGGGCAATCCAGAACCAGGTTGTGGGCTGACTCAACATCCGAACATCCTTCTATCTGATCCGTATCAGCCGATGCCGTAAAGGCGAAGCAATTCCAGGCCCAGGCGCGCGCTTTCTTCCATAGTGGCGGGGTCGCCCCCACCAGGGCCACCGAACATTGCGAACAACTGAAAGATACCGACGAAGAAGCCGAGCACCGCGCCAACGGTAATCAGGATCCACTCATCTTGCTCAAACGCCGGCCTGAGCATGCTCTCGAACTGGGCAGGCTTGAGAGATTGCAAGCGGGTGGCCAAGGTGTTTTCCAGATCCAAGGCATCTTCAGCGTAACTTTCGATATGCGTCAGCGCGTCAGGCAATCTCTGCAGAATGGCAGTCACGGCGGTGTCTTTCATTCGGCGATATTCGGCCGTACCCACCACAAATGCTACGAAGGGTTTGGCAATGCTGCTCTGCTCATCAATGGTCTTTTGCACACGGCGACCAATCAGGGCAAAAACCTTGTCTGAGTACGGACCGCGTAGAACGCCCTCAATGATGTTGGCTGGCGTCAGAACATTGGCCGAGACCAGCCGGCCGTAGTCATAGGCCACTTCGTCCTGGCGCTTCATGAAAAGCCCCTGCACGTTGAACGGCCCGATCCGCATGATCTCCTTGGGGTTGAAAATCATCTGCAGGGCAATCCAGTTGGTTGCGTATCCGCAGGCCAGGCCAAAGGCCGGCAACTGCCACCAGGCCTTGAAAAAAATCCAGATGCACATCTGGATGATGCCAAAGATGAAACCAAAGTAGAGCCCAGAGCGGCCGATGAAGCGGAACTCTGCTGCGCCGACTTCCTGGAAGATGGTGTTGAGCAGCGCCCGATCTCTGGTCAGGTTGGTGATCACCATGTCCTTGAGATCAAACATCTGACTCAAGTTGCCCTTGATGGTTTCCATGATCTCGGTAATCAGTTCCGGTGCCTCGGACTTGATACGCCGATAGATCTGGTTTTTCACCATGTTGGGAAGCGATTCCCAGAGCGCCGGTTGATGGGCCAGCATGACCTGATCGACGATGTCCTCGATCATTTCGTTGAGTGGGCCTTCCAGTTCGCTTGCAACGCGATCGGCGTCAAGGCGACTGAAAATTTCTTCCTGCGTAATCAGGTGTTCGGTGATGGTATCCACGGAGATGCTGGCCATCTTGGCCGCTCGGCGCGGAATGATGCCCTGCCAACCCAGGAAAGGCGGCTTGATGCCGAAGAACTCGATCGGATTGAACATCATCCAGATGGCGACCACATTGGTCACATATCCCACCACGGCACTGACGATGGGCATCGACAGGTACAGCAGCGGGTGAGCCATGAAATGTTCAAGACCGGTTTCCATAACGTCACTCTCTCTCCGCGGGTTCATATTGACGATGCATGTGTGGTCTGAACCCTCGCCCACCCCTACGGCCCGAAGACCGCGCAGCGTTCATCATTCGTAGTTTTAGCCTCTAATCCTGAGCATTGCAGCGACTCAGGAAATCCCGGCCCAGGCGACTGAGCACCAGACTGGCCCGCACGGTGCGTGGCTTACCTGACCGCTCTTTCTGCAGCCGCTCCAGTGCCTTTCGCACATCAGAGTCGCTCTCGATCATCTCGTACTTAGTGATGGCACTCTTGTCTTCCGTCGCGTCTTCAAACAATCCGATGCCAACCAGATGCGCCAGGTAATAGGGCGTGAGTTCGTTACGCATCACACCCGATTCGTTTCCGGATCGGCTCAGATAGGCCATGACCCGCTGACTCCCTGACAGCCGCGAACCGACATCGACGTGCACCACGGGAATACGACTGCCATCAGACGCAGCATTCAGCAGCCTGACTTCGTCGGGCACCATTTCACCCAGAAGCTGGCCAAAATAGGCGTCCAGCGCGCTTTCCGGCGTCTGTTCAAGTGACTGTTCAACCATCTGCGCAAACCGCTCTGCCAGGCTCAAGCGCCTGCGAGAAGTGCGCTTGGCAGAAGGCGCGGGCTCGGTTTGTCCGGCTTCGGGCAGGAAGGGCCTGTCATCTTCCAGTTTGTCCAGACGCGATTTCAGGTGAGACAGGGCCATGCGTTCTGCATCTTCCATCTGGCGGCGGACAAACCGGCTTCCCGGAACATGATCACTCAAACCCAGGGCAAGTCTCCCGACGGCGCGCATCATGCCGACGTCATCACTATCACTGCCATGTCCTGTGCCCATTGATCCCCCGATATCTGGTCCGGCTCTGCCATGACGGACTTGCTCTTGTATTTAAAGGTCTACACAATCAACTTGTGCATGACATTGGCCACTGTCATGCTGCTATAGACAGGCAACAAATACAAGCAATTCGCATCGACGAATTTGCGCAACAGGAGACCGGCATGAGCGAACACGTTTCGACAGCACTGGCAGCGACGCTGGATAGCAGCGACCGCGAAACGGGGTTCATTGATTTTCTCCCGCCGGACACGCAGCAGGAACTGCTCCAGAAACTGGGCGCAACCCTGTCCAGAGACAGCGCAGAGCTTGATCAGGCAGTGGGAAGAGCACTTACAGCGATGCCGGCCTGGTTACGCCCGTTTGCATCGGCTTACCTGAAATAGACCCGGAATCACGGGCGCAGAAGGACATCAGGGAGAGAATGGTCCATGAGCAACGACAGTAAAATCAGCCTGGCGCTGGCAGCCGAAATCGACAAACTGGATGCTGATATTGGTCTGAGTTCCGATGCACGCGCATCGCTGGCCACTGCCAAGGCTGAAAATATTCGCAATCTGCGCAAGGCACTGCAGAAAAAGCGCTTCGACCACAAGCGCGCCGGCTTCAGGTCACTGGCACGCCTGGCAAGTTTGCTGCCCGTTGCAACCGTCGCGCGACTTGCCAAAGATGCCTTCGGACCGGTGTTATCAGGCCGCATCGTTGGTGCGATGCACCCCGTCACTGCCGCCAAAATTGCCAAACGCCTGGAGCCTGAGTTTCTGGCACAAATTGCAGCCGAGGCAGAACCCGAGCATGCACGAGAGATCATCAAACTGATCGACGCCGACGTCATCCGTGATGCCGCCATGGTTCTGGTTGAACGACAAGACTACATGCTGATGGGGCGATTCGCGGACGCGCTCTCGGCGCCGGCCATCCGCCTGATCGTGAGCGCCATCAAGGACGACGGCGTGCTGCTGAAGATCGCCTACTACATGGAAGAGCGTTCACAGTTGAGCAAGATCGTGATGATGATCGATAACGATCGCATTGCGAGCATCATGCGCACGGGCACCCAGCAATCACTGTGGCCGCAGGCCTTGTCGGTAATCGACAACGTCAACCCGGAACTGCGCGCGCGGCTGGCCAACATCATGGCGGAACAGGACGAAGCCAGTCTGGACAACCTGGTGACCGTGGTTCACGAACAATGTCTGTGGGCCCCGGTGCTCCGCGGCGTGACCAGCATGAACCCCAAATATCATCGCAAGATCGTCAACCTGCCCAAACTCAAGAACGCAGAGGTCCTGGGGGATCTGGTGCGCAACGCACATGAAGAGGGTTTGCTGGCAAGTGCATTGCCTCTGGCCAAAGTCATGCGCCCTGAATTCCAGGAGATCATTGCCAATGCAGCGCTGGACCAGGGATCAGAAGTGGCCGAAGCCGCCTTGTGGGCCGCACAGAATTCCGGCCGCTGGGATGTGATGCTGGATCTGTTTCAGTATCTTTCCGAAGAGAATCGCGATCTGGTTGCCTCACTACCCATCGCCCAGAACCGACAGGTCCTCAAATCGCTGCTCCAGTCGGCAGCGCAGAGCGGCAAACTCGGGCTGGTACTCGACTTTGCCAAACGCATCAATGCAGACGGCCTCAGAACTGTTGTAGACATTGGCCTGGCCGATTCCGGCGGATTGCTTGAGAACATTCTGGATGTTGCAGACAAGACTCAGGGCGGATGGAAAGCCGTTGCCATTGCAGTGGCCGCTGTCGAGGACGACAACATGCTCAAGAACGTGGGCGAGATCTACCGCCGCCAGGCCGAGCCGACACGGGCTGCATTTCGTCAAGCCGCCACCACACATGGCATCTGGGACAGGGTCGGCAGGATTCTCGAAGCAGCCTGAGACAATCTGTCTTTTCCTGCGCCGACAGGATCATGAATTTGCCGCACTAGCTGCGGTGTTTCACACTCGCCCCGCCGCATC
Source organism: uncultured Panacagrimonas sp. (assembly GCA_963975245.1). Classification (GTDB taxonomy): domain Bacteria; phylum Pseudomonadota; class Gammaproteobacteria; order Nevskiales; family Nevskiaceae; genus Panacagrimonas. Next base: position 169,969 of record CAXBFJ010000002.1, on the reverse strand, counting down.
TGATGAGATCGGCCGCAAGCGTCCAGACTTCAATTTGCAGGCTGAAGGGCTGTGACAATGAGCAGCACATAACAACCCAGAATATCTGGCAGCGGGGTCGGGAAATTGGATTTTGCAGAAGCTCTACGCGACATACAGGCGCACTGGTTCTTGTACGCATCCATGCCGCTGGTGGCCGCTGCCATCGGTTTCGGCACCAAGATCGTCGCGATCAAGATGATGTTCCAACCGATCAAGTTTGTCGGATGGCCACCGTTCCTGGGCTGGCAGGGCATCGTGCCGCGCAAGGCGTCTGTCATGGCATCTATCGCCTGCGACACCATGACCGAGCACCTGATCAAGCCCAAGGATATTTTCATGAAGCTTGATCCGAAGCGCGTTGCGCAGGAGATCGAGGGTCCCCTGCTGGAAGCTGTTGAAGACATCACGCGCGAGGTGGCGGCCCATTACCAGCCCGGTCTGTGGGAGATGGCACCCGACCGGGTCAAGAAGATGCTGATCGAGCGAATAAAGGCCGAGGCACCCAAGATGATCGAGCAGATCATGCTCGACATACAGAATGACATCGACAGGGTGTTCGACCTCAAGGACATGGTCGTCACCAACCTGACGCGCGATGTCCCGCTACTCAATCGAATCTTCCTTGAAGCCGGCCATGCGGAATTTCGCTTCATTCGCCACAGCGGCATCTACTTTGGATTCCTGATCGGTCTGGTGCAGGCCAGCACCTGGGCCATGACCCACCAATACAGCTGGTCACATTGGCTGATGCCGGCATTTGGCGGCTTCACTGGCTGGTTTACCGACTGGCTGGCCTTGAAAATGATCTTCAACCCCAAGGAACCCAAACGTTATCTGGGCATCTTCGAGTGGCAAGGCCTGTTCCTGAAACATCGCAAGGAAGTGGCTGCCGAGTATGGTCGCCTGATTGCCCGCGAGATCATCACTCCGGACCGTATCATCGACGCCATTCTGCGTGGCCCTATGTCTGACCGCATGTTTTCCATGGTTCAGAAGCAAGTGCAGAAGATGGTGGATCAACAGGCCGGTCTGGCCCGCCCACTGGTGGTTTTCTCCGTTGGGAGCCGCCAATACCAGGAAATGAAAAAGGAAATCGCCACGAAGGTCATGGAACGCCTTCCGCAAGCGATGAAAAGCATGGAGGCGTACGCCGCCGATGCCATTGATATCGAAAACACACTGGTTTCGCGCATGCAGGAACTGACGCCCAAACAGTTCGAAGGTTTGCTGCGGCCGGCGTTTGAGCAGGATGAATGGATCCTGATTGCCGTCGGCGCTGCATTGGGATTTATCGTCGGTGAATTCCAGGTGCAGATCATGATCCACTTTGCCAGCGCCGCCAGCTGATCGCAGACCGGCAACACAGAAATAGGAGAGCCTCCATGAGCCTACGCCCCTGTCTGTCATCGCTTCAGAACGAGCTTGGCAATGAACTGCCTGCAGACCTCTCGAAGCTCAAGGACGAGGAGATCGAAGCTCTGACGCGGGCACTTGCACAGACCCGCGCAAACCAGAGCACCGCTCTGGATCAGGCGCTGGCGCGCGCCTTGGAGTTTGTGCCCGGCATGATGCGCGGAACCATCCGCAGGATACTAGGCCTGTGAGCCGCCTTCAGCGACAGGCAGAAGTTCTCAAGCTGGCGCGCTTGCTGGGCATCGAAACCCGGGCGCTCGCTTCACTGGAAAAACTGGACGCAGAAAGCATCCGCAGTTTTCGCGAGAAAGTCAGCCACCGGCTTTTTGACGCCGACGCCGCACGCCTCAAGCGCGTCGCGCTGGCCAGCAAACTGCTCCCCGTACCCTTGATCGCATTGCTCGCCGAGCAGGTTTTCGGCGCACTGCTGTGCGCACGCGTGGCAGGATTGATAGCACCTGATCGCGCCGCCGAAGTCGCACAACGACTGCGCACACCCTTTCTGGCCGACGTCAGCCTGGAGATTGATCCGCGCCGCGTGCGCGAAGTCATCCAGCGCATCCCGATCAGCAAGCTGGTTGAGGTCGCCCTTGAGCTGGCACGGCGCGGTGAATATGTCGTGCTCGCCAGATTCGTAGATGTGGTCAGCACGGCAGCCATCAAAGCGGTCATGGACAGCCTGACGGACAATGGCGCCCTGCTGCGTATCGCCTTCTTTGTTGAAGATAAATCGCGAATAAATGATCTACTGGGCCTACTGCCGGTAGAGCGCCTGCGTGACATCATCCTGATTGCGGCAGATGACAGCGAAGACCTGTGGTCCGAGGCGCTCGCGCTGATCAATGATGTCAGTCCTGAGTGGCGCAAGAAGCTGGGCGAAATGGCGGCCACGCTGGACGACAACATCTTGTTGAGCATGGCGCGTGCGGCGCAGAACAAGAATCTATGGAGCGCGGTATTGCCGGTGGTTGCGGTACTGGGCGCCCCTCACCAGAAACGGCTGGTCAATCTACCGATCATGCACGAATTGCCGGTTCTGTCTCGCGTGCTCGACACCGCCGAACAGGATCGTCTTTGGCCTCAACTGCTGCCGCTGTTGCCGATGATGGATGAGGCGGGTCAGGAATGCCTGGCCGTAGCTGCCGAGCAGCTCGATGACACCGCGTTTGGCCATGTTTTTGAGGCGGTCAATGCCGCCCGGAGCTGGGCTCCGTTGATCGTGCTGCTTCTGCGCATGCGAGAAGAAGTCCGCGCGCGGATCAGGCCGTTGATTTCCAGACTGTCGCCTGACCAGGCGCGCGGCATTCTTCAGCAAGCAGATCAGCTGGGCGTGCTCAAGAAAGTCGAAAGCTTGTGGGCATCCCTATCTGCCAAGTGAGAACCTTCAAAAATCGAAGGTCTGCTTGACGCCGACCACGACCTTTGGATCGTCGTCAGTGCCCATGAAAATGCCTTCATCTTCCAGATTGGTGTCAATTGCAGCGAGCGTGAACACCAGGCCTTCACGAATGGTTTTGCTCAGCGTCAGGCTGTAGTCAACATACTCATCGCCATAAACGGCTTCCGCGCCGTCGCCGTGGGTATAACCAACCTGCGCGACAACACTGATCGTGGGATTGAAATTGTGCGTATAGCTTCCGGTGTAGTAGAAGGCCTCGTCGCGAGTCGCAACGTAATCATGCGAATAGTAGGCCTGAACCTTGAAGGGACCTGCATATAGCGTCGTGAACCACTCCAGCGTATCGGTATCACGCCGCGTGGGATTGAGCGTGAGATCTTCCTTATCCTCCGGAAGAATGTAATACAGCGCGCCCAGGTCAACGAACACAGTTTCGCTGAACTGATGCAGATAGCCGGCATAGAGATCAAACTCTGAACCACCAAACTGATTGGCATTACTAGCCCAAACTCCCGCGAGAATACCGTTCTCGCCGTGATAATCCACGCCGCCCTGAACGGCAGCACCGCCGTTTGCAACAACACCTCGGAACACGTACTCGCTGAAGACGCCGACGTGCGCCGTCGTACTCGCCACGGCATTCTGCATGGGGACCGCACCGGCACACAGGGCTACAGCCACGCTCCATCGTCCGAATTTATTCACTTATATCTCCTGAGGTCGTTCGTTTTTTATGCGCGCTGATCACATGCAGCGCGTCTGCTCAAGAGTCTGCTCAATCTCGAAAGCATCGCAACTAGGGCTGACCCTAGGTCGCAATCACAAGCTTTTCTTGACCCATGACCTCTAGGGGGCACCAGTTGCCAGCGCCTCCCGACAATGGCTAATCAATCTTGTAGAAGCTTCGCGGATCAAAGCGCTTTTCAGAAATTGGCTTGTTCGCAACAACTTTCCTCAGCAGGATTTTGGCTTTGATGCCACGCACAATATCCTCTACGTGCGTACTGGTGGCGTACCAGCTGTTGCCGCTTTGAATCAGGCTGGCAGGGTCAATCCAGTAACGTTTGACAACCCGCTGCGCATCTTCAAACTCTGCTTGCAATACAGCGCATGACAAGTCATCCACAGTGACGCGAACTCTGCGATAGGGGGAGTCGGCAATCGCCGGAGAAAACCGCAGACGCTGCGCCGGGCGTCCCTGATAATCCACCCGCCCTTCCGATGTGATGGACGCCGAATTAATGACCTGCGCCATCAGGCGCATATCCGAGTACCGCAATCCGGTTCCGAGAAGTTCGGAATCAGGCCCAGAACTTTTCAGCCTGCGCACTTTGCCCAGCGCAGGAAGAAATGCGTAGAAGGCGTCCTCCGGTTCCTGCTCAACCATCAGATACCGTGTTCCCGCCAGGTCCGCAGGGGTGGTGATATGCAGCATCGCGCGCAAGCCTACCTTTGTGCGCTGACTGTGGAAACGACCGCTGAGGCTCGGTGTACTGACCTGCTGCCCCTGCGACTCAATGCGAAATTCATTCACCTGAAGGGCATTGGGCGCGTTGCGCTTCATGCATTCCAGGGTCTTGACCAGCGGCATCTGCGTGTCAACCTGCATGGCCCCGAGGTTGCACAGGGCCAGAGCCAGGATCAACGGCCGAAAAGGAAGCTTCACAGTCTTGCTGCGAGTCGGCTGCCCTGATTGATGGCGCGCTTGGCATCAAGTTCCGCAGCCTTGTCAGCACCGCCAATCAAATGCACGCTCGCCCCCGCATCCAGCAGCGGCTGCTGCAAGGCGCGCAAGGGCTCCTGCCCTGCACATACAACGATGTGATCGACCTCGATCAGTTCGGCGTTCTCACGTTTTTCTCCATAGCTGATCAGGATGCCTCGCTCATCGATGGATTCGTAGTTGACACCTGATCGCGTCTGTACTTTCTTGGCCTGCAAGGACGCGCGATGTATCCATCCCGTCGTCTTGCCCAAGCCCTTTCCGGGCTTACCCGATTTGCGCTGCAACAGAAACACTTCCCGTGCCGGGGCTGAAGGCTCTGGCCGCACGACGCCACCGCGCGAGGTTTCGGGGTCGGTCACACCCCACTCCTTGTTCCAGAGCGGCAGATCCAGCGTCGGTGAATGGCCTTCGTGCACCAGATACTCCGCCATATCAAAACCGATGCCACCTGCGCCGATCAGCGCCACTCGTTTGCCAACCTCATGTTTCTTCGCAAGCACATCGACATAGCTCAGTACGCGTCCGGCCTGCATCTGTTCTTCGATTCCGGGAATCGACACTTCGCGAGGCGTTACGCCGGTTGCCAGCAGAATCTCGTCATAGTTACCGGCCAACAATGATTCCGGCGTCGCTTGAGTATCAAGATGCAACCGCACGCCACTCGAAGCAATCTTGTTGCGGAAGTAGCGCAATGTTTCAAAAAATTCCTCCTTGCCCGGAATGGTCTTGGCCATGTTGAACTGGCCACCAATTTCAGATGCCGCGTCAAACAGATCAACCTCATGTCCTCTGTCCGCTGCGACGGTGGCAGCGGCAAGCCCGGCGGGCCCTGCACCGACAACCGCAATTATCTTTTTCGCTTTCGTGGGCAGATAATTCAACTCGGTTTCATGACAGGCGCGCGGATTGACCAGACAGCTCGCGATCTTCAACTTGAAGGTGTGGTCCAGGCAGGCCTGATTGCAGGCGATGCATGTATTAATCTCCTGAGCACGATCGGCCGCCGCCTTGTTGACGAAATCCGGATCTGCCAGAAATGGGCGCGCCATGCTGACCATGTCGGCCTGCCCGCTGGCAATGATCTGTTCTCCCAATTCCGGCGTGTTGATGCGGTTGGTGGTGCAGACCGGAATATCCACCACAGCCTTGAGCTTTTCCGTGACCCATGCAAACGCACCGCGCGGCACTGATGTTGCAATCGTGGGCACACGCGCTTCGTGCCAGCCAATACCAGTATTGAGAATGCTGGCGCCCGCCTTCTCGATGCCGCGGGCAAGCGTCTCGATCTCTTCCCAGGTCTGCCCGTCAGGAATCAGGTCCAGTGCTGAAATGCGGTAGATGATGATGAAGTCCTTCCCCACCGCTTCGCGCATGCGCGACACAATCTCTACCGGAAGGCGCATGCGATTGGCGTAGTCGCCGCCCCACTGGTCGCTACGTTTGTTGACGTGCGTCACCAGAAACTGGTTGATGAAATAGCCTTCCGAACCCATGACTTCCACGCCGTCGTAACCCGCCTCGCGAGAGAGCTGTGCGCAGCGAACGTAGGCCTGAATCTGTTTCTCTACGCCGCGCGCACTCAGTGCTTTCGGAGCAAACGGAGAGATCGGACTCTTGATCTTCGAGGCACTGACCGCAAACGGGTGATACCCGTAACGCCCGGCGTGAAGAATCTGCAATGCAATGCGCCCATCCGCGCGATGCACGGCGTCGGTGATGACGCGATGATCTTTTGCCGCGCTGCTGGAAGCGAGTTTGCCGGCAAACGGCGAAACCCAACCTGCTACGTTCGGCGCGAATCCTCCGGTCACCATCAGTCCGACACCACCGCGCGCACGCTCGGCGAAATACTCAGCGAGCCGTGGAAAATTCCTTCGCCGATCTTCGAGTCCGGTATGCATGGACCCCATCAACACCCGATTCTTCAGGGTGACGTGCCCAAGATCCAGCGGCGCCAAAAGGTTGGAATAAGCAGATTTCATCGGGAATTCGCGCTTCTTTGGGGAATGTAATCGGATACAGATTACTGACCAGCCGTTCAAGGGTCATGCGCCGAAAAGCGCTACCTGTCAGTCTCTAAAGCCGATTGTCAGGAAAATGCAATCGGTAAGCACCTACTACTGACAATCGGCCGAGTTTGCTGCCAAGCTGGGGACATGAAGAAAAGCGAACTTCCCATCGAGCAAAGCTATTTCTTTCACGGGCACTACCGTCTGGCATACGAGACGCACGGCCCTGAGCATGGCGATGTGATTGTATTGGTGCATGGCATCCTGCTGGACGCCCATTGCAACCGCGGCATTGCAGCGGCACTGGCCGAACATGGTTACCGCGTCATCTTGCTGGACCTGCTGGGTCACGGTCGTAGCGACAAACCCACCAAGGCATCGGAGCATCGGGTCGATTTCTATGCAGAACAGGTGCTGGGCCTGATGGATCACCTGCACCTGGAGCGCGCCATCCTCGGCGGCGTTTCACTTGGCGCCATTACCAGCCTTACCGCTGCGTGCATCGCGCCACATCGGGTCAAGGCCCTGTTCCTTGAAATGCCCGTAATGGAAAACGCAGCACCCGCTGCTGCGCTGATGCTGGTTCCGCTGATGCTGTCGGTTCACTTTGTCAAACCCTTGTATCGCCTCTTTGGAAAACTCCTGCGCCGGCTGCCTGACTCGGACAAAGCGGTCTATAACAGCCTTCGCAACGCACTGTCGGCAGAGCCCGAAGTCATTCGCGCCATTCTTCATGGCGTATTGGTGGGACCTATTGTTCCCACCCAGCGACGGCGGCGGCACGTGGCACCACCGACCCTGGTCATTGGACACGCGCACGATCCGCTGCACGACATGGCTGATGCCAAGTCCCTGAAGCGACAGCTGCCCAAGGCCGAGTTCATTGCGGCTCGCTCGATGCTGGAACTGCGCACCAAACCAGAGCGCCTGATGCCGCGCATCCTTGACTTCATGAACCGGGTCAGCGCCCGGACAGAGTTCTCCGGAAACTCGGAGCTGACCCTGGAGCGCGAAGCAGCCAACGGCTGAAACGCCTGAGCTTGATGCTCCGCGCGGCGCGTACCTACGCGATAAATTAAACTCGCTCCTCCAATTGTTTTGCCCTAGCGAGTCGAGAGCCTGATCATGGCCGTCAATCTTTCCGAGCCCAAATTCCTGCATCCCGTAGAGGGCGTGCGTCTGGGCATAACCGAGGCGGCCATCAAGGGCCCGGGGCGTAAGGACCTGGTCGTGATAGCGCTGGATGAAGGCAGCCGCGTTGCCGGCATCTTCACGCGAAACGCTTTCTGTGCGCCGCCGGTGAGTTTGTGCCGAGAAAGACTCGCCGCTTCAACACCCATCCGCGCCATGCTAATCAACTCCGGCAATGCCAACGCCGCCACCGGTGCCGGAGGATTGGCCGATGCCATCGAAACTTGCGCGGCATTGGCTGATGAACTGGGCTGCCCGCCTGAATCGGTCTTGCCGTTTTCAACCGGCGTCATTGGCCAACGTTTGCCACTGGCGCGGATGCGGGCGGCCATTCCGAATGCAACGGCGTATGCCAAAGCCGACGGCTGGCTCGGTGCCATGCGCGCCATCATGACCACCGACACTCTGGGTAAAGGCGCAACGCGTCAGGTACAGACTTCGCAGGGCAAAGTCACGGTCACGGGCATCGCCAAAGGCGTTGGCATGATCTGCCCGGACATGGCGACCATGCTGGCGTACGTCGCAACGGACGCAAGACTAACCGCAGCCGCCACACAGAGCGCACTGCGTGATGCGGCAAACACGTCTTTCAATTGCGTGACGGTTGATGGAGACACTTCAACCAATGATGCCTGCATGCTCATGGCAACTGGCAAACGCGGAACGCAGGACATTGATGAGTCGCACGCCGACTACCCGATCATTCTTAAGGCCATCCGCGAAGTCTGTACCGAGCTGGCGCAAGCCATCGTGCGCGACGGCGAAGGCGCCACCAAATTCATTACCCTGGAAGTCGGGGGCGCACTGACCGAAAGTGAGGCACGCCAAGTCGCTTATTCGGTTGCGCACTCACCATTGGTGAAGACGGCCATGTTTGCATCGGATGCCAACTGGGGACGCATTGCCATGGCCATTGGCAAGGCCGGAATTGATGGCCTTGATCAGGGCACCGTCAGCATCGCGCTGGACGACGTTGCGCTGATCGAGGGTGGTCAGCCGCACCCGGATTACGTCGAGGCACGAGGCGCGGCGGTGGTCAGCAAAAGTGAATTCACCATCCGCATCGGACTTGGCCGCGGCAATGCCCAGACCCGGGTCTGGACCTGCGACTTCAGCTACGACTACGTGAAGATCAACGCGGAGTACCGGACCTGAGCCTGCCGCAGATTCGCGTCGCCTGTGGTGTGCTGCAGGACCGCGCTGGCCAGGTCCTGATCGCCCAGCGACCCGCAGGCAAAATTGCCGCCGGGAAGTGGGAGTTTCCGGGCGGAAAGATCGAAGCCAATGAGTCTGTCCAAGAAGCACTGGACCGCGAATTGCAGGAAGAACTGGGGGTGGGGCTTATCGATGCACGGCCCCTGGTCCGCTTCACCCATGCCTACTCAGACCGCGTGGTCACACTGGATACCTGGTTGGTCAGCCGTTGGTCTGGCGTGCCGGTGGGGCGCGAGTCACAGCAGTTTGAGTGGCACGATCCGGCGTCCGAATCACGGCGGGATCTGTTACCCACGGTGGCGCCCATCCTGCGCGCCCTCGCGTTGCCGAGTCACTTTGTCTTCACGCCGCCGGACAGTGAAGCATTAGAACTCATGGCCGGCCTCGCAGCACTGCCTTCGCGCGCCCTGTTGAGGATTCGACTTCCTGCTCTGGATGACACCGCCTACGAGAACGTCGCAGCGACCCTGACCCCTGCCGCACGAAAAGCAGGTTTACGCGTCGTACTTGATCGCGGCAGCGAAATGGCGATCAGACTCGGCGCAGAGGGCGTGCACCTGTCTCATGCGCAGCTCATGGGCATGGATGGGAACGCTGGCGAAGAAGCGGTCTATCCGCTTTTGCGATTCGCATCCTGCCATGACCGCGAGTCTCTGGATAAAGCAAGAACGCTTGGCTTTGATGCCGCGATTCTCGGCACGGTGCAGGCGAGCGCCAGCCACCCTGATGGCCCCTTGCTCGGCTGGCCGCGGTTCTCCGAATTGGCGGGCTCAGCCAACCTTCCGGTCTATGCCATCGGCGGAACGGCACCTGCGGATTTACCAAGGGCCTATGCCAACCACGCACAAGGCGTAGCAGGCATCTCGGCTTACTGGAGTCGGTCCGGATCCTGAGCGGCGTCAGATTCCATATCCTGATCTTCGGCAGGAATTCCGTTCTTTTCAGCAAACCACTCGCCCAGATCGAGCAACTTGCAGCGTTCACTGCAGAACGGGCGAAAGCGGTTCTCCTTGCCCAGCGATGCGGGCTCCTTGCACTGCGGACAGGCCGCGTTGATGGTTTTACTCATGTCGGAATATTTTCTTGTCAGACGTAGGGTTCAACTTGAACCAGAACGTTCAGTTCAGGATTCTTTGGGCGCATCGGCTGCAGCATCAACCGTGAGTTCGGCCGACTGCGGCGCCCGGATGCTGCGTTCAATGACATTGGCAGGCGCCAACGTGTCCTCGGCGGCAGCGCGCAATTCGACAAACTTTCTTGCGCTGACCATGACGCGTGAATCCAGACTGGCACTGGCCTTGTTGTAACTCTCTACCGCCTTGTCGAGCTGATTGCCGACGCGCGCCCAATGATCCCCCATGGTGCTCAGGCGCTCGTAGAGCTCCTTGCCCAGCGCCGCAACCACCTGGGCGTTCTGTGCCAGTTCCTCCTGTCGCCAGCCATAGTGCACGGCCTTGAGCAGGGCAATCAGCGTGGTCGGGCTGGCAGGAATGACTTTCACCTCAGCGCCAAACTCGATGAGCCCAGGGTCCTGCGCCAGCGCTGCGGAGAAAAAAGCTTCGCCAGGCACGAACAAAACGACGAACTCCGGTGCAGGGGAGAATTGCTCGAAGTAACCCTTTTTGCCCAGTTGCGTGACCTTGTCTCGGACCTGCCGTGCGTGATGCACCAGAGCCGCTTTGCGCTGTACTTCGTCCGGGGCTTCAACCGCAGTCAGATACGCATCCAGCGGCGCCTTGGCGTCCACCACGATCTGCCGGCCACCGGGCAGACGCACGACCAGGTCCGGTCGCAGCCTGCCCTCTTCAGTGTTTCGCGATGCCTGCTCGTCAAAGTCACAGTGTTCGAGCATCCCGGCCATCTCGACCACGCGCCGCAGCTGCACTTCTCCCCAGTTGCCGCGGGTCGTCGGCTGGCGCAGGGACTTCACCAGGTTCGCCGTTTCGGCGTGCAGGCGTGGCAGATGCGTAGCCACCAGTTCCTTCACCTGCGTATTGAGCGCCTCATAGGCGCCGACGCGGGCTCTCTCCATCTCACCGAGCTGACCGTCGAACTTTTCCAGCTTTTCCCTGATCGGCGCGGTAAGTTGCTCGATCGACTTCTGTCGCGCCGCGAGATCTTCCTGCGCACCCTGCTGGAAGCGCTTGAGGTTCTCACGGGCGAGCTCAAGAAAGGATTGATTATTGGCGCGCAGTGCATCAGCAGACAGCGACTTGAAAGCGTCGCCAAGTTTGGCCTGGGCATCGTTGAGCAGGTTTTGCTGTTCGCGCAGCCGAGCCTGCTCCTGATCGTATCGTTCGCTCAACTGCGCATGGCGGGTCTGCAACTGCGCGTAGTCATGACTTTGCGCGCTCAGCTCGCTCAATCGCGTCGCCTGCATTTCCAGACGCGTTTCGGCGTTGGCCGCCCGCTGCCCTTCTGCGCGATGCGCGTCCCGGGCCTGCTCCAGAGCCGCGTCCAGTCTCTGGCGAGCGCGTGCTGAAACCACCCAGCTCAGGATCAGCAGAGCCACCATCACACCGGCCAGGAGCAACAAATAGAAAAGGGGAACCGGGGATTCGAGATTGAAAGGCATTGCGTCGTGAGTCGGTATCAGGCCAGCAGTTTGACAGAGGCACCGGCGAAACTGGCCTCGCGCAGGCCATGCGGAAAGGTCACCCAGAAAGCGCCGCCCGCGTCGCAACGCTTGCGACATATTTTATAGGCTACAATATTCGCTTATCCGTATATGCGGATTTTCGAACTGTTCTCTTCATCATTTTGCCTGCACGCTGGGAGTTGCCGATGTCCTCTTACCTGTTCACGTCCGAATCCGTCTCTGAAGGCCACCCGGACAAAATGTGCGATCAGATGTCCGATGCCATCCTCGACGCCTACCTGGCGCAGGACCCGGACGCGCGCATCGCCTGCGAAACCGTGACCAAGACCGGCATCGCGATGCTCGCCGGCGAAGTCAAGGTGGTCAAAGGCGTTCACATCGATGCTGAAGCCATTCTTCGTGGCGTGATTGCAGACATCGGCTACACCAGCTCTGACATCGGTTTTGACGCCGAAACCTGCGCCATTCTCAATGGCCTGGGCAAGCAGTCCATGGACATCAACCGCGGCGTTGATCGCAAGGACAAGAAGAAGCTCGGTGCTGGCGATCAGGGCCTGATGTTCGGTTTTGCCACCAATGAAACCCCTGAGCTGATGCCGGCGCCGATCCAGTACGCGCACCGTCTGGTGGAGCGTCAGGCCCAGCAGCGTCGCGGCAAGCTCAAGTGGCTGCGCCCCGATGCCAAGTCACAGGTCACGCTGCGTTACGAAGACGGCAAGCCTGTCGCCATCGACGCGGTGGTGCTCTCCACCCAGCACGCACCCGAGGTCAACAACAAGACCCTGCGTGAAGCCGTGATGGAACAGATCATCAAGCCCACTCTGCCGGCCAAGCTGCTGCACAAGGGCACCAAGTTCCACATCAATCCGACCGGCCGCTTCGTGGTCGGTGGACCGATGGGCGATGCTGGCCTGACCGGTCGCAAGATCATCGTTGATACCTACGGTGGTTACGCCCGTCACGGCGGCGGCGCTTTCTCGGGCAAGGATCCCTCCAAGGTGGATCGCAGCGCTGCCTACGCGGCGCGTTACGTGGCCAAGAATCTGGTGGCCGCCGGCCTGATGGACAAGTGCGAAGTCCAGCTCAGCTACGCCATTGGCGTGGCCGAACCGACCTCCATTGCCATCGAAACCTTTGGCACCAGCAAGCTCAGCCAGGCCAGCCTTGAAAAGCTGGTGCGCAAGCACTTCGACCTGCGCCCCTACGGCATCATCGAGATGCTGGACCTGCTGCACCCGGTCTATCGCAGCACCGCTGCCTACGGCCACTTCGGCCGCAAGGCGGAGAAAGTGAAGTACACCTGCGCCGAAACCGGCAAGGTGCACAACTTCACCGCTTTCTCCTGGGAAAAGACCGACAAGGCCGCCGCCCTGAAGAGTGCGGCCAAAGGCATGAAGTAACCCGGAGTCAAACAACCGGGCACAAAAAAGGGCGCGAAAGCGCCCTTTTTTGTGCCCCTGACAATGAACATCTTGTGCTCAGGGGTGCAGCCGCTGGGGATGGACCCTCAGACTTTGCCCAGCCTCGTCAGCGCGGCCTGCGTCATGTAGCGGTCGTAGATGGCCGGGTCGTGTGCACCGCTGAGATGGTTATCGACCTTGCGCACCTGCTCCAGACGCGTGACTTCGCCGGTCTGGATGTTCGAGGCGGTCACATGTCCCCAGCTCCAGTAGGGATGCTTGCCGTCCATGAATTTCTTATCGCCTTTCTCATAGTAGGCATAGGCACCGTCAAAGGAGCGGAAGGGCTTGCCCTGACGGTCGTAGGAGATCATGCCGGCGAGCAGGCCATTGCGCGCGTCAAACCAGACCCGCTTCTTGGAGATGGGTGCACGCGGGAACTTGATGGGCTCGGCTTCCACCGTAATGACTTCCGGGATCATCTCGACTTCGGCATCCCAGAAGGTGTCCCCATTGGGGCCGCCGTGCGTGGTGTGCTCCCAGTTGGGATGGTCCGGATTCCAGCCACTGTTAAGCCCACCCAGGAAGGGGCCACGGTTCACGATCTTGTAATTGCCCCAGGTCAGCAGTGGATCACCCGCGCCCCAGGCGTCGGACAGATACAGAGACAAGCCCGGAACCAGCGGTTCAAATCTCTGATCCGTAGGGAACTGCCGCACGCGGCGGAAGTTGGCAACGTAGCCATACAGCAACGGGAAGGTGCTTGAATCGTAGTCCCAGATACTCAGGAATGAGGTTCCCGCGAACTGCTGCGGAGAGGTAAAGACCACATTGAAGAAGCGCAGCTTGTCCATGTGCTCTTCCCAGTACGGTTTGGGGTCCATGACATTGCGCCCCACCGGCGCCAGTTCCACCAGCGCTCCTGAGTAATCATGCGTCTTGCGGCCATTGGCATTGATGACCTGGATCTTGGTGGCGTAGCAACTGGAATCATGACGCCCCCAGTTCATGGTCTGCGCCGCCATCAGTTCCAGACCGCTCTTGGCGTCGGGGAAAGGGTTGCCGCCAATCCAAGGGCGACCATCCGGCGCGACGACATTTCCGCGCTCATCGAATTTGGCCTTGCCAGCATTCTTGAGCGTTGCCTCGATATATTCCCAGGGCGAGGTCTTCATGACGTCGTTGGTCGTCGGCGACACCTTGAGCTTGCGGCCCTGAGTCAGAATCTGCTGATACCGGATCGGCTCGAGCAGATCCTTTACATGCTCGACATTCTCGGACGTGATGTAGTCACCCGTCTTGATCTTGCCCTTGGTGTATCCCTCAATGGACAGCAATTCGTCCGGATAGGCCTTGTTGACTTCGCCGGTTGCGGCAATGGATTGCCATGTTGATCCCAGAACACCCGTGCTCAGGACGCCTTTGGCGGCATCGGCCATGAATTTTCGACGCGTGAATGAACGGTCAAATTTTCGAATACGCATGCTTTTTTCTCCACCAGATTGGGTCCGCAACCCGGACCATTAAGCCGCCTAGTCTAGTACGGACAATTTGAATTCCCAGATGTTCAGAGACGCAAGGCGCTGGCAGCCTGACCAAAGAAGGGGAACAAGCTCAGACGCGCGCAACAACGGCTTGAAAGCGTACCGCTGTCATCCCGTGTTCTGCAGTCCTTGGGCCACCCCGTTGACGGTTGATACAAGCGCGTGAAGCTGCTCATCATCTGCGCTGCCAGAGGCACGCCAGCGCGCCAACAGGTCAAGCTGGATCAGACTGACTGGATCAATATACGGATTGCGCAGCGATATCGAGCGCGCAAGACGTGGCTCACTTGAGAGTAATCTGGATTCCCCCCTGAGCTTGAGCACCCAGTGAACCGTGCGATCGAATTCAGCGCGGATCAGGGGGAAGAAATGAGCGTGAAGGTTTGCGTCTGCCAGGGCGGAATAGCGTTCGGCAATCATCAGATCGCACTTGGCCAGAATCATATCCACGTCATCAAGCAGCACACTGAAGAACGCCCAGTCACGCGCCATCTCCATCAGTTGCGCTTCACCGCCATCGCGATCGGCGAAGCGTTCCAATGCGCTGCCCAGACCGTACCAGGCAGTGATGATGGAGCGGCACTGGGTCCAGGCAAAAACCCAGGGAATGGCGCGCAGGGATTCCACACCCACCATGCTGCCGCGACGCGAGGGCCGCGAGCCGAGCGTCATTTTCTCAATCACATCAATGGGCGTCGCACTACGGAAATACTCAACGAAGCCCGGCGCGTCGACAAACTCACGATAAGCAGCCCGACTGATGTCAGACAGTTCACTCATATCTTTGCGCCATTGAACTTCACGCGGCTCAGCAACCCTGGGCCGCAGACTTGCGCGGAGTGAGGCCCCCACCATCTGCTCAAGACTGCGCAATGCCAACGCGCGAATGCCGTATTTGCGATGAATCACCTCGCCCTGCTCGGTCACGCGAAGTTTGCCCGCTACCGAACCGCGCGGACTGGACATCATGGCTGGGCCAATCTTGCCTCCGCCGCGGCTGGCCGAACCGCCGCGCCCGTGAAAAAAGCTGAGCTTGATTCCGGCCCCTTGCGCAACTTCCAGCAACTCAACCTGCGCCCGTTGCAGCGCCCACCGCGACGCAACCGTGCCGCCATCCTTGCCGCTGTCTGAGTACCCCAGCATGACGATCTGCCGATTCCCCCTCGCGGCCAGATGTTTGAGGTAAACCGCATCCGCGAAAAGATTCTTCAGCGTTTCGGGGCCGGCCGACAAGTCATCCACGGTCTCGAACAGTGGCGCGATGTCCAGCGGCACATGACCGCGCGCATCGGTGAATCCGCCATGGCGCGCCAGAGCCAGCACAGCCAGCACGTCGGCAGCGCTGCGCGCCATGCTGATGATGTAGATACCAACTGCATCGGCGCCGTAGCTTTCGATGGACTGATTCAATGTCGTGAAAACATCACAGCATTTGACTGCCACCGGATCATCACATTTTTTGAAGGCGAGACTTTGCCCTGCATACGGCGCCAGTTTTTCGGCCTGCTCCTGCGCATCCTTTTCGGGCCACTGCTCGTCTCCGATCAGGGCCGAAATCGCCTGTGCATGAACGCGGGAATCTTGCCGGCAATCCAGGCGCGCAAGATGAAAACCGAACGTGCGAATTCGCCACAACAGTCGTCGCACCGCATACCAGCCCGCATTCAGCCCCTTGCCGGCGAGCAGACTGTCTGACAGCAGTTCGATATCAACGCGGAAGGCATCTGCATTGGGATAACCGCCCTCCTCATCTCGCAGCAGCGCACGCAGCCGCCCCCTGACAAGAGTGAGAAACACGCGATATGGCATGTTGAGATGTCGGGGGCGAACACTTTGCATCGCTGCAGGAACGATGGTGGCGTAATGCTCGATTCGCCGGAGCAGCTCGGGCGCCACATCAACGCGGTCGAGTGTCTGTGACAACAGCCGGGCCAATTCGGCCACTTCAGAAACGTATCGCTCGAGCACATTCTCGCGCTGGCTACGCAGCGTCGCGGCAATGGTCTGGGCACCAACGTTCGGATTGCCGTCCATGTCGCCTCCCACCCAGGAAGCGAACCGAAGCAGTCGGGGCAACTCGGTCTCGGTGCCGTAGACCTTCTGGATCGCCTGCTCAAGAGACTCGTAGAAACTTGGAACGATGCTGTAGATCGGCCCGGCAATGTAGAACCCAACGTGCTCGAACTCGTCCTGAACCGTGGGTTTCATCACCGCGGTTTCGCTGGTCTGCCAACTGGCGGTCAACGCCATGCGCAACTGCCCCCAATCGGCGGCGTGTTCCTCGGGGGTCAGGGTCGGGTCAAATTCGCGCACCAGACAGCGCACGATGTCCTGCTCCTTTTCGAGGATGGAGCGTCGTACCGCCTCGGTTGGGTGGGCCGTGAATACCGGTTCCACATCCAGGCGGCCCAGCCAGAGTAATAACTCCTTGGCGCTCACCCCAGCCGCCTGCAGCCGCATCAGCACATCGGTCAGGCTGTCCGGTTGTGGCCGATCGCTTTCACGCTGGTACTCGCGCCGTCGCCGAATGCGGTGCACCCGCTCGGCGATGTTCACGGCCTGAAAATAAGTGGAAAAAGCCTGGGTCAGGGCATGTGCAAGGTCTACATCAAGGCCGTTCAGCAGAGGAGCGACATCATCCAGCGCGCGCTCATCGTCGCGCCGACGGATGGCCGCAGTCCGCACCTGCTCCACTCGTTGCAGAAAGGCAGCGCCACGCTGTTCGGCCAGAACCTCACCCACGGTCGCGCCGAGCCTGCGTACGTTTTCGCGCAGTGGTGTGTCAGTGGAGGGTGTGCTCTTGGAATCACTCATATTTGGGTACCGGAGTCTGGAACTCGTAAGGGCAATGCGCCTGCGATGCTGACACGCAAAATGCCCGCCGATCTGGAAACACGGGTAAATCCGCGCCGACCACCAGCACCGGTCTTGTCAGCGGCCTTGTCAGCGGCGGCTGACCTCGGTCCGGCCTGGAGCTACATGCCCAGTCCGTACGGACTTCTATCTGCCCAACAACCCAGAGATAATATCTGTATGTTTTTGTTGTTTTTTATTAGAGATTTATTGCTCCACGCCCTTCCAGAAGATGACCAAGCTCCGGCCAATTCAATCAAACCTGAACGTCGCAATATCCTTGTATCCGCATAAGCGGATATACTTCGCCCACGTGCCGACTGACCCGGCACCCCAAGACGCTCAAACCTAAGGACACGCTCATGAACGCTGTACTCAAGCCAGAAGGCTTTTCCGACTACAAGATCAAGGACATTTCGCTCGCCGAGTTCGGCCGCAAGCGAGTCAACATGGCCGAGGAAGAAATGCCCGGGCTGATGTCCATCCGCGCCAAGTACGCACCCCTGGCGCCGCTCAAAGATGTACGCCTGACCGGCTCCCTGCACATGACCAAGGAAACCGCAGTTCTGCTGGAAACCCTGGTCGCCCTCGGCGCGAAAGTGCGCTGGGCCTCCTGCAACATTTTCTCCACGCAGGATGACTCCGCTGCTGCTGTTGCTGCCGCCGGCACACCGGTCTTCGCCTGGAAAGGCGAGACCCTCGAAGAATATTGGGACTGCACCCTCGACGCGCTGACCCACACCCTGCCCGACGGCACCCTGACCGGCCCGGAACTGGTGGTGGATGACGGTGGCGACGTGACCCTGCTCGTGCACAAGGGTTACGAGATGGAGAACGGTGACAAATGGTGCGAGTCCCCGGGCGAAAACCACGAAGTGCAGGTCATCAAGAACCTGCTCAAGCGTGTCTCCAAGGAACGTCCCGGCTTCTTCACCCGCGTGGTCAAGGATTGGCGCGGTGTTTCCGAAGAAACCACCACGGGCGTGCATCGCCTCTATCAGATGATGGAACAGGGCAAGCTGCTGGTCCCGGCCATCAACGTCAATGACTCGGTCACCAAGTCCAAGTTCGACAACCTCTATGGCTGCCGCGAATCACTCGCCGACGGCATCAAGCGCGCAACCGATCTGATGATTGCCGGCAAGGTGGCCTGCGTCTGTGGTTACGGCGACGTCGGCAAGGGCTCAGCGCACTCGCTGCGCGGCCTTGGCGCTCGCGTGATCGTCACAGAGATCGACCCTATCAACGCCCTGCAGGCCGCGATGGAAGGCTTTGAGGTCAAGACCGTCGAAGATGTGCTCGATTTTGCCGACATCTACGTCACCACCACGGGCAACAAGGACATCATCACCTTCGAACACATGAAGGCGATGAAGAACAATGCGCTGGTGTGCAACATTGGTCACTTCGACAACGAAATTCAGATGGATCGTCTGAATGAATCCAATGCGGTGCGTGACACCATCAAGCCGCAGACCGACAAGTACAGCTTCCCGGATACCGGCAAGAGCATCTACGTGCTGGCAGAAGGCCGTCTGATCAACCTTGGCTGCGCCCATGGCCACCCGAGCTTCGTGATGTCCAACAGCTTCTCCAACCAGACGCTGGCTGCCATCGATCTGTGGAAGAACAAGGACACCTACGAGAAGACCGTGTATCGCCTTCCCAAGAAGCTGGACGAGGAAGTTGCTGCACTGCACCTCGAACAGATCGGCGTGAAGCTGACCAAGCTCACTCAGGATCAGGCTGACTACCTCGGCGTGCCGGTTGAAGGTCCGTACAAGCCGGATCACTACCGCTACTAAGGCTGAAGCAATGAAGGGCTCCGCGTGGTCAATTGAACGCATCGACAGCTCGGACAAGGCAACGTCCGAGCAAATCCTCGACCTGCTGATTGATTACAACGAGCCCTATTTCAACGGGCGTCCGCCCAGTGACATCCTGCACTACGCAGCACGCGATACCGCAGGAAAGCTGATTGGCGGATTGCTCGGAGAAATCCGGGTCTACTGGTTGCATGTGAGCATTTTGGTGACCACCCCGGAGTATCGTAAGAGTGGTCTGGGCTCTGCCCTGATGCGTCAGGCGGAAGCCTTCGCACGCGCACAGAAATGCGAAGGCATCTGGCTGGATACCTTTGCATTCCAGGCGCCCGGTTTCTACGACAAGCTGGGCTTCAACTGTTGCGGCACGATCAAGAATTTCTATAACGGCCACGACCGTTTCATCTACGAGAAACATTTGTGAGTGTCATACCGCCTTATTCCTTCGAACTGTTCCCGCCCCGCACCCCTGCCGGCTGGGAAAAGCTGCCGGGCCTGATCAAGTCACTGTCCACGGCAAAGCCTGAATTCTTCAGCGTCACCTATGGCGCTGGCGGCTCTGATCAGGAAGGCACCTACGACACCCTGATGAAGGTCGTCGATGAATGCGGCATCGAAGCTGCGCCACATCTCACCTGTGTGGGTTCAAGCCGGGCAAAGATTGGCGAACTGCTGGATCGCTATAAATCTGCTGGCGTTCGACGCATCGTCGCGCTGCGCGGCGACCTGCCCGCCACGGCACAAAGCAATGAAGCGCCGGGGGATTTTCACTACGCCAATGAGCTGGTGGAATTCATTCGCGAACGACATGGCAATCACTTCCAGATCGAAGTCGCTGCGTATCCGGAGACCCATCCGCAAGCCAACAGCGTGGACACCGACTTCGACGCTTTTGTGCGCAAGGCGCAGGCCGGGGCAGACAGCGCGATCACGCAGTATTTTTTCAACGCGGATGCTTACTTTGATTTTGCAGAACGCTGTGCCAAGGCAGGGCTGAAACTTCCCATCATCCCGGGAATCATGCCGATTACAAATCACGCGCAGCTCACCCGCTTCTCCGCAGCCTGCGGTGCCGAGATTCCCCGCTGGATTCGTTTGCGCCTTGAACTTCTCAAAGACGACAAGGACGCCATTGTCGACTTTGGTACGGATGTCATCGCACGCCTGTGCGAAAACCTGATCGCGGGCGGCGCACCGGGCCTGCACATTTACACGCTGAATCAGGCCGATCCCACACTGGCCATTCTGGGGCGACTCCGACCCGCCTGAAGTCTCAGACGCTGTCGTCAAAGAGGTGAATGGACGCGATAGCGGATCACGCTTCGCTTGCCGTCGACAGCTGCTGCACTCGTTGCGTGAGCGTCCTGAACCAGTCCAGGCCAGCTTTGTTGCAGTTCGTCTTCACTCAACACGCGAACGGAGACGATAGCAACCGGAAGAATCCTCAGCGTAACGCGCATGCTGGCCCGATCAACGGAATGGCCGGCCCATAGCAGCGGTGAGAAAATTGCTGCGCCAGCTGAAAAAGCAAGCATCGCGCACCGGACAAATTTTGGGAAAGATCGCCTCATGCCACTTATATCGGCTGTAGCCGAGCATGCTGTATTCCGTCTATCCCGCTATTTGCACCGTTCAAGGGCTGTTGCGTTCACCTGCGCGATGCTGATGCTGCCAGTGCCGTCCGTTCCGGCCGATGTCCCGCTGCAGGTGAGCTCAATGATCGTGGAGCTGGGTGCCAATGACCTGATGCTGAGCAACGTCAAGATAAACAGCACAGCCTCGAATCCAGTCGCGGTCCAGATCTTTCCAACACGCGTCATCGCGCCAGGGCAGGAGCATGAAGCCGTCATCGCATTGAATGATCTGGATCAACCAGGCCTTCAGATATCACCCAGAAGGTTTGTACTCCAACAAGGCGTCGAGCAAACGCTTCGTTTTGTCGCTCTTGGCGCAGCGGGCGACCAGGATCGTGTCTATCGCGTGCTGGTCAAACCCGATGCGCCGGCCAATGGGCCTGAAACGGATGCGCTTGTCGCGTACAACCTGCTCGTCCTTGTCAGACCTGCGAATCCAGTGGTCGAGCTTGAAGCCGCGCGCGATTCGGACGAACTCGTTCTGCGCAATACCGGCAACACCAATGCCCTGATTCAGGATGGCTACCAGTGCCTGAATGAAGACCAGTGCCTAAAGCTACCTTCAAGACGAATCTACGCGGGCGCACAAACGCGCGTCCATTTGCCCTACGCAATGGCACCGGCGAATTACTTGCTGGTCGGACCTGATGGCTCTAGGCACCTGAAGTTCCCAGCCGCAGGGCCCACACCCAGAGAAGATTGACCTAAGCCCCATTGTTGAGTGCTGCGGAATGTCCAGCTCCTCAGCATTGCCCGGCGTAAGAGATCACATAGATTTTCTGGAACCGCTGCACCGGCGTCCAGTGAAGCTTCATCATTTTTTAAGTTACGAGAAGAATCTGGCATGCAGCAGAAGGCGTGAGCGCTTAGGGAAATAAGCGAGACCAGAGTCACAGCCGTGAACGCGTATGCGCGAACTCAGGATCAGGAGTGAGTGCATTGTCAAAAATACTGAGAAAATAAATTTGTTTGGAAGCCCAGCGCAGCTCTTCTCAGCATTGACATAAGGTAATCAAACCTCAAAAATCGTCCCGCTGGCCGAGAAAAGCAATTTGCTATCCCGCAGCTGCGACAGTCTCGCGATGTGAAGTTACAGAGCTCGCCATCGGCTCATCTGCCTGACCGGCACACGCGTCGGAACGGAACACTCACCGGGTGTGGCGCCACTGCGCTGCACCGCATTGAAACTGATCAATCCATGTTTCAGAAGACAACTCCCCGACTCGTCAAGAGCCTTTGGGTACTGGCATTGCTATGCCTGAGCGGCTGCGCCACCAGCATGAGCCAGACAGCGTATCTGTCCGGTAGCCTGGAGAAGAACGGACTTCAAACGAGAATTCAGAACCCTGAGCGGGCAGCGGAACGCTTTGCCGAGAGTGGCAAGCAGGTCATTAAGGCGAATCGCCTGATCGGAGGCAGAAAAGGCAATACCAAAAGTTTTGCCCCGCCCTACCGCTCTCGATACGGCTTTGACGAGGAGAAGAGTTCGCTCAAGCAACGCGCCTTGATCGATGTAGCGGTGCACTTTGACGTACTCAATCAGATGCCTGCATACCGTTTCGTGCTGACGCCTCAAGACAACATTTCAGCCGAGCAGATTGCCGCATGGAAGCCCGTTGCACGCGTTGCGATGAGCGTTGGGGCACGAGACCGCGTCAATCTTCTTGCCCCCCTGCCAACTGGCAACCGACTAGTTCAGGGTCAGGTGGTGACGCCCTGGGTTTTCTGCGCCAGTTGCATTGCGTACAAGACCTCGCAACGACGCCTGAGCAACGACCTCTACCTGCGCCAGTTCGGAACCCATGCCAGGGCGCTTGCAGGTGGGGCAGGTTCGCGGCAGGTGCTTCAGCTCAGCTTCATCGATGCTGGCGAGATGGCAACGGGCTTGGCGGACGCTCAAGCTGCGCGCAAGACTTTCGGCGCGAAGCTGCAGACGCATTTCACGCGGCAGGCAGAGGCAAAGGACGCCAACATGGCTTATTACCTCTTCCTTCGAGACGAATACCTTCCGCTGACCATGAAGGCGAAGCTGCGCGCGTCCAAGTGCAGCGACTTTCGCACCGGCCCCAACACGAACCAGAACGCGGAGTATCACCGCGAAGAAATCCAGAAGAATGAGCGTGCCATCCGATGCACACAATTAGTCGCCGACAAGTTCGACTTCAAGACCTACGTGGCGGCCTACCCTAAACTGCTCGCACGGGAACAGGCACTGTGGGACAAGACCTACGGGCGCGAGCGCACCGAGATCATCGACCCTCAGGGGCAACTCGAGTTTGCTCGAAAAGAGATTGAACTGGCGTACAACGGCATCGAGCAAATGCAGCAATATGCTGAAGCCAAGGAAGCGCAATACGCGCGCAAGCGCCGTGCGCGTGAGGCGCAAATGGCGGCATTCCAGACCGCCAGCCAGAACATCCAGACCATGATGCAACAGACCCGGGAGAACCAGGTTGTTGTCACCTCAGACGGCATGGTGTCAACAGTGGGCGAGGAACGCCGACGCGCCGTGGAGCGAGCAACATATGAATCGCAGCGACGAGAACCTGATCGTCGCAAACATCGCCACCGCACCGGGGCGCCAGCGAATCACTCCGATGAACGCGTCGCGACCAAGACCGAGTCACCGGCCAAGCCACCAGGCGACGTGGCGGCCAAGTCGGTCAAAGCGCCTGCGCAACCCCTGCCTTCAGAATCCAAAGAGAAGCCCGAATCCAACCTGAAGGCGGCATCAGCTGTTCAGCAAGAAGCGCCTCCAAGCCCCGCGGCACCTCCGCCGGAGAAACCGCAACCGCTCGCGGGCGGCATGCAGGGATGTGTGGCCCTGGTCGAAACCAAGCGCTATCCGGGCAAATCGCCACACTCATCCTGCAGCTACAACGAACCGGATCGTGAGGCACTGACCCTCAAGTTCCGCAACAATTGCGGCGTACCGGTGAACGTCACAATGGATCTACTCAACGATACCGGTGAAACCGAAACCAGCGGCGAATACAACATCAAGCCCGGCCGTGAGCGGACCAGTGTCGGATTCTGCGGCGCCATCAAATACAGCTACCGCTACGAAGAAACGAGGGAATCCGTCGCAAGGCGCAGCCAATGAATACGCCTTGCAAAAAAATGGTGGGCCGTGCAGGGCTCGAACCTGCGACCTAAGGATTATGAGTCCTCAGCTCTAACCAACTGAGCTAACGGCCCGACGAATGTAGACGCGGAGTCTATCAACTTCCGGACCTTCGTCCTGCTTCCCCGGCTCACGACGTAAACCCACACTCATCATGCTAATTTTGGTTGGCCGACGAGCCGTTAGGTGGCTGCGCCATTCCCCTTGGCCCAAAGCGCACCTGCACCTAACATCGCCACGCTGGGCCGCTGGACCTGCCATCACTCGTAATGGACGACTCCTCGGCCTGTATTCACATAGCGCTGCACAAATAATCTGAGGAGATCGGGATGGTCAGGAACCTGGCAAGAACTGCCGTTATCGGCGTTGGCATAACGCTCACCATTCCCGCGCAAGCGCTGAATTTTGAGTTCGGCGAGGCCGAAATTTCATGGAATACCAAGGTCACTGCCGGTGCCGCGTGGCGACTCGAAGCGCGTGACAGTGGCCAGATTGGCAAGCTCAATGTTCCAGGCCAGGAGTATCTCTGCAGTAATCGCGGTGGTGACACCAGCCTCGGACCCTACGACGACGACTGCATTTCGCTGTTTGGAGACCCCGCGCCCAATCAAAGGCTGGTCGATGCCAGAGGCCACTATTTCGGCTCCCTGGGTGATGACGGAAACCTGAATTACGACAACGGTGATCTGGTGTCCGCGCTGATCAAGATCAACACCCAGTTCACTACAAGCTGGCGAGACTTCACCCTGAAGCTGAACTATGTCGGCTTCTATGACGAGGTCAACTATAACCTCGACGTCAAACACCAGAACACGCAGTATCAGCCGGGCCGTGAGAGCGTCTCGGATAGCGTCAAGAAACGCGCCGGTCTCAAAGGCGAATTCCGCGAAGCCTTCCTGCTCTACAACTTCGAAGTAGGCGAGCGATTCATGTCGGTCTCGGTGGGCAACCAGCGCCTGCGCTGGGGGGAGGCCAATTTGCATCTGTTCAACACCCTGGACACCATCAACCCACTGGATTCGATCCTCGCACTCCAGCCGGGCTTTGACCTGAGTGAACTGGCCGTGCCGACCGGAATGGTGCTGTTTACCACTGACGTCATTGATAACGTCACCGCAGAACTGCTCTACCAGTACGACTGGGACGCCACGCGTGTACAGCCCAGCGGCACCTTCTTCTCAAGCATCGATCCTGCAGGCATTAGCAACTACCGACCGGTGCTCAGCCTCGGGCAATTCCCAGAAGATCCGAATGACCAGTTCATTCCGGGACAGCCCTTCCGCACCCTGTCGTCCAGTACCCGCAACTCTCCGCTGAGTGAAAGCGCACGCGCGCCGAGTAATTCCGGCCAGTTCGGCGCCCGGGTCAATTGGTACGCAGAAGACTTCAACGACGGCACCGAGTTCGGCTTCTACTTCCTGAACTATCACAGCCGTGTACCGTATTTCTCGATCATCGAGGCGCAATCGACCTGCCTGCGTGACGGCATCGATCCAGTCACTTCTCTGGCGGCCTGTGCACCGTTCAACCCACATGCGTCAGGCAACATCAATCCTGCCGGTGACCCACTGCCGATCAACTCCGCGACCCTGTTGCTGGATTATCCGGAAGACATTCAGATGTACGGTGTGAGCGTCAATACGACACTGTTCGGATGGTCTGTGTCCGGCGAATATTCCTACCGACCGAACCTGCCCGCACAGGTCCTGATCTCGGATGTGTTCTACGCCGGCTTCCAGCAGGCCTTCGGCCGCAATGATGTCCAGCTGTCGCAGGCTGCCGCGCTGGGCGCAGTTGTTGCCTCCGGACTTGATCCGTCTTTGCTGACAGCCGATCTCCTGACATTGGTGGGACAGCTTCCCCTGGCACCGCTCGAAGCAGGCCCGATTCTTCCGGGCGCAGAAACATTCATTCCGTCATTCCTCACCAAGTTCCGTGGTCGCACGATTGCGAACAACAACGAATACCAGCCCGGCGAGTACGTGCAGGGTTATGAAGAACTGAAGGTCGGCCAGTTCGTCATCAATGCGCTCAAGCTGTTCCCCAGCACGCTGGGCTCGGACGACGTCACGCTTCTGGCAGAGTTTGGTTTCACGCACATTATCGACATGCCCAAGCAGGGTGACCTGTATTTCCAGGGCACCTACCTGCACACGCACCCAAGCCCTGGGGCCGACTGCACCGGAATCAATCCTGCGGAGTACACCGGTGGCTGCAATGCGCCGTCAGTGGTGGCTCGCATCAACCCGACGCAGCAGACGGATGGATTCGCCGATGACTTCGCCGCCGGCCTGCGCTTCCTGCTGCAGTTCAAGTACAGCAATGTCTTCAACAGCGGCGTCACCATCAAGCCCACGCTGCTCTGGTTCGAAGATATTTATGGCACCACCATCTTCCCGGTGCAGAACTACGTGGAAGGCAATCGTTGGGTCATCCCGGGCTTCCAGTTTGATATTGGCGAGTCCTTCAACGGCACCCTGCTCTACCAGCACTTTGATGGCGAAGATCAGCCGTTGCAGGATCGCGACAACATTTCAGTCAGCCTGACCTACAACTTCTAAGCACATGCGGCATCAAACCTCATTCAGTGGTCGCACGGAGCCCGTGCGACCACTGAAGTGAAGCCGGACCAGTTGCTCATGCGTCTTGCGGCCCACTCTGCGCGCCCTTGCCGCGCCACCCGGAATCACTCGATGTGCCAAGTGCCAGGCAAACCGAAACGGCGCACTGGCAATCGGATACCACGGCAATGTGTTGGGAGGCAGGCCTAGCGCCTTCATGCCTTCGCGCCCTGTGAAGAGTCGCGTCACGCTCAGATGACGGGCAGATTCATATCGTGCTCGCAACGACCGCATTCCGGGATAAGGCAGCGCGAGTGCCTCATTCATCAGCGCGCTACCCAACTGCACACTGGTGTGGTCGGGCGGCGTTTGCGCAATCAACATCTGGTACAGCAGGTGACGCCCCTGCATCTCGTCGTCCGTGAGCCAACTCTGGTCGACGCCCATCAGCCAGCAGATGTACTTCCACAGGTGCATGACGGCGTGCGCCTCATCTCGCGTGATGGGCATGCCCATCACGCGCACACCCATGAGCAGCAGGGCGCTGAAAGCCAACCAGGTTGCGGCCATATCGGTCTGGTTGATCGGCAATCCCATCTCTGCGGCATCCCAGTCGGGTAATGCCGCCACCCGACGACGGATCATGGCGTGGATCAGACGCACGTGCAGCGTGTCTCGATATCCCTCGGCGCCAATATCCATGGCACCGGTTCCAGTCGCACTGACCACCCACTTCAATGTCTCTGCCACGCGACGCGAAGCGCCGGCATTAAGCGCGCCGGTCAGAATCAGGGTCTTGTTGAATGCTGAGGCCTGATAACCGCCCATCAATGAGACGTTACGCAAGATGAAGTGCGACGTCATTCCCATGGATTGAAAGACCCGGGCGCCTTCGGCGAGCTTTTCGCGGTCCAGCCAGGGGGGTGATTGCTCGACAGTTTCGAAAAAAGCGCGAAGTGCCGGATCAGCGCTCTTCATTGAACCCATGCCGTGTTGCAGGCAGGCCTGGAAATCCTTCATGGCCTTGGGCATCCCTTGTGCCTGCATCTGGACCAGTAGTTCGTCCGCCAGCGGATCGCCTTGCATCAGCCCTTCGCCAATGGCGCGCCACCGCGCCTCGCTGGGCTCCGGATTACCGCGAATGAATCGACGTAGCGGGCGCGCAGTACGACGCCCGTACTCGACATCAATGCCATGACGCCGGGGGATGAAGGAAGTTGCTGTGTTCATTGGCCTGCCGTTGCGTAACTAGAGGCCCGGACCCTAATGCGATAATCTGCTCGCATTCAATTCGCGTTATCTGCCCACTCCAAAGACATGCGCAAGAAACCCCTGCAAAAAAGGTCTCGCGTGATGGTCGATGCCCTGGTTGAGGCAACCGCGCTCACCATTGCCGAACGCGGCCTGACTGACACCACGACCAATCAGGTGGCAGCGCGCGCAGGTGTCAGCGTCGGCTCGCTCTATCAGTATTTCAGCAACAAGGAAGCCCTGCTGGATGCGGTGATGGCGCGTTTCGAGGCCGAATTGATCAGTGCCATTGGCACCGCGATGGATGCTCACTTGGATGATGATCTGCACACCCTGCTCGAATCTGCGCTCACCGCCGTCTTTGACGTGTTCGAATCCCGCCGCGGCCTGAACCTGGAACTGGCGCGCGGCTGGTATCACGAACGCACCATGCAATCCGCACACGCAGTTGAGACCTTCCTGAAGGAAAAGCTGCACCTGTATTTGTTGCGCCACCACGGTGCCTGGAAATTTCAGAACCTGCCGGCAGTTCTGTACGTTGCATTCAACAGTGCCATCTTCACCGGCATCCGCTATTTCAGCGACCCACCGGCATATCTCAACCGTCAGGACGTCATTGAACAGATAACGGCAATGATTGTGGGTTACCTGACGCAGGCCGGACAGCCCGCAGCGCAGAAGAAACCACCCCGCAAAGCCTCTTCTCGCTAGTCAGTTCGGAGGAGCAAAGCCGGTACTCAGGCCTTATGTGCTGCGTTGCCGTCGCCCCATAAACCGATACACACGGCCCGTCCAGCGCCCCGTCGTTGCCGGCATCAGCACGTTGGCGGTTTCAATCACCTCGCCAAGCAGTGTGCCGACTCTTGCCGGTCGTTGTTCTATGGCGCGAACAATCCATCGCGCAGCCTTGTCCGGCTTCATCAGGGGAAGCTTCTTGTAAACGTCGGTCGCCTGGCTCATGGGGGTACGTACCAGTGGATAACGAATCAGCGTGACGTGAACCCCGCGATCCGCCATTTCCGATGCCAGCACCCGCGAATAACCCTCCAAAGCACACTTGCTCGCAACGTATGCAGCGTAACCCGGCGTCGCGGCCTGAACCGCCATGCTGGTGACATTGAGGATATGTCCGTCACCACGCTCGATCATCTGCGGCAGCAGTCTCATGCTCAGCCGCACTGCTGCAAAGTAATTGATCTGCATGGTGCGTTGAAAATCATGGTCGCGATCAAGAGACTGGCGAATGGAACGCCGGATGGAACGGCCTGCATTGTTAACCAGCACGTCGACCCGACCGTGCTTGGCAAGAATGGTGGCTGCACAACGATCGACTTCCTCCTCCTCCGACAGGTCTGCTGCATAGATGTCAGCGCGACCTCCCTCTGACAGGATCTGCTGCTGCACGCGCGCAAGCTCATCGGCCCTTCGCGCCACCAGACAGACATTCGCGCCACGCGCCGCCAGTTGCAGCGCGGCTTGCTCACCGATGCCGCTGGATGCGCCCGTGATGACAATGATCCGATCTTTCACACCCCGACTCCTGACACGAAAAGCGGCAATCTACGCGAGCAGCGGCGCCAAGCGTGAGAACGCAGTGCGCCAGATTGATCCGCAATTTGGGCCAGCGTCAGCTGGGGGCGCTACGCCAGTCGCTCGGGGTGCGCCCGGTCCACTTGCGAAAAGCTCGGGTGAAACTTGCGGGATCGCTGTATCCCACTCTTTGCGCCACTGCGCTGATCGTCAGACTCTCGTCTCCAAGCAAAGCCAGACTGTCCCGTTTTCGGGCTTCTTCCATGAGGTCGAGAAAACACAAACCCCGATGTTTCAGCTTGCGTTTGAGGCTACGGCCCGACATGTGCAACTGCGAAGCCACGGCATCTAGATTGGGATACTGACCTTCGGCGTTCTGCAGAATGACTCGAACCCTTTCATCCAGATCTGCACCGTCATCGATCAAGATCAGGTCACGCGCGCACTGCTTGGCCATCATCCGGGCCGAGGTCGAATCTCGGGTATGCAATGGTCGGCTCAGGTACTCAGCCGGAAAACGCAGCTGGTTGGCGCTTGCCTTGAAAAAGGTGGGCGGTAGCCGGTGCCGGTAGCGCGAATAGTGTGCAGGCTCTGCACACTTGAAATGCAAGGTGAGCTCCGGTTTGAAGCTGCCGCTGAGCTGCCGACCGATACGCACCAGAGAGATCAGCACAGCGTCCACGGCCTTCTGTCGCAGGGGTCCCAGTGGCAGGCCGGGTCGCACCTCGATGATCGCCTCGTCCTGCTCCACGCTCAGTTCCAACTTCAAAATCGGGTTGCGCAGGCGTCCATACTTGAGCCCGAACGCCAGAGCTTCGCCTACCGTGGCATGGCTCATCAGGCCAAAGCCAACATTGCCATGTGCTGCCAGATTGCTGCGTAGTCCAAATTCGTACCCGAGGCAGGCGTGATCCGATGTCTGTCGAATGACGCGGAAAATCAGGCGCAGGCACTGCAATAGCGATACCCGCGCATCAGGCCGCTCCAGCTCACTGGAAGACATGCCGGCGTCTTTGAGCAAAGCGGATATCTCAACACCCAGATCCTGGGCAATGTTCAGGCCCAGCACGACATAGGACACCGGCACGGCAGTGCGGGACACCACCGACCGCTTCCCAGTCTTGCCTGATCGTTCGCCCATCTGTCCTGCATGTTGGCCCAAGTTGCCAAGCATTCTGGCACAGTAGCCGCTCACAGCCGCGCACTAAATGGCACCGATAATGTGGCTCCAGAAAGTGGGCGGGAATTGCCCACTGGATTAGACCAAGGACTCATGCGTATGAGGATGAACAAGCTGGTTTCGGTCGCATTCGTTTCCACGCTGATCAGTGCGGGGGCGTCTGCCGCAGTAACTCCGGAGGAGGCGGCGCGACTGGGCAAGGAACTGACCGCTGTCGGCGCCGAGCGAGCGGGGAACGCCGATGGAAGCATTCCAGAGTGGACCGGCAAGGCCGCCTTCTCTGCGGACATGCTCAAACTCACCCGTGCAGACCTGGAAAACCTGCGTCAGCGACTGGTCAAGGACATCCAGAACATGATCGGCGACCCCGCAGTGGTGGGCGATATGCTGGTGCAGGCGCAAGCCATCATGGACGCCGAACCCGCCAAGGCAGGTGAAGTGCTCGACATCGTCGGGCAGATGCTGTCTGCAGATGCGTCCCTGAAGGCGGACTTCGACAAGGTGCTGGCCTCCCGCGGCGGCAAGAGTGTGGACGGCCTTCTGGCAAGTGCAAAGTCTGGCGCGCTCAAGTTGCCGCAGATGCGCGACGACATCGTGGCTGTCATCAAGCAACTCAAGGCCGAGAGCGGCGAAGCCTTCCTGTCACGCATGGTGGCCGCGTTCGATATCGGCAAGGTGCTGGAGATTGTCAGCATCATCGACGATCCCAAGACCCGGGTTGCCGCCAATGATCTGATGATGAAGTACATGCCGTCTTATGTGCGTGGCTTTCTCGACTACAAGACACCTGGAAGCAAGGGTGTGCTGGATTCGATCAAGCCACTGTATGTCATCACCAACAACAACCTCGCCCAGTACGAGAAACTGCTCAGCGAAGGTCACAAGGCCATGTTCAAGACCTACCCGGATTATCGGATGCTGGTCTTTCCAAGCTTTCGCAATGCCTTCTTCCCGGAGGCTATCAACAAGGCGAGCATTGCCAACGCCACGCGCGCCACGCTCAAGGGAACCGACGAGATCGAAGGAGCCGAACTAGGCTTCCCGTTCCCGATTCCAAAGACTGGCGCCGAGCCCATCTGGAATCACAAACTTAAATTTCGCGGTTCGGCGGTGCGCCGCTTCAACAACCAGGCCATCGTAAAAGCCGACGGCGACTACAAGATCAGCAAACTGGTCGAGGATGTGAAGTTCAAGTACGCCAATCTGGACGAGCCAGAAACCATCGAGTCCGGCGGACTCTTTGCGTACTATCTTCAGGAAGTACTGGAACCGCCGCGATCTGCCGGCCAGGTGATTCTGGTGCACGAAACCGCTGGTGGCGCGGGCCTGACTCGTAATGCCTGGATTTATTCGCCAGGCATCGCCCGCGTGAATCGCGCGCCTGATGTGGGTTATGACAATCCTTCCATCGGCTCCGATGGCGAACAGTTCAACGACCAAATCGACGTTTTCAATGGCGCGCTGGATCGCTTCGATTGGAAGCTGGTTGGCAAGAAGGAAGTACTCATCCCCTACAACTCGTGGATGCTCAACAGCCCCACCTTCAAGTACAAGGACATTATCCGCGCGGGCCATATCAACCAGGATCTGGCGCGCTACGAATTGCACCGCGTCTGGGTGGTTGAAGCCACGCTCAAGTCCGGCCAGCGCCATCGCTTTGGAAAGCGCCGCTTTTATCTGGATGAAGACTCCTGGGCGATTGCCATCGTGGACTGCTACGACACGCGCGGCGAACTCTGGAAAGTACAAGAAGCACATCTTCTGACCGTGCCTTTCATTCCCACCGTCACCGGCATCCCTGAAACCATCTACGATCTGCAATCCAAGCGCTATTTCCTCACCAGCCTGACCAATGAAGACGCCATCTCGGATTTTGAGGTGAGCTACAAGGACTCGGAGTTCAAGCCCTCAGCGCTGAAGAAGAAGGCGCGCACACGCTAGATTTTCCGCATACGTCTCTCTTCATAAATTGCCCACGCGAATGACGCTAGCAATGTGTCGTGACGTGCAAAGCTTGGGCGCGAAGTTGTTCGCGGTCGCGTGCATCCTGTTGTCCGGCGCGGCCATGTCAGAAGCACGCCCGGAGGATAGTCCGTCGGCAGCATTGCCTGCGCCGAAGGCCGCAGAGAACCGATTGCTCGATATTGCTGTTGCTGGCGAGAGCCTGGTTGCGGTGGGTCAGTTCGGCGTCATCCTGAGGTCGCAAGACGGCGACACATGGAAGCAGATGCCCTCACCGGTGGACACCATGCTCACCCGCGTCGTCTTCACAGACGCTCAGTCCGGCTGGGCACTGGGTTATGACGCGAGCATTCTGCAAACTCAGGATGGCGGATTGAGCTGGATGCTTCGTCATCGTGATACGACGGCGCGTGCCCTTTATGACCTTCTGTTTCTCGATGAGCATCACGCCATCTCAGTGGGCGCTTATGGCCAGATGCTGCGCAGCGACGATGGCGGTCAGAGCTGGCAGGTGGTGGAGTCCGACCTGACCGCCCTCGGCATGCACTTCAACGCACTGGTTCGACTCGGCGATGGCTCCCTTGTCGTCCTTGGCGAACGTGGATTAATGGCGCGTTCCAAGGATCTCGGCGGGCATTGGGGCGTGCTGGATTTTCCCTATGAAGGCAGTCTGTTCGGCGCGCTGGCGCACGGCGAGAAAGGTCTGAGCACTTTTGGCATGCGCGGCAACGTCTATCAGGCCCGCAATATTGATCTGTGCGCACTGATCGACATCGATGCCTGGGACCCCTACGAGCGCGTCACCGTAGCTGATGCACAGCAGCTTGCCGAGATGGGCTGGCAACACGCCCAGGCCGAGGCCAAAGAAAGTCTGTTCGGCGGACTCAGCATCGGCCCGCACCGCGCCTTGCTGATCGGCGTCAACGGCATCGCCACCGTGCTGGACACCGCCAGCGGCCGGTTGAGCCCCACAGAAGCGGACTCAAATGAAACACTGAGCAAGGCGGTGCTATTCAAGGGTCAAGTGATCGCCGTGGGTCGCCGTGGCGTGAGCAAGCTGGGGCCCGCACCATGACCGCTGCAACCACGTCCGGAAGCTTCACCCGAACGCTGCTGCGCCTGGTGGAGCCACTGCTGTTCCGCTGGCGCACGGCAACGCTGAGCGTGCTGATTCTGCTCACCGTCTTTTTTGCCTGGAATGCGGCACAGCTCAGGCCCAACGCAGGCTGGCTGAAGATGGTGCCGAAGGCCCATCCCTACATGGAGACCTTCACCGACTACTACCAGGAATTTGGCGGCGCCAACACCGTGTTGATTGCCCTGCACAATCATGAGGGCGACATTTACGAGCCGGCATTCATGGAGACGCTGCGCCAGGCTTCGGACGATGCCTTCTTCATTCCGGGTGTGGACCGTGCTCGGGTCACCTCCATTTTTTCGCCCAGTATTCTGTATATCGAAGTGGTTGAAGGCGGACTGCGTGGCGAGAACGTCATCCCGTCCAACTACGAACCATCGCCAGAGATGATGGCGCGGATTCGCGCCAATGTAGCCAAGGCCAATGTCATCGGGCGGCTGGTCTCGCAAGACCAGAGCACCGCGCTGATCCAGCTCGAACTGCTTGAGCAGGACCCCACAGCCGGCACCGTGCAGGCCGCCCGCGATGCCGAGAAATCCCTGCTGGAGCAATTGCAGAGCATATGGTCCGGAGCAGGCTCGTTCAGTGAGAAGATGAGTAGCGCATCCGATCTGCTGATGCGCAATGAATCGCCGGAAGCCGGACTGGACTACACGAAAGTGGGCGAGAAGCTGGAGCAGATTCGCCGCGCATACGAGACAGACGACATCACGGTACACATCGTCGGCTTCGCAAAGGTTGTCGATGACATGACCAAGGCCAGCCTGGAAGTAGCTGGTTTCTTCATCATTGCGCTGCTGATCATGGGCGCTTTGCTCTGGCTCTACGTGGGCTCGTTTGGATTGGCAATGCTGGTGGTGGGCACATCGCTGGTCGCCTGCACCTGGGAACTGGGTTTGCTCAATCTGATGGGCTATGGGCTGGATCCCTTCGCGATGCTGGTGCCCTTCCTGATCATGGCAGTGTCAGTGAGTCACGGCGTTCAGTACGTCAGTTCCTGGGCGCATGAAGTGACGCAAAACCGGGCCGGCAATCAGCAGGCGGCACTGTGGACTTTTCGCGCGCTGGCGATTCCCGGCGTGATTGCGCTGATCACCGACATCGCAGGCTTTGCGACCATCTATCTGATCAATATCCAGGTCATTCGGGAAATGTCCGTCAATGCCGCGTTCGGCATGCTGGGCGTGATTGTGGTCAACAAGATGTTGTTGCCGATCATCCTGTCCTATCTGCACATTCCCGACGTCGATGGATTTCGCGCCGCGCAGGCCAAGCGCGACCGGCTTGGCGATGCGGTGTTCAAGCGCATGTCGGTTCTGACCCAGCGTGGCCCTGCAATCGTCGTGCTGGTGATCTGCGCGGGGCTGACCGTGTTCGGCCTGATCCAGTATCCGAAACTGCAGATCGGCGACACCACCGAAGGCGTACCCGAGCTGCGGCCAGACTCGCGCTTCAATCAGGACGCACGCGCCATTGCCGCCAACTTTGCCATGGGCGTGGACCACCTCAAGATCATTGGCGAGTCCTTTGAAGATGGCTGCATCGACTACGCCGTGATGTCCGAGATGGATCGCTTCAGCTGGTACATGAAAAACCAGCCGGGCGTGCGCGATGTGCTCTCGCTCATCGAACTGGCCAAGCTCGCCAACTCTGGCCTGAGCGAGGGCAGGCTGGACGCCGAACGCCTGCCACGCAATCCGCAATCGCTGGCACAGATCACAGCCCTGGTCCCGACGACAACGGGGTTTCTGACCGACACCTGTGATGCATTGGCGCTCTTTATCTTCACAACCGACCACAAAGCCCCCACCATCACTGCCCTGATCGAGGCAGTGAAGTTTTATCGTGATGAGCTTCAGCAGGATGATCGCGTAAATCTGCGCCTGGCTTCCGGAAACATTGGCGTCATGGCAGCGACGAATGAAGAAGTCGCCCGTAACGAAATTCGCGTGGTGGCCTGGGTCTATGCGGTGATCGCGGTTTTTCTCTGGCTCTCATTCAGGACGCTTTCGGGCGTGCTCTGCGTCATTCTTCCCTTGGCACTGGTCACCCTGCTGGGATACGCGCTGATGGTGGCGCTTGGCATTGGCCAGAAGGTGGCGACACTGCCCGTCCTCGCGCTGGCAACTGGCATCGGCGTGGATTACGGCGTCTACAGTTACTCGGTTATTGCCTCTGGCCTGCGTCGCGGTCTGACGCTGACCGAGGCCTACTATCAGAAGATGCGTACCACCGGAAAGGCAACGCTCTTCACCGGCGCGGGTCTGGGCACAGGCGTCGCCTTGTGGATGTTCTCCGAACTCCAGTTTCAACGCGACATGGGGATCATCCTTGTCTTCGCTTTCACGGCGAACATGGTGGGCGCCATTGTGGTGCTCCCTGCCCTTGCACATTTTCTGGCACACGAAGAGCGCAAGCACGCAGACGATGATCTGAGCGCCGGTGCTGACGGCCCCAAGAACTAGGCAGCGCTAGGCGGCCTTGCGCCGCACGCTGCCAGGTCCATAGCCATGCACGCGCTTGAAACTGCGCCGAAACGCCGCCTCGGTCTGATACCCGAGTCGCTCGGCAACATGGGCAACGGACAGACGCGGATCGCGCAACAACTTCAAGGCTTGCGCCATGCGCCAGCGCGTCAGGTACTGATATGGGGTTTCTTCCAGAACTTCTGCAAATCGTTCTGCAAATGCCGTGCGAGACAGACAGGCCACCTCTGCCAAAGAAGCGACGGTCCAATCTTCACCGGGGCGGTTATGAATCACATCCAGTGCTTTCTTGAGCCGGGAATCAGCCAATGCGGCAAATAAACCGCGCCGCGTGGGCGTTGTAGCAAGGTGTTGGCGAAGCGCCATGACAAACAAGGCGTCGGCCAAACGATCCATCACTGCCTGACTGCCAAAACCGCCCTGATTGGCTTCATTGACCAGCAGCTGCGCAAGCTGCCGATAGGCACCACCAGACTCCTCCCCGCGAACATGCATGACATCCGGCAGGGCTGACATCACTGGGTTTCCGCTGGTGGATTCAAAGCTGAATTCACCACACAACATGGTGGTGTAGCTGTCCTCATTGAGTTTTCCAGCCTCGCTCTTGACTGGCGTCAGAACGTGCGCGGTGCCACGGGCCAGGACCACCAGATCACCGGCACCCAGCCTGACCGGCTGCTTGCAGCCTTCCACCTTCATCCAGCATTCGCCCTGATCAAGCAGATGAAACCACGCTGTGCCCGCCGGGGCCTGCGCATCCCAATCGCGCCACTGCCCGCAATACCGCATGTTATCGGTGATTCGGGCGTGCAGCTGGTAGGCGGCCAGGATGCCGTCCAGTAACGCTTCATCTGTACGTTCCGTCATGGAGCGCGGACCTATGGATACACGATGGTGTGGCCCGGAAGGCTAGCATGTGAATCATGGAAAACAGCACGACAAGTCCCCGGACACTCTGGAATAGCGGCGTCAATGCGCTGTTGCAATTCGATTTCATTGCCCCCCTTCTGTTCCGGATTTACCTGGCCCCGGTGTTCTGGATGGCTGGCTGGAGCAAGTTCACGAGTTTCGACGACACCATAGAGTGGTTCGGCAACAGTGAATGGGGGCTGGGCCTGCCGTTCCCCGAGATTCTGGCCGCTCTGGCGACCGGTACGGAATTGGCCGGCGCGGTCCTGTTGCTGACGGGTCTGGGCGTCCGCCTCATCAGCATTCCATTGATGATTACGATGCTCGTCGCCATTTTCACAGTGCATTGGAGCAACGGCTGGCTGGCAATTGCAGAGCCACACGGCATTTTCGCGACGGAGAGGACCATGGAAGCTGCCGACCGCCTGACGATTGCAAAGAATCTGTTACGGGAACATGGCAATTACGAGTACCTCACCGAGCATGGTCGACTGGTCATGCTCAATAACGGAATCGAGTTTGGTGCAACCTATTTCATCATGTTGCTGTCTCTACTCTTCACCGGTGCCGGTCGCTGGTTGAGTATCGACTACTGGATTACGCGGCCCGCCAGAACCCCCGCTGCGTCCACTGACGGCTGCGCCACGTAACCCATAACAGATAACCGCATTACCCCCGTTGTACCCCAACCGGCCCCAAGCGGGCTTTGATCAAAGTAAGGAGATTCACAATGAGCAAGATGACTTCCAAGAAACCGCTGGCCGTAGCCCTTGGCGCCGCCTTTCTGCTGAGCACTGCTGCCACTCAGGCGTCCGTTTTCCAGACAGCAGACCTTGGTTCCGGCTATCAGGTTGCCGGTGAAGGCAAGTGCGGCGAAGGCAAGTGTGGTGAAGGTAAGTGCGGTGAAAAGAAGGATGGCGAAGGCAAGTGCGGTGAAGGCAAGTGCGGCGAGAAGAAGTAATCAGCCGCTAGCCAAACTGCCCGCTATTTTCTAGCCTGCAGTTCAGCCCGGCGGCGCCTTGGGGTGCCGTCGGGCTTTTTTCATTAACCCAAGCATGCAGCACAACATGGAGCGAGAACGGTTTCTGTGAGCACCATCGCAAACATCCACGGCGCAGGCCTGGGCCTGAGGCGTGAATTGATCAAGCCGCTGGCTGAGGTGACAGCGGACGACATCCAATTTCTGGAAATTGCACCGGAGAACTGGATGGGCCGCGGCGGTACTGCCGCTCGCGACCTGCGCGCGCTCACCGAGCGATTTCCATTCGTGACCCACGGGCTCTCACTGTCTATCGGCAGCCCGGCCGATCTGGACGAAGACTTCTGCAAGAATTTGAAAAATTTTCTGGATCTGCACCAGATTCAGGACTACACCGAGCACCTCACCTACTGCTCCGACGATGGTCACCTCTATGACCTGATGCCGATCCCATTTACATCCGAAGCTGTCGAGTACGTGGCCGATCGCGTCAGGCGGGTGCAAGACATTCTGGAGCGGCGCATCGCGCTCGAGAACGCTAGCTACTACGCAGCGCCCGGGCAGGAAATGAGCGAGATCGATTTCATTCGGGCGGTGATAGAGCGGGCCGACTGCGATCTGCTACTGGACGTCAACAATATCTGCGTCAACAGCATCAACCATCGCTACGATGCAATGGAGTTTCTTGACCGGCTGCCACACGAGCGCGTTCGTTACATTCATATCGCCGGACACTATGTGGAAGCCGAAGACCTGCGGGTGGACACGCACGCCTCCAATGTCATTGATCCGGTCTGGAAGCTGCTGGACCGCGCCTATGCACGCTGCGGTGTCAAACCCACGCTGCTGGAACGAGATTTCAGTATCCCGCCGATGGCGGAGTTGATGGAAGAGATCAACCATATCCGCCAGATTCAGGCCAGGCACGCCTCGCGGCCGGACGTGAGCCTACGGGAAGCGCTCAATGTCTGACCCAACGGCCCGACCCCATTTTCAGGAATTGCAGTACGCGTTTGCAGCGCATCTGAGAAACCCCGAATTGCACCGCGCACCGGAAGGCATTGAAGATCGGCGACTGAAAATTTATCGCGAGTTGTTCTACAACAATGTGGAAAGCTTTCTGGCCAATGCCTACCCGGTGTTGAGGAAGCTGTCGAGCGACGCGGTCTGGCATGCACGCATTCGTGATTACTACACGCGGCATCAGGCGCGCTCGCCGCTGTTTCATGAGATGCCTGAGGAGTTCCTGCATTACCTGCAGTCGGAACGCGGTGAGCACCCTGACGATCCCCCCTTCTTGTGCGAACTGGCCCACTACGAATGGGTTGAACTGGCGCTCAGCGTTTCGGAGGAAGAACTGACGCCGGAACTGGCAGATCCCAATGGTGACCCGATGCAGGCGCCGCCGATGGTCTCACCGCTGGCCTGGCCCATGGCATACGTGTGGCCGGTCCACCGCATCAGCGTCGACTTCCAACCGGAGCAGCCGCCAGCCGAGCCGAGCTATCTGGTCGTCTACCGGACGCGCCAATACGCGGTGAAGTTCATGGAGATCAACGCTGTCACAGCACGCCTGTTGCAGCTGATTGAGGAAAATCCAACTTCAAGTGGCAGCCAACTCATGCAACAGATTGCGACTGAGTTGAATCATCCGCAGCCCGAACAGGTCATCGAAGGCGGGCAGGCACTCCTGGCCAGTTTGCGCGATCGAGATATCGTGGTGGGGACACGCTGGCCTGAGCAGCCGCGCTAACCGACAGCGGATATCAGGCCTCGAAATATCGACGACACCACCAGCAGCAGCAACACGCCCCCAGCCCATAGCGCGACGAACCAGAGCCATTGCCGCAAGCGCTTTGCGTTGCGCCCTGATGCGGAGCGCTCAGTGTCCGTAGCCATCACCGGATTCAACCTTGCCGCGGAACACCCAGTATGCGTAAGCGGTGTAGATCAGGACCATGGGCAATGAAAATGCCAGTGCCACCAGCACGAACATCTGAGACGCTTCGGGCGCAGCAGCGTCATAGATACTGAGGCTGGGCGGCAATATGTGTGGCCACAGGCTGATGCCAATACCGATATAGCCGAGCGCGAAAAGGGCAATGGCGTAGAAGAACGGCGCTGCATCACTGTGCCGGCGCAGTTCGCGAAACAGCGAGATCGCAACGACCGCCGTCGCCAGCGGCACCGGCGCCAGACTCAACCAGTTGTTGTCACCGAACCATCGCTGCGCAATCTCCGGGAACTTGAGTGGCGTGTAGATGGAAACCACTGCGAGCGCAACAAGCGAGGCGTACAGGCCCAGATGGGCGCAGCGGCGCGCATAGGCTTTCAAATATCCCTTGGTTTTCAGGTTAAGCCAGGTCGCGCCCAGCAATACATAGCCACTGACCATGCCAAGCCCGGTCACCACGGAAAACGGCGTGAGCCAGTCAAATGGGCCGCCCGCAAATGCCCGCCCCTCGATTTTCACGCCTTCCAGCAGCCCGCCCAGGATCAGTCCCTGCGAGAAAGCCGCTAGCGTCGAGCCCGCAGACAACGCCAGGTTCCACCAGGCTCGCGTGCGCTTTGCCTTGACCCGAAACTCAAATGCGACGCCGCGAAAGATCAGGGCAAACAACATCGCCATGGTCGGTATATAAAACGCGGGCAGTGCAATCGCATACGCCAGCGGGAAGGCGCCAAACAACACGGCGCCGCCCAGGATCAGCCAGGTTTCGTTGCCGTCCCAGACAGGCGTGATGCTGGCCACCGCAATGTCACGGCAATCTTCGTCCGGCAGCCACGGCATCAAGATGCCCACGCCAAGATCAAAGCCA
Organism: uncultured Panacagrimonas sp.; assembly: GCA_963975245.1. Lineage (GTDB taxonomy): Bacteria > Pseudomonadota > Gammaproteobacteria > Nevskiales > Nevskiaceae > Panacagrimonas. The sequence goes on along the minus strand of CAXBFJ010000002.1, from coordinate 129,203 downwards.
TCGAGAATGACGTAAGCGCCCAGGCCAAACACGATCACGCCAGCGAGGATGAGGGTCAGGTCCATATCAGTTGCGCCCCTCGTCAGCTTCGGAGTCTTCTTCCCGCAATTCTCCGGGTCGCGCACCGCGAATAGCTTTCGGGTGATGCGCAGGCAGGTTCGGTCCGGTTCTGACCAATGCCAGTACAAAGTAGACGTAAGCGAAGAACAGGATGCAGTACACAATGACGAACAGGGTCAGCGAAGTTGCCACGGTCGCCGCGGAGATATCCGAGGCACCGTCCCGGGTCAGGATCAGTCCGTTGATCAGCCATGGCTGGCGGCCAGTCTCAGCCACGATCCACCCCGCCAACGTAGCGATGAATCCGAGCGGCGTTGCAAGCATGAAGGCCCTCAGCATTCTGGCGTCGGTTTCGAGCTTCCCGCCCCACCAGCGCCACACGCCCCACGCACCGAGCGCAAGGAAAACTAAACCCAGTGCGACCATGATGCGAAAGCCGAAAAACACCGGCAGCACCGGGGGGCGCATTTCCGCAGCAACTTCCTTCAGCCCCTGCACCTCGCCGTCAAACGAATGCGTGAGAATCAGGCTGGCCAACCCGGGTATGGCGATTTCCAGATCATTGCGCTCAGCAGATTCATCTGGAATGGCGAATAAAAGCAGCGGGGCCTGGGTGCGTGTCTCCCACAAGCCCTCCATCGCCGCCACCTTCATCGGCTGATGCTCGCGAACGTTCAGACCGTGGAAATCACCTACCACAATCTGCAGCGGGGCAACGATGGCGAGCACGGTGATGGCACTGCGTAGGCCCGCCAATCCAGCGCCCCGATAAACATCCTTGGCCAGACACCAGGCTGACCCACCGGCGACGACCAGCGCCGTGGTCAGCAGCGAGGCAAGGAGCATATGCACCAGCCGGTATCCGAATGAAGGATTGAAGACGACCTGCCACCAGTCCTGCGGAACGAGCTGGCCATCCACCCATACAGCACCCTGAGGGGTATGCATGAAACTGTTGGCTGACAGGATCCAGAACGCGGAGTTACTGGTACCTAGGGCCACCAGCAACGTGGCCAGGAAATGCAGCCTGGGACCTACCTTGTCCCAGCCAAAGAGCATGATGCCGAGAAAGCCGGCCTCTACAAAAAAAGCGGTCAACACCTCTACGGACAGGAGCGGCCCCAGAACAGGGCCGGCCATGTCAGAGAATCGGCTGAAATTGGTGCCAAACTCATACGACAGCACCAGCCCCGATACCACGCCCATGCCGAAGGTCAAAGCAAAGATCTTGACCCAGAAGCGATACAGCTCAAGCCAGTAGGCTTGCCGGGAACGTTTCCAGCGCCATTCGAAGAAAACCAGAAACCAGGCCAGACCGATGGTCAGCGTCGGAAAAAGAATATGGAACCCGATGGTGAAACCAAACTGGATTCGCGAGAGGAGTAATGCGTCCATCAATTTATCTCTGCTGGATCTGCCTGCCTTGTGCTGCCCGGTCGTGTGTCAGATCGTGAGTCACTCCTCGAGACGAAAGCCTACGTCAATCATGGCAACCAGACATTCGTCGATGCGCCAGAGGCACAGTGCTTGCCTGATACTGCAAATGCTGCAAATTAATGAAAGCACCCGAAACCCGACGGCCCGATCAGGTACTTGGTCGGGCGACAGCGGCCTTCTGGCGCTAGAGATACACATCGAAGTTGGTGGGCGCAACAATCTCAACACAAGAAAAGGGTAGAGCGTTTCCAGATCAAGCGCTTGCGGTCTTGGCCTATCGGCAAGGCCCGTAACGCAGGGGGCCACCGACGCGTATTCCCATGCGATCGGCGCAGCGAGGGAGTGATGGATTATTTCTGAACATCAGCTAAATGAGCGCGAGCGGCGTGCCGCAGATTGTCACTCTGCGGCAGAGTCTGTCAGCGCGCGCCTGTTCAAAATCAATCTCAAAGTCCTGGCTCTTGCTTTCCTGGCGACGGTGGTTATCGTTGTCGCCACGGTCAGTTCCAGCCTGAGAAGCAGCCTGATTGAGGCCCACCGCCTAAAGGCAAGATCACTGGCGGACTACTTGTCGCCGGCCCTGGTATTCAATGATCGCGAAGCGATCGCGAGCTATCTGGACAGCTTGTCTGACTCGGCGGGCGTCCAATCCGCCAAGGTGCATCGCACTGGTGACGACACTCAGACGATGACGTATCGGCAGGCAGACGCGGACCGCCTGATCGACGAGCAATGGTTGCTCCTGCAGCCCAAACCCATTTCTATTTCGCAAAGCATTAGTTATCGCGGCCAGACACTCGGAAGGCTGGACATGCTGGTCAGCACGAGCCAGGTCGTACGCGAAACCGCCGCCATCACCAGTACAGTGTGTATCAGTCTGGTCCTGATCATGTCATTGGTATCGCTGGGTCTGGGCCGGCTAAACAGCTCCATCTCTACGCCGTTGAAGAAACTCAGCCAGCTGATGACGCATGTGTCGGACTCCGCCGACTACTCGCTCCGAGCACAGAATTCGGACATTTCAGAGGTCGATCAGCTATCCACCGGTTTCAACAATCTCATGCGGCAGATTTCAGACCGCGAACGACGCATCACCCGTCTCGCGAATTTTGACAGCCTCACCGGCCTGAGGAACCGACGCGGATTCATGCTGCAACTTGAGACCGAACTGAATATTGCCCGGCGAGAAGGCAAGGGCATGATGCTGATGTACATCGACGTGGACGGCTTCAAGGGCGTCAACGATAGCCTGGGTCACGAGGTAGGCGACGCCGTGCTGATCGAAGCGGCACGCAGGATCACGGGCGTATTGAGAGCTTCCGACACGGTCAGCCGCATGGCTAATTCAGAGAACGAACTGCAAGCTGCCCGGCTGGGGGGTGACGAGTTCACTGCACTCCTGCCACGCATCGGAAAATCGGAAGTGGCCTTCGGCGCCGCAGACCGGATCTGCGTTGCCTTGCGTCAGCCCTACGAAATTGATGATCACTCCATTCGTGTGTCATGCAGCGTTGGGGTCGCGGTGTTTCCGCGCGACGGTGCGTCGGCAACCGCGCTGATTCAGCACGCTGACTCGGCGATGTATCACGCAAAGGAGTCGGGCCGCGATCAGGTCCGCTACTACGACGATGAACTCACCCGGATAGCACAACGCAAACTGTTTATTACCAGTCGCCTGCGCAGTGCCATCGATGCGACGCCAGGCGCTGAAGAATTCAGGCTGGAATACCAGCCCATCGTAAGTACCTCCGATGGCACGATTGAAGGCGTTGAAGCCCTTGTTCGCTGGGAAATCGGCGGCGGAGAATCTCTGAGCCCTGCCGAATTCATTCCCATTGCCGAGACGACCGGGCTGATTGTCCCGCTGGGCGCCTGGATTCTGAATCGCGCCTGCACCCAGGTCGCCATGCTGATGGATCACTTTGGCGGTCACCTGCGACTGGCGGTAAACATCAGCCCGGCGCAGGTTCATCAGAATGATTTCGTCGACATCGTACGCCAGGCACTGGAGACCTCCGGCCTTCCGCCCCAGTGCCTGGAACTGGAGATCACCGAAGCGGTGCTCATCAAGGGGGCGAAAAAGGCCGCTCGGCAACTCGATGAGATCGCAAGCCTGGGGGTCCGCATCGCGCTGGATGATTTTGGCACCGGCTATTCATCCATGAGCTATATCAAGTCACTGCCAATAACCACCCTGAAAATTGACCAGTCATTTGTGTCCGGTCTGCCTGGCGACAAAGGCGATATGGCCATCGTCAAGGCCATCCTCGCCATGTGCCAGGCACTGGATCTGAAGGCAACGGCCGAAGGCGTCGCCAACGATGAACAGCGTGACCTGCTCACAAAGCTGGGCTGCGATTCCTTACAAGGATTCTTCTACTCCCCCGCCGTATCCATCCAGAAGATTCCGGCGTTGTGCTCCCGGTATCGCCAACGCAAGAGCGCCATATGAAATTCCTACATCGTTTTCAAAGCGAGCCACTGAAATGAAATCGGAACCGAAACTGGGGGCAGTATTGATTGCCGCACTGATGTGCTGGGCACCGATACCGGAATCAAAGTCCGCCACCCTTGCCAGTCTCAAACTGGATGATCTTCTACAGAAGGAAGTGACATCCGTTTCGCGTCGCAGTGAACGACTCAGTGACGCAGCGGCCGCTGTCTTTGTCATCTCCTCTGAAGATATTCAGCGCTCCGGGGCAAAGAGCATCCCCGAAGCCCTGCGAATGGCGCCGGGCGTGGATGCCGTACGCCTGTCTGCCAATCGCTGGTCCGTCTCCATCCGCGGATTCAATGATCGGTTTTCCAACAAACTGCTGGTTCTGGTGGATGGTCGCAATGCCTACCACCCCGCATTCTCTGGGGTTTTCTGGGAAACGCTGCTCCTGCCCCTGACCGATATCGAGCGCATCGAGGTCATTCGTGGACCGGGTGCCGTGATTTGGGGGACCAACGCGGTCAACGGTGTGATCAATATAATCTCCAAGTCATCGGTCGCCACCAGCGGGCTTCAGCTGACAGCCGGCAGCGGCGACCGACACGGCAGCTCAGCGCAGATTCGATATGGCGGCCAGATCGCAAATTCGCGCGTTCATTACCGAGCGTATGGAACCTTTGAGACTGCGCGCCCTTTCGAGAGCATCGATGGCAAGGATGCCCGCGACGAATACGAGAATCATTCCGGCGGGCTACGCATGGATGGTTACTTCGCCAACGGCGGACGGTGGAACGTCAGCGGAGAAATTTTCGAAGTGGAATCTGATGAGGAAACATTCATTCCGGTTCCGAGTGCGCCGTTCGTCGCCCTGATCCCGGCAACACAGAAGAACGAAGGCGCCAACATCAGGGGCCGCCTGCAGGGAGACTCCTTTCTCGGAGATTATGAAGTGCAGGCCGCGTATGCCTACGCAGACACTTTGCTCCCCGTCTTCGGCCGCTATCGTTTGCACAACTACGACATTGACGCACAACTGCGCCCGAGCGCCTTCGGCGCTCATCAGATCACCCTAGGCGGCGGATTCAGACTCACAGCGGATGAAGTGAGTAACGGCATGCAGCAGTCATTTCAGGTCGATGAGCAAAGCGCGACCACTGTCAGCATTTATGCCCAGGACGAAGTGAAGTTGTCACCCACCGTTGCCACCATCGTCGGACTACGTGTTGAGGACCATGAGTACAGCGGCGTGGAAGTACTGCCCTCTCTGAGGTTGCGCTGGAATATCAGTCCGCGACGCATGGCCTGGGCAAATGTTTCGCGCGCTGCGCGTTCCCCTTCTCGCGCTGAGCGGACTTTCAGCTATACGCTGTCTTATCAGCAGCCGCCCGGCGCTCCGCAACCTATCCAAAGCACCATCATCGGTTCAGAGAATTTTGATACCGAATATCTCGTGGCTTCCGAGATCGGTTTCCGGCAGCAGTTGTCCACGCGGGCATCTCTTGACCTGACCCTGTTTCACCACGACTACTCGGACCTGCGGTCATTCGATATGAGCGGTCAGAATCCGCAACTGCCTCTCCAGAATAACGGCGCCCTTGAAATCTACGGCTCAGAGTTGAGTGCCGCGTGGCGACCGAGATCGAATCTCAACCTCAGTGCAGCCTACGCATGGAATCAAAGCCGGCGCAGTGTGCTAGAGGATATTGAGGATTCCCGAATCGTCTCGCATATCGCGAACCTGCGCGTCGGATACATGATCCGGCGTGACCTCACCGCGGATCTGTCTGCCTATTACAAGTCAGAACGAGACGCCGCCCTGGCATTTGGCTCTCGCCAGATTGACCCTTTCACGTCAACCACCGCCTCCCTGCGCTGGCAGGTCACTTCCTATCTGCGGCTGTCCCTGGCTGGCTACGACCTGCTCGACTCCTCACATATAGAAGGCCGGACACAGACGCCAGTTCGCCCCGATATTGAAGTGCCGCGTGGCGCGTATGCCGAGATTCAGCTCCAATTCTAGCCCCCACATCGACCAGTGAAAATTCTCCTGAAACATGGACAACGAGCGTCGGGCATGGCCCTGAGTCTCGCGTCGCGTGTCATCACGGTTGCAATGCTCAGCATGTCGTGGGCGGTGAATATCGCATCCGCGTCTGATGCGGAAACACGTGTCGCGCTGATGGTGAATTTTGCGCGCTACGCAGAGTGGCCGGCCGGAAAGTCTCCTGACGATCGAGGTGAATGGAATCTGTGTAGTGACCCATCGGATCCGGATATTGCGGCAGCGCTGAAATCCATTGACGGCGAAGCTCTGTATGATCAGAACATCCACATTCGGATTCTGCGCCCGGATGAAGACATCACTGATTGCCACCTGCTGTACCTGTCCTCGCTGAATGATGAAGCGGAGGTCAGGCAGCGAATCGAAGCCGCGCACGGACAGCCGACGCTGACGGTCAGTGACTACGAGGATTTCGCGAGGATGGGCGGCATGATTGAGCTGGTGATCGACGATGGCCGTTACAAGTTCGACGTTGACTACAGCCGTGTTCTCCAAAGCCATCTGCGTCTTTCATCGAGCATGCTCAAGCTGGCCAGACGAGTGCGCTGAAGACCCAGAGAATTCTTTGACGCGCTCGCGCGCCGGAGGGCGTCTGAGCCGTGCACCGTCGTAGAATGCTCCGCATGAAGACATCTCCCTCCGCCATATTTGTGGGCCACGGTGCGCCCACGCTGGCCCTGAGCCAGCATCCAGCGACATCGTTTCTGCGAGCACTGGGCGAGCAGATCGGCAAGCCATCCGCCGTGATCATGGTATCGCCGCACCGGCAGGCCACTGCCTTCGAAGTTGGTTGCGCGAATCAGTTTGAAGCCTGGCATGATTTTCGGGGATTTGATCCAGCCCTGTACAAGCTCAAGTACTCACCTCCGGGCGCGCCGGAACTGGCACAGCAAGCGCGCGAGCTGATTGCAGAAGCAGGCCTTCCCAACGGGCTGTCAACGGAGCGCCGCATTGATCACGGCATCTGGGTGCCCATGCGCCTGATGTGGCCCGACCAGGATGTCCCTGTCCTCCCGATCTCCTTGCTGCATGACGATCCGCAAGCGCATTACCAACTGGGACAGGCGCTGCGCCCGATGTGCACGGACGGCGTGATCCTGATGGCCAGTGGCAGCATTACGCACAATCTGTCGGACGTGAATCTGGGTGAGGAGATGTCTCCAGCCAGCGACTGGGCCGTGGCCTTTGACGACTGGATCAAGCAGGCCATCGAGCGTCGCGACGACGCTGCCCTGCTGGAATACCGGAATCTGGCACCGCACGCGCGCCACGCACACCCGGAAGAAGATCACCTCATGCCGCTGTTCGTGGCGATCGGCGCCGGAGGCACGGGACGCGCGCTGTACACAGGCTTCAGCTATGCCACGGTGAGCCTGTCCGCCTACGCCTTCGATTAAACTCGCGCGGCCCCACGCCCGCTCCAGAACCGCTTCCGATGTCCAAATCCGCAAAAATGGCGCAACAGCGCCGCACTTTCGCCATCATCAGTCACCCCGATGCGGGCAAGACGACATTGACTGAGAAATTGCTCCTGTTCGGAGGTGCCATCCAGCTTGCGGGCACCGTCAAGGGCAAGAAGGCCTCGCGCCACGCCACATCGGACTGGATGGCACTTGAACAACAACGCGGCATTTCGATTACCACTTCGGTAATGCAGTTCCCCTACAAGAATCGCATTATCAATCTGCTGGATACCCCCGGACACGAGGACTTTTCCGAAGACACTTATCGCACGCTGACGGCGGTGGACTCTGCACTGATGGTAATTGACGCTGCAAAGGGCGTCGAAGCGCGCACCATCAAGTTGATGGAGGTTTGCCGTCTGCGCGATACGCCCATCATCAGCTTCATCAACAAGCTTGATCGTGAGGGCCGCCCGCCGCTGGAACTGCTGGACGAAGTCGAGAAGGTGCTGGGGCTAGCCTGTGCGCCCATTACCTGGCCTCTGGGCATGGGACGCGATTTCAAAGGCGTTTATCACCTGCTGGAAGATCGCTTCTACCTGTACTCGGGCGACAAACAGAAATTGTCGGAAATTGAGACCATCGATGGCTTGCTGTCGCCGGGGCTGGCGGATCGCTTTGGGCAGATCTACCAGACCCTGCGCGACGAAATTGAGCTGCTGCAGATGGCCGGCACCGAGTTCGAGATGGATGCGTATCGGCAGGCCAAACTGACACCTGTCTTCTTCGGTTCGGCCATCAGCAATTTTGGCGTCCGAGAACTGCTGAACGGATTCGTTGAGTGGGCCCCCAGCCCCTTACCGCGTGAGACCGACTCGCGACTGGTCAAGCCGGAAGATGAGGCTTTTTCAGGTTTCGTGTTCAAGATTCAGGCAAACATGGACCCTCGCCACCGCGACCGCGTGGCGTTCCTGCGCGTCTGCTCCGGCAGCTATCGCAAATCCATGGTGCTGCACAGCGTCCGCCTGGGCGGGCCAGTGCGCATATCCAACGCCCTGACATTCATGGCCTCCGATCGTGAGAATGTCGAGCAGGCCTGGCCCGGAGACATCATCGGTCTGCATAACCACGGTAATATCGCCATCGGCGATGCCTTGACCGAGGGTGAAGCGCTTCGCTTTATCGGCATCCCCAACTTCGCGCCAGACCTGTTCCGTCGCGTGGTCCTCAAGGACCCGCTCAAGGCCAAGCAGTTGAACAAGGGGCTCGATCAGTTGTGCGAAGAAGGGGCAACGCAGGTGTATCGACCACTGATCAACAACGACATCGTCTTGGGTGCGGTAGGCACCCTGCAGTTTGATGTGGTGCAGTTCCGGCTGCGTGACGAATACGGCGTTGAATCGGCCTTTGAGCCGGTCAATGTTCACTGTGCCCGCTGGGTTGAATGCGAGGACGCCGGCAAGATGGCCAGCTTTGTCGAAAAGAACGAAGCACGCATGGCACGAGATCACTACGGCGACCTGGTCTATCTGGCGAGCTCAGCGGTGAACCTTTCCATGAGCACAGAACGCCACCCCGAAGTGAGGTTCCTGGATACCAAGGAACACGCCAGAGCCTGAGCCGGTTTTTCGCTTGCAACAATTCAGGGCTGATTCATGGCGAATGTCAAAAGATGCAACCTGCACAATGATTTAAGACCGTAACTTAAGTCTCGGTTTTTGCATCTATTCTGTTAGAATGAACAGGCATTTGTACCCTTACTCGGGAGTATTAGCGTGAAAAAATTAAGAAGCATCTGCGCCGCGTCGGCGCTGGCCCTCGCGGCCACGTCCGCGCAGGCCTACGATGGAGAAAAGTATGTTGGACTTATGGGTCTCGGGTACTTCCCCGACTCGGGTCTGGACCTCGATGATGGCGGTGGCGCTCGTGGATACTTCGGTATTCCAGTCCTTCCCAATCTGAACATCGAAATCAACGGCTTTGGCTATGGCGCCGACCCTGAAGACCCGACCCTGAGCTACATCAAGCAATACGGCGGTGGTCTGGACTTGATGGTCCCGTTCATGAATGGTCGCACCGTTACCCCGTTCGGCCTGATCGGCGGTGGTTATAACCGCCTCGAAAGCAGAGACATCAACCGCCTCGACAACGGCTATGCAAACGCCGGTCTCGGCCTGTTGGTAGACCTTGGCTCAGGCTGGGGACTGCGCGCAGAAGGTCGCTACGTTGCCTTGTTCATTGACAACAATGCCAACGCACCGGAAGACAACTACGACGACGCGGTTGTCGGTCTCGGCCTGCAGTACACGTTCCAGAAGCCTGTACCGCCACCGCCACCGCCGCCGCCTCCGCCGCCCCCGCCGCCCGCACCTAAAGATTCAGACGGTGACGGTGTGCTCAACTCCGCTGACCAGTGCCCGAACACCCCCAAGGGCGTGAAGGTTGATGTTCGCGGATGCCCGCTGGATACCGACGGCGATGGCGTGCCGGATTACCTCGACAAGTGCCCCAACACGACCAAGGGTCTCAAGGTTGATGCTTCGGGTTGCGTACGTGATGCCCAGACGCTGGTGCTTCAGAACGTCAACTTCGAGTTCAACAAGAGCACCTTGACTGCCGGTGCACAGGACGTGCTTCGCGGCGTTGCCAAGGGCCTGAACAGCCAGAAGGATCTCAAGGTCGAGATCGCGGGTCACACCGACTCGAAGGGCAGCGACAGCTATAACCTGCGCCTGTCCAACGAGCGTGCGGCATCTGTCCGCTCCTTCCTGATCAGCCAGAGCGTCTCTCCGACGCAGCTGGTATCGAAGGGCTACGGTGAAGCTCAGCCGGTCGCGACCAACTCGACCGACGCCGGCCGTGCTCAGAACCGACGCGTTGAATTCCGCGTCCTGAGCAAAGGTCAGTAAGCTTTACTGACAAGTAGAAAAGAGGCCCGGGTGCGCAAGCACCCGGGCTTTTTATTGTCCGGCGTTTGCCCATGAGCCCGCTCTGGGTCTGCGACAATAGCGGGCTCCCATGTCCGAACCCACGGCTCCACACGATGCCTTTGCCGCATTGCGATACGCCAATTTTCGCAATCTGGCCGGCGGCACATTTCTCATTACCTGCGCCCTGCAAATGCAGCGCGTTGCGCTGGGCTACACCCTGTATGTTCTGACACGCGACCCACTGTCGCTTGGACTCCTGGGCCTTGCCGAAGCGGTGCCCTTCATGAGTATCGCGCTGTTTGGCGGCCATCTCGCCGACAGGCGCAGCAAGCAAAAAATGATGCAGTTTGCCGGCCTGATTTTCATGATCGGCAGTGCGGGTCTGCTCGCCGTATCGCTCCCCGGCTTAAGACCGGGAATACCAGACAGCGTCTACGTGGCGATGATCTACGGGGTGGTATTTGTGGAAGGGCTGGCGCGCGCCTTCTACAGCCCTGCCGGAACTTCATTGCGACCATTCCTGATTCCGCGCGAGCACTACGGAAATTCAGCCACATGGAACAGTACGGCTTGGCAGAGCGGCGCCATCATCGGCCCCGCACTTGGCGGCTTCTCGCTGGCAGCGCTGGAGTTGCATGGAACGCTCATAGTCGTCCTGCTCTTGATTGCCACCAATATCCTGCTCATCGGTCGCATCCGAATGCCGGCGGCAGCCTTGCAAATTCCACCTCCCCAAAAAATATGGCAGAGCCTCAGCGAAGGCTTCGCCTATGTCTGGCGCACGCCGATCATTCTCTATTCGATCTCGCTGGACATGTTTTCGGTGCTGTTTGGCGGCGTGATCGCTATTCTTCCGGTCTTTGCCGAAGACATCCTGATGGCAGGTCCGGAGGGTCTGGGCATTCTGCGCGCTGCACCTGCAGTGGGAGCAACCGGCACCATGCTGCTCTGCGCCTGGTTACCGCCCACCTACCACGCGTGGCGCAATCTGCTGTTGGCAGTGGCCGGCTTTGGTGTCGCCACGCTGATCTTTGCGCTTTCAACGAACCTGTGGCTTTCAGCCTTGGCGCTGGCCGCCAGTGGAGGTTTCGATAGTGTCAGCGTCATCATTCGCGGCACCATCCTGCAGACCATGACAGCCGATCACATGCGCGGACGGGTTGCCTCTGTCAATAGCATCTTCCTGTCCGCATCCAACGAACTGGGCGCCGTCGAATCAGGTGTCGCGGCCAAACTGCTTGGCACCGTTCCGTCCGTTGTCTTTGGTGCCCTGGCAACGTTTGCCACCGGCGGTTACGTCTGGAGCCGATCGCGCAAGCTATTCGCGATTCGCCTCTGAATCTGACGTCTGCATACCGCCCCTTCCGGAGAACTCGCGCAAAGCGTCGCGGCGTGCGCGCGTGGACGGATGCGAAGACAGAAAATCGCTCCATTTCTCTGTTGATTCGCCGGCGGGGGACGTTTCTCTCTCCGAGTTTTCGCTTGGTGCAGCGCCTTGGGCTTCAAGCTTTTCCAGCATTTCTGCCAGTCGCGCCGGGTCAATGCCCATCCTGGCGAGTTTTTCCGCCGCAATCATGTCTGCCTCGCTTTCCAGTTTTCGCGAGTGACGCGCTTGCAGCAATGCAGCAGGGGCGGTCGCGATCAAGGGGCTGAAATCTCCAGCCCACCACGCCAGAAACGCGCCGACAGCGGTGCTCTCGATCAGGGCTTGCAGACCGTGATTTTGTTCCGCGTGTGCCATCTCATGGGCCAGCACGCCCAGCACCTGATCGTCGTTATCAGCCAAGTCGACCAACTCATCCAGCAGAATGATCGTGCCGTCCGGCAAGGCCAATGCATTGGCGCCCAGGCGCCCACCACCTCTGAACAGCAGTCTCGCACCCCTGTCTGGACCCAACTGCCTGAATCTCTCCAGCAATGCCTGCTGACGAGCCGCCCTCAATGCGCTGGGCTTTAGGATGCGCTGATCGAGAAGCGACAGCGTGCGCTCACTCAGCTCGCTGCTGACCGATGGCGGAACTTTGGCGGCAAGCGTTTTGGCGGCTGCGGGCAAGCCCCATCGGTACGCGGCCATTCCGCACACCAGCACCAGAACCAGCGACACAATGGCCAAGGGCAGGCTGCGTTGCGCACGGTCAACACGACCATCGCGAAGCCCCATATTGGTTTGCCAGCGTTCAAAGCCGGGATGATCCGCAATTTCAAGATACGCGCCATCGGCAAAGCGGATGATGCGCGGCGCAGAGCCAAGGCGCTCTCCGAGTTCGACATCGGCAATGTTCTCAACGCGACTGAAGTCATCACCCTGAACATGGATGTGAGCTGCGTGCTCCAGCAGATCGACCTGCCGCGCTATCGCGGTCTTGCCATCAAAATAGCTGGCCTGCAGTCTCACCGGCGCGTCACAAACCGATATCGAAGTCGAACATCTCGGTCATCTCTTCACCACTGGCCGTCACCTCCTCCCCGGTCTCGGCCACGAACTCATCAACCGATACGGCAGGCAGGAAACTCAGGCACTCCGCGCGATAACGTGTCACGCGTACCGCTGCCCACGGGATGAACAAACCCAGCGTGAGCAGGATCATCAGAAAATTGGTGGTGTAGATAAGAAACAGAGGCCAGAAGCGAAGCCGGCTTTCAAAGCGACTCTCGCCAAGTTGCGTGTTGTTCCAGATCAGGTTGCCGATGCGCGACTGGAACAAGGGGCCGATGATCATGGACAACAGAAAAATCAGCGCAAAGATCGTCACCATAGCGCTGACCATGCTCGCAGGATCAGGCTGACCCTGCTGCAGTTGCGCCAGCGCACTGGCGAATCCGCCGACCAGAAATGCCGCGCCAATGAAGGCGGCGATGACCATCCCGATAACGACAAGATAGACCCCGAAGAAACTCCCCACCCCGGCGCTGAAGTGAAATGGCGTCTTTCCAAACCACGAACGGCCATGCTGATAGCGCTTCAGCCGCTGATGAAACAGCGGTGCAGCAAGGTAGGCCGTGACCAATGTGAACAAGCCGTAAACGAAGAACAGAATATAAGACTCTCCAACGCCACCCCGGAAGGTAAAGCGTAGGCCACGATAGCTGGAGTTGTGCAGCCGGAAGCGCAGGGCGCTGCGCAACAACAGAGGCGCAATCACGATGATCAGCACAATCGCTACCACCAGCGGCCAGCCCGGAAATTCCTTGGCCAGCGAGTAGGCTACGAGCAATCCAAAAGCCAGCAACCGGCCTTTGAGAATCGAAATGGGATCGCCGTGGTAGTCAAAGCCGCCACCGGCCACACGCGTGTGCTGGTAGAAATATTTCTGCCGGCGGACTTTGGCCCAAGCCGAATAGATCCCCAGTGTCAGGATCGACAGCACCAGATTGACGATCCAGATGCCGAAATATTCACTCCCCTTGCCAGTGAACTCGAATGGCTCCGGCGCAAATACCGCTTCACGCGTTTCGGCTTCCTGCATTGGTCTGTCCCCCCGAAATTTCAGACGCGAATGTGAATCCAGCGCCGGCGCTGCCAGACAACGGCTAGCACCAGAGCCTGCAATCCGCGATACGCGATCATCGTCAACCAGATTCCGGTGACGCCGTATCCCCACACGGGCCCCACCAGATAGGCCGCAGGCAAGAATAACAACCACTGCATGCCCACACTAATTCCCATGACCAGCTTAGCCGCGCCAACACCGAGCAACGCCTGCATCAAGATCAGGCCGATGCCATCGATGATCAAACCTGCGCCAAACAGTTGCAGCGCCAGGGCGCCCATGCTGACCAGGCGTTCCTGCGGCAGAAAGACGGACAGAATTGCCTCTGGCATCCACATCATCGGCAAGCCCAGGCACATGAGGAAGATCGAAGCGACTTTGCACACATCCCAGGCCCAGCCATGGGCGTCGACCGGGTCAGCGCGCCCGAGTGCCTGCCCGGACAGCGTCGCGGCGGCCAGGCCAAAACCCATGCTCGGCAGGATGGCGACCAGCGCAATATTGAGCAGCACGTTCACCACCGCCAGCTCGTCTGTACCGATCTGGCCTACAACCCAGTACAGCGCCGTGAATCCGCCTGAAAAGAAGAGCTGCTGAATGGACGACGGCAGACCCAGTTTGAGCAAGCTGGAAAACTGCTCACGACTGGGCCATTTATCGAGAAAGCCCCCCGGCCGGGCGTGCTTCCAGCCGAGAACGAAATAGACCAGCGTGCCCATGACGATGGAGATCGTGGTGCCCAGCCCGGCACCGGTGACGCCCATTTCCGGAAAGCCCAGATTTCCGAAGATCAGGCAGTAATTCAGCAAAATGTTCAGGGCATGCATCGCCAGCAGGGTGAACAGATACAGGCGCGCCATTTTGATCGCGCTCCAGTACCCCCGGAACGAGAAATTCATGCCAATGGCAAAGATGCTCAGAAGCCGCATCTGAAGGTAGTCCGACCCCTGCTCAACTGCGGCCGGATCATTGAGCACAACAGACATGATGTTCGGCGTCTGCCAGATCAGCAGCAGCGCGAGTGGAATTCCGATGATGGCCGACAGGGCCAAGCCGCCATTGAGTGGCAGCGCAGATTCAAAGAAGCGCCCTTCTCCGGTACGCCTTGCCGCCATGGCCTGAACCGCAGAGGCCAGGCCGGCAATAAATGCGACAGCCATGAAATTGAGGAAGGACGCCATGCCGACACCAGCCAGTGCAGCCGCGCCGAGCCGCCCCACCATGGCCGTATCCACCAGGTTGAGTACGTTCTGCGACAGCATGCCGCCAATGATGGGCATCGCCAGCGTGAGGACATCTCGCGTACGTGCCCGGTCCATCCTCCAGATCACGGCCGCTTGGGCGAATGATCGCAGCGCTACTTCTCCTCGAGGGTGCTGATGATCATCGCCGCCAGATTAAAAGGTTGATGACCCAACTGCTTTTGCAGCCGTTCCGGAAGACTGTCCTTGTCCAGTTGCAAGGTCGAGACCTGGGCCAGACCCTGCGCAATCTGCGCGGACCACGACTCCACATGCGGGCCGTCCTTCTTTGCCGGGCGAATGCCAAGCGCGGCAAGTTTCTCGTGGTGCGGAATCAGGTCCTGCGCTCCACGATCCAGTGAAGCCGATGACGCGACGACCTCAATCCAGTTATTGATGTCGTGCTGCATCAAGGGCTCGGCCATGCGCCGCACCAGGGGATTGGAGAATGCGCGTCGCGCGCTGCGTGTGGCCAGATCACCTAGCATCTCGCGCGAGGCCAGCGCCCGCGAGGTCCCGCGCTTTGACTTGCTTCCCCTGATTCGCTTCTGCCCGGCCGGATGCGGGGCACTGAGCATGGGCTTGAGCACCGATGCGAGGTTGCTCTGTATATGCGCCCGCATGCGAACGCGCTCGCCGTCGCCGTGCGCCTCGGTTTCCAACTGCACATCCAGCTTCAGCAGCGAACCGAACATACCCGCCGGCAACTCGGCGCTGAAGCGCAGGCGATCATCATCATTGGCGAGCATCGGCAGCGAAGACGCCGCCAAGGTATCGATTCGATTACGCAGTCGATTCAGAATGCCCACGATGAGAACTTATTCAGAGATGTGAGAAACAGCATGAGTGAATCATATCGCTACACGGTGAGCGGCCGCGTCCAGGGCGTCTTTTTTCGCCAGTCCTGCAAGGCAGTGGCTGATCAATCGGGCCTGAATGGCTGGGTCCGCAATCGTGATGACGGCCGGGTGGAAGGCGTGGTCAGTGGCGGCCATGCTGAGTCAATCGCCGCTTTCCAGCAATGGCTGAAATGCGGCCCACCGAGCGCTGAGGTCAATGATCTGCAATGGCAAGCCTGCGAAGCAGAAGATCAGGCCAATGGCTTTCAGGTCAGGCGCTGAGCCCCAAACAAGCTCAATCTGGCACTCAGAGACCGCGGGTCAGCGATTTACTTTTTCTGCAGGAAGCCCGCCATGGACTTCTGCGCGCGCCGGAAATACAACTCGGGTGACAGGCGCTTCAGTCGAGCCAGCATGCGCGCATCAGCGTGGCTGATCACCTGAAACTCACCGCTTGCCACGGCATTGACGATATCACCGGCCACGTCCTGCGCACTGACGGTGGCTTTCTCCATCAGGCGCCCGACGATAGTCATCATCTGTGGCGCACTGTCATGGGTGTCTTCAGAGACCTGCCCGCGACCGCTATTGAGCAGGTCGGTCTTGAAAAAGGACGGGCAGGCCACGCTCACGCCGATGTCGGGATAAAGCTCGAACCGCAGCGTCTCGGACAGGGAGATGACGGCTGCCTTGGCTGCGTTGTAACTGGCCATGGCCGGCGGATTGGCGATACCGGCAAAGCTGGCGATATTGACGATATGCCCGGCGCCGTCTTGTCTTAGCAGCGGAATGGCCGCACGCGAACCGCGCACACAGCCCATCAGGTTGATGTCAAAGACCCATTGCCATTGCTCGATCGGCGCATCTTCCACCGTCCCGGCAGTTGCCACACCTGCATTGTTGACCAACACATCCAGACCGCCCCATTGGCGCTGAATAGCGGACATGGCCTCCGTCCAGGAGTCTTCGGAAGTCACATCCAGTTGCAGGGCAAGACAATCCACCCCGCGTGCAGTGAGCATTTCCACGGTCTCGGCGGCCCCGTCTGCGCGAAGGTCGCTGACAATGACACGCGCACCCTTTTCGCCAAAACCGATCGCGCATGCACGGCCTAGGCCGCTGCCTGCGCCGCTGATCAGTACGCGGGCATTTTCCAGTTTCAAGATGCGTGCGGCCCGGAGGGCATTCAGAGTTCCAGCGTGCGGTTATAGATCACGTCAAAACTGAACTTGCGCGGCTGTGCTTTCGATTTGGACTCCGCGTAGTCCGCCATGCGCGCCAGACGCGCCGGGATTTTCATCAGGCGTTCCTGATTATTCTGCCCATGCGTGCTCAGGCCGGTAATGGAGCCGATATCCCAGTACGCCAGCAACTCTTCAACGATGCTCATGTAGTGGCGCGTGCCGAAGACACCGCCGCGCATCAACACTTCGCTCATGTCACTAAAGCCGGCGATGTTGTGGCCGGGCATGGCAAAACCCAGGGTCACCTTGAGCAGGGAATTCAGTGCTTCCTCGGGATCGGCGCGGAGAATCTCGCCGAAAACCGCTCGATAGAACTGGTAGTGCCGGGATTCGTCGCCAGCAACATGGGCCAGCATGCGCTGCAGCACGGGCTCACGACCAGACGCCAGACGGCCCGTGTTGGCATGCGAAATCTGCGTGGCCTTTTCCTGCAGCGAGGTATAGGCCAGCAGGCGATACGGGTCTTGCTGCCAGTCCGGCTCGAAACCGGCCTGGATGTATTGGAACTGCAAGACTTCCAGCGCGCGCATGTCGAAGATGCGGGCATCGCGGACGTAGTCACGGATGGCACAGCCGTGGCGATCTTCTTCAGCCGTCCACAGATTGTTCCAGTCACTCCACGGTGACTCAGGCCCGAAATACACCGCAATCAGACGGTGGAAATGGGGCAGACCTTCTTCGGTCAGCAGATTCAAGGCCAGCGCCACACGAACAATATCCGGTAGATCCCGGGCGGCGGCGCGCATCTTCGCCACTTCTTCTTCCCGCTCCGGCGGGGCCTCGGCGTCTGCCGACGACAAGTCATTGGGAAACCAGAGCTTGCGGCGGGCCTCGTGCGCCTCGGTTTCCCTCACCACGGCCGGTGCGAGCGCATTGAGCACTTCAATCTGTGCTGCTGTGCCAAAACGGGCGGAGGAAAATTCGGTTCGCTTCATTGGAGGGTTCAGTTCTGTACCAGATACATTGATAGATCGCGGAAAAACCTGCGCAACGCCCTATTCTAACCTCAGGTCCGCAACAGGGAGAGCAGCTCCTGGCGGGTCCGCGGGTCATCACGGAATCGGCCGAGCATCATCGAGGTAATCATCGAGGAATTCTGCTTTTCCACCCCGCGCATCATGGCGCAAAGATGCTTCGCTTCGATGACGACGGCCACGCCCTTGGCCTGAGTCACTTCCTGTATGGAATCGCCGATCTGCTTGGTCAGGTTTTCCTGAATCTGCAGGCGCCGTGAGTACATATCCACAATCCGCGGAATCTTGGACAGGCCGATCACACGGCCCGCCGGCAGATAGGCCACATGACACTTGCCGATGAAGGGCAGCATGTGGTGTTCGCACATGGAATACAGTTCGATATCCCGCACAATCACCATCTCGTCATTCTCGGAGGCAAAGATCGCCTCATTGACGATTTCCGAGAGATCCTGCTCATAGCCTTGGGTCAGAAATTCCATGGCCTTGGCTGCGCGCTGCGGGGTCTTGAGCAGGCCGTCGCGCTCCGGGTTTTCGCCGATGGCCTCGATGATGGCTCGAAACTGTTCTTCCACGATAATGGGGGTCCAGGACGGTTGAGAGTGATGCGAAGTGTCCCGAATTGTGGCACGAGAGCTGAGCTGCGTCCGAACACACCATAATTGCTTGCAGTCTCCATGGCCCATCGCGATACCCCGACCGTCCGCTCCGTACCGGTAGATCTGATCCGCCCCGGCAGCACGCAGGCGCGGCGCCACTTCGACCAGCCGGCGCTTGAAGAACTGGCCCGCTCCGTTCGCGAATCCGGCGTCATTCAGCCCATCGTGCTGCGCACCCGGGTCTGGGGATTTGAGCTGCTGGCCGGCGAACGTCGCTGGCGCGCTGCCCAGCTCGCCGGCCTGCACGAGATCCCCGCACTGGTGCGCGATGACCTCAGCGACGACGAAGCCTTTGTTCTGGGCCTGATCGAAAACCTGCAGCGCGAATCACTGTCGCCCATTGAAACCGCGGCTGGCCTGAAACGTCTGGCCGAGACCTTTGGCCTGACCCATGACGACGTCGGCGAGCGCATCGGCAAGTCGCGCGAGTACGTCAGCAACTATTTCCGCCTGCTCAATCTGGACGAACGGGTGGCGGCGCTGGTCAATGAAGGTCACATCCTGCTCGGACATGCCAAGGTATTGGCGGCGCTACCAGCTGCTGACCAGGTGCGCTTTGCCGATGACGTGATTCGCCACAAGTTGACGGTCCGCGGGCTTGAGCGTCGCGTCTCGCAGCACCGCCACCCAAAGCCCGTGTTCGGCGTCGGCAAACCCGGCGACATGGAGCGTCTGGAACGCGAGTTGTCCGATCTTGTCGGTAGCCCGGTTGCCCTCAGTCTGGAAAAAAGCGGTCACGGCGAGCTGCGCATCAGCTTTCACTCGCTGGACGAACTCGACGGCGTGCTCGCCCGGCTGGGATACCGTGCCGCTTAGGTCCGAAATTCAGCTCTTGGAAAGTTATCCACTCCGCGGCTGGATAAGCTTGTGGATAACCATCTTTCGAGCCTGCCCCGCGCCATATGGCATAAGGCTTTGGACCGATGTGACGATTTTTTTTCCACCTGGTGACAGCAACCGCACTGCTACCGCACCGTAATCCCCGATCTGCTCATGCCCAAATCAGACCTCATTGATTCCCGTCCCCTGCCCTGGGACCAGCGGCAGCGATTTCGTTTTATCGAGGCCCATGCCATCTGGTGCGGCGCCGTACGCGCCGCCGACCTGCGAGACAGCTTCGACATTTCCACCGGCAAGGCCGACAAGGACTTTGCACTCTATTCCCGCATGGCGCCCGGCAACCTCAAACGCGAACCCGAGACCGGCGAGTTCCGCCCCTGTGACGATTTCGAACCGCAGTTTCTTCGCGGCACGGCGAGCGAATACCTGCAGGTGCTGCGCAACCACGAACTGAACAGCGACCTGCCTCTTGCCATGGCCGCGTCAGGTCACGGATTGGCCGAAACCCTTGAACCTCCTGCACGCGAATTTGATGTGCGTGTTTTGGCGCGCCTGACCACTGCGATTCGTGAACAACGCTTTCTGGAAATCGAGTACCAGTCAATGTCACATCCGGAGCCGCGGCGCATGCAGATTGCGCCGCATGTGCTCGTATTTGCCGGGCGTTGGCATGCGCGGGCCTGGTCAGCGCATCACGAAAGTTATCGTGACTTCTTGTTATCGCGCATATGCGGAATGCCTCAACTGAAGGAACGCTGCGAACGTGATCCTGCTCAGGACTGGGACTGGAACAACGATGTCGCAGTGCGCATTGCACCGCATCCCGAACTCAGTGCAGCGCAGAAAAAAGTGGTGGAGCAGGACCACGGCATGCTGCATGGCATGCGTGAGACGCGGGTGCGGGTGGCACTGGCGCCCTATTACCTGAGATTGCTCGGAATAGGCCGAGGAGATAGCGATCGCCCGGCCAGGGAACAACAGATTGTTCTGCTCAATGCCGCTGATCTGGATGCACTCAACCGTCTGTCGTGATCAGCTGTTTGGCGTTGCGTCAACGCTAGCGCACAGCGCGCGGCGCGCATAAGCTTGCTGCCAACCGGTCGTGGCGACATTGATGAAATCTGCTGGGCAACTTGACCTCCTGTTTGATGCCTATCGCGTAGAAGAACGCGTCAGCAAGCGTGCGCGCTGCATTCGCATCGAAATTCATTCTCCAACAGAAGTTCGCCTCACCATTCCGCAACGCGTTCCCAAACGCGAAGCACGCGCTTTTCTCCTGAGCCGAGAAAGCTGGGTGCGCGAAAAGATCGCGGAAATGAAACTTAAGCTGGAAGAACAACCGCGTCGTCCTTCACCGCAATTGCGCTGGGATGGAAGCGATACGCTGCTGCTACGCGGGCAGGAACACAAACTCAAATTGATCGTCAGCAAGTTGCGCAAGCCCGCCATCCGCTACGGCGAGGGCGTGATCGAAGTCTTTGTTTCCAGTGCATGGCTAGGGCAAACGGTGCGGCTCAACAAACTGCTGCGCGATGCGCTCAAGAGCGAAGCTCACGACGACGCCTCACAACTGCTTGAAACCGAGGCTGCGCGTCTGGGCGTGGAATTTTCCGGGCCGCGTATTGCCGATCAGAAAACCCTTTGGGGAAGCTGTACCGCCGAGGGCCGCATCAGCCTTTCATGGCGTCTGGTCATGGCACCGCCGGAAGTGCTGCGGTATGTCGTGATTCATGAGCTCTGCCATATTCGGCATCACGATCACAGCGAGCGCTTCTGGAAGCTGGTTGCGCGCCAGATGCCTGAATTTGAACAGCATCGCCGGTGGCTCGGCGAGCACGGCCCGCGCCTGCATTGGTGGCTGGCAACCTGAAGCTTGCGGCGCTTCAATCCTGCGCCAGCTTCTGATCGATTTCCGCTTCTATCTCCGAGAGATATTCGCCGCTGAAATCAATACGCAGCTCAACCCACATCGGCAGATGATCTGACATCTGGTGAGTACGCCAGCTTGAATAGCTGGAGTAGGTGCCACTGCCATCAGGCTTTCTCATGAAGGGGCGGTAAGTGTCCTCTTCGTCGCTTCGATAAACGACGTCAAAAAAATCAAAAACACCCGCGCGATACGAGTGCAGCCGCGTATACGACTTGCGACGTTTTGACGCGCCGGTCCACAACGCAATCTGATCGTAGAACTTGTCCTGCTTGACGTTGGTCCCTTTCAGACTCTGCAGCGGCTCGGGAATGGTGAAGTCGTTGCTGTTGAGCGCATCCATCGTGATGTGTCCAGGACCGACGATATTGAAATCACCCAGCGCGACGAAATACGCATCCGCATCGGAGTCGCTGTCGCTGCGCGCGCGATCGGCCAGCAAGGCCGTCAGCCGGCGAATCTCTTCGGCGCGACGCTGCACCCCAACATCGCCACTTCCGTAATAGATGTGCACGGTGGCCAAATTGATCTTGAGCCATCCAGCCTGGAAGGCGGCCACGTAAGGCGTGCGGGCAAATTGCTGCGAACCCCCGCGAAGCGAATGTGGCGGCAACACGATCTCGGCGGCCTCGGGCAGTCTGGGCCGGGCGCTGTCTTCAATCTCAATGCCCCCCTGCGCATTGACCGGCACACGAGCATTGTCGGCAAAACGGATCGTCGTTCCCGCAGGCAAGACCATCTTGGTGCCTTCGGGCACGGCAATCTCGACGTCCTCCTCAATCTTGGTCTGCCCTGAGGCCAGCGTGGCATTTCGCAGCCCTTGCGGGGACACAATCCTCTGTCCGTCGGGCAGTTCGAGTTGTACGCCACCCACAACCTGGAAGCGCTCCCCAAAAGGGTCGGTCACCTTCTGCCCATCGGGCAGGGTCAGCTCACCGGCAACGTCGCGGAACCAGACCTTGTCGCGGTTGAACAGATAGGCCATGCGCTCGTGATTACCTGCACTGCCCTCGGTGACATCGGTGGCCACGTAGTCCCAGTTAGGGCCCAGCAGGTATTTGATGTCATTGAGCGCATCCAGGTCTCGTCGGATCTCCTGCAGCGCAATCAGATCAAACCGCGAAATGATCTCTGCAATGTAGGCCTTTGCTTCCTGGCTGCGATAGCCATAGCTCGCCGAATCAAACTCCCGCAGGTTCCAGGTTGCGATGCGCACATAGGCAGCAGAATTTGCCGGCGGCGTGGAATCTCCGGTGACGTCGGCATCCTCGATATGGCGGTCCAGGGCTTCACGCAGCGCGCGTAATTTGGTGCTGGCGCGGCGTTTGGTCTGCAGGCTGGATTTGCTCTCGCCTGATCGCGGCTTCAACCAACTGTAGAACGGCATGGCATTTTCTCTCTCCTCCCCAGGAGGATCAAGCCTATCTCAGAACCAGCGCGGAAATTATTGCGATGACCGTCTTCTTGAGAATTCCAGCACACGCAAGGACTGCCAAAAGTCTCCCGTCAGCGCGCCGTCGGTCTAAGCGCTGCGTCGCAATTGCCCCTGCTTCTTGAGATGCACCAGCAACAGGGAAATGGCCGCCGGCGTCACACCTGAGATGCGTGCGGCTTGGCCGACCGTTTGCGGCCGGTGCGCTGCCAGTTTGGCCCGCACTTCGTTGGATAGACCGCGAATGGCATCAAACGCCATATCGCCTGGAATCAGCGCTTCTTCATAGCGTCGGTTCCGGTCAATCTCCGTCTGCGCGCGCAGCAGATACCCGCTGTACTTGGCTTGAATCTCCACCTGCTCCGCCACCACGTCATCGGTTGACTCCGAAGCCAGACCGAGACGACGCAGCACGGCGGTAGAGCCTTCCGGGCGACGCAGCAGTTCCAGTGCCGTAAACGCCGTGGACTCCGGCGGCTCGCCAAAGACTTCGACGAAATCAGCCTGCTTGAGTTGTGCCGGCTTGACCCTGAGTTGCTCGAGGCGTTCCTGCTCAATCTCGACGGCAGCGCGCTTGGCCTCGAATGCAGCCCAGCGCGCGTCATCCAGCAGGCCCAGTTCTCGGGCGATGGGCGTCAGGCGCACATCGGCGTTGTCTTCCCGCAGCATCAGCCGGTGTTCGGCACGCGAGGTAAACATGCGATACGGCTCGCTGGTGCCCAGCGTGATCAGGTCATCCACCAGAACACCGATGTAGGCCTCATGCCGCTGCGGAACCCAGGCCTCGAGGCCACGCACACGCTGCGCCGCATTGATGCCGGCCAGCAAACCCTGCGCCGCCGCTTCTTCGTAACCCGTGGTGCCGTTGATCTGCCCGGCAAAGAAAAGTCCCGATATCGCCCGCGTTTCCAGTGAACTGTTCAAATCGCGTGGATCAAAATAGTCGTATTCAATGGCGTAGCCGGGCCGCGTGATGCACACCTCTTCGAGGCCACGAATGGAGCGCACAAACTGCTCCTGAATATCGTAGGGCAGCGAGGTGGAGATGCCGTTGGGATAGATCTCGCGCGTACTCAGGCCTTCCGGTTCCAGAAAAATCTGATGCGATTCGCGATCTGCAAAACGGCTGACCTTGTCTTCAACACTCGGGCAGTAGCGCGGGCCAGTGCCTTCGATGTTGCCTGAGTACATTGGCGAACGATCAAAGCCACTGCGGATGATGTCGTGCGTCCGCGCATTGGTTTGCGTGATGAAGCAACTGACCTGCAGCGGATGCTGCTGCGCCGAGCCCATGAATGAAAACACCGGCACCGGCAGATCGCCTGGCTGCTCCTGCAGGATGTCCCATTTGATGCTGCGGCCATCCAGACGCGGCGGCGTCCCCGTTTTCAGGCGGCCGATCCGCGGCATACGTTCGCGCAGGCGCTGTGCCAGCGCGTTGGAAGGCGGGTCACCGGCGCGCCCACCCGCGTGCTGTTCAAGGCCAATGTGAATGCGTCCCCCCAGGAAGGTGCCAGTGGTGAGCACCACGGCATCGGCCATGATGTTCAGGCCCAGCTGCGTAACCACGCCGCGCACGGCGTCGCCTTCCACGATCAGGTCTTCGACCTGCTGCTGGAACAGACTGAGATTCTGCTGCTCCTCCAGAGCGGTGCGAACAAAGGCCTTGTAGAGCGCCCGGTCGGTCTGTGCGCGCGTGGCGCGCACCGCGGGCCCCTTGGACGCATTGAGCGTGCGGAACTGGATTCCTGCGTGATCAGCAGCGCGGGCCATCAGGCCGCCCATGGCATCGACTTCACGCACCAGATGCCCCTTGCCAATGCCCCCCACCGCGGGATTACAGGACATCTGCCCAAGTGTCTCGATGCTCTGGGTAATCAGCAAGGTGTCGCGACCCATGCGCGCCGCTGCCATCGCGGCTTCCGTGCCCGCGTGACCGCCGCCGATGACAATGACTTCAAATTTGCGCATGAGAAAACTCGGACCACTGGAAGAATGTGCTGCGCCCGGAGGATGTCAAAGCGGCGCAGAAGCCTCGCGCATCCACGAGGTCAGCCAAGTGCATAGTTTAGCGAGCGCAATGCTAGTCTTGCTCAAAATTTAGGCGAATTCTCAAGATGAACAAAATGACGTGTATCGCGGTAGGCCTGCTGAGTCTGTCCGCCTGCTGTGCAAAGCCAGTCGAATCCACTACATCAGCGCCTCCGCCATCCACTCACCAGGACACCGCACCCGTGCGAACCAGCATCACCGACCTGGACACTTTCAACGCCTTTATTGCCACCCGCCCCACCCCGGAGGCCCTGCGCGCCAAGTACCCCGGTCTGCTGGTGGTCACGCCGGGCACGATCACGACCCGCGAATTGCGCGGCGACAACAGCCGCTATTTCGTGGAACTGGATGAACAGGGCAAGGTCATTGGTGGCAGGTTCCAATAACTGGAAGAGAGTCCCTGAATGGCAGCACTGCGCTTCGACACCCTCGACGTTTTCACCCAAACCCCGCTCTGCGGTAATCCCCTGGCCGTGGTGCTCGGCGCAGATCGCCTGAGCAGCGCGCAGATGCAGCGCATTGCGCGCGAGTTCAATCTCTCGGAAACCGTTTTCGTTTTGCCTGCTGAACACGCCGACGCCATTGTCCGCCTGCGCATCTTCACGCCACTGGAAGAACTGCCCTTTGCCGGCCACCCCAACATTGGCACTGCCTGCCTGCTCGCTGCCAGAGGTATGGTGCCTTCGGATGATGAGGCCGAATTCATCTTTGAAGAAGGCATTGGTCTGGTACCGGTCAAGATTTCGAGCAAGCCGGGCCAGGTCCTGAAAGCCCGCATCAGTGCTGTACAAGCCCCGGTATTTCTTCCGGAAAAGCTTGATACCGACGCCATCGCATCGGTTCTGGGGCTGGACGCACAGGCCATGGCAGATCCGGCCACTTCGCCGGCAATGACGGTCAACTGCGGCCTGCCCATGTTGCTGGCACCGCTGAGAGCGCCCGAGCATCTGGCCGGAATCTCACTGGACGCCAGCGCCCTGCCGAGGCTCCTGCAGGCCTACGACGCACACAGTCTGTATGTCTACGCGGCGGGTTACGAATGCGAAATGCGCTGCCGCATGTTCTCGCCGGGCATCGGCGAAGATCCCGCCACTGGCTCAGCCGCCATGGCCCTGGGCGCGCGGCTTGCCAGGGATTCCGATCAGGACACGCGGACGCTGATCGTTGATATCCGCCAAGGCGTCGAGATGCGCCGCCCCAGTGAAATTGAGGTCACGGTGGAAAAACAATCAGGGCAGATCAGCGCGGTCCATCTGGCCGGCTGTGCGGTACAGGTCATGGAAGGCCACATCGACATCGGCTGAAGCATCCGTACTCGCAGACCCCTGCACCGACGCTGCAATCAGGCCGATGGCCAGGAAATAGGTACTCAGAATCAGGAACTGTGCGCGGCGATAGGCCCCGCCGAACTGACACACCGACAGCGCAGCATCAGACACCAGAAAAATGATGGCGCCGGCCAGCGCCAGCAGCGCAGAAGTATCACCGCGAATTTCCAGTCGGGTGCCCGCGGCCAGGCTCATGGCCGTCAAGGCCAGCACGTAGACCACCACCGGGACCAGCAGCTTGCCCGTGCGTGGCAACAGCCAAAGCAGAAACAGACTGCCGCCAGCGGCCGGTATCCAGTATTGCAGCGCCGGAAGCGCAACACCGTCGAGCGCAAAGGCCACAACAAACAGCACATGCGCCACCAGAAAACTGCTCAATCCGGCCATGAACCACCCGTCGCCTTCGAACATCAGGGCGATATCGCCGAGCATGGACAAGGCCAGCCCGACGCAGATCCAGCGCTGATATTCTGGGTCGCTGTCGCCAGCGCACAGCGCGGCAAACAGGATCAACAGGGTGGTCAGCGGCTTGAGCAGGTAGAACGCCCGGTGGCGTCCCTGTGCACGCTCTTCGCAGTAGATCGCCAGGCCGGCACTGATTGCGGCCATCAACAGAAACGGGAACATCAGGCACAGCCCTGAAGCAGGAAGGGGCCGCTATCGTATCCCGCCCTGTCGCGAAGCTCCCAGGCTCCACTGCGGACGGCGCAGCAACCGTGGCCGCGTCGCCTGGCTTTTCTTGCCCACCAGTTCGCCGATGAAGCGATGCAGGGTTTCGATTGCCTCGGCACGCCCATCACCCGCACGCGCCGTCATGTGCGACACGTAATGGTCGTGATAACCGAGAAAGCGATCGACATCGCTGGGGGTCAGGCTGCCCAGGTCCGCCTGACAACCCACGCCCATGGTTTCGATGATGTGCGCATTGAGGCGCTGTTCGAAGGCATTTTCCGGCAGCGCAAGAATGGGCTTGCCCAGATGAACGGCCTCGCCAATCGTCTGGTTTCCCGCCGTGCTCAGGATCGCACGACACCCCGCCATGTCCTTGACGAACTGATCGTTGCTCGGAGGACGGAAGTCGAGATTGTCGGATCGCCCGACGTAAGGGGTGCCATACACCACCACCGGAATATCCAGCAGCCGAAGGGCGCGGTCGATATGCGGCTGATACTGATGCTCGCCCTTGTTGAAGTAGCACATCAGGTAATCACCACTGACGGGCCTGGCCTTGAGCACCGCCTCTCGCAGCATCGGCCCCACGATCCGGACCCCCGGATAGGCGGGCGTTGCCTGATAAAAACTGGAGATCAGGATGCGCTCGGGAATACCCATGAGCGTTCTGTAACCAATGGCATCACGCATGCCTGCCAGCCACAGATCAGACGGAAAATGTGGCTTGCAGTACGCCAGAATGCCAACGTGATCGAATGAAATGCGCGGAATGCGCATGCGCTGGGCCACCCGGTGCGTGTAGGCCTCTGAGTCGGAAATCACCAGCTGGATACCACGCTCGGTGAATTCCTTCTCGATGCTGGCCATGCCTGCCCCGCCGAGCATGAGGTCGGAGACCACCGACACATTCCCACCGATTGTCCGCGGCACCGAGTGACTGCCGCGATCGTTGTAGCGGTAGCCGATCATCGGGATTTTCACGGTCGGGAAGTGCGGCGCAAGAACATCGTGAGCATCGCCAGCGGTGAACACGGTGATCTCGTGCTCTTTCATCATTTCCGGCAACACACTCAGCGTACGCATGGCGTGACCGCGACCGTAACCCATGACGCCCCAGGCTATTCGCATGGCTTGCCTCCGATGGTTTGCTGACTTGACCTCTTCATAGGCACGCCAAGTTAGGGGTGGGTCATCAAGCTGGCATGACGACCATGCGAAGTTTTTGTGACAGCGGCCGACGGGCGGGATCGCGCCCCCGTTATCATGTACGGATGAATTCACCTGACCGACTCTGATGGACGCCTTGCTTCAGCCCGAATTGTGGGCCGCGCTGTTGACGCTCACTGCCCTGGAAATTGTCTTGGGCATCGACAACATCATTTTTATTTCCATCATCGTCTCCAAGCTGCCGGCTGAGCAGCAGACCAGCGCGCGCACCCTGGGCCTGGCTGGCGCACTGCTGACGCGTGTGGGTCTGCTGTTCTCGCTGGTCTGGATGGCCAGCCTGATTGCCCCCTTGTTTTCGCTCGGCGATTTCCCGGTTTCGGGCCGCGATCTGGTGCTGTTCCTGGGTGGCATGTTCCTGCTCTGGAAGGCCACGGTTGAAATCAGGGAAACCCTGCAAGGCGATGCACACACCGACCCCAGCATCCCGGACCAGAAGCCACGCAAGAGACCGTCATACCTGAGCGCCATCGTCCAGATCATGATCCTCGATATCGTGTTCTCGCTGGACTCGGTCATCACTGCCGTGGGCATGACGGACAATCTGCCGGTCATGGTGGCGGCCATTACCATCGCCATCATCACCATGATGTTCTTTGCTGGCCCGCTGTCCCGCTTCGTAGACCGTCACCCCACGGTGAAAGTGCTGGCCCTGGCCTTCCTGATCATGGTGGGCGCCGTGCTGGTGATTGAATCGCTGCACATTCATATTCCCAAGGGCTACATCTACGTTGCCATGGCTTTTTCCGTGGGCGTTGAAATTCTCAATCTGCGCATGCGCGCCAATATGGAAAGTCGCGGTATCACCACGGCCAATCACACTGACGGAACCCCAGAATCATGACGCGAAAAATCATCCAGACCGATCAGGCCCCGGCTGCCATTGGCACGTATTCTCAGGCCGTGCAGTGCGGCAATACGGTGTATCTGTCGGGCCAGATTCCACTGGACCCACAGACTATGAAACTCTGCGATGCAAGCATGGAAGAGCAGATTCATCGTGTTTTCAAGAACCTTTCGGCGGTGACGCAGGCCGCCGGGGGCAGCCTTGCCAAAATCGCCAAGCTCAATATTTTTCTGACCGACCTGTCCGACTTCGCCCTGGTCAATGAAGTCATGGCGCAGTACTTCGAAGCGCCATACCCCGCGCGTGCAGCGGTTCAGGTTTCTGCCCTGCCGCGCGATGCCTGTATCGAGGCCGATGCGGTGATGGTGCTCGACTGACACTGCCGGGCATCAGACGAACGTGCCCGTCGGCAGCAAGGCAAATCCAAGGGGACGCAGCTCACGTCCGGCGGTAGATCTCGAAACACCCCTGACCTATCTCAAGGGCGCAGGGCCGCAAGCCGCTACCGCGCTGCGCAACCTCGATCTGCAAAGCGTCGGAGACCTGCTGTTTCACCTGCCTTTGCGCTACGAGGACCGGCGCGCCGCGACGCCGCTGGGCGATCTCCGTGAAGGCGCCGAATCACTGGCACGCGGGCGGATCGAAGCCGCTGATGTGCGCTTCTCTCCGCGCCGCACCTTGCTGGTCGCCATCCGCCAGGGTGACGACAGCTTGTTGTTGCGGTTTTTTCACTTCAATGAAGCACAGCGCGCCAACCTTCGCGTCGGCCGCATCATGCAGGTCTATGGCGCCGTCCGTGCAGGTCGTAATGGGCTGGAGATCGTGCATCCGGAATACTCGGTGGCCGATGAAGAATCCACCCTGGAAACCGAATCCACGCTCACGCCGATCTATCCGCTGACTGCCGGAATGACCCAGGCGAGACTGCGCAAGCTCATTGCACAAGCGCTGGACATTGCCAGTCGGGACGCGTCTCTACGCAATCCTCTTCCCGGCCTTGGTGATCCGGACACCCTGAGCGCGCTCGAGGCGATTCACCGACCCGGCGACGCCGCAGACACGCGGGCGCTGCAAGAAGTGACACATCCTGCGCAGCAACGCCTGATCCGCGAGGAACTACTGGCACATCAACTTTGCATGCGCCTGCTGCGCAAGCAGATTCGCACGCGACCCGCCCCCCAACTCACGGACGTGGAAGCGCAGGCCGTGCAGCTCGAAAACAATCTGCCTTTCAACTTCACCGGCGCGCAGAAAAGAGTGATCGGCGAAGTGGCGCAGGACATGCGCGCCACACGACCGATGCTTCGCCTGATGCAGGGTGATGTCGGCTCTGGCAAAACCGTCGTTGCTGCCAGCGCCATGCTCGCCGCCGCTCGCGCGGGCTTTCAGGCAGCGCTGATGGCGCCGACAGAACTGCTCGCCGAGCAGCATTTTCAGAATCTGCAGCATTGGTTTGAGCCTCTGGGCCTCAGCGTTGTGATGCTCAGCGGCAAGCTCAAGAAGCGCGAGAAAGACGCCGCCCTGGCGCAGGTTGCCGGCGGCGAGGCTTCGATCATTGTCGGCACACATGCCATTTTTCAGGATGATGTGAAGTTCAGGAATCTGGCACTGGCCGTCGTTGATGAACAGCATCGTTTCGGCGTGCAGCAACGCCTGCAGCTGCGTGACAAGGGCCCCGACAATGCATCGCCACACCAGTTGGTGATGTCCGCCACGCCCATTCCGCGCACCTTGGCGCAGACGCTCTACGCTGATCTGGATGTGTCGGTAATCGACGAGCTTCCGCCCGGACGCACCCCGATCGTGACCGTGGCGATCAATCAGTCGCAGCGCAGCGACGTACTTCATCGTCTGGGCAAGGCCTGCCAGGAAGGTCGACAGGCCTACTGGGTGTGCACGCTGATCGAGGAGAATGACGAGATCGAGGCGCAGGCTGCGGCGGTGACTGCAGAGAAGTTGCAGGAAGCCCTGCCCGATCTGCGCGTCGGTTTGGTCCACGGCAAGCTCAAGGCCCAGCAAAAAGAGCAGCAGATGCGCGATTTTTCGCAGGGGCGCACGCAGCTGCTGGTGGCAACGACGGTGATCGAGGTCGGCGTGGACGTGCCCAACGCCAGCATCATGATCATCGACAACGCCGAAAGGCTGGGGCTGTCCCAACTTCATCAACTTCGCGGCCGGGTCGGCAGAGGCTCCAATGCCAGCCAATGCGTCCTGCTGTATCAGACCCCGCTGTCGCAATCGGCGCGAGCGCGGCTCGATGTCATGCGCAAGACCACAGACGGCTTTCGCATTGCGCAGGCCGACCTTGAACTGCGCGGCCCCGGCGAGTTGCTGGGCAGACGCCAAACCGGTCTAGTGGGGCTCAAGCTGGCTGACCCGGTACGCGACGCCAAACTGATCCCGCCACTGCAAACGCTGGCTGATGAATGGCTCGAACGCTTTGGCGCCGACGCCCAGCGCATCATCCTGCGCTGGGTCGGCGATGTTGAGCGCTATGCGCGCGTGTAACCCACAGCCGGAAAAACCATGATGTCTCAATTGCCGCACTACTGGCGCCTGATGCGCTTTCATCGGCCCATCGGGATCTGGCTGCTGATGTGGCCCACTCTGTGGGCGTTATGGCTCGCTGCTGACGGCCGCCCGCCAACGCATGTGCTGGTGGTTTTCGTGCTGGGCACGGTGCTGATGCGGGCAGCGGGTTGCGTCATCAATGATTTCGCGGACCGCGAGTTTGACCCCGCCGTGGCGCGCACCAGGGACCGCCCGCTGGCAGCCGGTCTGGTCACGCCCAGCGAGGCGCTGCGACTGTTTGTCGTTCTGGGTCTGGTCGCGTTTGGGCTAACCGCAAGCCTGCAGAACCCGCAGGTCCTGTGGCTGAGCGTGCCGGCAGTGGCTCTGGCGGCGATCTACCCGTTTACCAAGCGGTGGCTGTCCATGCCGCAGGCCGTTCTGGGCCTCGCATTCTCATGGGGCATCCCGATGGCCTTTGCAGCCGTACAGCACAGGGTACCCTGGACCGAGGTCTTACCCCTGATGGCTGCAAACCTGTGCTGGGTCATTGCCTATGACACCTTCTACGCCATGGCCGACCGTGAGGAAGACCTGAAAATCGGCGTGAAATCTTCCGCCATCCTGTTCGGACAATACGACCGTCTGATCACTGCGCTCCTGCAGATTGCGAGCCTGTTGCTGCTGGCCTGGGTGGGCCGCGAGCTGAGCGGCTGGTATTTCGGCGCTCTGGCGGTTGCTGCACTGCTCGCCCTGCATCAGCAGCACATGATTCGCGGCCGTCAGCCCCAGGCCTGCTTCGCCGCCTTTCTGGCCAACAACCGTTACGGCGCGGTGATCTTCATCGGCCTGCTACTGGACAATCTGCTCGCATGAGTGCCTTTTCGCGTTTTCACTGCCTTCTGTCCGGAATCGGTTTTCTGCTGGTGGGTTGCAGCAGCCATATCGGCAAGCCCGGGAGTCCGCCACCGGAGCCGGTCAAGACCGACTACGAACTCATTCGCGACGTGACGTTCTCGCCGGATAGCTGGCCACAGAAACTGCTTGCCGACATCTATATTCCACAGGGACAGGGGCCTTGGCCCGGTGTCCTGCTGGTCTACGGTGGCGGCTGGGAGGGCGGAGACCGCGATCAGGTCGAAGGCATCGCCAAACGCCTGGCCAAGCGTGGCTTCGCGGTGTTCAGCACCAGCTACCGTCTGGCGCCGGCATTTCGCTTTCCTGAGCAGGTCAAGGACGTCCAACTGGCGCTCGCTTGGATGCATGCCCATGCAGCGGACTACCGCATTGCGCCAGACAAGATCGGCGCCTGGGGCTATTCCGCCGGCGCTCATCTGGCGGCACTGGTCGCAACACTCTCACCCGGCGATGAGTTGGCCGCAAAGCCTCGCCCCATTGCGGTCGTCGCGGGCGGCATCCCCAGCGACCTGAGCAAATTCAAGGGCGGCAAGCTGGTGCCCCAGTTTCTGGACACAACCTGGGACAAGAGCCCGGAAACTTATCGAAAAGCCTCGCCCGTGACCTACATCAGCAAGGACGACCCGCCGTTCTTCATCTATCACGGTGGCCTGGATCAGCTGGTCCCCGTGGATCATGCGCAGGATATGCACGACGATCTGCTCAAAGCCGGCGTACACAGCGAACTCTTCATCCTCAAGGGGCGCGGCCATATCACCGCTTTCCTGACCGATGGCCCGGCTTTCAAGGCGGCAGCAGCGTTTCTTGACCGCTATCTGCGCTAGGTCGGGCTGAGAAGTGCGCTAATTTTTCTCTGAGCGCAGCGCCTTCAGAACGTCCAGCATGTCAGAGGGCATTTCTGCCTCAAAACTCAGCGGCTCAGCACTGACTGGATGATCGAAGGCCAGTGAGCGCGAATGCAGGGCCTGACGCCGGAAATCACGCAATGCGGTCCGCGTGGGCTCAGAAAGGCCTGCGCCACGCGCACCCCCGCCGCCATACAGGGCGTCGCCCACCAGCGGCATCCGCTGATGCGAAAGATGCACCCTGATCTGATGCGTTCGGCCCGTCTCAAGCTGTACTCGAAGATGGGTATGGTGCTGAAATCGTTCCTGAATCCGGTAATGAGTAACGGACTCCCGACCACCTTCGACCACCGCCATTTTCAGGCGGTCACGCGGGCTGCGGCCAATCGGCAGGTCGATGGTGGCGCCACTGACCGGCGTGCCATTGATGATCGCGTCGTACTCGCGCCGGATGCTGCGCCGCGCGAGCATCCTGACCAGCTGCGCGTGCGCGTTCAGACTCAGGGCAATGACCAGCAAGCCGGAGGTGTGCTTGTCCAGCCGGTGGACAATGCCGGCCCTTGGAATCTCACCGCTGCGCGGGAACCGGCTCAGCAAGCCGTTCTGCAGGGTCTGGTCAGGCTGACCCGCGCCGGGATGGACCGTTAATCCGGCCGGCTTGTTGATGACAGCCAGATGCTCATCTTCATGCAGAACCTCAAATACGATGTCCTGTGCTTCCACTCGCGTCTCGACCTCCACCACCGGCTCAAGCTCCAGCAGATCGCCTTCCTTGACCGCGATGCGCGCACGGGGAGCAACTTCGCCATTGAGCCGCAGGCGTCCGTCCGCAATCCAGCCCTGCAGGCGCGCGCGCGACCAGTCGTGAAACAGCACGGCCGCGACGGCATCCAGACGTTTGCCTACCATGGTCTCGGGAACCCTTGCCCGCTCCAGGGAGTCTTGATGCTCTGACTCATGGCCCTGCAGCCCTTCGCGGGGCTGATCTCCCGGCTTCAGGATTGTCATCGGATATACTCGTGCACTTTTTTTCGCCCGTAATTTCAGTCTTTCGCATGAAAAACTGCTTCGTTCCCGCCATTGTGCTCGCGCTGCTGGTGTCTGCCTGCAGCTCCAATTCCAAGAAACCGGACCCGTCACCCGAATCTCAGTTCCCGCAGGAGCGGCCGCGCGGACTTTCCAGAGACACCGACCCTCTCACGGAGCGTCGTCGCCAGCGCGACCTCGCCAAACTTGATGCGCAGCAATTCTACCTGCGCGCCCGGACCATCCTTGATCGCTCTGATTTTCCCGCCGCGATCGAAGCTTACGACGAACTCACCGAACGCTATCCATTCTCGGATTACGCGACGCAGGGCGAGTTGGAGCGGATTTACGCGATGTATCGCAATTTCCAGCCTGATCGTGCCTTGTCCAGCGCTGACCGATTCCTGCGCGAACACCCACGCCACGGCGCGATCGACTACATCTACTACTTGAAGGGCCTGATCAACTTCGAGCGCGAAGGCACGTCGATCAACATTCTGCCAATCGACGAGACCAAATCCGACGTCAGCAGCCAGCGCCGCTCATTTGATGATTTCTCGATCCTGATCCAACGCTTCCCGGACAGCCGATTTGCCGGTGATGCCTATCAGCGCATGGTCTACGTGCGCAATCGCGCGGCCGCGCACGAATTGCATGTGGTGGACTATTACGTCCGTCGCGGCGCTTATGTCGCAGCGGCCAAGCGTGCTGAACAGATCGTTGCGCAGTATCCGGGCACGCTCGCCGGCTACAAGGCGCTGGCCATCCTAGCCGAGTGCTACGACAAGGGCGGTCTGACGCAACAGGCCGAAGACAGCCGCAAGCTGCTGGCTGCTCAGGATCAGGCCGTTGTGCGCAGAGCGCTGGCTACACCCATCTCCAAGCTGGGAGACAAAGAGGCAGCGGCAGAGCTCGAAGCAGCCGAAGCAGGTGATGATGAAGGCGGCTTTTTCGCTCGTATTGCCTCGTTCTTTGACCCCGCGGACACCAGCGAAGAAGGCATTGAGTTCGTAATTCCAACGGGTCAGTCCGCGGAGGCACCCGAAGCACTGGAAACCGCGCCCGCTGGCTCGCCGGAAACCAGCAGTCTGGCGGAGCAGGCCGAAGCCGCCGCCAAGGCCAGTAACAGCACTCCGTCGGCTGAACCCGCTGAGGACGCCGCCAATCTACGCCGGATCGAGCTGTTCTTTGAGCCCTATGACGCTGAGCAGGAACAGGAAGAAGACAGCTCCGAAGAATCCAACTAAACGGACAAACTGATGAGCCTGACCTTGTCCAGCACACAGGCACGGGTAGTTGCCAGCCTGGTAGAAAAATCGATCACGACACCGCAGTACTACCCACTGACCACCAATGCGCTGCTGGCGGCCTGCAACCAGAAGTCCGCGCGCAATCCACACTTGAATCTCACTGAAGGTGAGGTCGGCGGCGCACTCAATCAGCTTGAGGAACTGCGCCTGGTCAAACGTGACAATCAGGGCAGCCGCGCACAAAGATGGCGCCATCAGTTTCAGCACGAACTCTTGCTTAAACCGCCGGTGATGGCGGTTCTCGCAGCGCTGATATTGCGCGGCCCGCAAACGCTGGCGGAACTGCGCGCCCACGCTGCGCCCATGGACGGCCCGGACGATATCCCCGGGGTGCTGGCCGCGCTTGAAGACCTTGCTGATCGCGCCACACCACTGGCCGGGCAGATGCCGCGCCAGATGGGCCAATCCGCCCTGCGCTACACGCAGCTGATTTGCCCGGAAACCGCTGAAAGCACGGCTGAGGACGCAGATTACAGCGCTGCCTCACACAGCAATCAAACCAGTTCTTCAGCCTCATCTGGACTGACCGCGCGCATCGAAGCGCTTGAAGCACGCGTGGCCGAACTCGAATCCCGCCTTTCGCAAAATTCCAGCGGAACCTGACATGCCCAAGATTGACCCCAAGGACCGCCTGATTGCGGCCCTGGATGTGCCTGACGCCAACGCCGCCCGCCAGCTGGTCCTGACCCTTGGCGACTCGGTGAACTTCTTCAAGATCGGCATGGAGCTGTGCATGGCGCCAGGCTTCTTCGACCTGCTGGAATGGCTGAAAAAGTCTGAGAAGAAAGTTTTTGTCGACCTGAAATTTTTCGATATTCCCGAAACCGTCGCGCGCGCAGTGAGCAATCTGGCCGGTCGCGGCGCTGATTTCTGCACGGTGCACGGCAATCAATCCATCATGGAAGCAGCAGCCGGGGCCAAGTCAGGCGAACTTCGCGTGCTGGCGGTTACGGCCCTGACCAGCCTGGATCAAGGCGACATGGATGACCTGGGCTTTCAGTGCAACATCGCAGACCTCGTGCTTTCCCGGGCACGCCGGGCGCTGGCAGCCGGCTGCGATGGCGTGGTGTCGTCCGGGCTTGAAGTCGAGCGCCTGCGTGCAGAAGCCCCGAGCGAGCTGATCTGTGTCACGCCCGGTATTCGTCCCGTGGAAAACCGGATTACTGGCGATCAGAAGCGCGTGATGTCGCCGGCAGAAGCCATCAAGGCCGGGGCGGACTATCTGGTTGTTGGCCGCCCGATTCGAGACGCAGAAGATCCGCGCTCAACCGCGCAGAACCTCCAGCAGGAAATTGCAAAAGCCCTGAGCTGAACCTTTCTTCGGCCCACGTTCAGGAATCAGCAGGCAGACTTCTTGCGGCTCGGCCAACGCAAAAATTGACGCAGTCTCGACCAACGGTCCGGATTCAGGTTTGTGCGGTCAGGCATCGGTGAACGGCATCATGCGGCTGACAGAAAACCGTCTTTTTCCTCGCAATGAGTGGCGTTCACACTTACATTGAAGCTGCGGTTTAGAGACACGCGTTTCAGGAAGCAAACAGCCATTTCGCTGATTTGGCACAACGACAACTCAAGTGATTTTTAGCCTTGGAGGCAGACCAAGATGAGCGATTCCCGTAACGACATCCAGCGGCTGTTCGGTCATTTCGGTCTGGACCCTTCGGAGTATGTCGAATCCTCACAATTGAGCACCGCCAATCCTGAGGTGGCTGACGAACAAGCAAAGTCCGGCGAAGCAGCCGACCACCGCGGAATCGGCTCGAGTATCGCCTCGCTGTTCTCCCGTAACTGAAGCCCCGACGCAGCGGCTCAGGCCGCTCACGAGAAGTCCTGATCCGAGGACAGACCTGAAACAGCGTTGATTCATCGGCGATATTGGTGCAGCGTCTTTCGCTGCCCAGCCAATCTGCCTTGCATTTCCGCGCCATGATCCTTCCAGTTTTGTGCTCTCGCCTGCTTCAGCCCGTACGCACGGTGCCGCTTGTCCTGGCGGTGGTCATCGGCGGATGCAAGACCTGGCCGGACAAACCCGACGTGCCGCCGGTGAGCGCCAGCGAGGCGCGTGCCCTGATTGGCACTTTGCTTCCCAGCAACATCAAGGATCGGGCCGGCTGGACAGCCGACATCTATGCCGGCTTCGCCGCGATGGAGATCCACCCCTCTGCCGACAATATCTGCTCGGTCATCGCCGTAACGGCGCAGGAGTCGGGCTTTACCGACGACCCGCAGGTTCCCGGCCTGTCCAAGATTGCGTGGCGAGAAATTGAAGACCGCGCCAAGCGCTTTCATATTCCAATCAGTGTGGTGCGAACAGCTTTGCGCGTCCCCTCGCCGGGTGGAAAGAGCTTCGTGGCAAGAATTGACGAGGCGCGCACCGAAGCCGAGCTCAGCAGCATCTACGAAGACTTGATCAGCTATCTGCCGCTGGGGAAATCGCTGCTATCAAACCGCAACCCGGTGCGTACCGGCGGCCCCATGCAGGTGAGCATCAGCTTTGCCCAGACACACGCCGAGCAGTACCCCTATCCCTATTCGCTCGACCATAGCCTTCGCCGCGAAGTATTTACACGGCGAGGCGGCATGTATTTTGGCATCGCCCACCTTCTGCAATATCCGGCAAATTACGAGCAGGCCATATTCCGCTACGCCGACTTCAACGCAGGCCGCTATGCCAGCCGCAACGCCGCTTTCCAGAACGCGGTGACCCTGACGTCCGGCATCCCGCTGGAACTGGATGGCGACCTGATTCGGCATGGCAGTTCTTCACGCAACACCTCTCCCGGTGCCACCGAACTGGCCAGCCGCGTGTTGGCCAAGCGCCTGAGCATGCGCGAATCAGAGATTCGGCGGGACCTCGAGAAGGGCCTGAGCCTTGATTTTGAATCTTCCGAACTCTACGAAAAGGTTTTTGATCTGGCAGATGAGCAGGAGGGCATTCGCGTACCACGCGCAATCATTCCGGACATCAAGCTGAAGAGTCCGAAAATCACGCGCAATCTGACCACAAAATGGTTTGCAGAGCGTGTTGCCTCGCGCCACAAGACCTGCATGAAGCGCGTGCAGTAGCGCTGTTTTCGGCAGGGAAAACCTGGCCCTATTCTGCGGCAGGTCGGTAGGTCTGCATCTTCCACCACGTTGGTAGAAGGGACCTGACCGCCCGACGCGCGTAGCGATCATCAATGAGGTAGAGGACACCTTCATCGCTGGTGGATCGAATCACCCGCCCAGCCGCCTGCACGACTTTCTGCACGCCAGGAAACAAGTAGGTGTAGTCATAGCCCCGGCCTTCAAACAAGGTCTCGATACGTTGCATGATCTGCTCGTTGACCGGGTTGAACTGCGGCAGGCCCAGGCTCGCCACGAAAGCGCCGATGAGACGGTTGCCAGGCAGATCAATCCCTTCTGCGAAGGCGCCGCCGAGCACGGCAAAACCCACCGCCGAACTGTCGTTGGTGAAACGGGCAACAAACGCTGCACGCTCACTCTCACGCATCGCCCTGTGTTGCGCGAACAACGGCACATCGGGGAATTGCGACTGCAGGACCTGCGCAACATCAGCCAGGTAATCAAAACTGCTGAAGAAGGCCAGATAGTTGCCCGGACAACGCCGGTATTGCTGCGCGATCAGTTCAGCTATGGGCAGAAGGGATTGCTCGCGCTGTCGATAACGTGTCGAAATGTTCGAAGCCACATTTACCTGAAGCTGCTCGGCAGAAAATGGCGTGGGCACATCCAGCCCGCGGGTATCATCCGGCAAGCCCAGCAGGTCTTGATAGAAATCTTGTGGCCTCAGGGTTGCGGAAAACAGGATGGCTGCATGCGCGTTACGAATGCGTTCGCGCGTGAAGGGCGCAGGGACAACATTGCGGATACAGGGAATGGCCCGCTGCATTCGAGAGTCGCGAGCCCCACCCTGCAGGCTCACGTCAAAGATGGAATGTTCCGCAAAGACCTCCGCCATTGCCCGAAACTGCAGGCACTCGAAATAGAAGGTTTGCAGGATCGCTGGCAGTGGCTCCGCCTGATCACTGAGGTAATCGTTGATGACCGTTGCGAACTTGTCGAGCGCGTCGATCAGCGACAAGGGCAAGGCATCGCGCACTTCGTAGGCTTGCTCCTGGTCGCGCGCCATGCGATTCCACTCGCGATTGATGCGATCGAGTGATGATTTGAAAGCGCGGGGCGCGATCTTGCGTGCGGCCGCAAACTGCCAGGGATCGAGCGAGGCTGAATACATGCTGCGGGCGCGCTCGACCAGATTATGTGCCTCGTCTACCAGCACCACGCTTTTCCATTCATTGCCAATGCTCATGGCATGCAGCAAGGCGCTGGTATCGAAGTAGTAGTTGTAGTCCCCGACCACAACATCACTCCAGCGCGCCATTTCCTGACTCAGGTAGTACGGACAAATGTCGTGTGCCAGAGCAATGTGCCGCAGCGAAGCCTGCTCGAGAGTTGATTCGGCTTGCGCGGCCTGCGCACGCGCCTCGGGAAGCCGATCATAAAAGCCCGATGCCAGCGGGCAGGACTCGCCATGACAGGCCTTGTCGGGATGCTCGCAAGTCTTCTCGCGGGCTGTCAGTTCCAGGACCCGCAGGGGCTTGCTGGATGCCGTCTCCTGCAACACCTGCAGGGCATCCAGCGCCAGCTTTCGCCCCGATGTTTTTGCAGTGAGGTAGAAGATGCGATCCAGCGGGCGCGTTGCGCAGGTCTTGAGAACCGGGAACAAAGTGCCTACGGTCTTGCCGATTCCGGTAGGCGCCTGAACCATCAAGGGATAGCCGTCGCGTGCTGCCCGAAAGCAGGCTTCCGACAGGGTTCTCTGACCCGAGTGAAAATCAGCAAACGGAAACTTCAGTGCTGCCATGGCGGCGTCGCGCGAGTTGCGATGGGCGCTTTCCTGTTGCGACCACAGCAGAAACCGCTGGCAGTGATCCTGAAAAAAGGTCTCCAGCTCAGACGCAGTGCAGGCCTGCGAGAGCACGGTCTCCTTTTCTTTTCGAACATCGAAATAAACCAGATTCAGTTGCAGGTCCTGCAGCCCCCGATCAGCACACAGCATGGCACCGTAAAGTTTGAGCTGAGCCCAGTGCAGGGCCCGATGATTCTCCGGCATGCGGTCCAGGTGGCCGCGAAATGTCTTGATTTCCTCCAGCGCGTTCTGCCCGGCGTTGTAGCCATCGGCCCGGCCGCGCACACGCAAGGTCTGGTAGCCCCGCTCCAACGGTATTTCCCGT
Source organism: uncultured Panacagrimonas sp. (assembly GCA_963975245.1). GTDB lineage: Bacteria > Pseudomonadota > Gammaproteobacteria > Nevskiales > Nevskiaceae > Panacagrimonas. The sequence goes on along the minus strand of CAXBFJ010000002.1, from coordinate 88,260 downwards.
TCGTAGGTGGAGCCCCGTCGCAGGCTGACCTTGAAATGTCCGGCCATGCCCTGCTCTGCGCTGGGTGAGGGCGTGAATCGCATATCCAGGTCACCGCGCTTTGCGGTGAACTCGCACAGCTCCCGCACCGACACGGTGTAGACCACGGGCGGCGCCTGTTCAGTCACCCGCTTTCACCTGTTGTGTGCGCTCCACCAGAAGGCCCTGCGAGGCCTCGGGCTCCACCGAGTCCGCACCGCGGCGCGCCAGTGCCATCCATTCGGCAATGCTCAGTTCCACCGCGCGTCTGGGGCTGTTACGCGCCAAAACGAAGGCGCCAGATGTTCGAAACAGTACGCCGCAGTCTTCAGGAATTTCCTCGACATGCGCCAGCCCTTCCGGCATCACGTAGTAGAACTCACTGGACAGCGCAATGTATGCAGCGCGCTTTTCCGGTGACTTCAGGTCCGTGAGCAGATCTGCCCGACGCACCTTGATCTCGTGAATGGCTGGATGTGCGTAAGCTGCCACACTGGTTGAACGGATCGAGTAGACATCCGGCTTGCAGTTTCTCCACGCCTCGCCAACGCGACCGCGCAGACTCAGGCCGCGAAACACCAGCCGTCCGCTGCGAGAAAGGTCGCGGACCATATCGCTGACCAGATTCTCGTGCGCATCAAAAGCTCTTCGATTGCTGACCAAGGACTCGCCGATTGCGCGCAGGCCTGAATCCGTCACACGAATGACTTCCGGTTGGTCTGTCGCAACACACACCCGCTCAATCAAACCCGCATTGAGCAGCTCTACCTCCATGGTGTCCAGGCAAGGCCAGCCTGCGGAGCGGTAGTAGTCGCGCAATCTGCGGCAGTGCCTGCGGCTCGGCGCGAACGCGGCGCTGGAAGCTCGGGCATGGGTGGCGGTATCGCGCTGGGTCATGTGATGCAAAGCGGTGCGGCTGATCCTGTCGAGTCCGCTTTATTGCGCGCGGACGCCTTTCGCAGAACGAGTCAGCGCCGTGAGAACGCTTCTTCGCCTGGCGGCCGGACACTGTGGCAAATATCTGCCGCAGGTGCGAGTCAGGCGCCAACCGAACGCCCCAAGGACGTCCGCTATGGCAGTGGCTTCTGCTCCCCGGAGCATTTCGACACGCGCTTATTGAGGCCCTTCGAAGATTTTTCATTTCGATATTTCCAGAAACGTTGACACGATTCCATCATTTCAATATTCTTTGAAACATGAAAGTTCAAACCGCCGTTACACGCCTAAGCGCACTCGCGCAGGAATCCAGACTGGCCATTTTCCGGCTGCTTGTTCAGCGCGGGCCCGAGGGGCTTTCGGCTGGTGACATCGCATCCAAGTTGAAGGTGGCGCCCAACACCTTGTCCTTCCATCTGAAGGAACTCAGCAACGCCAAGCTGCTGAACTCACGACAGGAAGGGCGGTTCGTGTTCTATGCCGCCGACTTCGAGGCGATGAACGATCTGCTTTCCTATCTAACCGAGCACTGCTGTGCAGACAGCTCTGCCGGCAACCATTGCGCAGCACCCACGACCTGCAAGGAGTCCTGATCATGAAACGATTTCACGTCCATATCTCAGTCGAGAATCTGCCCCACAACATCAATTTTTATTCCAAGCTTTTCGGTGCAGAGCCCACAGTCACCAAAGACGATTACGCCAAGTGGATGCTCGATGAGCCGCGCATCAACTTCGCCATCTCCAGCCGAGACGGCAAACCCGGTCTGAATCACCTCGGCTTCCAGGTCGACTCGGATGAAGAACTGAGCACGCTACGCGAGCAAACGGCCGCAGCCGATATCGCTGCTGTAGAAGACATGGGCGCCGCTTGCTGCTACGCCAAGTCAGACAAGTACTGGGTGGAAGATCCTCAGGGCATCGCATGGGAGACATTCCATTCGCTGGGCAGCATTCCTGTATTCGGACTGCCGAGCAGCGAGCAGGGCGCAACATCAGCAAGCGCTTGCTGTGCTCCAGCAGAGAAGCCCGCCGCGCAAAGCCAGGGCTCCTGCAAGCCGGGTGCAGCCTCTGGCTGCTGCTGAGGTCAGACGGATGACACTGGCTCGCCGCGCGGTCGCCGAAGGTCTTGGCACCTGCTTTCTTCTGGCCGCTGTGGTGGGCTCGGGGATCATGGGAGAACGGCTCGCAGACGGCAATGCCGCTATTGCGCTGCTCGCCAACTCCGTTGCGACCGGTGGCGCCCTGGTCGCCCTGATCCTCGCCTTCGGGCCGGTGTCCGGCGCGCATCTGAATCCCGCGGTCAGCCTGTCCGATGCGATTCACGGCGGCCTGCCCTGGCGCGATCTGCCGGTCTACGTCTGCGCACAGATTGTCGGCGCATTTGCAGGCGTAGCCATCGCGCATCTGATGTTCGCCGAGCCGACTTACTCCATCTCCACCCATGAACGCAGTGGTAGTGCTCAGGGGTTCAGTGAGTTCATTGCAACATTCGGTCTGATGTCGGTGATATGGGGTTGCGTCAAGACACGTTCATCAGCCGTGCCCTTTGCGGTTGCGGCATACATCGTGGCGGCCTACTGGTTTACCGCCTCAACATCTTTTGCCAATCCCGCCGTCACGCTGGCGCGCGCCGCAAGCGATACCTTCGCCGGGATTCGCCCACAGGACGTGCCGCTTTTTATATCGCTTCAGCTCGCCGGCGCGGTCGCAGCCACCGCAGTATTCCGCTGGCTGATGCCCGCACTTCCTCAATCGGCAGACACCGTCGTATTGCCACATGAAGACGCTTCAGGAGAACAGGTTTGAAAACAGTCATCTTTGCCTGCGTGCACAATGCCGGCCGGTCGCAGATGTCTGCGGCTTTCTTCAATCAACTCGCAGACCCTGCGAAGGCCAAGGCCGTTTCAGCGGGAACCGAGCCTGCTGATCACGTTCACCCTGAAGTTCTTGAGGCCATGCTCGAGTCCGGCATTGATCTGTCGGGTGCCCAGCCACAGCGCCTGACCGAATCTCTGGCGCAGACGGCGGACCTGCTCATCACTATGGGCTGCGGCGACAAGTGCCCATACGTACCCGGTCTGCGCAGAGATGACTGGCCGCTGCAGGACCCCAAGGGACAGGCCGGAAATCTGGTCCGTGAGATACGCGATGACATTCGCACGCGCGTTCAGGATCTGCTGCGCCGGGAAGCCTGGGATTGAGGGTTAGCTGCGCCCGATCGCGACCCAGCGATTCCCTGGCTAGCTGCGCCTGGGCATTGCTGAGCGTCAGTGAACCCATCGACTTTCCTTCTTTGCCGGAACTGAGATTCGAATAGCGTTATCTGTTTGAGTCTGCGCCCGCCCCGCGTCGCTGGATTTTCGCCCGCAGCAATCCAGCAAAGGGCGAGGACGTCAATTGCGGCCTGCTTAGCGACGGCCACCGCCTCAGTGCGATAATCCCCGCACGACCGCTCACAGAATCTGGCAATCCGACGCCCATGCATCAATGGACCCACGTAAATCTGCCGCCCCACAATACGGCGAATGACTTGGATGATCTGCGCGATGCAACCACTGGGGGGCGGCGCCTGTGAGAACCATCCTCATCACCGGCGCGGCGGGCTTCATCGGGTTTCATCTGGCAAAGCGCTGCCTCGAAGAAGGTGATCGGGTCATTGGCCTGGATAATTTCAACGACTACTACGAAGTTTCGCTGAAAGAATCGCGCGCCGCGCTGCTCGAGCCATTCGAGCACTTTGAATTGCACCGTATTGACCTGACGGATGCGGCCGCCATCGATGCCCTGTTCAGTCGCTACAGCTTCGATGCCGTTGTGAACCTCGCAGCGCAGGCCGGGGTTCGCTACTCCATTGAAAATCCGCGTGCCTACATCAGCAGCAATCTGGTTGGCTTCACCAATATTCTCGAAGCCTGCCGAAATGCAAAGACGTCACACCTGATTTTTGCGTCGTCTTCCTCAGTGTATGGCGCCAATACCAAGATGCCGTTCTCGGTTCATGACAACGTGGATCATCCGCTGTCTCTCTACGCTGCAACCAAGAAGGCAAACGAGTTGATGGCGCATACCTACGCCAATCTCTACGCGCTGCCTTGCACGGGACTGCGCTTCTTCACGGTCTACGGCCCTTGGGGCAGGCCGGACATGGCGCTGTTCAAGTTCACCAAGGCCATCCTCTCCGGCGAGCCGATCGATGTTTACAACCGCGGCAAGATGCGCCGTGATTTCACTTACATTGACGACATTGTGGAAGCTGTCTATCGCCTGCTGGGCAAGACACCGCTACCCAATCCGGACTGGAGCGGCAACAAGCCGGACCCCGGCTCAAGCTTTGCCCCCTACAAGGTTTACAACATCGGCAGTCATACCCCCATTGAGTTGGATGCGTTTATTTCGCTTCTTGAAAGCGAGTTGGGCAAGTCAGCAAAGAAGAATCTTCTGCCGATGCAGGATGGCGACGTGCTCGCCACATACGCAGATGTTGAAGATCTTTCGCGGGTGGTCGATTTCAGGCCGGACACTCCGGTGACGCAAGGCATCGCCGAGTTTGTGAGCTGGTTTCGCGATTACTACAAGCACCCAAGTTGAGCAGCGGCGCGGCCCGGATGCTTTGGTGGGCAATTCGCCTGATTCCCGCTCTCCTGCCTGACTTGCTGCGCAGGACAAAGTGAGAACAAGTGTGGGCTCAGGCCATGTTCACTCGCAGCACTAACCGGGAACCTACCAACTCCGCTTGTCTTGATGCTGGCGTGCTGCGTCTGATGGCATCAGCCAGAACACAATGGCGAAACAGGCCGCGAGGTCGATCAGTACGAATAGTGCGATGGCCATGGCATTGACCTCAGTGCAGGCGCGAGGAAGCGCGTTGTGATGTCACAAGCAACGCGTCTCGACTTGCCTGATGGGCTCGTAGCCAATGGGTCACATCGCGGGGCGAGCGTGCCACGCCCAATACGCCATTCGCAGATTCTAGTGCAGGCGCCAAATAAGAACCGCCATAGCGCAGCGCAAGACTCGGCACGCCCAGGCGCATGGCGGAGAATATTTCCATCGCGCTGTCGCTGATCAATAGAAATTCGTGCGCCGCATGCTCGCGGCCCGCGATAAAATTCTGAAAGAGCGTTGCGCGAGCACCGGGGCAGGCACAGATCGATTTGGGTGGCGCGTAAACCGTATCCAGAATGTGCTGTAGTCCATGACGATGGACGAGCCTGGTCGCGACCTCAGGATCGTAACTGGAGACATAGTGAAGTTGAGTGCCTTGCGCGCCGAGCGCGTCAATCAGTTCATACGCCCCTGGAAGGAGCGGCGCACGGTATCGACTTTCCTGCTCGTAGATCCGCCAATAGTGCGCTGTCATCTCGGCAATCAGTTCAGGATCATCGGTACCGGCGATGTCAGCGACGATGCTGGACAGTGATCGCGCACGAATGTCCTGATAGCTCAGAATTCTGGGCTGCTGGCGTCGCCGAAGCCGCGCAACAGAGCCAAGCGCATGACGGACGCCCTGGATGGTGTCGATGAGAAGCGCGTCGAGATCAAACACAATCTGAGACGGCGATTGGGTCAGAACTGTTGTCGAGTTTGTCTGCACGGAATACTCCATGAGTTGAGAACAGTGCGGGCTCCTTGAAAATGGCTGGCAAAAAGATTGGAGAAAGCTTTGATCAGGTGAAGCAGGCGATGTCTCGACACGAGAGACAGCGCCTAGAATCTGATGGCTTTTTGCTATGTCGCCGCCATACCCACACGATCTGCGGACGGACGTTCTTGTCGGGCTTGCTCACTGCTACGACAGCGGCTCAGCTGACAGGCTTGACAGCGCGCGGGCGTCGCCTTCAGGTCTGTCAGTACGGAGGCAAGTGCGGTTTTGTCGGCGCCCCGGCTAACTCGGAACAGCGGCTTTTCTACCTGGCACATGAATGTCGCTCCGCAAGGGACAGCGATTGAGTCGGCCGCGCTCCTGCCCGGCTCACTTGGTCAGAATCAGTTTGTCCTGACGGGTCAAGCGCAGGCGGTAGCACTGGCCACGATGCTCGATCAGCAGCTCGTGATTGCCGTCGCGAAACAGGTCTTGCGAATGCAGGCAAGGCAGTGCGGCATCGGGCCGCAGGCGCTGCTTACCAGGCTGAGCAAGGGCATAGATTTGAGGTTTTGCGACAGATGTTTGGGCGTAGGCCATGAGCTGAATCCTCCAGGAATTGGGAGTCGGCTGGCGACGGCTTGCCGATTGGGTTTAGGGCGTCGCTGAAGCCTGATGAACCTCAGCGTCGGGGCCCATATTAAATGCGAACGATTCCCATTTGCAAATATGAAGTGCCTCAGCACACGCCCTGGCAACGCGCTGTCCATTTTGATCCGCGCGCTATGACGAGTTCCCAATCCAGTCTGAACACCGCAGCACTAAGGCACCTCATGCCACAAAAAAAGACCCGGCACATGGCCGGGTCTCGTGTACTGCACCAACTGACGAATCAGTTCTTGCTTGAAGCGACTTCCTTCTTGTCGAGTTCCGCCTTCAGATCGTGCGAACGCTGGATCACGTACTGGCGAATGGCTTCAACTTCCTCTGCCGTGAACACACCCGCGTAGGCAGGCATGCCCTTGTCAGAACGCGCACCTGCGACGATGGCGGCAAATTCCTTGTGCGTCTGCGGCTTGGCGTAGCGAAGGTCTGGAACCAGACCGCCGCCGACCACATTGATGCCGTGGCAGAACTCGCAATTATCAGAGTAGACCTGCTTGCCCAACGCGATCTGTGCCTCGGTGCCTTCCACCTTCTGCAACTCGGGCAGTGGGTTCGGCTCATTCTTGGGTTCCGGCAACTTCGCCTTGCCACCCAGCTTAAATACAAGAACCCGCGCCTCGGGTTTCACCTTGGCGAAGTTAGCAATATTGCCAGTAAACAGCGGGAACGCGCCGCCCCAGCCGGCCATGATGGCCACGTACTGCTCGCCGTCCACCTCATAGGAGGAAGCACCTGCGATCACACCGGTATTGGCAGGTGCGGACCAGAGCTTCTCACCCTTGTCGGCTGAATACGCTTCGAACTGCCCCTGCGAGCTGCCCTGGAAAACCAGATTGCCTGCCGTGGTGAAGGTGCCACCGTGCCAGATGCTTTCACGATGGACGCTCCAGGCCTCCTTCTGCGCAACCGGGTCCCAGGCCAGTAGCTTGCTGGTGACACCCTTGACGGCGTCACGCAAGACCTTTGGGTCTTCGGGCAGAGGGAAATTCGCACCCAAATTCCAGAGTCCGGCCCGATCGTTGAACGTCGGCTCAGCATGCGGAGCGTAATATCCGGCCGCCTCTTGTGCGGGGATATAAACCAGCCCAGTGTCAGGGCTGAACGACATGGGCTGCCAGTTGTGCGAGCCGAAGGGGCCCGGATTGATCAGCTTTGGCTCTTTGGTCCAGTCCGCGATTTTCTCGTCCACGACAGGGCGGCCGGTCTCAAGATCAACATGCGTTGCCCAATCCACTGGCATGAATTTCTCAGCTGAGAGCAACTCGCCGGTCGCGCGATCCAGAACATAGAAGAAGCCGTTCTTGGGGGCATGCATCAAGACCTTGCGCTGCTTGCCGCCAATCTCCAGATCAGCCAATGTCATAGTCGCAGCGGCATCGTAATCCCAGTTGTCGCCAGGGACTTCCTGATAGTGCCACGCGTACTCACCAGTTGACGCCTTGAGCGCGAGAACCGAGGAAATGTACAGGTTGTCCGCATCAGGCTCCTGACGTACGAGCTTGTTCCACGACACGCCATTGCCCGTGCCGAAATACAGCAGGTCGAGTTCAGGGTCGTAGGAGAAGCTGTTCCAGACCGTGCCACCGCCGCCCTGCGTGAGATAGGAGGTGCTGTCCCAGGTCTTGCGCGCGGCATCCATGGCTTCCTTGTGCGCGCCGTCATTTTCGGGCTCGCCGGGCACGGTATAGAAACGCCACTTGAGTTCGCCATTGGCCGCATCAAAAGCCGATACATAACCGCGGGCGTTGAACTCGGCACCACCGTTGCCAATGATGATCATGTCGTTGATGGCAATGGGCGCGCCGGTAATCGAGTAGGTACGCTTGGGATTATCAACGGTATTGATCTCCCACACCTTGCTGCCATCGGCTGCATCGAGCGCCACCAGGCGACCATCAAAAGTGCCGAGGTAGACCTTGCCCTTGTAGACGGCGACACCGCGATTGACCACGTCGCAGCAGGCATAGCCCGCCTTGTTGCGCGGCACTTCGGGGTCGTGCTTCCACAGCAACTCACCCGTTACGGCATTGAGCGCGTACAGAATGCTGTAGGCGCCTGTGGTGTACATGGTGCCGTCGATCACCACCGGCGTTGCTTCCGCACCACGATCAACATCAATCTTGTAATGCCAGGCTAGGCCCAGATCCTTGACGTTGTCCGCGTTGATCTTCTTGAGCGGGCTGTAACGCTGGTCTGCGTAGCCGCCGCCGACGGTCAGCCAGTTGGCCGGCTCGGAGCGCGCGTTGGCGATACGCTGCGTGTCGATACCAGCGGCAGGATTTGCCGCGGCGCTTTCGGCAGCAGGGCTTGCAGTTTCCGCGCCGGCAGCTGGCCCGGACTCAGCCGGCGCCGCGGCTGCGGATGTTTCATCCTTCTGGCCACAGGCAGACAGCAGGCCGATAGCGATCAGGGTTGCAGCAAATTTAAGCTTCTTCATGAGTTCTCCCGAATTATTAATTCGCAACCCCTGCAAGTGGATTACGAGTACGACCTTTCAATTACTCCCGCTCTACGCTGGAGCAAATTCCGAGCACGCGGACAAATCCAAGTTTAAGCCAGATTGAACCCTGGGTAACCCGAGGCCTTTGCTTCATCGCATGCCTGCTTGTACACATTGACCCCGCCGGCATAAGACAACAGCCGCCGCGGCTTACCGGGAATATTGGATCCCATGTACCAGGAGTCGGTCTTGGTCAGCAGCGTGGCGTTGGCAATTTCATCGTGATGCCGGACCCATTCGTCTTCCTTCTCGGCGCTCGGCTCCATGGTATGGAGCCCCTTGGACTCCAGATGCGCGATGGCATCCGCGATCCAGCCCGCCTGCTGTTGAAGGCAGGTTGTCATGTTGCAAAGGGCCGCAGATGGCGCAAGCGGCGCGCCCACTGTGAACAGATTCGGATAACCATGCACCTGCAGGCCCATGGTGGTGCGAATGTCGCGACCCCAATCGTCGGCCAGCTTGCGCCCGCCGCGGCCTCGGATATCAATTCGCGTCAAAGCACCGGTGCCAGCATCGAAGCCGGTCGCCAGAATCAACATGTCGAGTTCATGGACGGTGCCATCCTGTAGCTTGATGCCTTCCGGAACCACCTCGACGATGGGATTTTCCTTGACTGCCACGCCGGTGACGTTAGGTCTCAGGAACGCTTCCAGATAGCCGTTCTCCAAGGGAACACGGTGGGTGGCGAAACCGTAATCTTTCGGCACCAGCAGATCGCACAGCTCCGGATCATGATTGAGGCGGGCGCGCAGCTTGTTGCGGACAAACTCGGAGATGTCGTCATTGGCTTCCTGCTCCACGAAGACCTCGAAATACGCCGCAAGCCAAAGCTTCAAAGTCCCCTCACTCCACAGCTTTTCGTAGACCTGCTGACGCTCCTCCGGTGTGGCGTCGTGCCAACTTCCATTCTCGAAGTCGTACTGGAAGCCGCTGAAGGTAGTGTTGACCAATGCCTTGTTTGTCTCGAATTCCTGATGGAATTTCTGGCGATCCGCTTCGGTGTACTGCGGATTATTCATGCGAATGGTGTACTGCGGCGTTCGCACAAAAACCTTGAGGTGACCTGCCAGGGGCGCAACGGACTGGATCACCTGAATGCCGGTCGCGCCAATTCCGATGACCCCCACCTTCTTGCCTGAGAAATCAATCTCTTCCTTGGGCCACCGGGCGGTGTGAAACAGCTTGCCCTTGAAGGTTTCTTGCCCTTTAAACAGATTGGACATGGGCGCCGAGAGCATGCCCGCGCAGCTCACAAAATACTTGCAGTCGATCTGGTCACCCTGGTCCGTCTTGACCAACCATCGCCCAGTTTCATCATTGAATATTGCCGCCTCGACGCGCGTGCTGAACTGATAGCTTTTCTTCAAGTCCAGCTTGTCAGCAACACCTTGCAACCACTTTTCCAGCTCTGGTTGCGCCAGAAAACGTTCACTAAGGGGCACGGACTCGTACAGCTCTTTGGAAAACCAGTACTGGTAGAGCTCAGACTGGGAATCCAGTCGTGCACCAGGGTATCGATTCCAGTACCAGGTGCCACCGACATTCGTGCCGGCCTCGATGCCCTGGACTGACAAACCCAGTTCACGAAGACGATGCATCTGATACAGACCCGCTATGCCCGCACCCACGACTACTGCATCGCACTGTCGCACGGTGGAATGGCTTGAAGCTGTCATCTTGGCAACACTCCTCTCTAAATGGTTTCAATCTTGTGATGGTCCGGGCGGCGCTCGCGGCCACGCAACCTGAAGGAGTTGAAGTCGGGCATGGCGCCCCAACAAATGGCTTCAGACCTTCTTTGATGCCCGAGAGGCTAACCCAAACCGGGCCCACTGAGTGCTACCACATCGGGTAGTTTTGAGCCCCGCTGTATTTGGCCAGCCGACCCCGGAGCCCACCGGGCGCACATCCATCAAGCGCTCAGAAGTCGGCCTTTTCGGGGCGGCTTTGTGCGCCGCAGCAATTCAGGTCCAGGTTCTAATTGACAGCCTTCACCTGCTTGAACTCCCCTTCAAACACGATGCGGACTTCGTCGCCAACCGCACCGGTTTCCACCAGATGGGTCATGCCAAAACGCGAGCGCTCAAAACTGCCCTGTGCCGAGAATCCAATGACGCCGGCACCGGTGAACGGGTGCTTTGCCATTGACCCGACCAGCTTGGCGGTGAGACGGACCGGGTGCGTTTGGCCAAGCAGCGTCAGATTTCCGGAGATCAGCAGCTCCCCGCTCGCGTCCTCCTCAATCTGGGTGGAATGAAACTCAATCCAGGGATATTTCTTCGAATTGAAGAATTGCTCGCTCCGGGCAAGAGTTTGAGGCCAGGATGCAAAAGCTGATTCCGGGTGCTTGGCCTTGAAGTCACCCGAGTAGTCGGCGGCAATGGAATCCGCGTTGATGCGGGCCTGCACCGACGAAGCTGACAAATTATCGGGCACCAACTCAAGCTGCATGCGGACATCGGTAAAGCGCCCCTGGTAATTGGACACACCCAGATGTTTGACGCTAAACCCCACGTAGGAGTGATTGGGGTCCATTTCGTAGCGACCGGAGGGCGCCTGCAGCTTCGGCGAATCTGCTCCCTGGGGGGCCTTGCCGTGCGACGCGTCGGCAGCCTGACTTGCCAGAAGAAGCTGTGGAAATGCAGCACCCGACAGCATCAGCGACAGGGCAAGAAAATGAACCCGCATGTATTTACTCCTCATAAAGCGTAATAAACGGCACTCAGCGAAGTTTTGTGCCTGACCACTTGGGACTCGAACCGGTGCCGAAAGACTCACACCGTAACAGGCGCTGGCAGGCTGGATACTACCCATTTCGCTAGGTTGCCCCGACCAGTTTACGAGCGGCAGAATGCCTTGCGTTTAACTTCAAAAAATATCGAGAGGAGAAACATCATGAAATACGCACGTCCGGGTACCGACGGCGCCATCGTCAGCTTCAAATCCAAGTACGGCAATTTTATTGGCGGAGAGTTTGTGCCACCGGTGGACGGCAATTATTTCTCCAACCCTTCGCCCGTAACCGGCAAGCCCATCGCGGAATTTCCACGCTCCAATGCCAAAGATATTGAAAAGGCGCTGGATGCTGCGCATGCCGCTGCCGACGCCTGGGGCGAAACTGCCGTTCAGGCACGTTCGCAGGCGCTTCTGAATATTGCGGACTGCATCGAGAAAAATCTCGAACTACTCGCCGTGACCGAAACCTGGGACAACGGCAAAGCGGTGCGCGAAACACTTAACGCGGACGTGCCGCTGGCTGCTGATCATTTTCGCTATTTTGCGGGCTGCATCCGAGCCCAGGAAGGCACGCTCGCCGAGATCGACGCCAAAACAACGGCCTACCACATCCATGAACCCCTCGGCGTTGTCGGCCAGATCATTCCCTGGAACTTTCCGCTGCTGATGGCAGCATGGAAGTTGGCACCGGCCTTGGCCGCTGGCAATTGCGTGGTACTCAAGCCCGCCGAGCAGACGCCGCTGAGCATCACCGTGCTGATGGAGCTGATTGGCGATCTTCTTCCCAAGGGCGTGGTCAACGTGGTGCATGGATTTGGCAAGGAAGCGGGCGAAGCCCTAGCCAGCAACACACGCATCGCCAAGATAGCCTTCACGGGCTCGACGCCGGTGGGTTCGCACATCATGAGCATGGCGGCGAAAAACATCATTCCCAGCACGGTGGAACTTGGCGGCAAGAGCCCGAACATTTTCTTCGAAGACGTCATGTCGGCCGAGCCGGAATTCATCGACAAATGCGCCGAGGGTCTGGTCCTTGCGTTCTTCAACCAGGGCGAAGTCTGCACTTGCCCGTCTCGCGCCCTTGTGCAGGAATCCATCTACGACGCCTTGATGGCCAAGGTCATGGAGAAGGTCAAACTGATCAAACGAGGTGATCCGCTGGATACCGACGTGATGGTCGGCGCACAGGCCTCTTCACAGCAGTACGACAAGATCCTGAGCTACTTCACGATCGCCAGGGAAGAAGGCGCAGAAGTGCTGACCGGCGGAGACGTCGAAAAACTCGATGGCGATCTCGGCACCGGCTTCTACATCCAGCCTACCCTGCTCAAGGGCGACAACAAGATGCGCGTCTTCCAGGAAGAAATCTTCGGGCCGGTGGTGAGTGTGACCACGTTCAAGACCGAAGAAGAAGCCATCGCCATTGCCAATGACAGTGAGTTTGGTCTGGGCGCCGGCGTCTGGACGCGCGACATCAATCGCGCTTACCGGGTGGGCCGCAAGATCAAGGCTGGCCGCGTATGGACCAACTGCTATCACCTGTATCCGGCGCACGCGGCATTTGGTGGCTACAAGAAGTCCGGCGTCGGGCGCGAAACGCACAAGATGATGCTTGATCACTATCAGCAGACCAAGAATCTGCTGGTGAGTTACGACATCAATCCGCTGGGTTTCTTCTGATCACCGATTAGGCTCCGCACTGAAGTGCGGGAACCGATGCCAGCCTCGCCTTTGATCAGAGCCGAGGCATGAAAAGGGTGTTTTTTGCATCGCGTTCCCGCACAGTGAGCCGCATCGTCAATTCACCACCGGACAGTGCGCGATCATGGGCGCTGCCCGCAGCTCGGATCAATTCACCATGCTTTTGCCTCACCGCCTGCTCCCCCTGAGTCTCGTCCTGTTCTCGCTTTCGGCTTGTGACGGTGGCGCACCGCCAGCGTCGTCAACCGCCAGCAATGAGCAGGCAAATGCTGTCGAGCCGACATCCGCGAAGGCGCAGTCCTTTGCCTACGTCAGCAATCAGGATGCGGGCGTCAGCATCATCGACATCAAAACCATGACCGCAGTCGGCACCATCGATCCTGGCGCTGAGGGGCCGCGTGGCATTGGCATCAGCGAAGACGGCAAACTGCTCGTCACTGCCAATCGCGGCGGCGGCAATCTGTCGGTGATTGATCGCGAAAGCGGCAAGCTCTTGCGTCAAATCGAGATTGGCCAGAATCCGGAGTTCGTGCGCGTTCGCGGCAACCAGGCCTTTGTGACTTTCGAACCTGCAGCCGTTGGCGGCCCGCCGCCAAAGCCAGGATCGCCTGAAGCACTGGCCCTGGAAAAGCAGCGAGAGGATGAGGACACCGAGCCGGCACAGATCGCCGTGGTTGATCTGCTGGAAGGCGTGGTGACTCGCAGGATTGTTGGCGGCATGGAAACCGAAGGCATCGAATTTTCTGCTGATGGCGAGAAAATTCTCGTCACCAATGAAGCGGATGACACGATCTCGGTACACGACATCGCCACTGGTTCAGAAATCAAGTCGATCGATATCAAGCCTTACGGCGTCAGGCCGCGCGGCATCAAGATTGGCCCCGATGGGCAAAAATATTTCGCCACGCTTGAGCATGCCAACAAGGTACTCGTGCTCGACGCCGAGTTTGAACCGGTGACCACTTTTGACACCGGCAATGTCCCCTACGGCATCAGTTTTGACGCCAAGGGCGAGAAACTGTTTGTGGCGCTGGCTCATGGCAAGGCGCTGGAGGTGTTCGACGCCAAGACTTATGAATCAATTAAACGAATTCCGACCGGTGATCGTTGCTGGCACTTCAGCTTCACCCCTGACAACGCGCAGATCATGGTCGCTTGCGGCCGCTCTCACGAGCTTGTCGTGATTGACACCCAGAGCCTGGAGGTGGTCAAGCGCCTGGGCGACAAACATCTGCCCTGGGGCATCGTGACATGGCCCCATGCACAGGGAAGTCTCGATACCCCTTAACCGGACAGGGTCGCTAACCCGATCCAGACCAAATATTTTCGAAGGGCCGGGCGGCCTCAGAAACGCAGCCGCACGCCGCCCTGCACACTCACCGGGTTGCCTGCGCCTACGAAGCGATAGGCGTCCTCGAATTCATCGCCCAGTACTTCGTCACCTTCCCCGTAGACTCCGAAAGTTTCAAAGTCGCGATCAAACAGGTTGTCGACACTGGCAAAGAAGGTCACCAACTTGGTGGGCTTCCACGCCGCATTGATGTTGACCAGCACAAAACCACTGAGCTGATCGTTATCCAGATTGGATTCATCGCCACGGAAGCGGCTATTGCTGCGACCCAGCATTTCAGCCCCAAACTCGAAGCGATTATCTGACCATTCCAGCGCCAGGCGCCCCTGCTGGCGTGGAATCAGAGGAATACGATTGCCACGTCGCACGATTTGCGTTGAAGGGTCAGCCTCGCCGCTGGCATCGCGCAGCGGATGATTGGGGGCATTTACCAGAAACGCGTCGCGGAACTCAGCCATCAGAGCGGTGTATTGCAGGCTGGCCTGCCAATGCGCACTCAGCGTCCATTCCAGACCCATCTCAAAACCCTGCCGCAACGTGCGCCCTACGTTGTCGAAGTAACCTGCGTTGGTCAGGTCGCCGTTGGTGATGAAGATGATGTCGTCGCGGCTCAGGGCGCTGAACAGCGCAACAGAACCGGACCATGTTGGGTTGGCCTGACGCAGGCCCAGTTCGAAGGTGTGGGTTACAACCTCATCGAGCGGCGGATCATCAACAAAACCGTTGGGCAGGCGGCAAGGATCATCAGGATTGGCGCAGGTCAGCTCTACCGGCGTCGGTGCGCGCGTAGACTGCGCCGCGGAGCCGAAGACGATCCAGTTGGGGCTGAGTTCATAAGTTGCGCCGAGCATCGGATTGATGCGATTGAACTGATGTTTGCCTGACAGATCGCCGTCCGGCATCTGGTCTTTCAGTTCGATGACGGTCCGGTTCCAGCGTGCGGCCGCGGTGATCTGCATGGCCTCGCTCAGACGCCAGACATCCATCAGGTAGAGTCCCTGACTGTCGTTGTCTGCACGCACGTTCACAAGTGACTCGGCGACGTAGATGCCGCTGCCGACCGTGCCGCGTTGCGCAGTGAGCCGCCCAAGTTCTGTATCAGAGGTGAAATGCACGTCGCCAAAGTCAGCAGAAAGCCCGGCTAGCAATGAATGCTGACCAAAAGTGCGCTCTATCTGCATGGACAGGCCATGTACGTCCTGCTGCGTCCGGCTGCGATTCTGCGTGGCGGAATCGTTGTCCAGACTGGCGACGACCGGATCAAGATCGAGGTCAGTAACCACTTCCTCTTCGTCGTCTTCGGCCTCGCACAAGTAAGGGTCACCACCGGCGCTCACATTGGCGGGGTCTTCGCATTCCTCAAACTCTGTTCCATCTCCGTTGAAGGCACGCGTGAGGGAGCGCCTGTAGTAGGCATTGCCTGACAGACGTGCGCCATTTTCCAGGGCACGCGTTCCGGTCAGATTGACGAATGCCAGATCGGGCTCTGTCTGGTCGGGATAGGTAAACACCGCATCCCGGCCTTCCTGCTCCAGGAGTTCTCGCGGCGCAGCACCATTGCCACGCAGCCGGTTGTGCGCGCCACTGAAACTCAGATCCAAAGTGGATCTGTCATCCGGCAGCCAACTGCCACGAACAAAACCGCGCGCTACACGGCTGTTTGAATAGTCTCGCCAACCATCCTCGGCAAAGGTATCGGCTGCGATATACAGGGCCGCTCTTTCTCCTGCGAGTCCGTACTCCATGGAACCACCGCGCCGGCCAAATTCGCCGCCGCTAAGCTCCATCGTCAAGCCGGGCGAATCAAAACCGCTCTTGGTGGTCAGGGACAAAGCACCCGCCAGCGTGTTGCGCCCGAATACAGGATTGGAACCCGGTATCAGATCTGCGCTCCTGAGTGCGACCAGCGGGATCAGATCAAAGTTGACGACGTCACCGAATGCCTCGTTCACGCGCACGCCATCCTGGTAAACGGCCAAGCCCTGGGGCAACCCCAGAAGCGGCGATACGGAATAGCCACGATAAAACCAGTCCGGCTGAAACGGGCTGCCCGTTGCATCGCTGGCAAACACACCGCCCAGCTTTTCCAATGCATTGCCCATGGCATGCCGCCCCGGCTCAGACAGATCATCTGCAGACAACGACTGGCCATTGGCCGTCGACCGAAAAGCGTCGCTGCGGCGGGTATCCAGCGGCGACTGGGCAAATACCTCAATGGTTTCAAGTTCGCTGGAGGGCGGTGCCTCGGCAGCCTTCACGCTGGAGCAGGCCAGCGCGCCCAAGCTCATCAGGAGGCCGCATTGACGAGAAATGCGATCGAAGGATTGGCGATTGATGAAATGCATTATTGTGAGTGAAAGACGTGCTGCGTCAGGTGGCGGCTCACGAACGACTCACCTCGTCAGGGAAAATTCGTTCGCACCCAAAAACAGCAGTATCCGCATTGATTCAACCGGGGTCTACCGAGGGCTTTCCCTACAGTTCTTCTTGCCTGAGACATGAAGCTTCCTGCGATAGAGAATTTTCTCGAGTTCGAGCAATCTGCGTGACTCGAAAAACTTTCAAAAGAACGAGCGAATGATCATCGGCCTTCGCTTATCGGATGCCGTGAATAGCCATCAGTGCGAATGATAAAAAAAGAAAGAGCAACACATTTTTCTTGCGCGCTGATTCTGGCAGCGCCGGCACTTTGCTTTGGCGCTCATGCTCTGGGAGCTGAGAAGGCCTAGTGGGTATGCCTCGGCTCTTCCGGAGAAAAGCGGGTGCAGGACCATGCCTGCGCTCCTAACCAGACAACATTGCGATTTCCAGAAGGTCGCGAGCCCCGGATGGTCAGAACGCCAATTGTCTCAGCAGAAGGCAATCTCGGCGCTGCGGAATCGCAAAAAAGCCCTGCACCGCAACCGCAGGCCGTGGCCAGACAGACTCAGCCACCACTCAAACAGAGCCATCCGTGGTCTGTGCTGATCGTGGCCATTTTCGCCTTCATCACCATGCTCACCATCGCCCGATTCCTCAAGACAAACAAAAGCGCACCTGGCTCTGCCAAAGTACGCAAACGGCTTGCGCCTGCGCCCGAGCTCACGCGAGTCGGAGAACCCGACCGTCCGCCGCCAAGTCGACCCTCAAGCCTCATCGCAGATCGCGTGAATGAATGGCCTATTGGCATTGATCGTCAACCGAGACCGGAC
This sequence comes from uncultured Panacagrimonas sp., assembly GCA_963975245.1. GTDB lineage: Bacteria > Pseudomonadota > Gammaproteobacteria > Nevskiales > Nevskiaceae > Panacagrimonas. The sequence goes on along the minus strand of CAXBFJ010000002.1, from coordinate 70,577 downwards.
ACCACCATACCGCTCAAATGGGATCGCACACTCCTGGCTCAGATGGAATGGCGTCGCTTTGAGCTTCTGTGCGAACGCCTGTGGACACTACGCGGCTGGCCCACCCGAGCAACCGCCTATGGCGCGGATGGCGGCGTCGACCTGCTGATCGACAGCACAAACAGTACGTCAGGCCTGGACGCCATTGGCCAATGCAAGTGCTACGGAAGCAAGCCAGTCGGAATCGAACCGGTACGTGCACTATGGGGCTGTCGCGACGACCACTCAGTTTCCAAGGCTGTCTTTTTCGCACTGTCCGGCTTCACTGACGCCTGCCATGCGTTCGCAAAAAACAAGAACTACCAACTGATTTCTGGCGAGCAACTTCTGGAGATGATTAAGGCGCTTCCCGAACAGGTTCAGGCAGACCTGCTAGCCGAAATCACACAGGGCGATTTCCGTACACCGACCTGCGCCACTTGCGGGATCAAGATGATTGCGCGCAAAAGCAAGATCAAGGGGGAACATTTTTTTGGGTGCGCGAACTTCCCGCGCTGCCGGAGCACGCTGACGATTCCAAAGCATTAGGCGGGATACTTCGCGAACTTGAAATCGCCCGACATCGCGCCCGCAGAAGTGTTGCGGCTACAAACTCACACTTACCCTGGTGTGATCGCCGCTTTAGACCTGCCGGCCCCATCATGTGCCGCCCCTCACCGCATACTGGAACCTGATGTCCAGAATGGATTCACATACAGAGCATCTGGATCAAGGAAAATTTCGAAGAATTCCCAAGTACAGTAGACAATGCCCAGGCATAGATCGAGGATAAGGACATGGATTCGGCTAGACACCAAAAGACCGGCATCAAAGAGGAGCTACCCTCAGAGCGTCATACAAATTTGGCGCATGTGAATATCGACCAATGCATTAATCGGGCGTATCGAGAGATCGTCGAAGCCGTTTCGACACAGGATATTCTCCGACGGGTCTGCACCGGTGTTGCGGAGGCGCTCAGGATGACAATGGCCACCCTGGTTCGACTCGAGCAGGACGGCACTATCAAGGTGCAAGCAAGCTCACGCGAGAATTTGCTGTGGGCGGAGTTCAGTCGGATTCCTGAGCGCAACGACAACTCCATAGCTGGAGACGGACCATCCGCGCGTGCCATCAGGGCCAGCGAACCGGTCACCATGCTGATCAGCGAATCCGGATTCGAACCTTGGCGCAAATCTGCAGATTCAGAGGGAATTATGCAGGTCTGCGCACACCCGCTAAACACAATGAAAGAGACTTGGGTTCTGTTGCTCTTTGCCTCATCCAAAGATGATTCCGTGAGGAATCTTATGCTGGCCGAAGGAGAACACGCGGCCGCAAGCATCGCCAGACTGATCGCCTCCGATGAACGCCATGCAATGGACCAAGTGCTTTCGGCCGCGATGAAGTATTCAGGCAATCCGGCATTCATCGCAGATGTGCGTGGCGATATTGTTTGGTGCAATGCTTCCTTCTGTCGCCTGACCGGCTATGCCGCGGACGAAATCATTGGTCAGAATCCCCGATTTCTGAGCTCCGGCCGACATGCGATTCGTCATTACCGAGACCTGTGGAACACGATTCGTACCGGGAAAGTTTGGCGCGGCGAGACCGTAGACCTCAATCGCTCCGGAAGTGAATTTACTGCACTGGAAACCATTACCCCATTCGGGACCGATGGGCGTGTCACCCACTACCTTGCCATGTACGAGGATGTCAGCACAGAGAAAGCCAACCAGCACCAGCGTGACGCGTATCTGGACCAAGATCCGTTAACCGGACTCGCCCCTCAGGCTTCACTCGAGCGTCGTATTGGCGAGCAGATTTCGGAAAACGGCCGCGCTCGCATTGCAATCGTATGTGTGACCGCAATATCGGCAATCAAGAAACTTGGGGAGGACGCGGTCGAAACACTGCTGAACGAAATGCAGGAACGTATCGGTCGAATCCTTGGCGCGGATCGCGCCGCACTCACAGCTCCTGGCGAATACTTGCTGTGGTTGCCAGATGATCTGAACGAGGCGGGCGAAATGACTCGATCCATCAGCGAAGAACTGAATGAGGCGTACCCTCTGATTGGCGAGATTCCCGGACTCGACCTTCGAGTGGGACGCGCCAATGCCCCAGAGGACGGCACATCTCTGACGGCGCTCAAGCATCGAGCAGATCGTGCGCTGGGCATTGAACCCTTGGAGCCTGCCCGACGAGACATGAAGGACCGAAATAGATGAGAGTCGCCGTAGCCCACTGACACAGACACACGAAGCCAACCCGAGAAGCAGGAGGACACTCGCCATCAAAAAGCCAGCAAGGATTCTGGCTGTGGTCAACGCGAACTTAAACCCGACCGCCGCCATTGCGAGAAGCATTGGACTTGCTGAGGCATCTGATGCCGAGTTGCACCTGAGCATGCCCATATTCGACTCACGCATTGACGCTGCGACGGGATACCTCAACGTAGATCAAATCACAACGTTGCGTCGACAGTTTGCGGAACCGTTTGATGAGAAGCTTGCTCAGTATTGCAACGTGCTCGCCTCTCAAGGCGTTCGGGCCGTCGGGCATACAGCCTGGGGAAAGCACGCCCACGAAGCCATCATCGATTCGGTCTTGGCGCTTTCACCTGATTTGGTCATCACCGAGTTGAGTCGAGATGACTTTGCTCACCGTTGGTCGGTGAGAAAGTCCTCTGACTGGCGGCTCGTACGGCTCTGCCCGAGCCCCCTGATGCTCGTCCAGCCCGGCTCCCCGCCATTGCCGCAGAAGATTTGCGCCGCTGTTGATCCACAGCATTCCGAGCGCAGACGCGCGCCAGAGCTCGATGAGCGTGTCCTTGAGCAAGCGCGCATATTGGCAGGCACTGTCAAAAAGCCTCTCGAGGTTGCCCACGTGTTTCCCCATGAATCGGGAGACGCCAAGCTCAGTACATTAGTGGATGAAATTGTCGTCCAGTTACAAGAAGCAGACCGTCACGGCTTTCATCAGTTTGCAAACGAACAGCAGGTGCCGCCCGAACATCGCATCTTGCTGAGGGGGGACCCGGTGCCCACGATGATTCACTACGCCGACGCCAACGAAGTGGATGTATTGGTCATTGGCAGCCAGTATCGAACCGGCGTCGGACGTCTGTACCTCGGCAGCAACGCAGAATCCTTGATCGCGCGGTGCAATTGCGATGTCCTGTTGGTGAGACCAGATGGATTCTTCGATGAGATCAAGACTCAGCACAGCAAGGACTGATCGCCTGAACGCGAGCGAAAGCGCGCTAGCGTTTCGGAACCTTGCACACAGCCAATCGGCTGATCGAAGCGGACAACAGAGCTCGCTGTATCTACAATCCGGCCACCGAGGTTATGCAACCAGGGCTTGCTTGCTGCATTTATCGCCCTCGATCAACCGGAGTCATAACGAATAATCGCTTGCTTGAAACAGGCATTCAACGAAGCGTAGGTATGAATTCATGAGGAACCCTGAATGAAGAAAATTATGCTGGCGTGCGATGGCTCGGATTCTGCGATGCGCGCACTTGAGTTCGCGATTACACAGAGCAGCGAGCATCAGACGACGGAATTGCACCTGATCAATGTTCAAAGCTTGCCCATGAGCTACTACGACGCATTAACCGCCTTGTCGGCGAAGGAACTCCAAGTCGCCTTGAACACCCTCGGCGAGGAGACTCTGGCGCCGGCACTGGAAAGACTGAAGCAGACGAATTTGTCGACCTATCACCATGTCCACATAGGAGACGTCGCGCAGGTGATAAGCGAACAAGCGGAGAAGCTGGGCTGCGAACAAATCATCATGGGCTCCCGAGGTCTGGGAGCGCTCAAGGGGCTGATGATTGGCAGCGTTGCAACTCGCGTCGTACATCTATCGAGTTTTCCCGTCACTCTGATCAAGTAACTCCACTAGTCTCGGCCAGAGCATCTTGATTCCCCTCTGTTGCAGAGTGGCGCTACAAGTACGGAGAAAAGAGCCAGAAGAAGGCGTCTAGCAGCCTTTTTGGCATTGGCCTGTTCTTGAGCTCAACTGCATCCAAGACTCGACAGGAATCACGCACCTGCGCGAAATGCGCCAGCATCGATCGGGCGAAGGTCTGGTCATAGACTTCCAGCATCAACTCGAAATTGAGGCTCAGGCTCCGTGAATCGAGGTTGGCGGAACCAATGACGGTGTAGTAATCGTCCACGATGACCAGTTTGCTATGTGCAAATGGCAGCGGCCGGCGGTACACCGAGATTGGAAACGCGCTCATCTGCACCAGCCAGCGCCGCGTTGCAGCATCAAGCCAGGCGTGATTGCTCCGCTCGGGCAGGATCAAGGAAATTTCGATACCTCTCAGGGCCGCATTTATCAGCGCACTGGACAGTTCTGGAGGCGGAATGAAGTAAGGCGTCATGATGCAGACAGCGCGATGGGCGTTGGCAAGTGCGCCCAGGAGAATGATCAGATAACGACTGAACTCTGCATTGGGTCCATCTGTGATCGCTCGGCAGTGCGCACCACCGCTTTTCTCGATCGGCGCAGAATCAGCTTCGAGTTTTTCCCGGGTCGCAATTTCCCAGTCGCTCTGGAAAACCTGATCCAGCTGCGATACCACTGGCCCATGCACGCGGAAATGCACATCTGCTGCGGTGGCTCGGCTCAATCGCCAGCGATTCTTCGTGCCTGTGCACTCAGCCAGTATGTGATGGTCACCGATATTCATTCCACCGACGAACGCGGTGGTCCCATCGACGCAGATGAGTTTTCGATGGTTACGCAGATTGATTTGAAACAGCGGTGGCACCAAACGTATAGGAAGAAATTTCGCAACCTGGATACCGTGCCGGCGGAGCAATGCAGTCCCGCCAAAAAAGTGTCCGAATGCGCCAATACCGTCCAACAGAACCCTGACCTGCACACCACGTTGCTGAGCGTCGCGCAAGGCTTCGGCAAACTGTCTTCCGATATCTCCCCTGTCAAATATGTAACTCATCAACCAGACACGTCGTCGCGCCCCCTTGATGGCGGCGATAATGTCCGGATACGCAATCTCACCATTGTGAAGCGCGATCACCTCATTTCCACCCGTGAGAACGCGCTGGGTCACTGCCCGACTTATGCGCACCAGTTCGGCGATCTCCTCGTCGGGCGCGCCCCTTATCGCTGCCACTGCGGTGTCTTCGACAACGTCTTTCGGCACCTGTGGACTGCCGACTTCTAGTCTTGCGCGCCGATGAATTCGATTGACGCCAAACAGGAAATAAATGACAGCGCCGCCGATCGGGACCAGCAAACAGGCCAGTATCCATGCCCAAGCCGATCTCGGATCATGCTTGTGCAAGAGCGCGTGCGCTGCCACGGTGAAACCGAAAACGACATGCAGGCACAGAAGCAAAAGCTGCACAAGTTCTTCAGTGCTCATTTTGGGCGGTTCCACAAGTGAGGACTCAACTGCAGCCAAATGATTGCGAATCAAGCAAGCGTCACGCAACTCAAGGTGCCGGCCTGCTGCACCATACTGCAGAATCAGTGGTGAGAAGCCCTGTGTGGGCGACGCGATTCATTCGCGGGGCGAGAATCCATTCGAATTTGCGCTGGTGTCCCGGAAAGCCTGACCTGGACAGTGAGCAGGGCTCAGCCTTATCGCTGCGCTGTTGGATCGTCACAGCAATGAATAAAGCGGGTACAAGTTCGCTGCAAGTCCGTCTCAGGAGCACCGATAGACATCATCCCGAAACCCAGGTCCGACCTCGGTGTTCAAGCGCATGCTGTATGACAGGCGCATCGACTCGATTTACCTTTGCTGCGCTGGTAACAGTGTGCGCTGACACTGGAATCGGTCGCCACCATGCAGGTGTTGAAGCTGGGCAATGACGATGCGATGAAGCAACCGACCGGGCAAACTGCCGCTGACTGCGCCCTAGGAAAGCCCGGCAGACCGAAGCCGACGTTGCGAACCTCATCAACCACAAGATGATTAATTCGCTGTGAGCGCTGCGCTGCCCGGCCCTGCAGGATGGTGTTTCCAAGCCGGTACGCAGCGAATGCAAAGACGTTGCTGATGCTGGCATTGATGCGTTCACCCTATCCGCTGACCGCCGCAAGTGCGCGCGGCCCCTGGACGGTGGGCAACAATGGCTTGCAGATGATCCCTCGCATCTCAGCGCCCATGGGTCGACGCGACTCCTCAAAGAGGCGATCGCCATCGTATTCCTGATGGTCTACGGCAATCTGGGCTGCCACCCGGTATTCAAAGGCCGCGGGCGCCCGCATTCGTCCTGAAATGACAGGCGACGCTCAGGCGACGCAAGGCGTGACTGAGCGCTGCCTCTGATCAACAAGTGATCCTGGAATCGAATTCTTCCTCGCCGCAGCGAATGCATTCTTGATGACCCCAAGCGGGACTCAGGCAGAATCAGTCGGAAAAAAAGCTCAGCGTTCATGTTCGGCCGGATGCCGACAAGCCATGAATCGCAGGCCAAACCCGGATGGAAGGCAAAAAAAGGAACCAGCAGCACGTAGCTTACTGATTCCCTTCGCATTATGGCGGGCCCGGAGCGATTCGAACGCCCGACCCCCTGGTTCGTAGGGCTGTACGCCTACCCTATGGCCATTGAGATCAATCACTTAGGGGCGGAGCCGATCTCTAAAAACCTAGCTCTGTCTATCCGTAGCGCTACGTGAGGCGCTGCGAGATGATGTCTTATCCCACCCAGGGGGCGCTTCATCCTGGGCGCGCAGGTGGTAGCTGAGGAAATGCCCGGCCCCGGGGCTTCGCCATCGCAGGGGCAATTGAGCGGATCAGCCTTCTGGTCCATTCGTACATCCCCTACCGTTCGGCTTCACCAAGTGGCATGCTCCCAGCGTACGTGCAGGAGGATCGTGTGATGGGTGATTGGTCAGATTATTTCGAGGACTTCCCGGAAGAAGATCCGGCTAACTACGTTGGCCGCAAATTTGATCCCGAGGGCGCTCGCCGCATCCGAAGACAAGAGGAGGCTCAGCGCAAAGACCAAGCGCTGCTCGATGCAGAAATAAGCCGAATCATTCAGCTACACAGCAAGGCTAAGACGAACTAGTAGCGTCGTTGATTTGCTCGACTCCAGCGCGCAGACAAACCCCGTCTAGTAATACGGGGTGAAAGACTCATGAATTCCAGACCGATATTGCTTCGATCAATTCTCTAAAGAAAAAATCCAAATCTGGGTAGGCTGCCATTTTCTCCACCGTCAAGTGCGGCGCCGCCTTCAACGCAATCTCGTTCTTGTCGTAGCTTCGACGGCTCAGATACTTCTCTAGGTATGAGTCCCCCCTTTTCGATTCCGCTTGGCTTGGAAAGAAACGCTCATGAGCTTCGGGAGCAGGAAGTTCATCTTCCACTTGGAAGGCCTTTTGGAGTGCTTCTGCTGTCAGATAGTTTTCAATTTCTTTTCGATCGGTCACCCAAATCTTTGCGCCTGGAACCATCGAAAACTGTTCTATTACGCGCGCGACCCTTTCTTTCAGTTCGCTGTCAGGGCCTTCTTCTGCAGTCCTATCGCCGTCTCCGACAAAAGCTACGTGATTGTTGAGTCTAAGGAGATTTGCATACTCGCCCATCTCATTCTCGGGACTGGAGAAAGCAACTCTGGAAAGCAACGCCCCTCCGTAAAAGGCGCATTGGTAGTGGATACCCTCCTCGAACGCTCCCTGAGAGTACTCCTGAATCAATTGGTTTACGTAAATCCTATCAGAGGGGCCTTCCACCCAAATGATTCCATTCGCCTGAAGAAGATCTGAAGGCTTGGCACCCAGTTCATTAATCACAGCCAACTTCTCAAAGTGCGCTCTAACCCTTGAAGCATGAGCATGCTTGCCATCGTGCGAAATTCGAATTAATGCGGAATCGTCTTTCCGACCAAAGAAATCCAAAGTGGTTGCAGAGTGCGTCGTCAGAACAAGTCTGCAACCTGTCGCCTCAACGTAATCTTCAATGTAGCCCAACAACCTTCTTAGGAGACTTGGATGCAGATTGTTCTCTAGTTCTTCGAACGCGAAGACCAATTTCTCCGGCGAAACTTTAGCTATTAGCGGCATCACGTGAAGATTTAGCAGAGCCAGAATAACTGTCTTTAAGCCGCTTCCAGAATCGCTCAGCTTGATCGCTCCCTTTCTTTCTTCGTAGAGATGAATTTCCCAGTGGTTCTTCGGCTCCGTATCGTCATGCAGCTTTATGCCTATCGACGTAAAGTTTCCGTCGCTCCCAAATATTTTGTTCAGCCCATCTAGAAGAGTCACACGAATTAAATCTTCGGGGTACGCCTCGCTCGATGACACAAGGTGACGCCTAATGATGTTTGTGGCTCCTTTTCCACTCCGATTCAGCGTCAATTGTGGAGATTCAACCTCCGGGCTGATGTCTCTTTCGGCTGACAGAACACAAAACGTCATTCCATAGTAGGGCGCTTCTTGTCGAGCTAAGGCGTTGGTGAGATGTGATCTTCTTGCAGCGTCGACCCGATCTGTGTTCGTCTTCAGATCTTCCGGGAGAACGACAGAGTTTGGATTCACTCCGGGCTCTCTAGGAGTTGTCCTCCACTCTATGGACTTCCCAATAAAGTGCGCGCCGTGTGCATGCCAATGGTTCCCCCCAAGCTGCCCTTGACTCGTTGATTCCAGAAATACTGTCTTCAATTCCCGTTCATCGAGATGCCCAGTCCACGTGAGATCCCAGGGAATATCTTTAAAAGGTGTATTGGAGAGAAATTCCAGAACCTCCAAGAAGCGTGATTTTCCGGAGTTATTTTTCCCAATGACTAAGGTGATTGGCGCTTCGGAAGATACTTCCAATCCTTCCGGATCGAAAACTGGATGATTCAGAATTGAAATTCTCTTGACCGTCACTTTTTCATTCCCGTCGGAAAATTGTTGCTCGAAGCTTCTTCATGCATGCCTACTTCATGCAAGAGGCGATGCTGGCACAGAAGTTAGTGCCGAATGAATGTCTTCGCGCACACACGGGCAAAAAAGAGGGAGTACAATATTCCCTTCCATTCCAAGCGAGCTTTCTCATGAGTTCTGGTTCATTCCCGGACGAGTACTCGAAAATCGTCGTTGGCGCGACCAAGAGGTTTAGGGGCCAGGCGCAAGAGTTGGAAAGTGCAATTGGAATGCTATTCCTCGGTCATATGTTCGGCTGGAAGGTTCTGTATCTGACGCACTCCAAGGCCACCATCCGCAAATACGAAAAGATTCTCGGTATCTCTGTTCGCGAAACCTTCCCAGAGGTAGGCCCCGAAGCCGAGCGGTCCATGGGATTCAGGCTGGCGCAGAAATTCAGCAACTTTTGGAAACTCGTCAGCGGATCCGAGCCCGAGTACAAGCGGACCTCGGAGATCACAAAAGGAACTTGACATTCCCTTTTCGGGGAATTTAATGTTCCCTCCATCTTCCCCTGGAGATGGAGATGCAGCCGGAACCAATCGCCCCAAGTCAGCCAGATCAGATCGCCCTGGTGGACTGGCTGTCATTCACTATTCCGGAAGCGGCGAGCGGGCTGGCTGACTTGTGGGACCAAGAGCTGTCCTACCTCCTGGGGATTGGCACGAACGAGCTCGCGCCCACGGGCTCGGGCTGGAATGGGTACGCCAACCGCATCAACATTGGCGACAGCGGGTCCCTGGGCCTTGTTGCCTACGGCGGGTCCTCGCAGCGGGGAAGCGTTCACGTATCGCTTTCAGCCCATGGCTGCGCCCGAATCCCGTGCTGGGACGCCCTGGCAGCCTGGGGCGAAGAGCACAGCTGTCGGATCGTCCGTCTCGATCTCGCCCACGACGACTTTGGGGGCGAAACAATCAACATGGAGACCGCAAAGCAGTGGTTGGCGGATGGGGGCTTCGACGCCAATGGCAGGCCACCGAAGCGACATCTGCGGGATGACCTGGGCACAGGGGAAGGCTCAACGCTCTACATAGGCAACCGCAAGAGCGGGAAGTTGGCTCGCCTCTACGAGAAGGGCAAGCAGCTCGGGGACCCGGGGAACCGCTGGTTCCGGGTAGAAGTCGAGTGGCGCGGCAAAGATCGCGTCATCCCCTGGAATGCACTGACCGACCCGAGTCCTTACCTGGCTGGCGCGTTCCCGTGCTTCGCTGGCCTCAGCGCGCGGCAATGCAAGATCACCACGATGAAGAAGGTCACGGAGATGACCGTCGACAAGGCGCGCCGGTGGGTAAAGACCGCCGCAGGCCCTTCGATCTACGCGCTCACCATGGTTCACCACGGCGATGTGTTCGCGGTGTTCGACGAGGTGTGCGGCGATCGACCTCCTCGCCGCTTGATTGATCTGGATCGGTACATCACCCCCCATCCCGGAGGGGGGAAAGGTGCCGACAGTGTTCACTGAGTATCCGCCCACCCTGAACCTTGAAGAAGCGTCCGCGCTTCTCAGGATCCACCCGACCACCGCGAAGAAGATGGCGCGGCAAGGACGGCTCCCAGGCTCGCGAATCGGCAAGCGTTGGGTATTTGTTCGGGACGATTTGCTGGAACTCATCCGCGGCAGTTGGAAAGGCTGCGCGACGGTTGGACAGAGCACGCACTCGGAGAATCCGAAATGTCGCTCTACCGCCGCAAAGACTCGCCCTACTGGTGGATCAAACTCGTCGTCGATCGACGAACAATACAAACAAGCTCTGGGACTGCCGACCGCTGCAAGGCGCAGCAGCTTCACGACCGCATGAAAGCCCAACTCTGGGATGAAGTCCGGCTGGGTGCGCGAACCCGCCGTACTTGGCGCGAGGCCGTGTTGCGCTACCTGGACGAGTCCGCCGGCAATCGCTCGATTGCGGACGCCAAGTTGCACCTGCGCTGGATCGACCGCCACTTTGGCGAGCTGTTCCTGGAAGAGACTACGCGCGACCGGATCGACGCGGCGCGCAAACGCCGTCAGCAGGACGGCGTTGCGCCCGCGACGGTCAATCGTCTACTGGAAATCGTCCGGACCATCCTCCGTCGTGCCGAACGAGAATGGGACTGGATCGACAAGGCGCCGCATATTCGCTTGCTGACCGTGCCCCGATCCACGGAGCGCCATCTGACGGTCAACGAGGCACAGCGACTCTTGGCAGAACTTCCAAGCCACCTCAGAGCCGTCGTCACGGTCGCGCTCGAAACGGGTATGCGAATGAGCGAAATGCTTCAGCTGCGATGGAGCGACGTGGACCTCGATGTTCCGCGCCTCTATGTCCGGGCGGAGCAGGCCAAAAACGGCTTTGCCCGAGATGTGCCGCTATCCGACGTCGCGGCGCGAGCCATCCAAACGCAGAAGGGCCTTCATCCTGCTCACGTTTTTTCGTTTGAAGGGGAGCCAATGCTGAGGGTGAATGGCAACGCTTGGCGCAAGGCGCTGAAGCGAGCTGGAATTCCCAACTTCCGTTTCCATGATCTGCGCCATACTTGGGCGACCTGGCAGGCCAGAGCGGGCACGCCGCTTTTGGTGCTTCAACAGCTCGGAGGGTGGCGCAGCATCCAGATGGTGCAGCGTTATGCGCATCACCAGCCAGGGCACCTGCAGAGCTTCGCGCAAACCATGTCGCTCTCTTCCGGACTGGGCTCTGTCCTGAAGGCAACCAACGGGCATAAGGCAAATGTCAGATCAGACGGATAAAGATGTCGACCATGGACCACGATTCCGCTTGAAGATACGGTCCCCGGCGATATTGAGCACTCATGTGGAGTGCTGGAAATGCGCTGATATGACTCCGGTCATCTGCCTTGCTGGCCGTGAGCCAGACGGGACGCTCGGCGACGTGAACAATATCGTTGCCGTCTCACCGGAACTCGAACAGGTTTTATCGGATTTTCCGCTCTTCCAGCCCCTATTCAGTCGGACAACTGGATCGACCACTTACGCGAATATGTGCGCAGCATGCGGCGCGCTTCAGGGGCAGCATTTCATGCACTCTCAGCCTGGTGGCCCATTTTTCGCCGTACACGCGCGCGAAGCCGAGTTAACTGTCATACCGATCGAGGGCCCGACTGAAGTGACGGTAGACCTTGAGCCGTATCACGACCTAGGTGATTGGAGGTCGGCCGACGGGGCCTAATTGCGAACGAGCTACGTCTGAGCTACGTTCGTCGTACCTCGCCGCCCCTAGGTGAGCTTTAAGGTACTGATCAAAATGGCGGGCCCGGAGCGATTCGAACGCCCGACCCCCTGGTTCGTAGCCAGGTACTCTATCCAGCTGAGCTACGGGCCCGCAGATGAAACCTACTTCTGAAACTGACTCTACAACGAATTGCCGGAGCAACTCAGACCTACTCAACACTCAATCACTCTAGCCACTTCCGTGGCCTTCTCAACCCTAAGCAGTCCCGTGGACTGATTTCGCATCTTGCGCAGGTCTCGAAGAGTGGCGGAGAGTGAGGGATTCGAACCCTCGATAGGGGATAAACCCTATACTCCCTTAGCAGGGGAGCGCCTTCGTCCACTCGGCCAACTCTCCGTATGCAGTGTTGGCAAACGGCCCGCCGGCGCGGGCGCGGATTGTAGCGACCCAGCCGCCATGCGACAAGCCATGGCCAAAAGTTCTAGGCCTCGGCGGCACCTTCGCCTTCCAATCCGAAGGCCTGATGCAGCGATCGAACCGCCAATTCCAGGTATTTTTCCTCAACGACAACACTGACCTTGATCTCGGATGTGGAGATCATACGGATATTGATGCCTTCGTCTGCCAGAACCCGGAACATCTTGCTGGCGATGCCGGCGTGGCTGCGCATGCCCACACCCACCATCGAGACCTTGACGATGTTGGTGGCCGTGTTGACGCCCTTTGCGCCCAGTTCCTGGGCCACCTGCCGGGAGATCTCCACCGCCTTGTCGAAATCATTGCGATTGACGGTGAAAGTGAAGTCCGTAGTGCCATCAGCGGCGACGTTCTGCACGATCATGTCGACTTCCACATTGGCGTCACCAATGGGCCCGAGGATGGCCGCGGCGATGCCGGGACGGTCAGGGACGCCCGCCACGGTGAGCTGAGCTTCGTCGCGATTGAATGCAATTCCAGATACCAGGGGCGCTTCCACGTTGTCTTCCTCAAGCGAAATCAGGGTGCCGGGGCCGTCTACGAACGTGGATACCACGCGCAACGGAACCTTGTACTTGCCTGCAAATTCAACCGCACGAATCTGCAAGACTTTGGAGCCAAGAGACGCCATCTCCAGCATCTCTTCAAATGTAATCTTGTTCAGGCGCCGCGCACGCGGCTCAACACGCGGATCAGTCGTGTACACGCCGTCCACATCGGTATAGATCTGGCACTCGTCGGCTTTGAGTGCCGCTGCCAGCGCGACGCCAGTGGTATCACTGCCGCCTCGTCCCAGCGTGGTGATCGAACCGCTGTCATCAATACCCTGAAACCCGGCGACGATGGGGACGATGCCAGCTTCGCAGGCGCGACGCAGTTTTTCCGGATCGATATCGCTGATGCGCGCCTTGGCCGCTGAATTATCCGTCCGGATCGGCACCTGCCAGCCGGTGAAGGATTTGGCGGAGACACCAATCTTGTCCAGCGCCAATGCCAGCAAGCCGGTGCTCACCTGTTCGCCGGTCGAGAGAATGTGATCCATTTCTCGCTGCGGGCCACGGGGATTGATGCTCCGGGCCAGCTTGAGCAGGCGATCTGTTTCGCCGGACATAGCGGAAACCACCGCAATGACCTGATGGCCATCCCTGTGGAAGCCTGCAATCTTGTTGGCCACGTGCTCGATGCGCTCAACCGAACCCATCGACGTGCCGCCATATTTTTGAACAATCAGTGCCATGTTACTTGTCGTGTGCGAAACAGCATCGGCGCAGTCCGTTCAGACTGCGTGCCTGTCAAAGTCTTGATTCCACCCAGTCGAAGACGGATTCGATTGCGCTGGGCAGATTGTCCGGCTGGGTGCCGCCGGCCTGCGCCATCTCGGGTTTGCCACCGCCTTTCCCGCCTACCTGCCCGGCAGCAAAGTTGACCAGTTCGCCCGCCTTCAGCTTCTTGGACAAATCAGGTGTCACGCCGGCAATCAGGCTGACCTTGCCACCCTCGGCCGAACCGAGCAGCACAATGCCGGACTGGATCTTGTCCTTGAGCTGATCCATCAGCTCGCGAAGCTCTTTGCCGTTGACGCCATCGACCTTGGCGGAAACGACCTTCACGCCCTTGATCTCTCGCGCATTGGAGGCAAGGTCGCCACCTGCGCTGGACGCCAACTTGGACTTGATCGCGGCCAGCTCTTTTTCGAGTTGCTTGCTGCGATCCAGCAGCTGCTGGATCTTGTCACTCAGATCATCGCGCCCGGCGCGAACCAGATCACCGGCCTGGCGCAGGCGGTCTTCGCTGTCGCGCAGGTACTGCAGCGCGTTCTCACCGGTAATGGCCTCGACCCGGCGTACGCCTGAGGCCACGCCGCCTTCGGTAATGATCTTGAACAGACCAATATCACCCGTGCGCGAAACGTGTGTGCCGCCGCACAGCTCGGTGGAGAATTCGCCCATGGACAGCACGCGGACTTCATCGCCGTACTTTTCGCCAAACAGCGCCATCGCGCCGCTCTGAATGGCCTCGTCGTAAGGCATCAGCTTGGCCGAGACCTTGACGTTGTTCAGCACGGCGTGATTGACCCGGTTTTCAATTTCGACGATTTCCTCTTCCGTCAGCGGCTGACCGTGCGAGAAATCGAAACGCGTGCGTTGTTCGTCCACCAGCGAGCCCTTCTGCGCCACATGCGGCCCCAGAACGTCTCGCAATGCCTTGTGCAGCAAGTGGGTCGCGGAATGATTGCGCATCACGGCACGGCGAACGCTCTCCGTGACCTGCACTTCAACGGACTGCCCGACTTCAATACGACCCTCGCCCTGCACCCCTTCGTGGCCAAAGACATTGCCTTTGATCTTGTGGGTGTCGCGGACTTCAAATGTTCCGATTAGACCTTTATCGCCCACCTGGCCACCGGACTCGGCGTAGAAGGGCGTGTCACTGAGCACCACAACACCGGCTTCGCCCGAGGCCAGGGCATCCACGGGCTCGCCATCGCGATAAATGGCGAGCACACCGGCTTGCGCAGTCAGCGTCTCGTAACCCACGAAACAGGTATCGGCGCCGTCATAGCTCAGCTTGGAGCCGACCTTGAAGCTGCTCGCCGCTCGTGCGCGATTACGCTGCACTTCCATCGCCTCGGCGTAACCCACTTCATCAATCTTCAGATTGCGCTCGCGGGCAATGTCTGCGGTCAGGTCAATCGGGAAGCCGTAGGTGTCATACAGCTTGAACACCAGTTCGCCGGGAATGACATCGCTGATCAGCTTGCCCACTTCCTCTTCCAGCACCTTCATGCCCTTGTCGAGGGTGACGGCAAAGCTGTCCTCTTCCTGGCGAATGGCTTTTTCGATCAGTGCCTGCTGACTCTTGAGCTCGGGAAAGGCATCGCCCATTTCCGCAGCCAGTGGTGCCACCAACTTGTTGAAGAAGGCATCGTTGATTCCCAGCTTGTAACCGTGACGAATGGCGCGGCGCATAATTCTGCGCAGCACGTAGCCGCGGCCTTCATTGGAAGGCAGCACACCGTCCGCAATCAGGAAGCTGGTGGCGCGAATGTGATCGGCGATGACCTTCTGCGACGCCGATGCATACGGGTCCTGACCGGCCAGACTGGCAACGGCATTGATCAGCGAGCGAAATGTGTCGGTCTGATAATTGTCGTTGGTGCCCTGCAACAGGGCCGCAACGCGCTCAAGCCCCATGCCGGTATCGACGCTGGGCTTGGGCAGGTCCTGCATGCTGCCGTCCTGATGGCGGTCGAACTGCATGAAGACGTGATTCCAGATTTCGATCCAGCGGTCGCCGTCCTCGTCCGGCGAACCGGGCGGTCCGCCCGCGATGCCTTTGCTGCCGTCGGGGTCGTGATCGTAGAAAATTTCGGAGCAAGGGCCACAAGGGCCGGTATCACCCATCGACCAGAAATTGTCGGAGGCGTACTTGGCACCCTTGTTGTCGCCGATGCGGATGATGCGGCTCTCCGGCACGCCAACTTTCTTCCAGATGCCGTGGGCTTCGTCATCGCTCTCATAGACGGTGACCAGCAAACGCTCCGGGTCGAGCCCCAGCCACTGCTTGCTGGTGACAAATTCCCAGCCATAGGCAATGGCTTCTTCCTTGAAGTAATCGCCGAAGGAGAAATTGCCGAGCATTTCGAAAAACGTGTGGTGGCGCGCGGTATAGCCCACGTTTTCCAGGTCGTTGTGCTTGCCGCCAGCGCGAATGCACTTCTGGCTGCTGGTCGCGCGCACGTAAGGGCGCCGCTCCTGCCCGGTAAACACTTCCTTGAACGGGACCATGCCCGCATTGGTAAACAGCAGGGTCGGGTCATTGCCCGGCACAAGCGGCGACGAAGGCACCACGGTATGACCGTGGCTCCTGAAAAACTCCAGGAAATGTTCGCGCAACTGGTTACTGTTCATACCTGCGGGGCCGTGCTCGCGGCAAAAGGGGCGCAATTCTAGCGCAGCCTGCGTCGGCGCTCAGTCCTCGAAGTCAGCTTTCAGGGCTCGTCGGATGTGATCCGACTCGAAACCGCGTCCGGCCAGGAAGCGATATTGCTTCTGCCACTGCGCTGCGCCCTCGGGTGGGTCACCAAATCGCCGGGTCCTGACGGCTTCGGCCTGAGCCTGAAAATCGCAGTCTGCTTCGGCCAGCGCATCGCGTGCCAGCGCATCACTGATGCGCGCTTCAGATAATTCCGCGCGAATTCGCAAGGGACCGTAGCCCTGTGAGATCCGGGAACGGACCAGCACCTCGGCAAAACGGGACTCTGACAGGAACCCCATATCCTCAAGCTGCGCGATCACCTCGTCGCAGACCGCCGGCTCCGCGCCACGTTCACTGAGCTTGTGGCGCAGCTGGGCGGCGGAGTGCTCCCGCCCGGCCAGAATGCGCATGGCCCTGGCCTGG
Organism: uncultured Panacagrimonas sp.; assembly: GCA_963975245.1. GTDB lineage: Bacteria > Pseudomonadota > Gammaproteobacteria > Nevskiales > Nevskiaceae > Panacagrimonas. The sequence continues at coordinate 53,613 of CAXBFJ010000002.1, read as the reverse complement.
GCCTCCTCTGCCGTCAGAGGCGCCTGCGGCTTATTCCTTTTCGACTGCCGGGGCACGCTGTGGCAACAGCTTTTCGCGGAGTGCTGCTTCCAGTTCGGCGGCCATTTCCGGGTTGTCGCGCAAGTGCTGCTTCGCGTTGTCCTTGCCCTGCCCGATTTTGTCGCCGTTGTAGGCATACCAGGAGCCGGATTTGTCGACCAGCCCGTTGGCTACGCCCAGATCAATCAGCTCACCGAGCTTGGAAATTCCCTCGTTGTAGAGAATATCGAAGGTCGCCTCGCGGAACGGCGGCGCCATCTTGTTCTTCTTGATCTTGACGCGGGTTTCATTGCCGACGACTTCATCGCCCTTCTTGATCCCGCTGATGCGGCGAATATCCATGCGCACCGAAGCGTAGAACTTGAGCGCATTGCCGCCAGTGGTGGTTTCGGGAGAACCAAACATCACGCCGATCTTCATGCGGATCTGGTTGATGAACACCACCATGGTCTTGCTGCGCGAGATGTTGCCGGTCAGCTTGCGCAGCGCCTGACTCATCAGGCGGGCGTGCAGACCCATGTGGCTGTCACCCATTTCGCCCTCGATTTCAGCCTTGGGCACCAGCGCAGCAACCGAATCCACAACGATGATATCCACCGCGTTGGAGCGCACGAGCATGTCGGCAATTTCCAGCGCCTGCTCGCCGGTATCGGGCTGCGAGACCAGCAGTTCGTCCACATCAACGCCCAGCTTGGCCGCGTACTGCACGTCCAGAGCGTGCTCGGCGTCAATAAAGGCCGCCACACCGCCAGCCTTCTGGCATTCCGCAACGGCGTGCAGGGTTAGGGTGGTTTTACCTGAAGATTCCGGGCCGTAGATTTCGATGATGCGGCCACGTGGCAATCCGCCGCAGCCCAGCGCCGCGTCGAGGGAGATGGAACCCGTGGAAATCACCGGCACGTTAGTGACGGCATTTTCCCCGGTCATGCGCATCACCGAGCCTTTTCCGAACTGCTTTTCAATTTGTCCGAGGGCGGCTTCCAGGGCTTTGCGGCGATTGTCATCCATGCTGAATTCTCTTCATATGCGTTGCGGCGCTCAGGCGCGCGGAAAATTTGCTGTCGGTCATCCCCCAGGAGCGCGAGTCGCTTTGCGCTCGTTGATTTGCTGGCGCCTAACTTCAGGCGTGCTGCCGTCTGCGGCAAGACAGGCCTGTGATCTCGCCGATCAAATCAGGGGCCGGTATTGTCCCACAGATCGCGCTGAGGATCGGCCTGCGGCGCCTCCGGGCGGCACAGATCAGGGTCATCATTCTGCGGTTTGCTCACGCGCGGACTCACCCTGTGCGCCTTGAAACCAAGCACCGCGCCCTCCAGCGCAAGCTGGGCCTGGGACGACCCGTCCTTATTGACATCATCCAACCACGTGGATTGATGCAGCTTATCGAGCACAACAGGCATGCGATGGTGAATGTGCGAGATAGATTCAGCCGCATCGCAAGTCAGAATGCTGACGGTCTCCAGCACTTCCAGCGCATTGATCGGCTTCTGCTCCCAGATGGCGGCGAAAGCCATCGGGCCCTCTTGAGGCAGATGAATAAACCAGGGCTGCTTGCGCTTTGCGCCGAGCACCTGCCATTCGTACCAGCCCTGCGCGGGTATCAGGCAACGCCGCCTGGCCACAGCTGCGCGAAAAGCAGGTTTCTCTGCCGCAGTCTCGATCCGGGCATTGATCATGTTCTGCCCGGTCTCGGACTCACCCGACCAAGATGGCACCAGCCCCCAACGGGCAGCGCGCAGGACGATCTTGCCGGCCTCTACCCGCAAGATAGGCACGTAGCTGCCGGGCGTCACGTTGTACCGGACTCCGGCGGGCAGCAGTGGAATGCGGTCTCGCGGCGTAATCTGCCAGGCCCGTTCGATGGCGCCTTGATCGGGCTGAACGAATCGACCACACATGATGTCAGGCAGCCCGCGAGATCAGATCGAGCAGGTGCTCAAGGCTGGTCTTGACCGTCAGGGCACGCACCTTGCTCCGACCTCCCGGGAACCGAAAACACCGACTCTCAGCTGATTGCCCGCGACGCATCCAGGCAATCCAGACCGTACCGACCGGCTTGTCGACTGAGCCGCCACCTGGGCCCGCGATTCCGGTGACCGCGACCGCCCAGTCAACCGGTGCACGCTCGATCAGCCCCGTGACCATGGCCCGCGCGCAGGGCTCGCTGACCGCACCGTGGGTCTCGATGACCTGTGCCGGAACGCCCAGCAATTCCTGCTTGGCAGCGTTGCTGTAAGTCACCAGCCCGCGCTCGAACCACGCAGAAGAACCTGCCAGGTCGGTTGCCAGCTTGGACAACAAGCCGCCGGTGCAGGATTCAGCAAATGCCAGCATCTGCCCGCTGGCACCGAGCCGAGCCGCCAGCTGCTCCATGAGGGTTCGCAAATTCTGCTCGAAAAGGGCGTCCTGATCTGTCGTCATGGGCAGTGGATTCAGTGTTGAAAAATGCGTACTCAGAAGGATGAGCCCGGCTCTTTCAGAAACTCGATCTCTCCTGGGGTCGAGCTTCTGCCGAGAATCTGGTTACGGTGCGGATACCGCCCGAAGCGATCGATGATGGCCTTGTGTCGCAACTCGAACTCGTAATTGCTTTTGGACGCAAAATCACGGAACAAGGTCTCCGCCGCAACATGTATCTGAGGCGACTCGCTGTGCATGAACGGCATGATCAGGAAGGCCCGCTCGTCGCTTGAAAGATGCGCGAGTGCTCCCGCCGTAACCGCCTCCTGGGCCAGGACCAGGGCAATCGGGTCCTGGGCGAAGGCGCGCGGACTGCCGCGAAAGATGTTTCGGGAAAACTGATCCAGAACGATGATCTCGGCCAGACGGCCTCGCGCATCAATGCGCCATGCAGACCATTCCCCAGCAGCCGCCTGCTCCAGCACGCCGCCGTAAGCTGCCTGGATGCGCGCATCAAAATCAGGATCTGTCGCCCACCAGAGCTTGCGATCGATCTGCTCAAACCAGAACGCCAGAATCTGATCGGGCTGCATACTGGCTTCTGCCCTCAGGCCGCGATTGCGCGCCTAGAACGGGATATCGTCAATGGGCTCCTCACCGCCATCGTCGCTGGACACCGGTGCCGGGCGATTTCCGCCACCACCGCTATTGCTGCGCGAGCTGGAGCCACCGCCATAGGACGAGCCGCCACCATCGCCGCCACCCTTGCTGTCCAGCATCTGCATCTCGTTGGCATGGATTTCGGTGGTATAGCGGTCGCGCCCGTCCTTGTCCTGCCACTTGCGCGTGCGCAGTGAGCCTTCCACGTAGACCTTGCTGCCTTTGCGCAGGTACTGCGCCACGATCTCGCCCAGCTTGTTGTGGAAGACCACGTTGTGCCACTCGGTCCGCTCCTGCTGGTTGCCGTCCCGGTCCTTCCAGGAATCCGAGGTGGCGAGCGTGATATTGGTGATCGAGCCGCCATTGGCAAAGGACTTGGCTTCCGGGTCCTTGCCCAAATTTCCGATCAGAATGACTTTATTGATGCCACGAGCCATGGCGCTCTCCTCAGGTGCTGGGGGTGGATGCCGCGGATGCTTCGACCTCGGAGGTCGGCGCGGCGGCAGGGGGGATCAGGAGCCAGATTATGGGCAAAGCGGCACAGACGGCAAAGGCGCCGGTCAAACCCCAGAGCATTTGGGCGGTTCCGCCAAGCGCTCCGCCGGCAAACGCGCCCAGAAACTGCGAACTGGCGTATGCGCCCAGTGCCGCGCCGCGCGCGGAACTGGGCGCTCGCCGCGAAATCATGGAGGGCAATGCGCCTTCCAGATAGTTGAACGCGACAAAGAACAGCAGCAGCGCCGCCAGCAGTGCCAGCGCAACGCCATGCCCCATGGCCGCGATCAGCATTGCGCCAGCCAGACCAATCACCGCGCAGCGAAAGACGCCGCGCGTGCGACCACTGCGTTCTGCCCAGCGGATCAGGGGGAATATCGGGATGATCGACAACACCAGGATGGGCAGATAGACCCGCCAGTGCTCGGTACTGACCAGGTCCAGCGTCTCGAATATGGCGATCGGCGCGCTGGTGAACAGCGCGGTCATCAGCGCGTGCAGCAGAAAGATGCCCGCGTTGAGACGCAACAGATCGGGGTCGCGCATGGCAATGCGAAAGCCGCCCACCTGCGGCGTGCTCAGCTCCGGCGTTGGCACGCCGAGCCTGACGATGGGCAAGGTCAGCATGGCCAGAACCGCCGTCAGGAAGAAGATGCCGTCCACGCCAATCCAGCCGGCCATGATGGGCCCGGCAACCAACGCAATGATGAAAGCCAGCCCCATCCCGGCGCCGAGAATGGCCATTGCGGTGGTCCGGACCTGATCGCGAGTCACGTCGGCCAGCAGCGCAGCAACGGCAGATGACACTGCGCCGGCGCCCTGCAACACGCGGCCGACAATGATGCCTTCGATGCTGTCAGCCAAACCTGCCACCAGACTGCCCAGCGCAAAGATAGTCATCCCCAGATAGATCACCGGCTTGCGACCGATCCGGTCCGACAGCAGGCCCAGCGGAATTTGCAGGCCGGCCTGGGCCAGCCCATAGATACCGATGGCCAAACCAATGGCAAGCGGCGTTGCGCCGCCGGGCAGTTCGCGCGCGTAGAGGGCAAACACAGGGAGGATCATGAACATGCCGACCATGCGCAGGGCGTAGATCACACCCAGGCAAAGCACGGCACGCCATTCAACAGAGTTCATTCGAGAATATGAATTGCGGTGGACAACAGACGGATACGACAGGGATAAGCTCAGAAACGCGGCCGCCGATCTAACTGGCATTCTGGCTGGCAAGGAGCAGCTGGCCGACGGCTGGCTGGGTGCGCAGCCCGGATCAGCATTGACCCAACATGGAGCGAAGCGGCGCGTCTGCCTATAGTACCGGGTTCTCCCTGCACATCTCCTGCCAAGCTGATGGATTCGATCCGCATTCGCGGTGCGCGCACCCACAATCTCAAGAATATTTCCCTCGACCTGCCTCGCGAAAAGCTCATCGTGATCACGGGCTTGTCCGGCTCCGGGAAGTCTTCCCTGGCTTTCGACACGCTCTATGCAGAAGGCCAGCGGCGTTATGTGGAGTCACTGTCTGCCTATGCACGGCAGTTTCTGGGCCAGATGGAAAAGCCCGATGTCGATGCTATCGAAGGCCTTTCACCGGCCATCTCCATCGAACAGAAATCCACCTCGCACAATCCGCGCTCCACGGTTGGCACCGTTACGGAAATCTACGACTACCTGCGCCTGCTGTTTGCGCGCGTTGGCACTGCCCGTTGCCCCGACCACGGCGTCACGCTGGAGGCGCAGTCAGTTGCACAGATGGTGGATGCGGTGCTTCGACAAAAGGATGGCTCGGCATGGATGCTGCTCGCGCCGGTGGTGCGCAGCCGCAAAGGCGAGCATGCAGAGTGGTTTGAGCAAATGCGCGCACAGGGCTTTGTACGGGCGCGGGTGGATGGCCGTATCTATGAGCTCGAAGAAGTACCGGTACTCAACCGCAAGCTCAAGCACGATGTTGATGTCGTGGTGGATCGATTCAAGGTGCGCGGTGACATCAAGCAGCGACTGGCGGAATCTTTCGAGACTGCGCTACGCATGAGCGGCGGCCTGGCAATGGTGGTGCCCTACGGCGAATCCAAGGACGAGGACCTGCTGTTTTCCAATCGCATGTCCTGCCCGCACTGCGGATACTCGCTGGAGGAACTCGAACCGCGGCTGTTCTCATTCAACGCACCGCATGGTGCCTGCCCGACCTGCGACGGCCTGGGAAACATGCAGGTCTTTGACCCGCTGCATGTCGTGATTCACCCCGAATCTTCACTTGCCGAAGGCGCCATCCGCAGCTGGGACAAGAAGAATGCCTATTACTGGCACTTCATCCAGTCGCTGGCAAAACATTACAAGTTTGATACCGACACGCCCTGGAACCAGCTTACAAAGAAAGTTCAGGACGCCGTGCTGCGCGGTAGCGGTGACGAGAAAATCAGCTTCGAGTATCCCAATGAGCGCGGCAAAGTCATCACCAAGGTTCATCGCTTTGAAGGCATCCTGCCGAACCTTGAGCGCCGCTATCGCGAGACGGAGTCGATGGCGGTACGAGAAGAGTTGTCCCGCTATCTTTCTAATCAGCCGTGTCCGGATTGCGACGGACAGAGACTGAATCGTGCAGCACGCAATGTGTTTGTTGCAGACCGCAACCTGCCCTCCATGACGGCCTTGTCTGTCAGCGACGCACGCGACATGTTCGCCAACCTGAAGATTCCCGGTCACAAGGGTGAGATCGCAGAAAAAATCCTGAAGGAGATCACCGCGCGCGTCGGATTTCTGAACAACGTGGGGCTTGAGTACCTGAGCCTTTCGCGCGCAGCGGACACGCTTTCCGGCGGCGAAGCACAGCGTATTCGTCTGGCATCGCAGATTGGTGCCGGACTGGTTGGCGTGATGTACGTTCTGGACGAGCCGAGTATCGGCCTGCATCAGCGTGACAACGAGCGCCTGCTGGAAACACTGTTCCGTCTGCGCGACCTGGGCAATACCGTGATCGTGGTTGAGCACGATGAAGAGGCCATTCGCCGTGCGGACTATGTCATTGATATCGGCCCAGGCGCGGGCGTCCACGGTGGCCGTGTCGTGGCGCAGGGCCAGCCGGCGGATCTTGAGCGCGCGCCGGAGTCCATCACTGGCAAATACCTGAGCGGCGCCGAACAGATTCCGGTGCCGGAAAAGCGGGTTGAGCGCGACAAGGACAAGAACATCCTGATCAAAGGCGCACGCGGCAACAATCTGCAGAATGTCACTGTCGAGATTCCCATTGGTCTGGTGACCTGCGTGACCGGCGTTTCAGGCTCAGGCAAATCAACCCTGATCAACGACACCCTGCACGGCTTTGCTGCACGCGAACTCAACGGAGCCGGCACGCGTCACGCCGATTGCGATGGCATTGAAGGCCTGCAACATCTGGACAAGGTCATCGACATCAATCAGGCGCCGATCGGCCGCACGCCTCGCTCCAACCCTGCGACCTATTCCGGGCTGTTCACCCCGATCCGCGAGTTGTTTGCCCAAGTGCCGGAATCCCGAACACGTGGCTACAACGCCGGTCGTTTTTCCTTCAACGTCAAAGGCGGACGCTGCGACACCTGCGAAGGCGACGGCCTGATCAAGGTGGAAATGCATTTCCTGCCAGACGTCTACGTCACCTGCGATACCTGCAAGGGTCGCCGCTACAACCGCGAAACTCTGGAGATTCGATACAAGGGCAAAACCATCGACGAAGTTCTCGCCATGACGGTTGAGGAGGCGCTGCCCTTCTTCAAGCCGGTACCGGCCCTGGCGCGCAAGCTGGAAACCCTGATGGATGTCGGCCTGAGCTATGTCACGCTCGGACAGAACGCGACCACGCTGTCCGGCGGCGAAGCACAGCGCGTCAAGCTGTCCAAGGAACTGTCACGGCGTGATACGGGTCAAACGCTTTATATCCTCGACGAACCCACCACAGGCCTTCACTTTCATGATGTCGCACAGCTTCAGGGCGTTCTGGAAAGATTGCGCGAACACGGCAACACCGTGGTCATCATCGAGCACAATCTGGACGTGATCAAACGCGCGGACTGGGTTATTGATCTGGGCCCCGAGGGCGGCTCCGGCGGCGGACAAATCATTGCTCAGGGCACGCCGGAAACAGTTGCAAAAGTGAGCCATTCACACACCGGACGGTTTCTGAAATTACACTTGAAACAGGGCTCCAAGCCGAAAGCGCGAAGCGCTTCTTCCACAGCAAAGAAGGCAGGCACGAAGAAGCAGCGCGCAAGCACCCGCAAATCAAAAGACTGAAACGACATGAAAATGAAATTACCTCGAACATTTTCCAGCCTCGCGACTGCCAGTGTGCTGATGCTGGGCGTGGCCGGCGCGGCGACCGCGCAAGACGCCGCCGATACCGATCGCACGCTCAAGGTGGACATCACCATCGACGGCGCGCAGGACTGGAAGAACGGCATTCAATGGGCCAAGGTGAAATCTTCTCAGCGATATGAAATCAGCACCGCTTTGCGCTCGGACGGAAAGTTGTACGGCGCCAATTTGCTGGCGCTGGACCGGGACGAACGTCTCGCCATCAAATCGGAATTCTTGCGCCAGAAAGGCCAGAAGATGATTGCGCAAAGCGGCCTTGATCCTGACTCACCTGACCTGCAACGACAAATCTCCAGCCGCATGCAGAAGGACATGTTTGACTGCAAAGGTGACTCCACCTGCATGGGCCAGACTTCCAATAAGTGGGCCATGATCATGGCGGCCGCTGTGGAGCCAGATAACAGCGCCCTGTTCGACCACGAGCCGAGATATCGCTTCTACTTTGGCTATCCCGGCTGCAAGAACACCATTCGGGCAAGGAATGTGATCGAGGCAGAAGGCGAAACCGGTTACGGCCGCGAGGTGGACGAAGTGCAGCCCTACGCTCTGAAGATGAGCGGCGACTCCAACGGCACCGAGGAGGAGCAGGCAGGACTCTGCGAATTCTTCACCGTGGTTGTCGACACCATTGACGACAAGATGTACGTGGAGAACGTGAACATTCCGTCTGCGCGCGGCACCAGCGTGCGCACCGAGTTTGGCAAGACAGAATCACGCGAACTGGAAATACCGGTAGCGGCGCCGCTGCAGGAGTTCGTAAACACCAATATGCGAGGCCCTGTTGCCCTCTCCGGCTCTGCTCAGGACGAACTGAGTCTCAACCTGCCGCTGGATGGCAACTCAACAGTACTGGGTCACTTTGTTGGAACCGGCAAGGCTGCGGTGGAATGGTCGTTTGAATAGTCTGCGGTTCTGGTAAAGGCAGAACCCCAAGGGATCAACTGATCGGCAGGAGTTCTTTCAGCCGTCTGGCATTAAAGTACCCATCGATGATCCGAGCATCCTGCGTTGAATCCGGCGCACACATCGCAACAATCTGCGCGATCCCGTAGTTGCGGGCGGAGTTGAGCACCGGAAGACTGTCGTCGGCAAACAGCGAACGCTTCGGATCGAAGCGCTGAGCCTCACGCACATACGCCCAGAAGGCCGGTTCTTCCTTCGCGGCCTGTGCGTCATTAGACGAAAAAATATGTTCAAAATAGTGCTGGATGCCGGCTTGCGCGAGCTTGGGCTTCCAGCTGTCCGGGTGAGCATTGGTCAGCAACCAGATTGGGCGACCACTGGCTTTCACAGCATCGAGAAAGGCGATGCTGCCATCCAGGACTGAAACGCGCTGCGCCAATTCAATGTGCAAGGCTGCGAGGTCCACGCCCGTGACCTCAGTCCAGTAGTCCATGTCGTACCACGGCAAGGTATGCGCCACGGCCATGAACTTGGGCTCCAGTTCGCGTTTTGCGCTGGCCAGATCCATCCCGTGTTTTGCGGCATAACGTTCCGGCACGGCAGTGCGCCAGATGTAATTGTCGAAGGCCAGATCAAGGATGGTGCCATCCATGTCCAGCAACACGTGGTCGACGCGCGACCAGTCAATCGTTATCGGAAGTGTCATCCGCATTATGATAGGCGGTCTCAATCCAAAAAAATTTCTGACCCTCAGTGAACTCATCAGCCCATCTTTCCCAAACCCTGCAGGCCGTACTCGATATTTCCGTTGAAGCGGGCAATCGCATCATGGCCGTGTATGGATCAGAAGATTTTGGCGTGACCAGCAAGGATGATGCGTCTCCCCTGACCCAGGCAGATCTTGCAGCGCATCGACATATCGTCGCCGAACTGGAAAAGCTGGACCCGAAGTATCCGGTGCTTTCTGAGGAAGATGCTGATATTGACTGGGCAACGCGCCAGTCCTGGACGCGCTACTGGCTGGTTGATCCGCTGGATGGCACCAAAGAGTTCATCAAGCGCAATGGCGACTTCACCGTCAATATCGCGCTCATCGAGAACGGCACGCCGATCATGGGCGTGGTGCATGCGCCCGCTCTGAACATCACCTACCTCGCCGCTGAAGGCGAAGGTGCGTTCAAGATTGAAAACGGCTCACGCAGTTCCATCACGACCCGCAAGGTACCGAAGGTGCCGGCCTTTGTTGTCAGCCGTTCACACAAGGACGAAAAGCTCGCCCGACTGCTTGATGCTGCACCGGAACATGAAGCGGTCAGCCGCGGCTCCTCGCTGAAGTTTTGCCAGGTGGCCGAAGGCAGCGCAGACCTCTATCCGCGCACCGGCCCCACTTCTGAATGGGATACGGCAGCCGGTCAATGCGTGGCAGAACAAGCCGGGGCGCAGGTTCTGCGCCTGCCTGAACTGACGCGCCTGAGTTACAACCAGAAAGAGTCACTGCTCAATCCCTTGTTCGCCGTGATTGCAGACCCGACACATGACTGGCTGCCGCTACTCAAGACTGTCGGATAACAGCACGCCGCTCCGGTCAAAGTCGTCGATGTTTCAGAGGGCCTGAAACAGATCGGTGACGCCGCGATGATGGGCCGCGACTACCGTTTTTTCATCGCGAATCAACTGCACGGTCTGCATGCCGGCGATGCGGGCGGCGTCGAGTTCTTCACCCACATCGGACAGGAACATCACCTGCTCGCCGGGCAGCTGAATCTGGCTGAGAATGGCGCGATAAGACGCCGCTTCGCGTTTGCCCCCTACTCGCGTATCAAAGTATCCGCTGAACAGCGGTGTGAGATCGCCGTAGTCCGTGTGACCAAAGATCAGCTTCTGCGCCTCGACCGAACCCGAGGAATAAACGTAAAGCGATAGCCCCTGCTGGTGCCACTCACGCAAGGCATCGGGCGTGTCTTCGTATACATGCCCCTTGAGCTCGCCGGCAGCATAGCCCTGCTTCCAGATCATGCCCTGCAGGGCCTTCAGCGGCGTGTGTTTCTGATCCTGGTCAATCCAGCGTTCGAGAACATCCGCCGCCTCGTCGATGGACAGATCTTCATGCTCGATGGCTTCGACATCGTTGATCAGTTGCTGAACCTGGCTTTGACCTGCGTTTTCACGCAGCCAGACGCGAAGATGCTTTCGCGCATATGGAAACAAAGTCTGGTGAACAAAGTCGATCGAGGAGGTTGTTCCTTCGATGTCAGTCACGATCGCCCGGACGGCAGATTCCTTGCTCATGCTCAGGCCGCTTTCTTCAAGCGGTAATGCGGCGCTTCGAGTTTGGGAAAACGATCTGCGATCTTGTCGCCAGTGAAATGGGCAACCCAGCCTTCGCTGGTTGTAAACAGGCGGATGGCTTTCAGGTTGGGCTCTGGCCCCATGTCAAACCAATGCGTGGTGTTGGCGGGCAGATTCAGCAAATCGCCGCGCTGGCACAGCGTTGCATAGACCTTGCCGTTGATGCGGATGTTGAAAAGCCCCTGCCCTTCGACAAAGAAACGGGTCTCGAAGTCGTCGTGCGTGTGTTCGTGTAGAAACTTGTCGCGCATGGCGTCCTTCTGCGGGTTGTCCGAGGTCAGGCTGATCACGTCCACCGATTTGAAATCGAATTTCTTCATCAGGCGGTCAATGGGCTCACGATAGGCCTCAATGATTTCGTCCTGCGAGGCATGGGCATCCAGTTGCTTTGATGCCGTCCAACGCTCGAAATCAACACCGATCTCACTCAGCGCAGCCTGAATATCACCAAAGTCAGTCAGTGTTTGCGCCGGATTCAGCACGTCGTTTTCGTTATAAATTCTGAGTTCACTCATTTCTCTCTCCATCTAATTTCTTTCGCGAGCATGTAGCTCGCACTCAAACATGAATTCCAGGGCCTCCACTCTGTGACGCGCCTGCGCCACCGTGTCACCCCAGGCATACAGGCCGTGACCCGCAATCAGGTAGGCACCGACCGGCGGCCGCCCCCTCATGTAAGCATCCACGCGGGCCGCGAGCCGGGCAATGTCCTGATCGTTCTCGAACACCGGCACTTGGACCATTGCATCGTGTGTTTTGATCCCGGGCAAAATCTTGAGTAGTTCGTAGGCCTTCAGATCAATGCTGTCACGCTCGCGTGACAAAACCGTGTTCGCGACGGAATGGGTATGCAGGACCGAGCCGATCGCCGCATCAAACTTGTAAAGCTGGCAATGCAGCAGCGTCTCGTAGGACGTTTTCTGCCGGGCGTCTTCCGGGTTGCCATCCAGATCGGCTCGCAAAAAGGCGTCCGCCGTGAGCTCGCCCTTGTGCCAACCCGAAGCCGTGATCAGCATCTGCTGGGAGGACAGCCGGGCAGAAAAATTGCCGCCGGTTGCGGGCACCCATCCACGCCGGTGGAACAGCTCTCCGGCGGCAATCAGGGCGTCAGTGGCGTGTTGCGGATTCATCAGGCGGCGCACCTTAAGACAAGCCACCAGCTCAGGCAATGTGGCAGGGTCGGCGCCGGCGTCATACCAGGAAGGCTGCCGCCAGCCCCAGAAAGATGAAAAACCCCATGCTGTCCGTGGTGGCGGTGAGGACGATGCTGGAGCCCATGACCGGGTCCCGACCAAATCGATGAAGAATGGCTGGCGTGCAAACGCCGATGAAGGCCGCCAGCACCAGATTCAGCATGAGCGCGACAGCGATAACCAGCGCGAGCGCAAAGTTGGCGTACATGAACCAGGTCGCCACGCCAAGAATCACCCCCCAAAGCAAACCGTTGATCAGGTTGATCCCCAACTCGCGGGCAAGAATCCGTTGCAACTGCGCGGGCCCAAGCTGATTCAGCGCCAGCCCCCGAATCACCAGAGCAACCGACTGGTTGCCGGAGTTTCCCCCAATGCTGGCGACGATGGGCATCAAGGCCGCCAGGGCAACCAGGGCGCCGATCACGTCCTCGAAGGCGCCAATGACGCGTGAGGCGGCAAATGCAGTACACAGGTTGATGGCCAGCCAGGGCCATCGGCGTTTGGCGGCTTGCCGTATCGGGGCGAACAAGTCTTCATCTTCTTCACTCAATCCAACCTGGCGCAGTCCTTCGCTACGGGCCCGCTCATTGAGTTCGTCAACCACCGCATCCACTGTCAGCCGGCCCACCACCTGATCGTGCAGGTTCACCACCGGCGCGGAAACCAGATCGTATTTTTCGAAAGCCGTGACCGCATCTGACATCAGGTCATCGGTATAGAAATAGGCGGGATCGCGCGACATCTGTTCTGCGACACTCGTCTCTGGTTCGCCCAGAACCAATCTTTCCAGAGGCAGAAAGCCACACAGCTTCTGCTCACGAGTCACCACAATCAGCTCGTTGGTGTGCGCGGGCAGCGCCTTTCGCCGACGCAACAAGCGGAGCACGGCCTCCAGCGACGCGTCCTCGCGCACACTGATGACCTCGCTGTCCATTTCCGCGCCGACGCTACCAGCCGGAAAGGACAGATGCGTACGCACCTCAGCCTGATCCTCATGATCCAGTTGCTGCAGCACAGAAGCCCGAGCCTCATCAGGCAAACTGCCCAGCAGTTCGGCAATATCATCCGCATCCAGGGCACGCAGCACCGAGGCGATTTCCCGACTCGGCATGGTTTGCACGAGGGAGCGGCGCACTGCCGATGAGGCTTCAAGCAACACCGCCCCGCGTTGCTCAGCCGCAACCAATGTCCAGGCCAGGTCACGTGCCTGCGGCGCCAGACTTTCCATCACAAAGGCGATATCGGCCGGGTGGAATCCCGAAAGCCGCTGGGCCAGCGCAGCCTGATGCTGACGCGAAACCAGTTGCGAAACGATGTCCTGCTTGGCGGCGGGCCCGGACTCCTCGCTGCGGCGCACCAGGTCGCGTTCAATGCCCTGACGTGACAGCAAATCAATCACCTGAGCCCTGGACCGCTCCAGGTGCCGGTGGTGACTGTTATGGGTATCGCTCTGGCTCATAGGCACAAGTTTGATGGCCCGGTACGGCGACAGGGAACCCACTCAGTGTGACCAGTCCTGACTGCAAGCTGATGACGGGGAGCACACCCGACTCAGCCCCATGACCCGCGCAACAAAAAGGAGCCGCTGAGGCTCCTGAATGTTGCTGATCTTCCGATCAGCGTGACACTCGCTGCTTGGTCGCGATGCTGGCCAAGTGCTCGGTCACAACGCTAAAAAAACAAAGGAGCCTTTGAGGCTCCTGGGTTTTGCTGATCTTCCGATCAGCGTGACACTCGCTGCTTGGCCGCGACGCTGGCCAAGTGCTCGGTCACAACGCTAAAAAAACAAAGGAGCCGTTGAGGCTCCTGAGTTTTGCTGACCTTCCGATCAGCGTGACACTCGCTGCTTGGCCGCGATGCTGGCCAAGTGCTCGGTCACTTTATCTTCGCTTCCTTGAACGCGACGTGCTTGCGCACGACGGGATCGTACTTGGAGAACTCGAATTTGTCGGGGGTGTTCTTCTTGTTCTTGGTCGTTGTATAGAAGAACCCGGTGCCGGCGGTGGACACGAGCTTGATTTTTTCGCGGTCTTTCTTGCCTTTAGCCATGACTCAATTACACCTTCTGTCCGGCGCCACGCAGTTCAGCGATCACTTTCTCGATACCTTTCTTGTCGATGGTACGCAGACCGTGATGCGACACGCGCAGCTTGATGAATTTCTGTTCGCTCTCAACCCAGAACCGATGCGTGTGCAGGTTGGGTTCGAAGCGGCGGCGGGCCCGATTGTTGGCGTGGGAAACGGTGTTTCCGACCATGGGCTTCTTGCCGGTGACTTGGCAGACTTTGGACATGACGCGATCTCTTGGGAGCGGGCAAATTACCCGGGTGGACCCATTTTTGGGGGCGCGAACGATACCAGCGGGCGCGAGCAGGAGCAACAAACAGCGCTTTTCTACCGCTTGGCAGCTGTGATCTGCGTGTTTCTGCGCGAACAGAAATGTTCCCGGAAAGCGGCAACTCCGGCGCGCAGACGATTATATTTGATTATTATCAATATCTTATAAATATAAATCCAAACATGTTCGCGATTCACGGCTCTCCAACTCTCGCCCAGCCCGGGATGGTGGCCTCGCTGGCTCATCCGCAACTCACAGCCAGCCGCGCTCGGCAAAACTGGTGGGCGCGCCCTCGCCAACCACGAAATGATCCAGCACGCGCACATCAATCAAGCCAAGCGCCTGCCGGAGTCGCTCGGTCAGGGCACGGTCCGCGCTTGAGGGCTCGGCCACCCCGCTGGGGTGGTTATGGGCAAAAATGACCGCAGCGGCGCCCAATGCCAGGGCCCGCTTGACCACTTCCCTGGGATAAACGCTGGCTGCGTCCAGCGTGCCGTGACTGAGTTCCTCCGCTGCCAGGACCCGATGCTGCGAATCCAGGAACAGGGCCGCAAACACTTCGTGATCACGGTCCCGCAGCCAGGCACTCAGATATCGCCGGGTGGCGGCAGGGTCAGACAGGGCATCTCGTTGTTTCAGATCCTCCGCGAGGACGCGGCGGCCCATTTCGATCACTGCCTGTAGCTGGACATACTTGGCCGGCCCGAGACCGCGCGCGGCGCAAAAGCTTTCCGGGCCGGCGGCCACCAGGCTGCGCAAGGAGCCAAAGCGCTGCAAGAGTTCGCGCGCCAGATCAACGGCACTGCTTCCAGTAACGCCGGTGCGCAAGAAAATGGCCAGCAACTCAGCGTCCGAAAGCCCGGCCGCACCTGCGGCAAGCAATTTTTCGCGCGGGCGCTCCGAGGCTGGCCACTGACTGATCGACATGCGTCCGAGCCTATCAGCGGCAAGCTGCTGAAAAATACGTGGAAAACCCCTCTTTAGGGCGGTCCGCCTCCTGCCCGGAGCCGTCTGAATTCGCGCCTCATGGCAGGATATGCGCCCTTTTCAGCTACCCGACGTGATTCACCTTGAAACTCAACGAAGGCCTGCGCGAGGCCGCCCTCGGCTACCACGAATTCCCCACCCCCGGAAAACTCTCGGTCACACCAACCAAGCAGTTGGTTAATCAGCGCGACCTTGCACTGGCCTACTCGCCAGGGGTCGCCGCGGCCTGCGAGGAAATTGTCGAGGACCCGAAGAACGCCAGCCGCTACACCGCGCGCGGCAATCTGGTGGCGGTGATCACCAATGGCACGGCTGTGCTCGGCCTGGGCGATATCGGCCCCCTGGCAGCCAAACCGGTCATGGAAGGCAAAGGCGTCCTGTTCAAGAAATTCTCCGGCATCGATGTCTTTGATATCGAAATCAATGAATCCGATCCGGACAAGCTGATCGACATCATCGCGGCGCTGGAGCCAACCTTTGGCGGCGTCAATCTGGAAGACATCAAGGCGCCGGAGTGTTTCTACATTGAACGGGCGCTGCGCGAGCGCCTGAACATTCCGGTCTTTCATGACGATCAGCATGGCACCGCGATCATCGTCGCCGCCGGCACTGTCAATGCCCTGAGTGTGGTGGGCAAGGACATCTCGCAGATCAAGCTGGTGGTGAGCGGCGCGGGCGCAGCGGCGCTGGCCTGCGTTGACCTGCTTATTGATCTGGGCCTTCCAAAGGAAAACATCTGGCTGACTGATCGCAAGGGCGTGATTCACAGCGGGCGGGCGGAATCGCTGGATGAGAGCAAGGCACGCTTTGCCCAAGACACCGACGCGCGCACGCTGGCCGAGATCATGAAGGGCGCCGACATGTTCCTGGGCCTGTCGTCTGCCGGTGTGGTCGATGGCGACATGGTGGCGAGCATGGCCGACAAGCCGATTATCTTTGCGCTGGCCAACCCCATCCCTGAAATCCTGCCGGAAGATGTCCGCAAGGTTCGCGACGACGCCATCATTGCCACCGGCCGCACGGACTACCCCAATCAGGTCAACAACGTCCTGTGTTTCCCGTTCATTTTTCGCGGCGCGCTCGACGTAGGGGCCACCACCATCACGCGGGAAATGGAAATCGCCACGGTGCACGCCATTGCCGATCTCGCGCGCATGGAGCAGAACGACATCGTGGCCTCCGCCTATGGCCTGTCGGATGTGCAGTTCGGGCCGGAATACCTGATTCCCAGCCCCTTCGATCCGCGCCTGCTGGTCCAGATTTCGCCGGCAGTGGCCAAGGCCGCGATGGATTCCGGTGTGGCGACCCGCCCCATCGAGGACTTCAAGGCCTACCGCGAACAGCTGCAGCGCTTCACCACGCACAGCGGCGCTTTGATGAAGCCGGTTCTGGACAGCGCACGCAATGCGCCCGCCGAGCGCAAGCGCATCGTCCTGGCAGAAGGCGAGGAAGAACGGATGCTGCGCGCCGCGCAGGTACTGGTGGATGAAGATCTGGCCTATCCAATCCTGATCGGCCGGCCCGCTTCCATCGAAAAGAGAATCAAACGACTCGGTCTCAGACTCAAGCCGGGCAAGGATTGCGAGATCGTTAACACCGAATTTGACGACCGCCATTCCGAATATTGGCGTGAGTATCACGGCCTGATGTCACGCCGCGGCGTCACCGAGCAGTACGCCAAGCTTGAGATGCGCAGACGCCCAACGCTGATTGCAGCCATGCTGGTTCGCAAGGGCGAAGCCGACGGCATGATCTGCGGCACGTCGAGCAACTACGGACGTCATCTGCAGTACGTGGACCGCGCGCTGGGTCTGGCCGAAGACTCCGAGTGCTACGGCGCGATGAATGCGCTGGTACTGTCCGATCGGCAGATTTTCATCGTGGACACGCATGTCAATGTGGACCCAACAGCCGAACAGCTCGCGGAGATCACGATTCTGGCGGCGCAGAACATTCGTCGCTTCGGCATCGAGCCCAAGGTGGCCCTGCTATCGCATTCCAATTTCGGCACCAGCGATGCGGACTCCGCAGTAAAAATGCGCAAGGTGCTGGCGCTGCTCAAGGTCAGGGCGCCGCAGCTGGAAGTGGACGGCGAGATGCACGGTGACTGCGCGCTCAACGAAGACCTGCGCAAGCGCATCCTTCCCGAATCCACGCTGAGCGGCTCGGCCAACCTGCTGGTCATGCCCAACATGGACGCGGCCAACATCGCCTACAACCTGCTCAAGACCGCAGCCGGACAGAACGTAGCCATTGGGCCGATCCTGCTCGGCTGCGCTGCGCCTGCGCACGTGCTCACGCCATCGGCCACGGTGCGCCGCATCATCAACATGGCAGCGTTGACCGTAGTTGAGGCCAACATGTAGCCAGGCATCTGCGCCGCCCGTGACCTTAAACTGCACATCATGAATTCCACTCCCGACATCCCCAATCTGCAGGGACGAAAGATCGTGCTCGGTGTCAGCGGCGGCATTGCCGCCTACAAGGCTGCGGACCTGAGCCGCCGCCTGATGGAATCTGGCGCCGAGCTACAAGTGGTGATGACACGCGGCGCCCAGCATTTCGTAGGTGCAGCAACATTCCAGGCGCTGACCGGCAAACCCGTTCGCGACACACTGTGGGATGCACAGGCCGAAGCGGCCATGGGTCATATCGAACTGGCCCGCTGGCCCGATCTGATTCTCATCGCCCCGGCCACAGCCGATGTCATTGCTCGCCTGGCCGTGGGGCGCGCCGATGATCTGCTGACCACGCTGGTACTGGCCTCGGACAAACCGCTGGCAGTGGCTCCGGCCATGAATCGTCTGATGTGGGCACACCCTGCAACGCAGGCCAATGTATCCACACTCGCCCGACGCGGCGTGCACATTCTCGGACCCGGCGCTGGCTTCCAGGCCTGCGGCGAAGTCGGCGCGGGTCGCATGAGAGAACCCCTGGACCTGCGCAGTGACGTGGCGCGTCTGCTCACACCCAGTGGCCCGCTGAGCGGAAAGCATGCCGTCATCACCGCTGGACCCACGCGCGAAGCCATCGACCCGGTTCGCTTCATCAGTAATCGCTCCTCCGGCAAGCAGGGCTATGCACTGGCATCGGCGCTCATCGCATTGGGTGCACGCGTAACGCTGATCTCGGGCCCCACGCAGCTGGATACGCCGGCCGGCGCACTGCAGGTCGACGTCGAAAGCGCCGAACAAATGTGCAACGCGGCGATTGAAGCCAGTGCGCAAGCGGATCTGTTCATCGGCACTGCCGCCGTAGCGGACTACCGCGTCGTCGAGCAGGCCGCAAACAAGATCAAGAAAAAGGATCAGGACATGAGCCTGGCGCTGACCCGCAATGACGACATCCTCATGCGCGTGCGCTCGGCAAGGCCTGATCTTTTCATGGTGGGTTTTGCCGCTGAGACCGAGAACCTCGCGCAACACGCGCAGGACAAGCTGGCGCGCAAGGGTCTGAACATGATCGCCGCCAACTGGGTTGGCCAGGGCCGTGCTTTCGATCAGGACGACAACCAGCTTTGCGTCTACTGGCCGCAGGGCGGCAGCCAGGACCTGGGCCGTGGCAGCAAACAGGAATTGGCCCACGCGCTGGCGGGCCTGATTGCCGAGCATCTGTCTGGCCAAACTTCAACATGATGACGAACAAAGGAAACGCATGAACCGTATCCAGCTGAAAATTCTCGATCCGCGACTGGGCCGTGAAATCGCGCTGCCAGCGCACGCGACCAATGGCTCGGCCGGCATGGACCTTCGCGCATTGCTGGATGCACCGCTGGTCATTGAACCGGGTCAAACCTCTCTGCTGCGCACTGGCATTGCCATCTACATTGAAGATCCCGGTCTGGCGGCCATGATCCTGCCGCGTTCGGGCCTGGGGCATAAGCACGGCATCGTGCTGGGCAATCTGGTGGGACTGATTGATTCGGACTACCAGGGCGAATTGATGGTGTCGTGCTGGAATCGCGGCAACAAGCCTTTCACGGTTGAACCGGGTGAACGGATCGCGCAACTGGTGATTGTTCCGGTGGTGCGCGCCGAATTTGAAATGGTTTCAGACTTCGAAACCTCGCAGCGCGGCAGCGGTGGCTTCGGGCATTCCGGACGTCACTGATTTTTTTGGGTCACGTCGCGCTTCAGATTCGCAGGATGTGCGCATTTGCAGAATCTGACTCATCAAACAGCATTTTGACCACCTCTGCGCGCCGGCTCAGGACGGCGCGCTGATTGATGTAGCCCTTGTCGGTCATTTCACCGGAATCAATATCCGGCGGCTCCTCCAGCAGAACGGCGCAGGGCGCGTGCATGGAACTGCCACCGCCTTCCTGTTTGAGTTTGCGCAGACCTTCACGAATCGCCGCACGCACCGCTGATTGCGCCAGCACTTTACGGGCGGGCGTTTCAACTGGCAGGCCAGTCAGCGCGCAGCAGGCTGCCAAATTGGGGAACACCAGAAAGCCGAGATGATCCCGGTCGTGTCCCGCGATCACGATGTCCTGTGCCAGCGGCGCCAGACCGGCTACAGCACGAATTCTCAGATTTCCAACATTCACCCAGGTGCCGCTGGAGAGCTTGAAGTCCTCCGCGATCCGCCCGTCAAAGATCAGGCCCGCAGATGGGTCCCCCTCGCGGGCAAAACGAACCGCATCGCCGGTGATATAGAAACCCTCCGCGTCGAAAGCTTTTTGAGTCTGCTCAGCTCGCTTGAAATAACCCGGCGTGATGTTGAGTCCGGCGACGCGAATCTCGTAACTGTGCTCAGCAACCGGAAGCAGCTTCAGTCGGGTGCCTGGAATGGGCACGCCGATGTTGCCCGAAGCATTGGCCTGAAAATGGCAGTCCGTTGCCAGCGGCGCGGTTTCGGTTGTACCCCAGGCTGAAACCATGGGGATCGGATGTCCGACGTGCTGCGCGGACAAGCGCTGCAAGGCATCCCATAGATTCTGTGGCAGCGCCGCCGCCGCATAGAACAGCACCCGGACCCGGGAAAAGAATGATCGCGCAAACGCGTCATCATCCTCGATCGCCGCGACCAGCATGTCGAAGCCACGCGGCACATTGAAATAACAATT
The DNA here is from genome assembly GCA_963975245.1 of uncultured Panacagrimonas sp. GTDB lineage: Bacteria > Pseudomonadota > Gammaproteobacteria > Nevskiales > Nevskiaceae > Panacagrimonas. The sequence goes on along the minus strand of CAXBFJ010000002.1, from coordinate 32,831 downwards.
GGGCGCCGCGTCGCGCAGATTGCGGATGCTGGCCTGGAACTGCCCGGGCATCGGCCGACCTTCGTCGATGTACAGCGTGCCGCCATTGCACAGCACCATGTTGAAATTATGGTTGCTGCCAAACGTATGACTCCAGGGCAGCCAGTCCAGAATGACGGGCGGCGTTGTTTGCAGCCAGGGCCAGATCTGCACCCGGGCCTGCTGATTGCTGCAGAGCATGCCCTGGGTGTTCAAAACGCCCTTGGGTTCTCCGGTAGAACCGGAGGTGTAGAGAATCTTCGCCAAGGCATCCGGGCCGAGGCGCTCGAAAGCCGCCTGCACCTGAAGCTCGTCCGTTGATTGCAGTAGCTCCGCGAATGCTTTGCATTCGCCGGCGAGCGCTGCACCGGCAACCAGCTGCGCAGAATGCACATCCGCAATGGCATCGAGCGCGGCACCATAGATCTGCTGATGGCTTACGTAGATCAGACCGGGGTCGAGTTCTGCAATCAACTTGCGCAGCTTGAGGTGATCGCGTGATGCCAGCGAGTAAGCCGTCGAGAGCGCTGCCACGGGCACGCCGACATGCATCGCCGCCAGTGATAACAGGGCGTGCTCAATACTGTTCTCAGACAGGATGACAACCGGTCCGGGCCGAAGGCGCGCATTCTCCAGCAGCCCTGTCGCGAGGGCGCGGACCTGCCTCAGAGCCATCGCGTAAGTGAGCCTTCGCCACTGCCCGGAGGCATCGCGCTGCGCAAGAAAGTCTCGCTGCGGCGTCACTTGCGCCCAATGCTCCAGCCAACACCCGACAGCGCGAACAGGTTCTCCCAATGCCTGTGAAGAGGTCAGTATCAGGGCCTTATCGTCACGCCGATGCAGCAGCGTCTTTGGCGAAGCGAACAAACCGCTCACGTCAGGACAAGACCTGGCTTTGCGAAACACTGGACTGCAGTACTTCTTGCAGCCATTGGGTATCAAGCTCGCGACCAATCAGCACCAGTTTGGAGTGACGCGGCTCATAGGGCCGCCACACCGTCGTCGGATTGGCTTGCACAAGGCCCTGAACGCCTTGCACCACGACACGATTGCGCATGCCCTCAATCGCCAGAACCCCCTTGATGCGCCAAAGGGACTCACCATACTTTTCGTTGATGCGAGCCAGTGCCTTGTTGAGTTGAACACCATCCAGCGGCGCCTCAGCCTCAAACTTCAAACTGCTGACTCCCGGTGTATGTGCAGTGCCGGTGGCATTGCTTGGTGGCGAAACCGGAGCAAACACAACCCGATCAAACTGGAATCCGCGAAGACAGAGCAGCTTTTCAAACATCTCTCCCCACGGCGCTGTGTTGAGATCAATGGATTCAATCTCCGCCGCGGCATTGGCCGCCGATATGCCTGCGCGAATTTCATTCTCGCTGCGGCCATCGGGTTGATCATCCAGCAAGTCCACCTTGGTCAGCAGGACGCGATCAGCGTATCCAAGCTGGGCCTGGGCCTCGACTGACTCGAGCAGGTTTCGGCGTCCATTGACCGCGTCAAACAAGGTCACAACACCATCCAGATGAAATCTGGAAAGCAGTTCCGTCTCGGCCATGAAGGTGCGCACGATGGGCCCCGGGTCGGCCAGACCGGTCGGTTCAATCAGCACCTGATCGAATGCAATCTCACCACGCTCTCGCTGCACTGCAAGCGAGTGAAGCGCATTCGCCAGGTCACCACGAACGGTGCAACAGACGCAGCCATTGGTGAGTTGCACCACGGTCTCATCGCCATCGTTGAGCAGCAGGTCGGCGTCAACGTTGGTCTCGCCGTATTCATTCTCGATCACCGCAAAGCGTCTGCCGTGCGCCTCTCGCAAAATTCGGTTGATCAGGGTGGTCTTGCCGGAACCCAGGAAACCGGTCAGCAGCGTGACGGGAATGGTGTGGCGATTCATCGTAGCTCAGCGGTCCTCGCGCTGCTGGCGTTCCAGCGCCGGCTCGCAGGCATCGATCAGCGCATCGATGTCTGCATTAGCGTCAATGTCGGCTGCACTCAGCATCACCCGTGCGAGACTCAAATCTGCCTCACAAACATCGGCCCAGCTACCGGGCTCGGTGCTGATGCAGACGCCGCAGGCTTTTTCCTGCTGTGCAAGAGACGCAGGCTCGGGGCACGCCACCCAGCCATCGGGCCATTGCAGCGACTGCGGCGTCTCAAACGCCAGCAAGGCAGGAACTCGATGAAAACGCGCGATATTGGCGATGGTTGAAAGCGCTGCGTGCCAGGCATCCATATCAACCGGCAAGGCCTGCTCACAAATCAGGATTGCCGAAGCGCCGCCCTGTGCAAACTCGCGGCACAAGGCAGACAAGGCACGTCCGATGAACTCGAAATCTTCCTGAGCGAGCGCAGCGTCGCCCTTCAGTTGGCCCAGCAATGTCGCGGGCCCGGTGAGCGCGGCGAGGATGACAGGCTTGCCCTGTTCGCTTCGCGCGATGCGTCGCGTAGCCTCCAGAGAAGCTGTGAGCGCTTCTGACTGTTCCCAAGCAGAAGAAAAATCTTCCAGAGAATGCGGCAAGCTTGCGCTGCCGGAATCATTCACACGCGGCGGCCAGACATTGCGATCCACGTGCGCGCCCAGCGCCTGAGCCTCCATCGCCGATGGCGCTGCAACCACGAAAGCCTCGGTTCCCAACACCCGCCGCAGTTCGCCCTGACACTTGGCCAGGCGCGTCGGATCTGCCGTGACCTGCGCGGGGGGCAAGGCCTCGATCTGGCTGCAGACCCCGTACATCAGCGGTGCAAACAGCGGTGAGTGCGGCTTGCCCGCACCACGCGCCAGCTGCGAGAGACGACGCTGCCAGTCTGGCTTTCCGGAGGCTGCGCTCATGAGATCTGACGTTTGTCGTGAATATCAGGCACGCATCAAAACCTTGTTGGGTTTGGCATCGGGCCAGGTCCCGTAGTACTCCAGAATTTCCTCCGGGGGCTTCTTTTTCAGCCATTCAGACTCGAATTCGTGGTACGGCCTGCCGCGCTTCTTGCGTGCTGCAAGCTCAGCCTCACGGGCCTCGGCGGTGGCGGAGAAATCAATTTGGCGTGCTTCCTCGTCCCAGATGACCTTGTAGATGTGCCGGGCAGACGCGGGTGTCACGGTGCCCTTGTCCAGATCAATGCCGACAGATTCCGGCTCTCGATCCAAGGGGTCACCATACCCGGTGCCCCCGGCCGAGAATCCAAAAGTCATCACATCGCCATTGTCGTAAGGCCGCACCGAGCGTCCCAGGAATTCGGTCTTGTAGTCGCCCTTGATCGTCTTGTTGCTGAGAATGTCCTGCAGCTCCAGCGTCAGTTCGCCACTCCCAGCGAGCTGATCCATGAGCTCCGACTTGGAAATGGAAATGCCAGGAACCGTGCACGGCGCATAACCGCCAAACAACGGCTGAGGTGTTTGCAGTTTGGTGTTGTCGGCAATGCTCATCATGTACACCTGTGGCACGTGATGGGCGACCCACATCTGCACGGTTCCGACACCACCGCGATACTTTCCGTGCCCGCAGCTGTCGGTCCAGTGATTAGACAGCGGAATCAGCAATGGAAACTCGTTTTCAGTGTTCTCGGTGTTGGGTGCGCGGCCACCATGTGCCCAGGGAAATCCGTAGGCGTCCATGCCGTCCTGATCGGGACGTGCGCCCTGGCCTTCGGTGTTGATCGAGTAGGCCAGCATGTCTGCGAACGGTGCGCCCCACTGCGAAAGCCCGGCCAGCACCAGAGCGTTTCCAGCATTGGCCATTGAGGCTCCGGCCTGCTTCCAGTTGGGGGTGCTGAACATGGTCTTGGCGAAGCAGTTATGCACCGCGCTCATGATGCCGGTGGAAATCATCACCGAGTTGGAAGTTGCCGCACGCGGGTCTGGCGACAGGCAGGTGCCTTCTTCAAAACGAAAATCAATATTGTTGAATGTGCCGTTGGATAGCGGCAGCTCGTGAAACAGGTATTCGTAGATGTAATTGGTGAAATGCGCGATGGCGGCCTGCGGATGTGCGTTGTAGGACGACGGCGTTTCCGGCCCGGTGCCGGTGAAATCCACCAGGATGCGATTGTCATCCTTGTGCAGGGTCATGTAGCAATTGCGAACCAGCCCCTGCTTGAGGCCGACACCGTCGGAAAAATTCACGCAGCGATACTTGCCGTCTGGCCATTGGCGAATCAGGTTCTGCGCGCCGCTGTCAGCGGTCTGGATCATTTTGCGGAACAGCCCTCGCACGAACTCCGGGCCTTCGCGTTCGCACAGTTCGAGCAGACGCGTGCGCACGCGGTCGGCAGTCGTGCAACGCGCCTTCAAATCGACCGCGATCATTTGTGGCGCGCGCAGGCCGAAGGCCTGGAACATGCTCTCGATGTCTTCGTTGAGCTTGAAGTTCTGCCCGATTCTCATCGGCGGCAGGTTCATGCCCTCTTCAAAACGTGACACTGCTGAAACCGGCATACCGCCCGGCTCGATCGCGCCCGTCTCGGTGGTATGCACCAGAGCCACGGTCCAGGAGATCAGCTCGCCCTCGAAGAAAACCGGCATAGCCACCATCTGATCCGGATTGTGGACACCGCCATATACGGCGTCATTGGCAAACCACAGATCTCCATCGTTGATGCCGATGTTCTTGCCGAAGGTGTGCTTGATGTACTTGATGATGATGGGCGGAATCACGGCATGCAGGTAGGTGCCCATCGATCCATTGATGATGTCGCCATCGGCGGTGCAGATGCCCACCAGAGAGTCTCCTGCAACCCCCATAGCGCAGCGACAGGAGCGCTGGAACACTTCCATGCCTTCGTCGAGGATGTCGTTGGTGCGCTGGAAACCGATCTCGAATTGCGCTGCATCAATCTCATCCGCCCATCGCAATTCATCGTCCGATGGCGGGACGGTCTTGAGCCAGGCAAGTTTCTGTTCGAGTGTTGGAATGGCCATGACAGGCTCCGGATTCAGACTTCTGGAAAGACCCGATGAGGGTCAGGACGAGAATGCATCTGGCGACAAGCGCGCTCAGGCAAGGCTGGTTTCTGTGCTGCTGGCGCTGGCCACGCGGCGGCGGCGCGCACCCTGCTTCTGATCAAGCCGTTCCAAAATGCCGAGACGATGCTTGTCTAAGAAAAAACGACGGCCGGGAGGAACAACCACAGTGGTGAGTTCGGCTTCGATGATCGCCGGACCCAGCAGCTCGTTTCCTGCCTGCAGCAGATCAAACTGATAGATCGGCGTGTCCACGCTTTCCCGCAACTCCAGCCAATAGGCCTGGCGGCTGCCGCTGCGCGCTGCAGAAGGATCTGCGTCCTGCATCGGGAACTCGGGGATCACCGGCTTGTGGATCGGCACAGTGACGCGCAGAACAAAGTTGTCGAGATAAACACCACCCGGACGGTTGACCACCAATGGGCTGAAGGCTTCCGAGAACTCCTTTTCAAAGGCATCGTAGGTCGCCTGCGCATCGTCGTCGCTGTTGATCTGCAATACCGGACAACTGGTGCGTTTCACATTGACCTGACCGCCGTAGAGCATGTCCAGTTCGAGCGAGAATCTGGCTTCGGCCGGGTTCAGATTTTCCGAGACGAGTTCGCGATGAGCCTTGTCCTTCATCTCCTGCACAACCTGATTAAAGGACTCTCGATCAATCACCAGCTTTTCGCTGACGGGCTCCATGAAAACCATGCGCCGTGACTGCTCGTAAAGGTGAACGATATCCATGATCGACGAGCCCATGGCACAGAACACAGGCGCGGCTGGAAAGACCACTGCCTTGGGCACATCCGCCTGGAAGCCGGAGACATGCGTCGGTCCCGCGCCCCCAATGGCGAATAGCACGAAATCCTCAGGGTGATAACCCCGCATGTGCACCTCGCGCTTGATTGCAGATGCCATGTTCTCGTCGATGACATTGCGAATCATGGCGGCCGCTTCGAGCGTGCTTACACCGAGTTTGTCCGCAATCTTTTCCTTGATCGCTTTCTCGGCCTTGGCCTTGTTGAGCGGCATCTGCCCGCCAAAGTAACCGTCTGGGTTGATGTACCCAAGCACCACATCGGCATCGGTGGTGGTGGGCTCGGTGCCGCCCAGGTCGTAGCAGACGGGACCCGGCATGGAACCGGCACTGCGTGGCCCCACGGTGAGCCTGCCATTGGCATCCACACCGGCAATGGAGCCGCCGCCCGCACCAATGGAAATAGTCTGCATCATGGTGACGTTGACCATCCAGCGATCAATCACCGGCTTGAATTCGTAGTTGCGCACCCCGGATTCCACCACCAGCGCCACATCAAAACTGGTACCGCCGACATCTCCCATTATGACGTTTTTGTACCCCAGCTTCTCTGCGAAATAGGCACTGCCCATCAGGCCGGCCACCGGTCCGCCGTTGAAGGTACGTGATGCAGGCGTCTTGAAAATATCTGCCGATCCACCGGAGTTGTGGATCATGAGGAAAGTGCCGCGATAACCCTCTTCTCGCAGCTTGTCCCATGTTGCACAGATTTCGGTCTGCATGGCGTGCTGCAGATAGGCGTCGAGCACTGCCGTCATCGCTCGCTCGTACTCGCCGAGCTTGGCGGTGACTGCATGACTCATCACCACCGGCACAAAACCGATGTGGTATTCCTTGTATTCCTCGCGAATGATTTCGCGAACGCGCCGTTCATGCTCAGGATTGACGAAGGACCACAGCAGCGTCACGACAATGGCGCGCGCGCCGCGGTCCATCAGGATTCTCAGCTTCCGGCGAACATCTTCTTCGTCGAGAGGCCGGATCACCGTTCCGGTTGAATCCACCCGCTCCTTGACCCCAACCACCAGATCGCGCGAGATCAGCGGGTGTGGTTTGTTCTGTGCCGCCAGGTTGCGACGCTCGGAGATGATCTGCCCATCCACCCACTGCGCACCACGGCCAATATGAATCATGTCCTCGTGGCCTTCGGTGGTGATGAAGCCGATGCGAGGCCCCTGCCTCTGCAGCAAGCGGTTCAGGGCGACCGTCGTCGAATAGCGAACGATGTCGATGCGTGGCAACAGTTCATCAATTTCCAGCCCTGCCTTTTCCGCGCCTGACTCCACCGCATTGAGGAAGCCCACGGACAGGTCATGCGGCGTGGTGGGCGATTTGACGATATGCCGCTCACCATCAAGTGTCAGGACAAAATCGGTAAAGGTGCCACCCACATCAATATCGATGGAGTTCATCACATCGGTTGATTTACTCATGCGACTTCTCCCATGCACAGCTTGCCTTCGCGGATGACCAGATCGCCTGATTGGATCCGCTGCTTGAGACGATCCACGTCCAGTTCAATGTCGTGCGTGATGGGATGCCCCGGCGGCAGGTACTCCGTTTCAATCTGCCGGCCGCATTGCGGGCAATAGAATTCGATGATGCGTGCCCAGTCCGGATCGGGCGAGAAGCTGTACTCGCCTTCGATTACTGGCGCATGGATTTCACGAGGATCGCGTTCTGCAACCAGACAGCCCTTCTTGTAGCTTTCGCGCGCTGCAATCAGCGCTTGGCCGCAGCTGTGGCAATGCCACGACTCTGATTCGATATCCAGGTCCAGATATTCAGTGAAGCGAATGCGTTGGCTCATGCTGCTGTCCTCGGAAAATCAGGGTTCAGCAGGACGGCGCGAAGAAGTCGGTCAAAAAGCGACGACACCCGATGTCTACTTCTCCGCGCCTGCCCTAGAACCGCCTCTCGGTTAGTGCTTCAAATGCTGGTCAAACCATTCCACTGCCGCTTTCGCGGACGGATCGACCCACTCAGGGGTGTAAATCTGGTAATGCCCAATCGGATACTGCAGCCAGCGTTTGGGCTCACCTGCGGCATCAAACACCGCCTTGTAACCATCGATCTTGCAGAGATCGTCATCCTCGGCGCCGATCAACATCAGCGCGCGCGGCGAAATCTTGTGCGCCATGTCGATGGGCCGATATTCCATCGTGGCTTCTGCAGACTGCCAGGGGATCTCGCAGTACAACTCCGGCATGGCCTCGAGGCCAGCCTTGAAGAAGTCCTGCGTCTGCGGGCTCGCCAGCAGTGTCGCCGTGTCGGCCGCACCGCCCTTGCCGGTGAGCGCGCGCTGTCTGCGATCGTCTGCCAATTGCTTGAGCAGAGCCTCGCGCTCTGCCGGCGAACGGATATCCATCAGTAAGCGGTAGCCGTCGCCATAACCTACCTGGCCGACAGCGCATTTCACGCGATCATCCACACCAGCGGCATAGACAACGTGAGCGCCGCCATTGGACGTGCCCCAGATGCCGACATTTTCCGAATCAACTTCGTCGCGGGTCTGGATGTAGGTAATGGCGTTGCGAATGTCATCAATCTGCTCAAGCGCCTGGATACGCCACTTCGGCCCCTCGCTACCGTTGAAACCCCGATAGTCAAATGCGAGGGCGACATATCCCGCATCGGTAAAGAATTTTGCGTAGTCCGGCAATATCAGCGAGCGAATGCCGCTATAGCCGTGGCAGAGCACAATCGCGGGGCGCTTCTGCCCAGCCTGATAATCGTCTGGCAGGTAGAGGTCACCGAGGAGCTTGCAGCCCTCGCTATAGAAATGAACGTCACTCTGCTTCATCTTGAGAATCTCCGGTTGTGTGAGACCTTCAGCTTGGCAGCCTCGGACATGAAAATCCCTTGGGGCAACTACTGCGCGCTGCGGCGCAATGCAGCATTGCCACAGGCATCCACTTCACAGTTCCATCCGGTTGGTATCGGACAAGTCATGGTGTCGCCGTTGATGACAGCAGGGCCGCTGAGTTGCTCGCCTACAGAGAGCTGTTCCCACACCCACGTATCTGCCGACAGGGGTGGGTTGGCATCAAACTGCAGGTCTCTGGCTCCAGCCTTGGCCGCGGCCTGGACCGGCTTGTTGTGCGCAGGTAACGCGGCTTTGCCCAGCTGCAGACTCGCTGACAGTCTCAGCAGAACGATCTCCTGACTTTGCTGGCCCTGAAGCGCCTCGCCAGCCTGCTGCACGAAAACCGCATCGGGCGCTCCGGAAAACTTGAAGGCAATCGGCGCGCCCTGCACTGCACTTTCACGAACCTCCAGTTCGGCAGTGAAGTCTGCTTTGTCCGGATCGAAACCTTCTCCCAGAAGATCACGAACAGCCTGCATATGGAGTCGCTGCGCTGCATCCAGGATCATCGCTTTGGACGCTTCTCCCCAATGCTGGCCGATGCCCCGTTCGTAAACATGGGCAACGTCGGAGACGGATGATCCGAATGCACCAAATACCGGTCCATACTCAAATGCATGAACACGCTGCATGCCCACTTTCTCAGCCAGTAGCGCCGCGAACATCGGGCCATTGCCCCCGAAGGCGAACAGTGCGGTTTCCCCCGCATCCATGCCCGCTTCTTTGAGGGTGGACGTCACCAGTTCCGCCATCACGCTGACGGCCTCATCACGGATCATCAACGCGGCCTGCTCGACGCTGACATCCAGCGGCTTGGCAACACGCGACGCGACCAGCTTACGTGCCTGATCGATCGAGAGCTTGCGCCGCCCACCGAGGAATCGCTCTGCATCCAGATACCCCAGCAGCAGGATCGCATCCGTCAAGGTCGCTTCACGCCCACCGAGTGAATAACACGCGGGCCCCGGCGCCGCGCCCTGACTCTCCGGGCCAATCCGCAAGCGCCCATCCTTTACCCGTGCCACGGACCCGCCACCAATGGCAGCCGACCGCAGCATGGCGAAGGAGGTTTGCACCGGAACCTCCATGAGATGTCCGCCGCGCTGGAAGACGGGCGCGCCATCGCGCACGACCGAGCACTTGGTCGTGGTGCCACCAACATCGAAGCAGACTACGTCCTTGATCCCGTACTCGCGTGCCACAAACGCACCGCCAAAGGTGCCGAAAACAGGGCCTGACTCAATGGTATCGACCGCCTTGGTCTTGCCAATACGCGCCACACCGCCGCTGGTCTGGCCAATGAGCAGGGCACCGCGCCAGCCGTGATCGTCGCGGAGAATGTCTTCGGCCTTGAACAGGCTCGTCGCCAGATGCGAATGCGTATATGCATTCATGACCGAGTAGTGCGCACGGGTCTGGTCATGGGCGATCTGCGCCATGTCCGAGCCCAATAGAACCGGCACGGAGCCAATGATGTGATCCGGGTACTGCGATTCGATCACCCGCTTGATCGCGACCTCCTTGCGGTTGTCCGGGAACGCACCTTCCAGCGCGACACAAATGCGTCGGACACCCGATTCGAGCAGCGACTTGACCCCAAGCAGGATGTCCTTTGCTTCCGGGCTTTCCGGTAACCCCAGAACAGCGTCGGCATCGACCAGCTCATCGACAATGGCCGAACGTCCCTGACCGTACAGATTTTCCTCCTGCCCCTTGCTGACGAGCAAACCGACTTTGGCGCCGCGTCGCTGGGCGAGCACATTTGTTGTGATGGTCGAAGACCAGCGGATCAGACTGACCTTGCGCAGAAATACATTCAGGTCTTCACCCTCACCGCACACCCGAGCGGCCTCGCGCAGACACTCCTGGAAGGAAACCGTGAAATCATGCGGGGTGGTGTCCACCTTGATGCAATGACGTGTGGCGCCGTCGGTGACGAGCGCGTCAGTCATGGTGCCGCCGGTATCGATATCGATGGTCAGCATGCGATCTCCTCATTCCGGGGCCGGTCTGTCTTGTGCGCCGTCCCTCTGGTGAAGAATGTTATGGGCCTGCTTGATGGCTGTGCAGACGGAACGATCCCCTAGCGACTAAGCAATATTGCGTAGTCCGCGGACCTGCCCTGCTGCAGGCCTGATCGCCGTCACTGCAGACGATGACGAACATGTCACTAAAGCTGAACATTCATTCAGCTTTCTCCAGCACTACAGTCGTCATATGGCCTGTGGTATGTTCCTGCCGTGATCGGACGAACGGGCATTTTTGCCTGAACGGCACGATCGACAATCAGACTCGGATCAAACCGGGCATTTCCAGAGGCCCGTTCAGTTGAGACCGGGCCGCCATCTGTCAAAGAATTACACTGAATTTGAGGGAGTCACCAAACATGATCAGGAAGCTCATACCTTGGAGCCTGGCAACGCTTGCCTTGTGCATGCAGTTGCCAACATTTGCAGCCGATGAAGTTAAGTCACCGCGCGATCGCGGCTTTTACGTCGCACCCATGGGCACCTACGTATTGGCTGATGACGATTGGTCAGCTGATGACGGCATCGGCGGCACATTGGCGCTGGGCTACCGCATGGGCAGCCTCGCGCTGGAACTGACCGGGTCCATGGTGGACCTCGACGCAGAGACCGGCGGCCAAGATGTGGGCCTCGAAGCCTACGGCGCCAACCTGCTGTACTACCCGTTTAAGAAGGGCTTTGCCTCGGGTTTGTACGGCATCATCGGCCTGGGCAACATCAGCATCGACGATTTCACTGCCCCCAATTCCACCGTGCCGTATCACGACTCAACCGAGTATGTGCAGGCCGGACTGGGCTGGCTGATTCCGCTGAGCTTTGGCAAGTATGACTTCGGCATTCGCGCCGAAGCCATGGCCCGCCATCAGCATGTCGAGATTTCGCCCACGCCCGCAGTCGGAGTAGGCAACCCCGACCTCGATCTCAACGACGGCGTGTTCAATCTGGGCCTGCAGCTTCCGTTTGGACTGCGCTCTGATCCGCCGCCTCCGCCGCCTCCGGCCCCTGTGGCTGTGGTCAAGCCGCTCAGCATCTGTGCTGATGGCAATGACAATGATGGCGACGGTGCAATCGACTATCCCGCAGACCCCGGCTGCACTTCGGCCGACGACAGCGATGAAACCGATCCTCCGCAGTGCTCAGATGGCAAGGACAATGACGGCGACGGCCTGATCGACTTCCCGGATGACAAGGGATGCGAATCCGCCAGCGATCTGGACGAAGCAGACCCCTGCGCACCGCCCAAGCCAGGTGAGCGCATCTCCCTCAAGGGTTGCGGCACCGGTGACATCATCGTGCTCAAGGGTGTCAACTTCGACTTCGACAAGGCCACGCTGACCAGCAATGCCAAGTCGATCCTCGATGGCGTCTCTGAAGACCTCAACGCCTACAGCGATATCAAGGTCGAGCTCAGCGGCCATACCGACTCCAGAGGTTCTGACAGCTACAACCAGAACTTGTCCGAGCGTCGGGCTGCGTCAGTACGACGCTACCTCGAAGGCAAAGGCATTGATGGATCGCGTATGACCTCCGTCGGTTACGGCGAAAGCCAGCCGATTGCCGACAACGAAACCGATGCGGGTCGCGAGCTCAATCGTCGTGTCGAGCTCAAGGTCACCGACGGCAACACCGGAAGCACCTCATCCGGCGATGAGCCTTCACTCCAGCAGGAGCTTGAAAGCGAACTCGACGCTGAAGATGCAGCTCCGGCTGCAGACGAAGCCGGCTAAGCGCCTGAAGACCATGGGCGCATAAGCGCCCAAAGGTCCAGCCCGTTTGATGCGCAATTCATCGCACATCAAACGGGCTTTTTTATGTGACGCTCCTGCGCAATTCGCCACGGCGAAGACCTCACATGCGCCTTCTATATCGCTCACACCGCTCTGTCCGTTCTCCTGCTGAGGATAGACAGATGCGTCATCAAATCGGCACCCCCACCGCACTACCGGAATAATTACGTGCCTCAAGGCCTGCAACTCGGTGGCGAATAAGAGGCAAGTTTTTCTGTGATATGTTGCCGCGGTGGCTGGTCCGCAAGGCATTCTTCTGGAGATCAGCTAAGAAGCAGACCGGACGAGGGATGAGTACTCCATGGCTCAATCCGCTGATTCCGGATCACCAATCTGTCAACGTTTTCTATAAAAAAATGAGGGAGTCTCGAAACATGAAAAGGAAGCTATTGCCCTGGGGCATGGCATTGCTCGCCTTGTGCCTGCAGCCTCAGGCCTTCGCGGCCGAAGTTGAGTCACCGCGTGATCGTGGTTTCTACCTTGCCCCCATGGGCACCTATGTTCTCGCAGACGAAGACTGGCCCGCCGATGATGGCGTCGGTGGCACCCTGGGCCTCGGTTTTCGCGCCGGAAGTCTGGCAGCGGAGCTGAGCGGATCCATGGTCGACCTCGATGCAGAGAATGGCGGCGATGACGTCTCTCTGGAAAGCCTGGGCGCGAATGTGCTGTTTTTCCCATTCGATAGCGGCTTCATGTCCGGCATGTACGGCCTCGCTGGCATCGGTTACATGGGAATCGACGACTTCACCGTGACCACCACCACGCCCGGCCTGCTGGGGCCGACAACCTCGACGGTGCAGTACGACGACTCCACTCATTACCTTCAGGCTGGTCTCGGCTGGCTGATTCCGCTGAGCTTTGGCAAGTACGATTTTGCCATTCGCGCCGAAGCACTGGCACGCCACCTTGAACTGTCGGAGCCGCCTCCCGGACCCGGCAATCCTGATCGTGACTTCAACGACGGCGTGTTCAATCTGGGCCTGCAGCTTCCGTTTGGACTGCGCTCTGATCCGCCGCCTCCGCCGCCTCCGGCCCCTGTGGCTGTGGTCAAGCCGCTCAGCATCTGTGCTGATGGCAATGACAATGATGGCGACGGTGCAATCGACTATCCCGCAGACCCCGGCTGCACTTCGGCCGACGACAGCGATGAAACCGATCCTCCGCAGTGCTCAGATGGCAAGGACAATGACGGCGACGGCCTGATCGACTTCCCGGATGACAAGGGATGCGAATCCGCCAGCGATCTGGACGAAGCAGACCCCTGCGCACCGCCCAAGCCAGGTGAGCGCATCTCCCTCAAGGGTTGCGGCACCGGTGACATCATCGTGCTCAAGGGTGTCAACTTCGACTTCGACAAGGCCACGCTGACCAGCAATGCCAAGTCGATCCTCGATGGCGTCTCTGAAGACCTCAACGCCTACAGCGATATCAAGGTCGAGCTCAGCGGCCATACCGACTCCAGAGGTTCTGACAGCTACAACCAGAACTTGTCCGAGCGTCGGGCTGCGTCAGTACGACGCTACCTCGAAGGCAAAGGCATTGATGGATCGCGTATGACCTCCGTCGGTTACGGCGAAAGCCAGCCGATTGCCGACAACGAAACCGATGCGGGTCGCGAGCTCAATCGTCGTGTCGAGCTCAAGGTCACCGACGGCAACACCGGAAGCACCTCATCCGGCGATGAGCCTTCACTCCAGCAGGAGCTTGAAAGCGAACTCGACGCTGAAGATGCAGCTCCGGCTGCAGACGAAGCCGGCTAAGCGCCTGAAGACCATGGGCGCATAAGCGCCCAAAGGTCCAGCCCGTTTGATGCGCAATTCATCGCACATCAAACGGGCTTTTTATTGGCCAAGTGTGCGTTCGCTGCTAGCCTGCAGCGAGCAGATACCTCTAGCGCTTACCTGACAGCAGGGCCTGATCTTCATTGGCCCGTGCTGCAATCCAGTCACTGACCACGCGGAACCGGCGAATGCTGGCGGTATCTCGATGACTCAGAAGCCATAACTCACGCTGATACTCCACGCCCTTGCTCAGTCGCAAGAGCTTTCGGGACTGAACAGCGAAACAAGGCAACAAGGCCAGGCCTAATCCCGCTTCGCAGGCCTTCAGTAAGCCGGACACTGAACTGCATCGAAATACGATCTTTGCATCTGGCACCGCTTTCTCCATCCAATGCGATTCAGCGCTGCCAGACAGATCCCTGTTGAATGCCAGCCACGGCATTTTTTCCAAGGCCTTGCGAGGCGTTCGGATGAATTTCCGGGCGCCGTAGATTGCGACGCCAACCGATCCGATTCGCCGCATCAGAAGAGCCGCATCTTCGCGAGGTCTGGCCACACGCAGTGCCAGATCAGCCTCGCTACGCATGAAAGACAACGTGTTGTTGTCTGACAACGCCGTGACCTGCATCCCGGGATACTGTCTGACCAACCCCGGCAGGTTGGGAATCAACCAGTCGTTGAGCACCGTATCCACCGATGTGATTCGAACTGATCCGGCTGGCATTTCAGACTCCGCCTGTGTCGCGGACACCAGAGAATTGACATTGCCCTCAATGCTCCCTGCCGCAGCCAGAAATGTGCGCCCGGCATCCGTCGGCACGTAACCGCTGGAAGCTCTAACGAACAGTCGTGTCTGAAGCCGCGCCTCGGCAGCCGCAACACGGCGACTGATGGTGGAGGTATCCATTCCAAGACGGGCGCTGGCCCGCCGCATTGTCCCCTCCCTGGCCAGGGTCAGAAGAATCGGGATGTCATTCCAGTCCAGCTGCGCATTAGAGGCAATCATCTTGTGTTGCATATGTGCAATATGTGTTTGCACATTATCACTTGGCACTGACAAAGAGCAGGGCGTAATGTCAGGCCATATCTAGTCAAGAGAGCGATGCCATGAACAGCGAGCCATCCAAACCGGAAAAGATCCATTCCTGCTGTGCAGCGCATGCACAGGGCACGATTCCAGAAGGCGCCGAATGTCCTGACGAGACACTGGCGAGGGGCAGCAAGATCGTTCACGACTACGCGCTGATCGACGAACTGCTCGACGCGCGACGTGCCGTCTTCGGCAGCGACGATGCCGTGTTTTCGGCCTATAGAGGCCATGTCTATCGCATGTTCAATTTTGCCCGGCAATGGACGCCCGCCAGCGCCGAGCGAGACGACAAGATCGCGATCTGCGCTGCGTTTCATGACATTGCTGCCTGGCCAAACGATAACCTCGACTATCTGCGACCTTCAGCAGATCAGGCCGATGCCTATCTTGAGCAAAGCGGACGAAGTGATTGGAAGCCCGAAATGCGTCTGATGATTGAGTCGCACCACAAGATCACCGCCTACACACAGGAAAGCCGCGAGTGGGTCGAACCGATTCGGCGGGCTGACTGGTGTGACATTTCGTTCGCCCTGTTCCGTTTTGGCTTGCCCAGGGCTTATGTCAGCGAGGTCCGTGCAGCATTTCCGATTGCTGCTTTCTATCCCAACCACGTGCTCAAGGTCAGCCTCAAGTGGATGCTTCGCCACCCGCTTAATCCGCTGCCGATCCTGCGCTGGTAGCTTGTCATGACAGCGCCCGGACACTGTGCAAGCAGCGTGCGCCGCGCATGACCTGTCGCTGAGCATCGCGCAAAATACTGGTCAACGGCATCTTGCCAGTGTCCCTTTGCCTGAATCTCAGCGCCTCATGAAATTTGCCATCGCCCGCCCTCCCGTTCCGTCACTCAGCATTGCCGGCAGAAGTGAACGCTTTCCGGTGAACCGGATTTTCTGCGTCGGACGCAACTACGCCGCGCATGCCAGAGAGATGGGCGGCGATGAACGCGATCCTCCGTTCTTCTTCCAGAAATCAGCAAGCGCACTGGTTGATGCCAGTGCCCCGGTCAGCATTGCGTATCCGCCCAAGACCGCAGACTTTCATCATGAAGTCGAGCTTGTCGTTGCGCTTGGCCACGGTGGTTTTGAGATTAGCCAGGATCAGGCCGGCCGGTTGATCTACGGCTATGCGGTTGGCCTGGACATGACGCGGCGGGATGTGCAGAAAGCACTACGCGACAAGGGCCGACCATGGGAACTTGGGAAGTCCTTCCACCAATCTGCGCCGATTGGTGCAATCGCGCCGGCCATGACGGTAGAGAATCTTGAAAGCGGCACCATTTTCCTGGACATCAATGGTGCCTCCAGACAGCGCGCCGCCCTGGACAACATGATCTGGAGTGTTGCCGAGACCATCGCTTTTCTTTCGCAGTACGAACCGCTTCAGCCCGGCGACCTGATCATGACCGGAACACCGGAAGGTGTCGGGCCGGTCATTGCAGGCGACATCTTGCATGGCCACGTTGATGGCCTGCCACCTATTCAGGTCAGCATCGTCTGAGCCGATGAAGCGGAGCCCCGGTCCATGCACCGGGGCTCGAATCTTCAGAACTGATAGCTCATGCGGAACCCCAGTTCGTCCGCGTAATCGATGCTTTGGATGATATTTGAATTGGGGTCTGCGCCACCCACATCGCCTTCCAGAAAGTTGTAGAACACCTCGAAGGTGTAGTCGGTATTGGGCGAGTACCGCAGGGCCGGTTGCACGAGAATGCCCCCTTGCGTGTCATACAAAACGGAGCCATCAACACGCCATGTCAGCGTGGGCGAAGCTTGCTGAAAGGCCAGGACCAGACCGTTCCAGCCGCCACTCACACCCGTGGGAAGCTGATTCACATCGCCGCCCATGCCATCGAGGTGACGACCAAAAAGATCAGAATGCGTCCTGTGCATCCACTGGAACACCATGTAGGTCGCCGGGAAGTTCTGACTGAAACGCTGATACTTCTCCAGCACCAGCGCCGCGATGGTTTCGTCTTCCTGCAAATACATGCGGCTCAGTGAGGGATTGGTAAACCGGCGGTCTGGGGTGAAAGTGGCTTCGAGATTCACGATCAGCTGGTCCAGCACCGATCCGGGCGCGCCATTGAAGACATAGCTCACACCCGCACCGATGTTGGTCTCGCGAAAATACTCCCGCGCCAGATGGCCGCGTAAGCCACCGGACAACTGGAAGAAGAGGTCCAGCTCGGCGCCGGCCAAATCCATGGTGGGAACGGCTGCCGCACCCAAGGCATCTGCGCCTGTGCCCGCCGGACCGCTCTGAAACTCGTCGATGGAGGCGTTCAGGCCAGTCAAGCCGTTGAGCCGCGCGTCTCCGGCATAGGTAAACCATTCCTGCGCCGACACCACCCCGGAGGAATCCACTTCGAAAGCGGTGTTCTGCAGCACAAAACCGGAGCCGGGCGCGCCGGGAAGATCACGGTTCACCTCTGACCGGGTCCACCGAAAAACACCATCGGGGTTGTAGCGACGTGTCACTACAAACTGGGTGCTCCACTGCCCGAAATTACCTCGCGCTCTCAGTCCGCCATTCAGGCGCTCATCAAACTCCCGATATCGGTCGTGCACGCTGAACTGGGATGCAATTGCGTTGTAGGGCGTATTGGCATTGGGATAAATGGTGGGCTGGAACTTCTGCACGAATCCATCGATTTCCCACGCCTGGCTGGCTTGCCAGGTCGTGCGGATGCCCAGCGCCCCGATGCGCTCGTCCGCGTACTCCTCTGGTGCGTAGTCGATAAACAAGTGGCGGCGCAGATCCAGACCGTTGGGTAAATCCAAGACCCGGAAGAACAGCGCCTGCCCCCATGCGATCTGTTGCTGGCCAACGCGAACCAACCAGGGTCCGTTCTGGTAATCGAGATAGAACGCTGGGAGATCCAGCATGTAGCGGCGGCCTGCGACTTCGAGCGGATTGGCACTGCCACCGTTGCCGTAGTTGCGGTACTCGAAGTACTCAGGCTCCTGATAGTTGAATCCCGATGCACGTGAACCCACTGCCTCGGGATCAAAATCATCAAAGGGCGTCATGTCATACACGCCGCGTAATCGTGCGAAAAACTGCACATTGCGACTCAGGTTGGCAGAGACATCCACCTGCCCCCGGAGTTGCATGAGGTTCCAGTCGTTGTCGGAAGACTCTCCGTTGCGGGTGACGGTATCCGGACCACCTCCCAGCGCCGTGCTATCCCGATTGACGGTGACACCATTGAACACATTGCCGCGCTGGTTCTTGATGTTCTCGTCAGATGAGGTGCGAAAAGCACCGTCATACCGGACGAAGCCGCTGAAATTCCAATTCAGCCCGTCGTCGTGCCCGCCTGGTTTACCGTGAGCCAAGACTGCTGCTGATGAAAACCCGGCCACGATCGCAATGGCCATGCGAACGCTCGCTCCACTCGCTCTTCGACTACCCATGACACCCCTCCTGCCTGGGAGAATCCGCGTCGGAGATTCAAGCTTCGATCGCATTTCTCCTGGAACCGCTTCAGCCACTCGATGCGCTCTGAGTGGTCTGGCCGCTCTCGCCCTGCAAGTGCCAGCTCGGTTGCCCTGCTGGCTTATCGATTTATTCGAAGCTACTACAGATTGTTCAGCGTGTCAGTAATTGTAGGACAAACGATTCTGCACAGACCTGTGGCCGCCCTCGCCTCCGTTGGAGGCGGAGGGCTCGCAGATCGCCATCAGATGCTGCGTTGTGCCGCTTTCCAGAATTTCTCGCGAATATCTTTTTTGCGAACCTTGCCAACCGGACTGCGCGGAAGCGCATCCCAGAACTCGACGCTCTTGGGTGTCTTGACGCTGCCCAGGGCCTGCTTGCACAGCGCCATGATTTCGTCGGCGCCGACCTGTTTGCCTGGCTTGAGCTCAATGACGGCCTTTACGGCTTCGCCCCATTTGTCATCTGGCACGCCAATGACGGCGCAGTCCTGCACCGCTTCGTGGGCCCAGATGACCTGTTCCACTTCACTCGGATACACGTTGAATCCACCGGTGATGATCATGTCTTTCTTGCGATCAACGATGTACAGGAAGTTGTCCTTGTCCAGATACCCGATATCACCGGTGTGATGCCAGCCGAATCCGGAAACTTCTGCCGTTGCCTCGGGATTCTTGTAGTACCCGGGCATGACGAGGTTGCCACGCACCACGATTTCGCCGCGTTCGCCTGCCGGGAGGAGATTGCCGTCGTCGTCCATGATGCCAACCGGCGTCAGCAGCGTCGGACGACCGCAGCTTGCCAAACGATGTTCAAGATCCGGATTGCCAATGACCTGATGATCCTTCTGATCCAGAACGGTACACACCATCGGTGATTCGGCCTGACCGAAGGTCTGGACCATCACGGGCCCGAACACATCCAGACATTCCTTGAGCTTCTCAACCGACATCGGCGCTGCCGCGTAGATGAAAGCCTCCAACGAAGAGAAATCATGTTCGCGCAGACCGGGATGGGCGAGAAGCACGTAAATGGCCGTAGGCGGTAGGAACAGATGCGTCACCTTCTCCTTCTCGATGGCGTCAACCACTTTCTTGGCATCAAAGCCGGGAAGAATGATCTGTGTTGCGCCCATGGCCATGAGAATGATGGCCACGCCACCCGCAGCGTGAGTCATCGGCGCCACCACCAGATGTACGGGCGGCTTGCCCACCGGCAATGCCGAATAGAAATTGGCAATCATGGTTTCCCACACATGATGGGTCCACAACACGCCTTTGGGCCGGCCGGTCGTGCCTCCAGAACTGAACACAGAAGCAATCGCATCACGCCCGGCGGGTACATCCGGGTCTGTCTCTGCAGCACCCTTTACCCAGTCCTGCAGGAAGATGCCCGCCCCGCCGCTCTTGTCGATGCAGATGTACTGGCGAATCTTCGGGCACTGCTCCTTGAACAAGGCGATGTTGGACTCGAATTCGCTGTGGTAGAACAAAACCTCGACATCACAATTGTCGAGAATGTAGGCGTTCTCCGGTGCTGTATTTCGAGCGTTTATCGGCACCCAGGCACCACCTGCGCGCAGAATGCCCAGAAGGCACTCAAACGCGATCGCGCCATTGGGGCTGTAAACAGCCGCTTTGTGCTCGGGCTCAAGGCCATCAGCAATCAGGCTGTTGCCGATGATGTAGGTCTGCCGCTGCACCTGCGCGTAGGTTCTTGAAACCTGCGCATCCTTGAGACACACCCGTTCTGGATCGAGCCCCACGCCGCGGTCAAAAAATTCAATGATTCGCATGTTCTCTTCTCGTCAATGAACGCAATGTTCAGATCGTGTATCGGTATTTGACCCTTCCTTCATGCCGCTTCACCCCACTCTTTGGGTAGGTTGACTAGCATGATCGCCGGCTTTAGCGCGCAAATCACTTGGGTCGAGCACTACACCAGGAGCGCTAGAATCGGCACTCAGCTCGCTCCATGCGGCGCACGCGGCCTCCCAAGATCACATGATTCCAACGCGGAAATCCAGCGCAAGTGAAGCCCAACGCCCGGGTGCCTCAGGGCGAAACACGGCCTTGCCGTATGAGCAGATCTTTGACAACGCGCTGGTCGGGATCTGCTTCATGCGCGAACGCAGATTTGTCCGGGTCAATCCCCTGATGGAGCAAATGCTGGGCTATGCGCCAGGCGAACTCGCTGGCGTATCCGTGCGTCAGGTTTACGCACAACAGGACGATTACGAGGAAGTGGGACAGGTCGTCGCACATTTTCCCAACAGCAACCAGTACGTTCACGAGCGCACCTTGATCAGCAAGGACGGCAGACTGCTCTGGTGCATGATTTCGGGCCGCATGATCGATCCCGCTGCCAGCAGCCCGACCTCCGTCTGGGTGGTGCAAGATCTGTCTGACAAGAAGCGTGCGGAAGACGAACTGCATCGCACCTCACATCGACTTGAGCAGATTGTTGAGCGGAGGACGCTCAACCTGCGAAAAACCAATGCCACGCTCAAATCTGAAGTCGAGCGCCGACGCGCATCAGAACGGGCGATGATCGAGAGCCGGGAAAAGTATCGCGTCCTGATTCGCAACATTCCGCTCGGGATTGCAATTACCGATGCTTCCGGGAAGGTGATCGAGATCAATCCCGCAATGCAGGCTTTTTTTAATGTGACGGACGTTGGAGACTTTCAGGAAGTTGCCTGTGAACGTCGCTGCACGGTGCTTGGAGAAAGTGCGCCGGTCGGTCTGGTGGAACTCCTCGCCCGCTGTTCTCCACGCTTCGTTCCGCGGAGTGAACATCTGACCGTTCGATTTGATCAGCCGTCCGGCAACGACCTGTGGTTTGACGTGCTGGGCGTCCGTGTGGCGGTCAGCAATCTGGGCAGCGCGGTGGTTTTTCTCGATCGCACTGAACAACGCAGGGCTCGCTCACGCGAGCAGGAACAACAGCAACAGCTGGCCCATGCAACGCGTCTGTCAATGATGGGCCAGTTCGCGTCCGCCCTGGCACATGAACTGGGGCAACCTCTGAACGCCTGCCTGAGTTATGCCGCTGGCATCGAGCATCGCCTGGGATCGGAACTGGCAGAACGCCCGGAAGCACGCGAAGCGCTGGCCCATATTCAGCTGCATCTGCAGCAGGCCGGCCATGTAGTACGCAATGTCCGCAGCTTCGTTGCCCGGCATCGGCCTGGGGATGAGCAATTTCCACTGGCGCCGCTGGTCTACGAGACTCTGGATTTACTCCAATTGCAGCTACGCGACTCGTCGGTGGTGGTGCGAGTACGTATTGCGCCCGACCTCCATCAGTTGCACGGTACGCGTGTCGAAATCCAGCAGGTCCTGGTGAATCTGATCATGAATGCGGTAGAAGCCTTGCGCGATGCAGTCCATGCATCCCCTTCGATTTCAATCCACGCCAGTGCTGGCGAAGACGGGCAAATCCAGGTCCGGGTTTCGGACAACGGTCCAGGCGTCCCGGTGGGCGATCGCGCAAATGTGTTTGAGCCTTACCGCACCAGCAAGCCTGGCGGCCTTGGCATGGGGCTGATGATGTGCAAGACCATCATTGAATCGCACAACGGAACGCTGCGCCTGCTCGACGATGAAGACGTCGGGGCACACTTTGAGTTCCGCCTGCCCACGACACGCGGGGCAAGCTAGTGGGCATAGAAGTGGAAACCTTGCTTGTTGACGATGAGCCCGATGTAACTCGCGGACTGGTATGGCTTCTGGATTCGGTTGGTGTCAAGGCGCGCGCATTCAATTCGGGGCAGAACTTCATCACGTATTTGGCCCAGTGCAAAAACGCAGCTTGCGCGGTTCTGGATTTACGCATGCCGGGCCTTTCTGGAGTAGAGCTGCTCGAGCAGGCACTCAAACTCAGGCCAGACCTGGCCGTCATATTCCTGACTGCGCATGGCGATGTTCCCAGTGCGGTAAAAGCCATGAAGCTGGGCGCCTTCGATTTTCTCCAGAAACCTTTCAATCCTCAGCACTTTATCGAGTGCGTCAATCAGGCTGGCCGCCGCGCTTCTGAACGTCATGACCACTGGCGCAAGCGCTGCGAGTACGACGCCTGTCTGGCCAAACTTTCGACGCGAGAGCGCGAGGTCTTTGATCAACTGGTCGTGGGTGCGAGCAGCAAGGAAATTGGTCGCAACCTGGATATCAGTCACAAGACCGTCGATGTGCACCGCGCCAACATCCTGCGCAAGCTCGAAG
Source organism: uncultured Panacagrimonas sp. (assembly GCA_963975245.1). Lineage (GTDB taxonomy): Bacteria > Pseudomonadota > Gammaproteobacteria > Nevskiales > Nevskiaceae > Panacagrimonas. Next base: position 9,836 of record CAXBFJ010000002.1, on the reverse strand, counting down.
TCAGCAGTGCGCGCGAACTTGGCGGTCGCTTTCGCATCGCAGAAGAACCCGCTTAGCAGCAACGAGCAAAGTCTGCTCGTGGAATCATTTTATAGAACCATAGAAACAGGAGAGAGTTGAACATGAGCCTTCAGAACACCATTGACGCACTGCTTTCGGCGGGTTGCGAGAATCAGAAAATCCCCGGCGTCATCGCCTGCGTTGCTGATGATTCGGGCGTGATCTACGAAGGCTGCGCCGGAACGCGCAGCGTCGACAGCACTGTCCCGATGAGCATGGATACCGTCGGGCTGTTCGCATCCATGACCAAGGCAGTCACTGGCACAGCGGCCATGCAACTGGTGGAACAGGGCAAGCTTTCGCTGGATGACCCCGCCGGCAAGGTTTGCCCGTTTCTCGAAAAACCGATGGTCCTGGAGGGATTTGACTCGGACGGCAAGCCCAAGCTCAGGCCCGCCAAGGGAACAGTGACCCTGCGCAACCTTCTGACGCACACATCCGGCTTCAGTTATGAAATCTGGAACCCTGACATGGCCCGCGAACTGGAGTATCGCGGAGCAGGCAATATCCTCAGCGGCCAGCGTGACAGCCTGGACCGGCCGCTGGCCTTTGATCCCGGCACCCGCTGGGACTACGGCATTGGCATCGACTGGGCAGGAAAAATGGTTGAGGAAGTGTCCGGCATGCGCCTTGGAGAGTATTTCCAGAAGAATATCCTCGGCCCGCTGGGCATGAAGGACACCGCGTTCAGCATGGGCGATGACCAGAAAAGCCGCCTGGCAGGCATGCATGCCAGAACCCCGGACGGCGCCATCGTTCCTTACCCCCTGGTGCTGGAACAAGAGCCTGAGCAACACATGGGAGGGCACGCCCTGTACGGCGCGTTGCCGGATTACCTCCGGTTCCTGCGCATGATTCTGGGTAAGGGCAGCCTGGACGGGACACGCATACTTGAGGAAAAAACGGTCGCCACCATGGGCGAAAACCACATGGGCAAGCTCTGGGTTACCGACATGCCGGACGCTCAGCCGTATTCGAATGCAGTCCCCACGGACCCCAATGTTCCTTGCAACTGGGGCCTGACCTTTTCGATCAACACCCGCGAGACACCTCAGGGCCGTTCGCCGGGCAGCCTGAGTTGGGCCGGACTGGCCAACAGCTATTACTGGATTGACCCAGTCAAGCAGGTCACGGGTGTCATCCTGACCCAGATCCTGCCGTTCTTTGACCCGCACGTGGTCAAGCTATACACGGACATGGAATCGGCGGTCTATCAATCGCGATAAGCGCATATGAAAACGGCCTGACCAGCAGGCGCTTGGTCAGGCCGTTTTCAATGAATGGGAAAATGAGCCCACGGTTTATTCGTGCGCGCAGGTTTTCGAGGCTCGGACCGAGTTCTCAACCAATGGTATGATCGCGGCACAAAAAAAGACGCCACCTTGCGGTGGCGTTGAGTGCGGTCCCGCATGTGGCGGGACTGGAGGAGACTGTCGGTGTTGTTGATATTGAAGCGATTTCTCAGCTTTCAAGACCTTCTTCACCGGTATCGAGTGGCTTTTTTGCCCCCGCCCCCTTGAGTGTTTTCACCCTTGGTGGCGTCTCGATGGAAAGAAGATTACGCCCCATGTTGCAGCGCAGCAATTGATTTGTTTTAGCGTGTTTGTTTAGAAAATCTAAACATACTCACTCTCGCGCTGGTCAGCTATTTGTCGCCCCTCTGCTGCGGCCCGGCCTTCCGTGAGCTTGCGTCACGACTGCCTGGTGCCGCCGGACACTGAATGGGTGAGTCGGGCCTGCACGAACAACAGGGTCTATATGCAGACGCAAACTTGAAGTGCATTTGCAGACACCTGCCCGGCGCACCGAACTGGCCTGCTGTAAGCGAAGTATTCACCCAGCCTTGCGAAAGGTCAGGTTGATTCGCCGCTCGCCCAGCAGCGGGTGCGGCTCACCTTTCAGCGGCAACACGCCATGAAACCGCAACCGATCCGCGCGCCCCCAGACCACTACATCCCCATGCTCAAGCAGCAGCTTGCCGCAGGGCGCCGATCGCTTAAGCCCGCCAAACTGAAACACCGCGCTCATCCCCAATGAGACCGACACGATAGGTTGTGCGAAGTCCCGCTCATTCTTGTCCTGATGCAATGTCAGCCGACTACCGGGCTCATAACAATTGATCAGGCAGGCATCCGGTCGAAAACCATCGAAGCCCGCTGCCTGTGCCGCAGAAGCCGCCAACTGTAGAAAACATTCCGGCATGGCGGGCCAGGGATTTCCGCTTTCCGGATCTTTGCTCGCATAGCGATAGCCGTGGGGCGTTGATATCCACCCCAAATCACCACAGTTGGTCATGCCAACCGACATGCGATGACCTCCGGGGGTGACCATGTTGCGCATTGGCGCCTGATCACAGATCTCATCGACTGCGTGTAGCAAAGCTGCTTCCATCGACAGTGCGAAACCCCGCAATAACATCGCAGCAGATCCAAGAGCTTCTGTCTCAAACAAACTCACGATCGATGACCTGCCGCTCAAGCCGCATCGTGAAAGATGATGCCCAAGGTATGACGGTGACCCGCACGAATCCGGCTCACGCCGTGCCGAAGCTTGACTCGATAAGTGCCACGCACGCCCTGCTGAGGACGGTGATGCACGGCAAAGATCACCGCATCGCCCTGTTGCAGATGCACAACCTCCGGGCGTGATTGCATGCGCGGGCGTTGCTCGGTCAGCACAAACTCGCCACCAGAAAAATCTTCGCCGGGTTGCGAGAGCAGAACCGCCAACTGCAGCGGAAACACGTGATCGCCGTACAGATCCTGATGCAGGCAGTTGTAGTCGCCCTCACCATAGCGAAGCATCAGCGGCGTCGGGCGCGTCTGCCCTGCCTGATGGCATCGATGCAGGAACTGTGCATGCGATTCCGGAAACGCCACATCAATACCCATGGCCGCGTTCCAGCGATTGGCAGTTGCTTGTAAACGCGAGTACGCGGCCGTGCGCAATTTCTCGATGATGTCTGGCAGGGGATACGAAAAATACTTGTATTCGCCTTTGCCGAAATTGTGCCGAGCCATGACCACGGTGCTTCTGAAGTGATCGGCTTGCGGGTAAAACCGCTGCACCTCTTCGCACTGAAATTGCGTCAGCAGACCCGGCAAGACCGCCACACCGCGTTCATCTAGTTCGCGTTCAATCTCTAGCCAGTTGAACGAGTCCAGATGCGCAACTGGGCGCGCGGGTTCTGTGCTCACTGCACAGCCTCACGATTAAGCAGTTCCTGCTTGCGCTGCACACCCCATCGATAACCGGACAAGGCGCCGTTCTGTTTCACAACGCGATGACAGGGGATTGCGACCGCCAGCGTATTTGCGCCGCAGGCTTGGGCCACTGCGCGAAAAGATCGCGGCGCGCCAATCTGCCGGGCAACGTCGAGATAACTGGCAGTGCTTCCAGCGGGGATCTCGCGTAGCGCCTGCCACACCTTCTGCTGGAATGCGGTCCCGCGGATATCCAAAGGAAGTTCTACCGCCTGCCCCGGCGATTCGATCATGCCGACAACCTGCGCGACCAGATTCTCAAAGGCCTTGTCCCCACCGACCAGGTCCGCGTTTGGAAACTGATCCTGCAAGGCGCGCACCAGTGCATCAGGGTCATCTCCAAGGCTGATGGCACACACGCCCTTTCCGCTTGCCGCTACCAATACCGACCCGAGCGAACATTCACCCACGGCGAAGCGAATCTGCTGATCGTCTCCCCCTGACCGGAACAGCTTCGGCGTCATACCCAGCACATCATTGGACTTTTCATAAAACCGGCTGCTGGAACCAAACCCCGCGGCCATGATGGCGTCTGTCACGGTTCCTTTCCCGCTTAAGCCGCTTCTCACGCGTTTGGCCTGGTGCGCCAATGCGTACTGACGCGGCGTAAGCCCCGTGATTCGCTTGAATACGCGATGAAAATGAAACTCGCTCAAGCCGATTTTTGCCGCAAGTTCCTTTAGCTTGGGCATCTGCTCCTGAGCCTCGATCAGACGACACGCAGCGGTGATCAAGGCCTTGTTTTCGGCATCCTGGTTGACTTGATCGGGCTTGCATCGCTTGCAGGCCCGAAAGCCAGCCGCCACCGCCTCTTCAGGCCGCGCATGAAACGCGACGTTTTCTGGCCTTGCCGGTCTGGCGGAGCAGGAGGGCCTGCAGTAGACACCGGTGGTTTTGACGGAGTACACGAAACTGCCGTCTGCACCCTTGTCTCGTGCCTGCACGCGTTTCCAGCGTGGGTCGCGCCGGGTCTGTTCCGCTCGTTGTGTCTTGTCCGTTTCCGTGGCCATTCTGTGTCCGCCTGCCCGAAGGTGTTGATGTCATGGGCGACATTCTGCGCACACCCGCGACACCTCACACTCCGGTTCTTGCTTTGCAATTTTGCTGCAGAAAACGACACGAAAGCGAACCCGGCTGACGATAAGCGGAGCAGGGAGAGGGATGAACTAAACCTCTGGGCCAGAGCGACCCGTCATATCCGCGTGATTGGATACGGCAACATTCGCTGAATCGCCTAGTCGGCGTCGAAGTCCACGGACTCGAATCGCGCCGCCATGGTAAATCCACCGTCGATGGCGATGTCCTGACCGGTAATGAACGAAGAATCGTCACTGGCAAAAAACAACACCAGCTTCGCCACTTCCTCGGTTCGGCCAAATCGCCCCAGTGGCGCCATCTGACGCCAGCGCCGCGCAAACTGCGGCTCTTCCATGCCGGGGCTGCGCCAGCGCGGAGTTTCAATCACGCCGGGGCAGATCACGTTGGAGCGCACACCGTCGGGACCGTAGCGCTTGGCCAGTTTGCGTGACAGCCCCAGCACCCCAGCCTTGGCCGCACTGTAGGCCTCGCTGGCAAAGTCGATGCCAATGCGCGCACCCGCAATAGACGCGTTGCTGACAATTGCTCCGTGACCAGATTTGGCCAGGATGGGCGCGGCCTCAGTTGCACAGGCCCAGTAGGCCGAGAGGCCGCTTTCAAGCATGAGGTTCCAGCGTTCATCTTCTGTGTAATCGGCGCTGGGATTGGTCATGGCGTTATTGAACACAATGCCCAGACCTCCAAGCAGATCATCAACCTCATGCACCATGGCGCGCACTGCAGCGCGATCCGTGACGTCCAGATGTCGGTAATGGGCAACGCCACCTGCCTGCACAATCTCGTCAACCACCCGCTGACCGGAAGCGTCGTCAATGTCAGCAATCACGACTGCCGCTCCTTCCTGCGCGAGCAGTCGCGCACTGGCTTCACCGATCCCCGAAGCACCTCCGGTAACCAACGCCTTGCGCCCCACTAGCTTTCCTTGCTTCTGGCTCATCGTGTCACTCCGGGCCCGTCGTAGGGCTGTCTGAAAAGTTCGTCGAGCCGATGGTCGGCTCGCGCATCATTCACGCGTGGCTTCTTGAGATTCTCCGCAAGATAAGCCTCCGCCGCCTCCCGCTCCTCACGCATCTCGGGGTAGTAGCGATCAAATACTCTTTTCATGAACGCCGCGAGATTGGGCTTGGCGCGGATGTACTGCCCGATCGGGCTCGGAAAGGGGGTCATCGCCACATGTCCAAGCGCGGCATACATGTTGGCATCGAGCGAGCACGGCCTGTCACCAAACAGGTAGGGCTTGTCGCCCAACAGATCGGACATCGCATCGGATAGTTTCCGCGCGATCATTTCTACTTCTTCTTCGGTGTTGCGGCCAGTTCCGTGATGCCAGAACTGGGTCAGCAGATGATCACGAAAATCATCCACGGGCTGACGACGTTGCTCCTCGGGCAACCACGCCAGAAACTTCACCCACAGCGGATCGTAGATCGCGAAATCTTCGTCACGCCGATAGCGGCTCTGCACCGCCATCCAATACCAGCATTCGCCAAACATGCGGTGAATCAAGGTCACCGTGGCTTTCTGTTCTCGGGTCAACCAGCCGTCCAGAGGATCGCCGTACTTCTCTTCTATGTAGTACTGAATCAGCTGGGTGTCCGAAACGTTCGTGCCATCCACATCGATGATCCAGGGCAACTTGCCTTTTGGCGTCTTGGTGAGATCGCCTTTCTCCAGAATGACGGCCTCAAACGGAATTTCCGCCATGCGTAGGAAGGCATCGGTATAGGACACATAGGGGCTCATGTCAGACAGCCCCCAGGCAGGCAGGTAGCCATACATTTTCATCATCGCCACTTCTCCTCGTATATCGCGGCCTCTATCGGGACGCGCTTCCTGCACGGCTTGGTTAACGCTCGCTACCAAATCAGATCCTCGCCGCTGGCATGGCGGAATCTTCCCGTCGTCTCCAAAGTGAGTTCGTCGATGCGGGCGAGCAGACCACGTGCGGAATCTTCTGGCTCCAGAAGATGGCCCACGGTCGTGACGTCGCTCAGTCCGGCAGTCATCTGCGTACGCACGCTGCCGGGATGAAGGCAGGCAACGGCAATGCCGCGCGGCTTCAATTCGTGGGACAAGTTGATGCCCGCCATATTGGCAGCGGCCTTGGACATTCGATATCCATACAAGCCGCCACTCGAGTTTTCTCCCAACGAACCAACGCGACTGGTGATCAGGACCACCTTCGAGCCTTGTTCCATGCAAGGCATCAGCACCTGCGTCAGCATCAGCGGCGCTACTGCATTGACGGCGTACTCAGACAGCAAATCCGCACTTTCAATTTTGCCAAAGCGCTTTTCTATGACGCGGCCCGCGTTGTTCACGAGCACATCAATGCGCCGTGTTCCGACTTGTTCTCGCAAGGCCTGGATGCTGCGTGCGTCGGTGACATCAATGCCCGTCGCAATCTCGATACCCTCATCGCCCAGGGAAGAATGCGATTCGAAGCAAGCGGCGATCACCGAGTCTCCGCGCGCCTTCAGCAGGCGACACAGGGCCTGCCCGATACCGCGATCCGCGCCCGTGACCAGCCACAGTCCCATGATCTCTCCTCCCGCACTTTGCTCGTCGAATGGCAAAGCATCAGTCATCAGGATGATGGCCCTGCACGCAGGAACCGGCTATACGGGCAGACCCTTGAACCGCACCTGTATCTGCAGTCAGCGGTTTATCAGGCGGTTCGCGAAGCGATTCACCAATACGACCACTGCCCCGTTAGCAAGACATAGAGCGCAAGCAAGCCATTGGTTGTCGCATGGCTGATGACCGCATCGCTGATGCGTCCGGTGTGGTAACGGACCAGGGCGTAGGCCATGCCTGCGAACAAACCTGCGATCCATTGGCCATGAAGTGCGGCGAAGAGCATGGAACTACCCAGAAACGCGACCCACTGAAACGGCAAACGCGTCTGCGGAAGCACGGCACGTTTTGATAGCACTGTGAGCAAGTAACCTCTGAATGCCAGCTCTTCTGCAATGGGAACCGTGACCACTGCACCGATAACGCGAAAGAAAAGCCACCCCACAGCCAGCGCAGTCGGCGCCGCATTGAGAGCTGTTGAAAATTCCGCGTCTGCTTCGGCCGATCCGGGAACCAGTGCGATCCAGATCAGAAACACCGCAACGCCCGCGCCCACAGACATGAGCGATGGCTTGATCAGCAGGGAACGCAGCGGTTTCCAGCACAGCGCTATGACGAGGCCGACGACGAGAACGCGCAGCGGATAAAGCCAGGCGAACTCGACTGTAAGCAATCCGGTGACCAGCGTCATGGCGAGCAGGCATAGCAGGGGCAGTAAGAGGCAAGTCTCGAAATCCAGTTCAAACCGGTATGCAGGGGCTTGCTTTGAGAACCATCGGGTCTGCGACAGGAACAGGAGAACTCCGCATTCGAGCATCAGCATCACCACGCCGCCATAGGTGTGAAAACCCTTGATTGCCCATTCCGGAGACACTTCAATTCCGATGATGACCAGGGCAACGATGCGCACCACGTTCAAGCCCAGACTCATGGGCACGGCGATCAGCAACAAGCACAAAGCAGCGGGAAATTTGAGATAGGTCCTGAACGCATAGAGATACACACAGACCAGAATGCTCAGCAGTGCTGCTCCCTCCAGTCCGGAACATTCCCAAGAGATGAGCACAAGAAACTCGCGTGTACCCATGACCGATTCTTGAACATCCAGGAGCAGAGTCGGATAGAACCACTTGAGCCACGCGGCGCTGGTGAGCAATGTCCATTGACGCAAATCACTTTCAGGGCGCCACAACTGCTCCAGCACCACGAGCATGGAATCTCGCAGGAAAAACATGTAACCAAGAATCAAAACCGAGGTGACCAGAATGCCTGTGGCTTCCTGTCGCAGGAAAACCTGCCAGAAACGGATTGGAGCCAGGACAAGAAAAGACAGGGCCACGGCGACGGTGGCCGCCAGACACCAGGCAAGGACAATGGGCCATTGCCATCCATCAAAGGGAAAAGGGTCGGTATAAACGACACTGGCAAAACCGCAGGCCAGCAGAAATGCAAGGCACTGCAAAATCATCATTGGCAGGTAAGCGCGGTCTCGCGAAACTTCGATGAAGCGCTGCCAGTAGCCTCTCAATCTGGGCCGGGCGAGGAAAAGGATGAGTGCAACCTGCAAGATCAGGCATCGCACGAATTCTCCGCGATGGAGCGGCACCTGCGCCCATGGCTCCGAGCGACCGATGAAGATATTGACGCTGAATAGTTCGACCGCAAGGAAGAACTGCAGACCCAGGAGAGCGGTTACGGCAAGCAGGGGGATTGCGCCTCGGCCCATACCCTGTTGCGGGCCATCAAGGGATGAAAAAGGCGAGGCCATGATGGGGGGATACAGCAAAAAGCAGGGACCCCATGATCAGCACACCCGCTTGTTGCGGATCATGGGGCCATCACGCGTGTCTTCTGGGGATCAGAGGAGATTGCGTTTGGCTTGCTTCTCACGGGCCCGTTTGACCAGCGAGCCGATTCCGCCAATCAATACGACGGCAACTACAGCGAGGCCACCATCAATTTCTGGCGCGGGCGTCGGCGTCGGTTTTGGAAAAATAGGGAGCAGGTCGAACAGTCCGGCTTGCGCGCCCAGAGGAAATAACAACAGCGTTGCGATGAGATATTTCATACCGAATCTCCATTGAACTGATGAGCCCGCGCATTTCGCGAACTCGGGAGATATTTATTAGCACCGGCCCGATACCTCCACAACTGATCAGCGTGACAAGGTTCACGCAGGGCCTGAAGCTGCAACCAAAAAATGTGACCGACATCACATTTTGAGGAGATTTTTCGATTACCGGACAGCCGCCGTTTAGCGCGGGAGCGAATCGGCGGCTTCGACGCGCCCTCATGTGCACGCTCTGGCCAAGCTTGGTGACTCGTTGCCGACATGATCATTCGGAATCTTTTCGCTGGATCGCTGCCTTGCATTCCAGATTGATAAGAAATGAAAACGTGCAGCTTGCGAGAACACCTCCAAATACCGTCTCACAGCGCAAATTGACCGCCCAGGCGAATTATCATATTCAAGCCTGAACGGGCAGACTAGGCTGATCATTTCACGGTGTTGGCTGGGGAAGAAGATGCTTCGGAAATTGGTGATGGCCAGTCTATTGGCTTTACTGGCGAGTGGCTGCGGTGGTGGGGGTAGCGATAACGCGGGAAGTGGTGCGAGCTTACCGACACCGACTCCTACGCCCACGCCGACTCCTGATCCAGACCCCGACCCTGCCCCTGAAGAGCCTGACCCCGAAGAACCGGAACCTGAAGAGCCGCCGCCCGAAGAGCCCGATCCTGAAGAACCGGAACCTGAAGAGCCGCCGCCCGAAGAGCCCGATCCTGAAGAACCGGAACCTGAAGAGCCGCCGCCCGAAGAGCCCGATCCTGAAGAACCGG
>CAXBFJ010000001.1:0-892310 GCA_963975245.1 uncultured Panacagrimonas sp. | reverse complement strand
CATGTACGACGAGTTCTTGACCCAGGGCGCACTGATGAAGCTCGGATCAGCGTGATTGTCGAAGTGGGTCCCGCTAAAACCATCTAAAGGATGATCATGCAGACAGACTCTGAAACGAACAAGCGGAATGCGATCGCGTTCTATCGCATGGCTTACGAAGGCAATCCCGCACTGGCGGTAGAGAAATACGTGGGCGCAGACTATACGCAGCACAATCCTCTGGTCGGAGACGGCAAAGAAGGGTTTATCAAGTATTTTCTTGAAATGGCAACGCAGTATCCAGACAAGAAGATTGATTTCCGTCGTGCAATCTCTGAGGGAGATTTGGTGGCCCTACATACACACCAGACCTGGCCCGGGAATGATCAGTACGTGACGATGGACATCTTTCGCTTCGACTCAGAAGGACAAATTGTGGAGCACTGGGACACCGTTCAACAGATCCCGGATCAGACAGTCAGCGGCAACCTGATGTATTGACCGCACACCTGTTAAACAGGAATCCATTACCTCGCAAAGTAATGGAGGCCTGACAAGCTGTCTGATGAGTCTGAGGAGAACTTCACGCCGATTCGAGCCAGTCTTCCCATCCAGCCTTCTGGTTGTCCTGACGGGCGAGGGCACGTTCCTTTTGCGTCGCGAAATGCAGATCCCAGTGCCTTAGTCTGGGTTTGGCGATGTATCGGAACCAGATCGGTGGAACCAGGCCGCAAAGGAAACAGATAAACAGAGACGGCATCTGTGGCGCGTCCGGCACTGGCTCAAGATGATCAAAACGGGTGTAGCTGTCGAGATGATGATTGATGTGATTGGTAATCTCGCATCCCAGTGGCCGAACCACCGCACCCAGGTGGTTCCAGGCGTGTTGTACCTGAACTTCTTCGTCATCAGCACGGATCAGGCCATAGTGCTGCATGTAGTTCAAACCTTCCATGAAGAAGTTGCCCATCAGCATTGCTGCAAAGCTGATGCCTGCCGCCATGGGGCCGCCAGCCACCCAGCAGATGGCAATCAGCACCATTGGCATGATCAGTTGTTGGTAGCCGATGTTGCGCCAATTCCATGGTGAGTGGCCTCTTCGTTTCAGCGCCACACTGCTGTGGTGAAATGTGTCTCTCCAGGAGGCAAGCCGCGCCTGAATCACAAAGGTGTAGATGGTCTGGTAGCGGGCAGGGGTGTCAGCGTCACGTCGCTGTCCCACTAAATTGTGATGGCCGATGTTGTGACCGACGTCCTTCGCAGGGTCCATGTGAAAGGTGCCCAGTATTCTTGCCATCGCTCGTGGAAACCAATGCCGGCGGTGCCAAAGCTCGTGTGCGATGGGCAGTGTCGGAACAACGCTCAGCCAACCGATACCAATGATGCAGGCCAGAATCTGACCCGGCGAGATCTGCTGCCCGGTGCCTGCAAGTTGCGTGAGCCAGGACAGAAATGCTGCATACAGTGCAATCAGGAGTGGCACTTGGAGATACAAAGCCAGATCAGAAAACCACCATGGCCCCAGATGAAGACGTTCCTTCTTGTCCGACGGAAGCAAGATGTCTCCTAGCATCAGGACGGGGTAGGTCGCAGCAGCGAGCCATATCCAATTGCCGCCCAATACAAATCCGATCACGCCGCACAAGGTGGTCAGCGGCATCAGGTAGTACCGTATCGAGTCCATCGTTCTCTCCTCTTGCATCCCAGTGTCCGACGCCAGCACGACAGGATTGACTTGCTGAACGCTTCGAACTTGGCCGCTGTGCTTTCTCTAGCACTATGGGGCCAATATAAGTCTTTTGTTTATCACGTTACAATTACGAAGTATCACAAAGGATATATGTATCGAAAAGCCCAAATGTCTGCCAATGTCACGCTGGCCTGAAGCTGGAATTGCTGCAGTGGGAGAAACTGACAGTGCTGCTCAGACGCTGCATGAGGCTGGGTCCGCCGCCGCTTTAGCGAAACTGCCCGGGCCCAGCTATCTATCAGCAGGGACGGTGATGACTGTCAGAGGCTGCCTGCTAGGGCTCTGACAGGGATTTGCCATTTGGCGCAAGAATCGGTCAATCGGATTTGCCCCATCGCATAACCGATTTTATGCAGATTGGTCGCTAGTTCCTCCGAAACCCTTCCCCAAAAGGAGCTGTTCCATTTGCATATGGAGTGTGACCTTGGCAACCTAGTTTCACACTAAATTAGTTATGATTTAGTTCATGCGAACATGTGAAATAAGAAAGAGGCCAATTGTTGACTAAAGGAGTGGGCAGCAAGCTTCCCAAGCACGGTCACGATGACTGCAGACATTTGAACCAAAGTTTTTAATGCCCAGCGTCCGGGCAACTGACGACGCGAAACAGGAGTAACGAAATGGATGAGAAACTTAGATTGCGCTACCAGTTGATCAGCGCTTGGTGCGGCCCCGCTTTCCTGGTCACCTTTGTGTTTTTCTGGGGTTTTGTCGCCAATAACATTCCTAACCCGTCGCCGGCGCTGGCAGCCGAAGCGCTCAAGTCGCGCTACCTGGAAAGTTTGGGCGACATCCGTCTGGGCTTCATCGTTTCGCTCATTACGGTTTGCTTCTATATGCCATGGACCTGCGTCTTGGCGGCCCAGATGCGGCGCATTGAAGGCAGTGACATGCCAGTACTGAGCTACCTTCAACTCATTGGCGGCGCTCTGACAGTGATGGTGGTGTCTTTCAGTGCCACGTTTTGGGTTGTTGCTGGCTTCCGCCCGGAAGCACCTGCGTCGACTTTCCAGATGATGACCGATACCGGCTGGCTCATTATTGATCTCTGCTATTGCTGCACGACCTTGCAGATGATTGCGGCGGCACTGGTGGGACTGGCTGACAAGAGCAAGGCGCCCTTGTTCCCACGCTGGGCCTGCTACCTGACCATCTGGTGTGCGATCAGTTTCTTCCCAGCGAGCCTCACCGGCGTGCTGAAGACGGGACCGTTCGCCTGGAGCGGTGCGCTGAGCTACTACATTCCCTATTTCTGCTGGCTGTGCTGGTTCACTACCGCAAGCGTTTACATGATCAAGGAAATTCGCCGCCGGGCTGCTGCTCACGCGACCACGCCGTCTGGTGCTGGCCGTCTCGCGCACGGCGCGGTCTGAGTCAGCTCAGATCATGCATCACACGACCTCCTGGCTGACCAAGCGCAGGTCAGGAGGCTGTTCTGATGGGAAACCAACATCATGATGACAGCAGCAATGCCGTCTGGGCATAAGGCATCGGCCCCTGAAGAGCGCCGCTTGCCCGGTGATCCGGACGTCTGGATATTCATCTTTTTCGAGATGCTGATGTTCGGCGCGTTTTTCGTCTCCTACATCGTTTACTGGATGCTGGACGTCGATGCATATACAACGTCGCAATTACGCCTTGATCGCGACCTGGGACTCATCAATACCCTGTTTCTCGTCGTCAGTTCCTGGGCCGTCGTCTCAGCCGTCAACCAAGCCAGAGCAGGGCGCCCATCGGCTATTGCGCCCTACCTTGGGCTCGCCATTGCGCTCGGTATGTCGTTCATGTTCGTGAAGTACATCGAGTACACGCACATGTTCGAAGAGGGGCTTTCCCTGACAACAGACAGCTTCCTCATGTTTTATTTTTGCCTGACCGGCATTCATCTGCTGCACGTTGTGGCTGGCACGGTCATTCTGACGGTGATGTTGCTCAACGCCCGAAAAGGTCTGTACCGCGCGGGACAATTCAAGGGTCTGGAAACAGGTGCCTCTTATTGGCACATGGTAGACCTGCTCTGGATATTCCTCTTTCCGCTGCTCTACCTGTTGAGGTGATCACATGAGGCATTGGTTAGGGTCTTATTTGCACCGTACGCTGGCGATTCTGGTGCTTGCCACCTTGGCGGCATTCTTCATGCGTAACGACGAAATGGTGGGTCTGGCCGTGGGAGCCACCACGCTGGCAATCGCCTACCTCAAGGGTCGCCTCGTCGTACTCGATCACATGGAACTGCGTCACGCCCCCCTGATCTGGCGAGGCTTCTTTGAAGCTTGGCTATTGCTTATCACGGGGTTGCTGTTCCTGATGTACTGCATTGGACATAATGGCGCATAGGCCGTCGTTCGCGCCCGGTCAAGAGCGGTTATACCCGCCACGAGGAAGGAGAAATGCCAGTGAGCGAGACTCAAGTTACACCGATAGCTGGGAGTGCCGGTGCGCCCGTTACCAGAAAAATTTTCTGTGGTGTCTGCGAAGGCTCCTGCGGGCTTGAAGCGACAGTGCAGGGCAGTGAGGTCATCTCACTTAGGCCTGACCCGGATCATCCCAATACGCGCGGCTTTGCCTGTTCAAAAGGGCTAGCCTTTTCCGCCGTGCGGGACGATCCGGACCGTCTGTTGCACCCTCTGAAACGCCAGCCCGATGGCAGTTTCACGCAAGTCAGCTGGGATGAAGCGTTGGATGATATCGGCGCCCGTCTGAGGCAGATCATCGCCAAGCATGGAACCGAAGCCATTGGCCTCTATCAGGGCAATTCCGTAGCCTGGAATTTTGGCGCCTTCCTGAATCTGTTTGGCATGGCCGGCGCATTGAAGACCAAGCATCTGTACAGCGCAGCTTCCATCGATATCAATGGCTACTGGATGATCAGCGAGCTGTTGTACGGCAGCAATTTTCTAAATCCTCTGCCTGACATCCACCGTACTGACTTCATGTTGTGCCTGGGCGCCAATCCGGTGGTGTCGCACGGCAGCATGGCCAATATCGGCCGCTTCCGCGATGCCATGATGGGCGTTGTTGAGCGGGGAGGGCGTGTCGTGGTGATCGACCCGCGCCGTAGCGAAACCGCTTCACTGTTCGAACACATTCCCATTCGGCCTAATGGTGACGTGTGGTTGCTGGCCGCGCTGGTCAAAGTAATCTTTGACGAGGGCCTCGCAGACATGACGGCACTGCGCGAGCAGACCTCGGGCCACGAGGTCTTGCCAGAACTGTTGGCTTCGCTGGATTTGGAGCAGGTCTCGGCCGCAAGTGGCATTGGCGTGGAAACCATTCGCCAATTGGCACGCGACTTTGCCATGGCGAAATCTGCGTGTGCCTACGGCCGCTGCGGCATGTCGATTGGCCCCTTTGCCTCACTCGGAAAATATTTTCTCGATGTCTTGAACATCGTGACCGGCAACCTGGATCGGCCGGGCGGGTGGTGCTTCGGGCGCCCCTTCATCGACCTCGAAACAATGATGCACCGCATGAAGTCGACTGGCTACGATCGTTGGCGTACCCGGGTCGATAACTTTCCAGAAGTGGCGGGCACGTCTCCAGTGGTGAGTATCCCGCGCGAGATCAGAACGCCCGGCAAGGGCCAGCTTCGCGCCATGATGGTCGTCGGCGCCAACCCGGCCAACAGCAGCCCAGCGGCGGGCGAATTGCGCGAAGCGTTCGAAGAGCTGGACTTGCTGATTTCCCTCGATGTCTACATGACGGAAACCAGTCGTCTGGCGCATTACATATTGCCGCCAACGGTGTGGCTGGAGCGAGAAGGTTTTCCAATCTTCACCCAGTCGCACGCTGGCATTCCACATGCGCAGTGGGTGGGCCCGACGGTGCCACCTCGCGGCGATGTGCGCGAAGATGCCTGGATCATGGACGAGGTCTGCAAACGGATTGGAATCGTGCCCGCAGATTTTCCCGGCGCGCAGCTGCTGGGCAAGCTCGGCCTACGTCCTTCGCCTTCGTTCCTGATGGACATCGGTTTGCGAACCGGGCCGGAAGGCGATTGGTTCGGCCTGCGACCAGGCGGATTGAGTCGCAAGAAACTCATGGCAGGCAACGGTGCAGTGAAGCTTGCAGACAATCTTCCTACCGGAATTCTCAAGAAGCGCCTTTTCACCAAAGGGAAGAAAGTTCAGCTCAACCATGCCGTGATCCGAAATGAAATGAAGCGCATGCTCGCCCACCGCACAGAAACAGATTCCGAGTTTCCGCTCAGCCTGATCAGCCTGCGCGAACTGCGCACGCAGAACACCTGGCTGCACAACATCCCGAAGCTGATCGTGGGTGATCGCGTTCAGCGCCTGCGGATTCATCCTGACGATGCAACACGCTTTGGCATTGAAGATGGAGACCCGGTTGAGATCACCTCAAAACACGGATCTATCGTCGTTCCCGCTGCACGTGTGAGTGACGAAATGATGCCCGGCTGCATTGCACTACCGCAGGGCTGGGGCCACGCAGGCGGCTGGCAGAACGCGGTAGCCGTGGGCGGGTCGGTTTATAACAGCCTGACCACCAACAGCGTCGAGTCAACTGACCTGCCAAGCGGAAATGCCACGGTGAATGGCATCGCGGTTCGCGTCCGGCGCGCGGAGAACATTTCGTCGATCATGGAGGCTGCCTGATGGCTTACGTGGTTGCAGCGCCTTGCGTGGCTGATTATTCCTGCGTCGAGGTTTGCCCGGTAGATTGCATTCATCCAATGCCGGATGAAAATGGATTTGAGGCCGCTACGCAGCTCTACATAAATCCAGTGCAATGCACAGACTGCGGAGCGTGCGAAGAAGCCTGCCCGGTCAATGCCATTTTCCCAATGGACACCTTGCCGACAAAGTGGGCGCATTACGCGCAGATCAACAAGAATCACTTCAAAACGCGTGTGCAGGAGATGGCAGGTGACTGAGACGCGTCCTTTGCGAGTGGCCATCGTCGGCAGCGGCCCATCCGGAATGTACGCCGCTGGACACCTGCTTGAGGCACCGAGCGGGACGTTTGCAGCGGGGCGTCTGTCGAGGAGGGTCCATCAAAGTATTGAAGTTGATGTGCTGGATCGCCTGCCCACGCCCTGGGGATTGATTCGCGGCGGTGTTGCGCCAGATCATCCGGACAAGAAGAAAATGGCGCGGGTCTACGATGCCATCGCGCATCGGCCAGGCTTTAGATTCATCGGAAACGTCTGCGTGGGCGAGACAGTCTCGCCAGCGCAATTGTCTGCCTGGTACGACGCGGTCATTTATGCCATCGGTGCCGATGGAGAGCGAAAACTAGGTATTCCAGGTGAAGATTTGCCGGGCTGCAGTTCCGCTCGGCGCTTTGTTGGTTGGTACAACGGTCACCCTGACTTCAGTCAGGAGCATTTCAATCTGCAGACTGAACGTGCTGTGATCATCGGGAATGGCAATGTTTCAATGGATGTTGCACGCATCCTGCTCAAGCCGGTTGAAGAACTACGCCAGACAGACATCGCTGAGCACGCGCTAAAGGCACTGTCTCAAAGCCGTATTCGGGAAGTCGTCATTCTCGGACGGCGCGGCCCTGCTGAAGCCGCGTTCAACTTCCCGGAACTCGAAGAACTGGGCGACCTGCCAGACACCGCCATCAGCGTGGATGGCGCCGAAGCACTGCAGACAGTGCTAAATGCATCAGCAGATGGCGATCCCAAGATGGCTGCGCTGCGCAAGCTCTGCGCAGAGCGCACCGTTGGGAAACGCAGAATTTTGCTGCGATTCCATACCTCGCCTGCAGAAATTGTCGGTGACGAAAAAGTGGAAGGCCTTCGCCTGACATCAAGCAATGAAGTACTGAGCAGCGGCCTGATCCTTTCCGCGATTGGTTATCGCGGAAGTGCCCTAGACGGGCTACCATTTGATGAAGCGCGAGGCATCATTCCCAACGAGTCCGGCCGCGTCACGGACAATGGAACCCCTGTTCCCGGCACCTACGTCACCGGATGGATTCGTCGGGGTCCTCAGGGCATTATCGGCAGCAACAAGAAATGTGCGCGTGATTGCGTTGCGTCACTGCTGGCCGATGCAAGCGCAGGCGCGTTGTCCGGTAGCAACTCACTCAATGCACAACAACGCCTGGAAAAATTCGACGCGCTGACGCGGCGCATCATTCACTTCTGCGACTGGCAGAAAATTGATCATGCGGAAAGAGAGCAGGGCAGACCAATGTCCCGACCACGAATCAAGTTCACTCGCGTTGAAGAGATGGTTCAGGCCTTAGACTAAGCATAACTGTGGAGCGAGCATTGCCGGATGAAACTTCAACGATGAGCGCCCCTCATTAAAAATAATGCGCTGCGCACATGCCGCGCGCAGCGCATTATCGGCACTCTCAGATTATCGGCTGGCCAGTTCGCGACTACGCGTAGCAGTTTCAATTTGCGCCAGACGCTCATTCAACTCCTGGTTCTGCTGAACCAGCGTTGCCTTAAGCTCGTTGAGTTCACGTTGTTGATCCTGCACGCGCTGCAGGAGCACCGGTACCAGTTCAACATACTGAACCGTGTCGATTTCACCTTTTGCATTTCGCACCACCAACTCCGGATAGACCTTGGCGACATCTTCTGCAATCAAGCCGAAATGCCGGGCTTCCGGCTCAGACTTGTAGGCATAGGTCACAGGACGAAGCTGCATCAGACGATCAGACTGATCCGCCATGTCTGTAATGCCCTGTTTGAAGCGCGCCGAAGACGCCAGGATACCGAGCTGACCATCCGCGCCGACCACGACCGTGGCGCCGCTGGCAATAGGCGTTCCGCTAATGCCTGCCATAAAGGCACGCGTCTGTGTCGAGCCAATGCGAGTCACCTTGGACTCTGTACTCGCACCACCAGGTGTGCCGATGTAGATGTTCTGTGCTCCCTGCGTCAGGTTGACGCCAGACTGTCCACCGACGGCAATGTTTTGGCTGCCTGTTGCCAGATTGTTCAGTGCTTGTGTACCAATGCCCACATTCAGCTGCCCCTGGCTAACCGCCAGTAGCGAGGCACGCCCCACGGCGACATTGTTACTCCCCTCCACATTGGCTCGCAGTGCATTGTTGCCCATGGCCATATTGTTGATGCCGGTTGTGTTGGACAGCAGAGCATTGGTGCCCACGGCCATATTGGCACTACCGGTTGTGTTACTCATCATCGAGAACGCACCCACCGCCGTGTTCTGCGCGCCCGATGTATTCACCAGCATCGATTGAAACCCCACAGCGGTATTGTTCTCTGCATCGTTAGCGACCAAAGATTGAGCGCCCACCGCCGTTGAGAAGTTTGCGCTTGATGTGGAATTTGCGCCGGAGTTGAAACCGACGTGGGTGCTGCTATCGCCACGTGCTCGCGCCGTATGTCCAAGCGATGTATTCGCGCTTCCGCTGGCAACCGAATCGGCGCCAATCGCGACACTGTTGCCGGCGGTGACGATGGAATCTGCGCCCAGGGCGATCGCATCAGCATTTTGCGCTTGCGCTCCTTTGCCCACCGCGATCGCATCTATTGCTGTTGCATAGGTATCCGAGCCCACCGCCGTCGCGCCCGAACCAATGGCCTGTGCTCCAGTCAAGCCTGCGTCTTCTCCGTCACCACCCAATGCGGTGGCGCCGACGCCCTGGGCATCAGAATCGGCACCCACACTTGTGCCGCCTGGCTCCGTCACCAAGGCGTTTCGGCCGACGCTAGTTCCTTGGATGCCGTCGACCTCCACTGTCGCCCCTTGGCCAACCGCAACTGAGTTGCGCGCCAAAGTATCGGCGTTATGCCCCAGTGCCGTTGAATCGCTCTCAAGGGCATCCGCAAGACGCCCGTATGCTGTCGACCGGTCTCCAGTTGCATTGACAGAGCTTCCGACCGCTGTTGAAAACATACCGGAGGCAACTGAACTTAGGCCGCATTCCGTCGTGCTGGCTGGAAAGCCTGCGTTGACGTTGCATTCCACGGTGGCGTCAGCGTGCGCATTTGGCAGGAAGCCAGCACTCGCCATCGCCCCAATCAAGCCGAAGCGACCGAGCAGGCGGACGCGAAAATGACGGTTCTTCTTATTCATTCTTGTTACTCCTTGATGATCAAATTGCTTCTTGTCTTGGCTGCAAAAAAAGCATGCCGAAAGCCCGATAGGGGGCATTGGAAGCGAAGGGGCGTTCTCTCCAGTTTCTCGTAATAGTCCCCATGCTTTATTCGCTCTTCGAGTCAGAAAATTTCTCTGCTCCCTTTAGAACGACTCGCGTATACATACCACATTCAGCTTCTGCGCCCTGTCAGGCGCCTCGAAACTAATGCCATCAGCAGTGAGCAGCCTGCTCACGAAAATTTGTTAAAGATTTGCAACGGCGGGAAATGAGTGCTCAGCCACGGTGGGGCGAGACACGTTGGCAAACACGCATAAGCACGATCAAAGACGCCCGTGGGATCACACCCGGGCTCGTTTTCGCTCCATGCCAAAGTCTGCTGATCGGGGCTGGCTCTGCGGTGCCCACATAGGAGGCTAAACACTTGGCATCATCACCAACAAGCTGACTCCTGATGCGTAAAAAGGCCTTGTTTCATCTCATCAAGGGCAGGGTGCGTGCCGCACGGAAGCGCTGTCTATTGGCAGCCTGACAATTGATTGAACAACTGCAATCAAACCGCGTGCGAAAACTGAGCTAAGTCACTCGAAGAACGCGTAGATCAATCCAATGGTGACCACAGTGAGATCTTCCTCATTGGCCAGATCTTCAACGCCAAACAGAATCTGGGCGTCCAGATTGAGCCCTAAATGTGGCGTGAACATCCAGTTGCCGCCAATGCCAATCAGTGCACCGCTGCCGTCGTCTGTTGCGCTGCCGCCAGCTCCAGTTGCCTCAACATCCAGCGAGTACGCACCAGCCTTGAAGATGATGTCTGAGCCGTTGATTGAATCGACCACCATTCGGTAGGCCGCCGCAGCGGTGAATCCATCAAATTGCAGTTCAACGCCAAAGAAATCGTCTATGCCGAGTTCGCCGCTATCGAGATACTGAAACTCTGCATAGAAAGGAATGCTTGCAGCGCGGTAGCCGAAGAATCCACGCCACGCGGTTCCATCATCGACATCTTCATAAGATGACAATTGGGAAAAACCGATACCACCACCAGCGGTGATCTCTGCATGTGCGGGCCTGCAGATGAGCAGCAAGCCTGCCACCAACATGGAAACCGTCAGCTGGGTCCGGGTTTGATTCATGATGTTGATCTCCCTGAATTCGATGGCTTTGCGGCTAAAGCTGGAACATTGTCCATTTGAATTATTTCGAGCATGTTGATGACTACGTACGCTGTCGTCTAGTGAGCGAATGTCTGTCTCGATCGTTTCTTATGGAATTGAGAAGGTTTAGACCTATTATGGCAATATTTTTATGTGTCCGACAATGGCAGTTGACGGACATATAAGATGCCGATACGGTTGCTGCATGAACACATCCACAAAGCTCGCAGACCCTGAATCCGTTGCACAGCACGCCGCCGTTGCCGATCTTTTGACGCACACGGCTGACGGCGCCGTCGATCGCCTTAAATCGCTCGCACACGACCTCAAGCTCGCGTACGCGCCCAACACCCTCAGGACATGGCGTGCAGACTGGCGCGTCTGGACCCAATTCTGTTCCGAGAATGGTTTTGATCCCATTCCTGTGGAGCTACCGGCGTTGCGCGCGTTTCTAATGGATCGCATCCAGGCTGGTCGCAAGCGCGCTACCATCGATCACTACTTGTCCACGCTCACTGTGGTGCATCGATTGGCAGGATTGCCGTCGCCCATGGATTCCATGGAAGCCAGATTGATGTGGCGCGGCCTCCGACGCGAATATCTGTCCACGCGCCAACGTCAGGCCAAAGGTCTGACCGAAGCGGATATTGACGCCATGATCGCGCAGCTCGACCCCAATGTTCCGCGAGATGTTCGCGATGCAGCCTTGCTGAGCGTTGCGTTCGAGACCATGTTTCGTCGCAGCGAACTGATCTCGGTTCTGGCCCAGGACGTCTCCGTAGAACCCGATGGTTCGGGCCGCATATTTCTGCCGCACAGCAAAACCGATCAGGAAGGCGCTGGCGTGCTGCAATATATTTCGCCCGAGACCGTTGAACGTATCCAGGCTTGGCAAGCCATCTCGGGCGTGTTCGAAGGCCCGCTGTTCAGATCGACGCCCAAATCCAACAAACCCGACAAATACAAATCGCCATTATCAGACCGTGACATCGCACGGCTGTTCAAGCAACGGGCACTGGCGGCCGGTATTGATCCGAGTCGTGTATCGGGCCACAGCACGAGAGTTGGAGCCGCGCAGGATTTGCTCGCGGCCAATTTCAGCGGTGCCGAAATCATGCGCCAGGGTCGCTGGAAATCCGAGCGCATGATCGTACGCTATGGAGAGAACCTGGAAGCCGGTCGCGGTGCCATGGCAAGGCTTCGGAGCAAGCGCAATGCAGCCAATCGCGACGACTGAGGCGCAGATCAGATTTACGCCTTCCCTGCCCCCTTGGCACGCAGACCATCAAACATGATGCCGATGAAAACTGCCGCCAGTTCTTCACTGTTCATGGAACCACTTGGTGAATACCACCGCGGCAGCCAGTTCAACGCACCCATGAGGAAAAACTCGGCAATCTTGGGATCAACTGGGGCAATGCTGCCATCGGCAATGCCCAGTTTCAGAAACTTCTGGACCATGGCGTCCACTTCTCGCGACCGCTTTCTCGCCTCGGCCCTTTGCGGCTCTTTGAGAACAGACATGTCAGCGTGCAACCAGGACGAACCGCGATAGCCGGCTAGTGTCTCGAACTGAAGCCTTAAGTAACGTTCGAGCTTATCCAGTCCGCTTCCTTCCACCTCGGATGCTTGCTGGGCCATGCGCTGGCCGTCTGCAATTGATTCCAATATGCAATCGAACGCCAGATCCGTCTTGCTGCTGTAGTAGTGGTAAAGCGTGCCCTTGGTCAGGCCCACTTCGCCCGCAATGGCTTCTATTGAGGTTGCATGGTACCCGCGCGAGTTGAAAAACTGTATCGCGATCTGCACCAGCGCCTGCTTGCGCTTTTCATACTGGTCGTCACGGTCAAATGCCGGATGCACCGATTGCAAAGTGGTGCGCTTCCGGCCGCCCGTTGCGGAGCCGGACTTTGATTTTGATGGCCTGGGCATGATTTCAATGAATAGCAGCGAACATAATCTTATCTTCAGTTGCGTCTTCGTCGGAAAACTCTTCCACGATACGTCCCAGGCGAGCAACCAGAATACGGTCGGAAACGGCCATCACTTCCGGCAGATAGGATGAGATCACCACCACTGCCTTGCCTTCGTCGGCTAGACGGCGAATCGCTTCGTGAATCTCGGGAATGGCTCCTACATCGACGCCACGCGTCGGCTCGTCAAAAAACACGACGGAGGGCGATTGCACCAGCGACTTTGCGACAACGACCTTTTGTTGATTGCCCCCAGATAGTTCGATGATTCTGGCGTTTTCTGACACCGACCGAACTTTAAGTCTCTGTGCAATTTTTGCTGAGTGTTCGTGACGCTCCTTCTCGGACAAGAACCATCGATATCCGTCACGTGTGGCCATGCGGCCCAGGTCAATATTCTCTTCTGCCGTCATGGTCTCGAAAAAACCATTCAACTTGCGATCTTCGGTGATGTAGACAATGCCATCGTCAATCGCTTGTTTGGGAACGTTGTATCGGACGGGTCGACCACGCAGCGTGACGTTCCCTCCCCCGATCAGGTTTCGCTTCAATGCCCCGCAAATAATCTTTGCCGTTTCGGTCCTGCCAGAACCTATCAGGCCGGCGATCCCTACGACTTCTCCTGCGTACAAGGAGAAAGACATGTTCTTGACGATATTGCCCATCGTCAGATTCTCTACAACCAGTAATTTTTCCCTCACTTGATTCGCTGTGCTCGCCGGCCGCTTGGCGTGATGCGACGTCTGCACATCGCGGCCGACCATATGGTGCACGATCTGCACACGGCTCACGTCGGCTGTTTTCTGCGTGGCCACATGCTGGCCATCACGCAGAACGGTAATTCTGTCTGAGATATCCAGAGCTTCTTCGAGTGCATGGCTGATGAAAACAATGCCCAGTCCCTTGCCCCGCAGATCTTTCAGCAACTGGAAGAAATGTATTTTTTCTTCTGGGGTCAGACTCGCGGTGGGTTCATCAAAAATGATGATCTTCGCGTCGTGATACGCCGCACGCGCAATTTCCACCATCTGCCTTTGCGCAGTGCCAAGTGATTCAACCATCGCGGTCGGGTCAACATGAAAGTTGAGCGATTGGAGCTGTTGTTGCGCTTTGATATTCAAGGGTCGCAGCCGGGTGAACCATTGCTCGCGCCCCAGGACCAGATTCTGTGCGACGGTCATCGACGGCACCAGACTCGATTCCTGGTAGACCATGACAATGCCGGCCGCGAGTGCATCGCCGGGCCGGTGAAACTGCACGGGTTGTCCATGTAATTCGATTTGACCACTGCTGAGCGCCACCGCGCCTGCAATGGCTTTGCATAGTGTGGATTTTCCAGCACCGTTCTCACCAACCAGGGCATGAATCTCCCCCGCCCTGACCTCGAAGTTCACGTCCTGCAATGCATGTACGCCGGCGTAGACCTTGCCCGCCCCTTTGGTTGCCAAAATTGCAGTATCCGTGCTCATGGGATTGCCACCCTTAAAAGCCGGCCACTGCCTCTAGACAGGGCGAGGAGCTGATCGCCCATTGGATGCGCGCTGGTAATGCCATGATGCTCACCGCCCGGCCGGCTGTGCAGACTCTCTCTGATCTCGCCCTGGGAAGATAATCTGAGCAGCAGGCCATAGCTTCTGGGCGGCGCCCACGGTTTGACGATGCCGAGTTTCTTGATCGCCCCGCCCTGCAAAGGCTCGAGGTAATGGCGTTCGCTGCTCAAGCTGGGCGCAATCCAATAACGCGGATCGACGCTTTCAAGCATTGCGTCGCAGTAATCGCGTTCTCGCAGAACGAATTCGACAAGTTGCGTACGCAAGGCAGAAACACAAAGCCAGCACTCACCATTGTCAGCAGGCGCAATGCGGGCCGGGTAACCTGGAAGATTGTGCAGAACCGTTGACGGCGCTTCACCGGATAAGGGGTAGACCTGAACGCGATGACGCCAGCTTTCACTGACCCACAGAGACTGATCCTTCTCAACAAGGCCTGCCGGCCATGCGAGACGCTTCGCCAACGTAGAGGCGTCGGATAGATCTGGCGATGCAATGATCAGCCGGCCATGGGATCGGCGCTCCAACAGATCACGTGACCAGTTGTCCAAGCCATTGACGGCACTGCCTTCTGTCAGTGCCACGCGTCCATCACGCAAGATGGTCAGCGCCGTCACGCAGTGCAGCGGCGTGTCATCCACACGATCAAGCTGTGCACAGACTTCGCCGCCCCTGACGCACAGCACGCCCTGGCCGGCAACCGCCATATAGATGTTCTGACCATCTGTTGCCAATGCGCCAATCCGGCCTGTTGCTTTGTAGATCTGATGCGCCGCCGAATAATCAGGTGCGGTCAACCGGAACAGCCCATCTCCGGCCGAAACCAGCAGTTGGCCGTTGGGTTCCGCGATCATGTCATCGCAATCGATCAGGGTATCGCTCATGAGCTGCGCATCATCAAGGCGACGATTGGCCCTGAGAGCGCCATCCAACGTAGGCAGTGCAATGGCTTCGCTACCCGGAAACAGCGCCTCCTTGATGCGGGAATACATGGAGTTCAACATTTCTCATGCCCTCCCCAGTACGAGGCGTAGCCGGTCCAGTTTTGATCTGCATCAGGCAGCCTGACTCGGCCGATGCGATTATTCTCAAGGCCACCCACGTAGAGCCAGCCTTTGTGCTCACGCATGGAGGTCACGGTAGCGTGTTTGGTGCCGCCCGGATCCCACATGGATTCCAGGGCCTTGCCCTTTTCGTCGAACCTCACGATGCAGCCGTTGTTGATACCTGGATAGACCCATTCGTCCGGCGGAATCTGTTTGATCATGCGTCGCCGAAAATTTGGATGACGCATGGCCAGATCAAAGGCGGGTGATCGAATGCCCACCATCGCGAGCCAGTAACCACCCTCTGATGAGCGATTGATGTTGTCCGGATAACCCGGCAGGTTTTCGGCAAAGGTTTCGACCTGACCTGCCTTCGGCCCCTCTATCCAGTAACGGTAGATGGCACACAACCAGGTAGAGCAAAAAAGCACCGAACGTCCATCGTGTGCGACGCAAACACCATTGGGAAACACCGCGTTCTTGATAACCGTGCGCGTGGTTTGTGTGCTCGGGTCGTAGACAACCAGCCTGCCATTGGCGCGACCTTCCAACCCATCCAGATGCCAGGAATGCATCTCATAGCGAATGGTCGCTTCGCTGAACCAGATTCTGCCATCGGGCGCCACGTCACAATCGTCGGTCAGGCGAAGCCGTGAATCATCGTTGAGCTTCAGAAGGCTGCGATTGGTCTGATCCGTGCATTTGAACACCACGCCGTCCGGAGACACGCCATAAAGCCCCATGCCGCCTACGCAGACAATCAGGTTTTCGTCACGATCGAACGCGAGGCCAAGGGGCCGTCCTCCAATGCGTGCAAATACTTCGCGATGCTCGAAACCTGGCCCGCTGAAGCGCAGAATCCAGCCTTCGCGGGTACCGCAGTAAAGCCGGTCATGGCGGTCCAGAATAATATCTTCCGGCCCTTGCACCTGGTTGAGTGCGATTTCTTCCGAGCCCTGCAATCGCTTGTTCTCGGCGTAAGGGCTGTCACTGTCTGGCGCTATCGAAGGCGCGGGTCGGAGTTCAAGCAGCGTCGGATTAACGTAAATTTTCTGAATGGCCTTGCCGCGATTCTTGGCCCACTTCACATCGATACCCACTGCCAGCAGCAGTACTGCACCCAAAGCTGTTGACGACAGCGCCCCCGGAAAGCCCATGCGCACCAGGCCATTGACGAGAATGAAGACCACCATCGCGCCGATCAATGCGCGTGCGATGGTCCCTCGCCCGCCGGCCAGACTCACGCCGCCCAACACCACGGCCGTGAGCGCACTGATTTCCCAGCCAATGCCGGTATCAGAACCTGAACTGTTGAGCCTCGCGGCATAGAACAGGCCACCGGCCGCAGCGAGCATGCCCGATAGCACGTAAGTGAAAAACAGCACGCGTTCTACGCGAATGCCCGCATGGCGCGCCGCGTTGCGGCTTGAACCGATTGCCGTCAGGTGCCAGCCCATCCGGGATCGGCTCAGCAGGAAATGCCCGATCACCGCCAC
Organism: uncultured Panacagrimonas sp.; assembly: GCA_963975245.1. Classification (GTDB taxonomy): domain Bacteria; phylum Pseudomonadota; class Gammaproteobacteria; order Nevskiales; family Nevskiaceae; genus Panacagrimonas. The sequence goes on along the minus strand of CAXBFJ010000001.1, from coordinate 875,304 downwards.
GATACCCAGAATGGCAAGATTGGACGGCAGCTTCGCAATCCAGCCAACGCCGATGACATCCCAGGTCCAGGACACTCTTTCAGTCATGGCCAGCGGGACCGAGTAGCGCTGGGCGAGAAGATCGACCGTGGCACGCAAGACGATGAGCGTGACTAGCGTTGTCAGAAAGGGGCGCGTGCGCAGATAGCCAATGAGGTAGCCATTCACGGCGCCTACTGCAGCGCCAATGGCGACCGTGGCAGGGATGATCACCGCGACCGGCCATTGCCACAAATTGAACATCACCAGTGCGGCAAGGTTGGCCAGCGCGAAGATCGACCCAACTGAAAGATCGATGCCGCCGGAGATCACCGTCAAGGCCATGGCCATTGCCACGAACCCGGCTTCTGCAAATTCACGTCCCAGTTGCTGGGCGTTTCCAAGCGTCGCGTAGTTAGAGGTGACCAACGAAAACAGGACGATCAGTCCAATCATCAAGGCAAATGGAATGGCCGGCTCCATCCATCGCTTGGCCAGCAGTTCAGACAGAAACAGGCGTAGAGAAAAGCGCCAGCGCAATCGCCGCAAAGGGCTACCGGAGACCAGCTGCCTGGCGACGCTCATGCTCTGCCTTCACCAGTACGGCGCGAGCCGATAACTCGGTCGGCTATGGAAGACATGCTCATTTTGCTGCGCCCTCGCGGACCGGGTCGTAACAGAGCGCAGGGTCATACTTGCCTTTCTCCATCCAGTGAAGGCGGGAGTAGTCCGCTGTGCGAACGGATTGCGGTGGCAGACCGGTCTGCAGCATGAAGCTCGCAATCTGAACGATGACGCGTGCCTGCGCTGGGGCGTCATAGCTGAGAAACTTGGTGATCAGGCCACTGTCTACGTTGTTGCAGTCAAGGTTGCCATCGCCGCCCGAGGCGTAGACCTTGACCTGGCCGAGCTTGCCTGCAGATTTAACCGCTTGTGCAGCACCGGCCTGCATGACCCCCCAGAAACCGACCGTCGCGCACAAGTCCGGATGCTGTTGCAACACCGTTGCGGTGATGTCGTGCGCCTTGTTGGCATCCCAGTTGGCGGCCTGGTTGGATACGATCTTGATTGCCGGATCTTGCGCCAGGACCTTCGAAGCTGCTTGCGCCTGACCTAATGAGACCGCCGAGGTGGCTTCGCCCTGCACGATGGCGACCTTTCCAGAGGTGCCCGTTCCAGTGCCACATGCGCGCACCATTTCCTCACCGAGCAAGCGGCCGACGGTTTCCCAGTCCGCACCGACATAAGCACTGGTCTTCTGGTTAGAGACCATGTTGACCTGAATCACGATGATACCCGCGGCCTCAGCACGCGCCAGTTCCCGCGCGTACAGCTGCACGTTTGGGTTATGAACGACCAGCACATCCGGCTTTTCGGCAATCAGCGAGGACACGGCTTGCAAGGCCGCTGTGGTATTCCAATTGGGATCACGGACGATCAACTTCATGCCGCGTGCCTCGGCTTCAGCCCGTATCACCTGTGTCCAGATCTCTGTCAGGGGGATGCCCATGGCAATCGGCACCCAAGCAATGGTTTTTCCTACCAGGGATTTTTCAACATGTGCACGCAGATTGGCCGTGCTGTCACCACCGGACAGATCCGGTGCTTCGATAGCGCTCGCAGCGGTTTCAGGTGTTGGGTCTACAGCATTGCGGGTGCCTGCTTCACATCCCAGCAGCAGCGCAATGGCGGCCAGACCTGAGATGGCGAATCTGCATGACTTCATAAGATGTCCTCAGTCTCCCTGCCGCGCGGTTTCTTCGTCGCGTGGGTGCAGTCGGTTATCCAGCAGAATGGCAGCGAGCAGCACGCCGCCTTTAACGATGTTCTGAACGTTGTTATTGAGGTCCATGATTGTCATGCCATTGAGCAAGGTACCGATCAGAGCGGTTCCGGCGAGCACACTGAGCACGCCTCCACGCCCCCCCACCAGACTTACGCCGCCCAGAACAACCACCAGGATGACGTCAAAGATCATGGTGGAATTCACGATCTGGGTATTCATGCTCGCCGTCGATGCCGCCATGACCAGACCAGCAGCGCAACCGATGGCTGCACAGATCCCGTATTCGAGCATTGTCAGCGGTCGTACGGCGATGCCGGTCAGCCGCGCAGTTTCCAGGTTGTCGCCGTGCGCATAGATAAATCGGCCAATCGACATCCGTGACAAGAAGATATGGACAGCCAGCGCAATCAGTGCAAACAGAAGAACCGGCGCTGGTATACCCAGCAAACTGCCCTGACCGATCCAGGGAAATATTTCTGTTTCCGCCGGCAGATAGGTAATCAGGCCGTCCAGCAGAAAGGTGCGCCCCAATCCAAACACGAGAAAACCGGTTGCCAGCGTCGTGAACAATGCGGGTATTTCGACAAAGGCGATCAGAAAACCATTGACCAGCCCGATGGTAATGGCCACTGCAAAACCGGCCGCAACTGCGGGCGGCCAGGGCCAGTCATGCTGCATCAGCTTGAGGGCGAACGCAGCGCTGATCGCCATGGTCGCCACCAGCGAAAGATCCAGACCGCGTCCGATGACGACTACTGCCATGGCGATGCCGAGGATGCCCAGAATCGACACACTGCGCATCAGTGCAAGCACATTTCCAATCGTTGCAAACCCTGGCAGGCTCAGCGCGAAACTCGCCGCAAGCAATGCGGTCACCATCAGTACGATCTGTTCTTGCGAGGGCCTCCAGCGACGCCATCTGGCGGCCAGGGCAGATTCTTCAGAACGCGTATTGATGGCCATCAGCTCAATGCCGGGCAGCGCGACGACGTTCTGCGTCTCGCAATTCGCGTCGCAGTACCTTGCCCGTGGTGGTCATGGGCAGGCTGTCCATGAACTCGATCTCGCGAGGCACTTCATGCTTGGCCAGACGCTCTCGAACAAAGTTTCGAATGTCCTGCGCCAGGTCGTCGTCCGCCTGAAACTCCTTGCGCAAAACCACGAAGGCCTTGATGGCTTCCGTGCGAACCGGGTCCGCTACGCCTACCGCGGCTGCCAGCACGACCGCGGGGTGACGGGTCAGCACATCTTCGATTTCAGTCGGGCCAATGCGGTAACCCGAGCTGGTGATGATGTCGTCTGCCCTACCGTGAAACCAGAAGTATCCGTCTTCATCGGTCGTGCCCAGGTCGCCGGTGATCAGCCAGTCGCCGATAAATTTTTCACGGCTCGCCTGCGGGTTCTTCCAGTATTCGAGCATCATCACCGGGTCCGGCCGCTTGACCGCGATATGCCCGATCTCGCCGGCTGACAATTCTCTGCCCTGATCATCGACGATGGCGCAGATGTGTCCTGGCATGGATTTGCCGAGTGAACCGGGCTTGACCGGCATCACACTGGCGCAGTTGCCGAGCACGAGGTTGCATTCGGTCTGTCCGAACAACTCGTTGACGGTCGTCTTGAGTGAGGAGCCCACCCACTTGTGCAATTCCTTGCCAACGGATTCGCCTCCCGAAATAACCGCCCGCAGTCGAACCCCGGCGGCATATGGGTCCGCGACCTGTTTCATCATCCGCAGCGCCGTAGGCGGGAGCAAGGCAGTTCGCACACCGTGGCGCGCCATTCGAGCGCAGGCCTCATCCGGGTCAAACCGCATCGCACGTGAGGTCAGCACGGGAACACCGTGGTACCAGGCGGGCATCAGCACATCCATCAATCCGGCGAGCCAGGCCCAGTCCGCCGGGGACCACATCAAGTCGCCAGGCTGCGGAAAGAATTCCAGCGGTAGCTCGACCCCGGGCAGATGTCCCAGCAGGCTGCGATGAGCCTGCAAGGCACCCTTGGGATTGCCGGTAGTACCCGACGTGAAATTGAAAAACGCAGGATCATCTGCGGCAGTATCAACGGTGTCGAACCGATCGCTGGCTGGTTCCAGCGCTTTCACCAGCGATTCGGCTTCCGGTTCTGCCCCATCAATCAGAAACACCTGTTCCAATGCCGGTGCATTGGCGCGCGCTTCCACCATTTTTCCGAGATTGGCAGCATCTGTAATTGCGATGCGAACATCTGCGTGATTGAGCCGGTAAGCAATGGCATCCGGACCAAAGAGCACCGAGCACGGCAGCGATACCAACCCTGCTTTCCAGCAGGCCACGTGTCCGATGGCTACCCATGGGTCCTGCACCATGAGCAACATCACGCGATCACCGCGCTTGAGTCCTTTTGCAAGCAGGAGGTTGGCCAGACGGTTCGCTTGCTGCTGCACGTGTCGAAAACTCATGCGCCAGGGCTTGCCAGATGCATCCTCACCAATCAGCGCAATCTTGCTTTCATCCGACGCGTGACGATCGCAAACATCCGTGGCCATGTTGTAGCGCTGCGGAATGTTCCATTTGAAGGTGGCGTAAATCTCGTCGTAAGTGGCGAGTCTGGGAATGCTCATCATGTTGTTCCGCCCTCTGGGCCACGCGCCAGAAGACGACGGGCGAGAACATGACGATGCACCTCTGAAGGGCCATCGTAGATTCGGAATGGCCGAATATCGCGATAAATACGCTCGATCACCGTATCTCGCGTGATGCCGATCGAGCCCAGCACCTGCATCGATCGATCAACGACGCGACCCAGCGCTTCAGAGCAGAACACCTTGCTGATGCTGGTTTCGTCGCGTGCATGGTCGCCCTGGTCGAGCTTCCATGCAGCCTGCCATAAGGTCAGCCGTGAAAGGTGAAGATCAATCTCATTGTCGGCGAGCATAAAGCCCACCCCCTGATGCTCTCCAAGCGTCTTGCCAAACGAATGGCGACGTCCTGCATGGCTGACGGCAATGGCGTGACAACGCGACGCATGCCCCAACCAGCGCGAACAGTGGGTCAGCCTTGCGGGGCCGAGACGGACCTGTGCTTGTCTAAAGCCTGCGCCAATCTCACCCAGAACCGCGTCATGAGGAACATGCACATTCTCGTAATTGACCTCGGCATGACCGCCCGGCGAATTTGTATCGATGGTGTCCAGCAATCGTTCCAGGCTGAAACCGGGTGCATTGATATCGACGAAGAACATGGATGCTCCGCGATCCTGACCACTGCGATCCAGGGTGCGCGCCATGACAATGCTGTACGCCGCACCCGGCACGCCGGTAATCATGTACTTGCGGCCATTGATGATGTAGCCGTCTTCAACCTCCTGCGCAGTGGCTCGCAGCAACGAGGGATCTGCGCCTGCGCCGTCTTCAGTCGTTTCTGTCATGGAAAATACTGAACGCGCTTCACCGCTGGCCAGTGGCACCAGATATCGCAGTTTCTGTTCTGCAGTTGCGACGCGGTCCAACAGGTGGGTGTTGCCTTCATCAGGCGCCTGAATATTAAGCGCCAAAGGACCCAGCGTAGACCAGCCCGCTGCTTCGAAAACGATCGCGATACCACGATGATCCAGACCCATGCCGCCAAACTCTCGCGGCGCATGGGGGGACAGCAAACCGTGCTTCTTTGACAGCGCCACCATCTCGCGACGCAAGGATTCCTCCGGTCCGTGGGCGTTTTGTCGAGGATCACTCTCCAACGGCACGATATGTTCAGAAACAAACTCGCGAACACGGTCGCGCAGGCTTGCAAGTTCGGGGGAAATTTCAAAATCAATCATGTGGACTGTCCGGTAAAGCTGGCCTGCTGCACCAGCAGTGCTTCAGCACGTGAAAACAAAGTTGGTATTGAGGGCACGAAGCGCTCCCAGAGGGCATCTGGACGGCGTCCGTCGCGATGCAGCTTCACGTTCAGACAGGCAATCGCACCCATCCGAAAATGGGCAAAAGCCTGATACCACTCCAGATCTTGATGCGCCGGTCCGCCGGCGTGGTGATAAGCACCAAGAAGATCCGCGCGATTGATGGGCGCCTTTGGCTTCCAGCCTGCTGCCCAGGCTTCGCCGTCACTCATCATCAGGAGCCAGCCGAGATCGATGCCCTGAGGCGCGATGCAGGCCAGATCCCAGTCAATGATTCCGGTCAGGCGACCGCGTTCGTACAGCACATTGCCGGGCTGGTAGTCACCATGAACCAGGCCCACTGAAGATTCGTCCGGCTGCAGCCTGGACAGGTCTTTCGACAGACGTTGCCCTGCCTCCAGCCACGAGGGGTCCGGCGCATGGCGGAGCAGGCGCGTCCATCGCCCCAGTTCCTCTGACAGTGAACTGGGTGCCTCCCAGTTTCCCAGATGCGCCTTCCAGTCCAGCTGGTGGAATCCGGCCAATGCAGCGGCAGCCTGCAACCAAAGCTCGCGGATCTCCGCATTGTCTTGCGTGAATGTTTCGTGCGGTTCCCACACGACAAACGTCCGGCCCGCGAGTTGCTCCATCACGATGTAGGGCGCGCCGAGCGTGTCTTCATCGGCGCTGGCCCAGGCGATACGCGGAACCGGCAATCTGGCTTCGTGAAGAACCTTGAGCAGCCCAGCCTGCCGGAAGATATCCGTACTGCCCCGACGTACAACACCTGGTGGTCCGAGCTTGAGCACAAAGCCCTGCGCCGCGGCATTCTTGCCCGTCAGCAGCTCAAAGCCGTAGGTCAGACCCGCGTGGCCATCTTCCATGACCCGCAAGCCGCGCACACTTGAATCGTCACCATGTTGCTGGCGTACGAGTGCAAGCAGCTGCGTTTGAAGCGAATCGCGTTTGATCCCTGTCACGGACACTCCTCAATGTCGGCGGGAACTCTATGCAGTCATTATCGACTTATCAGTATTAAAATCAAATCCTGATTTGATTGGAGTAGCGGGTTGACTGATCAGCGCCGCGGAGAAGCCTCATATTCGCGCTGGAAAGCCCTGCTCAAACACCTATTCGCCTCACGCCTTCAGCCTGCAGAATCAAGGCCGGACAGAAAGTGTCATTCCGGTCATCACGGTCGCGGATTCGGCAGAAGATGCAGAGTTACCATTCATTGAATCAGTAGCTTCGCCCCACCCTCCGCCGAGGGCTTTGTATAGCGTCACAAGATTCTGCTGGCGCGCAAGACGCGTGCTGATAACGTCTTTTTGTGCACCGTAGTACGTTCTCTGCGAATCCAGAACGACAAGATAATTGTCCACACCGAAATCAAAGCGCAGCTTGGACAGTTCGTAACTGGTCTGAGCGGCTTTCACCAGGCTTTCTTCTGCTTCCAGCTGTGCATCCAGTGTGCCGCGCGCCGCCAATGCATCCGATACCTCCCGAAACGCGGTTTGCACTGTTTTTTGATAACTAGCCACCGAAATATCGCGATCAATCTTCGCTACATCGAGATTGGCTTTGTTGGCCCCTGCCGCAAATATCGGCAGAGAAATCCTGGGTGCAAAGGTCCAGGCCTCTGATCCGGATTCAAACAAACCGCCAAGCTCGCGGCTCGCAGTTCCGTACCGCGCCGTGAGCGAGATCGTCGGAAAAAATGCGGCACGCGCTGCGCCAATACTGGCATTCCTCGCAATGAGTTCGTGCTCTGCAGCCAGCACATCCGGCCGCCGCGTCAGTACTTCGGAAGAAAGGCCGGCGGGTAAATCCTCCAACATCGCCTTGCCCTCAGACTCGGCTGTTTCGTCCAGTTGCTCGGGCAAGGATGTCGCGACCAGAAGCCGCAGTGCATTGCGGTCCTGAGCGATGCGTCTTTGGTAACGCGCGACGTCTGCCTCAGCGGTATGAATTGCCTGTTGAGCCTGACTCAGGTCCAGGTCATCGGACACACCGTACTCATTGCTTCGCTGAATAAGTTGATGCGAGGACTGACGACTTTCCAGCGTATCGGCGGCGAGCTGAAGCAGAGCCTGATCGCTGCGCAAAGCAAGGTAGGCATTCGCCACCTCGGCTATCAGACTGATCTGAACACTGCGATGGGCTTCGATGCTCGAAAAATATTGCTCGAGCGCGGCATGTTCCAAACTGCGAATCCGGCCAAATAGATCCAGCTCAAACGCGGTCAGGCCAAGCCCCGCACTGAAGCCTCGCGAGACACTGCCACTGCCGGTCCCCGAACTCTGCCCCGAAATCGCACTGACGCCGCTCGGGTACTTCTGAACCTGTTCTACACCGTCAGCAAGGATATTGGGCAGAAGCTCGCTACGGCGGATACGGTACTGAGCCTGAGTTCTCTCAATGTTGAGTGCCGCCACACGAAGATCGCGATTGTTTGCAATCGCAGTCTCCACCAGGCTCCGCAGTGTCGTGTCTGTGAGAAACACACGCCAATGCGTTTCCGCCATGGCATCGCTCAAGGAAGATGATCCGGCTTCAATTTCTTCCACCGCTACCAGATCGAGCGACTCTGACAATTTGAGGCCCTCGACGCCGAGTTTCGGCCTCACGTAGGCAGGCTCAAGGCTGCAACCCGTGAGCACGCTGATCAGGAGTGCGAATGTACCCATGCGTCTGATACGGCGGCGCATCATCCCTTTTCTCCGAATGCCGGCTGCAGGGCTTCCTGATTACGCTGACGCTCAGCGCCACCACGCGCCAGCCATCGACGGACGGCAACGAAGAACACCGGAACCAGGAAAATGGCCAGGATTACGCCAACAATCATCCCGCCCATGACGCCGGTTCCAATGGCAATGCGCCCGCCCGAACCTGCACCAGAGGAAAACGCCAATGGCGATACACCCAGGATAAATGCCATCGACGTCATCAGGATTGGACGCAGGCGTTGGCAGGAAGCCGCGATGGTGCCTTCAATCAGACCCATGCCGGCATCCACATTCTGCTTGGCAAACTCGACAATCAGGATAGCGTTCTTGATAGAAAGGCCAACCGTCGTGAGCAGTCCCACCTGAAAGAACACGTCGTTCTCAAGGCCGCGCATCAGCGTTGCGGCAATAGCACCAATCACGCCAAGAGGCACGACCAGCATGACGGAAAATGGAATAGACCAACTCTCGTACAGCGCGGCAAGGCACAAGAAAACAACGGCCAGTGAGATGGCATAGAGCGCCGGAGCCTGGGAACCGGAACGCTGCTGTTCATACGACAATCCGCTCCATTGATATCCGATGCCATCAGGCATCTGCTGCGCCAGATCTTCCATCGCTTCCATGGCTTCTCCGGTACTGAAGCCGGGCGCCGGCTTACCCAGAATCTGCACGGCAGATTTTCCGTTGTAGCGTTCCAGCTTTGGCGAACCTGAGGTCCAGTGCGCACTTGCGAAACTGGAAAAAGGCACCATGCCCCCTTCGTTATTGCGAACAAACCACTGATCGAGATCTTCGGGTGACATGCGCGAACTCGGCTCGCCTTGCACGTAGACCTTCTTGACCCGACCGTGGTCAATGAATTGATTGATGTAAGACGAACCCCAAGCGTCATGGATCGTGTCGGATATCTGCGCGGCTGTCAGGCCGAGTACGTGCGCCTTCTCCCAATCAATATCCAGGGTGTACTGCGGTTCATCGTCTAGCCCATTGGCACGCGGCGCCTGAATAACCGGATGCTGGGCAGCCAGCGAGATCAACTTGTCCCTCGCTTCCATGAGAATAGCGTGGCCCCGCCCGGCTTCGTCTACCAATTCGAGGTCAAAGCCGGTGGCGTTGCCCAACTCGAGCACCGCCGGCGGCACAAAAACCACAGCTTTGGCATCGAGGATTGAATTGAAATAAGTACGGGCACGACCTGCCACTGCTTGTGCGGAATGTTCCGCACCTTCGCGCTCATCCCAGTGCTTGAGCCTGACAAAGCCCAGTCCAGCACTCTGCCCCCGGCCCGCAAAACTGAACCCGGCCACGGTGAATACCCCTTCGACACTTTCCTTCTCTTCTTCCAGCAGATACTCGCGCATCTTGTTCAGCGCTTCTGCCGTGCGCGTTGTCGTGGCGCCCGGCGGCGTATTGGCTTGAATGTACATGATGCCCTGATCTTCTTCGGGCAGAAATCCGCTGGGCACGCGCGTAAACATGAAAGCCATCGTGATGACAATGAGGCCGTACACAACAAGGTAACGAAGCAGCTTCCCGGTCAGGTGCTGAAGCGACTTTTCGTAATAGCGATTAAAACGATTGAAGCCGCGATTGAACCAGCCGAAAAAGCCTTTCGAGGTTTCCTGATGACCTTTCTTGACCGGCTTGAGCAGGCTTGCACACAAGGAAGGAGTGAAGATCATCGCCACTACCACGGACAGCACCATCGCAGAGACCATGGTGATAGAAAATTGTCGATAGATGACGCCAGTAGAGCCGCTGAAAAATGCCATGGGCAACAGCACGGCGGTCAGAACCAGTGCGATGCCAATCAATGCGCCAGTGATCTGCCCCATCGACTTGCGAGTTGCTTCCTTTGGGGACAGGCCCTCCTCAGACATGACTCTTTCGACGTTCTCCACCACCACGATGGCATCGTCCACCAGCATGCCGATGGCCAGCGCCATGCCGAACATGGTCAGGGTATTGATGCTGTAGCCCGCCACCGCCAGGATGCCGAAGGTCCCCAGCAGCACCACGGGGACCGCAATGGTCGGAATCAGGGTGGCACGCAGATTCTGCAAGAACAGCAGCATGACCAGAAAGACCAGCACGATGGCGACCAGCAGCGTTTCCACCACCTCTGCAATTGAAATACTGATGAACGGCGTACTGTCGTAGGGGTAGATCGCTTTCAGGCCTTCCGGAAAGAAGGGCTCCAGCCTTTCGACGGTGGCACGCACGGCTGCCGCGGTATCTAGCGCGTTTGCACCGGATGCGAGTCGCACGGCTACGCCGCTTGCAGGCTGTCCGCTGTACAGGGGCAAGGTGCTGTAATTTTCGCTACCCAGTTCTACACGCGCGACATCCTTGAGACGTACCTGGGAACCGTCAGAATCAACGCGCAACAGAATGTTGCGAAACTCCTCTTCACTCTTGAGAAGCTCTGGCCCGATGATGGTGGCGTTGAGTTGCTGTCCATCCACGGCGGGCAACCCGCCGAGTTCGCCGGAGGCAACCTGTACATTCTGTGCGCGTATCGCCTCAGCCACGTCCACAGGCGTCATCGAAAAACTGTTGAGTCGGGCAGGATCGAGCCAGATTCGCATGGCGTGCTGAGCGCCAAACAGGCGCAAATCACCCACACCCGGGGTGCGACTTAGTGGGTCCTGGATATGTGAGGCAATGTAGTCCGCAATATCGCCGCCATTCATGCTGGAATCTGTAGAAGCAAAGCCCACTACAAGCAAGAAATTCTTGGTCGATTTGGCAACTTTGAGCCCCTGCTGCTGGACGCTTTGCGGGAGCTGCGGCGTTGCTGCCTGAAGCTTGTTCTGAACTTGCACCTGCGCAATGTCGGGATTGGTCCCCTGCTCAAAATATAGGGTGATCGACATGCTTCCGTCCTTGTTGCTCTCGGACGAAAAATACAAGAGGTTATCGATGCCATTGAGCTGCTGCTCTATAACCTGTGTCACCGTGTTTTCCACCGTCTCAGCCGAAGCGCCGGGATAGTTGCCGCTGATGGATATCGCAGGAGGCGCGATTGCCGGGTACTGTGAAACCGGCAAGCTCAGGACGGCCAAGGCCCCTGCCATCATGATGACGATGGCAAGAACCCAGGAAAAAATTGGGCGATCAATAAAGTAGTTGACCACGACCTTCAGCCCGCACTTGCAGCGCTGGACGTACCCAGCGTCTGATTGGCAGGCTCATCGCGGCTTGCGCCGGAAAGCTTGGGCGCCACCTTGTCACCGGGATGAACATGCTGTATGCCGCTGACGATGACTCTGTCGCCTTCCTCAAGACCGCTGGAAATCAGCCACTGATTGCCGACTGCCCGGCTGGATGTCAGTTTTCTCAGCTCAACGGTATCGTCCGTGTTGGCCACCAGAGCCGTTGCAACACCTTGCGCGTCATGCGTCAGGGCCTCTTGCGGAATCAGTAAAGCGTGGTTGTCGACCCCTTCCTTTATTTGCATGTGAACAAACATACCGGGCAGGAGAAACTGATCCGGGTTCGGAAATTTGGCGCGTAGCGTCACCGAACCCGTGGTCTGGTCCACCGTGACCTCCGAAAACTGCAGACTGCCCTCGTGCTCGTACACGCTGCCATCGTCAAGAATCAGCTTGACCTTGGTGTCACCCGGATCTGCGGCCTTCCCTGCGTGATCACGCCGAAGCTTGAGCAGAACGTTACTGGATTGGGTGACGTCGACCAGGATCGGGTCAAGCTGCTGAACCGTCGTCAAAGGATCGCCCTGGTCTGCCGTGACCAGCGCGCCCTCGGAAACCGTGGAGCGTCCACTGCGCCCGTCAATGGGAGATACAACAGCGGTGTAATGAAGATTGATTCGTGCTGCATCCAGTGCGCTCTGCGCTGCGGCGACCTTGGCTTCTGCCTGTTGCCTGGCAGATTCCACCTGAATCAGTTCAAGTTTGCTGATGGCCTTGAGCTCAGCAAGAGGTCCGTATTTGTCGGCCTTCAGGCGCGCAGCGGAATACTCCGCCTTCGCACTCATGAGATTGGCCTTCGCACTTCTGAATGCCGCGTCGTAGCTCGAAGGGTCAATCTGATAAAGGCCCTGCCCCTTCTTCACTTCACTGCCTTCCGTGAAGTTGACCTCGCGAATGATGCCGCTCACCTGGGGTCGAACCTGCGCAATGCGGTAGGCCACCGTTCGACCGGGAAGTTCGGTTGTCAGTGCCAGAACCTGCGAATGCAGTTCAATGACCTCCACTGCCTGCGGCGCTTTTGCTTGTGCAGGTGCTGCTGTCTCCTTGCAGCCAGAGAGCAGCGCCATGCTGAAAAACGCGAGAAGGACGAGAGGCTGTAGATGCTGTAACCGTCTCATGACATTTCTCCCGCATCTCTGGAGTCAGAACCGGAACTATCTGCAATGCCGCCCAATAAGCCTGCGCAGACTTGATCGGCATAGATCTCAGGGTCCTCCGCATAGTGATTGAAGCTTGGGATGTGTCGCAGCAAGTCCCGAATCTGAAAGAAGTTCAGGCAGGCTGACATGGTCAGCATCCAGGCGACCGCGGGATCCAGGCCCTGGCGCAGTTCACCATCGGCCTGCGCTCGGCGGAATATCGCCATTTCCATCTCAAAATTGCGTTGGTACACGTCGTCACTCATCTGTTCCGCCCGCAAGGCACCGTTATCCAGAATTTCCCGCAGCATCAGGCGAGATTGCAGTGGCCGCTGAAAGAGCCGCTGTAGAACGCCGCCGATGAACGCCCGCAATCGATCCGAGAAGCTGCCCTCGACATGATTGGCCTCGGTAATGTCATCACCCCACTCCAGACTGGCGGTGCGGAGCACTTCCAGATACAGAGCTTCCTTGGATGCAAAGTGATGAAACACGTTGGACTTACACACGCCAGCGCGCTCGGCAATGCTGTTGACCGATACGCCCTCGTAACCGTTAGCCGCGAACAAATCCAGTGCAGCCTGAAGGATGAGCCGGCCGCCTGTAGCCGTTTGCGGTGGGGAAAATTCCAACATGATGGTTTCTAAAACCCTGTTGTTATGTGCATTTATGATTCGACAAACAACACTGACCGATCGGACGGTCAGAGAATAGTCGGTCAGACGAGGCAGGGCAATGCAATACCAGCAAAGGGAAGCAAATCTACTAGTCCCCTCCGAGTGGAAACCGACAACCCGGAACTTGAGAAGCACCCTATTCGCGAAGCGACTTTGGCAGAACGCATCCGCTCTACTAGCGCCACGGCACCAACTGGTCGGGTGCTGTCAGGCTTGCTGCCCTGAGCCTCTAGCGGAGCTCGATCCGAAATGCAAAAGGGAGAGAATGTGTTGCGCGAAGCATTTTTTGACTGTCAGCGATAAGACCCGCACAAAAGCAAGGTCTTCTACTCAACTAACCCTGTCACTCAACATCAGCGCGAAGGAAATCGCCCAAAATTTCATTAAATTCAATAGGCGTCTCGAAGTAGGGAGAATGCCCTGCCTTGACTTCAACCAGTCTTGACCTAGGCAAATAGCCCTGCAGTTCTTTTATGACGTCGGGCCCCCAGATCAAGTCGTATTCTCCTGCCACCATCAGGATCGGCATATTCAGTTCAGCTGCGGTGGCCAGAGGAACCAGGACTTCTTCGCTGACCAGTCGAGGCACAGGGTCGAAGCCCGCAAGCGACGTATTGAATGCTCCGATTTCTGCGAACAAGAAACTGAGGGCCGGCTGGCGCTGCGGGAAATCACTCGCAAGAGCAAGAGTCGATGCAGTACCCGCAGCAATTCGTTCTTTCACAGTCGCAGCAGCATGCAAGCCGCTGGGCAGATTGAAGCCGCCGATGGTGCCGGAAAGCGTCAGCGACCTAACTCGTTCCGGATACTTCAAAGCGGCCTGAACCCCGGTCCATCCACCCATGGACTGACATACAAAATGTGCAGATGAGATCCCGGCGGCATCGAGCACTGCGACAGCATCATCGCCGAAGGACCTAGGATCAAATTGCTCTGCTCGGCACGTCGAGCGCCCGAACCCGCGGTGGTCAATGGCAATGCAGTGATAATCGCTGCAGAAGTGTCCGAATTGTTGCCACCATACCGTGCTGTTACCACCTATCCCGTGGCAGAAAATAATGGCGTCTCCCGAGCCAGACTCGGTGAAATAAATATTGACGTCCTTGCTCTTCGCAAATGGCATGTTTTAATCCCTGGTTTCATGCTCAGGCATGAAAATGTAACGACGCTATTCAACGGCAATTGAAGACCTGCGACTCTCTGACCCACTGGCCAGCAGGTTGATGAGATTATCTTTGGCGTCGAGGGCCCGGGCGCTCATTATTCGGCGCGCTAGTGGCAGTAAGGCGCACCTGACTAACGAACTCCCACTGCGGCTATACATCTTCCACTGCAGGCGGCAATCATTACCTGTGACTGTGGAATAGCGCATTTCCATTCGAGGCAAAAGTGGCGAGAGGTTTCCCTCGGTAGCGAAATATTGATTTCTCTCTGACTCCGTCACGACGATCTCGACCACCTTTTCACCCGCCAAGGGAATTCGAACGTGTTCCAGATAGGCTTTCCCGACCTGACCAGGGCTCAAATCGTTTGCCTCGTCTATTTTTACGACCTGGGGAAACCAATCTCCAAATCTCACCAGATCGCTCGTCAGTTCAAAAACTTCGCTGACATCAACATTAATCTCGCAGTCGAATGCAGCCAAGAGATACATCCCTAGCTTTCCGAAGTGCTTTTGATATTGCCCAAGGGCATCCCCCACTCCATTCTAGATCCACCATAATTGATGTAATTAACTTTCAACTTGGTGAATGTGCTGATCGCCTCCATCCCCAGGTCCTCTCCACTGCCGCTAGCCTTGTGTCCCTCGTAGGGCACACTCCACTTTCCATGATGTGGGCAGTTGGTCCAAATAATGCCCGCTTCGATCCTCTTTGCGACGCGCAGCGCACGGCCCAACTCGCTTGTCCACACTGTTGCGGCAAGGCCATAGATCGAATTATTCGCGATAGCGATGGCCTCGTCTTCATCCTTGAAGGTCAGCACGGATAGAACAGGTCCAAAAATTTCCTGCTGAGCAATTTGCATGTCGGGATTGACGCCGCTGAAGATCGTAGGGCTGATGAAGGAGCCATTTTCCAAGCCCACGAGATCGGGAGCTTTGCCTCCACAACGCAATGTTGCACCAGATGAGTTCCCGAGTTCTACGTGTCGCATTACGCGCTCAAAGTGCGCCTTCGAGACCAGCGGCCCGATCTGCGTCTTCTCTTGCATCGGATCGCCCACGACCAAGTTGCGGGCACGTTCCACCAGGCGCTCCACGAACGCTTCGGCGATGCTCTCTTGCACCAGAAGACGTGACCCCGAGGTGCAAATTTGCCCTGTATTAAAGAAGCTGGTGAAGAGCGAACCCGCGAGAGCCTGATCCTGATCGCAATCAGAAAATACGATATTCGGGCACTTCCCGCCGAGCTCGAGATGCAGGCTCTTGAAGGACTCAGCACTCGCGTGAACAATTTTACTTCCAACGTTCGTGCTGCCGGTGAAGCTGATCTTGGGAACAGACGGGTGCACTACAAGGGCATTGCCCGTCGTCGGCCCGTCTCCGTGAACAACATTGACGACGCCAGGGGGAATTCCCGCCTCGAGACAAATCAGCGCGAACTGATTGATGCTCATGGGCGTCTCTTCGGCCATTTTAATGACCACTGAGTTACCAACTGCCAATGCCGGGGCCACCTTCCAAACTCCGAGCATGAATGGAAAGTTCCACGGCACAATGGCAGCTACCACACCATAAGGTTCGCGGCTGGAGTAGGTGTGAAAACCTGCGTCATCCGGATAACTTTTTCCAAAGGCGTGCTCGGGAAGCTGCGAGAAGTAATCAAACACCGATGCAGCGGCGGCTACATCTGATCTGGATACAGCTAAAGGCTTGCCGGTATCTTCGGTTTCAAGAAGTGCGATTTCTTCCAATCGTTCGGTGATGAGTCGTGCCACGGCTCGCATGCGCTGGGAGCGCTCCACTGGTGACATGTTCGACCATGCCCCGCTTTCGAACGCGCGTTTAGCGCTTTGGACGGCGTGCTCAACGTCTTCAACTGTTCCAAATGCAACCTCAGCGCAAACAGCTCCGGTAGCAGGATTTATCGACTTGAAGACGCGTCCTGACTCTGAATCGATCTGCTGTCCATTTATGACGTGCTTGATGTGTTTCAAGGAATTTTCTCTCTGAATTTTTTTTCGTATACGTCACTCTGGCGACGCAATAGAGTGGCGCTAGGCAATCTCTCCGGAATCGTACGCAATGTTTCCCGCCAGAACGGTACGCATGACCTTCGTACCTGCGAGATCCTCTATTGGGCAAGTGCCTGGATCACGATCCAGAACCACGTAGTCAGCATAATTGCCGGCTTGAAGAGACCCGATCTCGGCCCACCCCATTACTTTTGCAGCAGAGTCGGTGAACATGGAGAGCGCCTCGTCTCGGCTAATTTTCTGTCGAGCGCCGAGGTTGGATTTACCTGACTCAAAAAATTCGTGGGTCAATGAAATCTCAACATGCTTCCATAAGTTTCTCGGTGCCCAATCTGTGCCACCGCCAACGTCCATGCCCGAATCGAACACATTTCGCAGCGGGCATAGGTGATCCAGACAAGCTTCGCCGAATCTACGGGCGTACAGATCGCCTTTCCCCCATACCGCGGTCATTGTGGTTGTGTAGTTGTAGTTCAGCGCGGCATAACGATTTATCAGTTCTGGGCGCAGAAAAAACCCGTGAACGAGCACCCAACCATTGGGTGCCTTTTTTGCCTTGTCTGCGGCAGCTTCTGCCATCTCAAGATTTTCTTCTATCGCTTTATCGCCCATCGCACAAGAATTGAGGGGCACGTCGTGCTCCAGGCAATAATCCATCGCAAGGCGAATCTTCTCTGGCGATGTTTGATAGTGACCTTTCGTCAGTTCTCCGTAGGGGCCGGGGTAAGCCTGGCTCATCATCATCCAACCTGGATTGCAAACCCCGTCCCACATCACCGACACACCTGAAAAACGGAAGAACTCATCTTCGAAATCAAGGTTTGCCTTCGCATGCTCCAGCAATTCGACAATTTCAGGCTCGCTGCGCGGCTTGCTGGTGGCGAATCCGAAATCGTCCAGCTCCATTGCCGCCATAACCCTGAGATTCAATTCATTGCTCTGTCGCAATGCTCGATAAAGCTCGACCTGCTCTGGCATCAGCATGTGATTCTCGAGGATCGTCGTGACGCCATACATTGCTGCCTGCGCAATACCAGCTTTGACGGCATCCAAGGCGCCGACTGCCTGGATCGTTGGCACCTGCTGCCAAATTGTGTCGTTGAACGAGTCTTCAGCGTAGTAAAAATTGACTGACCCGCGGATGAGTCCGGTGGGCTCCCCTTCCGCGTCCTTTTCTATCCAGACATTGCTGACTCGAGCGGGTGTATCTCTATTGAGTCCGACTTTAGCCAAAGCCATCGAATTGAACGCCGCCGTGTTTGGAATAACCGGCGGAAAGGCCAATATCGCAACCGGGTGGTCAGGAGTGGCTTCGTCGAGCACTTTCCGATCGGGTAATACGCCCTCAACGAGTGACTTGTAACGATCTGGCTCCCTTGCAAAATAATCATCGTCGCCGTGACCAACTGGGGTAGTGAGAATCCACTCGCCCGGCGGTACTTGTCGCGCTCGTTCGCGAATTCGTTCGACAATTTCCGCATGCGATTGCACCCCGAAGAGTGGGACAAGTGGCGCACCGAGCACTGAGAAATGCAAGAGATGACGGTGCGTATCGATCAACCCGGGCATGACGGTCGCACCGCGAACATCTATTTTCGCCGCCTGCTTCCCCGCCAAATCCTGCATGTCCTCCAGATCACCGATACCTATGATTCTGTCGCCTTCGGTCACCATTGCAGCAACCGTTGGATAACCTGGAGACTGAGTTCGTATTGAGCCTCCGTAGATCAACGTCCTGGTCCTACTGTTCATTTGGTCGTGCTCCCACCTAGATTGTTATTTTTAGCCTCTTCAAAGAAAAATCGGCTATACACAAATCGGCGACAGAATGTTACATGCTAATGCGCGGCACAAATGGCCGATATCATCTCTCTAGCGCGCTACGCTAAGTTCAATATGCTGTCAGTCATTTATTTTGCAGCACGAAGTACCTTTCCAATTTGTTATTTTTTGAAGGAACGCTGCGGATTGGATGATCACTCTCGGCCCACGCACAAGTTGCATGGCCACGTCTGCTTTGGGGCATCAATAATTCGTTAGAAGACTTCGGCCACATGCTTGGCTTCCCCCAGCTATCGCTTCGCGACGGCAACTTTCTGTCAATGAAGGTCTTCGTGGATGTGCAATGAGCTTGCGAACCTCGAGGCTACAAGCTCAGGTCGGAGTCACATGGAGCCGTTTGACGTTCTGACGCGCCGGCGCCGATTTGAGCGAAGGCTGGCGCCATGCCACCGCCGATAGGCACGGCTCAGAGAAGTGGAATCGGTATACCCCAACAGGCTCGCGATTTGTGTCGCACTCATCTCAGAGTGTTTGATGTACTTGTCCGCCAGATCTGCGCGAGCCGCATTCTTGATGGCCCTGAAACTGTCACCGGTTTCTTGCAGACGTTCCTGCAGGGTGCGCACGGAAAGTCCCATCGCCAGGCTGACATCACCTACGGAGCACTGCCCGTATGGCAGCAGCGCGCGAACGATCCCCTGCACCTGGTAAGTCGTGGTGTCAGAAAGCAGGCCTTCGTCATGACGGAGCATCTGCAACACAAGTGCCCGCGTTCTGGTCCCACTGCTGCCAAGTGGGCGATCGAGAATCACAGCGTCAAGCTCGATGGCGTTGCGATCTGAATTGAATCTCAAATTCGGACCAAACATCTTTCGGTGAAGGTGAAGATCAGAAGGCGCTTCATGTCGAAACCAGACTGCAGGCGGTGTCCAGGCTCGCGGCCCGTGTGAGCGAATCTCTTCCAAAGTTGTGGCCAGAGCGTACTCAGACATTTGCACCTCGCTGAGTGCTTCGCCGGTGGCTGCTGACCAGTTCAGCGTGCCGCCTTTGCCCATGGGCTCAAAACTCATGACCGCGGAACTGCTGTAAAGCTCGAAGTGCTTGGCAAAATCCTCACACATCTGCCTGACCGTCTGAGCGTTGCGTAGCAGCAACCACAACGGTCCGATGATGGCGCCCAGCCTCGCACCAACCGCGAGTTCCAAACCGAAATTTCGCCGTCCGCAAATGGCAGATGCCATTTCAAAAAACGCGATGACGGCGCGTCCGCTCACCAGGAGATCGGGGTCTGTCAGAGCCTCTGCCGGCAGGCCCGCTTTTCTCGCGATGGCAACCGGCTTGCGGCCAGCCTCTCTGATAATTGAGGAGGCGCCACTCAGAATGACACTCCTTACCAGGGGTCCAGACACATTATTCTCCCGCAATTTGGTCCGCGCATTCTGCCATCTAATCCGCGCAAACTGCCAAGTCTTTGGGCTTTTGAAGGATCAACCTATTCCACGGTGATCACACCGAAGCCAAAAAGCCCCGGCAACAGATCGGGGCGCGAGGAGACACAGATTGAATGATTCGATAAGCGTTGCGCGTCCCGAGGCGATCACGCCGCAGTGGATGACTGCAGCTTTGACTGCAAGAGGCATCCGCGCCAAGGTCCGGTCGCTCACATCGAAGGCGGTTGGTACCGGGCAGCTGGGCGAGACGCACCGCTTTCAACTGAGTTACGAGGGGCCCGTACCAGCAGATGCTCCTGTAACCCTGATCGGAAAATTCCCGTCAGCAGACCCGGTCTCTGCGCAAACCGGCCGCGATCTCGGAATCTACCGTACTGAAGTCATGTTTTATCGTGAGCTCGCCTCTCGAACAAAGATGCGCACGCCACGCGCCCTCGTGTCACAGATTAATGACGATGATCAGTTCGTCCTGCTGTTTGAAGACCTCTCGCCTGCAATGCAAGGGGATCAGATGAAAGGCTGTTCGGTTCAAGACGCCCGCAAAGTGCTGCAAGAAGCAGTGCTCCTGCACTCGGCTTTCTGGAACGACGATAGCCTGATGAACAAGTCGTGGGTTCAGGTCCCTGAGGGTGCTCAGAGCTTCTACACCACCGATCTCATCGAACGGTCCTGGCACCATGTTCAGCAGAACTACACCGGTGCCCTGACCAGCGATGTAGAGCAGGTTTGTGATCGATTCGCCCGCAATCACGCGTGGTGGAACAGGCCGCGTGGCCGCCCCAAACACTTTTCACATAACGATTACCGTGTAGACAACATGATGTTCGGTGGTCGAGACGGTCGCGTCGCAATCGTGGACTGGCAGACTGCTGGTTATCTCGGCGCTGGGATGGACGTCTCCTATTTTCTGGGTGGCGCGTTGGACAGAGAAACCAGAAAGCGTCACGAACAAACCCTCCTGCGCGAGTATTACAACGGGCTTCTCGAAAATGGCGTCCGCGACTACAGCTTCGAAACATTGCAGCGCGATTACGCCCATTACTGTTTTGCGGCCATAGCTGTTGCCATCGCGGCCACCCTGATTGTCAAACGCACTGACAGGGGCGATCAAATGCTCATGCAGATGGTGACCAGTGCAGCTCTGCAGGCGCTGGACAATCACGCCCTCGATGACCTGCCGGCTTAGAAAACATGAAACTCGCCAAACCGCAACTGGATGTCGGAATATTCACAGAGACGCTACAGCCGAATCTGGAATTCTGGGGACTAAGGGCTGGCCTGGAGTTTGACCATCGGATCGACCTGCGAGGTGACTGGGCCCAGCACCGATTCAAGTCGTACGGGTCAATTGTAAAAATCAATCACCTGACCAGCGCGCTGCCACGGCGACCTCCCACAGGTTATGTCGGCATCACCATCGCGACGGATCGCTGCGCACCCTCTGAACTGACAGACCCCAGCGGCATCAACGTGAAGTTCGTGCCTCCCGGACAAGAAGGCGGCATGGGCGTTGGCGTCACGGTGCGCACCAGCGAACCTGAAAGAATGATGGATTTCTATACCGATGCCATGCAGTTTGATCGCGTCAACGAAACGACCGCTCGCTGCGGAGAGTCCTTCATTTTTGTCGAGGCAGGAGACGCCGTTACGGAGTCCGACGACTTTCTTGCTGCCGGCTTTCGGTATTTGACCGTCCAGGTCTTTGATGCGGACCGCGAGATGGCCGGCATCATTTCCCGCGGGGGGCGGTTTGGACGCGAACCGGTCAGTCTGGGGGACATCGCGCGATACGGCTTCGTACGAGACCCTGACGGAAACTGGATTGAAATGTCCGCTCGCAAATCTCTTATTACCAAGTAAACAGACTTGGTTTTCAAAATCACCAAAATATAAATTCCAGGAGGAACAGGATGACAAACCAAATCGACGCGGTTGTGATCGGTGCAGGATTCGCCGGCATTTACGCTGTACACAAACTCCGTGATGAGCTCGGCCTCAAGGTTCAGGGTTTTGATGTTGCCGCCGGGCCCGGTGGCACCTGGTATTGGAACCGCTACCCTGGCGCCCGATGCGACATCCCTTCAGTGCACTACTCCTATTCCTTCTCTGACGAGATTCAGCGCGAATGGAAGTGGAGCGAACGTTACGCGGCCCAGCCCGAAATTCTCCGCTACCTTGAATTTGCTGCAGACAAACTCGACGTCCGCAGGTCTTTTTCCTTCAACACGCGGGTCACTTCGGTCGTTTGGAATGATGCCGATTCACGGTGGACTATCGAAACGGATACAGGTAAGACCTATACCGCCCGCTTCGTCATCGCTGCCGGTGGAAATGTCTCCATTGCCAAGTCTCGATCAGAGTTTCCGGGCATCGATCAATTCAAGGGAAAAGTGCTGGCCACCAGCAATTGGCCGCATGAAGGCTTCGATTTTGCCGGGAAGCGTGTTGGCGTAATCGGAACCGGCTCAACGGGCATCCAGATGACCCCTGAAATTGCGCGGCAGGCGAAGCACGTCACGGTGTTCCAGAGAACGCCAAACTTTGCAGTCCCCTTGGCCAACGCTGACATTTCCCCAGAAGAGCAGACGTACAACACGGAGAATTGGAAGCAGATTCGTGACAAATCACGGGATCGCTTCATGGGAGTGCCATTTGAGTCGCCCGAACCCAGCGCTCTCGCAGTGTCATCGGAAGAGCGTCGTGCCCGCTTTGATCGTCTTTGGAAAGAAGGCGGCTTTCGCTTGGTTGTATCTAGCTACGGCGACATTCTGACTGATGAGCGTGCCAATGAGACGGTTGCGGAGTACGTCCGCGAAAAAATCCGTGAGCGCGTTCGAGATCCCAAAGTCGCGGATATTCTCTGCCCGGATGATCATCCATATGGCACTAAGCGCGCGGCCATGGAGACTGACTACTTCGACATGTTCAATCGCGACAACGTTCGCCTGGTTGATATTCGTGCTGCACCGATCGAGCAGATCACCGAGACCGGAATTCGTACCGGCGGCAAAGAACACGAGCTGGACGTGATCGTGCTGGCGACCGGATTTGACGCCATTACCGGTCCGCTGCTGCATCTGGGTGTGGTCGGGCGAGAAGGCGTAACGCTCAATGAAAGATGGAAGAATGGTCCCAGAAGCTACTTGGGGATTGCAACGGCAGGCTTCCCCAATCTCTTCACCATCACAGGACCTACCAGCGCAGTCACGCTCTACAACAACCCGCTGGCAATTGAAGACCACGTCGATTTCGCTTCAGATGCGATCCAACATGTACTTGATCACGGCGCGAGCACCTTTGAGGCAGATGAAGCAGCGGAAAATGTGTGGCATGAATTAGTCGACGGCTTATTGCACCTCACCCTCTTCCCGCGCGCGAATTCCTGGTACATGGGTGCCAACGTCCCCGGGAAACCGAGAGCAACCTTCATGTTTGCTGGCGGCGCTCCCTTGTATCGGGCCATGGTGGCGGACTCAGTTAACAACGGCTACGCCGGCTTCAAGATTGATGGCGCTTCCAAGAAGGCGCTACCTGCCTTGATACAGATTGACCCTGGAGTGGCGATGGTCGTGGGTGCAATGCTGATGCAGGATACAAAGCCACTTGAAGACTGCACGCTCGATGAAGCACGCGCCGCGGTCGAAAGCTTTGTCATGCTGCAAAAATCAGTTCCGGAAGGCGTTCATCAAGTTGAAACAACCTACCGTGGTGCTGCAGATGAACGTCGGGTCAAAATCTACAAGCCGGATGACGTCGAAGGCCCGCTGCCTGTCATCATTTTCTTTCACGGCGGCGGATTCATCGCCGGCAGTATCGATATGTGCGCTCCGGCTTGTGCCGCTTTGGCTAAAGAACTTGGCGTCATCGTCGTTGCACCCAGTTACCGTCTTGCTCCGGAGGCGCCCTTCCCGGCTGCTACGGACGACACGTATGCGGCAGTCTGCTGGACGGCAGAAAACATTAGCAATCACGGCGGCAATCCAGAGCAGATTGCGGTTATGGGCGACAGCGCTGGCGGTTTGCTCGCGGCAGTCGCTGCGCAGCGTGCCCGTGACGAGAACGGCCCTGAGCTAATGGCGCAGATCCTGCTCTATCCGGCAATCGACGCCGAAGCCAAGACGGCATCGCGCAAGGAATTTGCGGCGGGACCGGTCTTGAGTACCGCCGCCGCCCAGGGAATGCTGCTCACCTATCTCGATGACCCGGAGAATGCGAAGTCGCCTCTGGCTTCACCAAGTCGTGCCAGCTCGCTGAAGGATCTGCCGCCCGCACTGATATTGAGCGCAGAATGTGATCCGCTGCGAGATGAGGGCGAAGACTATGGCCGCGCCCTTGAAGCCGCTGGAACTCCGACGCAGGTTTTGCGACTGAAAGGCATGGTCCATGCGGCGTACTACATGTCTGGTCACGTCCCCCGTGTTTCGGAGTTCAATGCAGCGATCTCGCGGTTCCTCCAACCGCTGAGGAACCGCGTGGCCGCAGAAGCGTAAGTTTGCGTTGCCGTGTTGCGTTATGGGGCGAGAGCCAAGCTCTCGCCCCACCTGAGCACTCATCCTGAACCTGAGCCACAGGATGCCGAAGTTGGGCCATACTTGGCAGGCCCTCATGTACGAGGGCCCAGGCATTCTGAATCAGACATTTCATATCAATGGAGACGGGCATGAGCAGCAGCTGGCGTATCAACTCATCTGGCATATCGGCAGCCCTCCTAGCTGGAGCCTTTTTCCTGTCGTCTGGTTCAGCGATGGCAGGCTTCGTAACCGGCGCGCTGGCAGGTACCACTGGTGGCACAGCGACAGACGGCAGCAGCAAGATCACATCATCGCCGTCAGAGTCCTCGAGTGGAGAATCCGCAGCGGACAAGACCGCCCGACAGTTCATCTTTCACAACTATGACCCACTGCAGATGGATATTGCGCGTGGTCAGGGCGAACACCTGCAGGCGCTGATCAGCATCTATAGCTGTGGCGCAAGTTCGCAAACTGCCTTGATCGGTGCAATCCGACAAGATCTCGTTCGCAAGCAGAGCAGCGGTCACACTATGAACCCATCACCTGAAATACGCGCCACCCAGTTGCATCAGGTTATTGACCAGCAGATCAAGGGTGATTTCGCACAGGCCTGCATCGCCTGATTTTTAATTCCCTGGGGTCATGCCCCAACGGCACCGCCTGCATCACGCCTTGGATCCATGACGTGACAAGGCGATACATGGCGTGATGCGGACGCTGCGATTTTGCACTGCCTTGCTGATGCTGCTTGGGACAGGATCAGCGCAGGCGATTTCTCTTGCCGACGCGCAGGAGCAGGCGCTGAGCCTGGGCCTTGACCAGCATCCCACCTGGTTGCACTTGCTGGAGTTCGCACCGGACGGACAGAACAGCGAAGTCGAGACAGAAGATTTCTTTCTTTCAAGGCAAGGCCGCGTTTCCTCCCGTGCGGAGCTGCTGGAAAGTTTGGCAGCGTTCTTCTCAGTAAAAAATGTGCAGGAAGGTCAGCACGCACAATGCCGATTTCCCGCCCGATACTTCTGGCTGCGCACGCAGCTGAAATTGCCCGATGCAGACCTGCCGACGCCAAAGTGCAGTGCCCTGTACCGCTGGTTAAAACCCCAGCAACTCAGATCCATCAGCGTGGTCATGGTCAGTGGTTATTACGGTAGCCCTGCGGCCACCTTTGGCCATGCATTGCTGAAGCTCAACAATGGCCAGCAATCACTGCGCCGAGGCTTGCTGGATCAGGGTGCCAATTTTGGGGCAAACGTGCCGCCGGAAGATGGCCCCATCATCTATGCCTACAAGGGACTGTTTGGTGGCTATGAAGGCGGATTCACCAGCGATCGCTTCTACCTTCAGGATCGCCTGTATGCCCGCATTCAGTCACGCGACATGTGGGAGTACGAGCTCGCGCTCGGTGACGACGAAAAGCTGCTGGTCGCCCTGCATCTTTGGGAACTCATAGGCAAGCAGTTCAATTACTACTTTCTTCGCCAGAACTGTGCTTATCGCATCGCAAGGCTGCTCGAACTGGGACTGCATACAAACCTCACCGGTCGCGCACACCGACCCTACCCCCCTGCCCTGCTGTTTCATGAAATCACTGAACTGGATGCCCAAACGCGGAAGGCGCTGATTCGTGACGTGCGCTACATTCCGTCTCCCAAGAGGCAAGTCGGAGTCCGATTCGATGCGCTAGATCCTGATCAATTCAGGCTTGCAGAACACGTCATGGAATCTCATGACGTGAGCGTGATTGAGCGCCTGCAGCAGAGTAGCCAAGTCCCGATTCTGGATGCATTGATTGAATATTACGGTTACCAACTGGCGATGGAAGCGCAGTCGCAAAGCGAGCAGTTTCGCGACGTACAGCAAAAGCTATTGCTGCTGCGCTTGGCATTGCCGATGCAAGCCGGTGCGCCTGCACCTGAACGGAGGCCTGTTCAATCTGCACCGCACTTCGGGACAAGACCGGTCCGTTTTGGAGCGGGTCTTGTCGCAAACCAGAAAAATGGCGGCGCGCAATCTCTGCACGCATCGCTATTCAACAGCGACATTCTGAGCCGTAGCGCGCCACTGGGTTCCGTACTCAGTTTTGGCGATCTGGAACTGCGCATGGATCAGGATGAAGGCTTGTACCTGCAGCAGTTCCAACTGGTTGATCTACAGAATTTACGGGATTTCCGGCCAGAGTTTCCGGGTGCCGAGCGTTGGTCTTGGCGCTTCCGAACCGGACTGGCGCAGACAGACTCAGAATGCGTGAACTGTCTGGAAATGTCCGTGCGCGGCGGGATTGGACAGGCGATCAAGGTCTCCAGTCTCACTACGTACCTCATGACGGAGGCCATAGCTGCAAGTCGAGACGAAGCGTTCGCGCTACAACCCTCTGCTGGCGTTGTGCTGGGCAATCCTCAAATGCTCTCCGTTGCACTGGAGTTTGGGTACCGCCTGCATCCCGGCGCGCAAGATAATGCGGTCGACAACACCTTGGTCGCAGCACTCGCACTCGGGCACAACAGCGAAATGCGCCTCACCTGGAAAGACCATCGTGCCCAGGAGCTTTCTCTGACGCTGAACATGTTCTGGTAGCCATATCCTCGAAGCCACCCAGTTTTCAGGCCTCGATAGTGGGCGGTTCTGTGTCTCGATCCATACGACGAATCAACGCGATGAATGCGACAGCAATGAAGGGCATGGTTACGCCATACATGATGCCGGAAATTGCGATCTCGGAATTTCCCAGCAATTGCGGACTCGAGCCAATGGTCATGGCCAAGGCTGCATTGTGGAGACCCACCTCCACGCTGATGGCAATGGCCTGACGACGACTCAGGTGCATGAGCCTGGGGACGATATAACCCACGGCAAGGCTGATGACATTGAGCAGAACGACGGCAGCACCGAGCACCGCGAAGTGCTCCACCAGCGCGCCCCATGCCGACTTCACTGAAAATACGGCAACCAGCACGACAAACACGCCAACGAGAATATTCACAGGCTTACGCAGTCGTTGCGCAGCGTTGGGAAAGCGGTGTCGGAAAAACATGCCTACGGCGATGGGCCCGGCCATGAGCAGCACAACCTGAAGCGCCTTGCTGAATTGCAGGGGAATGCTGCGATCATCGCCCATGAAGTAAATCATCGACAGCGATACGATCAACGGCAGCGTCACGATGGCCAGGACGGCGTTGATGGCCGTGAGTGTGAGATTCAGGGCCAGGTCGCCACCCGCGAGATGACTGAACACGTTGGCAAAGGTACCGCCTGGTGCTGCGGATATGAGCATCAGTCCAACTGCAAGCGTGCCCGGCAAGGCAAAGCCGCGCGCAATCAGAAACGCAATAATGGGTAGCAGCACGGCCTGACACAGCAGTGCCACCGCGATCGGGCCTGGGATGCGCGCAATCCGTCGAAAATCAGAAACAGTCAGCGTCAGCCCCAGGCTGAGCATGACCGCAATGATGGCTATCGGAAGAAACTGCGTCTGCATGGGGACAATCCCGTTTGTCTTGAAAACTGGAGGTACGAAAGCGCTGCGGGCTTTACGACTGCAATCCGTAACGCCGCCAATCTCAAACTCTGCCTACCGCTGATCGCGTCGTTAATCTTGCGTGGCGTTCAGAACCAGGCTGGCAATTGTCGCCTATTCGTCACCGGAGACGCCGGGACGCCGTCACCCCCGAATTGGGGGGGCTAGTGCGAGGCATGAACGGGCACACTGCAACTGAGTGATGATGCGAACCTGCGGTAGGCAAAAGAGCAGTTTGAATCAAATTTGAGTGCGGGAATCTAAAAGCAAGCCTGGGCCCGCATATCAGCGGCTCAAACAAGGCGAGGAGAACCATCAGCGTGAATAGCGACAGACCTGATCGCAGCACCATCAAGTTTCGTATCCAGATCGTTGCAGTGGCTTGCGGAACCCTGTTCACGCTGCTGACCATCATCGGCTGGTTAGGAATGGCCCAGGGCCTGTTCCCGGTGCCCGCGTCGCTCAGCCCGGAGCAAACTGCTGCGTACTTTGCCGAGCATTCTCTGGGCATGCGCACCGGTTGCTTTCTTTACATTGTCGGTTCCGGGCTTTTCTGCATCTGGATTGCCCAACTCGGCGTCATGCTTGCGCCCATTGAAGGTCGTGGCCCTGTCCTGAGTATTGCGGGCGTCACTGCCGGAAACGGCGTGATCGCCTTTGTCATGATGAGTTGCTGTCTCTGGATCAGTGCGGCATATCGTGCCGACGCGGACGCCGATGTGGTGGTCGCCCTGAATGACGCGGCATGGCATGGATTCCTCCTGACGTGGCCAGCGCTGTCGGTGCAGATGATCAGTACCGGCATTGTCACCAAGATGGACGAACGCGAGACTCCGTTGGTGCCGCGATGGGTCACTCATTTTTCAGTGTTTTGCGGCCTGGCCATCGCGATGGCCAGCGGACCAGCCTGGGCCAAGGCGGGTCCGTTTGCATGGAACGGGGTGCTGGCCTATTACATCCCAATGATCCTGTGGGCTCTGTGGTTTGAAATCCATTCCTGGTACATGTTGATGGCCTTGCTCCGCGAACGTCGTGAGCAAACCTCGGCGCCGGCTGGCGCCGTTCCCGCCTGAGACTTCCCCCCAAAATGGCTCGATGATATCGACATGGCATTCATAGAATTCTCACCTGATGCGGCCGATACATTTGCGCAGCAGCCGGACGCAGAACACCCGGTGGTCATGCTGAATTTGCTGCGCTACAAGGCATCAGCCAATTACCCAGAACATGCCAAACAAGCACCCTGCAGCGGGCGTGAAGCCTACCAACGCTACGCTGCGCTGGTCGTGCCACTGGTTGAAGGAATCGGCGCGCAGGTGAAGCTCATGGGCCGGTTTCAAGCCACGCTGATTGGCGCTCCCGATGAGCGCTGGGACGATTTACTCATGGTCGAATACCCATCGCGGAAGGTATTCCTGGACCTGATGAAATCAGAGGCTTATCAGGCTGTGGTCTTCCACCGACAGGCGGCGCTTGAAGATTCTCGACTGATTGCGTTCGGGCCTGGATCGGCCAGCTTTCAGGACTGAATCATCGGTTTGGCGGCAGGCTCGTCGGAGATGAGATCCATTTGTCTGGCGCGGTGCACGGCCAGGGTTCTTCGAGAAACACCCAGCTTGCTGTAAACATTCTTCAGGTGCCACTTAACGGTTTCCGAGCCAATGTTCAATGCGCGCGCGGCTTGCTCATTGCTCAGACCACGCGCAATCAGGGTAAGCACGTCGCGCTCGCGTTTGCTGAGCGGCTCAATCAGACCTTCTGCGCTCTCGCGCTTTGCCGCCTGCGTGCTGGCGCCTTGCCGGATTCCGAGCGCATCGTCGAGGCTGGATTTCCATCGCTCTGCTGAAGGCGTCGTTGGTTTCCATTGCAACCCGTGGTGCTTGACCAGCACGGCAATGGACGCTCCTTCATCGGCAATTGAGCGAATCATTCCCGATGCGGCGCCAAGTTCCATCAGATCTTCAAGTTGCTCCAGCGCAGCCTGAGGCTCTCCGCTAGCCTGCAGCGTCACGCAGAGCAGCGCCTTGGTTCGGGCCACGAGATAGGCGCTTCCATCTGTTCCCGTTGCTGATTGGTCGATACGCAGAAGCTCATTAAGCATTTTCGATGCCTGGCTCGCCTGCCCTGCGTGCAACAGGACGCGGGCCTGGCTGAGACAGAACACACGCCAGGTTTCAGAAATAGCGCTCGCACTTGCTGGCGCATTGCGGGGTGCCAGTTCTGAGAGTCTCTGACAGGCCGCGCCTGCGTCCAGCGGATGCGCTTGTACCAGGTGCAGACGAACGCGCTCGGCAAGGCAGACCGCAGTCAGTCGCGACCATCCGCGCCGATTTGCCAGCAACTCGCCACGATCCAGCAATTGGTGGGCTGCCTCAAAGTCACCGCGCACTATGGCCAGCCGTGTCAGCGCCAGATAGGCAGAACGTACCGAGTCCAGATAGCAGGCCTCGTCGACAATATCCAGACGATCTGCCAGCAATTGATCAACGATATCCAACTCGTTCCATTCGTAATGAATGGCCGCCAAAGAACAGGCGACAAGCGTCGCCGCAGCAGAACGCCGCCCTGCATGCAGCTCCGCCAGCGCGAGTGACTCACGCAGGCGCCGCGCACCCTCATGCAGATGGGCCGCGCGAATATCGCATCCACCCAGCGTGGTAGCGCGATAACACTGGGTAAAGAGATTGCGATCACTGTCGTTAGAAACGGGGTACAGCTCGGGGCTTTGCATGGCACGCGCTTCTTCCAGACGCCCCGCCTTCTGATAGCAATGTGTCAGACCGTTGAGTGTGGCCTGCACCGCCCAGACCACTGGCTCTTCAAAATTTTTGCCGCCACGCAATCGCTTGGCGAAAGCTTCGCCGAATGGCAGCGCGGCTGCGGTATCGTCTTTCAGCGCGGTGATGCAGAACCGCAGCGCAAGTAACTCGGATTCAACTGCCGTGCTGTTCTTGAATTCACTTTTTGTCAGCCGTGCTTCCATGTCTTCAACGTGCTCCATGGCCGCATCCAGCTCAATGGTCAGCAGCAACGCCCAGGCCACAGCCAACTGCAGCCGGGGGCGCGATCTAATCGCTGAATCAGGAATTTTTCGTGCCCAGGACAGCAGCACATGTACGCGGCTGTCTTCGACTTCACGCATGGCGCAGTGTTCGACCCATTCCGCCGCCAAATCAATGCGATCTGCCGCCAACGCGTGTCGTACCGCCTCTGCCCACAGCCGATGCTCGGCAAACCAGTTGGCAGCACGGGTGTGCAGCCCGCTTACTGCCTCGGGAAAACGTCGGGCAAGTTCGGTGCGGAGAAAATCACGGAACAGGGCGTGAAACCGGAACCAGCTCTGTTCGGCATCCAGCGACTGCAGAAAATAGTTTCGCTGATGAAGATCGCCTAGTTGCTCGGCGGCATCGGCGCGACCGGTGACCGCTGCGCACAGGGGGCCGTTCATGCGCTCCAGAATGGAACTGTGCAGCAAGAAATCTACGGTTGGCGCATTCAGATTGGGTAAGACAACCTCAGACAGATAATCATTAATGGCGACAAACCGACCCGGCAATGCATCGATCACGCGATGCGTGTCGGCCCGGTCACGCAGAGAGATGGCGGCGAGCTGCATGCCGGCCACCCAGCCCTCGGTTGCTTCGTGCAGGGCCCGCGACTGACCGGCATCCAGCTTCAAGGCACCAACCTCGCCAAAGAATCGACGCGCGTCTTCAAGATTAAACCGCAGATGAGCGTCGTTGATCTCGACCAGATCATCGTGCGCACGCAAATACGCCAGCGGCAGCGGTGGCTCGGCGCGCGCCGCGATGACTATGCGCAAGTTTCCGGGCGCGTGAAGCAGGAGAAAAGACATCAGATCGTGGATGCCAGAGGCGGTCACACGGTCATAGTCATCGAGCACCAGGGTGAGCGTGGCATCAATTGAATCCAGCGCATTGATGGCCGAGGTCAGGGTGACTTTCGGCGTTGCACTTTCCGGGTTGGCCGAAAGCTCAGGCACGTGATCTGCCAGACTGCCAAGCGCCTCTCCCAGCGCGCGGATGACATAGCTCACGAAGGAGCTGGCGTCGTTATCATCCTCGTCCAGCGTGACCCAGGCAACCGGACGGCTGGCAGCAAGCAATTGCCCACGCCAGTCGGCGAGCACTGTGGTTTTTCCGAATCCTGCGGGCGCTCTGAGCAGGGTCAAAAGGCGCTCGGAACCCAGTGACAGTAATTTGAGGGCGC
Organism: uncultured Panacagrimonas sp.; assembly: GCA_963975245.1. GTDB lineage: Bacteria > Pseudomonadota > Gammaproteobacteria > Nevskiales > Nevskiaceae > Panacagrimonas. The sequence goes on along the minus strand of CAXBFJ010000001.1, from coordinate 843,193 downwards.
GCTCGCGCGGCACCATGCGGCGCGCGCCGCGAGGCGGTTCCAATTTCGTGCGAATCATGGGCGGATGCCCTGACCGATGATCCAAGCTGGCTGCCTTCTTGCGCGGCATGTCTCCTCTGGTGTTCCTTCAAGGTCGAAATGACCATGGAACAACACAAAGGTAGAAACCGACAGGCCAGCGGTCAAGCTGGCCTGTCTATTAGGCTGGTCAGCTTGCCGACTCAATACAGGTAAGTCGAATGCCCCGCGTCAACGGTGACCACGGATCCGTTCATGTGGCTGGAAGCCTCGCTGGCCAGCAGCAGCAAGGGCCCGTCGAGCTCTTGCACCTGCCCCAGCCGCTTGAGCGGATGACGCTCGATCAATGCCTTGCCCGCGTCCGATTCAAACAGCGAGGACGCCATCTCGGTCTGAAAGTAACCGGGTGACAAGGCATTGACCCGAATACGATGCGCCGTGAGATCAACCGCCATGGAGCGCGTCAGCTGTATGGCTGCGGCCTTGAGCGTGCCGTAGGTGGGGATGCCCGGGATGACCTGCTCACCGATGATCGAGGTGATGTTCACGATTGTTCCGGGCTCGCCTGCTGCAATCAAACGGCTGGAAAAACTTCGGCAGGTACGCATCATTCCCGAAAAATTGACGTTGATCAGGTTGTCCCAATTTTCGTCCTTCACATCCGGAAACATTCCGAAATCAACTTGCGCCGCGCAGTTGATCAGCAGATTGACCCGACCAAATGCCTTTTCCGCCTTATCAAAAACCTGGTCGACACCCTCCGTGCTGGCCACATCGCCAGCAACCGCAACGGCTTTGCCGCCTGCATCGCAGATGCCCGCAGCGACAGCTTCGAGCCGCTCGGCATTGCGCGCGACACAGACCACTTTGGCCCCAGCGGCTGCAAGCGTATTGGCGAACTGACGGCCCATGCCGGTACCCGCACCCGTCACCAGCGCAACCCGGCCATCGAGTGAAAACAGACTCTCAATCTTGCTCTTCATAATTTCTGTCTCTGCCTAAGCTGTGATCAATCGCGGTTGAGGCGCTGCATAGCACGTGCGCGGTTACGCAAGGTCTTTTGGCGTTGCTCAGTCGTCACCGTCTGGGCATCGGCCGGCAAGGCTTTGGCCAGGTCAGAGAACGGCACGCGCGTGACGGTGGGAATGGGCGTCGAGTCCGCCTCGTAATAGCGAATCGTCATCAGCCCGGTCTGATTGCCACCCGCATCGAGCCAGTTGGCAATGCCGGGATCTTTGTGCGAGATCACCGCCCGAAACACGCCATCAGAATCCACTTGTGCCTGATGTCCATTGAGCGAGTTCTGGCGAAGATGATAGTCGCGTGCTTCCCAGAAATGACTGGCGAGCTGGATATTCCAGTACTGGGTCTTGGGCAGTTCCACCTCGACCAGCAGGGCCTCATCCTCACCACACTGATAGGCACCTTTGCCATAGGTCAGCGCGCGGAATCCATAGTCAATGGCATCAAAAGCCATGGTATTGACCGGATGCTGGTAGTAGGTCTCAACAGATTGGCGGAACACCGGCGGGACCTGTTGCAGAAAATCACAGAACAATTCGAGATTCTTGCGAATGGTTTCTTCCGTCAGCGGCGGCGGCGGATAGATCGCGTTCTGGTTTTCGATGGTCAGGCGCGCCATCTGTTCCTTGTCCCAGTCGTAGAAATACTGACGCAGGATAATGTCGCAGCGACCCTCCGGTAGCTCGACCCAGTTCACAGCGCCAGCCGGTCGTTCACGGCTCAGGAATATTTCGACCTGATTCTCTGGCCCAACTTCCACCTCACCCAGTCGTGCATGCAGGCTCCAGTCGCCCAGATGCGCAAAGGTGTCGTTTCGAATTTCAATATCAAACAACTTAGCGGTACCGCGATCGCCAACGATGCGATAAACATTGCGCCCGTGCAGGGGGGCCCAGATGTAGTGACAGTCGGCTGAAGGAAGGCCCCACTGAACGCGCGTGCTCAACAACTGCAGGAACTGCGGATGCTCAGGATCAACGGTCTCCATGGTGACCGGCAGTGCCCCGCCAATCAGACGCGTCAGCTGGCGAACACCTTCGGCTCGCGTGAGATCATCCGTGACCCGCTCGTCATTCCAGACGAGTTTTTCAATCTCCGCCATCGACTTGACGACTTCCTGCCAGATAGCAGGATCGGAAAACGTGTGTGCATTAAGGCTCGTGCTGTACGGCATGAAGGCTCCTCAAAATCTTGTGGATTGGATTATTTGTTGAATTCGGCAAAACGCTTGGCGTAACGGGCGAACCGCGCACTGATCATGTCCTGAGAGAACCCATAGTCCTCAGCGGCATAGGTGTAGCTGCCCAGATAGTGCTGGGGCCGCTCTTCGTCAAACTGCTGGGCGTTTGCCAGCGTCTCTGCGTCAAGCTTGCGCCCAGCCAAGGCGAATGCACGCTCGATCACGTCCTCCAGATTGGTCATGATTTCCATGTAATGAACGTCCATGAAGCGTTCACTTGGCAGGCGCTCGCGAAGGTCGATGTAGCGATCCATCATGGTCCCGAAGTAATCCAGCATTTCGGGGCCGATGATCGAGCTGTCAATCTGGTCACTGTGGATGCGGCGCATCTCTTCGGTCAGCCCGGACATGGACGGCATGACAACGTTCACGTCGCGATGACAATGAACAAAAACAGCGTCTGGAAATACTTCGAGAAGCGTATCGATGAATCCGGTGTGGCAGGGTGATTTCATGATCCAGGAGCGCCCCTGCGCCCCGCCCTGTTGCCACTGCATGTACTGCATCTGGCCGTGCAGGAAGTCATACAGCGGCCGCTGGTTCGTGTTCATGCAGAACTCGTAGAACGACGGAATATGCGCAAACAGCCATGTCACCACGCATTGAAACGAGCCCTGCATCAGCAAGACTTCTTCGTCGGGAACCTCGGCTTCGGTCGGGTGGCGTGCCATGAAGCCCGGGAAATTCTCAGACAGCATCTGCACGGCATCGCGCGCCATCTGGATGCGCTCGACGGGCTTGCCCGGCTCTTCTCCCGGAAATGGCGCGGGATTCATCATGCGCCAGTACTCCATTGCCAGCGCCTGCGGGCTGGCAGACAGAACGCGTTGAAGCTTGGTGGTTCCGGTTCGGGGCAAGCCCAGAATGACGATCGGGCGCTCGATTTTCTCTTCCAGAATTTCCGGGTGCGCCTTGAGATCACGTACGTAACGCAAACGGTTGACCAGGTTATTGATGACGCCGCCGTAAGCAAGCTGCTCGCCGAGTTCACTCAGGTCCGCCTCGGTCTGGAAGGCTTTCAACAGGCGGCCCAATGAGTCGAGGAAATTCAGATCGCCAAAATCCTCCAGGCCCGCCATCTGTTGAGCGGCTGCCATCACGCCATCAACGGTCTTCGGCATTGCAGCCGCTTCACTTGCTTGACTCATCTTGCCTCCAGGCACGCTGATCTGATCTTTCTGGTGAACAAACGCCAGGCTTCAAGACAGCCTGCGGCGGCGTTTCACATTTTTTATAGAGGCGTGAGCCTGCCATTGGCGGCGGCTCATTGCCAGATCAGAGCATAGGTGTGCTGAGGGTCAGCAGTAACCCCAAAACGGGGGGGCATCTGCCGGATCGGTCTACGGGCGGTACTGGGCAGACACTCCAGCTGCCCGCAGGATGACTAAGCTCTGGCCCTCAGACTACGCGCGACCAGTCGGGCAAGCTGCCAAGAATATAGGCCTCAGTGCTGGCTTCAGCGCCCGCCACATTGCGTGACCGGATCTGTTCAACAAGTTCGAGTCGTGACTGATTCAACTGATGCGGCGGCCCCGCAACAGGGTCGGGTCGCGTGCGTCCCTGGCTCAGATAGAAGCGAAAAATTCGCCGCAAGTTGCCGATGCGTTCAAGCAACAGCTTGGAGCGTGCCATGGCGCTGATCTGATCGTGAAACAGGGAGATGCCGTCGGCCATGGTGCGCCGGTCCTGAGAAGTCTGGAACGGGTTCTGCGACAGTTCCTCTGACATCTCGAACAGGGATTGAGATTCCTCTTCGGTATGTCGCTCTGCGGCAAAGCGGCTGATGAGGGCCTCTGTCCGGGAAAACAGGACGTAGAAATCCTCGACCTCCTGTTGCGAAGGTGAAACCACCCGGCACCCCACCTGCGGGATGATTTCCAGATAGCCAACTCCGCGCAGGTAGAGCACGGCCGAGGCCACGGGCTGCCGGCTGGCATCAAACTGTTTTGCCAGTGCATAAATGGAAAGCGCCTCGCCGAACTGATACTCGCCGCGTTCCAAGCGCTCTTCAAGTTCGGAAGCGATTTCTCCGGCCTTACCGGAGAGATCATTGGGCCGCAGGCCACGCACCATGGCGCGACTCCAGCCAGCGCTGGGCTGGGGGGAGCGGCCTTGTCCTGAGCGTGTCAGACGAGTGACTGGAGTGGCCATTTCGAGTGCTTTTCTACAGGCTTATGCAGCCGCCCGTGAATCGATCATCGGTCTGAGAATCTCGAACAATTCCAGCGCACTGGTAGCTGCAAGCTCTGTCCCGATACCGTGACCACCGGCTTCGGAGGACGACAGGTACAGTCCCTTCAGCGGTGTGACCTGCGACGGACGCTTTTCATGAATCTGATCTACGGTCTGGCCGATGCCGATGATGGCGCCGGTTTCTCCAGCCATGCCCTTCACCAGCGAAGGCGGATCAACCCAAACTTTTTCAACCTTGCCTTCTGCCTCAGGGTATACCGCGTAGAAAGAGCGCATCAGTGATTCGCGCCATTCATCGATGTTGTCGCGAATATCTGCCGGGCAGGCGTGCAGAGAAGTGATCATCTGCTTGCCCGGCGGTGCCAGGTTTTCGTCAAAGTTGCTAGGCGATCCGAAGCATCCTCCGATCAGTTTGGGCACGATGCCAGCCTTCATTTCATCGGTGACCTTGCACGGCGGGTTTTCATTATCCGGGATGAAAATGACCACCTGCTTCTCGCTGATCTTCTCGGAGCACAGCACGCGCAGCATCACCCCGTGACCGGAATAGGTCAGTTCATTGATGCGGTCCACGTAGGCTTTCGGAAAATGCTCGGGCCCGACGAATTCGTTGATCGTGGCCTTGATGTCTGCATTACTGATGATGACCGGCGCTCGATACTCCTCACCGTCCTTGGTCCGTACGCCTACAGCGGCACCATCCTCGACGATGATCTTTTCAACCGGCGTCTCGTTCTTGACGGTGCCCTTGTATTTTTCGATGGCGTCCAGATACACCAGAGGGACGGAGAAATTGCCACCTGAGGGATAGGCAGTCGCGCGGTTGGACATCACCTCACGAAATGCGCGGATGAATTCAGTGGCACTGGCTTCCTTGGCCGGCACGCAGAAATACTGCGCCGCGAAGCTTTCGATCAGTGCGTAGGCCATCTTGTCGCTGGTGTAGCTCTTGACCCAATCCCCCACGGACACGTACCAGAGCTCGGAGAGTTCGTCGTCACTCAGGGTGAAGACGTCCTTGAACAGACGCTCGAAATTCTCACGTTCTTCCTCAGCCACGACTTCCATCATGGATTTCTTGGAGTATTTTCGTTGCACATCCCCCACCTGAATGTAGGAAGTGCCGTTCAATTGGTTCCAGGGAATGCCATTGGGCATGTCCACGCGGTTGCAGACTTCCTGCAAGGGGCCCTTGTCGCTCAGGCAGTAGAAGTGCCAACCCAAATCCATCATGCAGCCATTGCGCTCATAGGAGATGCAGCGACCGCCCAAGCGCTTGTTGCGCTCCAGCAGCAACACATTCCAGCCCTGATGGGCCAGCATCGCGCCAATAGCGCCACCACCGATTCCACTTCCAATGATGATTGCATCATATTGATTTGACATGACTTCCCTCAGCTAGATGAACAGATCGCAGGCCCTTATGGGCCGCGTGATAGATATTGAAGATGCTAGCATGCTAGTTAGGCCGCAACAGCTTTGCAAACCCGAGCAACAGGGCCACCCCATCACCCGCGCTTCCTCAGCTCAATTTAGATAAGTCTGGCCTCAGGCCATGTCGCGACATGTGTCGCCACTTAAGACGGGAGCGGCTAAGCCACTTCCCGAACCGGCACGCTTTGCTTCATCCGGCGCTCTGCCAGGACCTCTGGTCCATTCTCGGCCCGCTCGAATGCATCAAATTCAGCCTTCATTCTCAGGACAGTGAACACACCGAGCATCAGCTTGCTGCCCGCCTCTGCCATCGCTGCGCGTTCCTCCACTGGCATGTCTGAGTCGAAGTGCTTTTCAAACAGGTCAATTTCCGCATTGGCAAGGTCACGAGCTGCCTTCACATACATTGCCACAACCTTCGGTGACCAGCCTCGGGACTCGGTGTAGCCGGAAGCGCGCAACTCCCCCCATAACGTGATGATCTGCGCATCCATCCGCGTCACAACGGCTTCTCCGTTCTCCTGCCGAATTTCGATGGCATCGACTTCCTCCAGAATCTTGCTGTCCGACGCCACCTGCGCATTACGGCCGAGCAGAGACTTTAACGGCACTAATTGATTGTCCAGCCCGGTCCGCAAGGCGAACAAAGTCTCCAAATGTGGAAGCACCGCGACTTCGCTTCCGGCCGACGCTTGAGTCCCATTGAGAGCCTGTTTGATCTCATTGATCTTGAGTCGCCCTTCCGTTTGCAGACGGCGCACTACGCCAATGGCGCGAACATGTTCCTCGCCGTACTCGGCCACATTGGGTTTGGGCCGGTGAGGCTCTGGAAGCAGACCGTGAGCCAGATAGAACTGCACCATTTGCCTGCTCACGCCGGTCCGGCGCTCCAGTTCTTTCATTTTCATGGACTTGCACTTCCTGACTAAGTTATTCGCGACTAGATGCATTATACGTTAATGCGTTATTTGCGTCTGAACAATGGTAAGCATGCGACCGTTCGTCGGAAACTACAAATCACACAATTGCATTATGTATTTGTTCGTTATACGCTCCTGAACATTGGCGATGGCTGCGAAGAAGCAGACCACGACGAAAACCGACTGAATCACATCGTGTGCATTGGAGGAAGAACCATGGACTACTTGAAATACTGGACCCCTGTTGGCGTGCTGGCGGCGGCGTTTGCGGGGATGATTGCGGGTGGCAACTGGGTCTGGGTGGGCATCATCAGCTTCCCGGTGCTGGCGGTTCTGGATTCGGTCCTGCCGCGTGACTACAGCCAGCGCAAGATGAGCAATGCCACACTGGCCAATATCCCGATCTGGATCTGCGCCATCCTGCCGCTGCTGCTGTTCGGCGTCATGGCCTGGCAAGTCTCCCTGGGTCAGCTCACCGGCTGGCAGATGTTTGGTGCGGTGATGAGCGTGGCCTGGATGGGCGTGATCCCGCTGGTGCCGGCTTCTCATGAGCTGTATCACATGCGCAGCCCCGTCGCCCGTGCCATCGGCCACTATGTGCAACTCTGCTATCTGGACTGCACCCGCGACATCGGCCATGTGATCAACCATCACATCGATGTGGCCACCACCGAAGACGGCGACACCGCCCCGCGTGGCAAAGACCTCTACAGCTTCACCGGCAAGGCCCTGATCGAAAGCACGATCTTTGCCCAGAAGATGGAAGGTCAGGCGCTCAAGAAGAAAGGCCTGAGCCCCTGGAACATCCGTCATCGCGGCTACCGTGCCCTGCTCGCCCTGGCCGTGTTCCATGTGGTGATGTTTATGATCGGCGGCTGGCTCGCCGTGGGTCTGGCACTGGCCGCACAGATTGTTGCCCGCGCCTGGGTGGAATCATTCAACTACTTCCAGCACTACGGCCTGATCCGCCTCAAGGGTGCCCCCATCGGCCGACGCCACGTCTGGAATCACCTGGGCTGGTTCTCACGCACCATGGCCTTTGAAATCACCAACCATGCTGGCCATCACCTCAACTCCTACGAGGTGTACTACAAGCTCAAGCCACACGAAGAATCCATCCCGATGCCATCCGTGTTCCTGTGCTTCCTGTCCGCCCTGATCCCGCCGCTGTGGCATAACATGATCATCATGCCGGCCCTGAAACGCTGGGATACCGAGTTCGCCGTACCCGAAGAACTCAAACTCGCAGCCGAACAAAACAAAGCCGCAGGATGGCCAGACTGGCAGAACGAACCAGGACTCGACGTCGGTAAAGCCGCCACCGTCGGCGTCTGAACTCGCTGCCCCGTTTCAAACAATGCGGCCCCTCATCGCCATGAGGGGCTGCATTCATTTATGTTCTTGAGAACCCGGTCGGCAATCTTCCAAGCCAAACTTGAAAAAACAATCGGAAAACAATTATCACCATGAGCTATCAGTCCGTCTTTCGCCCCGACATTTTCAAGAATCAGGTTGTCATCATCACAGGTAGCGGAAGCGGCATAGGTCGCTGCAGTGCACACGAACTAGCCTCTCTGGGTGCCACGGTGGCATTGGTCGGTCGCAATCTGGACAAGCTCGACGGCGTCAAGAAGGAAATCGAGGATGCAGGCATCTCATCTGAACGCATCAGTTGCCATGCCTGTGATATCCGCAAAGAAGATGAAGTCATCGCGATGGTTGAGAGCGTGCTCGCCCAACACAACCGTATCGATTGCCTGGTCAATAACGCGGGAGGCCAGTACCGACAGCCTCTGGAAGAAATCAGCAGCAAGGGATTTGAGGCCGTCGTGCGCCTGAACCTCTTTGGCGGCTTCATGGTCATGCGTGAGGTCTACAACCGCTGGATGAAAAACAATGGCGGCGCGATCGTGAACATGATTGCCGACATCTGGGGTGGCTGGTTCCACTATGGCCACTCCGGCTCTGCCCGCGGTGGCATGTGGACACTGAGCCAGACCGCCGCAGCCGAATGGGCCCACTCCGGCGTGCGGGTAAATTGCGTTGCACCGGGCGGTATCGCGAGCAGCGGCTTCGATACCTACGAGCCCCATGTGCAGGCCGACATTCTCAAGTATCCGCCATCAGTTCCCGCACAGCGTTATGGCAATGTCGCCGAGGTTTCCGGCGCCATTACCTATCTGCTGTCGCCAGCCGCCGCCTACATCAACGGCTCTTGCATCCGTATCGACGGCGGCGCGCCCAATGCACGCCCCTGGAATCCGCCGGAGCCGATGACCGACAACTTGGCTCACGACAAGTCGCGGGAGTTCGATGCATTCCATCTGGACACTCCGCCAAAATTGCTGACCGAGGGCGTCAAGACCAAATCTTCGCGCAGCTAAGCAAGCGCTTTCTCGTTGTTGTGCGATACACGAGGGCCTCCAGATGACTCTGGAGGCCCTGATCGTTTCTGCCGCGAAATCTCCCTTACCCTGACCGCTCAACTGTGGCAGCGCGTTGGCAGGGACGGTCTTTCTCTGCCGCCAGCGGCAATAGCCCACAGCGGAATTTGACTCCACCGAGTGATTCCACAACCCTAGGCCGCGATCATCAAATCAACAATCAGTACCCCGGTTGTTCTGCCCTGATCCAAGCCGCTGAAGTGGGCCAGAATCCGTGTCTGGATCTGCCTCGCGTGCCGCAGGTTTGATCAAATCGCGGCGCCGGGTTGCCAAAACAGGTGGGAGAAAAGCACTTGAGCAACAGCCATCCAGAAAACATCCCTGTCATCGTCGGTGTGGGGGAATACGTCGATCGTCCCGAGACGCTCGAGCAGGCTCTTGAGGCTCTAGCGCTGATGGCGCACGCGTTGAAAGCGGCAGACGCAGATGCCGGAGGCGGTTTTCTCAAGCGAGTCGAGTCCCTGGAGTTGATCGGCCTAATGTCATGGCCTTACGAGGACCCCGTGTCTCAACTTTGCACACGGCTCGATATAAGCCCCGCTAGAACCGTCAACGCCAGCATGGGTGGTGAAACGCCGATTCGTCTGGTCTATGAAGCGGCGGTTCGCATTGCCAAGGGCGAACTGAGCGTGGCAGCCATTGTGGGTGGTGAGGCCATGCATACTGCTGCTCGTTTGGCCAAAGCCGGGGGCAACATGGGGATCGCTGCAATGGTCAGTGGCGAGATGAATCCTTCCGCAAACCCCGGAAACTGGACACCGCCGGCACCCCGCGACAAGGCCACACGCTTTGCATCCAGCAGCTTCGAAATGAGCCCGATTGCTGAGCAGCTCGATGTCGTCGATCCTGCGCGGGTCTATCCCTTGTATGAAATGGCCGCGCAGGCGGCGTGGAATCAGACGCCCGCCCAAGGGATGGCCGAATCGGCCCAGCTTTGGTCTATGTACGCCAGCGTTGCAGCAGACAACCCCACCGCCTGGTTGTCCAAGGGCGCCACTGCAGAAGAAATAAGCGCCATCGGTCCGAAGAACCGTCTCATCAATTGGCCTTATCCTAAATTGATGACGGCCAACCCGATGGTCAACCAGGCCGCTGCCGTCATCGTCACCAGTCTGGCTGCGGCGCGGGCAGCAGGCATCGCGGAAGATCGTATCGTCCATATCTGGGGCAGTGCTCAGGCGCGCGAACCGGAAGACTGGCTGAAGCGCGACCGCTACGACCACAGCGCCGCACAGCTGATGGTGCTCAATCGCGTGATGCAGATCGCCGGTGGGAGTGCAGAGCATTTCGGGCCAGTTGAGCTGTACAGCTGTTTCCCCGTGGTTCCCAAGATGGCTTTAAGGGCACTTGGAAAAACTAGCAGTGAAATCTCGCCCACAGTCGCAGGCGGACTCACATTTTTTGGCGGACCACTGAATAACTACATGACGCACGCGCTATGCGCCATGGTGCGCAAGCTGCGCGAGAACTCCGATAAGCCAGGCATGCTCTACGGCCAGGGCGGTTACGTGAATAAGCACCACGCGATGCTGCTGAGTACCCACCCTGCCCCGACCCCACTCTCCATGGATGACTCCGTGCAGGCCGAGGCTGACACTGCTCGTGATCCGATCCCCGAAGTGCTGAATAGCTACGAGGGGCCTGCAAGCATCGAGACCTATACCGTTGCCTATGGTCGCGATGGCCAGCCACTACATGGCCTGGTTGTCTTGCGTACCCCTGAAAACAAGCGAACTCTGGCGAAGGTGCCAAGCGATGATGAAGCATCGTTGTCACTGCTGCTATCGACCCAGTGCAATGCCATCGGCAACAAAGGTCACGTTCGGATCGATGCTTTTGGCGACCTGATTTGGGAAGCCGGAGATCAGCCGAGGGATCGCAGTCAGCGCAAACTGAAGTACTGCACGGTTGAGCGTGAGGGACACCTGAGCATCATCACTATCAACCGCCCTGAGTTGATGAACGCCTTGCACCCGCAATCCAACGCGGAACTGCAGGAGGTGTTTGACGAGTTTGATGCAGACCCGGACCAGTGGGTCGCAATTCTCACAGGCGCTGGCGACAAGGCCTTTAGCGCAGGCAATGACCTCAAGTACATGAGCATGGCGATGATGCGCGGAGATCGCATCAGCCCGCCCCTGAAGGGCTTTGCAGGCCTTACGGCACGCTTTGACATGAACAAGCCTGTGATCGCGGCCGTCAACGGGGTTGCCATGGGTGGCGGCTTCGAGATTGCGCTGGCCTGCGACGTCATCCTGGCCGCGGACACCGCGAGCTTCGCCCTGCCCGAGCCCAAGGTCGGCATTGCCGCATTGGCGGGCGGACTGCTGCGTCTGCCGCGCCAGATTGGCGAAAAGCGCGCAATGGAAATGATCCTGACGGCGCGCAAGGTGTCTGCGAGCGAAGGTGAAACGCTGGGCTTCGTCAACAAGGTAGTGCCCGCTGCAGAGCTGATGTCAGAAGCCAGGAGCATGGCCAAGCTGATTATTGCCAACAGCCCGATGTCGATACGTGCTTCGAAAGAGGTCGTACGCGAAGGCCTGAACGAAGCGACCATCGCCAAGGCCTATGCCGAACAGCAGAGCTACCCGGCAGTCAAAGCGCTATTTAAGTCTGGTGACATCATTGAAGGGCCAACCGCATTTGCACAGAAGCGGGCGCCGAAGTGGAGTGGCCAGTAGTTGTCACTGAGCGAGGCGATGCTCGCTCGGAATATTGAACCGCCTCGCTTGCACCGGCCTTAAAAACTTCCGTCCCCGCCAAGTCCTGTTGGGCATGGCGGGGACGGAAGTCGCAATGGTCTTAATCAATTAAGACTGCTCAACGCAGGTCGAAGCGATCCAGGTTCATGACTTTGGTCCACGCACTGACAAAATCATCCACAAACTTTTTGTCTGCATCCGAACTTGCATAGACCTCCGCAATGGCGCGCAGCTGCGAGTTTGAACCAAAAAGCAGATCAGCTCGGGTCCCTGTCCACGCAATCTTCCCGGAAGCACGGTCCCTGCCCTCATAGATTCCATTGGTCTGCCCAGGCTTCCATTCCGTGGCCATATCAAGCAGGTGGACAAAGAACGCGTTATTCAACTGCCCTGGCTGATGGGTAAACACGCCGTGCTTTGACCCACCGGTATTGGCGCCGAGCACACGCAGACCGCCCACCAGAACCGTCATTTCCGGCGCACTCAAGGTAAGCAGCTGGGCCCGGTCAATCAGGGCAATGTCTGGCCTCATTGCATTGCCATCCGCGTGGTAATTGCGAAATCCATCTGAACTGGGTTCAAGCACGGCCAGCGCTTCTACATCAGTCTGCTCCTGTGAAGCATCCGTGCGGCCAGGTGCGAATGGAACCGACACCTGGTGACCGGCCTTGCCAGCAGCCTGTTCGATAGCGGTATTTCCAGCCAACACAATCAAATCAGCCAGAGAGATTTTCGCGTTCTCGCTGCCAGCATTGAAGGAGGCCTGGATGGATTCCAGCACCTTGAGCACCTGCGCAAGTTCAGCCGGCTGATTGACAGGCCAGTCCTTTTGCGGTGCCAGTCGAATCCGGGCACCGTTTGCACCGCCGCGCTTGTCGGAATCGCGGTAGGTTGAAGCCGACGCCCACGCGGTACTCACCAATTGAGACACGGACAGACCTGAGTCAAGAATTGCTTTCTTGAGGCCGTCAATCTGCGCCTGATTCACCAGCGGATACTCAACTTTGGGAACCGGATCCTGCCAAATCAATTCCTCTTTCGGAACCAAGGGTCCGAGGTAACGGGAAACTGGCCCCATATCCCGATGCGTCAGCTTGTACCAGGCGCGGGAGAATGCATCCGCAAATGCTTGCGGGTCATTGAGGAAGCGTCGGGCAATTTTCTCGTAGTCCGGATCGGCGCGCAGACCAAGATCGGCAGTCGACATCATCGGTGCGTGTGACTTGGAGCTGTCATGCGCGTCAGGGACATTTTTGACGCCACCCTTAGGGGTCCATTGATGTGCGCCCGCAGGACTCTTGGTGAGTTCCCATTCGTGAGCAAACAACGTCTCAAGGTAGCTGTGATCCCAGGTCACCGGCGTTGCTGTCCATGCGCCTTCCAGTCCGCTGGTGATGGCGTCGCCCGCCTTGCCGCTGCCCATGGAATTGGCCCAGCCAAATCCTTGCGCCTCCAATGCAGCGCCCTCAGGTTCGGCGCCAACGTGCTGGGGATCACCCGCACCGTGACATTTTCCGAACGTATGCCCGCCTGCCAGCAGGGCAACCGTTTCTTCATCGTTCATCGCCATTCGTGCGAAGGTTTCGCGAACATCTCGCGCTGACGCTGCAGGGTCGGGTTTTCCGTTAGGACCTTCCGGGTTCACGTAGATAAGGCCCATCTGAACCGCACCGAGCGGCTCCTGCAGATCGCGCTCGCCGCTGTAGCGCTCATCCCCCAGCCATTCGGCTTCCGGGCCCCAGTTGATGTCTTCCTCAGGCTCCCAAATGTCTTCGCGACCACCTGCGAAACCGAAGGTCTTAAAGCCCATGGATTCCAGCGCAACGTTTCCGGCGAGGATCATCAAATCGGCCCAGGAAATCTTCTGGCCGTACTTCTGCTTGATAGGCCACAACAAGCGCCGTGCTTTGTCCAGATTGCCGTTGTCGGGCCAGCTATTGAGCGGGGCAAATCTTTGTGACCCCGTAGAAGCTCCGCCGCGACCATCAGAAATGCGATAGGTGCCCGCGCTGTGCCAGGCCATGCGAATGAACAGAGGCCCGTAATGACCATAGTCAGCAGGCCACCAATCCTGAGAATCTGTCATCAGGGCATGCAAATCCTGCACAACCGCATCCAGATCAAGAGACTTGAAAGCCTCGGCATAGTTGAAATCTTGCGCCGTCGGATTAGCGCGCTCCGAATGCTGATGCAGGATCTTCAGGTTTGGCTGATCTGGCCACCACTGTGCGTTTCCGCGAGCGCCTGTAACCGCATGCTGCCCACCGACCGCGGCCATCGGGCATTTTGAATTGCTAGACATTGCCTTCCTCCATTTGAAAAATCGATTCGGAACTCAGACGACACAGTAGCTGGCAAGATGCGATTAAGGAAATTGTTCCTTATTGTTACTCTCATTAATCGAGACTATTGACTCAAAAAAAGCGAACTCAATGTCATTCTTCGCGAATCTTAGGAACAACCGACAGAGACTCAGAACTTTCCGCGCCAGCACACGGGCCGGGGAAGATCAGACATAGCCCTTACTCAGCGAACCTTCTCTTCAATCTTGGCCCAGGTGTCACGCAAGGTCACCGTTCGATTGAAAACCGGACGCTTCGAGCAATAGTCCCTGCGATCTGCAACGAAATACCCCAGCCGTTCGAACTGAAATACCTGCTCTGGATCGGCTGAGGACAAGGACGGCTCTGCCCAACAGTTCGGCCGTACTTCTAGGGAGCTAGGATTGAGGCTCGCAATGAGGTCGGCACCCCCTCTATCAGGCGCTTCTACGTTGAAGAGGCGCTCGTAGAGCCGCACTTCCACAGGTACCCCGTGCTGGACCGAGACCCAGTGAATTACACCCTTTGGTTTGACGCCGTCCGCCGAATCTCCACCCAGCGTTTCCGGTTCGTACCTGCACTGTACCTCGGTAATATTTCCAGCAGCGTCCTTCAAACATTTGTCGGCCACAATGACATAAGCGTTCCTGAGCCGAACTTTTTTGCCTAAGACCAGACGCTTGTATTTCTTATTGGCATCTTCGCGGAAATCATCACGCTCAATCCAAATCTCCCGCGAAAAAGGCAACTCGCGTTCCCGGAAATCACTGTGATTCGGATGACCCGCCGCCACGAATCGTTCCGTCTTGCCTTCGGGGTAATTGGTGATTACTACTTTGAGCGGATCAATTACGCACATCGCCCGCGGCGCACTTTCGTTCAATTCATCGCGCATAGCATGTTCCAGCATTGCCACATCTACTGTGTTGGCCGCGCGACTGACGCCAATCATCTCGCAAAACTTTCTTAGTGCAACTGCCGGTATTCCTCGTCTGCGCATGCCCTGGATCGTCGGCATTCGCGGGTCATCCCAACCGGATACATGGCCTTCGTCAACAAGCTGCTTAAGCTTTCGCTTGCTGGTAATGGTGTAGCTCAAATTAAGTCGAGCAAACTCATATTGCCGAGGAGAAGCGGGGACCGGCAGATTCTCAATGAACCAGTTGTAGAGCGGCTTGTGATCCTCGAACTCAAGGGTGCAAATAGAATGTGTAACACCGTCGATTGCGTCCGATTGCCCTTGCGCAAAATCATAAGATGGGTAGATGCACCAAGCATTGCCAGTTTGATGGTGATACGCCTTTCGGATTCGATACATGATCGGATCACGCATATTCATATTAGGCGCGGCCATGTCGATCTTGGCCCGCAGCGCACAACTCCCCTCTGCCAGTTCTCCTGACTTCATCTTCTCAAATAATGAGAGATTCTCTTCCACACTGCGATCTCTGTATGGACTGTTCCGCCCTGGAATTGTCAGCGTCCCCCTATTTTCCCTCGCCTCTTCCAAGGTCTGGTCATCCACATACGCAAGGCCTTGCTCTATCAGGTGAATAGCCCAGTCATACAGTTGCTGGAAATAGTGTGAGGCATGGCGCACTTGCCCTTGCCATTCAAACCCAAGCCACCGGACGTCTTCCACGATGGCATCGATATACTCCTGACTCTCCTTGTCAGGATTGGTGTCATCAAGTCTGAGGTGACACGTCCCTCCAAATTTCTCTGCCAATCCGAAATTGAGGCATATCGACTTGGCATGCCCGACATGGAGATAGCCATTTGGTTCGGGCGGGAATCGCGTAACGATACCCTCAGCAAACTGTCCTGCTTCTAGCTGCTGCTGGATAAGGGTACGTAAGAAATTGCTAGGGGAATCCGACACGCTATGTTCCGTCAACAAATTGCCCCGACAGGGCGGGCGCGGAGTATACCGGCAACATTCAGCTCGGCTGACTCACCCCGCCTGGGCGAGCCATTCCTCGGCCGAGTATTTCTCCTAGTATTTTCTTTATCATACAGTAGGTTGTGAGATATTCGACTCTCATGAAAGACCATCACCTGTCCCAATTTTCAGCGCCCCTAACCCTTCCGATGAGCGAATTCGCAGAGCAGGTCCTGCCCATCAAATGACCTCAGGTCAGAGTCAAGTCCATTGATGATCGGACTATGGGAGAGTCTCGAAGCCAATCTCGGACTGACCGGGCGGGTTACCTAAAGCTGGTAAGAACAAGACAAGGCTTTTTTGCAATCAAACTCTCAAGCATTTTTTCTTCTGGGCAACGCGCGAAGGCTTGGATTGCGCGCCAAGGGTGCCGCATTAGGGAAAAATGGCCTTACGCCCTATAAGTTCTTATAGGACACGCCACTCAACCTCACACCGGGCTCGCCGGTCGGCTAGTTTCGAGTTCTCAACTTCTAGGGAACTCTGAAATGAACCAGCTAATCTCCAGCGAAACGCACTTCTACCTTTCGGGCCGCTTGAACGGCATCAACGCCATTCCATCTCGGTATATCGAGAGCATGTATCGCCTGCGATGCCGTGTATTCCATGAAAGGTTGTCGTGGGAGGTCCAGGTCAACGAGGGCAGAGAGTATGACGAGTACGATGACCCGGACGCAGTGTACTTCCTCATCATCGATAAACTTGAGGATGAAGTTATAGGCTCTTGCCGACTTCGACCGACCGTCAAGAAAAATATGTTGAAGAACACCTTTCCATTCCTGCTAGGACAGCATCCTATGCCGGAACACCCTGACATTGGAGAAATCTCTCGACTTGCCGTGGAGCAGCCAAAAGGCTTACGCGGAGGCTCGGCCACTTTCACAAATATCACCAAAGAGTTGATGGGCCGCACCATCGCATGGGGCGCATCAAACGGTATCAGTGACTACGTGTGGGTCACATCTCTGCAGGTAGAACGCATGATGCGTCGCGTGCTCTGTGGACTACAACGCATTGGTTCGCCGACAACAGTGGGAGACGTAATCTGTGTAGTTAACCAGCTCCCCGTCAGTACGCAGTCGGCTGCCCATTGCCTTAATCAGATGTCTACCAAATTCAGGGCAGCGGCCTAACAACACGCCGACAAATAACGTATGGGAGCCACGTAGATGCTATAGAATTCAACAATTTCCAGTCCGACACAATTGCCAATTCGGCAATCCCTTTTCGGGCTTGATGCGAACGAGGCGGGCTGCATGGAAACGTGGGACTTGGATGTAGAGCAGCGCATTGATGAGGCGACGTCGCAAGAAGAGGTCGCCAAACAGGTGGGCATTTACGCTGCTCATTGCGAGTACACGTTCTTCGGCTTGGGTCTTCAGGTGCCAGTTCCTCCGGACAAGACTGAGCATATCTTCCTGAGTAACTACCCCAAAAAGTGGCGGCAGGAGTACGACACTATGGGTTATGTTCAGAATGACCCTGTCGTTCTCCATGCATTGAGATCATCTATGCCCATCATGTGGAGCGATTTGATCATTGAGTCTCCAGAGCAGAAACACGTTTTCAAGAAAGCGTCCGAGTTTGGGCTCGTTCACGGGATTACAGTTCCCTACCTTACCCATAGAGGAATTTTCGGGCTCCTCTCCCTTGCAAGGGAATCACGACCAGCATTCACACCAGCTGCTGCAATTCGCATCAAACAACAATTGCTCTGGCTCATGCATCTGGCAGCAGAGAAAATCCTGAGCCTTGAGTCAAATACGCAAGAAGTACCGAAGCGTCAGCTAACAGTGCGAGAGGCTCAATGTCTCAAGCTCGCTCTGGACGGCCACAGGATTAATGAGATCGCCGAAATCATGGACGTTTCCGCATCAACGGTTAGCTATTTCTTTGGACAAGCGCGCAAGAAATTGGGCGTGACTGGCAGAAGCGCGATCCTCGCGGAAGCACTTAAGTCAGGGGCCCTGAGCGTGCATATGGTAGAGATGAGTTCAGCACCAGTATTAACGGCTCGCGACAACGAAATTGATGAGCGACGCCATCCGGACCGCAATTTAGCAAGCCCGACCGAGCGCTTCGGCAGAGATTCAAGGAAATCACCAGACCGGCGGCACTGAAAGCTTCAGCAGTCAAACGGATTGATCCGCAGCTAAAAGCCAGTAGCGCCAGCCGCCGACTTCCGTTCCTCGATAACAATCGGCCCATTGGGAAACGCAAAAGCGATGTTCCGCACAGGGGCGTGCCCCGCCGGAACGACCTCAACTCACAAACAATCCCGCCGCTCCTGCAGAGCACCGCCAATCAGCCCTTAAGCACGTCTGCCGTGTGCATCGTATCCAGATATTCCTTGACCGAGGCAATCTTGCCGTCTTTGATCTCGATCAGGAAATGGTACTCGTTGTTGTAGGTGCGGCCATTGGGCAGTACCCCAAACGACTCTGCCTCGCAGGCAACCTTGTTCCCTTCGGCAATCATGGCGCTGGGGGTAATCGCCAGACCGTCCTTGGTTCCAGGAACCAGGCTATTGAGAATCTCGGTAATGGCTTGCTTGGATTTCAAGCCGGCAATTGGGAAAAGCTCCGGCTTTCCGCCGATCCACCAGGTGCCATCTTCGGCCATCATATTCATCGCGCCCTCTACATCCTTACGGCCAAAATGGGCGAAGAAATCAGCAACCAGCTTTTTGTTTGCCTCGAGACTCATTGATCCAAGCTCCCCTCGTAATTTGTGGTGAACGTTTCTAGCACTGAATCGCGCTCCGGCACAATCGAGAGTGACCCCGTATCGAGATACTTCTTGCGCGCCTAATGACCAATGCTTGGCTCTGCGCCGTGCAAATTATGGGTGCACAAGCCGCGATTCTCAGAATCTGCTCGGATTCCTGATGGCACAGACCCTTTGGTATCGGTATTCTTTGAGCCACAAATTCAAACTGATGCAACCTGACAATTCACGAGAACTCAAATATGACTGCCAATTCCAGACGCTACCGCTGCCGCTACTGTTCTCACGTCTATGATGAAGCCTTGGGCGACCCAGATTCTGGCATTGCGCCGGGAACCTCCTATGACGATATTCCCGAAGACTGGATCTGCCCGGAGTGTGGTGCGGCAAAATCTGACTATGACCTGATCGAGGACGAGTAAGCGCATTTCGTCTGTCGAAAGCTCATTGGCGCGATGAAGTTGCCGAAACTTCCAGACACAAAAAATAGCCCGGATTTCAGTCCGGGCTATTTTGTATCTGAAACTTTCAGATTCAAGTGGATCTGATCAGTACCCGCCGTAAATTACGGAGGCGATCAAGCCGCTTGTGATGGCAACCAAGATGAAATCGCGGTCGACCCGCACCCAGTGATAACCCCTTGGTGGGTGATGAAGATGGTGATGGTGGTAGTCATGCACTACATACCGATGTCCGCGATAGTGGTGCGGAATAAAGTGTCCACGGTGCCACCGGTGGCTTGAGTGACCATGGTTGGATCGGTAAGCAGGCGCGCGATAGTGATGACTATTCCACTGTCGCCGGTAGTCACGATGGGCCTGGCGGTGGTCCCGCCTGTGCTGCTGTTGATGATATTGCTGGTGGTGCCGATTGGCCTCGCGACGATGCGCCTTGTGATGCTGCTTTGCGTGATGCTTGTGGCTGTCCTTCCACTGCTTGCCACCATGATGCGACTGATGCTTTGACGGACCAAAATGAGGGCGGTCCCGATCCGAATCAGGCCTAGCCAGCGCGGACTGCGGCATACCCAGACTCAGCCCCAGCGCTGAAACGAGAATGATTTTTTTGAACATGGAATTACTCCGTTTGAGAAGCAATTCCAATCTAGTAATCGGGGCTGAATGGTTTCTGAGTATCTCGAAAATGCGACATCTTGTTACAAATTCAAGCTTTCAGCCGCCGGGGCGCTTCATGCCGCCACCACAGGGATTTTTCCAATTCGACCCTGCCATTCACGTGGCCCGGTCTGATGCACCGAGGTGCCCTGCGCGTCCACCGCAACTGTGACCGGCATGTCCTTGACGTCAAACTCATAAATGGCCTCCATGCCAAGGTCCTCGAAACCCACGACCTTGGCCGACTGAATGGCCTTCGCCACCAGATAGGCCGCGCCGCCGACCGCCATCAGATAGGCACTCTTGTGCTTCTTGATGGCCTCGATGGCAACCGGGCCTCGTTCTGCCTTACCGATCATGGCGATCAAGCCAGTTTCGGCCAGCATCATGTCGGTGAACTTATCCATTCGTGTGGCGGTGGTGGGGCCGGCCGGCCCCACAGCCTCGTTCCCAACCGGATCAACCGGGCCAACGTAATAAATCACCCGGTTCTTGAAATCCACCGGCAGCTTCTCGCCCTTGGCGAGCATGTCCTGAATGCGTTTGTGCGCGGCGTCGCGTCCGGTCAGCATCTTACCGTTGAGCAGCAAGGTCTGGCCCGGCTTCCAGCTCGCCACCATCTCTGGCGTAAGGCTATCCAGATCAATACGCGTGGACGTTTCCAGATTCGCTTTCCAGGTGACATCCGGCCAGTCCTCAAGCTTAGGCGGCGCCAACTTGGCCGGACCAGAACCGTCTAGTTCGAAGTGCACGTGCCGCGTTGCCGCGCAGTTGGGAATCAGTGCAACAGGCAAGCTCGCAGCGTGGGTTGGATAGTCGATGATCTTGATATCCAGCACGGTGGTGAGTCCGCCCAGACCTTGCGCACCAATGCCTAGGGCATTGACCTTTTCAAGCAGCTCTAGTCGCAGAGACTCAATGCGGGTCAGGGTCTCGCCGCGAGCCGCCTTGGCTTTGACCAGATGAATATCGACAGGGGCCATGATGGCTTCCTTGGCCATAACAGTCGCCTTTTCCGGCGTCCCCCCAATGCCAAGCCCCAAAATTCCCGGAGGACACCAGCCAGCGCCCATGGTCGGCACCGTCTTGAGCACCCAATCGACGATGGAGTCGGATGGATTCAGGCAAACCATCTTGGACTTGTTTTCTGAGCCACCGCCCTTGGCAGCGCAGGTGATATCCACCACATCGCCTGGCACCACCTGAAAATGGATAACGGCGGGTGTGTTGTCCTTGGTGTTCTTGCGCGCGCCGGCCGGATCACTCAATACGGAGGCACGCAGCTTGTTCTCGGGGTTCAGGTAGGCGCGTCGCACGCCTTCGTCAACCATTTCCTGCACGCTCATGGTCGCGTCCCACTGCACGTTCATACCTACTTTCATGAACACCACACAGATGCCGGTGTCCTGACAGATTGGACGCTTGCCTTCCGCACTCATGCGGGAATTGGTCAAAATTTGCGCAATTGCATCCTTGGCGGCTGGTGATTCCTCGCGCTCGTAAGCCTCACCCAATGCCGAGATGTAGTCTCGTGGATGGTAGTAGCTGATGTACTGAAAGGCGTCGGCAATGGATTGAATCAGGTCGTCCTGGCGGATGATGGTCACGGCTGGGCTCGGATCAATTTTGGTGGGCGCGCATTATCCTGCATCCGCACACCCGACGTGAACCCGAAAGCATCACTGGCCTGAATCAGGCCTGCCCGATCCCCTGTAGCTGCCTCAATTCAACCGGATCGTGGGCACTGAACAGCTTGACCCCCTGCCCTTGTTCATTATTCAGGGCGCGCAGTCGACGTTGATTGTGCAGTCTCTGCGAACCATTGATCTGCACCATGCTCTGAAAGGCCTTCAGACCGATCGGACAAGACGGCGGCGTCTCTATTTCACCGCGATAAAAATAGGCGTCTCCACAGTGAAGTAGCCAAGTGTCTCCGTCTCTTACGGCAACGCCGCAATGGCCGCGCGTATGACCTGCCAGCGGAACAAGCAATACGTCCACGTTGAGGCCAGGAATGGCCTGGATGGCGTCAAAACCCATCCATCGTTCCCCTTCCACTTCATGCCTGACCCAATCCGCGCCATGCGACCACTGTGCCTGGCAATAGCGCATGCGTTCGCGTAGCCCGGGAGACATTGCCGCGTCCAGTTCATCTGCAAAGACATGCACCTGCGCGTTCGGGAAGTCTCCAAGGCCACCGGCGTGATCCAGATCGAGATGCGTCACCACGATATAGCGCACATCTTCTGGCTTGAATCCCAGCGCTTCTACCCGACGAAGTGCTGTTTCTTCCTCCCGCAGAACTGGCCGGACCAAGGCAGAAAAGATGCGTCCCAGCCGAGCGGGTTCGCGGACATCCTGAATGCCCATGCCCGTGTCGACCAGAACAAGCCCCTGATCGGTTTCAATCAACAGGCAGTGACAGCACAGCTCAGCGTTCTCGAACAGGCTGCCCTCGCCTGCCATAAGGCGGCGACCGTGTGGACACATGGTGCCGCAGTTCAGGTGGTGGATTTTCGTTGACATCGGTTTGCCTCTATTTTAAGGCGACGTGAATCACGTCACCTCAATCAGTGCAGCGAACTTCTGATTGCCGCGGTAGGACAACAGCTATTCGGATTCATCCAGTGCGTCCGGCAACCTGAATACACGTGCGAAATAGCCAGAAAGCTCTTCCACAACCGCGCCCTTGTCGCTCTCAACATCAACGCCAGCAAGAACGCGTGCCAGACGACCTTTGTATTCCAGCTGCATGGCCCGGGCAATCTCGATGCGCTGTGCCTGGGGTGAGCCCGCACCGTGCATGGATTCAGTGAGGTAACCGACGGCATTTCGCCCCAGGGTCATATTCTCGATCAGTCGCAGCATTCGCATACGCTGCTCGGTGCTGAAAGTCTTGCGCCCGACCAGATACTTTCTGATCAGCGCCCCGACCTCGGGATGATTCAGGTCCTTCTCAGATGGCAGGGTCGCCACCAACCCCCCGGCGATATCCTGTGCGATGCGTCCCAAGTCGTAAGGCAGCTTGGTGACGTGATGCTTGCAGACATTGGCGAGCATGTCGTCTGCGAGGTAAGCGCCCGAGGCCGTTGCATATCCCTGGTAGCTGGCCGCGATGCCGGTGCCGTAGATCGTCTCGTTCAGATGCGTCATCTCGACCAGCTTGTCCTTGATGTGACTGGCCTTGTCTGCACCGTTCATCTGCGCAATGGAAGAAGCGGCACCGATCAGCACGTCACCAACGCCGCTCTTACAGACATAGGAACGTCGGTGATAGGCAGTGAAGCGCTGTACCAGCATAGCGGCAAAATCAGTCTCGCCATCCATGAAGATCAGCTCATTGGGAATGAAAACGTCATCAAAGATGACCATCGCTTCCTGTCCGCCGTACATGGCATTGCCCGGATCAATATCGCCGCCTTCCATTGCCCGGGTATCGCAAGACTGGCGCCCATAGATATAGGTGATACCGGGCGCATCCACCGGAACTGCACCGATAATTGCGTAGTCTTGATCCTTCTCCCCTAACCGCATCGTCGGCATCACCAGCATCCAGTGCGAATTGATGCACCCGGTCTGGTGTGCCTTGGCACCACGAATAAACACGCCATCGGCATTGCGCCGGCTGATGTGCACAAACAGATCGGGATCAGACTGCTCATGAGGCGCAAGCCCGCGATCCCCTTTGACATCCGTCATCGCCCCGCCCACCACGAAGTTGCCGCGGTGCATATCTGTCAGAAACGCTCTCATCCGCTCGTGGTACGGGGTCTGATGTTTCTGATCCATCTCAAAGGTCACGGAATAAAGTGCATTGAATGCATCCATTCCGACGCAGCGCTGGAAGCAGGTCCCTGTCAGCTGTCCGAGCTTGCGCTGCATCTTGTTCTGCGCCACCAGATCGGGCGCTGAGGTGCAGATGTGCAGGAAGCGGCTGACTCGTTCGCCGGTGAATGGCGACACCACGCTGGCCAGCTCCGGATTTTCTACCGCCAAATCGTACGTTCTGGCCAGGGCATTGATCGAAGGCCGCACGACGGGATGATCGACCGGCTCTTCAATTTTTTCGCCAAAGAGCCAGACGGTGAGATTTCTGCCGCGCAGGCTTTCAATGTAGTCCGCACCATTCTCAATCTTCTTCAGCGGCGTTCCGGCCGTTGCTGGGTTCATTCGGTAACCTCACTTGGTTTTGCCTGACCGCAAAATGATACGCGCGGAGTCATCATTTCCTGCCCGCTTTCGGGACACCACCAAGCGTCATTGCAGCCGGGTCCAGATATCGACGAAGCTCGGCTTCGGACAGATCTGTCTGTTCCAGTGCGACCTCGAGCACCGGTCGGTTCTCCCGATACGCTTGTTTGGCTATTTTTGCGCCCAGGTCGTAACCAATAACGGGATTCAGGGCTGTCACCAGCACTGGATTGCGAGAAAGCGCGCTGTCTATATGGGCCTGATTGACCGTGAATCCGGCAATGGCCTTCTCCCCAAGCAGTTTTGCGCCAGATGCCAGCAATTCCAGGGACTCGATAAGGCTGTGCGCGATCAGTGGCAGCATCACATTGAGCTGGAAATTGCCGGACTGTGCCGCAATGCCAATGCTCGCGTCATTACCCATCACCTTCGCCGCAATCATGCAGACCGCCTCCGGTGCGACCGGATTGACCTTGCCCGGCATGATGCTCGACCCCGGTTGCAGGACAGGCAGAGAAATCTCCTGCAAGCCAGAAAGCGGCCCGGAATTCATCCAGCGCAGGTCATTGGCAATTTTCATCATCGATCCTGCAATCACCTTTAGCTGGCCGGACAGCTCGTTAGCCGCATCCATGCAAGACAAGCTTTCAAAGTGATTCAGGCTGGCTCTGAACTTGAGCCCGGTGTGCTTACTCAGATTCCGGGCAAATCGAGCGGAAAATCCAGGATGCGCATTGACGCCGGTTCCAATCGCCGTGCCGCCCTGCGCCAGTCTGGAGAGTCTTGGCAACGTGGCATCCAGGCGTGCGATGCCATTGCTGATCTGCTGCGACCAGCCTGACAGTTCCTGTTCAAAGCGGATTGGCAAGGCATCCATCAGATGGGTACGGCCTGTCTTGACCAGCCCCTCAAGCTGTTGGCCTTTCTGATCTATCACGCTCCTGAGTTGAACCAGTGCGGGTTTGAGCTGCTCCTCCACAAGCAGACATGCAGCCAGATGAATAGCCGTGGGCAGCGTGTCATTGGAAGACTGGCCAAGATTGACGTGGTCATTGGGGTGTACTTTGCGTCGCAGGCGTCGCGATGCCAGTTTCGCCACCACTTCATTTGCGTTCATGTTGCTCGAGGTACCGGAGCCGGTCTGAAAGATGTCGACCGGGAACTGCTCGTCATACTTGCCGTCGCTGACATCCATGCCAGCCCGGGAAATCGCATTCGCCACATCGTCATCCAGAAGATGTAGCTCGGCATTTGTCGTGGCGGCAATGGCCTTGATCAGCCCAAGTGACCGGATCATCTGCCTGGACATGCGCAGCTGGGAAACCTCGAAGTTCTCTACCGCGCGCTGGGTCTGGGCACCCCAAAGTGCTTCCACCGGGACCGGAATTTCTCCGAGGCTATCATGCTCCATGCGATAGGCCGACTGACTGCTCGGCGCTAATTTTTTGCGGCTCATTGATCATCTCCTGAGGCTGCGCAGAGGTGTAACAGGGGCGTCATCCATTACACTTTGTCACCAATTTACTGACCAGCGTTCCAGATGAATCTTTCTTCGCTCTCCGCGGTATCCCCAATTGACGGCCGATATGCCGAGAAAACAGTCGATCTACGGCCAATATTCAGCGAATTCGGCCTCATGCGGTATCGCGTGGTCGCAGAGGTCCGGTGGCTCATTCAACTCGCGAGCCATCCACAAATTACTGAAGTGCCCGCGCTATCTGCGGAAGCTCTGCAGCGACTGGAGCAAATTGCGGAGAATTTCGGCATCGAGGATGCCCAGCGCATCAAAACCATCGAAGCCACCACCAATCACGACGTCAAGGCTGTCGAATATTTTCTGAAGGAGAAAATCGGCAGCCACGACGAATTGGGCGCGATCAAGGAGTTCATTCACTTCGCCTGCACTTCGGAAGACATGAACAATGTCGCCCATGCGCTGATGCTGCATGACGCACGTCGCGACATCATTCTTCCCCGGCTGGATCGCCTGATCGAGCTGTTGACGGGTCTGTCACGCCAATACGCCGACCAGCCGCTGCTTGCACGCACGCATGGTCAGCCCGCCACACCCACCACGCTCGGCAAGGAAATGGCGGTCTTTACGCAGCGCCTTCGCCGTGCGCGCGGCACCTTCGAAGCAGTGCTGTGCCTGGCGAAGATCAACGGCGCTGTTGGCAATTACAGTGCTCATCTGGCTGCCTACCCCGAAGTTGAATGGCCAGACCTGGCCTCAGAATTCGTTCACGCACTAGGTCTGGAACAAAGTCCGGCGACCACCCAGATCGAGCCGCATGACTGGATGGCGGACTACTTCAACAGCCTGTGCCTGATCAATACCATCCTGACCGACTTCTGCAGGGACGTCTGGGGCTACATCTCGCTGGGTTATTTCCGTCAGCGCACGGTTGCAGGAGAAGTGGGCTCTTCAACCATGCCGCACAAGGTGAACCCAATTGATTTCGAAAATGGCGAAGGTAACCTCGGCCTGGCCAATGCCATGATGCGTTTTCTCGCAGACAAACTGCCGATTTCCCGCTGGCAGCGTGATCTGACGGATTCCACGGTCCTGCGCAATCTGGGTGTCGGCATCGCGCATCAGGTCATCGCGTTTGAATCCATCACCAAAGGCATTGGCAAGCTCGAGGCAGATGCCTGGAAGATCGGCCAGGATCTCAACGACAACTGGGAGGTGCTGGGAGAGGCCATTCAGACCGTGATGCGTCGCTATGGACTTCCTGAGCCATACGAGCAACTCAAGCGCCTGACCCGAGGCCAAAAAATCGGCCGAGATGACCTTCGCGCCTTCGTCAAGGAGCTGGACATTCCGGAAGATGCCAAGCAACGTTTGCTGAACATGACCCCAGCGGACTATCTCGGCAATGCACCGCATCAAGCCAAACAAGTTTGAGCGAGTTGAGGAAGGTATTCAGGAAAAATGGTCGCCACCAGCAACGATAAATCCGGGAGCAATGCGTCTTTGGATTTCGAACCGATCAGCGGATCTGATGCGTTCAGGGAGGCCTCTGGCAGAGTGATCGCGAATGCACGGCTGCAACTGTCTCTGATGAGCGTCAAGCTTGATGGGCGCGTCTACGCCAGTGAGGCCTTCACCAATCAGCTCCGCAATTTCATCCTGGATCACCGCAGAGCCCGTCTGCGCGTGCTCGTACATGATCCGAGAAGCGCCGTGCAACAGGCCGTCCGGCTGGTCGAACTTGGGCGCTCGCTATCCAGCCGCATTGAATTTCGTGAGGTCCCTGCAGACATCCCAGCCCTGCAGGAGGAATATTTCATTGCTGACGAGCGCAGCCTGCTGTTTCGCAGCGGCCCCGACCAGCTGGAGGGGCGCTACTACGATGACGCGCCGATGGTCGCCCGAAGTCAGCTCAAAGCCTTCGACGCACTATGGGACCAGGCTACGGTTGCTCGCGAGATGACTGCGCTGGGACTCTGAGTCGCAGCTGACTAGACCTCGATCTGGCCCGGCTCGAACGCCAGAATGGACGCCCTCACCGGCTCGGGAACGGGCCCTGCCTTCTGCGTATGGTAATCAAACCAGACCAGCACACTGTTGGTCACGCAGTGGCAACAGTCGCCCACGAAGGCGGCGCCTTCCAGTCCGATACTGGAGCGTCCGAGCCGAACGGCCCGAATCCCGTAGTCGATTTCAGACGGATGGTTGAGCTGCACGAGGAAATCGCAGCCGATGTGCGCAAGGATGAATTGCGTCTTATTGAGGTCTAGCTCAGCAGCGGCAATGCGCTGATCCATGTACAGGCAGCGCGCTTGCTCGTCATAGGTGAAGTACTTCGCATTGTTGACGTGACCGATCCGATCAACATCACCCCAACGCGTCGTAATGTCGGCAAAAAATCTGTAATCACTGCGCCGCGCGGGTTTCATGAAGACTCGCCGGAACGCGCTTTCATGCGCTGCTCAGCATCAGCCACGATTTTCCTGCGCTGCGCCTCACCCGCCAGTGGCCAGGCCATGATCTCGTCGACGGACCGACCACAACCTTCGCAGGTGTGATCATCGTCCAGGCAGCAGATACCGACACAAGGCGAAGCCACTTCAGGCGTTTCATCTGACTCATTGCTCATCAGCGGCTATCTGACCTCAACCTTGAATTCGACCCGACGATTCTCACGCCGACCGGCATCTGTCTCGTTGTCTGCAACAGGCAGCGTCTCACCCTGCCCCACGGCTTGCAGCCGGCCCGGCTCGACCCCTTTTCGGATCAGACGCTGGCGCACGGACTCAGCGCGTTGCTGAGATAGAACCAGATTGAAATTATCGTTGCCCTGACTGTCGGTGTGTCCGGTGATCTGCACGTCCAGATTGGGCTGGCTCTTGAGGGTCCTGGCCACCTGATCCAGCGCCGCGCGTGCATCTCCCGTGAGTTGAGCAGAACCCGAGTGGAACTGAATCGCCTTGAGCGTGACCGTCTGGCTGATCAGACATCCGGTTGCGTCAATCTGCATGCCAACGGGGCTTTCCGGGCAAGCATCAACCTCGTCGAGCACGCCGTCACCATCGGAATCGACGACACCCTGCACGGTGCAGCCCTTGGTATCCACGGCAGTGCCAGCCGGGGTACCAGGGCATTGATCCTTGCCATCAGATACGCCGTCGCGGTCGGAATCGTTGATGCACTCCGCGCGGCCGGTGACCGGGTCAACGATTCTGTTCTCGCAGATCACTTCAGGTGGATATTCGGGCGGCGCACCGGCGCTTGCCGACGAACGAGTATCGGCTCTCGCACCGAACGGAACCTGCAACCCCAGCTGAACATGAAAATCGATCAGAAAATCTTCATCCGGCACGCTTTCATCGTTGATCTGCGCCAAGGCGCTGGCCTGTGTGCGAATGGCCCAGCCGCGCTGCCCGACTGGGAAAAGTGCACCGAGTCCACCATCGAGCCCGGCATGAATGTGGTCGTCACCCAGTACGTCTTCCTGTACGGCGCCTGCGCCGAACAATACAAAGGGTTTGGCATTGCCGATCCAGCTGCCGCCGATGTCGCGCACCCAGTGCACAAAGATGGAACGTTGTTCGTCGCTCGCGCCGCCGGCATCGCGATCACGCTCCAGCAGCTTGATCGTGAACTCCAGCGCTTCTGCTTCACGTGGCAGGGGCATACCAAAACCGATGACACCACCATAACCCAGCTCGGAATCTCGGCGACTGTCGCCGACTTCCAGAACACCGGAGATCGTGCCGTAATTGCCGAAATGACCGTCGGTACTGATGGCATGCACGTTGGCTGACAGCATCATGCCGCTGGCAAGACCCAAATACGACAGATTTCGTTTGATCATGTGAATCAAGATATTCCCCGTAGATTGCAGGCGACTCTACCTATAGCCGCACCGGTCTTCAATGAAGTACGACCGGCGATGGAATCAGGGTTACCCCCATGAAGGCATCGCCCTGCAATTGCATCGAGTTAGTTGGAGGACAGGGCCTCGGCGCAGCTGCGGATCAGTCCGGGGCCTTCGTAAATGAATCCGGAATAGACCTGCACCAGGTCGGCGCCGGCCGAAATTTTCTCTCTGGCGTCATCCGCACTGCATATGCCGCCCACGCCGATCAACACAAACTTTTTATCGAGGTGCTGGCGCAACTTTCGCAGAACGTCAGTGGACATGACCCGCAATGGCGCGCCAGATAAACCGCCCGTCTCCGACGCAATCGGCGACTGATCCAGCCCGGGTCGTGTCACGGTCGTATTGCTGGCAATCAATCCGTCAACGCCGTGTTCCAGCGCGGCGCGCGCAACTGCTTCGATCTGGACATCGTCAACATCCGGCGCAATTTTGACCAACATCGGTGTGCGTTTGCCCTGTGCCTGAGCCAGCACTTCTCGTTCCTGCGCAAGACGATTCAGCAAGGCATTGAGTTGTTCGTCGCCCTGCAGCTCGCGAAGATTCTTTGTGTTGGGCGAAGAGATATTCACCGTGATGTAGCTGGCCGGCGCATGCACCTTGCGCAGACAGGCGATGTAATCGTCTACAGCGCTCACAATCGGCGTGTCCGCATTCTTTCCGATGTTGATCCCCAGCACACCATTGAAGTTGCTTCTTTCCACCTGCGAAATCAGGTAGTCGACGCCCTTGTTGTTAAACCCCAGCCGGTTGATGAGCGCACGTTGCGCCGGGAGCCTGAACATGCGCGGCCGCGGGTTGCCCGGCTGTGGCCGCGGCGTGACGGTACCGACCTCCACGAAGCCAAATCCAAGTTGCGCCCAAGCCTTGAGGCACTCACCGTTCTTGTCCAGACCGGCCGCCAGGCCCACACGATTGGCGAAACGCAGGCCCATGAGATCCACCGGATCATCGACTGGCTGTGAAGCAAAAGGCATCGTGCTCGCCACTGGAAATCGGCGAAAGGCTTGCAGGCTGAGCTCATGAGCATGTTCAGCATCGAGCGTGAATAAGGCTCGCCTGGCCAGGGAATACAGCATGGTCAAATCCTGGATCGAACGCCGCTGGTCGCCGGCGGAATAATCATGGGTTCCGGCGCAGGGCGGCCGATGTATTTGGGCTGCGGACGCGCCGCTGGCAGCATCCATTTGCGTATTGCCTGGGGCAAGGGCAAAACCTGCGCAATTCGCCGACGCCAGGTACTGGCTTCGTAATACAGCAGGTCTTGCGTCGCATTGAGCGGCAGTCGCGCTACGGAACGAGCGACGTCGCGCAGCATGAGACGTGCAGACGTGTTCTCGTAGAGCGAACCATAGCTTCCCAGACCCGCCATCAGTGCACGAGACAGATGCAGATAGTCGCGTTTCAGCACCAGGCCGAACTGCTGTGTATTGGACATCAGATGCAACACGGTCTGGGCACGGCGATGCACGGACTCGATGCCGCCGTTGCGAAGCTCATTGATGAACACTCGCGGCGTCAGCTTGGTGACCCTTTTCTTCATCAGGGTCTCATCAAGACCTGCCTTGATCTCGTCCCAGCGCTGCGCGTTGAGTTCAGGCTGCGTAGACATGGTCACCAGCGAGTCGGCAATCATGCGCGTGTCAGCAAGAACCGCTGCAACAAGATAATTCCAGACCGGTCCGAGCTTGCCTTCAAGCTGCACAACATTGCCCCAGTCAATCAGATGAAGCCCTCCGCGGGAGTCAATCATGACGTTGCCCGGATGCAGGTCTCCATGGATCTCGTGATAGAGGAACACATGCTGCAGCACCGCGTATAGCAATTGCTCCGAGACCTGGGCCTGAAAGCGGCGCAGGTTTCGCCGGTTCATGCGCTTCATCGCCCGGGTCAGGCTGGCCGCATCAGACAGGTACTCCATCTCGAGAATACGGTGAGAGTGCCCGTACAGCTCAGGCACCTTCCACGCGCGCGAATTCAGGCTTCTTTCGTAGAACCGAAGATGATTCTGGGCTTCCGCTTCAAAATCGAGCTCCTCAATGAAGCCGGCTACAAACTCATCGACCTGCTCCTGCATGGCGCGAAGGAAAGGCGTGAGCTTGGAATGAGGCGCCCAATACTGGCTGGACATAATGGCCAGACCCAGCACCATCTTGCCGATCGCAAACTCGCGGTCGATGTTGTGCCGGCCAATCTTGATCACCACCTCGCGCAAGACTTCCCGGCCGTCCTCGAGGAAAGGCTTCTTGGCGAAATAAACACTTCCTATAGAGCCGGACCGCACAGGTCGCTCGGCATCAAAATCCAAGAAGAGCTGATGCGGCAACTTTCCATAGCACTCGAGGAAGGCCGTGTTGACCTCTTCAGCACTCATGGCCGGCACATCTTCGTGAAACACCGAGAGTTCGCGCGCAATCTGCTCAGGCAGGAACTCCGCATTGGCTGCTGCCACCTGTGCCATCTTGACGAAGAACGGCCCAAACTCGCCGACCATCTGCGCCACGATCTTCGCCTGCGCAGTGAAGTCCTTCGGGTCCGTCTGAAAGAAGGGCCGGATATGGCGCAAGGCCTTGATCTGACGGCGCATGATGCCCAGATCCTGGCGCACGATTCCGGCCCGCTGAATCACCTCGCGAATCTGCCATTCGTTGAAGCGGCGCCCGGCCTTGAGCACATTAATGACTTCAACCAGCGTCGGCTCGTAGGTCCGCAGCACCAGGCGCACCATGTCGACGGTGAGCTCTCCCAGGCCCTTGAGCTCAGGCGACGAAAACAATTCTTCGAAGAAATCCCAGAATTCTTGCACCAGAGGCTGCGGAATCGGCATCGGGCTGCGCGAAATGACCTGATCCACAACGTAGCGGATCAGATCTTCGGTGGACTGCTCGTTGGGAATGAGCTTGCGATCGCGCAGGTAACTGGTGAGCTTTCCGCCCTTCATCAGCGGGTGCAGGTAGAAGCCCTCTACTGCGCGATCAATGGCCAGGGCCAAATCTTCGCGCGTGACATCGCGCTCCGAGCCCACCAGCTTGAACAAGGACCCGAACCCAAGCGTGAGCTTGTACGTGGAAACCGATAAGCGGCTGATCTCGCCAACGACGCCTCGCTTGCGCGCCGGTGGTCGCAACGGACCGCCTCGCCCGTCGCCAGCGCCTTCCTTGCTCACGGAAGTGTCAGCCAATGACCCATTTTTTCCTGCTTGGCCCGCAGATAGGCTTCGTTGTGAGGGTTGCGGCCAGACTCAATGCTGACACGCTCCACAATCTCGATTCCGTCCCGTTTCAGGGCATCCAGCTTGCGCGGATTATTGGTCATCAGCCGGATCCGCTTGAGGCCCAGCTCCCGTAACAAATCTACGGCCAGATCGTACTCGCGCGCGTCGGCAGGAAATCCGAGCTGGTGATTGGCTTCGACCGTGTCACTGCCCTTGTCCTGGAGCGCATAAGCCCGAATCTTGTTTCCAAGGCCGATACCGCGACCTTCCTGTCGCAAATAGAGGACGGCGCCACAGCCAATCTTGGCGATCGCACTGAGAGCGGCATCCAGCTGGAAGCCGCAATCACAGCGCAAGGAGAACAAGGCATCGCCGGTCAGACACTCGGAATGCACCCGAATCAGGGGAGCAGCAGCCGCCTGCAGATCCCCCAGGGAGATCACCACATGCTCTTTGCCGTCTGGCGATGCAAAGACAGTCACCGAGAATTCGGCAAAACGGGTCGGCAGGCGCGCTTCGGCGATGCGTTGCAGCTCGCTCATCAGATCAGAATCAAATGGGAAGAATTTTGGAGCGCGAGTTTAGCGCGCCGCGCCCCTTTTCTGTGCCTTAGCAGAAAGTCACTGGCTCTCTCAGCCAGAAAACTGCCAATTTCCAGCTCAGGCCCCGATGAAATTCTGACCACAGACCCGCAGCGTCTGACCATTCACTCCCGAAGACAACGGAGATGCCAGGAAAGTCACGGCTTCAGCGATGTCAATTGGCAATCCGCCCTGCGACAGAGAGTTGAGCCGACGGCCGACTTCTCGGGTCATCAAGGGCATTGCGGCGGTCATCTGCGTTTCGATGAAGCCGGGGGCCACGGCATTGATTGCGCCACCTTTCTGCGCCATCTCAGGTGCCATCGCAGAGGCGTAGCCGATGATGCCGGCTTTGGTAGCGGCGTAGTTGGTCTGCCCCGCATTGCCCCCGATGCCGCCAATAGAGGAAATGCACACCATGCGCGCGCCCGGATTCAGGCCCGTTTCCATCAGTGCTTCATTAATCCGCATGATGCTGCCCAGGTTGATATCCAGCACCATGTCCCACAGATGCGGCTTCATGTTTCGCAGCATCTTGTCGCGGGTCACGCCCGCATTGTGAACAACAATGTCCAGCGGGCCACATTCCTGGATGATGCGCTGCGCAGCATCAGCTGAGGTCACATCCAATGCCAGCCCCTGACCGTCGATCTTGCTCATGGCATCGCCCAGAGCCCCCTCTTCCTGCGGCCGGTCCATACCGATGACCTGAGCACCCTCGCGGGCCAGCGTCTCGGCGATGGCCGCGCCGATGCCGCGGGCGGCGCCGGTGACCAATGCCTTGCGGCCTTCCAGGGAACCTGTCGGGTTTTCGATGACCTGGCCACCTGCGCCCAGACCCAGGACCTGCCCGGTAATAAAGGCCGAATGCGGGCTCAGGAAAAAATACAGCACACCGGCCAAATTGGATTCGCCGCCAGCGTCGACCTCAATCAGATTCGCGGTAGAACCCTTGCGCCCGATCTCCTTACCCAAGGCGCGGACAAAGCCGCGAAGTGACACTGAAGCCGTCTTTTGCCCCACCGACTCGCAGTCCGATGGCGCACGTGAGATCAGCACTACGCGACCGTGCGCGACGAGTCGCGAAATGCGTGGTTGAAGAAAGTCGTAGACGTCGCGCAGATCTGCTGCACTGGCCACACCGCTGGCATCGAAAACCAGCGCATTTGGCGAAAATTTTTCGCCGCTCGGCTCACCCTTCAGAGCGACTCCCAAGTCGTTCGCAGCCTGTTTGATATTGGCCATGCCACGGTGTTCCGGGGCCACGAAAACCTCAGCCCCAGTGGCGACGACACCAGACAGCAATGCCGCACTCATTTGTGCGTTCGCTGCGCAGCCAAGCTGCGTAGCCTGGCCGATTAACGGCTTGTTTTCATAGGCTTGCGTGGCCCGCTTCAAGCGTGCGGGGGCTGGCAACCCCAGCAGCCCAGACAGCTGCTTGCCGAACCCGGTCTGACTGAAGTCTAAAAATCGATCGCTCATGCTCGGCCTCTGAATATCTTTCATGCATTGCCTGTCGGACAAGGCATCAAGATTGTGGATGAAAGGATTTGTTAAGGGCGCGCAGCTTAGTTTCACCCCGAAATTGGCACAGTGACGAAAGCGACGCCGCATAACGGCACAGCAGCCTTGCCGGAAGATTTGCGCAATAATGTAGGAGAGTCTCAGCGCCCAGATTGCAATAGAGCGTTCTGTAACAACTGAATGGCAAAGTGCAGGCTCACAATAATCAAAGGAAGAGGAAAGAGAGAGAAGATGGAGTCCAAGAACCAAGCAGACAGCAGCAAGAAGGCGGCATCCGCGCCCGAGCTGACAGCCCAGCGCAACGCAAATTCAGCACAAGCCGCAGAAGAATCTGGCAAGAAAACTTCTCTGAGTTTCATCATCGGAGCCACGGTCGCGGTGGGTGTAGGCGCCTATTTCCTGCTGAATGGCCTTAAGCCCATCACTGGAGAAGAAGAAGCTGCCAAGACCGCGGTCACTGAGGATCAGGTCTTCGAAGCGGACATTGACGCCCCAGGCGTGTTTGCATCAGCAGACGGCTCCGAGTCCACTCCTGCTCCTGCAGTCAATGCTGCCGCTGTCGACCAGGAAAATCTGACCTTGGCCGATGCAGCTGAAACTGAAGTCTCGGAGGTCCCCATCGTATTTGAAGGCGACCCAGCGCCAGCTCAGACGGCATCAGCCAGCGCTACGACCTCATCAGCAATGGCAGCCAATCTGGTCGAAGGCTCAGAAGTGCCCATCGAGTTCAACAGTGAGCCTCTGCCAGCGCTTGCTGAAACCTCAGCAGAAACCTCCGAAGCGGAGGCAACAGAATTGGCAATGGCCTCGGAAGCTGAAGACGCCGTTGAAGAGGGCGCATCCGACGAGCCAGTCTCAGCGCCGCCTCCCGCCGCCCCGGCGCCAGAGCCCGAACCTGAGCCCCAGCCGGAACCGAAACCAGAACCCAAGCCAGAACCGGCCAGCACTGAGGCCGAATCGCCAGACGCACCGCCTGCAGTGGCATCCACCGCCCCGGCACCGGAACCGGTTGCAACGCCCAGCACACCAGCACCGCGCGCTGCGCCACCTGCGCGACGTGCGGTATCACCCGCACCGGTGCGCAACAGGCCACCGCCCCCCAATCTCTACACGAAGTGGTGGCCAGCCGCTGAAAGTGAAAAGCTGAACGTACTGTTTGTTGGGCCCGCCCAGTTCGGCACCGCCATTGCAATCCTGACGGACGGCCCTTTTGCAGATGCGGCATCGGCCAATGAGCAGATCACGGTTCGGAACCTGACCGGCGGAAAAGCCAGCGGCTCCTGGAAAGTAGCAGACGGCAATGACCGCATGCTGGTTTTTGAAACGGATAAGGGCCCCTACAGCGTCAAGATCAGCGACAAGCTCGCAGACAAGGACGGTCGTTCCTTCAGCCGTCAGGCGAGCGGCAACGTTCTGGTCAAGTAGCCCGCACACTTCGGCTCATGCGGCCGATGTTGGCGGAACCCTCGTCAGCAACATGGTTCGAAGCGGTTCGAGCCATGTTGCTGGCACATGTGCCACCGCTCGATATGACGCTGGACACGCCCACCGCGTGTGAGGTCTATACCCCTCGACCCAATGCAGATAACGAGATTGTTCGGTTTGCACGGCTTTGGATCCAGGAATCCGACGTTCGCATTGAAACCCTGGCAGTGGGCATTGACCCCCACGGGCCCCATGCCCTGTCAGAGCAAATGTCACAGCGACGGCGCGGTGCACATGCCTTTTCGCTGCTCAATGCTGACGCAAGCGTGCTCAGGGAAATCCAGGCGCTGATTGATTTTCGCGTCCGCATCTGCCAGTCACGCCGCCTAATCTGAGGCGCGCTTGCTCCCGGGACGGCGGCAACGCGCACATTCACTATTCATTTTCAGGGAAGGATTGCCATGAGCCAGGGATTGTTTGACCTCAGCGGAAAAGTCGCACTGATCACTGGCGCTTCGCGCGGCATTGGAGAAGCGACCGCTCGCGTCCTGGCCCAACATGGGGCACACGTGGTGATTTCCAGCCGCAAGCAGGCTGCGCTGGACACCGTGGCAGAGAGCATCATCAACGAAGGTGGCAAGGCGACCGCCATCGCGGCTCATCAGGGAGATTCCGCCGCACTCCAGGCCCTGCTTGGCGAGATTGAATCTGGCCTCGGACGGCTCGACATCCTGGTCAATAATGCAGCGACCAACCCCTATTTCGGACATGTTGCGAATACCGACATGTCGATGGTCGAAAAGACGCTGCAGGTCAATATCAAAGGCTATTTTGAGCTTTGCTCGCTGGCCGCCAAGATGATGGAAAAAAGCGGCGGCGGATCCATCATCAACGTTGCAAGTATCAATGGCCGAAAGCCCGCTCCGATGCAGGGCATTTATTCCATAACCAAGGCTGCGGTCATCAACATGACGCAGAGTTTCGCGCGCGAGTGCGGACCTTGGAAGGTACGCGTCAATGCCGTCTTGCCTGGGCTGACGCAGACGCAGTTTGCTGGTGCGTTGATCGACAACGAAGCGTTTCGCGAGGACTTTCTTCGTCAGGTTCCCCTTGGCCGTATTGCGCAGCCTAGTGAGATTGCATCCGCCATCTTGTTTCTGAGCAGTGAGGCAGCGAGCTATGTGACCGGCTCAAGCCTCACGGTGGATGGCGGTTACATGTGCTGACAAGCCGAATTGCGGCGAAACAATGTATTTCCAGAACCCGCTATTCGGAACCATCTGCCTGGAATGCACTCCAACCGGGACCAAAGTTCGGAACATTGCGCCGAGCTGCGGCGTAAACTGCTGACAGCCACCTTGTGAATTCTCATGTTTCGATCGCCCCTACTGATCCTGTTCTTTGTTGCCGGTCTCGTCCCGCTTTCCTGGGCCGCAGATACAACGCAGGAAGTCAGCTATGCGGACGGCGGCACACTCGAAAGACTCCCAGGCAGCTTCCCGAGCGACATTGAACTCCCGCAGCTTGGCGATCCGGCGGATACCGCCCTGTCACCCATGCAGGAAGCACGCCTGGGTGCAGAAGTCGTCTCGCAACTGTATGCCTACGAATATCTGGTTGAAGATCCGCAGCTGACGGATTACCTCACGGCCACTGGCTGGCGACTGGCGGCGGCCAGCGATGCCCGCCCGGAACGACTTCAGTTCTTTGTCATCAAGGATGACCGTATCAATGCCTTCGCCCTGCCAGGCGGTTACATGGGCTTCAATGCGGGCTTGATCACCGCGAGCGAGCACGAAGGCGAGCTGGCGGGCGTCATGGCACACGAACTTGCGCATGTGACGCAGCGCCACATCGCACGCGGCGCGGCGAGCGGCGGCGGGCTGGCCACCATCGCCACCTGGGCTGCCGTACTGGCCGCCATCATTGCCGGGTCGGCAGATCCCAACGTGATTCTTGCCGCCCTCGGAATCGGTCAGACCATCAGCTATCAGCGTCAGGTTGCCTTCACGCGGGCCCATGAGATCGAGGCAGATCGAATCGGCATTCAGACCTTGTCGGAAGCTGGCTTTGATACCCGCGGCATGGCCGGGTTCTTCCAGACGCTCGAGCAGCAATCGCGTCTGTATGGCAATGGCGTGCCGGAGTTCTTGCGCACACACCCTATCAACACCTCTCGCATTACCGAAGCGCGCGCGCGTGCGGCGGCGCTGCCCAATGCCAAGGCGCCTGACACCATCGAGTATCAGCTAATGAAGGCGCGCACCAAGGTGTTTGCCGCAGATCAGCCAAGTGCCGCGCTCGGGACGTTCACCGCTTTGATTGCGTCCGGCCAGGACACGCCCGCCCATCGCTATGGAAAAGCCCTGGCCCTGAGTCGGCTCGGCCAGAACAAGCGCGCACTGGAAACCATCCAAAGCACGCTGGACATGTATCCAACCCAGATCAACCTGTTGCTGTTGCAGGCCGAGATCCAGGCCGGTGCAGGTGATTCAGAACAGGCGCTGGAAACCTATCGTCGTGCGCTCGAGCGGCATCCGCGCGCTGGCGCAGCCATTCTGGAATACAGCGAGGCCCTGATTCACCATGGTCAGCCGGAGGCCGCACGCAAGATCCTGCTCGCTGCCGAGCCCTCCTTCGGAGCCCGTGTAGATGTCTACCGCCTGCTTTCGCTCGCAGCGCGCCAAATGGACAACGACGCTGAAGCGAGTTACCAGATGGCCACGTATCTGTTCATGCGCGGTGATGCCGGCGGCGCCTTGTCACAGCTTGATGCAGGTTTGCGCCTGAAGAGCCTCAACAAACAGGAGCGCGCCAGGTTGATCGCGCGTCGGGCCGAAGTTCGCGATGCGCTGCCGCGCAACTGGGACCCGGACCGGGACGACCGCAACCGCCGCAGACGCTAAATCGGCGTCCGGCACGCGCAAGCTGCTGAGGCGTGACTATGCGATCAGGCTTGCAGCGCGCGCGGCAACGCCCGGCGCCAGGGTGATGCCCAGCCGGTAGTGGCCGGTCGCATGAAACAGACCGTCACGCCGTGATGACCAGCCAAATACGGGCTTCTCGTCGGACGCCACGGGCCTTAGCCCAGACCACTGGTGTAGGACCTCCCGTCCCTCCAGCCAGGGCGCCATTCTGAATGCCGCTTCACTGATTTCTTCTCGGGCCTGGTCCGTGCAGTCATCGTCCAGCCCCTTGGCCTCCAATGTGCTGCCCGCGATGATCAAACCGTCCTTGCGCGGGATCAGGTACTGGTCGCCCTGCAGGCAGATAGACTGCAGTTCACCCGGAGCGGCCTCAAATGCCAGCATCTGCCCCTTCGCCCCGTCAATTTCACATGAAGCATCGAGTTGGCTGCTCCAGGCCCCAGCGGCCAGCACCACGGCCCCGCTGGGAAATGACTGATTGGCGCAGACCACGCCGCGTACACGCTCATCGCCAATGAAGTGATCAACATTGTGGCCCTCAAGCAGCTTGCCGCCGCTGCGGGTAAAAGCCTGCGCCAGAGCCGCAAGAAGTCGGGGGCTGCGAACCTGGGCGATCTGGGGCAAGTGAAACGAGCCGGGCCTGCCGTCAGTGTCTGCATCGGCGAATTGCAGCGCCAAGGCGCATCGACTGGCAAATGACTCCCAGGGATTTGGGTCTGCTGCTTGTAGAACTTCCAGCCCACTGATCAGATATTCCGGGTCTACCCCGCTGCGATCCTGCAACTCGCCGCACCAGTCGGCATAGCGAGAGAGGCTGTCGATCAGCAAGGACCAGACTTCTTCGTCGAGCGTGTCAGGCTGCAAGGGAGACAGAATGCCACCGCCGGCCCAGGACGCACCGCCCCTTCCTATCCGGTTTCGTTCAAGCAGGTTAACCCGCATTCCGCTTTTCAGCAGATCCAGAGCGGTGGCAAGGCCGATGACTCCACCGCCAATGACAATGACGTCAGGTGAGCTTTGAGTACGTAACATGGGCGCATTCTAGGGTAAGCCGACGATACCGCTCTAATCAGTAATGCCAGGTACGAAATCCACTCGCCTGACGCGAATAAGCCGTCCATCCGGCTGGCCGAATACAATGCCAAGTGGCTGATATAACTAAACCCATGAATCGGCACCTAGGTAATGCGGGCTTCACTTTGCTGGAATTGATTGTGACGATCACCATCG
Organism: uncultured Panacagrimonas sp.; assembly: GCA_963975245.1. GTDB lineage: Bacteria > Pseudomonadota > Gammaproteobacteria > Nevskiales > Nevskiaceae > Panacagrimonas. Next base: position 802,635 of record CAXBFJ010000001.1, on the reverse strand, counting down.
TCTCGATCCTGCTCGCCATTGCGGTGCCGCAGCTGAGTCGTTTTGGCCTTGCTGCCGCCCGTGCCAAGGGAGCCACCGAGTTGTATGGCGCACTCAACGAGGCCCGCTCGGAATCCGTGGCTCGCAATGCTTCCGTCACAATTTGCCGCAGAAACTGGTACACCACGGAAGCTTTTCCTCAGTGTGCATCAGGCTTGGGCACCTGGGCTCAAGGGTGGATTGTCTATCAGGACAATGACGGTGATTTTTCCGGGTCCGAACCCGACAGCGCTGCGGAAATCATTACGGCGTATGACCGTATTGGTCAGACCAGCCCGACCCAGGACGATGATGCATTCGAGATTCTCACCACCCTGAGTTCGCAGACACATCTGGTATTTCAGCCCAATGGCCGAGCGGGAGAACGGGTTCAGTTCACCTTGTGCGAAAACTCTGGCCGGCTCAATGACGCTCGCCTGATCGATATCGCGCTGAGCGGCCGGGTCAGTCTCGTGCCGCTCGACGAGGACTCCCTGCCCGATGCCTGCCCGGGTTGACGCCATGAAATCCCAGCACGGATTCACGCTGATCGAAATCCTGGTGACGATGTTCGTCGCCGGCATCGGTCTGCTCGCCGTGGCCGGCTTGCAGGCCATGTCGAAGAAGCTCAACTACGATGCCATTCAACGCACCACCGCCAGTGCACTGGCACAGTCCATGGTTGAATCCATGCGTGGCAATCCCGCCAATCTGGATGACTATCTGACCAGCGATGCCTCGCAGGTCAGTGCGGCGGCCGATTGCGCTGCCGCCACGTGCTCCCCTTCCCAATTGGCCGCCTATGACCTGGTGCGTTGGGACGAGGCATTACAGGGTACGGAAGCCACATCGGGTGGCGAAGCCGCTGGCGGCCTGGTCAACCCCACCGGATGCATTACCCGCGACGACGCTGTGGCAGGCCTGTATATCGTCGCAGTTGCCTGGCAAGGCGTAACGGGGATCGATCCTCCGGACGCAGATGATCCCGCTGACGATCCCGCGCGCAACACCTGTGGCCTTGACCTGGATCGCTACGACGACCCGCTCACCAGCGGAAGCGATGACCGGCTGCGGCGTGTGCTGGTGATCAATGCCTACGTTTCGGACCCCAATGCACCCTGAATCTCGCCAACTTCGCACGTCTCTTGGCCAGGGCTTCACCCTGATCGAGTTGCTGATCTCGACGACCTTGGGCCTGCTGCTGCTGATCGGCGTGGGCGCACTGTTTCTCAGTACCAGCCGCAACTACAAGGAGAATGAACTGATTGCCGGCATGCAAGATCAGGCGCGCTTTGCACTGTCGACATTGTCCCGCGATCTCGCCCTGGCCGGTTATTGGGGAGGCATGCTCGGGTCCAGCAATATCCAGCCCAATCTGAGTGATACCGACGAGGGCAACGATACTTCGCGGGCGACCAGTGCGCTGTTGCCGGCCAAGGACTGCGGCCCCTCGGGCCTGAGCTGGAGTTTCAATTTTGATCAGCCGATAGAGTTCCGGAATCACGACAGCAGCACCGCCACCGCGTCCATCTGGAATTGCATTGGCAATCATGTCGCCGGCACCGACGTAGTGGCGGTACGCCACGTCAGCGGACAAAGCACCGGCGAAATGGCGCTCGGCGACAGCGATGTACTTCTCAGGCCACATCACTTTTACCTGCAGACCAATGGCACAGTGGGAACGCTGACCCGTTGGAGTTCGACCGCGCGCGACCTTCCGGCAGCCGCGGAAAACCCGGCTGGACCGCCGATGAGCTTTCACCGCTACACGCCGCGCATCTACTTCATTCGAGACTTCTCCATCACCCCTGGAGACGGCATCCCCACGCTATGCCGGAAAGAACTTTGCCCGACTGACTACGCAGGCAGCAGCGACCCGGAACTTGCCAGCTGCAATGAAACTGGCGGCGTGAGCGGCGCACTGGGCTATTACTCGGAATGCATTGCCGAAGGCGTCGAGGACCTTCAGATCACCTGGGGTCTGGATACCGATGGTGATTTTGTGGTGGATCGTTACGTGTCCGACCCTGACGCAAACCAGGTGGCAACGCAGGCGCGGTCCGCCAAGATCCAGTTACTGGTGCGGTCGCGCCGTGGCAATCCGCAGTATCTGGATACCAAGTCGTACAGGCTGGGCGACAAGGCCGCGTTCACACCCGCTAGTGTGAGCGACCCGGATGGCACGGCGGCGGATCAACAGGTCAAGCATTTCTACCGACGTGCGTACAGCACGACCGTGCAACTCAGAAACATGGGCATTCAGGCGGGAAGCGGAGTGAACTGACATGCACGCACAAACCTGTATTCCAAAAAATCAATTGGGCGCTGCTCTGGCAACGGCGCTCTTCTTCATGGTGGTCATCACCCTGCTCGGATTGGCGGCGATGCGTTCCGGTCGCACGGATATGCGCCTAGCACTCAATGAAGAGAGTCGCGTGCAGTCCTTGCAGAGCGCGGAGTCGCTGCTCGAAGACCTGCTTCAATCGCGCGAAAATCTCGTGGTCTATCCGGGATCTGGCTATGTGCAGAACTGTTTTCTGACGGACAACCTGGATGCCACCGTTCTGGAGAACAAGCAGAATTTTGTTTGCCCCACGGACACGGCCGACGCTTCGGTTCTGTCGGATGGCCCTTTGAAAAAATATGCCTACACCCTGATTCGGCGCGAGAGCATCAGCGGCTCTGATTTTGCGCCGGTCTCTGCCCTGCGCCGCGGCGACAGCGGCGTGCGCTATCAACTCGCGAACTTCACCGTGGTCGCGGGTTACGACAGAACCATTACTAGCCGCGCATCCGGCGCAGAAGAAGAGGGAAATTTCGGTGCCGCCGAGGTCAGCCAGGGCACCTACGTCAAAGTCGATTCCGTCGACGGCCTGGTCACGGAGTAGGAGTTGCCATGAACGCCGTACATCAAAAGATTCTTGCTCTGCTGCTGGGCCTGATCATCGCCCTGCCCGCCGTCCGCGCTGACGATATCGATATCTATAACAATCCGGCTGACAACCCATTGAAGCCGCCGATGACGATCTTGGTTCTGGATCTGAACCTGCTCGGCATCTGCAACAACGTTCTTACGCGCGAGCTCAACCCTGCCAATCCGGACGCCCCACAACTGTGCCTGGATATTCGCAACAGCCAATTGCTCGAAGACCTTCTGGCCGGTACCACGGATGATCCTCAGGGCTTGCTCACAGGCTTGCTGACCGGCTCTGGCATGGATGCCAATGGCCTGTGCAATCTCTACGGCATCCTGGGCCTGGTTTCACCAGCCATCCCGATTCAGGGCGTCAGTGTCTTGCTGCGGCCCCTGCTGGGCGGCGTGACACAGCTGAGCTGCAGCACACTGGGCTTCCTGACCAGCATTCCGCTCCTGAGTAGCGTGATCAACGGTCTGCTTGGCGGATTCGTTGAGGACCTGATCGAAGGGCTGGTTGATCCGCTTCTGACGACCGTCGTCGGCCAGTTGCCCACTGCCGTGACCGGCCTGCTCAACACCACATTCAGCGGCATCCTCAATCTGGGTCAGACCAGTCTGGTCTCGCTGCTTGAGTCCATGCTCAACAACTTGATCAACTCGCGTGTCGCGATCATGGTCAATCATGCTGATCGCTCCAGTGCTGCGGGAGACACCGGCGCGGCCTGCGCTTTTGGGGATCAGGCTTCGATCCCCACTAGCCGGCGCGAAACCGTCAATTGCAGCAATGGCGCCTATTTTTTGGTGGGCTTCACTCCGCTGGTGGACCAAGGCGCGATCACCCAGGTGGTGACGCGCGTTGTCAGCGCGCTGACCGATGCGCTCGACCCGGTCAATCTGCTCAACTCAACCACCGCCCTGCTCTCTTCGGCCGTCACCAATCCGGCAGAGTTGTTGCCGCCCTATCAGGGCAAGGAAGTCTATGTAGAAATTGCGCACTACCTGTCTGGTGATGTGGTCTACAACGCTCCGCTATCGCGCTGGGATGGTCTCACCGGTCTGCTGACACGGGACCAGTCCATTGAGAATGGCGCCAATTACATTCAACCGGATGCACAGTGCGATACGGTGAACGTACTCAATGTGCAGCTGACCAATACCGGTCGGGATGACGAATCAGACGACGAGTTGCGTCGCTACTTTCCTGCAGCGGAAGTCGCTGGAGGCTTTACGTTCCCCGACGTGGTGGCACAAGCAGCAGAGCCAGGATTCCTTGACCTGCTGGGCAATGAAATCCGCCTGAACTCGCATTTCCTTCTGCAGGACAATCTGACATCAGCGGCGGCGCTGGCCAGTACGGGCGCCAATGTCACGGCCTATGCCAACAATCTGGGTTTGCTGGGGTTGGGACAAACGGTTGCCGAACTTCTCAAACCCGTTCTCGAAGTAGATGCCAGCCTGCTCACGCCCAGCATTACGGCCGACACGCTCAGTCCCGGGCAATTGCGCCCCGAGGCCTTCTTCGGCAGTTTCCTGCCCGCAGCAGAGAAATCACCGCGCTGGAGCGGGAATCTCAAGAAACTTGAATTACGTGCAGATGATGATGGCAATTTCCTTTATTTCGATGCGCGTAGTGCCAACGCCATCGCCAGTGACGGTCGCATTCGCGAAGATGCACTGAGCTTCTGGACCTTGCCGGCCCTGCTTGGGTCTGAATCAGGTGACGGACGTGCTGCCGAGTTGGGCGGCGCCGGGCAACGCATTCCAGGCTATCAGCGAAATGGTGGTGGCGAGCCGGGTCGCTCCAATGCAGATGGTGCCCGCCAGCTGTTCTACGATCATTTCAATGCGACCGCCATCCCAAGTCTGGCCGCGCTGGATGCCGACGACGCAGACGTGCGCAGCGAACTGCAAAGCGCACTGGGTGCCAGCTCAGATACCCGCGCGCATGAATTGCTGCTGTATGCACGCGGATACGAGGTAGGCCCCACTCTGTCGTCTCTGGGCACCGGTAATGATCTGGTTGGCCGCGAATGGCTACACGGTGCGGTCCTGCACTCGCGTCCTGTGGCGATCAATTACGGCGCTCGTGGCAGCTACTCCGAGAGCAACCCGGATATTCGCCTGCTTTACGGTGCCAGCGACGGCTATCTGCGCATGCTGCGCAATACCAGCTCAGGCGGCGCCGAGTCCGGTGCAGAAGTCTGGGGCTTCATGCCACGCGTTGTCATGAGCCAGCAAAAGGCGCTTCGGGATAACGACAGCGCCAGCGTCTTCCCCTACGGGGTGGACGGTGCTCCAACCGTGGTGATTCGCGATCGTGATGCCTCGGGTGGCGTCGCAGATGGCGTCATTGACCATAACAATGCTCACGATCAGGTGCGTGCCTACTTCGGCCTGCGCCGCGGCGGCAGCCATGTCTATGCGCTGGACATTACCAACCCCGATGCTCCGGAAATGCTCTGGCGAATCGGCCCGGACGGCCTGTTCAATTCAAGTGGGCAGATTGCCGGCTCAGCGAGTCACTTTGCAGAAATGGCCTTGAGTTTCAGCAATCCGCAAGCCGGTCGAATTCGTTATGAACAAGGCGGCAATTCCAACGTATCCAGTGCCGTTGTTTTTGGCGCTGGATACAACGGTGGTCGAACCGTAGCAAATGTGAGATTGGGCAAGGATCTTGCCCGTGGCAGTGACGGCGTGCTGGGTTTGGATGATGGCAAGGGCAATGCTATTTATTTGGTAGATGCCTTCACGGGCGAGCTGATCTGGAAAGCGGCCAAGGGCACATTCAACTCCACCACGCCATACAACGCCGCCAGCAAGACTTTCCTGCATCCGCTCATGACAGACAGCTTTGCTGCTGACACGACCGCAGTTGATACCGACGGTGACGGCAATATTGATCGTCTTTACGCGCTCGATACCGGCGGACGACTCTGGCGTGCAGATTTTCCCGGCAGCGACCGCTCAAAGTGGACGATCACGCCACTGGCCAGTGTCGGACGGCACAACACGGCCAACGTCAGCAACGATCGCCGCTTCTTCCAGGCGCCCGACTATGTTCCCTACCGCGACAGCAGCGGCGCTTACGACGCAATTGTCTTTGGCTCTGGAGATCGCGCGGACCCCTTCAATGCCGCCACGCAGAATCATTTGTTTGTCTATCGTGATCGCGATGTGGCCACTGGCAAGACCGTCGCCCAGATCAACACCAACGAGAGCGACCTCGATACCCTGAGCGACTTCGTGGACCTGACCGCGGCCTGTGCAGACGGCGCAGCCGGATGTGGCACATCGGCTGACAACGCGATTGGATGGCGATTGGCATTGACTGGCCGCGGCGAAAAAATCATGTCGCAACCTTTGACCACGGGCGGCGTCATATTTGTGACCTCCTATGTCATGCCGGACCCGAATTCGCGTACCTGTGCGCCTGAAGAAGGCAGCAACCGGCTTTACGGCGTCGCCCTTGCAGACAGTCGCCCCGTCATCAACGACTTCATAGATGACAGCGATGGTGACAAGCGCAGCACTGACGGCGGGTCGCCGGGTCTGGCAGGTGAGGTCAATAGCCTGGCCAGCAACAGCATCGCCGCCAACACCATGACGCTGGAAGCTCGAAGCCCGCGCTACTACCCGGTCTACTGGCGAGAGCGCCGCGGTGACGATGAAACCCGTCCGCAAGCGAGCACGCCCTGATGACACGCCACGCCTTTTCCGCACCGGTTGCTCTCATCAAGCGCGCTCGCGGCTTCACGCTTGTTGAATTGATGATCGCGGTCGTCGTGGTGGCCATCCTTGCCACCATCGCGGTACCGAGTTACCGCCAGTACGTGCTGCGTGCCAATCGCACCGTGGCCAAGGCAACGGCAGCCGACCTCATTTCACGGCAGGAAGGCTACAACCTGGACCACAAGCGTTACGCCACGTCGCTGTCCAAGTTTGGTTATCCAAGCGGCACCCTTTATCTGGATCGCGAGGGCAATTTGAGCGGGACCAACGGCGATGACGCCATTTATGCCGTCACCTTGCAGGGAAATCCCGGTTCGAGTAACTGTCCACCCGAAGGCTCGGCATCACGAGTTGGCTTCACCATCGTCATGGCGCCTGTTGGCGGACAGACGGCGGACACCCACTGTGCAAGCCTCTGCCAAAGCTCCGCCGGACTCCGGGGGGCAAGCGGTGGCGGGAGCGATTGCTGGAAGCGTTAGGAGCAGCCCAGACACCCGATAAGGAGTGGTGTTTAGCAGCCTTCGCCAAACCTGCGTGAAGCGGCTATTGCCTTAAATATTTCTCAACAATCACATTGGCGGTTTGCACTGCCGCATCCCGGCGAAGCTCATGTCGTACCGCCGTGAACTGTGACAACTGCTTGTCGCGCTCCATGTCGGATTCAAGAAGTCGCCCAATGTCTTGAGCGAGATTCTCCGGAGTGGCCTTATCCTGCAACAGCTCCGTCACGCAGGGCTGCTCGCTGAGCAGATTGGGCAGGCTGACGTGCGCTGTCTTGAGCAAGCCCATCCGCAGCATGAGCCAGGCTGTCAGCGCGGACCCTTTGTAGGCGACGGTCATGCTCCTTCCCAGGAGCAGACATTCCAGCGTCGCGGTTCCAGAAGCCAGCAGCACGGTGTCCGCTGCCTGCATCGCCAATCGTGACTGACCCGCCACCACATCCCACTGGCAATTGGGGGCATGTTCCTCAATTGCAGCGCGCAGCGCCGGTTCGAGCGAGGGCTTGGCTATTGGCGTAACAAATCGAACATCATGGAAGCGCTGACTCAGCAGTGAAGCAGTTTGAGCGAAAGTGCTTGCCAGATATTTCAATTCGCTACCCCGCGATCCCGGCAGGATGGCCACGACGCGCCCTTCAATCGGCAGGCCCAATTGCGCCCTCGCCTGCTGGGGAGTGACGTGCTCGTCAAGTTCATCGGCCAGAGGGTGTCCAATGTAACGCGCATCAATGGGATGCCCCGCATAGTGTTCCGGTTCAAAGGGCAAGAGGCAGAGCATGGTCTCTGCCGCCTCACAGATGCCCTTGACCCTGCCCGCGCGCCAAGCCCAGATACTGGGACTGACAACATGCGCGGTATGCAAACCCTTGTTTCTCAGCCTGCGTTCTAGGCCCAAATTGAAATCCGGCGCATCGATACCGATGACGACATCCGGTTTTTCATGCTCAAGTGTATTGATCAGAAAGCGCCGCAACTTCAGCAAACGCGGAATGGCCGGGAGGACTTCCGCCAGGCCCATGACCGACAGCGTGTCTATTGAGGCGATGGCCTCGCAACCTGCTTCGACCATCCGGGGCCCGGCCACGCCGATGACCCTGACGTCAGCAATCTGCGATCGAAGGGCGCGCGTAATTGCCGCACCCAGCAAGTCACCTGAAATCTCACCAGCGATAAGCGCAATGGTGGGAACCCTGCCCGTCTCTGTCAAAAGCCTGTCACTCCAATATTGAGGAACCGATGTTAGTCTGCGATGACTAACCAGTGACGGCACTTTAAACAATCTTCATCACAAGACGTGCCAACTGATGCAGGAGAAATGATGAGATCGCGCCTTTCATGGAGTCTTCCACTACTGCTGCTACCAGCCTTGGCACTTGGCAAGGTCAGCGCTGAAAAGGCCTCTGAACTGGGCACGAGCCTGACCCCGGTGGGTGCCGAGGCCGCAGGCAACGCCGACGGCAGTATCCCGCCGTGGAAACCGCTGGTCTTGCAGGACTTTGAGCGTGGCGATGACCCCTACGAAGACGACAAGCCCATCGTCACACTCACCGCCCGCAATTATCGGGAATATGAGCAATGGTTAACCGAAGGCCAGAAAGCACTGTTCAGAACATTCCCTGAAACCTTCCGGATGCCGGTGTACCCGAGTCATCGGGCAGCGGCATATCCGGACTGGTTTTTGACCGAGACACGCGAGAATGCCACGCGGGCAGAGCTCAGCGAGTCCGGTCACGGTTTCTGCTGCACGGCTCAAGGATTCCCGTTTCCGATACCGACCAATGGCATCGAGGTGATGTGGAATCACATCATGCGTTACAACACCAGTGGGTATCGGGGTTATGTCGCCTCGGCAGCCACCACCACCGGCGGCGATTACGTGATCCAGCGCAGCTATCTGGAGTTGAGCTACGTATATAACAATCAGAAGGCAACGGCGGAGACGCTGGACAACCAGAACGTCTACGTGATGAGCAAGGTGGTTTCCCCCGCGAGCAAGGCAGGGGCGTCGCTGCTGCTGCATGTGCCGCTTGACCGCATCAAGCAAACGCCCGGTGTCTGGAGCTACAGCGCGGCACAGAACCGGCAACTGCGCATCGGAGAAGTCGGCTACGACCACCCCGCCTTCGATGGGTTGATGACGCAGGATCAGATCGACATGTTCAACGGCCCTCTGGATCGTTACACGATCAAGCTATTGGGCAAGCGTGAAATGCTGATTCCCTACAACAGCTATCAGCTGTATGACGACGACCTGGATTACAAAGACATTATTCAGCCGGGCCACATCAATCAGGATGTCACCCGCTATGAGAAACACCGGGTCTGGGTCATCGAAGCGCATACCCGCCCCGACACTTCGCATCTGTACAAGAAGCGCGTGTTTTATGTAGACGAGGATTCCTGGATTGTTCTGGCACAAGACATCTATGACCAGCGCGATGAGTTCTGGCGATATTCAGAATCTCATTCCGTCAATTTTCCCAACGTGCCGGTGATGATCAATGGCGTGCAGGTGCATTACGACCTGCAGTCGCGCCGTTACGTCATTCTCAACCTCACCAATGAGGAAGATGAACTGATTGAGTACGACTGGAAGGAAGATCCCGAGTACTTCACCCCCTCTAACCTCAAACGGTTCGCACGGCGTCGACGCTGAGCGAACTGTCCGCTCGCCCGGCCGGCAGGCGCTGGATAGCCCGAGCCGTGCAAGCCACGGTCTTCAGTGGCAATTCATGTCTTGAATCTATGGTGTCAGGCAGTTCCTGCCCGGAAGCAGGTGCGCCACTGGAGACTCTCGATGAACAAGCTCGCCATTCCCCTGATTGCTGCCCTCAGCCTGGCCGCGACTCCGGTGCTGGCAGGCCACAAACATCGACACCGGGATTACTACCCCGCATACGATCCCTACTATCCCCCCCAAGCGGCTGCAGAGCCCCGCTACGCACCTCAGACCATCGAGTATGCGGACGTCATTTCGGCCCAGCCCATCTACCGCAGCGTCCGTATCGAACAACCACGACGCGAATGCTGGGACGAACGCGTCGTCCGTGAAGAGCACCGCGGAGGTCCCTGGTTCAATAACGGCGTTGCCGGTTCGGCCATTGGCGCCATCGCCGGCGGCGTTGCGGGCCACCAGTTTGGCAAGGGCCGTGGCAAGGATGCAGCAACGGTCATCGGTGCGGTCATCGGCGCCGGAATTGGTCAGCGGGTCGCACTTGAGAATTCCGCGCCGCGAGAGACAGTCCAGCACGTGGGTTATGAGCAGGTCTGCCAGACCGTTGTTGAGCACACAACAGAACAACGCATTGATGGGTATGATATTTCCTACCAATACGGCGGCCGCACGTACCACACCCGAATGCCTTATGACCCGGGTGCCCGCATCCCCGTCGACGTCAATGTACGTCCCGTCAGCTACTGAAAAGCAGCGACGAGACACAGCCCGAATATGAATTCATGCGATTTAGCCCATTAGCCATGATCGTCCTGGTCGGAGTCTTGAGCAGCAGTTGGCCCGCTCTTGCTGATCCGCTAGGTGGTATTTCCAAGACACTCGGCAGTGTTGGAGTTGATGCCGGAAGCCTCGGGGCAGATGCACGCCGCCCCGCTGACACCTTGATTGACAGGCGCACCAGCAACAAGTCACCGGCACAAGCTGCCCGCGAAGCACGTCAGCGCTACGGGGGCGGGAAAGTACTCAACGTCGAGCAGACAGCCAGCGGATTCCGCGTGAAGCTGCTGACCAAGGGCGACGTTCGAATTGTGTTTGTTCCTAGATAAGCAGTTCCACTTAACGCCACTTAAAAAAGAAAACCTATATGCGCGCACTCGTTATCGAAGACGACAACATCCTGAGAGAACAGGTCACCAAAATGTTTGCTGACGAAGGCTTTGCCGTCGATCAGGCAGCGGACGGTGAAAACGGCCTGTACATGGCAACCGAATACCCGGTGGATATCGCCATCGTGGACCTTGGCCTGCCCGGTGAAAGCGGCATCGAAATCATTCGCAAGGCACGCAAATCCGGACGCAGCTTTCCCATCCTTATTCTCACCGCCCGCGACAGCTGGCAGACCAAGGTCGAAGGCCTGGAAGCGGGTGCGGATGACTATCTGGTCAAGCCCTTCCACAAGGAAGAGCTGCTGGCCCGCGCACGCGCCCTGCTGCGTCGCTCGGGCGGTTGGGCGCAACCCAAGCTGACCTGCGGCCCGGTCACCGTGGACACATCTGCCAAGTCGGTGACCGTCAATGAAAAGAATGTGGAGCTGACGGCCTACGAGTTCAAGGTACTTGAGTATCTGATCCTGCATGCTGGCGAAGTGGTTTCCAAATCCACATTGACCGAGCACCTGTACGCCGAGGAAGACGAACGAGATAGCAATGTCATCGAGGTCTTCATACGCCGGCTGCGCTCCAAGCTGGATCCGGATGGCAGCATGGCCCCCATTACAACGCTGCGCGGTAGCGGATATCGCTGGGACTTGGCTCGGTCGACGCAGGATTGATCCCGCTCGAGGGAGACGCGACGGCGCCGGGCGCGCTGCTCACCTGCAGTGAACTGACGCCTACAATGAGGCAATGAGTTCCCTGCGCGCCAGACTGTTGGTTGCTGCCTCCCTTGTGCTGGCGGCATTCTTTGTCCTGACTGCTGCAGTGCTGGACAGTGCATTCCGCGAGAGCACGGTCCAGGCACAACGCGACAAGCTCGAGGGCCTGATCTACGCGCTGCTTGCAGCGGCCCGTACTGACATCAATGGCGATCTGACCGTTCAGACCGACGAGATCTCGGACCGCCGCCTGGTGCAATCTGTCAGCGGCCTCCAGGCGGCGCTGTTTGATGAGCAGGGCCGTTTGGCCTGGACCTCAACCGAGTTTCTGGAAATGCCTTCGCCGCCGGTGCCAGACGTCGGCGAGTGGATTTTCCACCAAAGCCAGCTCCCGCCGCTATTTTCACTCTCTTATGGTCTGCGCTGGATCGATCTGGCCGACGATCCGAAGCGCTACACCTTCGTGGTCATCGAAGACGCAAGCAGCTTCGAGCGTCAGCTTGGCGCCTATCGACGGGAGCTCTGGCTGTGGCTGGCCGCAACGGCAGGCGTACTGCTGCTGATTCAATACCTGGTGCTGCGCTGGGGTCTGTCACCCTTGCGCAAGCTGGTTTCCGAGCTGCAGGCCGTCGAACGTGGCGACAGTTCGGATATCAGCGCCCGCTACCCGGACGAACTGCGTCCTCTGGCCAGCGGCCTGAATGCCATGATCCGCAGTGAGCGCAGCCAGCAAACCCGTTATCGGAATGCCCTGGGCGACCTGGCCCACAGCCTCAAAACACCGCTCGCGGTTCTTCGCGGCATATCCGAAGACCCCTCAATGAGTGAGGAGCTGCGCCAGCCGCTGGTAGACCAGCTGGCCGTCATGCAGCAGATCACGGGCTATCAGCTGCGAAAAGCGGCAACCGCGGGACGCCGCACTCTGACCGAACGCATTGCGCCCTACCCGATTGCGGAGAAAATCACCCAGGTGATGGGCAAGGTCTACTCCGACAAAGAGATCAAGTTTGATCTTGCCGCAGCACCGGACGTGCGCATGCGCGTCGACAATGACGATCTGTTCGAGATGCTCGGCAACCTGATCGACAACGCCTGCAAATACGGCGCGACCTGGGTCGGCGTGACTTTTGCCGTGAGTGGCGACAACAACTTGATCATGATTGAAGACAATGGCCCGGGGTTTCCCGAGGACGCCGATGAGCTGTTGGAGCGAGGCGCCCGCGCCGATACGCAACGACCTGGACAGGGCATTGGCCTGTCGGCGGTCAACGAGATCGTCAAGGCATACGAAGGAAACATCAGGCTCAGTTCTTCTGACTGGGGCGGCGCCAGCGTGGTGATCAGCCTGCCTTCCTGACCTGCCCTGAGCTTGCGTTCTTTCGAGCCGTACTCAGAGCCGACTACAGGGTTGGCGTTACAGTGACTCCAGGAATGCAATCAGGGCCTGTCGATCCTTCTTGCTCATTTTCCTGAAGTTCTCGCGCGCACTTTCTGCTTCACCGCCATGCCAGAGAATGGCCTCGGCCAGCCCGCGTGCACGACCATCATGAAGCAGGAAATTGTGTCCGTTGACGACCGGAATCATGCCGATCCCCCAAAGCGGCGCGGTGCGCCACTCGCGTCCATTGGCTTTGAAATCCGGTCGATCATCTGCCAGACCCGGCCCCATATCGTGCAGCAGCAGATCCGTGAACGGATGAATCGTCTGATGCGCAACCGCGTGCACTTCATGCGGTCCGGTTTGCAGGGTCTGCACATGGCATGCGCCACATCCCGCATCGCCAAAGAGCGCTTCGCCCTGCTCCAGGGCAGCGTCCGAATTCATGCGCCGGTGCGGAACCGCCAGGGTCTGGCTGTAAAAGACAAGCTTGTCGAGAAACGTGTCGGACATTTCCGGATCGCCGCCATTGGGTGATTGCCGGCATTCCTTCTGCGCCTCGGTGCAGGCGTCACCAGGAAACAGACGCGTAGTGATGCCGATGTCGCCAGCAGCCGCGCCCGCGACCTGCTGGCGCACATTCGGCTGATTCGCCTTCCACCCGAATCGCCCGATGACGTGCTTTTCCGCGCTCACATCCCACACCATATTCGGGCGTCCAGAGACACCATCACCGTCTTCATCCTGCGGATCAGCAAGCGCCAGAATCGCGGCATCCGGAATGGCTTCAAGCAGACCCAGTCCGACCATGCCCTGCGCCACTCGCGGCGACATCAGCAGATCCTCTGGAAGCGGTCCGTACTGCGGATCGAGCAGTTCGATAATCGGGGAACGCAGGGAATAGGGCTCTCCGTCCTCATAGCGACCGGCATGCTCACGCCACGTCAGGTGAACCGTGGCTTCCGGCTTCACGCCAGGAATTGAACGATCCTGGATCTGATCGCTGTAAACCGGATGATGAAGGGGACCGCCATGTGCATCCTGGCCTGGCACTGAAACGCGGACCAGCATGGATTCGAGCGGCTGGCCTGCTTCCGGCGGATGACCGCGACCATCTCGCACATGGCAGCCGGAGCAGGACACACGATTGAAGATTGGCCCCAGACCGTCAAAGCTTTTTGTGGAGCTGCCGCTGATCACCCAGTTGGTATTAAACAGACGATTCCCGAAAGCAAACACGCGCAATTCTGCAGCGCTGATATTGGGCGCCGGCAATGCAAAGGCATTTTGACCGGAGATGGGCCTTCCGGTACCGCCGCCGAGATTCTCTCCAAGCGCAGATGCATTCTCAGCCAAACACACATTGGACCCAACCCAACTCAGTGCCAGGACGCATAGCATTCTATAAACATGAAGACGCATCATCCCTGCCCGATCTCCAGTCCAGGCACGATGACCAGCACGCCCAAACGCTGGCCAAGCCTTGCCAGTTGCGTCCCGAGCGCCTGAAAGGCCGTGACCGCTGCCTCGGCGCGCTGTCTTTTCGGGCTGCCCGGCTCGCTGGCGAGGATTGAATCAAAAGGCTTGTCCATCATGGCGACCGCGGCCAGCGCGACAGAAAACAGCTGGTCGGTCTGCGCAGCCAGTTCCGGATCGACGCGCTGCGTCAGCGCACGAATGCTGTGCGGACTTTCTTCCTCATTCGGGCTTCCGCGCCAGACGTTGTAGGCACCGCGAAGGTCATACAAATGATCCTGATGCGTGGTGTCGGAGAAGCAGCTGTGCTCGTCCTCCTGATCACCGCTATCAAGCGCCACTGCAAGCCGCTCAATCGCCAATTCATGACCGACAAGATTGGCCGCGCCATTGATAGCCCGCCCTAACGCCTCCCGCGGTTCCAGCGCCAGAAATTGTTTGCGGTAGTTGTCCTGACCCGGAGCCCAGCCGGCTTCGAGCGATGCTAGGTCATCGATGAGCATCTGCACAGTGGTTTGAAGATACAGTCGTCGACGATCCCGATGGGTCTCCCCCGGCAGATAGTCTGTGTGAGGCCGCTCGCCCGGTCCAGACTCGGACAAATCCTGGCCCCACAGCAGAAATTCGATGGCATGCCATCCGGTGGTGACATCAGACTCGTCGCTGACCTGATCGCGGGACATGATGGATTCGCGCGTCAGCTCAATAGACTCATCCCAGACCAGACCCGAACGCGGACGCCCCTTGACCGAATCAATAAACGCTTCATTCAGAGGCCAGGCATTGATTCTGGATTCGGGCCCTGGGCTGCCATCGGCCGCCACATCAATGGGGCCGTCATAGAAGCGGAACACTTCAGTGACCAGGTAAGCCGGTCTGGCCTTGGTCCAGGTCTGGCGGGCTTTTTCCAATCCGGCCTCATCCGGCTTATCCAGAAATCGCGCTACAGCGACTTGCATGGTCTTGGCATCGGCCAGTGCCTTGGCGTAGCTGGAATGAACAAGGTCCGCGTAATTGGCAACCTGCGTGGAAACGTCAAACCCGTAAGTCGCAGGATCAGTTGACAGCAGCTTGTAGGAACCAGGCATGGCACCGGCTTCACCGCCCTCACCGCCCTGTGCCATCAAGGGCAGGTGATCCGCCTCCTGCGCAAATACAGATGACTTTTCCGATTCCCCTGTAGTGGCCGCCGTAGCCACCGTTGCGGCGAGGCAGGTAAAGCTGCCTAGGCCCGTCCAAAGCTTGATATGTTTGCGATTCATTTCATTTGTCCTCAAGGCGCTTGCCTGTGAATCTTTGTCTCGACTCTGTTCTTGATGAAACTGACCTGGCCCGAGTACGCGAAATGCTCACTGGCGCGTCCTGGCAGGCAGGTGCAGATACCGCGGGATGGAACGCCCGCCCGGTCAAAGCCAATCGCCAAGCCTCGCACACTGCGGCGGCCGAATTGATCGAAAAGGCGCTTGCCAGACACAGGCTGTTTCAGGCAGCGGCGCTGCCGGCCCGGATGCGGCCACCGCTCTTTTCGAGTTACGGCCCTGGTATGGCCTATGGCAATCATGTTGACAACGCGGTCATGGGCGGCGGATCGCTGTCGACCAGCCGCGTGGACCTTGCCATGACGCTGTTTCTCTCCAACTCCGCTGACTACGAAGGCGGCGTGCTGGAGCTCGAAACGCACGAAGGAACCTCGGCCTACAAGCTTGAAGCCGGCCAGGCCCTCCTGTACCCGGCCACGATGATTCATCGAGTCACGGAAGTTGAATCGGGCGAGCGTCATGCCGCCATCATCTGGGTACAGAGTCTGGTCAGGGACGCAGCACGCCGGGAAATTCTCTTTGATCTGGATACGGTGCGGCGCAGGTTATGGGAAAAAGCAATGGGAGCGCCATCGCCTGAATTCGATCTGTTGAACAAAAGTTATTCCAATCTGCTGCGCGCCTGGGCAGAGCCC
The DNA here is from genome assembly GCA_963975245.1 of uncultured Panacagrimonas sp. Classification (GTDB taxonomy): domain Bacteria; phylum Pseudomonadota; class Gammaproteobacteria; order Nevskiales; family Nevskiaceae; genus Panacagrimonas. The sequence goes on along the minus strand of CAXBFJ010000001.1, from coordinate 786,116 downwards.
TGAGCAAGTATCGGTTGCCGCATCACGCCAGCGACCTTGGATCAGTCGCCACCTTAAATGAGAGTACTTCGCATTTGCAAGCAAAAACCAATTGCATCAGATGCAAGTCTCTGGAGACTAGCCAAGCGCGTTTGGCGGATCAGATAGATCAACGCAGATCATCCGCAGCACAGCCTTGCCAGGCGCCAAAAGACAGCCACTCGCTGCCGTCATTCACGATATTCCGAACCCGCTCAGCGAGCAGCGAATATAAGCCTGACACTCACATCTTGGCGCGATCTACTTGGCAGGAGTTCAGCAACAGGACGGTATCGTCAGGTTGTAGGCACCGTATGTCGGCCCGAATCGCACCAAATTGGAACACGCCGACATCATTCGGCAAAACGGTCCGACCTGCTCGGCGGGTTATCAATGAGGACCTCAAACAAATAGGTACCCCATGACGGAGAGAAATCATTCGCTCGACTGCCGCATCGCAGATTCGGCGTCAGGCTAGGCCTGACGATTCCGATCTAGATTCTGACTCCTACGCGCCTCGCTGGTACGAATGGGTTCTGCCGCCTGCTCGATTCAAGCCGGACGATGAATATGAGTATCTCTATCTTTGGCGTCTTCGCCAGGCGCTGAGAATCCAGCGCTTTGCTGGGCTCATTGCAGCCCTGATGTTCGTCAGCGGTCTTTCTGCCGACTACTTCATCAATCAAAGGATCAAGGATCCTTCCCTATTCTGGTTCGTTGCAGTGGTCAGCATCAGCATGTCGATACTGCTGACACTTCCGAGTTACTGGTCGAGCATCAGAATGCGGGCGTATCAATTTTCATTTGGCACGCTGCTGGTCAATGGCGTCCTGTTGATCTGTGCTGGTGTGCAAGCCTGGATTGACGGCAACCCCTTTCCAACCGGCTGGATCATGGTGTTGATTTTCTACACCTTCGTTCTGACAGGACTCCCGTACCGCTACTGCACGCCGTTGGGCCTGGGCCTTGGGGCCTTTTCAATTGGTTCCACCTTCGCTCTTGGCGCGCCGGTCGGTCATCTCGTCGACCACTGCCTGCTGATCATTTCGGTCACGGTCACAGGTATGGTGGCCTGCTCAACACTCGAGCGAATCGACCGCCAAGGCTGGTTACGCGCCTTGCGGATGCAGGTGCAATCCTATAGCGATCCCCTCACAGGTCTGCTGAATCGCCGGTACTTCTTTGAAGAAGGTGCACGCCAGATCAACAGCGCTGACCCTAGCGATCTCCCCATCGCGATGCTGATGCTGGATATCGATTACTTCAAGAAATACAACGATCATCTCGGACACCCTCAAGGCGATCGCTGCCTGCGCAAAGTCGCGTCCGCAGCCAATCCACAACTCCGTCACCCCCTAGATATCAATGCGCGCCTGGGCGGCGAAGAATTTGCTGTGCTGCTCTTTTCCTGTGACCAGGAACATGCATTGGTGGCTGCTGAAGCCATCCGCGAATCCGTGGCTGCGCTCGACATTGAACATCCTGGTTCGCCGCTGGGGCGCGTGTCCATCTCGGTTGGCGTCAGTGTGACCAACGAGACCGATCAGTCCAATCTGGACACGCTCCTGCTCGCCGCGGACCGGGCGCTGTACAGAGCCAAGAACGGCGGTCGCAATCGCGTCAGCCTCTGATCATCAGAGCATAGAAAAGCGAAGTACGCCGCCAATCACTGCACTGGCCAGAATGAGAGGGATCAGACCTAGCCCGTAGCGGCCCGCGGCAATCAATGTTCCGGCTGTCAGGCTAACGGCGAGCCCGTCGATGGATGCTGCAGTGCCGTCGGGGAAAAAAATCGCCTGTGCCAGGAAAAGGGCCAGATAAAGAATGGCGCCTACAACCGCCGCCGTGACCGCGCGCAAAGGCGCGACAAGTCCCAGGACCTTGCGCGAGCGCTCTACCCAGGGCGCGCCAGCGAAGATAAAAATAAAGGAAGGCAGAAAGGTAAACAGGGTGGCGATCAAGCCTCCCATTACGCCAACGCCGAGTGTGCCACCGGCATCACCCTGCCAGGCCGCGAGAAAACCCACGAACGTCACCACGATGATCAGCGGGCCCGGTGTGGTTTCCCCCAACGCCAGGCCGTCCATCATCTGTTCACCGCTGAGCCAACCATATGACTCTACTGCGCCCTGATAGACATAGGGCATCACCGCGTAGGCGCCGCCAAAGGTCATCAGGGCTGCCTTGGTAAAAAACAGGCTCAACTGCACGAACAGCGCGTCCAGACCCAGGCAGGCGATCATGACCGTGAGCAGGCCCATCACCAGTGCCACTCCCATCACGAGGCTGCGCGTCAGGCCTCGGGCGCTGAACCGGGCGTGATCGGGCGTCGCGCTGTTGGCGTTGATCAATGCGCTTTCGGCGCTGCGATCCTGCCGCGTCTCCAAGCCCGGTTTGTCAGCCAGTGCCGAGCGCATCAACCAGCCCAGGCCGAGCGCGCCGACGACGATGACAGGAAACGGAACCTGAACCATGAGCGCGAACATCGCCAACAATGGCAGCGGCCATAGCAGCTTGTGATTCAGAATCCGGCGACCCATTCGCCATGCCGCCAGCAGAATGATGGCAACCACCGCCGGACGGATGCCGTAGAGCACATCAGCAGCCAGATCAGCGCCCAGACTCACATAGGCCCAGGCCAGACTCAGCAATAGCACCACGGAAGGCAGGACGAACAAGGCACCCGCCGCAATTCCGCCGCGCACCCCATGCATCAACCAACCGATATAGGTCGCAAGCTGCTGTGCTTCCGGTCCCGGCAGCACCATGCAGAAATTCAAAGCGTGCAGGAAACGCGATTCAGATATCCATCGACGCTTTTCAACCAACTCGCGGTGCATGATCGCGATCTGGCCCGCCGGTCCGCCAAAGCTGATACAGCCAAGGCGAAGCCACCATTTCAGTGCCGTGACAAAGGGCACTGAAGCGGGGGCGTTACCGGTCGCGTGCATCGGCAACGCCCCTTTGACGCAATCAGTCCGCGGGCAACAGGCTCTTCAGGTCAACCGACTCATCGCTCAAGGCCGCAGGATCCAGAGACAGTTTTGCAGCAACAAATTTTTTGGCGACCATGAATTCTTTCATGCGGGAAACCATGTCCGCCGCGATGATCTGCCCCTGCTTGAGGTAGAAGGCACCAAAGCTGCGTCCTGCAGGATCACCGCGCAAGACAACCTGATCGTACCCCTGGGACATGCCCACCATCTGCAGTTTGAGGTCGTACTGATCCGACCAGAACCACGGCACGTTGGCATAGGGTGTTGTTGCCCCGAGCATGTTATCGGCAGCAACTCGTCCCTGTTCCATGGCGTTCTGCACAGACTCGAGACGCACGCGCCGCCCCAGGAAATCACTCGGATGATTGGTGCAGTCACCGGCGGAATAGATATCGGGGTCAGCCGTGCGAGCAAATTCGTCCACGACAATGCCGTTGTCCACTTCCAGGCCGGCGTCCGAGGCCAGTTCAGTGTTGGCGATCAGTCCGATGCCGACGATGACAAGGTCGGCTGGCAGGCTGCCGCCTGCGACCTGAACCTCAAGAGCGTCACCGTTCTGTGCGAAACCCGTCAGCAACACACCGGTGCGGACTTCAACACCCGCCTCACGATGTACGCGCTCGTAGAACGCAGACATCTCCGGCGCTGTCACGCGCTGCAACACACGCGGCATCGACTCCAAGACTGTGACTTCGAGCCCCGCTTTCTTTGCGACGGCCGCAACTTCGAGGCCGATATAGCCGCCACCCACGATGACCAGACGCTTGCCTTCTGAGAATTTCTCGCGAATGGCGTCTACGTCAGCGATGCCACGCAAGGTGAATATGCCGGGAAGATCGGCGCCCGGACAGCTCAGCTCACGTGGACGCCCGCCTGTGGCGAGCATCAGCTTGTCGTATCCAACTTCGCGGCCATCGGCCAGCTTGACTGTTTTTGCCGCTCGATCAATGCGCTCAGCGCGAACACCGCTGATGAGATCAATATTGGCCTTCTCAAGGGCGGCCTGTGCCATCACATACAGGCTCTCAAGCTTGGCCGTGCCAGCCAGATAGGCCTTAGACAATGGCGGGCGTTTGTAGGGCACATAAGCTTCGTCAGCGATCAGGGTAATGCTGCCCTCGAAGCCCTTGCGGCGTAGTTCGGCGGCGGTTTCTCCGCCTGCCTGCCCACCACCAACGATTACGATTTTCTGAGGCATGCTTTGCTCACTCATGTTTTGATCCTGTTCCCTGAAAATTTTTTACGGCGCAGATTCTACCCGCCCTTGTCACGACCCTGCTTGGATGGCCCTACCATGATCTCAGGCAGCGCCAAGCCATTCATCCAGAGGCTTTTGCAGCTTGCCCCAGGCCTGGTAACCGATCGTCAGCACCGATACCTGATCGCCGGTCAGAAGCAGTACCGCGGGAAAGCCCTGAATACCCCACTGACGAACCGTGTCGATGTCCCTGGATGCCCAGGTCCGTGCATCTGGCGAACCCAGCTTTTCGGCAAACGGACCCGGCACTACACCGCAGGAAACGGCACAGTCTGTAAGGACCTCAAGCTGTTTCAAATCCCGGCGCTCTACATAGAAGGCCTGATGCAATGCGTGAAGGTAAGGCAACTCCATTCCCGGCATATGACGCGCCATGACAGATACGGCCAGGCACGCAGGCGCCGTGTTGTACAGGTAGTCTGCTTTCAAAGGAGATTCGAAATTGAAGGCCTGCCCTGTGGCCTTGGCGACGTCCTGCCAGTGATGCATGACTTCGTCCGCGGCCTTCTGTCCCATCTCGGACGCCGCCTCAGTTCGCAGCCCACCGGGCAGAATGCGAAGCGTTGCCGCGCCCTGAACATGCAGGCGGTCGGCAATCTGCTGGATAACCGATGAAAAACCCCAGCACCAGGAGCACATCGGATCAGCGATATAGATCAGCTCCTTTTCACTCATCTTCCGTTTCTCGGTTCATCGTGGTCCAAAAGAAACGCCCCTTGCGGGGCGTTTCATACGGCACTGACGCACTCAAATGCTGAGCAGGAGGCGAGCCGGATCTTCCAGGCTTTCCTTGATGGTGCGCAGGAACAGCACCGCCTCACGTCCATCGATCAGGCGATGATCGTAAGTCAGGGCGAGATACATCATGGGCCGAATCTTGATCTCGCCATCGACCACGACCGGGCGATCAAACATGCCATGCATACCCAGAATGGCCGCCTGTGGCGGGTTCAGGATCGGCGTCGACATCATCGAACCAAACACGCCACCGTTGGTGATGGAGAAAGTACCGCCGGTGAGGTCATCCATGGTCAGCTTGCCATCGCGCGCCTTGATTCCCAGGTTACCAATGCTCTGTTCGATATCACCGAAGGACAGAGCGTCAGCGTCGCGAAGGACCGGTACGACGAGTCCACGTTCAGTGGATACGGCAACACCAATGTCGTAGTAGCTGTGATAAATCACGTCATTGCCATCAATGGAGGCATTGACCGCAGGATATTTTTTCAGAGCTTCAATTGAGGCCTTCACGAAGAAGCTCATGAATCCGAGTTTCACGCCGTGGGCTTTCTGAAACTGATCCTTGTACTTGGCTCGCGTATCGCCAACAGCCTTCATGTCTACTTCGTTGAAGGTCGTCAGCATCGCTGCGCTTTGCTGCGCCTGCACCAAGCGCTCAGCAATGCGTGCGCGAATACGCGTCATCGGGACACGTTGCTCTTCGCGACCACCGGCCGTGCGACGCGCTTCTGGCGCTGGAGCGGCATCAGAACTCTTTGACGGAGCCGGTGCACTGCCCTTGTCAGCATGTGCCTTGACATCCTCAACGGTGAGACGGCCACCCTTGCCGGTGCCCTGGATCATGCTCGCCTTGAGATTAAGCTCTGCCAGCAGTTTGCGCACCGCCGGACTCTGCTGCGTATCGTCTGCGCTCTCTGATGAGGCGCCGGACTCCTGCTTTGCCGCTGCGCTGTCATCAGACTTGGATGCCGCAGGCTTGGCCGATGCACTGCCTTCTTCGAGGATGCCGATGACATCACCCGCATTGACCGTTGCCCCCGCCTCGATGCGAATCTCCTTGAGCACGCCGTCGGAAGTGGCTGGCACTTCGAGCATGACCTTGTCGGTTTCGAGGTCGACCAGATTCTGTTCGCGCGACACCGTGTCGCCTGCCTTGATATGCCATTCCGCCACCGTGGCCGAAGACACGGACTCAGGCAGATTGGGGACTTTGATTTCAATTGTCATGGGTCAATTTCTCAAAAATGTGCGCTTGCTTTCGTTGTTTGTGTGCTGACTAGCCGCCCTTGGCAGGCTTACCACCCACCAGAGCTTCATGGACCAGTTCCGCCTGTTCTTTCTGGTGAACCTTGAGGAAGCCGCCAGCGGTCGTCGCCATACCGGCACGCGTGGCGTAGAACATCTGGTGCTGAGGACCCAGATAGGTCTGCAGCCGGTGCTTGATGGGATACCAGGCGCCCTGATTCTCCGGTTCTTCCTGACACCAGACCACTTCCTTGGCATTGGGATAGGTCTCGAGCGCTTTCTCGTAGTCTTCCCGCGGGAAGGGATACAGCTGTTCAATGCGAACAATGGCGACGTTGCTGAGCTTCTCCTTGGCACGGGCCTGGACCAGGTCGTAGTAAACCTTGCCGGAGCAGAAAATAATGCGTGAAACCTTCTCGTTATCCAGGTCTTCCTTTTCAAACAGGATCGGCCGGAAGCTTCCCTTAGTCAGATCATCCAGGCTCGAAACAGACATCGGATGACGCAGCAAAGACTTCGGCGTCATCACGATCAGCGGCAGGCGCAGGGATCGCTTCATCTGCCGCCGCAACATGTGGAACATCTGCGCCGGCGTAGACGGCACGACTACCTGCTGATTATTGCCGGCACACAATTGCAGCCAGCGCTCCAGGCGTCCCGAGGAGTGCTCGGGCCCCTGCCCCTCATAACCATGCGGCAGGAATATGGTCAGACCGCACAACCGGCCCCATTTGGCGTATCCGCTGGCAATGAACTGGTCAAACAGCACCTGCGCACCATTGGCGAAGTCGCCAAACTGAGCTTCCCAGATCACCAGCGTATCGGGGTCAGTTGTTGAATAGCCGTATTCAAAGCCCAGTACCCCTTCTTCCGACAGCAGAGTGTCGTTGATGATGAAGCGGTACTTGTCTGAATCCATATGGCGCAGCGGGGTGAAGCTCTTTCCTGTTACCGCGTCATGCAGCGTGGCGTGGCGATGGAAGAAGGTTCCGCGACGGGCATCCTGACCCGACACGCGCACCGAGAATCCTTCGTTGACCAGCGCTGCATAAGCCATGGTCTCGGCGAAGCCCCAGTCCATGGGCTGCTTGCCAGCGGCCATTTTGTCCCGGTCTTCAAACATCTTCTTGACCCTGGGGTGCAGGGTAAAGTCTTCCGGCAGCGCGCTGACGCGCTTGTACAGGGAGCGCAGCTGGCTGATCTTGATGGAGGTGTCCGTGGGGGTGTCCCAAGTTCCGTTGCCGTAGTTACTCCAATTGACGGTGTGTTTATTACCGACCAGGCCCAGGGTCGTGCGGGCTATGTTCTTACCCTCATCCAGCCCAGTGCGGTACTTGGCAATCAGTTCGTCAACTTCACCCTTGGCAATGAAGCCTTCTTCTTCCAGCTTTTTGGCATAGATCGCCAGCGTGGTGGGATGCTTTTTGATCTTCGCGTACATCAATGGGCTGGTAACGGACGGCTCATCGGCCTCGTTGTGACCCAGGCGCCGATAGCAGCAGATGTCGACCAGAACATCCTTGTGGAACTCGTTTCGGAAATCCATCGCCAGCCGCGTTGCGAAGACAACGGCTTCGGGGTCATCCCCATTAACGTGAAAGACCGGGCACTCCAGCATCTTGGCAATGTCGGTGCAGTAGCGAGAGGTGCGTGCCTCACGCAGCGGTGCGGCCTCAATCGGATTAGGGGTCGTAAACCCGATCTGGTTATTGACGATGATGTGAACCGTGCCACCCGTGGAGTAACCCTTTGCATGCGACAGCTGCAAAGTTTCCATGACCACACCCTGACCCGCGAAAGCGGCATCTCCGTGAATCAGAACCGGCACCACGCGTTGGCCCCTTTCATCGTGCCGACGCGTCTGACGTGCCTTGACGCTACCTTCGACCACCGGGTTGACGATTTCCAGGTGCGAGGGATTGAAGGCCAACACCATGTGCAGGCTCTTGCCGGACACTTCAACGTCCGTTGAAAAGCCCATGTGATACTTGACGTCGCCGGAACGCGACAGGCTCTCTGCCGAGTACTTGCCTTCGAACTCCGCGAACAGGTCCGTGGGCGCCTTGCCCAGCACATTGATCAGCATGTTCAGACGGCCGCGATGGGCCATACCGATCAGAATTTCCTCGACATCCCGCTCGGCACAGGCGCGCAGCACCTCATCCATAGCCGGAATCAGCGAATCTCCACCCTCAAGTGAAAATCGCTTCTGGCCGACATATTTATTGTGCAGATAGCGTTCGAGCCCTTCGGCGGCGACCAGCTGCAGCAGCGTGCTCTTCTTGCGCTTGGCGGTGAGCTTGGGCTCGAAGGCATTGCCCTCTAGCCGCTTCTGAATCCATCGCTTTTCCGATGTCTCGGTGATGTACATGTACTCGACACCCATGGTGTCGGTGTAGATGGCCTTGAGCAGCTTGAGAATTTCACGCAGCGGAAGACGATCGGCGGTTGCCATGGAGCCGGTATTGAAGACCGTGTCCATATCCGACTCATCAAGACCGTGAAACGCAGGATCCAGATCCGGAATTTTGGCGCCTTCGACCAGTCCCAGCGGATCCAGTCGTGCAGCTTGGTGGCCGCGCACGCGATAATAGTTGATCAGGCGCAGGACCGCGGCCTGTTTCTCCGCGGCGCGTGCATCGAAGCCGCCATCCGAAACCACCACCGTACCCGGTCGCTTATCCCGAGCCAACGCCTCGAACTTGGCAACGACATCACTGTGAGCGGTCTCCCTGGGCGCGTTCTGGTCCTGGATGTTCCTGAAATAGGCACGCCAACTCGGCTCGACCGACTCGGGGTCTTCCAAAAAGCGTTCGTAATACGTCTCAATGAACGCTCCATTGCTGCCGCCGATAGAGGAGCTTGCAATGTCGCTTTGATATTTACTGGCAGTCATCTTTTGTTCTCGCTTACCGGCCGTCTTTACTGTCTCAACTCAGGATTTTCCCTTCGCCGGTTTGCTCGGTTTCCAGTCGTGGGTCAGTTGCCCCAGATACTCGCGGAAGTCTTCTGCCAGCTCAGGGTGCTTGAGACCGTATTCGACGTTGGCCTTCAGGTACCCCAACTTTGAGCCGCAGTCGTATCGGGTGCCTTCAAACTCGTAAGCCAGCACGGTCTGCTCCTGGATCATCGCTTCAATGGCATCGGTGAGCTGGATCTCGCCACCTTTGCCGCGCGGCGTTCTTTCCAGCAATTTAAAAATTCTCGGCGTCAGGATGTAGCGCCCCACTACGGCCAGGTTGCTTGGTGCATCTTCAGGCTTGGGCTTCTCGACAATGGCGCGAATTTCGCCCAGTCCTGGACCGACCGGATGCACATCAACCACACCATAGCCGGAGATGTCTTCCTTGGGCACGCGCTCGGTTGCAATCACGCTGGTACCGTATTCCTGATAGACACGCTGCATCTGCGCCAGACAGGGTCGCAGCCGTCCGTCGATGAGGTCATCCGCCAGGATCACTGAAAAATCTTCGTCACCGACTGCGGGCCAGGCGCACAACACGGCATGCCCCAGCCCCAGAGCTTCGGCCTGACGGATGAAGATACAGGTGATGCCGGGAGGCAGAATCTCCTGGACCATCTGCAGAAGCTCAGTCTTGTTCTTCTGGGCCAGTTCGGCCTCAAGCTCATACGCTTTGTCGAAGTGATCCATGATGGAATTCTTCGAGCGCCCTGTGATGAAGATCAGCTCCTCTGCACCGGCGCTGATGGCCTCCTGGACCGCGTACTGGATCAGCGGTTTGTCGACGACAGGCAGCATTTCCTTGGCGCTGGCCTTGGTCGCGGGAAGGAAGCGCGTGCCCATGCCGGCAACGGGGAATACTGCCTTGCGGATCCGCATTGTTGTGTTATCCCTGAATGTGTTCTGTTGTACCGGGCCCCGAAAACTGGCGGAGCACCTGCTGGATGACCCGGACGAATCCCTATTCTAGAGTCTGTCGATCTGCTTTGCAGGCAAGGCGGCTCAATCGTCGATGTCTTCGTAAGCCTCCCACTGAAATCGTGGCGAGCAAATGGCCAAGAACAGCAGATCCGTATTACCCAGCGCAGTGACGCGTTGCCGGCAGCCATCCGGGATCAACACCACATCGCCCGGCAAAATATCCTGTGCACCAAGATCGCCCACCTCTACCCGGCCGCGCCCCTCGAGCACGACATAACGTTCACGGATGCCGATCAGTCGATGCCATCGGGTTGTGGCCCCGGCCGCAACCCTGGCGCGGGCAATGGACACCTCCGGATCGAATTTGCCATTGGATAGCTCTGCGATCGCACATCTTTCGGTGGTCATTCGCTCTTCAGCTTGCGCGGCTCGCCGAAGCTGTGCTCGTTTTAGCGTGTGCTGTCCGGTCATGTCTGTCTGTTGGTCCTCGAAGGCTCCGCGCCTCTCCGAGGGCGGAATTAACGGCTGATTCAGATGTGCGCTGCTAATGTCCATGCCACATTGAGAACGTATAAATACGCACCAAGGCCAGCGGCTCTGACGTGCGGGCAAGGAATGCTTTCAGGCCAGTCTGTGGTCTGAGGCACCTGCTGACAAGCAAGAGAGAAATCATGATCAGGATCAACCTGCATAACATTGCGGGCAGGACGCGCTTGGCCCAAATCAGCGGACTGGCGCTCCTCATTTCGGCCAGTGCCGCCTGGTCGGCTCAGAATCAGCCCGATCCCCCTATCGACTCACCCGAGCAGCAGCGCGCGCCTACGGCATTTGCCGAACCGCCTCCCGAGCCTGTTCTTGAATGGGGCACGGAGGAAGGCACCAGCTGGTGGATACCGGCTGCCGACATCGTCCTGTTTGATTTCCTGCTCAATCAATTCAACAGGGAGTTCTCAGGCACCTCCGATTACGACGTAGATAAGGATTCTCTGGAGCGCAATTTCAAGGGCAGCTGGGTCTACGACAACGACCCCTTCGACATCAATCAGTTTGGGCATCCCTACCAGGGATCGATGTATCACGGCTTCGCGCGCTCAGCCGGACACGGCTACTGGACGTCGACCGCCTACACGGTGCTCGGCAGCGCGGCATGGGAAATTGCTGGCGAGCGCACCCCGCCCTCCATCAATGACCAGATCACCACTGGTATCGGCGGCGGATTCCTGGGCGAGCCCCTGTTCAGAATGGCGAGCCTGCTACTGGAAAGCAGTGGCGGCAAGCCGGGGCTTTGGCACGAGCTTGGCGCCGCAGCGCTGTCACCGGCAACCGGCTTCAACCGGCTCGCATTCGGAGATCGCTTTGATGGGGTATTTCGCAGCCACAATCCTGCGGTCTATACGCGCATCGGCCTGGGGCTCAATGTTGATTCCAGCGTCGACAGCAATGTGAATACCAATCGCGATGCCGCAACCCTACCCATCCCTCAGAGCTACGATACCGGTACGGTAACGGGTGATTTCACCATCGCCTACGGTCTGCCAGGCAAGAAGGGATATACGTACGAGCGCCCGTTTGACTACTTTCACTTCCAGTTCTCAGCGGCGTCGAGCAACTTTCTTGAAAATGTCATCAGCCGTGGTCTGCTTTACGGCACCGACTATGAGGCAGGCGACAACTACCGTGGTGTATGGGGCCTCTACGGCACATACGACTATCTTGCCCCGCAGATCTTCCGCATCTCGACCACCGGCCTGGGACTGGGCACGACCGGTCAGTGGTGGATATCCGAAAAGTGGGCACTACAAGGCACACTTCTCGGTGGTGTGGGCTACGGATCGGCAGGCGCGCTGGAAAACAACCGCGCACAGGATCGCGATTACCAGAACGGATTGTCTGGTCAGGCATTGGTCGCAATGCGCCTGATACACGGTGACCGCGCATCATTGGACATGAATGTTCGCCAATACCACGTCAGCGATGTCGGCACAGATATTCAAGGCGGCGAAGAAAACATTTTCCGTGCTGATGTCACCTTGACGGTCAGGGTTCACAAACTCCACGCCCTGACCTTTGGTGTTGTTACCTCTCGCAGGGACGCTCAGTTCGACGGCTTCGACGACACACACCAGCAGGTCGTCGCATTCAACCTCGGCTATGCCTATCTCGGGCAGACGCGCTCTGGTGCAGTGGACTGGCGCCCGCGCAGCGAAGGCGGTCCCGGAGCCTCTGACCTGCAGTCAGATCATCAATAAGTCATGGAGACACTCTTGAAAATCAGCAAATCTAAATGCGCCGTCGCTCTGGTCACGCTGCTCCTGTCGTTCAACACGCGGGCCGGGGAACGCGAACTGCCAGGCGATATCGTCACTGCGATTCTCCCTTTTGCGACGCTCGGTGTGACATGGCAGAAGGACGACAAAGAAGGTGCTTTTCAGTTTCTACGCAGCACTGGCGCAAGCTTGGTCGTTAATTCCGCCCTGCGCCTGGCCTTCAACGAAACAGAATATGGCGAGCGACCCAATGGCAGCCCATACGGCTTCCCGTCTGGCCATGTCGGATTTACCACTTCCAGCGCCGCCTTTCTTCAGGACCGCTACGGCTGGAAGTATGGCGTGCCCGCCTATGCCGCCGTGGCATACGTGGCCTGGGTCCGGGTCGATACCGATCACCATCGCTGGCGTGACGTGGGCGCAGCCGCCCTGCTCTCCTACGGCATCTCGAAACTGTTCGTCACGCCGGAAAATGCCACGCACTTAGCGCCTGTGGTTGGCCCCGATTTTCTCGGCATGCGCTGGCAACGCTCCTTCTGATCAAAGCCAGCGCTTTCTTCTGAACACGAACAACAGGCAGATCGCCAGAAAGACCATGAATCCCAGAACCATGAAGTAGCCGTCCTTGGAGCTGAGTTCGGGCATGTGCTGAAAATTCATTCCATAAATGCCGGCCACAAATGTCAGCGGCAGAAAAATGACCGATGCAATGGTCAGCGTCTTCATAATGTTGTTCAGTCGGTGCGATGCCACCGATATGTATCCATTGATGAGGTCCCCGGTCAGGCTCTGCAGCATGTCCGTCAGGCTCGCCAAACGCTCCATCTGTTCAAAAGCATCCTGGAACTCGTGCCGATAATTGTCCTGAAGCGAGTGCAATCCTTCGCCCTTGAGCTCTGAGAGCAGCGCCTGTTGATATCCGAATATCCGGCGGAGCTTGCGCAGGCGACTGTTGTAGCTGACCAACTCGTTGAGCAGCTCATCACGCGCGTTTTCCAGCATTTCCTCCTCAAGCGTCTCCAGCCTTGATTCAAGATTCAGAACGATGGGGGAATAACGGTCAATGATGGTTCGCACAACCTTGTAAAGCAGGTGCCCGGGATGCTTTCTCGCTTCCGGGGACATGGCGTGCAGGCCGTCCAGTGTCCGGTTGATACTGGGAGAAACCTCCGCATGCCGCGTAAGCAAGAAATTCTGGCCGCAGAAAAAAGAGATATGGATGACGGAGAAATCAATGCTGTCGGTTTCGGCAGAAAAGCCTTTCAGCAACAGGAAGAAATAGTCATCGAACCATTCCAGCTTGGGCGGATGCCGCTTTCGCTGAGCATCATCGATGGCCATGTGATCAATGCCAAAATCGTCTGCCAGCATCGTTCGTTCTGAACGTGCCTCTTCGGCTTCCATGTCCATCCAGAGCGTCTGACGATTACGATCCCAGGAACTCATCAGTTCTCGTCCGCCGCGTTCGATAGCACCACTTTCGTGGTCAATCAGCACCACTCTGATCATCTGTACTGCTCCGTTAGAAAGGGATCATTCTGCAGGGACCGCGTCGCATGCACCGCCAGATTCCCTATCGTGAATCGCAATGCCCGATTCTGGGCAGATTCGATTGCACTGGGCAACACTGGCGTCATTGCAATGAGCGGGGATGCGAATGTAGAGGTTCATTCAGCAGTTCGGAGCAAGCTTTCCGACAATGGATTCATCAGGCACCGAGGTAGCGCTCCAGTGTGTCTGTCCATTGCGGCTTGGCTCGCAGTTCGAGCATGCGACGGTTGATCTCCTCGCGCAGCGGACTTCCCGGTGGCAGTCCGATTGCGTAGGACTCTTCAACCAGGTCCTGCGGTAACAGATGCAACTGCGACATCTCTCCTGAATGAATCAGGTAACGCAACACAGGCCGGTCATAGACCACCGCATCCACTTCGCCCGCATTGAGCAATGCCAGTGCTGAGGCTGCATCAGGTTCGCTCTTGAAACGAATTCCGCGTGAATCCAGCAAGGCGGCAGCGGTTGAACCGGCCACGCTGACCACACGCACCTTGGGCAGATCTTCCGGTCCCTGCACGCGACCCTGCAAATTCTGTAGCGTCAGGTTGGAAGTCATGGCAGCGGTAAAGCCCGAAATCGTGATAATGCCAACAAACATCCAGATCACGCCCAAGACACGCCCGGCGAAAGTGACCGGGGCCTTATCGCCGTAACCCACGGTCGTCATCGTCACCGCAGACCACCAGAAACCGTCGCCAATCCCCGTGGCTGCGTTTCCCGGAAATTGGGGATTGTGCTTGCGCTCCACCAGCCAGATCAGCAGTCCCACCACCAGCAACAGCAAGCCAAGCGCACCCACTGCAGACAGGAACCCGGGCGAGATCAGAGCGCGGGCTGCGCCCAGCATTGACCCGTTCTCCTGCTGAGAGGCAATGCCCACTCCGGAGTTGAAGAAGGCGTGCGAAAAATCAATCAGCTCTTCGCGCTCCGAGGTAACCGTCAATGCGCCGATAGCTGCGTCGAGCTCGCCATTTCCCAGCGCGGAGAACATGGGTTCGAGCAAGGGCTGAGACACCAGCTCGTACTCGAGGCCCATCTCAGAGGCCACTTGCTCAAACAGATCCACACTGATGCCCTTCCACTGACCATCACTTTGCTTTTCAGCGAACGGTGGGGTTTCACGAACCCCAACCTTCAGGGGCTCAGCAACAGCAACAGGCACCAGCAAAAAACTCAGAACCAAGGCGATGACTCGGCAAGATGAATTCAACACGCTTCCCTCCCGGCAGGACCAGATACCGAGTCCGGGCATTGTTCCGCACATGCACCAGACTCTGGGTAACTCGGTCGATCATGAATGGATGGCCAGCCACATCGTAACGCGGCAGTGGAAACCTGCCCTGAATTCAGGGGAAGATGGGCGAAGCCGCAATACGCATCACTACATCGCCACTCCAAAGTGCGGACACAGAATCCCGCGACCCTCACCGCCATTCAGCGCCAGGACCCATTCTCAATGCGCCGACTCACACTAGCCCGCCACGCTAAATCTTCCTGGAACGATGCGGGCCTGTCCGACTTTGATCGCCCGCTCAATAATCGTGGCCTGCGCGACGCACCGTTCATGGCCAAACGGCTCGCGGCTTTGGAAAGAAAGCCTGATCTGATTGTCAGCAGCCCCGCGGTGCGTGCACTGACTACGGCGCGCCACTATGCCGAGTGCCTCCCAGACATCCGTTTTCGTGAAGATCCGCGCATATACGACGCCAGCACGCAGTCATTGATTCAAGTCGTCTGTGAACTGGGAGACGACTCAAGTCATGCCCTGCTGGTGGGCCATAATCCTGGCTTCTCGGATCTCGCCTGCTGGCTCGCGACCTGCCCATTTCAGGAAATGCCTACGGGCGCGTTTGCCGTCATAGAACTGAACATTGCGCAATGGTCCGAACTCAGCGGAGGCTGCGGCCGCCTCGTTGATTATCTATACCCCAAGGACGGCGAAAACAGGGCCTGACGGCCCATCTCAGCTTGGGCTGTCACCAGTGTCGGAACCCTCACTCACAGCTTGCAGCCCCGCCGTGTATCGCGCCGAATTGGCTCGATAAATCTCCGCACTGGCGGCTAATACCTTGAATTCGGCAGGACCAATTTCCCGCACCACTTTCGCGGGCTGGCCCATGATCAACACATTATCCGGAAAATGCTTGCGCTCCGGAATCAGGCTGCCCGCGCCGACAATGCTGTTCTTGCCAATCCTGGCATTGTTGAGAATGACGCTGCCGATGCCGACCAGGCTGCCATCGCCAATGTCGCAGCCATGCAACATCACCATATGGCCAATCGTGCAATTGCTGCCGATTCGCAACTTAATTCCTGCGTCGGTATGCAGCACGCAGGCATCCTGAACATTACTGCCCTCGCCCACCACGATATCGTCCGTGTCGCCGCGCAGGACACAGTTGAACCAAACGCTGGCGCCCTGCTCCAAGCAGACACGTCCAATCAGACTGGCGTTGGGCGCGACATAATTATTGCCTTTGAGAATCGGTGTTCGTCCATCGAGTGTGTAGAGCATGGGTATTCGCAACAGAGATCAGATGAAGCAACCAATGTACATCCCTAATCGCGCATCGCAAATTTTGCTTTTACTGTTCGGGCTGATCTTCCTGACGGCCTGCTCCAGGACATCACCGACAGACAGCCTCGCACCCTTGCAAAGTGATGCACGGATTCTGGCCTTTGGAGACAGTCTTACCTATGGCTCGGGCGCCGAGCGTAACCAGAGTTATCCCGCTGTTCTTGAGGGGCTGACGGGGCATACCGTCATCAATGCCGGCATACCCGGCGAAACATCCCGACAAGGCCTCCAACGACTACCCGAATTGCTGGATGACACTCATCCG
Organism: uncultured Panacagrimonas sp.; assembly: GCA_963975245.1. Lineage (GTDB taxonomy): Bacteria > Pseudomonadota > Gammaproteobacteria > Nevskiales > Nevskiaceae > Panacagrimonas. The sequence goes on along the minus strand of CAXBFJ010000001.1, from coordinate 769,311 downwards.
GCATTGGTGATCCTGTGCCTGGGTGGGAACGACATGTTGCGCAAGCATGATCGCAACGCAATGCGGGGCGCGCTGATAGAGATGATCGAGATCGTGCGGGACCGCGGCATTGCACTGGTGCTGCTGGGCGTCCCCGAACCCGCTCTTTTTTCACTCAAGAGTGAACCGGTCTACGCCGAACTCGCGGCGCAGTACGCCATTCCAATCGAGAATGAAATTATTGCCGAAGTGCTCAGTGATACAGATCGAAAGGCGGACCAGATTCATCCCAACGCCGAAGGCTATGCTGATATTGCGAAGGCCATTACTGCGCTCCTGAAAGAAGCCGGCGCAATCTGATTCTGAATCCTTGATTCAGCTGGCAAGCAGATGCTGGATTCGCGGCAGCACCTGTGCCGCCCGCGCCCTGATCCTCAACCCGACAATGCCCGACACCTCGGTGTCGCCAGGATTGATCTCTATGGTTGGCAACCCCATGCGCGCCGCGCGGATGACCGGGCCAGAGATATACGGGAATCCACTGCTGGTGCCGATGGTCATCACCGCATCGACACCGCTTTCCAGGGTTTGTTCGAACTGGCGCAATGCTCTTTCAGGCAGCATTTCCTGAAACAGAACGACTCTCGGGCGAATGATGCCGCGGCAATCCTCACAATATGGCGGCATTGAAAGCGCGGCGTAATCCTGTAGCCACTCTTCCTTGCCGCACTCGGTACAGTACAGTTCATGCACGTTACCGTGCATTTCGATGAGTTCTTCCTGACCGGCGTCTCGATGGAATCCATCCACATTCTGCGTCAGCACGGTCATACGCTCGAAACTGTGCGACATGTAGCTCAACGCGCGATGCGCGTCATTTGGCTGTGCGCCGCGACAGGCGGTTTCGATCTGCGACAGATATTTCCAAGTCAATTCTGGCCGGGATTCAAACATGGGCCCGGACAGTGCGACTTCGATGGGCATCTCGTCATCGGTGTCCTGTTGCTCATAGAGTCCGCCAATACCCCGGTAGGTTGGCATACCCGAATCTGCTGATATTCCTGCGCCGGTAATCACCAGCAGTTTTTTGGCCGAGCGGAGCAATGCTACGGCTGTGGAAATATCCTGTTCCAACCCGAGTTCAAGACTCACGATGGTGAGTGCAGGTTTCGGTGGCGATTCGAGGCTGCCTCCAGCTCCTCGATCCGATTCTCGTCATTCCCGGGGCTTCCAGGCGCATCGGCTACGCGAGCCATGGGAATGGGATACCAGCCCTGCGGAGCACGTACGACCAGAACGAAGCCTTCTTCTTCTGGCCCCTGCTCACCACGTACCATCCGGCAGAAGGCGAATTCGGCGTTATGTACGCACTCGGGATGAACGTTCTCCGGCGGACTGGAGCCAAAGAAGCGGATCAGGTCCTCCGGTTCGGAATCCACATGATCGCAACCGCCATGACAACTCACATCCAGCCATGAACCATCCGGCTGACCATCCTCGAAACGCCATCCCGAATCGGTCTTGCTGACGCGGAGAATTTTTTCGACGGGCTGGCCGTCTTCGGTCAGGGCCACATAAGTACCGGCTGCTTCTTCGCTCAGTGCCACGGCCGTCAGGCAATGCAGGGTCATCAGTGCCGCCAATGCCAAGTGCTTCATCGGACCATCGTCGTGGAATCAGAGTGGACGACAGTAAACCTGCTCAAGTCGCGCTTCAAGTAGGTTCAGTCAGGCGTCTGCTTTTCCCGACCCAGCAGGTATCCGCGCGCCACCCTGAGCAGGTCGTAGCTGGCCTCACCCGCCATTGCCTCCCAGGCCGGCTTTAGCCGCACATGTCCATGGACCTGCAAGGCCTGCACCATGGATTCAAGCTGTTTCGGGGGCACAATCGCGTTCAGATTCAGTGATGCGCCTGAAGCCAGCAGCGCTTCGAGATGCGCGCACACCGTCCCCGGCGAAATTCCCCGAGCCGACGCAATGCCACCGAGATCCAGGCCCTGCTCAAGAAGTTCCAGCGTGTCCCTGATGGTCTGGCGATCAGCATCAGGCAACTCTGGCGTCGCATCGCTGCTGCCAAAATCTCCGCTGTTATCTTCCAGACTGGCGCCGGTTTCCTGACGGAAGTCCCGAATGACGTCGACGAACAACGCGCCATACCGTGCCAGCTTGCGCTCACCGACGCCTGAGATATCTGCAAACTGATCCGCCGTTTCCGGCTGACGCGCTGACATTTCTCGCAGGCTCGTGTCACCAAAAACGACATAGGGTGGAACGCCCTGTTCGTCGGCCAGTTTCTTTCGCAGGCTCCGCAGTCTTTCAAACAAGGCCTCGGATGGCGGCAAGGCACCTGAAATATCCTGTGCGCCGCGTTTGCCGCGGCGGCCTCGCTCCTTGGGCGGCAGCGGCACAATCATCACTTTTCGCTCACCCTTGAGCACCGGACGGCTGTCCTGCACCAGTTTTAGCACCGGATACCCATCACCGGTCTCGCCAACCAGCCCTTGATGGCGCAGGGCGCGCACCAGATTGCGCCATTCGTCGTGCGAGCGATGCTTGCCGATGCCGTAAGTGCTCAAGCTCTGATGGCCGCGATCGATCAGTTTCTGATTCTCGACGCCACGCAAAATCTCGATGACGGCGGTAGCCCCGAAACGTTCGTTGCGTTGAGCGAGCCGGGCAATGCATGACAGCAACTGCTGAGCCTCAAGCGTCCAATCCTCTACGGCCTTGGGCTCAAGACAGTTATCACAGGCGCCGCAGCTGCCCGGATGCGACTCGCCAAAATAGCGCAACTGAACCGCCCGTCTGCACTCTGCGCTCTCCGCATAGTCCAGCACCTGCCGCAGCTGCTGACGCGCAATGCGTTGTTCGGCTTCGAGCGGCTCGCCGCTATGTGGATCCACTTTCTGGGTGATCAGAAACTCAGCCGTCCTGATATCTCCGACCCCGAAGAACAAGGTGCACTCGGCCGGCTCGCCGTCGCGCCCCGCGCGTCCCATTTCCTGATAGTAGGCTTCCATGCTGCGCGGCAGGTCGAAATGAACAACCCAGCGTATGTCCGGCTTGTTGATGCCCATGCCGAACGCAACCGTAGCCACCATGACCTGTGCATCGTCGCGTACAAATGCTTCCTGATTGTCGCTGCGTAGCTGTGCTCCAAGGCCGGCGTGATACGGCAGTGCGTCGATCCCTTCTGCAATCAGTTTTTGGGCCAGCTCTTCCACCCGCTTGCGGGAAAGGCAATAAACAATGCCCGAGCCGCCCTTGCGCGCTATCGCCAATAGCTCGGAAAAGGCATTGCGCCCCTTGGTCTTGACGGCGTACTGCAGATTGGGGCGATTGAAGCTGGCAACGTGTACGGCGGGATCACGCAAAGCCAGCTGATGGAGGATGTCCGTACGAACCCGATCGGTTGCTGTCGCCGTAAACGCGAACACCGGTACGTCAGGAAAATAGTCACGAAGTCGGCCGAGCTGGCGGTACTCCGGCCTGAAGTCATGCCCCCATTCCGAAACGCAATGTGCTTCGTCAACGGTGATGCCGGCAATCCCCGGTGACTGGGCCAATTGCGACATGAACCCGGACAGAAACTCGGGCATGAGCAGTCGCTCGGGTGCCAGGTAAAGCAGCTTGACCTCACCTGCAAGGACCGAGGCGCAGACCTGGCGCATCTGTTCTGCAGTCAGACTGGAATTGACGAATTCTGCTGCGATGCCCATGTCGCGCAGCAAGCGCACCTGATCGTGCATCAGGGCAATCAGCGGCGAGACCACAATCGTCACACCGCTGTTCAACATCGCCGGCAACTGGAAACACAGGGACTTTCCACCGCCGGTGGGCATGACAGCGAGCAGATCACGCTGCGCTAGCGCGTCTCTGACCACGGTCTCCTGACCCGGCCTGAAAAATTCAAAGCCGAACCACTGCTTCAAAGCAGCAATCAGTTTGTCGTCAGTAAGCGTGTCTGGATTCAATGGCTCGAAGCGTGGGGAAAGTGCGCGCTAGACCTCAGCGCGATTGCCTTCCCGCTCCAGCCAGCTTTTTCGGTCTCCGGCCCGCTTCTTGGCCAGGAGCATATCCATTAGCTGATGAGACAGGTCTGGCTCATTTTCCTGAACCTGTTCAACCGATAATTGCACCAGGCGACGCGTATCAGCAGACATCGTGGTTTCGCGCAGCTGCAGCGGATTCATTTCGCCAAGGCCTTTGAAGCGAGTGACCTGAATCTTGGCGCGATTGCCTTCTGCAGCAAGCCGATCCATTACGCCCTGCTTCTCAGCCTCGTCCAACGCATAAAACACGTTTTTGCCAGCGTCGATACGAAACAGCGGCGGCATGGCGATATAGATATGCCCAGCTTCGACCAGCGGGCGGTAATGCCTCAGGAACAGGGCGCACAGCAAAGTAGCGATGTGCAGACCATCGGAATCAGCATCGGCCAGAACGCAGATCTTGCCGTACCGCAGGTTGCTCAGGTCCGACGACCCAGGGTCCACGCCAATGGCCACGCTGATGTCGTGAATCTCCTGCGAGGCCAGAGCCCCGGATGCGTCGACTTCCCAGGTATTCAGAATCTTTCCGCGCAGCGGCATGATCGCCTGCGTATCGCGGTCGCGGGCCTGTTTTGCAGAGCCGCCTGCGGAATCACCTTCAACCAGAAACAGCTCGGTCTGGGTCAGGTCGGTGAGGACGCAGTCAGCGAGCTTGCCCGGCAATGCGGGGCCACTGGTCACTTTCTTGCGCACGATCTGCTTGGCCTGGCGCATGCGCGCGCTGGCGTTGGCAATCACCAGCTGGGCGATCAGCTCACCCTGATCTGGATGCTGATTCAGCCAGACGCCGAACGAGTCGTGCACCACGCCGGACACAAAAGCGGCGGTTTCGCGGGACGAAAGTCTTTCCTTGGTCTGCCCGGCAAACTGAGGGTCCTGCATCTTGACGCTGAGCACATAGGCGCAGCCGTTCCACACATCATCTGGGGCCAGCTTCATGCCGCGAGGCAGCAGATTCCGGAATTCACAGAACTCGCGAATGGCTTCCGTCAGGCCGGTTCGCAGCCCATTGACATGGGTGCCGCCCTGAACCGTAGGGATCAGGTTCACATAGGACTCGGCCACGGGTTCGCTGGGCCCATCACCATTGATCCAGACCAGGGCCCAGTCCGCTTCTTCGCGCTTGCCCTTGAAACTCCCGACGAAGGGTTCTGACGGCAATATCTCGATACCCTTGAGCGAATCGATCAGGTAATCGGTCAGACCATTTTCATACTGCCAGACGATTTTTTCGCCATTGATCTGATCATCCAGCGATACCCGCAGGTTGGGACACAAGACAGCCTTGGCGCGCAGATTCTGCTTGAGCCTCGGCACGCTGAATTTGACGCTGTCGAAATACTTTGCATCGGGCCAGAATCGCAGGGTCGTGCCGGTCCTGGACTTGGCGACAGGCCCAAGGGGTTCCAGCTTGCGCTTTGTCTCGCCGCCGGCGAATTCCATTTCATACTCGGTGGCATCACGCCGAACCCGCACTTCAAGCCGGGTCGACAGTGCGTTGACCACACTCACGCCCACACCGTGCAAGCCACCCGAAAACTGGTACATCTTGTTGGAAAACTTGGCGCCGGAATGCAGCTTGGTCAGAATCAGTTCGACGCCGCTGACCTTGTGTTCAGGGTGGATATCAACCGGCATGCCCCGGCCGTTATCGGCAACTTCTAGCGATCCGTCCGCAAAAAGGGTCACGTCCAGCCGCGTCGCGTGTCCGCCCAGGGCCTCATCCACGCCATTGTCGATGACTTCCTGCGCAAGATGATTGGGCCGAGTGGTGTCGGTGTACATGCCCGGGCGCTTGCGCACCGGGTCAAGCCCCTGGAGCACTTCAATGGATTCTGCGCCGTAGGTTTTCGAATCAGCCATGAACTTCTAGTCGACATGCGGGAAGGCGGCGCGAACGGTATCGGATGACCTTGGGCCTAGCAAGCCGACGTCGCGCAAGGCCGGTCGCGCTAGACTATGCAAACTCATAACCCGCTTCCTGAAGATGCCCAAGAAAGCCGCCCCACAGCCCTCAACGTCCCCAGCTGACGCCGATGACAAGCTCTCCGCAAATGACGAGGTTGCTCGCTTCGAACAGGAAATGCAGGAACTCGACAAGATCGTCGAGCAGATGGAAAGCGGCGATCTGCATCTTGAGGAATCGCTGAAGCTGTTTGAACGTGGCACCGTCCTGGCGCGCAGTTGCCGGAAATCCCTGGAGACGGCCGAGCTCAAGGTGCGCAATCTTCTGGACGACGAGCCGGCTGCAGACGGCGATACCGCGTGATGCAGGCACCGTTTTCTGATCGGGTTACGCAGTACCGGGAACGCACCGCTCAGGCGCTGAGCATGCGACTACCGCCCATCACGCAGCACCCGGCCAGACTGCACGAGGCCATGCACTACGCCAGCGATGGCGGCAAGCGACTGCGCGCCATGATCTGCTACGCCGCAGCCGAAACCCTGAAGATCGAGGCGGACAGAGTCGATAGCGCGGCCTGCGCAATCGAGATGATCCATGCGTATTCACTGGTCCATGACGATCTGCCAGCGATGGACGATGATGATCTGCGCCGCGGCCAGCCCTCCCTGCACAAGAAATTTGATGAAGCCACTGCCATTCTGGTGGGCGATGCTTTGCAGACCCTGGCCTTCCAGGTACTGGCTGAAGACCAGGCCTTGAGCGCCGATGCTCGCATTGCCATGGTTCGCGAGCTCGCACTTGCTTCCGGTTCCCGTGGCATGGTCGGCGGCCAGGCCATAGACCTAGCGTCCGAAGGTCAGAACCTGAGCATTGCAGAACTCGAAGCCCTGCACGTGCACAAGACGGGCGCACTCTTGCGTGCCTGCCTGCGGCTGGTGTGCGCCAGTGCCGGACAAGTCGATGCGTCCAAGTCCAGCGCGCTGGATCGCTACGGCAAATGCATCGGACTCGCCTTCCAGATTCAGGACGATGTTCTGGATGTAGAAAGTTGCAGTTCTGTGCTGGGCAAGACCGCTGGCAAGGACGAAGCCAGCCAGAAATCGACCTATCCGGCCGTTCTGGGGCTGCGCGCTGCCAAGGAGCGTGCGATGGACCTGTTCGAATCAGCACGTCTGGCGCTGACCATATTTGGAGAAGACGCCGCCCCACTGCTGTGGCTGGCCAACTTTATTGAGGGAAGAGAGCACTAATAATGAAGAACTCATCTGGAGCCAATAGCGACTATTGGAAGGCCAATCTGCGGCTTGTTGCGCAACTGCTTGTGGTTTGGTTTGTGGTTTCCTTCGGCTTCGGCATTTTTGCCGCAGACATTCTCAATCAGTTCAGGATCGGCGGTTACCCGCTGGGCTTTTTCTTTGCGCAACAGGGTTCCATCTATATTTTTGTCATCTTGATTTTTGTCTATGCGCGGAAAATGAATGCGCTTGACGCGCGCTATGCCAACAAGGATTCCAGCAAATGAGCGCCCAGGCATGGACCTATTGGGTCGTCGGCTCCACCTTTGCCCTGTACCTCGGTATTGCCTTTTGGGCGCGAGCAAGCAGCACCAAGGACTTTTACGTTGCGGGCGGCGGCATCAACCCAGTTGCCAACGGCATGGCCACGGCCGCCGACTGGATGAGCGCCGCCTCTTTTATTTCACTGGCCGGCATCATCGGTTTTCTGGGTTATGACGCTTCCGCCTACCTGATGGGCTGGACCGGCGGCTACGTGCTGCTGGCCCTGTTGCTGGCGCCCTACCTGCGCAAGTTCGGCAAATTCACCGTTCCGGAGTTTATCGGCGAGCGCTTCTACTCGCGCACCGCGCGCATGGTGGCCGTCATTTGTCTGATCGTTGCCTCCATCACCTACGTCATCGGTCAGATGAAGGGTGTGGGCGTCGCCTTCAGCCGCTTCTTGCAGGTGCCTTACGAGGTGGGCGTGCTGACGGGAATGGGCATCGTGTTCTTCTACGCCGTGCTGGGCGGCATGAAAGGCATCACCTACACGCAAATTGCGCAGTACTGCGTGCTGATTTTTGCCTATACCGTACCGGCCATCTTCATATCGCTTGCTCTGACCGGCATGCCCATCCCGCAATTGGGGCTGGGTTCGTCCATGGCGGACGGCAGTGGCACCTTTCTGCTCGATCGTCTCGATCAGGTCGTCACCGACCTAGGCTTCGCGCAGTACACCGCGCACAAGGGCACCGACCTGAACATGGCCTTCCTCACCGCTTCTCTGATGGTCGGCACGGCAGGCCTGCCCCATGTGATCATCAGATTTTTTACGGTCCCCAAAGTATCTGATGCAAGAAAATCAGCAGGTTGGGCGCTAATCTTCATTGCAATTCTATTTACGACGGCGCCAGGTGTCGGCGCAATGGCGCGACTCAACCTGCTTCAAACGGTTCAGAGCGGGCCGGTCGGCGAGCCGTCTGCGAATCTCGAATACGAGCAACGCCCCCAGTGGTTCCGCAACTGGGAAAAAACCGGCCTGCTGGTGTTCGAAGACAAGAATGAGGATGGTCGCATCCAGTATTACGACGACCGCAACCCTGAATTTGCCAATAAGGCACAGAACCTCGGGTGGCGCGGTAACGAACTGACCACCGTGGACCGGGACATCATGGCCCTCGCCAATCCCGAGATCGCCAACCTGCCCAATTGGGTCATCGCGCTGGTGGCGGCGGGCGGGCTTGCAGCGGCCTTGTCCACGGCTGCGGGACTTCTGCTGGCCATCGCTTCGTCCATCTCGCATGATCTGTTGAAAGGCATGTTCACGCCGCGCATCACCGAAAAGCAGGAACTGATGGCGGGGCGCATCTCCATGGCCGTTGCCGTACTGGTTGCCGGATACCTGGGACTGAATCCACCGGGGTTTGCGGCCCAGGTCGTGGCGCTCGCCTTCGGACTGGCCGCCGCCTCGTTGTTCCCGGCCCTGATGATGGGCATCTTCGATCGCGGCATGAACCGCCCGGGCGCCATCGCCGGCATGCTCGCCGGGCTGGGTTGCACCTTGGTTTATATCTTCATCTACAAGGGCTGGTTCTTCGTGGCAGGAACTCAGTGGTTGGATGACAAGCCGGAAAACTGGTTATTTGGCATATCGCCCGAGGCCTTCGGCATTGTTGGCGCTTTCATCAATCTGCTCGTCGCAAAACTGGTCTGCGCTGTAAGCCGACCACCACCCGCCGAAATTGGAGAGATGATTGACCAACTGCGCTTGTCCCCAGACGACACCGATTTAAAAACGGCTCCGCATTGAACGTTCAGAGCGGCAGCAGGCACTCAGTCATAAGCTGTTGGGGCTGCATCCCGCTGGGCAATCTGGCAGCAACGCGGCACAATATGAAACAATAGTGTGATGTAAGCTACTAATAATCGCGCTTGGCCGACGGCGAAGCGCAACAAGAAACACCATCTGAAATCAAATCATTGCGGAGAGATAAAATGATGCCGAAGCGCCATTGGCTGGGCTCCATTGCTGGGTCAGCCTTCATATTGGGGGCGATGCTTTCCGCCCCTGCATCTGCCGGCGACGGGTTCTATCTCGGAATTCACGGCGGTGCCAACAAGGTCGCACGTCAGGACTTCCGTGTCTTTGGCGATCCACTAGTTGCCCCTGACTCACTGGTAACGAGCGCTCATTACGATGATGGTGGCTTGTACGGTGCCGTCATCGGTTGGAGCTTCGATCTCGGGTTCTGGGGCATAGGCCTTCGCCCTGAAATTGAATATTCCATGCGTCTCAACGATCAGGAAAAGAGCAACGACGTCCTGACGCCGCAATTTACTGACGATGCCGGCCACATTGAGGCCGAGAGCGTGACCGCAAACCTCTGGTTTGATTTCAACAAGGGCGGGCGGCTGCACCCCTACCTCGGCGGCGGCTACGGCTACTCCGATGTACTCGTAAACGACCTGAACTATCGCGGCACCCGCAGCGCCCAGGATGAACAGAGTCAGGATGGCGACATCTTCCAGGTCGGGTTTGGTCTCGCCTATGACTGGACCTCCAAATTCACGACGTCGCTGGACTATCGCCATCAGAATTCAGAAGTTGGCCAGTACAACTTCACTGACGGCAGCACGACCCGGACCATTCGCGAGGATTATCGATCTGAAGCCTTGGTCGTGACGCTGCGCTATGCCCTGTTCCACAAGGATCCGGCGCCGCCTGCGGCACCGCCTCCACCTCCCCCGGTTCCCGTGGTGGTCGAAGAACCGAAAGCGCCGCTTGATTCCGACGGCGATGGCATCCCCGATGACCTCGACAAATGCCCGGACACACCACCCGGCGTGCAGGTCGACGAAAACGGTTGCCCGCTGCCTGAGTGCGAAGATCCCATCCCAGGCCAGCCCGTTAATCTTGACGGTTGTGCCGAAGGCGACGTGATCGTGCTGCGTGGCGTGACGTTCGAATTCGACAAGGTCACCCTCACACCTGAAGCCGAGAAGATCCTCGACGGTGTAGGCGAAGCCCTGAATCGCTCCAGAGTGATTGAGGTCGAGCTGCGCGGCCACACTGATAGCCTGGGTTCCGACGGTTACAACCAGAGTCTGTCGGAAGGACGCTCCAAGTCGGTCAAGGCCTACCTTGCCAACCTGGGTGTTGATCCGGCGCGCATGACTACCTTGGGCTTTGGCGAGAGCGTGCCGATTGCCGACAATGGCACCAAGGAAGGACGCGCCCTCAACCGTCGCGTTGAGCTCAAGGTCACCAAGGGACGGGCACTGGTCGCCCCGATCGAGGTCACTGCCGAGGTCAAATAAGCCCTGATCTGACTTGCCCGCTCATGCGGGCAAGTCAGATGCTTCAAGGCAAAAAATTGAGAGCGTGACGGATAGTCCGTCACGCTCTTTTTTTTGATTAGCGGCCGTGCTTGTTTCTTGCCGCTCTCAAGCCGCAGTCCTCACCACCGTTGGGCACAGACCAGGACCTGTTCGCAGGCCCGCCTGGCCGGGTCTCGCCATGCGGGCGCTGATCGCTCTTACAATTGGATGCCCATAACGGCACACCGAGCAGCGATAGACTATTGCGATTTGACTGGCGGGAAGCGCAAGCCGGGCGCGGCCCTCTTACGACGCTCACAGCGCGCAAGAATCTGGTCCAGCTCGCGACTGATCAAGCCCGAAATTCGAATCATCTCGATCTTCGGCCACGTCTGACGTTCACCTTCCAAGACCAGATCACTGATCTCTTCCAAAGTGTTCGGTGACAGCAGCTTAAATGGTGAAACCAGCCGCTGATGGGGCGCAATATTGATGTCGCCAACGTAATCCTGAGACAACAGGTCATGCACAACCTTGTTGGCCGCTCCCAGAGTTGAGGCAGGAAGATACTTGCCCAGCACAACGTCTGCGGATTTCACAAAATCCTGTGCAGCGCCCTTGAGCATGGTGGTTAAAGGCTTCAGTCGGTTCTTACGACCCGGCGCATCCCGGAACGCTGGCATCAAAACTGGGTTGATATAGCTGACGATGTAATGATTGGTGCCGTAAAGCCGGCCCAGTTGCTTGGCCGGAAGATCCGCCGCGAACACGCCATCAATCCAGCGCGCCTTCAGGTATGGGACTGTCTTACCGTGCGCATCACGCGCGAGCAGCTGCACCGGCTCAAAAATTCCGGGAACCGCACAGGACGCGCGTACAGCAGACCGAATCAGCACATGTGGCGCTGTCACTGCATTAAGGAGTCGCGGTCGCTGGTGGCGTTCACAGGGACTGACGGAAATACTGATATTACGACCGCTCAACTGGAAGGCCTCCCGGAAGGTCATGTCCGGAATGAGGCGTTCAAAAATCTGATCGAAAACATCCGCCTTGAACATACGACGAAGGCCGGTCGTACGCTCAAGAAAGTTGGGCTCCCACGCCTCGCCAAAATGAAGATTCTCAGCCGTAAAGAATGATCCAAGTTCTTCGTCGGTATGGGTACCTAAAGCCGCAGCGACGATCCCGCCAGCACTGGAGCCCGAAATCACATTGGGCAAAACGCCTCTTTCGAACAAGCTCTTGGCAACCCCAAAGTGAAAATACATCAGGGTTCCACCGCTGCTCATCATGAGTGCAGAACGCCCGTAGCAGTGGCTCGCGCGTCCAAACAAATCCAGCTTTTCGTTGAGCGTCATCTGCTCGTCTGGAATGGCCTCGATGATGGACAGCACCTTGCACACCTCATCGACAAACTCGACGATCTGCTGCTTGGTGCCAAATCTTGCGCGGTTGAACAGGCTGGGTTTGCCCATGCCCCCCAGATTGCCGTGGACACCCTCCTCAATGGCAAAAACCAGTCCACGAACGTCGCCCAAGGCGCGCAGGGTCCGAAACTCATCCAGGCGGCGCCCGACCATGGCGTAGTCATACTGATTGCTCTTGACTCGCTGCTTCCACAGCTCGCGCCCACTGAGCACATCCAACTCCTGCGCAATCTTTGCCCAGGTTTCGTAGTCACGCGCGGAACGCAACCGCTTGCGGAGCGCCCCGCTATTGGCTCGCGTACGAGGCTCTCGCACTCTCATTAATTCGGATACATCGGGTGGGACAGGAAGATTCATGTATTGAACGATGCAAAAAATGTGCATCCGGCTGAGAAGGCGCTCATAAGATAAGCAAGCAGCCGGAGAACACTATTTTGTCATCATTAACATCAGAATGACCCAATTCCCGATCGAAGGCGCGGATGTGCTGAACCAGCCGCAGTCTTCTGGGCCCCGCCCGGCCACCACCATGGCCGCGCCCTACACGGTGATGCCGCCTATTTCGTGGTAGCCGCCTCCAGCCGTGCCGCTTCTTCCTTGCTTTCCTTGGCGCGCTTACGCAGGTAGTGCTGCAGGCCGATCAGATCGTCTTCACTGAACTCGGGATAACTGGGCATCCCGCCACTGATCTTGGCCCCATCCACTACCACCGCCGTGAACGCTGGAAGTGACAAGGCCATCGGGGTCGCACGCAGGTCGGGAGCGTACCCGCCTGAGACCGCGCCGGAACCATGACAGATGACACACTGACGCAGGTAGAGCTTCTTGCCCAAAGCAGCGCGTTCCTCGTCAATGTTGAAGTCTGGCAATACGATGGGCTCCGCGACCACCGGATCCCCCACGTCGGGAATTTCCTTGTTCTGCCCGAGCGCAAACGTCAGGAGTTGGCGCTTCTGTGCGCCATGCGCCCAACCGAACTGAGCCAGCGCTGTACCGCCTCCCAGAGAGGTAGCGGCTCCGCCCCAACCGACCAACAGAGATACATACTGTGTGCCGCCGACCTCGAAGGTAATTGGTGGCGCACTGATTCCGCTGCCGACGTTGACGTTCCAGAGTTTCTCGCCAGTCTTTGCATCAAACGCCGAGAAATCACCCGTGATGCCACCCTGGAATACAAGCTCACCGCCCGTTGCCATGGTTCCAGCGTTCCAGAATTCAGTCTGCTGCACTTCCCAGGCTTTCTTCTGTGTCACTGGATTCCAGGCCAGCAGACTGCTTGTGCCAACATTGGCTGGAATGTTGCTCCCAAAACCCGCGTCAACGGCAACATCAGCGCCAAATTCAGGCGACTTCCAGGTTGCTTCTTTGACGCCCTCATCATCGAACTGGCCCGGTAGTTCCTGCTTAGGAATATAGGCCAGACCGGTCTGCGGGCTGTAGGACATGGCGTGCCAGTTATGCGCGCCGAAGGGGCTCGGCCAGACGATCGTGGGCTTGTCCTCGTATCGCTGTCCCTCGACTTCGACTGGACGACCGGTTTCCATATCGATATGACTGGCCCAGGTGACCTTGGCGATCTTCTCAGCCGAGATCAGCTTGCCGTTTGATCGGTCCAGCACGTAGAAGAATCCGTTCTTCGGTGCATGCATCAAGGCCTTTACCTTCTTCTGGTCAATCTCAAGATCTGCCAGAACCATATCCATGCTGGAGTTGTAATCCCAGGTTTCTCCCGGAACGGTCTGGTAGTGCCATTTGTACTTGCCGGTCTTGGCATCCAGCGCGACGATTGAGCACAAAAACAGGTTGTCGCCACCTTCCGGCGAGCGAACTCGGCGATTCCAGGGAGAACCGTTTCCGGTGCCAATCAGGATTTGGTCAAATTCAGGATCGTAGGTGAAGCCATTCCATACATTGCCTCCACCACCATGCTCCCACCACTTTCCGGTCCAGGTCTTGGCTGCCATTTCCTGTGCCTCGTCCTCGAAACCAAGCGCGGGGTTTCCCGGCACCACGAAAAACTGCCAGGCGAACTTTCCGGTGGTGACGTGATAAGCCTTGACCACTCCACGTGCCGCACCAAACTCGGTTCCCCCGTCACCGACGATCACCAGGCCTTCGAAGGCCTTCGGGTGTCCGGAGATGTAGAGTGGCTTGCTCTTGTCGGTCACCTGCGTCGACCAGATTTTCTCGCCGGTCTTGGCTTTGAGGCCGATCAGTCGCCCGTCTATCGTGGCGATGACGATGGTTCCTTTCCAGTAGGCCAGTCCACGACTGGAATCCCACATGATCCGCAGGCGATCGCCCGCATGCTTGATCGACTCCGGGTCAAATTCCCAGAGCAGCTTGCCTGTAGCCGCCTCTACCGCACGCGTCTTGCTCCAACTACCTGTGAAGTACATGACGCCATCTATCACCAGTGGTGTTGACAGCAAAGACCGATCTTCAGGCAGTGGCATCGACCAGGCCAGGCCCAGTTTGCTGACATTGTCGCGATTGATCTGATCGAGCGGACTGAAGCGCTGTTCATAATAATTTCGCCCATATGCAAGCCAGTTGGCGCCCTGCTCGCGGTCACTCAGGGCCTTGCCATCCACTACCGTGGATGCGCCAGCATGTGCTGCGCACGCCATAAGTAGTGCAGCAGCCAGTCCGTTGCCGAATTTCATACAGATTCTCCAGATTTCCGCTTTGTATTGAGCGCTTCATGCGCCCTTTTTCGAATAGATCGATGCAAACTGACCGTATGGAAAGGATTCGTCAATTCGGAATATCACCTAGTCGACTGCTCAACTTCCCACAGAAGTCTGCAACACCGAGCTCCGGTTCGTCACAGTCCGAGACCTGTTGCGCTGACCCGCAGACCAATTTGCACGATAATGTCACCAGCCGTGCGCTGATTCGGCATCCCGCAATGACAATCTCCACTGCATGACTGATATTCCTGGCTATTCCTTGCTTGGGCGCGTACAGCGCCCGGAAGATCTTAGATCCCTTGCCCCGTCAGAGCTCGCGCATCTCGCGGTCGAAGTGCGGCGCTTCCTGATTGAGACACTGGGCCGCGTTGGCGGGCACTTTGCGGCCAATCTGGGAACAGTGGAACTGAGCTTGGCCCTGCACCGGTCATTGAACACGCCTTCTGACCGTTTGATCTGGGATGTTGGGCATCAGGCCTATCCGCACAAGATGTTGACGGGCCGGCGTTCGCGTCTGGAAACAATCCGTCGGTTTGGTGGCCTGCATCCCTTCTGTTCGCGTTCGGAAAGCGAGTACGACGCTTTCGGTGTGGGTCATTCCAGCACTTCCATATCCGCGGCAGCGGGCATGGCTGCTGCTGTGAAGATAAAGGGTGAGTCCAGGCGCGTGGTGGCTGTCATCGGTGACGGCGGCATGACGGCCGGAATGGCTTTTGAAGCCTTGAACCATATTGGCCATCGCAAACTTGACGTTTTGGTCGTGTACAACGACAACGACATGTCCATCAGCGAGAACGTCGGCGCGCTTCGCGACCGTTCTGCGCGACTCGTCCAGCGTCTGGGGCTGGTTGCCCCCCATCTGACGCGGCTGCCACAGGACGCCGAAGAGAACGAGGCTCACCTGAATGATCCGGCCAGTCTTTTCCAGACGCTGGGCTTCAAGTATCACGGGCCAGTGGATGGCCATGATCTGGAAGCTCTTTCACTGGCCATCGATCAGCTCAAGACCCAACCTGGCCCCAAGCTACTGCATGTGCTGACGGTCAAGGGAAAAGGCTTCGAGCCTGCCGAAATGGACCCGATCAAATACCACGGCGTCACCCAGTTTGACCCTGTTACCGGCGAATTTCCCAAAAAATCCGCAAAATCCAAAATTAGCTACACAGAGGTCTTTGGCCAATGGCTTTGTGAAGCCGCCGAGGCCGATCCGCGTGTCGTCGGCATTACCCCGGCCATGCGCGAAGGTTCGGGTCTTGTGGAGTTTGCACAACGGTTCCCAGAGCGTTATCACGATGTCGGCATCGCCGAACAGCACGCCGTGACGCTCGCTGCGGGCCTGGCCTGCGAGGGCATGAAGCCGATTTGCGCCATTTATTCGACCTTTCTGCAGCGCGGCTACGATCAGCTGATCCATGATGTCGCCTTGCAGGATCTGCCGGTTGTCTTCGCGCTGGATCGCGGTGGCCTGGTCGGCGCTGACGGTGCCACACATCATGGTTCGTTTGATCTTTCCTTCTTGCGCTGCATTCCGAACATGGTCGTCATGGCGCCCAGTGATGAAAACGAATGTCGCCGCATGCTTGAAACCGGCCTGCGTCTGGATAAGCCCTCTGCGGTTCGCTATCCCAGAGGCCATGGCCCTGGAACCGCATTGGACTCCGAAGTACGCCCCCTGACGGTGGGCAAAGGCCGGATCGTCCGTGAGGCGCATGGCCGGCGCCAACCGCGCGTTGCGTTCCTGGCATTCGGAAGCATGGTCCAGACAGCTATTGAGGCCGCGGAAATCCTAGATGCGGTGGTCGCCGACATGCGCTTCGTCAAGCCACTCGATCATGACCTGATCCTGGAACTGGCCAACGAGAACGACCTCATCGTCACGCTGGAAGACAACGTCCGTGCAGGCGGCGCAGGTAGCGGTGTAAACGAGGTGCTGATCGCGCAGCACCACACCCTGCCCGTTCTGAATCTGGGTCTACCGGATCATTTCATTGAGCACGGCACACGCGAAGAACTGCTGGCAGAAATCGGCCTGGATTGCAGCGGAATTATTCGAGCGGTGCAGAAGCGCTTGCGCGGACGCGATCTGGACATGCAGATCGCCCGCAAACTGTAGCATCCAGAACTCAGCCGCCGAAGTTGATCTTGGACTCAAGATTGGCGCGTGAATCAGCATTGGACAGCGCTTCTTCCAGTTCAATCACGCCCCGCTTGTAGAGCTGGAACAGCGACTGATCGAAGGTCTGCATGCCCTTGTCCGAGGACTGCTCCATAGTGGTTTTCACATCTTCGATGCGACGCGACAGGATCAGTTCCTGGATGTAGGGCGTATTGAGCATGATCTCGACCGCCGCGCATCGCTTGCCATCCTTGCGCCTCACCAATCGCTGGCTGACGATGGCTCGCAAGGTCAGCGACAAATCCATATAAAGCTGATCGCGTTGATCACTCGGGTATAGATTGATCACCCGCTGCAGCGCCTGATAAGCGTTATTGGCATGCAGGGTCGACAGTGCAAGATGACCGGTGTTGGCAAGCTGAATGCAGGCCTCCATGGTGGTCCGCCGCCTTACCTCTCCGATCAGGATGACATCCGGCGCTTCCCGCAGTGATGAGATCAGGGCGCGGTCATAACTCTCTGTGTCCTGTCCGACTTCGCGCTGATTGATGATGGAACGCCGATTAGGGTGCAGATACTCAATGGGATCTTCAATGGTCAGAATGTGCCCGGCGGCATTCTCGTTCCGGTGGTTGATCATGGCTGCCAGCGTGGTTGACTTGCCAGAGCCCGTTGCGCCGACCATCAGCACCATGCCGCGCTTTTGCATCACCAAGTCCTTGAGCACCTCCGGTACACCCAGTTCTTCAAGCTTGGGCACTTCCGACTTGACGTAACGCATGACAATGGCCAGTGCATTGCGCTGATGAAAAACATTGACTCGGAAACGGCCAAGACCGCCGGCATGCGACGCCAGATCAATTTCGCGTTCTCGCTCCAGCTGAGCCTGCTGCTCCGGTGTCAGAATCGAATATGCCAACTCTTTGATGAATTCGGAGGTCAGGAGCGATCGACCTACTGCCCGCATCTCTCCTTCAATTCGAAGCATCGCTGGTGCGTTGCTCGTGAAATAGATGTCTGAAGCATTCTTCTCAACGCAGAGCTTCAAGTACGGAAGAATCTTGAGCACGGCCCCTCCTGGGAAATTCTTTTGATATTGACTGAGGCTTCGGTGCCCGCACCCGCCAAAAGCGGCCCCTTGCAGCCGCCTTCATAACGCGCCGGAGAGCTACCGGCGCAGGATCTGGCCTTCATCTTCTTCTTGCATGGTCATCTTCTTGACCACTTCGTCCTCAAGAAGATTTTCTTTCGCGCGCTTGGAATCCAGTTTGATGCGCAGACGAACTTCGTTCTGTGAGTCGGCATTGCGCAGCGCTTCTTCGTAGCTGATGACGTTGTGTTCAAAAAGATCGAACAGAAACTGATCAAAGGTGATCATGCCTTGCTCGTTGGAACGCGCCATCACGTCCTTGAGCTCGGCCACCTCGCCCTTGAAAATCATGTCGGATACCAGCGGCGAGTTCAGCAGAATCTCCATCGCGGCCACGCGACCGCCGTCTTCACGGCGCACCAGTCGCTGAGAAATGATGGCCCGCAAATTCAACCCCAAATCCATCAACAACTGCTCACGTTTTTCTTCAGGGAAGAAGTTGATAATGCGATCCAGAGCTGTGTTCGAGCTATTGGCATGCAGAGTTGAAAGCACCAGATGCCCGGTTTCTGCAAAGTGAACCGCATATTCCATGGTTTCGCGTGAGCGAATCTCGCCAATGAGAATGACATCTGGCGCCTGACGCAGCGTGTTCTTCAGCGCGTTGTCCCAGTTATGGGTATCAATCCCGACCTCGCGCTGGGTAATCATGCAGCCACCATGCTGGTGCACATACTCAATGGGATCTTCAATCGTGATGATGTGCCCTTTGCTGCTTGCATTGCGATAGCCGACCATCGCGGCCAGCGAGGTACTCTTACCGGAACCCGTAGCGCCCACCATGAGCACCAGACCGCGTTTGGATGCCACGATCTTCTTCAACTGCTCAGGCAGACCAAGCTCATCAAAAGTTGGAATCGCCGTATTGATGGTTCTAAGCACGGCGCCGACACTGCCCTGCTGCACAAAGGCGGAAACGCGGAAGCGGCCAATGCCTTGCGGACTGATCGCAAACTGACATTCGTTGGTTGCTTCGAATTCCTTGATGTGGCGGTCTGCCATCAGGCTGCGAACAATCAGGGCCGCATTCTCCGGCGACACCGGTTTGTCCATGACCGGGGTCACCTGGCCATCCACCTTGATCGCAGGCGGAAAACCGGCAGTGATGAACAAGTCCGAGCCATTCTTGCTTTTCAGCAGGGTCAGAAGCTGTTGAACCAGTCGTATGGCTTGATCGCGTTCCATCGTCTTATCCGATAATCAGAAAACCTACAGATCCAGCGTCTTGTTCGCCTTTCTGCGTGCGTCTGCTGCATCTACCTGCTTGCGTGTCACCAGGTCCTTCAGGCACTGCTCAAGGGTCTGCATGCCCTCCTTGTGCCCGGTCTGGATCGCCGAATACATTTGCGCAATCTTGTTTTCGCGAATGAGATTCCGGATGGCCGGCGTGCCCACCATGATCTCGTGCGCCGCGATACGACCACCTCCCCGCTTCTTCAGCAGGGTTTGCGAGATCACGGCTTTCAGGCCTTCCGACAACATCGCCCGAACCATGTCTTTCTCTGCCGCCGGGAAAACGTCGACGACTCGATCAATGGTCTTGGCAGCGGAACTGGTGTGCAGGGTTGCCAGAACCAGATGACCGGTCTCGGCGGCGGTGAGCGCGAGGCGAATGGTTTCCAGATCGCGCATTTCGCCGACCAGAATCGTGTCCGGATCTTCGCGCAGGGCAGATCGCAGCGCCTCATTGAAACCGAGCGTGTCGCGATGGACTTCACGCTGGTTGATCATGCAGCGCTTGGACTTGTGAACAAACTCGATGGGATCCTCAATGGTCAGGATATGACCATGATCGGTTTCGTTCTTGTGGTTGATCATCGCCGCCAGCGTGGTCGACTTTCCTGAGCCCGTCGGGCCGGTCACCAGAATCAGGCCGCGCGGCAGATCAGCAAGATCCTTGAAAATCGGGGGGCAATTGAGATCTTCCAGAGAGACGATCTTGGTCGGAATGGTTCTGAATACGGCGCCGGAACCTCGCGCCTGCGTGAAGGCATTGACACGGAATCGCGCCATGCCCGGAATCTCGAAAGAAAAATCGGTTTCGAGAAACTCGTCGTAGGCCTTGCGCTGCTTGTCGTTCATGATGTCGTACACCATGTCGTGGACCTGCTTGTGGTCCAGCGGCGGCAAGTTGATTCGCTTCATTTCGCCGTCCACACGGATCATGGGTTCCACACCCGCGGACAGATGCAAATCCGAAGCCCCGTTCTTGACACCAAAAGTCAGCAGTTGCGCAATATCCATGACCCCCCCAGGTCGCTCCCAGACAGCATGTCGGTCCCCGGACACTAGCCGTAAAAACGTAATCAGGCAACATAGTTAGATGATATACCTCAGACCGGTCCTGCAACGTATCGAGAACGCCTGCGAAGCCAGTGAGCGCAAGGCTGAGTCCGTCGGGCTGCTGGCAGTGTCCAAAACCTTTGACGCAGACGCCATCCGGCAGGCGGCAGCACTGGGCCAACGTCGATTCGGTGAAAATTACCTTCAGGAAGCCCGGGCAAAACAGACCGAATTGGCCGACCTGCCGCTGGAGTGGCATTTCATCGGACCGATACAGTCCAACAAGACACGCGAAATCGCAGAGCATTTTTCCTGGGTCCACAGCGTGGACCGTGAGCGCATTGCAAGACGCCTGCATGAGGCGCGACCCGCGCACCTGCCTCCTCTCAACGTCTGTGTCCAGGTCAACATTTCAGCCGAGGCCAGCAAATCAGGATGCAGCCCAGAGCAGACGCGGGCGCTTTGCGAATTTGTCCACAGCCAGCCAGGCCTTAAACTCCGCGGGCTCATGGCGATTCCCGCCGTGACTTCCGATGTTGCCCGCGCGCGCGCGTCCTACGAGCGGCTGGCAACCCTCTTTCATGAACTCAAATCACAGGGCATGCCGCTGGACACCTTATCTGCCGGGATGTCTGGCGACCTTGAACTCGCCATCGCCCATGGCGCCACGCTCGTACGCGTGGGCTCCGCTATCTTTGGAAATCGAAAAACTGGAACCGCACATCAATGAATCAGGATCAAGCCAAGAAGGAAGCAGCACGGGCAGCGCTCAAGTACCTTGAACCCGGCGCAGTGCTGGGTGTGGGGACCGGCTCTACCGTCAACCATTTCATCGATCTTCTGGCTGACCGGCGCGACGATGTTCGCGCTGCCGTGTCCAGTTCTGAGGAGAGTACCCGACGGCTGAAGGCAATCGACATCGAGGTCATCGACCTCAACGAAGCAGGCGCCCTATCTCTCTACGTCGATGGTGCAGACGAATCAAATCGCTTTCTGCAGCTGATCAAGGGCGGTGGTGGCGCGCTGACTCGGGAAAAGATTCTCGCTGGAGCGTCCAAGACATTCATCTGCATCGCGGACGAATCCAAGTTGGTGCCATCACTCGGAAAGTTTCCCTTGCCAATCGAAGTGCTGCCCATGGCGCGCAGTTTTGTTGCCCGCAAGATGGTTGCCCTGGGCGGTTCACCAGAATTGCGACACGGATTTACCAGCGATAACGGCAATCCCATCCTGGATATTCACGGTCTTTCGATCGAAAAGCCCCTGGAACTTGAGACCAAGATCAATCAGATTCCCGGCGTTGTCAGCGTAGGCCTGTTTGCACACCGCCCGGCAGACTTGCTGATCCTAGGTGGCGCCGCCGGCATTCGCGAACTCAAGGCAGATTGAGGCAGGGAGTCTTCAGTGCACTTTGCGGTTCTTGCCCGCCCTGCGAGCAAAATCCTTTTGCGGCTTGCCAAAATTACTCCCCTTGAAGCCCTGGGATTTAGGGCCGGTCGAGCCAGCCTTGCGGATGTTTTCCGGGAACCTGACCGCGCTTTTCCGAGCAGGCACCGGTGCTTCGGAGGTCGTCTGATCCGGAACGGAATCAGGGTCTGTGGGTCTCTTGTTCATGCCGAATTCGACTTGCTCTGTGTCAATCGACTAGTTTAATCCACATCAATACTGCTGCGATCAAAGATTATGATCGCTTCCAGACCCTCTATAGCCACTCTTGGAGACTTGCCGTGCGCAATGCAATCGCCTTAGCCCTGACCCTTGGAATGGGGACCTTTTCCACCCTAGCCGCCAGTGACACCATGGAGGCCATCAAGGAAGCCGCGCGCCAGCAAGCCGGCAGCAAAATTGCCGAGAAACTCAATATTCCCTCAACACCAGCCGCGGGCAGCAGGGTTTACATCGTGTCGCCGGCAGATGGCGCCACAATCAGTGGTCCTGTAACCGTCGTGTTCGGTCTGTCCGGAATGGGGGTCGCACCTGCGGGAACACAGGTCGAAAACACCGGGCACCATCA
Source organism: uncultured Panacagrimonas sp. (assembly GCA_963975245.1). Taxonomy (GTDB): domain Bacteria; phylum Pseudomonadota; class Gammaproteobacteria; order Nevskiales; family Nevskiaceae; genus Panacagrimonas. The sequence goes on along the minus strand of CAXBFJ010000001.1, from coordinate 746,878 downwards.
TTTGCTGATTGATGACCCCACTGTGGATTACTCGGTTCCCCTGCCCGCGTCGAAGCAGTTGATTCATTTCGGTGGCGGACAAACTGAGACCACGGTGACCCTCGCACCGGGAACCCATACTTTGCAATTGGTTTTTGCGGATTGGAAACATCAATCATTCAATCCGACGCTCACTTCTGAAAAAATCACGATTACGGTCGAATAGACCGCATCGTCCCAACTATCAATTTCCATAAACCATCAAACGGGGATGTGAATGAAGCTTGAAAATGGATGTTTCCTGATTACCGGCGGCGCTTCTGGATTGGGCGCAGCAACAGCCAAACTACTCGTCAGCAAAGGTGCGAAAGTTGTCATCGCCGACCTCAATGAAGTCGGCGGGCACGCCCTGGTAACTGAACTTGGAGACCAAGCTCGCTTTGCCAAGGTCAACGTCGTCAATGAAGACGACGTCAAGGCCGCCATCGCAATCGCAGTGAAAGAATTTGGGGGCCTGCAGGGTGCGATCAACTGCGCCGGCATCGGTCAGCCCGCGAAAGTGCTGGGCAAAGAAGGTCCTCAGTCGCTGGAAGTCTTCAGCAAGATCATCAATATCAATCTGATCGGCACTTTCAACGTGATTCGTCTGGCTGCTGCAGCCATGGCGACCCAGGAGCCCAATGAAGAAGGCGAACGCGGTGTCCTGATCAACACGGCTTCTGTAGCGGCTTACGACGGTCAGATCGGCCAGCCCGCCTATTCCGCATCCAAGGCTGGCGTGGTTGGCATGACCTTGCCGATCGCACGCGAACTGGCTCGAAGCGGCATTCGCATCGTTACCATCGCGCCGGGCCTGTTTGAAACGCCGATGATGGCTGGCCTGCCGCAGGAAGTTCAGGATGCGCTGGGACGCAGCGTTCCATTTCCTCCGCGTCTGGGCCGACCTGACGAATTCGCTCACATGGCGCAAGCCATCATTGAAAACACCATGCTCAACGGCGAAACCATTCGTCTGGACGGCGCGATTCGTCTGGCGCCTAAATAAGGTGAACCGGCGATTGGAGCTGACAGGCTCGGATCGCCAGTTGCTACAAGCTGAAGAAAACGCGGGTCAGGCTTTCAGGGATCATCATGACGCCTTGGAAGCCTGGCCCGTTTTCAGTTGTCAGGTGGCCTGCTGAATGAGCAAGTGGCACATAAAACGGTGCTGTCTGCCCCACCCGTCGAAACCACCTGTCTCTGAGGCCGCATGCGTCTAGGTGCGCTGCTCATACAATATTCCCAGTCCTATTAACGAGCTCGGAGTCTTTTATGAAGCAGTCAGTCAATCGCGTCGCGGTCATCGGTGGTGCACGCATTCCCTTTGCTCGTTCGAACGGTGCATACGCAGACGCCAGTAACAAGGACATGCTCACCACCGCCTTTCGCGGCGTTGTAGACAAATTTCAGCTGCATGGCGAGCGCATTGGCGAAGTCGCGGCCGGAGCGGTGCTCAAGCATTCTCGCGACTTCAATCTCTGCCGAGAATCCGTACTGTCTTCAGGTCTTTCTCCCGAAACGCCCGCATTTGACGTGCAAATGGCTTGCGGCACCGGCATGCAGGCAGCCGTCAATATCGGCAACAAGATTGCGTTGGGTCAGATTGAGGCGGGTATCGCTGGCGGCGTTGACACAACTTCAGACGCCCCGATTGGCGTCAACGAAAAGCTTCGAAAAATTTTACTCGAAGCCAATCGCGGCAAGACCAGCGGCCAGAAACTGAAAGCGCTGTCCAAATTTCGTCCGAGCATGATCGCGCCCGCGATTCCAGCCGTGACAGAACCGCGCACACGCAAGAGCATGGGTCAGCATTGCGAGGAAATGGCCAAAACCTGGGGCATCTCCAGAGAAGCACAGGATCAGCTCGCCTTTGAATCACACACCAAGGCGGCAGCGGCCTACGAATCAGGTTTCTACAGCGATCTGATCGTGCCGTTCCGAAATCTTGAGCGTGACAACAACCTGCGCGCAGAAACCAGCCTGGAAAAGCTCTCTACGCTTAAGCCTGCATATGATCGTAGCGGCACCGGGACCCTCACCGCCGGCAACTCCACGCCACTCACCGATGGCGCGTCCGCAGTGCTCATGGCCAGCGAAGAATGGACGACAGCGCGCGGGCTAGAGCCTCAGGCCTACCTGACGCACGCAGAGACTGCCGCGGTCGACTTTGCATCGGGGAAGGAAGGCTTGTTAATGGCGCCGGCGTACGCCGTTCCTCGCATGCTGGAGCGGGCGGGCCTCAGTCTGCAGGACTTCGACTTCTATGAAATCCACGAAGCCTTCGCTGCCCAGGTCCTGTGCACACTCGCTGCCTGGGAAGACAAGCGCTTCTGCAAGGAGCAACTGGGTCTCAGCAAAGCCATGGGCAGTATTGACCGCTCACGACTGAATATTCGCGGCAGTTCGGTGGCACTGGGCCATCCGTTTGCAGCCACTGGCGGTCGCATCATCGCCACGCTGTCCAAGATCATTGACGAGAATCGCGGAGGCCGTGGCCTGATTTCCATCTGCGCAGCGGGTGGCCTCGGGATTACTGCAATTCTCGAACGCTAAGCCCCAGGTGACCTGCGTCGGCCATGTGGTGGCTGACGCAGGTAACATAGGCTCCTTGTTTGCAGGCTCGACCCATCGGCGCCTGAAGATCAGGGAGATTGGACGGTTTGATCGGCACTGAACAACGCGAATTCTGGGGAAGCCGTTTCGGATTCGTCATGGCTGCGGCTGGCTCTGCGGTCGGGCTCGGCAATATCTGGCGCTTCCCCTATGTCGTTGGCGAAAACGGCGGCGGCGCGTTCCTGCTGATCTATGTCGCCATAGTTGCCCTGTTCGGCATGTCTCTGGCGATGTCCGAGATCGCGCTTGGACGTGCCACCCGTCGAAACCCGGTCGGCGCTTTTGCCCAGTTGGGCGGAAACGCGTGGAGACCGCTGGGCTATCTTGGGGTGCTGTCTGGATTTGTGATCCTGTCGTTCTACATCGTGGTTGCCGGATGGACATTGGCCTATATCGGTTTCATGTCTCGCGGCGTGATCGTTTCCACCGAGCCGGCTCAGCTCGGGGCGCATTTTGAATCCTTCATCGCCTCGCCTCTACAACCTCTCGCCTATGCGGCCGTGTTCATGGCCTTGGTCGCCTGGGTCGTCGGCGGCGGTATTGGCAAGGGCATCGAGCGATTCAGCAAGTTGCTCATGCCAGCATTATTTCTGTTGCTGATCGGGCTGACCTTGCGCGCGATCTCGCTACCTGGCGCTGCCGAAGGACTGCGTTTTTTCCTGACACCCGACTTTTCAAAAGTCAGCGCGGAAACCTTCAGCGCCGCCCTAGCCCAGGCCTTCTTCTCCCTCAGCCTGGGCATGGGCTGCCTGCTGACATATGGCTCTTACCTGAAGAAATCTTCGGCCATCGCCTCCACCACTGGTGCCGTGGTTGGCCTTGATCTTTGCGTATCGGTATTGGCCGGCCTGATGGTCATGGCCATCGTTTTCTCTTTCGGCTTCGATCCCGCTGCGGGGCCCGGCCTGACCTTCGTCACGCTACCGGCCATTTTCGCGACCATGCCCGGCGGCGTGCTGTTCGGCGTCGGCTTCTTCATCTTGCTCGCAGTGGCGGCCCTGACCTCAGCCATTTCCATACTTGAACCCACCGTTGCCTACCTGATTGATGAGCACCGATTCAGCCGCGGCAAGGCGGTGCTGCTCTGCACTGCGGTCTGCTTTGCCATGGCCATTCCTTCGTCTCTTTCCTTCGGGCATTGGTCAGGCTTTCATCTGTTTGGAAAGACATTCTTTGACCTGATGGATCACGCCGCAACCAACTACATGCTCCCCTTAGGGGCACTGTTGTCATCTCTGTTCGTGGGCTGGAAATGGTCAAAGGGCGCAATCAATGAACTCAGCAGACCCGGTGCTGAACCTGCATCCTGGACCAGGGGCTGGCTGCTGTTCCTCCGATTCGTTGCGCCGCCTGCATTGGCCTGGATCCTGCTGACCTCAGCCGGCATCGTTTGAGCCCTCCCTGAAATCAACCGTCGACGGAACAACTCTTGGAAATCTTCTTTTCAACGCTAGACGCAATCAACGCCGTCATGTTGTCCAAACCGGTGCTGATCGCGCTTCTTGGAATGGCGATCCTGTTCACCTTCTGGAGCGGCTTTTCGCAGTATCGATCGATCACACATGGCGTTGCCCTTATTACAGGCCGTGGCATTGACACTCGCTCCGGCGTCGGCGCGCTGACACACTTTCAGGCACTGTCTGCCGCCATTTCCGGAACGGTGGGCCTGGGTAATATTGCAGGCGTCGCAATTGCCGTTGAGTTTGGCGGGCCTGGCGCTGTGTTCTGGATGTGGGTCGTCGGCTTTCTCGGCATGGCGCTTAAAAGTGCAGAGGTCACACTTTCCATGCTGTACCGAGACACCTCCAACCCCGACGACCCTCACGGCGGAACGATGTATGTCTGCCGCCATGGTTTAGCCCGCCTCGGGCCGGGCTGGGCGACCATCGGAAAAATTGCGGGCGGATTTTTCTGCCTCTCTGTTTTTACCTTTGCCGTGACCGGCGGAAACATGTTTCAAGCCTGGAGTGTCGGCCACACGACTCAGGCCTACTTCGGCGTACCGAGCTGGGTCAGCGGCGTGATCCTGGCCATTCTAGTTGCCGTAGTCCTGGTCGGCGGCGTGAAGCGCATCGGTGCGACAGCCAACAAGCTGGTCCCTTTGATGTGCGTGATCTACGTGATTGCTGGCCTGTACGTTCTGGCAGTGAATTTCGACCAGATTCCCGGTGTCTTCCGGATGATTTTCTCGTCGGCCTTCGCACCCACCGAGGCAGTCGGCGCGTTTACCGGCGCGAGTCTGGGCATGGCTTTCATCTTCGGCATGAAACGGGCCTTGTTCTCTTCCGAATCTGGTCTGGGGACTGCCCCAATCGCCCACAGCGCCGTCAAGACCAACGAGCCGGTAACCGAAGGTGTCGTCGCGGGTCTCGAACCCCTGATCGATACGCTGATTGTCTGCACCATCACCGCGCTCGTGATTCTGTCGAGCGGTTTGTGGAGTCGAGGCCCGGGCCATACCTGGGAAAACACGCCTGCTTTCTCGCAGACCGACGGTGACACTTGGCAGCTCGCGGAAACACCGATCGCCAATACTAAGGCCGAAGGGTTCTCTGAATCTGACCAGGTTTTTACCGTGGTCATGGCGGGCGAAAAGCGCCAGCGTATTTACGGCACCATCAGCAAGTCTGCGAGTGGTCTGGTTGTTAACTGGGATTCGGTCGACAGTACAGGCACCCCCGCCCTGCTCGAAGACGGTCTGTTCGCCGACTTCGGTGGCTCTACGCTGACGGCAAAATCCTTTGATCAGGCGCTGCCGGGTCTCGGAAAATGGATGGTCACCATTGCGGTGTGGCTCTTTGGGTTCTCAACCATCATCACTTATGGCTACTACGGCGAGCAGGGAGTCCGGTATTTCGGTGGCGGAGACCAAACCGTACGCCGCTATCGGGTGCTCTGGTGCTTGCTGATTGCGGTCACCTGTACAGGCTTTATTCGCACCGCCCGCGAAGTCGATACGCTTTCCACGGTCGCGCTTGGCTTCATGCTGGCCGTCAATCTTCCCGTTATGGCCCTTCTTGGTTCCAAGGCCATGCAGGCGTGGCATGACTACTTCGCAAGACTCAAACGCGGCGAAATCGCGCGTACTCATTCAATATGAATTCCATTCTCCCGCACAGCCAACAGCCAAGAATCGGCGTCATGCTGGTCAATCTTGGAACACCCGCCGCCCCCGAAGCAGCCGCTATACGCCGCTACCTGAAGCAGTTTCTCTCTGACCCAAGGGTCGTGGAGCTTCCGCGCTGGCTATGGAAGCCGATTTTGCACGGCTTCATTCTTCCGTTTCGGCCACGAAAGCTGGTCGAGGCGTACAGCAAAGTCTGGGGCGAAGATGGCTCTCCACTTCTTTCGATCAGCAAACAGCAGGTCGAGGCATTACAGGCAGCCTTGGGCGAGACCGTAGTTGTAGATCTGGCCATGACCTATGGAGAACCCTCGGTGCAATCAAGCCTTGAGCGATTGCAAGCGCTTGGAGCGCAAAAAATACTGTTCTTGCCCATGTATCCGCAGTACTCGGGTACGACCACTGCAGCGGCCTTTGATGCGCTGGCGGTGGCGATGAGAAAACAAAGATGGATTCCTGAAATCAGGACCATCAACTGCTACCACGATCATGATCGGTATATTGAGGCGCTGGCCGACAGCGTGAACGAGCATTGGCAGGCCAGAGGTCGCGCTGATCATTTCCTGATTTCGTTTCATTCGATTCCCCGAAAGTATCTGGAAATGGGCGACCCTTATTACTGTCAGTGTCAAAAGACAGCACGCTTGCTGGCGGATAAGCTGAAGTTGGGTAGCGCAGATTTTTCCGTGAGCTTTCAGTCACGACTGGGCCGCCAGCCGTGGCTGCAACCATATACAGACCTGGTGATTCCGCAGTTGGCCGCCAAGGGGAACAAGCGCCTGGACGTCATCTGCCCCGGCTTTTCGGTCGATTGCCTCGAAACACTGGAGGAAGTCGCCATTCGCTACTCAGAAGCCTTCTCCGGGGCCGGTGGAGAAGAACTGCGCTACATCCCTGCGCTCAACGCAGGTGCGGCTCACATCCAGATGCTGAAAGAGCTCACGCTCAAACACCTGCACCAGTGGCAAGCTGAGGAAACCACTGCTGACGAACTCAAGCGGCGGCAAATACAGGTCGACGCCTTCAAACCGACTTTGAATTCTCCGACTCTGATGCCAGAGGCATGACGCACTTGAAACCGGCCCGCTCTCTTTGCGAGACCGGGATGACCTTCAAGGCTCCAACAATCGAAATTCAACGCGGCGCCCGGAGCCGGATCCCGCATTGTCAGCAGCGCCCGGGGCAACATAGATCAGGCGCTCGTTGATGCCGGCAGATACGAGGTAAGCACGGACCGCAGCGGCGCGACTTAGGGCCAGTCGATAGGCACCGACTCCGGTTTCGTCCTCACCAATGGCGCCCGCAAGATAAATTCTTCTACCCGGACGGGCCTGCATTTTCTGCAGGCTTTGCCGCGCAAAGACATCCAGAGTTGCGGCAGCTGCCGGCTCAATGGTCGAGCTATACCTCTTGAAGAAAACTCGCGACGAAGACGCCCCTGCGCCGGACGATCTGTCTTGAACCTGCCGGAACTCTCCAGACGAAGCCTGAATCTGCCGTCCATGATGAATGCTCAATTCAACGCGCGCATTCTTGGCGAGGTCTCCTCCGCTGAAGCGAGGTTGAGAGACGCCCGGCACCTGCAGATGAAGGCGTCTCGCTGGAATTCCGCTCCCCACCAGCACGTTTCGGACCTTTACAGCTCTTTGAGCCGAAAGCCGCTGTGCATCAGCGCCGTCAAGACGTGTGTCGGCGTGACCGCTGACAATCAGCACGGCATCTGGATATTGATCCAGCACAGATCGAATCTCGCCGAGTTCATCATCCAGTACTCGACGTGAAACCCGGCTCAGCTCTGTCCCACCCGATTCAAAACTGATTGTCCGTGTCGGCAGGGGTTTCGTGGCCGTCACCGTTTGATCTGCTGCAGGCAGAGCGGCTTCGGTTTGGCGTCGCGCAGTCATCGGCTCTGCGGGTGGCGCCGCAACAACAACGTCCGACACTGGCGCAGGTTCAGGCATTGCCGCTGATTGCTGCTCAGATTCGGGAGCAGTTGCCTTGGCTACCGCCGCAGGCGGAAGCGGAATAGCAACGCGTGCAACCGGCTGTGTTTCTATCCTACGAACCGGAGGCGGCGTGAAGCGTGCAGTTTGGTTGTTCGCGCAACCCTGCCTGTCAACCAGAACCGAGTATTCCGTGCCTGGGCATCGATCAACACCGTCCGCTACGCCATCGACATCCTCGTCGAGCGAGCAGCCCTGCGTGTCGGTGATCGCACCCGCAGGCGACTGTGGGCATAAATCAATTGCATCCGAAACACCATCCCCATCGTGATCGGTAGCTGGAGAGCAGCCATCCGCTCCGACGGCACTGCCAGGCGGACTGTCGAGACAGGCATCTCGTTCATCAGCGATCCCATCGGCATCACCATCAAAGACGGGCCCACCGTAAGCGCCTGCATAACCGGGCCAGAAAGTAGCGAAGCCCAACAGCATGAGAACAGTCCTTCGCACGCCTCTCAATTCCATGTGCGGCATGTATCCCTTTGAATGTGGTCGTCTCAAGTCTGACGCAAAGTGAGCCCAATAAAAAAGCCCCGCCATTGGCGGGGCTTTAAGTAATGCCAGCTTTTTGACTTATTCGCTGCTGGTACGAACTTCAGCGCGACGGTTCAGAGCGCGACCTTCCGCGTTTTCATTGGTCGCCTTGGGTCGTGACTCGCCGTAGGCCTGCGTATTGATACGCGCACCATCAACACCCTTGCGCTGCAGGTACTGCTTGACCACGACGGCGCGTCGTTCGGACAGACCCTGGTTGTAACCATCGGTGCCTACCCAGTCGGTATGGCCGGAAACGTTGACCTGAAGCTTCGGATACTTCTTACTCAGTTCGTTGATCACGCCAGCGGCATTATCAAGCAGCGATTTCGCGTAGTCGCTGAGGTCAGAACGATCGAAGGCGAAATGCACGTCTTCAAATTTCTGGTTGGGGTTGCCATCCACAGACTTCTCAATCGGGCAACCCTTGGCATCCACTGCGCGGCCCTTCGGAGTTTCGGGGCAAAGGTCTGCAGAATCGCAAACACCATCGCCGTCGCTGTCTGCGCAATCAGCAGGCGCCGGTTTGGAGGTCTCAACGTATGGCTTGGGACCCAGCGGCAGCACGAAACCGACGTTCAGAACGGCTTCGCCCACTTCGTCCTGATTGGCGGCACCAAATGCATCATCGTCGAAGAAGATGTGGCGATAACGCAGATCTGTGCGAAATCCCAGCTCGTGGCCAGCAATTTCAAAGAATTTCATGAAGCCAACGCCAACATCGGCAAACGGATCGGTTGAAACGTTGTCCTGATTCTTGATGCCGGTACGGATACCGCCCGCGCCGATGCCGAAGTAAGGCGAAAAGGCTGGATCACGGCTGTAGAAGAACAGACCGTCAATCTTTGCACCGTAATCTTCGAGATCAGGGCCGCCGCTGTCGTGACCGGTGTAATTGTGCGCAAAAGCCGACAGCTCAACACCAAACCACTTGTTGATAGCCTTACCAACACCGAGCTGCACACCCTTGCCAACGCCAATCGTTGAAGGAGTGCCGCCCACGAGATCGTCGCGGTCGTCTTCTTCGAAGACGTAGCTGAACAGCCCCGAGGCGTATGGACGCATCTCTTGATACTTGTCATCGGCCATAACCTGCGTCGAGACGCAAAAAGCGGCTGCGAGCGCACCGGCTCCGATCAGCTTGTTCATTTGCTCAAATCCCCTGAATTCAATTCTATAAATTGTTCATTAAACAGGCGGACAGCCCATTCCCGCTCCAGGCAGTCCAACGTCGCTATTATAGACACGCTAAGGCACTCAGCGACAATACTCTTTTCGTTCATTTGCCAGTGTTTGTCCGGCGGGTTGCCAGCGCCCTTTGATCCCTCAATTTTGGAGTTTTGCCTCGTGATGCAGTTTTTGGGTGAGTACGGCCTCTTTCTGGCCAAGTCGATCACCTTGGTCGCCGCCATATTATTCGTTGCCGCGAACATATTCGCGCTGGTTCGCTCTGCCAAGGAGCAATCTGCCAACCACCTCAAAGTCCGCAATGTCGGCGACCGCCTCCGCGACCTGGCGGACACCCTGAACTTCGAAGTGCTCGATGAAATCGAGCGAAAGAAGCTGCAGAAGTCGCGCAAGTCTGAAGAAAAAGCCCTGGTCAAGGCGCGCAAACGGGGAGAAAAGCCCAAGCCCCGCGTTTTTGTTCTGGAGTTTGATGGCGATATCCAGGCGCATGCGGTGGCCGGCCTGCGAGAAGAGATCAGCGCCCTGCTCCAGATCGCCCGCCCAAGTGACGAAGTTCTGCTTCGCCTGGAAAGCTCAGGCGGGCTCGTTCATGCCTACGGCTTGGCGGCATCGCAGCTGGTGCGGCTTCGCGCACGCGGGCTGCGCCTGACCGTTGCCGTAGACAAAGTGGCCGCGAGCGGCGGGTATCTGATGGCCTGCGTCGCGGATCGCATTCTGGCAGCTCCATTTGCCGTCATCGGCTCAATCGGGGTCGTTGCCCAGATCCCCAATTTCAATCGACTGCTCAAACGCAATGATATTGATCTCGAGCTGCATACCGCCGGGGAGTTCAAGCGCACCTTGACTCTTTTCGGCGAAAACACGGACGCAGCACGCGTGAAATTCAAGGAAGATCTTGAAGATACCCACACACTCTTCAAGCGTTTTGTCAGCGAACACCGGCCTGCCCTAGACCTGGATAAGGTCGCCACCGGCGAGCACTGGTTCGGCACCCGCGCAGCCGAACTCAAGCTCGTCGATGAATTATGTAGTAGTGACGACTACCTGCTGCGCCGAGTCGAAGACGCAGAGGTATTTGAAGTCAGCTATGAAATTCGCAAGCCTCTTGCGGAAAGACTGGGCCTGGGAATGGCCCGCTTGGCATCCGCTTTCGGTCGAAAGGCCCTTACGCCGGGCGCCCCCTGATTCCCTCGCAGAACAAAGCTGACGAGACGGTTGGTCATTGCTAACCTTGCGCCATGCGAGTCGACGCTGATGTTCGCGCTACCTGCTTTGCGGGCACAGGTGCGCACTGCAGGTCGTATTGCGCGAGAACAACTACAAGGGATGAATGTTGATGAAGCTCACCAGCAAGTCGTTTGAGCATGGTGGCCTGATTCCGGGCCGCTGTGCGTTCGCCGTGAAGGCTCCGAAGGGACATATCCGTCTGTCGGAGAATCTGAATCCTGAGCTGTCATGGAGCGGCCTCCCCGCGGGCGCCCGAAGCCTGGTCCTGCTATGCACCGACCCAGATGTGCCAACGCAGGCTGATGACGTCAACAAGGAAGACCGGGAAGTTCCGCTCAAGCTGCCCAGAACCACTTTTAGCCATTGGGCGATGGTGGACATCCCTGCAGTCGATGGTGATATCGCAGAAGGCGCTTGCTCTCGCGGAGTCACGGCGCAAGGCAAGAAGACACCGCCGGGACCAGAAGGTGCCCGCCAGGGCATCAACGACTACACCGCCTGGTTTGAAGGCGACAGCGAATTGGGTGGCCAGTACTTTGGCTACGACGGCCCTTGCCCGCCTTGGAATGACAGCGTCACCCATCATTACCGCTTCGAGCTGCACGCCATCGATCTGGACCGTTGCCCGGTAGAGGGCGCGTTTACATCAGCCCAGGTCCAGGAAGCCATCAAAGGGCACATCCTGGCCAGTGCATGCCTCACCGGTCGCTACAGCCTGAATCCACGAATCAGATTGCTGTAACCGCGCGACCCAGCACTGGCGCAATTCTGCAGTTCGAAACTCTTGCCGGCGAGCGTGGTCATAGGCATCGCTGCTCTACGGCAGATTCAAATCAAGAGGATCCGATGTCACGATCAACCAAGTTGAAAATCATTGCGCCACTGGTCGCAGCCATTACCGCCGCGTCATACCTGTTTCTGGCATCCGCCCCTGAACCGGTACGAGCCGATATCAGCGTTCCGCTGATCCAGGGCACGCCCTCGTTGTCCCCGATGTTGAAGAAGGTCATGCCTGCGGTCGTGAACATCTCGGTGACATCCAAGGCCGAGATTCAGAACCCCCTGATGCAAGATCCCTTTTTCAGGCGGTTTTTCGAAGGGCCGGAAACCCCGGCACCTCGCGAGCGTGAAGCGCAATCAACCGGATCCGGCGTCATTGTTCATGCTCAAGATGGTTACGTCATAACCAATAACCATGTTGTTGAGCAGGCTGAAGAAATCAAGGTGCGCCTGTCCGATGACCGCGAATTTGACGCCGAACTGATTGGCCGCGACCCTGAAACCGACGTTGCGGTCCTGCAGATCAAGGCCAAGAACCTGACCGCCATCCCGCTGGGCGATTCCGACAATGCTGAAGTCGGGGACTTTGTCGTTGCCATTGGCTCCCCGTTTGGCCTGCGTCAGACCGTCACTTCCGGCATCGTCAGTGCCGTCGGTCGCACCACAGGAATCAGTGGTGGCGGCTATGAGGACTTCATTCAGACCGACGCTTCTATCAATCCGGGCAACTCCGGCGGCGCGCTGGTGAATCTCAACGGCGAGCTGATAGGCGTTCCGTCCAACATTCTGTCGCGCTCGGGCGGCAACATCGGCATCGGCTTTGCCATTCCGATCAATCAGGCCAACAGCGTCATGAAGCAGCTGATCGAGCACGGCTCTGTGCAGCGCGGCCGCATCGGGGTTGTAGGCCAGGATGTAACGCCTGATCTGGCCAAGGCTTTCGGCCTGCCGAGCGCCCGAGGTGCTGTAGTGGCCCAGGTCGTTCCCGATTCTCCGGCCGAAAAAGCCGGCCTCAAGCCTGAAGACATCATTCTGGAGGCAAACGGCCGTGAGGTGCAGAGCTTCTCGCAGCTGCGCAATGTTGTTGGCCTGATGCGTGTCGGAGAGAAGGTTACGCTCAAGCTGATGCGCGAAGGCAAGATGAAGGACATCACGGTCAAGGTTGGCAAGAACACCGACCAGGCAGCGACAGGCGCAGATCTACACCCCGCTCTTGCAGGCGCCACATTCGCACCGCTGGATGACGCATCGGCGAAGAGTTCTGCCACCAAAGGCATTCTGGTTCAGAGCGTTGAACGTGGTTCGCCAGCCGCTCGCACGGGACTTCGTCCCGAAGATGTCGTCATTGCTGTTAATCGAAAGAGCGTCGAGTCCATGGCGGAATTCGAGGAGCTGGCCGGGGTCAAGGAAGGCCAGTTGCTGCTGCACGTCCGCCGAGGCAATGGTGCTCTGTTCCTGATCGTTCGCTGATCAAACTGAGAGCAGGAAAGAGACGCCAGAACACAGGTTCGAGGTCGGGCTATACTCCAAGCCCGATCCCGAACCTGAAACTTGGCAGTGCTAGACGCCGAACTGGAACAACTTGAAGGCCGCGTGCAACGTCTGATGACGGCGTACCGGCAAACTCGACTCGAACTCAAGCGCGCGGTACAGGAACGGGACCGGCTGACCGCACTCAATGGTGAGCTGCGAAGACGCATCGAAGGCGTCGTCGACCGAGTGCGAAAACTGGAATCCGAGCACGGACCGGAGGAAAACGCATGAGCCCTCGCGCGTCGGTAAGCGACTCAGAGAACATGAGCGTCACTGTTCGCATCATGGGACGCGAGTACACCGTCCTGTGTCCTCAGGAAGAGCATGAAGCGCTGGTTGCTTCGGCTGACTTCCTGAACGAACGAATGTCGGCCATTCGAAAGCGCGGAAAGGCACTTGGGGCTGAGCGCATTGCAGTCATGGCGGCGCTGAATCTGGCTCGCGAACTACTGGAGTTCAAGGGCTCAAACAAAGTTGCCAAGGTGGACAACGCAGCAGTTGAGCGCGTGAAGCAACTGCGCCTCGATATCGACTCAACTTTGGCACTGGAATAGATTTACCAGGCACATGGAACACCGAGGGGATGTTATTCTCCTGACCGTGTCTTCCGTCGCGCTCTAGCGTGCTCCAAGCCCCTTGAGCCTAATTTTAAAACCCAGGGAGCCTGATCCTTTTCTGGCGTGCAAGCCCGCGATTTTGGCGGGAAGCCCAAAGTTTGGGTACGGCACCCACTTGAGACCTTGTCTCAAGGACTCGGGCGCGTTGCGCTGCGGGAGGCACCTTGAATTCCATTGACGCGCGCAAGCAATTGCTGCGGCGCAGGCTTCGCATCCAGCGAAACCAACTTGACTCCTCTGGGTCCCGAGCAAAATCATCCAGAGCGGTGCGCCATCTGCTGAAGCTACGTCGGCTTTGCAAGGCGCGAAACATATCTATCTATGTTTCGATAGGCACGGAGGTGCAAACAGCTGCACTCATGCACGCGTTGCACCGTCGCGGAAAAGCAATCTGCGTTCCGCAGATTGTTGACGCTTCCAACTCGAGAATGGAAATGGTGCGCTGGCACCCGGGAATTGCGCTGCGTCCTCGCCCATTTGGTTTGCGGGAGCCGCTTCCTGCCCAGCGATGCTGCAGCATCGTTGATGTCGCGATTCTTCCACTTCTGGCGTACGACCATGAGGGAACGCGACTGGGTTACGGTGGCGGCTACTATGATCGCTGGCTGGCCAGACAGGTTCTTCCGGTCTACTGCATTGGACTGTCTTACGCATTTCAACGCGTCGATCATGTTCCGAGCGAGCCCCACGACATCAAACTACGCGCCATCTGCACAGAGCGTGGTGCACATACTTTCACAAAGCGATAACGGAGAGCCCAGATGAGCTTCTGGCTGATGAAATCTGAACCCGAGTCATTCTCGATCGACGATCTTTCAAAACGACCAAGACAGATCGAACCCTGGGATGGCATTCGCAATTACCAGGTTCGCAACATGATGCGGGATGACATGAATCCCGGCGACCTTGCCTTCTTCTACCACTCAAGCTGCCCGAAACCCGGCATCTACGGCGCAATGGAAATCGTCTCCCGCGCCTACCCTGATCCGACTCAGTTTGACCCCAAGAACCACCACTACGATGCCAAATCAAAGCCAGAAGAACCGCGCTGGCTATTGGTAGACGTCAAGTTCCGATGCAAATTCGAAAAGCCGATCCTGCTGGAAACACTGCGCGAAAAGGCCGAACGGTTCAAAGGTCTTCGCATCCTCGAACGTGGCACTCGTCTGTCTGTCGTTCCCGTCAGCCCCGCCCACTGGAAAGCGTTGTGCAAGCTGGCTCAGGTCAGCCCCGAGCTTTGATCAGGGCTGGTTAAACCCAGTACGGCAATGCCTAGCCGTCTGTAGCCGTCGTACCGAGAAACAACTCATACGCCGGATTGTCCGTTTCCTCCCAATGCGGGTAGCCCAGTTCCTTCAGGGACTGCCGACATTTGTTGAGTTCTCCGTGTGGCACCTGTAATCCACACAGAACACGGCCGTAGGCGGCCCCATGATTTCGATAATGGAACATTGAAATATTCCATTGACTGCCGATCGCATTCAGAAACTTGAGACAAGCGCCGGGACGCTCCGGGAATTCAAAACGAAACACATGCTCTCCTGCGAGACCCTGCGCACGCCCGCCCACCATGAAGCGGACATGCATCTTCGCCATCTCGTTGCGAGACATATCAACGACCGCGTAATTTTTTTCACGCAAGCTCGCAAGCACCTGAGTGCGCTCTGCGTCTCCCTCGGTGAGTCGCACGCCTACAAAAACGTGCGCGGATGATTCCGATGAGTAACGATAATTGAATTCAGTCACCACCCGACGACCCAGCTGATTCAGGAAGCGTCTGAAGCTGCCGGGCTTCTCAGGAATGGTCACCGCGAGTAGCGCTTCTGCCTCATCGCCCAGTTCGGCGCGCTCAGCAATATGCCGCAGACGATCGAAATTGACGTTGGCACCGGACACGATAGCGCACAGGTTCTGGCCGCTGACGCCGTTGTCCACCACCCAGCGTTTGGCCCCTGCAACAGCCAACGCACCCGCTGGCTCGGGCACAGCCCGGTGCTCGTAGAACAGGTCACGAATGGCCGCACAAATTTCGTCGACCGATACCCTCATGCACTCATCGACCAACTGCTTTGCAACCCGAAACGGCTCCTTGCCAGCTTTACGTACGGCAACGCCGTCAGCGAACAGACCGACCTGTGACAGATTGACCCTGCGGCCTGCCTCAAACGCTGCTGCCATGCAATCAGAGTCCTCTGGCTCCACCGAGATCACCCGAGTACGCGGGCTGACGTGCTTGACCCAGGCCGCAATCCCGGCGAGCAGCCCGCCACCGCCGGTACACACGAAAATTGCATCAAGCTTGCGCAGTGCATGCGCTGGCAACTGTTCAAATATTTCCTTGGCAGCCGTCCCCTGCCCCGCAATGACGTCTGGATCATCGTAGGGATGAATCAGCGTCATGCCGCGTTCTATGGCCAAAGACTCGGCATGCGCCTGCGCCTCGTCATAGGTATCTGCGTGCAGAATCGCCTTGCCACCAAGACTGCGAACCGACTCCACCTTGATGCCAGGGGTGGTCTTGGGCATCACAATCCAGGCCGGTATTCCCATGCGCTTTCCCGCCAGCGCAACGCCCTGCGCATGGTTGCCGGCCGAAGCACAGATGACGCCTCGAGCGCGTGCTTCCGGCGGCAGGCTCGCAATCTTGTTGTAGGCACCGCGAAGCTTGAACGAATGCACCGGCTGCATATCCTCGCGCTTGAGCAATAAAGTGTTACCCATGCGGTGAGACATGCGCGGAGCGGCTTGCAGAGGGGTGACATTGGCCACCTCATAAACGCGGCCCGCCGCGTCTTCAATTTTGGCCGCATAGCGCTGCGCGAGCTTGCTCGCGGCTTCATCAAGGCTGCGTACTTTCAATTTGGGCTCAATTTTCAATCGTTAGGGTCGTTATTGCCGACCAGTTGTCGGGCCAAGGGCCGTATCATAGCGACCCATCGACATCCGACTGATCCGAAAATGGCAGAAGTAATCGCCTTTATTGGTGGCGGCAACATGGCGGGCAGCCTGATCGGCGGCCTGCTCGCTGGCGGCCATCCCAGTGACCACATTCTGGTGGCCGAGCCGGATACGGCTCGCGCCAGCGCACTGGCAGACAAGTACTCGATCAAAACCGCCAGCAGCGCAGCCGCCATCGTCAGCTCAGCCAGCACGCTGGTCCTGGCTGTAAAGCCGCAGCAGATGCAGGCCGCTTTGCAGGGTCTTGAGCCGAAGGCCGGCACCACCGTCGTCTCTATCGCGGCGGGAATACGCGTGACATTCCTGCAGCGGGCGCTTGGCGCCAGCCTTGATTACGTGCGCAGCATGCCGAATACACCCGCGCTATACGGCTGCGGCGTCAGTGGCCTGTTTGCGCCCCAAGGCACTTCCGAACAGGCCAGGGCGCGAGCAGAACGGGTACTTGGCGCCGCGGGCACGATCTGCTGGCTCGACAATGAATCCGACCTCGATGCGGTGACGGCGGTATCGGGTTCCGGCCCAGCCTATTTCTTCCTCATGGTTGAGGCGATGCGCGATGCGGGTACGGCCCTTGGCCTGACGCCCGACACCTCAGCAATGCTGGCTGCGCAGACCTGCATCGGCGCTGCGAGCATGATCCAGAACAGTGGCATTGACGTCGCACAGCTGCGTGCGCAGGTCACCTCAAAAGGCGGCACCACACAGGCCGCGCTCGAAAGCCTGGAGGCCGCGGGCTTGCGCACCATCATGGCCAAGGCCCTGACGGCCGCCCAGCGGCGCTCTATGGAACTGGGCGACGCCCTGGAAGCTGAAGCTCCCTCAATAACCCCCGAATCCAACTAGAACATGGGCTCAAACTTCAACAATGCTCTGATCGAGCTGGTCGGCTCGCTGGCCAATCTGTATCTGGTCTGCATCATTCTGCGGATCGTCCTGGGCTGGGTCCGCGCGGACTTCTATAACCCGGTCTCGCAGCTAGCCTGGAAAATTACGCAACCCGTCGTCGGGCCCATCGCACACATCATTCCCCGATGGCGCCGCCTTGATCTGGCCGCTGTTACTGCTCTGGTGATCCTGACCGGTGCCTACCTGAGTCTGATGCTGTGGATGTATGACCAGCCACAGGGCCTGCTGATGGTCATGATCAACCTGCCGCTCAAGATTCTGGTGCTCACGGCCAATCTGTATGCCGTCGTCCTCACCTTCTATGCCATTCTTTCCTGGTTTGGACCTGGCCTGAACAATCCTGCATCCAACATCCTGTGGAGCCTGAGCGAACCCATTCTTCGCCCCATCAGGCGGCTCATCCCGCCGATTGCCGGCATTGATCTGTCGCCCTTGTTTGGCATCATCATCTCGATTGTCATTGTCCGGCTTGCAGGCCTGTCCATTCTGTTCCGGGCTGGCATTCTGGGCTGATGGAGGGCGCTGCAACCTTGAACACGAACCCTGAGGCTCGTTTCCCCGCGGACTCTGTTGGTCTGGTGACGCCGCAGAAAATCAGAATCGACAGACCGCTGCTGCTGGACTGTGGCCGCACCCTGGACCACCACGAGCTGATGGTCGAAACCTACGGTCAGCTCAATGCAGCGGCCAGCAACGCCATCCTGATCTGTCACGCCCTGTCGGGTGATCATCGTGCTGCCGGCGTCCATTCGGCTGAGCAAAAGAAGCCCGGCTGGTGGGACAACTGCATCGGCCCTGGCAAACCCATTGATACGCGTCGGTTCTTTGTCGTCAGTCTCAACAATCTGGGTGGCTGCCATGGCTCCACCGGGCCCAATACGCTCAACCCGTCCACAGGCAAGCTTTGGGGGCCGGATTTCCCCCTGCTGACAGTGCGGGACTGGGTGCGCTCACAGGCGATGCTGGCCGACCACCTTGGCATCCGGCAATGGGCTGCTGCCGTCGGTGGCTCGCTCGGTGGTATGCAGGTCATGCAGTGGGCCATTGACCTGCCGGATCGGGTCCGCAATGCCTGCGTTATCGCAGCGGCGCCAAAGCTCTCTGCGCAGAACATTGCCTTCAATGAGATCGCTCGTCAGGCCATCATGTCTGACCCTGATTTTCATGGCGGGCGGTTCTACGAGCACGATGTTGTCCCCTCTCGCGGCCTCAAACTGGCGCGCATGCTGGGTCACATCACTTACCTGTCTGATGCGGCCATGCGCCGGCGTTTTGGCTCGGAGCTTCGTCTGGCCGCACCAGCCTTCAACTTTGACGTGGAGTTCGAAGTAGAAAGTTATCTACGCCATCAGGGACAGAGTTTTGTGGATCGCTTCGATGCCAATACCTATCTGTTGATGACCAAGGCGCTAGACTACTTCGACCCCGCGCGTGATTACGGCGACTCGCTTGCAAACGCGCTTTCGCGCGCCAAGGCACATTTCCTGGTCATCGCCTTTTCCAGCGACTGGCGCTTCTCACCGGAGCGCTCTCGCGAAATCGTCAAATCCCTGGTTCAGGCGGATCGCGACGTGAGTTTTGCCCAGATTGATTCTCAACTGGGGCACGACGATTTCCTCATGCCGATTGCCGAATACCATCGTGTGTTGAGCGGTTACCTTGAGAGAGTGGCAACCGAGAGTGAGGTCATCGCTTCATGACCCCACCCGCCAAGACCATGGAAGGCCAACTTCGTCCCGATCTGGCCGTTATCAGCGAATGGATCGAACCCGGCAGCCGAATTCTGGACATCGGCTGCGGCGATGGTGAATTGCTGGATCACCTCGCCCGCACCCGAAAAGTGCGCGGATACGGCCTGGAAATCGACTCCGACAAACTGGCCAATTGTGTAGCCCGCGGCGTCAACGTCATCCAGGCAGACGTCGATTACGGACTGCGCGACTTCTCCACAGACTCTTTTGATTACGTTGTGCTGACGCAGACCCTGCAGGCGCTTGAGCGCCCCGATCAGGCATTGACAGAGATCCTCAGGGTAGGTCATCGCGCCATTGTGACCTTCCCTAATTTCGGGCACTGGCGTGTCCGTATGCAGCTTCTCGGCGGCAGCATGCCCAAAACCCCGGCCCTGCCAGACCAGTGGTTTGACTCGCCCAATATCCACCTGTGCACGGTCAAGGATTTTGAGGCCCTGTGTGTCGCCCAGCATTGGACCTGCAAGAAGCGGAGCCTGCTGGACAATGCCATGCGCCAAGGAAAACGCATCACAGCATGGCCTAATCTTTTCGCCGAGGTCGCCCTCTACATGCTTGAAGACGAAGCATGAATCGACTTCTGGTCCTGATCGTTGGTCTGCTGCTTTCTCTGTTTGCCAGGGCTGCTGACACCATTCAGGAGCAGGGCTATCTGCTGCATTATTCAGCCATCAACACCCTCAGCCTGACTGAAGATATTGCGCGCCAGTTTGGCATCAAGCGCCGCAAGTCACATGCGATTTTCTTGCTGAGCCCCAAGGCTCAGAACGCGCTGGAAGCGGGTTCTGAGCCGGTCCGCGCACTCGCCAGTGGAACCGTGCGCCGCCTGACCGGACAGCGACAGACATTGCAGTGGCGTGAGATCGAAATTGATGGTCAGTTCGATCTTGTCGCGGAGTTCGAGATCCAGAATGGTGAGAAGCTGGCGTTTGATGTCAGCGTCAAACCTGAAGGCGCCGTACGCCCTATCAGCATCCGTTTCCTGCAGCAGTTCTACCGCGACTAATCAGAAGCGAATCCAGCCGCAAGGTGGTAGCGGTTCTTGCCTGATTTCTTGGCCGCATACATGGCCTCATCGGCATGGCGAATCAAGGTTTCAATTCGCGCCTCCACATCCATGCCCTCGGCCTGTCCCAGACGAAGATCGGGAAACATTGCGATCCCAATGCTCGCGCCGATGCCAAGGCGGATCTCCCCTTCCGTGGGCGATTTGACCACGAACTTCTCGCGCAGTGCCTCACATAAATTTTCAGCCATCGCTTCGGCTGCGCCGCGCGGAGCGCCATTCATGATCACGGCAAACTCATCGCCACCCAGGCGCGCACAGGTGTCAGCCTTGCGCGTGGACTGGCGCAGACGCTTGGCCACGATCTGCAAGGTTTCATCACCCACCTGATGTCCATAGCGATCATTGATGGGCTTGAAGCCATCAAGGTCAATATAAAGAAGCGCAGACGGGTCGCGCCGGCGGTCTGCCTGGTTGGCGGCTGCGAGCAATCTGTCCATGAACAGCAAGCGATTGGGCAAACCGGTTAGCGCGTCGTGACCTGCCTGGTGGCGCGCCAACTCTTCCAGACGTCTGCGTTCCGTGACCTCCTTCTCGAGCATGGCATTTCGCTGCTCCAGTTCATTGAGCAGCCTGCGCATTCCCTGTCGTGCTGAGTACAGCTCCAGAAAGATGCGGACCTTTGAGAGGAGAATTGCGTCATTGACGGGCTTGGCGATGTAATCAATTGCGCCATGCCGGTACCCCTTGAGACGGTTCATGTCATCGCTGAAGGCGGCGGTGACAAAAATAATGGGCATGTCTCGCGTGCGCTCTTCATCAGCGAGCATGGACGCCACCTCAAAACCATCCATGTCGGGCATCTGCACGTCCAGCAGCAGCAGGCAGAATTCATGATCCAGACATGCTGCAAGCGCTTCGTTTCCGGACGTGGCTTCAATGATCTGAGCATCCACGCCGCGCAGTAGGCGCCGCATCGCTATCAGATTGGCGGGCGTGTCATCCACCACCAGAATCTTGGGAAGCTCATCGGATTTCGTAGGCTCAGAGATGAGCGGAGAAGGTCCTTCAGTCTGGTTCAACTGGCGCTCCAATTAGTTCAACGCATAGAGTGTTCAGCAAGGCACCGATCTGCGCAATCTCCAGGACGTGATCCGCCCCACCTTTGTCCAAAGTTGCCTGCGGCATGGTGTCAATTTCCGCCTCTTCAGGATTCTGAACGATGGCAAGCCCCCCCCTATCCCTGAGCAGAGCCATTCCATTCGCGCCATCTTCATTGGCTCCCGTAAGCACAATGCCGATCAACTGGCGCCCCCAGACATCAGAGGCACTGGCAAACAGAACGTCTGCAGAGGGCCGTACGTAACATACGCGCGCGTCAACACTCAGTGCAACGCGTGGACCCTCTTCCACGAGCAAGTGATATGCCGGCGGTGCAAGGTAGACGCGCCCCCCTTCAATGGGCTGGCGTGCGCTGGCCATGACCACCGGCAATCTGCAATCCACGCTGAACACATGCTGTAGGGTGTCATCTTCGTCCGGCGTGGTGTGCTGCACGATCAGCACAGGTAGCGGGAATCGCTCATCTAGCGACCCGAGCAGCTGTCGCAGAGCGGCGATACCGCCCGTGGATGCTGCGGCGACGACCGCTGCATATCTCCTCTTGCCACGCTTTCTGATCGGCATGCTCAATGCTGAACGCCATCGGGCCGGCGAATGCGGCGATAGATCGACTGGCGTCCCGGCAGCGCTTCAAAATGCTCTGCAACTGCTGAGTAATCAAGGTTCTCGCGGCTTCCGAGACACAGGAAACCACCATACACGAGGCTGTCACGAAACAGGCCCAGCGCTCGATCCTGCAAACCGTCGCTGAAGTAGATCAACACGTTTCTGCACACCACCAACTGCATCTCGCCAAACACGCCGTCCGACACCAGATTATGGTTGGCAAAAGTCACGTTTTCCCGCAAGGATTCATCCACACGAAATCGTTCGTACCCGGTGGTAATCCAGTCGGACAGAGAGCCAGGCCCGCCCGACTTCAGATAGTTCTCAGAATAGAGTCGTGCTTCCTTGAGCGGATAAATCCCTTCCTCTGCGCGCGCCAGCGCATCATCGCTGAAATCGGTCGCAAAAATATGACAACGCTCGTAGAGGCCACATTCACGCAGCAAGATCGCAAGCGAATAGACCTCCTCTCCACGTGCACAACCCGCCTGCCAGATGTTGATGACCGGCCAGGTCGCGAGCATCGGGGCAACCTCTTCCCGCAAACGCTTGAACATCAGCGGGTCGCGAAACATTTCCGATACGGGCACGGACAGCTTTCCGATAATCTCCGTAATCAGGTGTTCGTCGTGAATCAGACGCTCTGTCAGATGGCTGACCGTCCTGAATCCGAAAGCATCCCGCAATGCGAGGACCCTCCGTTTGAATGACGCCGGGGCATAACCGGAAAAGTCGTATCCGTAACGCAGCTGCAGCGCATCACGGAAAAGCGCGATCTCGATATCTTCGATTTCAGATGCATGCATTTACTTAATGAATATCACAAGTATTCACCTCAGACCCAAACTTGGATCTGTGACAGAAGCTTGTCAACGTCGATGGGCTTTGGGCAGTAATCATTGGCACCGGCACGGATGCACTTGTCCTTGTCGCCGGCCATGGCCTTGGCTGTTACCGCAATGACAGGCAGCTTTTCCCAGGCCGGGTTCTCTCGAATGCGCCGCGTGGTTTCGTAACCATCCATCCCGGGCATCATGATGTCCATCAACACCAGACTGATGTCGTTTCGCGCCTTGAGCTGACTCAGTGCCTTATTGCCATCCTGGGCCATGACCACCTTGAGGCCGTGGGCGCGCAATGCCTTTGACAAGGCAAACACGTTGCGCATGTCATCGTCCACAACGAGAATGGTTTTTCCGCTGAGATCTGTTCCTGTACCGGCTTTCTTCGCGGAGCGGTCAGCAACCAGCCCCCCGCGCCGCCCTGTTTCACCGCGATGCAAGCTGTGCAGGAACAAGTTCACTTCGTCCAGCAGGCGCTCTTTCGAACGGGTACCGTGAATCACGATTCCGCTGGCAAATTCCCGAAGCTGATTGCTCTCATCGCTCGACAAACTGCGTTGGGCGTAAATGATCGAAGGTGGCAGCTTCCCGCGACCTGCCGCTTTCTGTAGAAACTCGATTGCATCGCCATCCGGAAGATCAGGGTCGACAATCATGCCGTCAAAATGCTTTTGCCCTAATGCCTCCAGAGCATCTTCCAGGTTACCAGCGGTATCGACCTGAATATTCTCGGCATGCAGCAGCTTGCTCAGAGACTGAAGTTGAACGGGGTCCTGCACCACCACCAGAAGACGCGCTGCGTCCTGACTGGACGGATTGGTCCTGATCTGTCCAAGTGCTGCCAGAACCTGCTCGCTACTCACGGGCTTCTGGAGAAAAGTTGCCGCACCCAGCTCTGCCCCGCGCGGATCAGGGTCCCGGCCACTGACAATATGCACAGGCACGTTCATGGTTCTCGAATCTGCCTTGAGCTGCTCAAGCACATCTAGTCCATTCATGTCTGGCAGACCGATGTCCAGCAGCACAGCAGCAAGACGCTGACTGAAGCTGATCTCCAAGGCCTGCGCACCGTTGTGGGCAATTGCAACCTGGTGGCCGCGCTGTCGTACTGTGCGTGCCAGCAGGCCGGCGAACTTCTCATCATCCTCAACAATCAGGATCACGCCTTGTGCATCGTCACCATCAATTTGCTCTAGGCTGCCTTCATTCAAAGGCTGCTCTGGGGGTGGCACTTCTAATTGGGGCGACGGCGTCGTTCGGCCTGCCGTCTTCAATGCCCCATCGCCTTCGCCGTCATAGGTTTCGATGCTCGACTTGATACGTACGGCATCATCGCTACTGTTTGCCGCAGCAGGCACCCCGTCTTTGCGATGCAGAGGCAGATAAACCGTGAACACGGAACCCTGCCCTTCGACACTGCTAACGCGAACTGCACCACCAAGGCGGGTTGTTATTCCGTTGACGATAGATAAGCCCAGACCTGTACCACCAAATCGGCGACTGGTTCCGCTTTCTGCTTGTTCAAAAGCTTCAAAAACACGCTGCAAATGATCCTTCGGGATACCAATACCGCTATCCCGGACCTCCAAGGCAACGCCGCCATCGACACCCGACACGCAGATCTCCACCTTGCCCTTTTCGGTGAACTTGAATGCGTTCGACAGCAGATTGGTCATAACCTGAAGCAGGCGCTTGGGATCGGTGTGAATACTTCTGGGTGCGTTGTCACTGATCCGCAGAGAACATTCCAGACCCTTCTGCATTGCCAATGGATTGAATCGCTTCACCAGTCCCGACAAGGTTTCCTCGAGGTCCACGTCTTCCGATTCAAAATCCATCTTGCCGGCTTCGACCTTGGACAGATCGAGAATGTCGTTGATCAGTTGCAGCAGACTTTGACCGCTGTCGTGAATGATCTGCGCCGATTCGACCTCTTCAGAGTCCAGGTGATTGTCCAGGTTATCGGCCAGTGTCTTGGACAGGATCAGCATCGAGTTCAATGGCGTGCGCAACTCATGCGACATATTGGCCAGGAATTCACTCTTGTAGCGGCTGGCCTGCTCCAACTGAACTGCACGTCGCTTCTCAGACATTCGAGCTGCCTCAAGCTCGGACTGACGCAGTCGCAGCGCTTCTGTGTTTTCTTCCATAGCCGCATTGATACTGCGCAACTCTTCTGTCTGTGCACGCAAGTTTTCTTCAGAAGACTTGAGTTGCCGCCCCTGCGCTTCGAGCTGCTCGGAGCGCCGGCTGAGGGCTTCGTTGACTGAACGCAATTGCTCCTGCTGGACTCGAAGTGCTTCCTCTGATGCCTGCAACTCCTCTGATTGCGCCTGACTTTCGCGCAGGAGTTCGCGCGTTCGCAGACTGCGGGACAGCGCTTCCCATGCCAGTGCTACGGTAACGCGAACCTGTTCTATCAGATCCCGCTTTCTTTGATCGAGCACTTCGACCAGACCGAGCTCTAGCACCGCAACAACACGTCCCCGCGCGCTCAAGGGAACAAACACGAGTGCGACTGGTGCCGCAACTCCAAGTCCTGAAACAATGTTCTGATAGCCCGGTGGTACCGTGCTGAGTTCGATGAGCTTGTCCTCCGCCATTGCTTCGCCGATCAGCCCTTCACCACGCTCGAAACGACTTCCCCTGACCCCTTCCTCTGCCACTCCGTAGCTCGCGCGCCAGGCAAGATGTTCGGCTCTTTCGTCCCAGCCGTATGCCAGTCCATAGCCGGCATCGACGGCCACGCAAAGCTCCTGCAACAGCGCCTGACCAAATTCGGCCTCGGTATCGGCGGTCTGAAGGACGCTGATAAGACGCGAGGAGTGCTCTCGCACCCAGCCCAGCCGCCGCTGCTCGATATTGGTATCCCGAAAGCGAACAAATCCTGAGGCCAGCGCGCCCACTTCATCGTCACGCTGCGTATAGGGAATCTCACTATTCTTGCCCTGTGCCAACTGCGGTACGAGCTCGGCCAACTCCCGCAGGGGCGTGGCAATGAGGTCTTGCAGAGATCGGCCTGCAATCAGTCCCAGCAACAGGCCCACGGCCACCAATGCAATGATCAGTACCAACATGATGTCGGCAAAGCGATCCGTCTGTTTCTGAAGTTTGGCCAGTCTGGTTTTCTGGGTATCCAGCATTTCCTCAAGCAGCGACATTCCGCGTTGCAGAATCACCTCTGCCTTGCGGCTGGTCAAAATCTCGGCGCTCTGCGCAAGATTGCGCTCGTCTCTAGCTGCACGCAGGGCCGGATCTGCAATCTGGTCGCGCCAATCCCCCAGAAGCTGTGCCAGCTTGACCACTCGTGTCTGTTGCCCGGCATCCGTAGCCGTGGCCCTCTCAAGCTGCTGAAATAACTGGGTGTAGTTATCACGCCCGGTCAGATTGGCATCCAGATACGCCTTGTAACCCGTTACAGAGTAAGCGCGCAGGCCGGCCACCTGCTCAAAGCTGTCAGCGCGAATCTGCTCGATCAGTGCGATGACGTCCGAAGCCTGACTGGTTGCACTGCGTGATTCACGCAACTGATGCTGGGTCCAAACAAATGCGACGCAACCCACCAGAAGCAATACGATTTGCGCCCCGAACGCGGCGAGCAATTTGGACCGAATTGACCAGTCGGAATGAACGCTCTGGCCGGACTCGCTCATTGTGATTCAGTCACCGTCAGCTTGGCCTGAATAAACTCAGCGTGAGGGAGAAAGAGCAGGTCCGCAATCTGCCTGAGAAGATGTTCTTCATGAGCATCAATCCGACCATCGGCCAGTGCCACTCGCCACAGTGTTTCCATCAGACTGCGCTTTTCCGGCGCACTGAAAGTGTCGTTCAACCGAGAAATCGGGCCGTGCAGGGACACCGCATCTGACGCAGCTTTACCTGCATCGGCAATCATCTGGTCCACATTCGCCGCCGATATTCCGAAATGTTTGCTGAGGGCTTTTCTAACCTCTTCGATCTCTTCGCCAGAGTGATCAAAATCAGCCCGCGCGCATTCGATCAACAGAATGGCCACGGCCAGTTCTGGTGGGGGCGCTGTCTCACCACGCGGTCTGGTATCAGCAGTCAGTTGGCTAAGCCATTTTCTCAACGACATGTCAGAACGTGAAACCGATTCTCAGGTTGAATGCGTTGCGATCGCCCACTCTCTCAAACTCCGGGGTGATTCCGAACAGAGCAGACAAACGAGCGCCAACGAAGAAGCGGGCCTCATCGACAGATTCATCCTCCAGCGGAACCAGTACGGGGTCCTGGATTTCGAAGTCCGACCATACATAGCCCACTCCCGCATAGGGCGTGAGCGGACCGATTCCCTTGGAAATAGAGAGATCAATGCCTTGCGAATCGTAATCAATCTGGTCGATTCCACTCAGGCTCGAGTAACTGCCTCGCAGGCTAATCGCGGGCGTTGCAATGCCACCTTCCAGTATTTCGTACTTGAGATTGAGGCCAAGCACCCGCGCATCGGCGCCTGGCACCCAACCGAAGCTGGCCCCTACTTCAATGCCGAAAGGCAGGCCTTTTTCGGCGCTCACTCCGACCATGCCAACCTCATCCAGTGACTCGCCAATCAAACGCCCCCAGGCGTTGGCGTCTTCAGTTGGCACATAGGAAGCAAATGCACCAAAAGCAAACCCGATCGTCCCATTAGTCTCTGCCGGGGACAAGGACTTGCTATTGAGTACCGCAGCAATGTCCTCAGCTACCAAGCGAAAATCTTCCTGTTGCGGATTGGGAAGAAATTCGAAGTCGAAGTCCAGAGCGTGCGCCGTTGTTGGAATCAGGTACGCAAAACTGATCGACATGATCAGGGGCTTCAATCGCATATGGGCCTCCGCCGGAACTGAATGATGGCAACAGTGTAACGGCCCAGGCCGCCCCACTTCATGTCTGAGTCAAGCGGGTGGCTCACGCGAGCCAATGGCACTCTACGAAGGGACTCACCGCATCTCGAATATCTTGCAGTCGTCCATGGAAAAAATGCCCGCCCTCTTCCATAGGTGCGAGCGCGGGACCGGGCGTGTACTGTGCCAGTGCCGTCTGCGTTTCAGCAAAGTCGACCACATCGTCGTCTCGTGCATGAACGACAAGCCAGGGACACTCTGGATGAGGGGGATCAATGTCGCGTTCAAAATAACGACCGAATGGAGGCGCCACACTGACCAGCACTTTGGGTTCCGCGCGATGCGCAGCCGCCAGGGCAACGTAAGCCCCGAATGAAAAACCAGACAACAACAGCGGTTGCTCCGGGAAGCTGCTTCGCATCCACTCAACAACGCTCAGGCAATCGTCAATCTCACCTTGCGCATTGTCATGTGTGCCCTGACTCGCCCCCACCCCGCGAAAATTAAAGCGTGCTGTCGCCATTCCCAATTTCTGCGCGACCGCATCCAGCGCGTAGACCACCTTGTTTCCCATCGCGCCGCCATGCAGCGGATGAGGATGGCAGGTCACCGCTATTCCCCTTGGCGTCTCGGCGGGAACCGATACCATGCATTCCAGCTTGCCGACGGGTCCGGCAATGGTTCCCCGCCCCGTCTTGCCTGGCGAGGGCATCGACAAGTCCTCACTCATAGATCGGCAGACCACCTGCTGCGACGTCGCACGCCAGGCAGCATGGGAATGATGAGCCCGACCAGGATGCCGGCCACCACCAGGCCAACCGCCGTTAGGGTATCTACAACCGGCTTTTCAGCAGACTCTTCTTCGGCAACCTCAGGCGGCTGCGCCGAATCTCCAGACCCCATGCTCAGCGACGACTGGCTGAGTCGTTCGTTTTGAGCAGAGAGCTTGCGCACCAGGGCCTGCTGCTCTGCCAGCTTGGCCGCCATGGTGGCAATTCGTTCACGCGCAGGCGGCTCGGCCGACAAATATTTGCCAAGCACCCAGCCTTCCTTGCCCGGGGCGACCTTGACCTTGGCGTATCCGCTCTCACCGGCTGGCTCGAGCAGTTCCACCCGTGTTCCGGCCTTGACCAGTGAGGCAACCTGCGCACTCATGCCCTCGCCTTTTCTCAGCGTGACCGAAATCTCGTCACTGATATAACGCACCGGCGCCACGCTTCCCTGAGCCAATGCAATCGCTGACCAACACAACAAACATCCGAATATTCCAATCCGCACGCAGATTCCTTTCCAAGGCTAGAAGCTGATGACGCAAGTCTATCCGACAGCGGCGCATCATTTCCCGGCACAATAATGCGCTTCCTATGACGCAATGGCTTCCTGCAGCATGATTGATATCGGTGCCAACCTGGCTCACGACAGTTTTGACCACGATCGCGACGCTGTGCTGGCACGTGCCTGGTCCGCCGGACTGACGCATATTGTGGTGACAGGCAGTTCGCTGGAAAGCTCGCACACCGCGCTGCGCCTGGCCCATGAACATCCCGGTCAATTGTTTGCCACGGCTGGGCTTCATCCCCACCACGCAACGCAGTGGACCTCTGAGTTTGAGGAGGTCATTCGACAGTTGGCCACGGATCCGGCGCTGGTCTCGCTGGGGGAATGCGGCCTGGACTACTTCCGTAATTTTTCAAGCCCGCAGGATCAGCGCCGAGCCTTCTGCGCCCAGCTGGAACTGGCAGCAGAGCTGGGAAAGCCGGTTTTCCTGCATCAGAGAGATGCCCACGCCGATTTTTGCAGCATTCTGCGAGAGTACCGCCCAAGACTCGCCCAAGTCTGCGTGCATTGTTTTACAGACACGCGCGCCGCTGCCGAGGACTACCTGGCTCTGGATTGCCATATCGGCATTACCGGCTGGGTTTGCGATGAACGACGCCGTGGCGATCTGCCGGAAACGGTCGCCATCATCCCTGATCACCGCATCATGATCGAAACGGATGCGCCCTATCTGCTGCCGCGCACGCTGCCCAAATCGCACAAGCCACGAGACGCGCGCCGCAACGAGCCTTGTTTCCTGCCCTGGGTGGTGACGTCCATCGCTTCAGCCCGCAAGGTTTCTGAAGCGCATGTCCGGACCATCACTTCCGAGAACGCGCAGGCCTTCTTCGCCTTGCCGGCCCGAGCGGCTCAGTGCTGACAGTCCTGCATGGAAATTGATGTCGGCGAGACTTGGCTGCCCCCGCGCAGGGCACTGAGTGAAACACGGCCCACTGCGTCTTCTGCCAGGCTTCCAAAGTAGAGGTAACCGCCGCGCTCGACTACGCTGGTAATCGGCCCGAAACCGTTGCCATCAAGGTCGCGATAGTGCTCGACGACCGCGCCATTCATGTCCAGAGCAACAATTTGTGCGACATCACTGGCTTTGGGATGCAGAAACGACGGCAGTCGCACGATCATTCGGCGCAGCAGCGGATAAGGCGCAATGGCATCCAGTATCGCTGAGCGGGGTGCAAACAGAGCGACCCAAAACCGGTCCTGTCCGTTGAAGCTGATGTTGTCAGGAAACCCGGGCAGGTTGTCGGAGAAGATTTCCCGCTGCCCGGCCTTGTCACCCTTCAGCCAGAAGCGCGTAACGCGATACGCCGTTGTCTCGTTGATGAGGATATAGGTCTCATCGGGCCCCAGCGTCACGCCGTTGGCAAAATTGAGTTCCGCCAACATGGTCACCGAAAGATCGTCTTCAGGCTGGTAACGGATCAGGCGCCCGTGTGCGCCGTGCTCCAGCACGTCGAGCATCTGCTCGTCAAAGCCGTATTTCCAGGAAACGTCGGTCAGGTACACGCGCCCCTGACCATCGATGGTGAGATCGTCTGCAAACTTCACGGGAATGCCGTCGGCATCGTGGACCAATGTGCGCAATTCGGTACCCCCTTGCAGCTGCACAACGCCATTTTGCGCATCAGCAACCAGCGCCCGCCCTTCACCGTCAAGCGCGACACCCAGAGGTCGGCCATCAACCTGTCCCAGTACTTTGCAGCTCCTGAAGTCACTGGAAACAGATACGACTCTGCCATCAGCAAGCCCTGTAATCATCTCGCCGGTACTGGTGAAGGTCAGGGCTTCCGGCCCTTTGAGCACGCCATCGCCAAGTCTTTGTACAGGATTCAGGGGCCGCACTTGCACGGACTCCACCGGTTTAGATGGCTGCCAGGCAACCGGCCGCAAGGAAACCGGCCAAACAAAAAGATACGTCACCAGCAGGATCACGCAGATCGGCAGTATTTTCTTCTTCAAACGCTTGACTCCATTCCCAATTCAGACAATTCGCACTGTTCTGGCGAACACTGCGCAATGCTACACGCAGCATTACACTGGCCCGCAAAGTAACACCGACGAACACTAATAATAGAGGGGATCTCCAACATGTCCGAGCTCAACACACCCGTCGACATGCTGCTGAGGTGGTCGCAGGAGAAGGCAGACAAGACCTGGCTGGTGCAGCCAAGAGAGGGTCAAACCCTGCGCTGGAGCTGGAGCCAGGCAGAGCAGGAAGCGCGCGCAATGGCTGGCGCGCTGCTGGAAATGGGTCTGCAACGCGGAGATCGAGTGGCAATTTCCGGACGCAACACAGCGCACTGGTTTCTGGCCGACATGGCCTGCTCCATGGCAGGCCTGGTGGGTGTGGGGCTATATCCAAAACAGGCAGAGAGTGCCGTCACCTACATCCTCAAGCACAGTGAAGCAAAGGTGCTGTTCCTGGGCCCCATGACCGACCATGACGAGTTCATGGGTGCGGTGCCTGAAGGCATCAAAACCATTTCATTTCCCTATCCCGAAACGCCGACAGGCGAGCAAACCTGGGATCAGGTGATCAATACCGCAGCGCCGTTGACTGTTATTGAACGACCAGCGTCGGATGATCTGGCTTGCCTGATCTACACCTCCGGCACCACCGGCAACCCCAAGGGCGTGATGATCACCTGGGGCAATCTGGCCTTTGCTGCGGAAGGAACCCTGAAGTTGATGCCGCCCGTGGGCGAGGAACGTTTCTTCTCCTATCTGCCGCTGGCGCACGCATTTGAGCGCGGCGCGGTTCTCGGGCTCAGTCTTTATCTGGGCGGTGAGGTTCACTTTCTCGAGCAGTTGGAGAAGCTGGCTGAGCAACTGCCGCAAGTTGCACCTACCCGCTTCTATGGCGTGCCCCTGGTCTACGGCCGATTCCAGGCCGGTGTTCTCAAGAAGATGCCGCAGAAGAAGCTGGAAAGATTAATGCGCATCCCGGTGCTGAGTTCGCTCATTCGCAAGAAAATTCTGAAAGGACTGGGCCTGCACGAAGCGCGATACGTTTTTTCGGGCGCCGCACCGCTGCCGATTCCGCTGATGGAATGGTTCCAGAAGTATCTGAAACTGGAGGTCCTGCAGGGTTATGGCATGACCGAAAACAGCATCTATGCCACAGCCAATGTGCCCGGCCAAAGCCGCATGGGCTCTGTAGGAAAACCGCTGCCCAATGCGGGTTTCAAGCTCTCGGACGCCGATGAAATTCTGTTCAAGCATCCCGGGGTCATGGCCGGGTACTACAAGGAACCGGAAAAGACGCGCGAGACCTTTACCGAAGACGGGTACCTGCGTACAGGAGACAAGGGCCGGGTTGATGAAGACGGCTATGTCTACATCACGGGCCGGGTCAAAGACATCTTCAAGACTCTCAAGGGCAAGTACGTCTCACCCGCGCCCATCGAAGGTCAGCTGACACGCAATACCGATATTGATCAGCTCTGCATGGTCGGCATGGGGCTGAAACAGCCGCTGATGCTGGTTTCTCTGATGCCCGGCACCACAGACAGCAAATCTCGCGAAGACATTGAAAAAGAACTCGCGGCGGACATGCACTTCGTCAACAAGAAACTAGAGGCGCATGAGCAGATTGCCAAGATCGTGGTAGTCAAGGATGCCTGGACCATCGACAACGGCGTGATGACGCCAACGATGAAGGTCAAGCGCGCCGAAGTGGAGAAGCGTTACGGCGACCTGATTGAAAAGGAAGCGGCGGCACGGGCAGATGTAGGCTGGGAGGCCTGAGCCGGTCAGCTTGCCAGTGCAAAGGCGTAACGCTCAAACGTCGCTACGTCAGGCGTGCCGAACATGCGCTTCACCTCTTCGCGCACTTGCGCAATATTGGTTTCTCGGATCACACGCTTGACCTCTGGCACGTTCGCCGGACGCATTGAGAAACTGTTCATGCCCATGCCCAGCAACAGCCGGGTGTAACGGCTGTCGCCGCCCATTTCCCCGCAGATGGCCACCTCGATCCCCGCCTGAAGGCCGGCTTGGACGGTCATATGAATCAGGCGCAGCACTGCCGGATGCAGTGGATCGTATAAATAATTGACCTCGTCATCGACGCGATCGATGGCCAGCGTGTACTGAATCAGGTCATTGGTACCGATGGAGAAGAAATCGACTTCCGCTGCAAGAAGCGGCGCGACGATTGCTGCTGCGGGCACTTCGATCATGGCACCGATCGGAATCTGATCTGCGCAGGCGTAACCCTGATGGTGTAACTCGCCTCGACATTGCTCGATCAGGGCACGCGCCTGGCGCACCTCGCCGAGCGTGGAGATCATCGGCAACATCAGGCGTACCTGCCCATGAGCCGAAGCCCGCAACAGGGCGCGAATCTGGGTCTTGAACATGTCCGGCTCATGCAGACAGAGCCGGATGGCCCGCAAACCCAAGGCCGGATTATTAGGGGTTGTTCCGTGGCGATGCCCTGAATCCACTTGTTTGTCTGCGCTCAGATCCAGCGTTCGGATGGTGATCTGACCCTTCACCGCTTTCACGACCCGGGAATAAGCCTCGTACTGCTCTTCTTCCGATGGCAGATCGGACCGGTTCATGAACAGAAATTCCGTGCGATACAGTCCCACGCCGAGTGCGCCATTCTGATCTGCGAGCCTGGCGTCTTCAGGCAGTTCGATATTGGCCTGTAGCGAGACGCTGACCTTATCCTGCGAGATGGCAGGCTCATCCTTGAGCCCCTGCAAATGCAGGAGATCTTGTGACTGTTGCCTGATTCGATGCTCGAAATACGCGCGTGCACATGGCTCGGGACTTGCAAGTATCTGCCCGCTGTCTCCATCAACGATCAAGGGCTCATTGTTGCGCAGCAACTTGCGCGCACCGCGCAATCCCACGACGGTCGGAATGCCCAGGCTGCGCGCCAGGATGGCTGAATGAGACAGTGCACTCCCATGCTCGGTAACAAATGCCACAACTGACTGCTGCGACAAGAGGATCATGTCTGCGGGCGTAATATCGTTGGTGACCACCACGCGCGGCACGCTCGAAGCCATTGCGGCGTCCTCCGTGCCCTCGGTGTCAGCTTGCAACAACACCCGTTGAACGCGCTCCACAACCTGCTCAACGTCCACACGGCGCGACCGCAGATACGGATCTTCCATTGCCTCGAAAACTGCAACCAGCGTCTCACACGCGAGCTTCAGCGCGGCTTCGGCGTTGACGTGCAGATTCTCGATATTGCTGACGGTGGCCTGCTTAAGCGAATGATCATCCAGCATCAGCAGATGCATTTCTATGAATGCAGAAACGTCTCCTGGCGTACCCGCCGGGATCTGCGACCGTACATCCTTGAGTTGCGCGAGCGCCATTTTCTGCGCTTGATAGAAGCGATCAATCTCGGC
The DNA here is from genome assembly GCA_963975245.1 of uncultured Panacagrimonas sp. GTDB lineage: Bacteria > Pseudomonadota > Gammaproteobacteria > Nevskiales > Nevskiaceae > Panacagrimonas. Next base: position 712,502 of record CAXBFJ010000001.1, on the reverse strand, counting down.
CTCAACAGCCTCCGGCTTGATCCTAACCTCGACAACCTCAATATCCTGAGCCCGTAATTTCTGCACACGCCCTATGGCGATGCCGCGCGATACGCCTCTGCCCGCAAGCCACAGACTCATCGCATCACACCTGCTCTCCAAAGCGATCTGCAACCAATTCGGCCAGCGCATCCAGGGCCACCTGCGCGTCACGACCTTCCGCAATCAGCACCAGGTCGGTCCCGCGCGCGGCTGCCAGCATCATGACGCCCATGATCGATTTTCCACTGACGGTTTGATCACCTTTGCGCACCTTGATATCAGCCTCGAACCGGCTGGCCAGGTTGACCAGCTTTGCCGCCGCCCGGGCATGCAGACCAAGCCGGTTGATCACCCTGACCGATATTTTCATCCGTGATGCTCCGCATCGGAGGAGCAGCGCAAGGTGCCGCGACGACCACCCTCGACGGCGATCGTGCTCAGTTCTTCGAGGCCGGCATCGGGATAGTTCATGACGCGTACTAGCATCGGCAGATTCAAGCCAGCGACCAGGGCCGTCCTGTCCGACCGGGCCAGACTGCTGGCGATATTTCCGGGCGTTGCGCCAAAGGCATCTGTCAGGATCAGCACGTCTGCAGCCTGTGCATCCGTCCCCTCCAGCTGGACCAGCAGCTGCTTCGCCTCTTGTTCAAGCACGCCGCTGTCGTCCGCACGATCAACACCGAGAACCGCGACGCGCAATGGCAGTTCGCCCATCATGTCCAGAACGCAGTCCAGCATGGCCTGCCCGATACCGGCATGCGTCACCAGCAGCACACCAACGCGCATTCAACGAAGCTCCTTGTGATTGATCACCACCGGATTAAACTCCGCTGAGAAGCGCAGGCCGAGTTTCTCGACCAGATAGACGCTGCGATGCTGTCCGCCGGTACAGCCGACCCCGATGGTGACGTAGGCCCTTTCCTGGCGCCGGAAAACAGGCAGCCAGGGCGCGAGAAAATCGCCAATGTTGTTCAACATGACGCCTACCGCTTCCTGCTGGTCAAACCAATCCTGCACCGCCGAATCGCGACCCGTCAGCGGTTGCAGGGCCGGCATCCAGTGCGGGTTGGGCAAGCAGCGCACATCAAACAAAAAGTCACAGCCGCCGGGAACGCCATTCTTGAATCCGAACGACAGAAACTGCACCGCCAGCTTGCCCTGAGCCGCCTCCGGCAGCCGCTCATGAAGGGCTTCGCGCAATTGATAGAGATTCATCTCCGATGTATCCAGCGGCTCATCAGCCAGATTGGCAATCGGGGCGATCCACGCACGTTCACGTGCAATGGCATCGGCAAGACTGATCTTTCCGTCCGCCAGCGGATGAGGCCGTCGAGTTGCGCCATACCGCTGCAGCAGAATTTCATCTGAGGCGGTGAGAAACAGCACGTGTACGTCAACGCCGCGCTTTCGCAGTCGCGCGAGATGTTGTGGAAATCGTGCGATCTCCGCAGGGGACTCACGTGCATCAAGACCGATGGCCAGTCGTTCGTAACGCGGATCGGCCTTGGAAACCAGGCGGAAAATCATGGGCGCCAGCAGCGCCAGCGGGATGTTATCGATGGTGGCGTAACCCAGGTCCTCGAACTGTTTCAGGGCCACGGTCTTACCCGCGCCTGAGAGCCCGCTGACGATAATCAGTTTCATTGCCCTGCCTCGATCTGTTGCTGTTGTCGCCGGATAAAGTCTTCAGCAGCGTCATACCCGTCCCGCTTCAGGGTCTGATCGCGGCAAGCGGCTTCAGCGAGAGTGGCCATGCTGTGGCCGGGTCTGACCGGCAACAGGATTTCCGGAATAGGCTTGCCGCAGACCCTCTTCTGACTACGCCGCCCATGAAGTCGATCTGCCGGATCAGCTACATGCGCTTCATCAAGTCGGAGAATCAGGTCGAGCGCCTTCTGTGCACGCAGGACGGGCTCGCCGAACATTCGTCCCACATGGAGCACGCCCAGACCACGAACCTCCAGAAAGCCGAACAGCAGCGGCGGACAGGTGCCGATGACCCTGCCTTCAGCATTCACACGGAATGTCGGTGCATCATCCGAGATCAGGCGATGGCCGCGTGCAAGCAGCTCCAGGGCCAGTTCACTTTTTCCAACTCCGCTGCGCCCCACCAGCAATACGCCCAGTCCAAAGACCTCGACGAGCACGCCATGCAGGGTTTCGCTCTCCACATTGCCAGGTTCCTTGATCATTCGATTTCAAAGCTATCGGCAGCGTTGTGGAATTCTCAGTGCGCAGACTCGAAAGCGGCCAGACACTGGTAGAGCGCCGCGCTATCGGGCGATTCCCGCAGGCTCCGGCAGAAGCCTTCGTCAGAAAACATTTCCGCGATGGCGGCTAGATGCTTGAGGTGTACATCCGAAGCGTTCTCGGGGACCAGCAAGCCGAAAATCAGATCTACGCGACAGCCATCATGTGCGTCGTACTCTACCGACTGCTTGAGGCGCATGAACGCGCCAATACTGCCCTCAATGCCGGGCAGGCGACCATGCGGGATCGCAACGCCGTGCCCCAATCCAGTGCTGCCGAGTCTTTCGCGCGAAGTCAGGCTTGAAAATATGCCCGCTTCCGCAATATCCGCTTCACCTGATCCGAGTAACGCGGAGAGCTCCTCGAGAGCCTTCTTCTTGCTGCTCACCGTCTTCCCGTTTACAACACGGTCGGCAGTGAGAATTTCGGTCAACTTCATCTGCTGGTACATCTCCTGATGGCTTGAAGCTTCGACCGGACCAAAGAAAAATCGTCCGGAGTCGATTCGGCGCCGCCAAGTATGAGCCCTGTGCACGCCCAACCACCAATGGATCGGGCCGCGCCCACAAAAAAACCCCGTCAGGCTGAGCTGACGAGGTTTTCTTAGGCTTGAAAAACTACTGCAAGGTGCGCTTGATCGGCGTCTTCACGTGATGATCCCGCAACTTCTCCTTGTGACGGCGGGTCTGCTGGTCAAGCTTGTCGACCATGGCGTCTATGGCCGCGTACATGTCGGATTCAACAACGGCGTGTGCATGCATGTCAGCACCACTGGCATGAATGGTCGCTTCGGCCTTGTGACGCATTTTCTCGACAGACAGGATGACATCTGTATTGATCAGGTGATCAAAATGTCGCTCGATGCGCTTGAGTTTGCTCTCAACATACTCGCGCAGGGGCGGCGTCAGATCGAGATGATGACCGGAGATGTTCAGATTCATTCGACAATGCCTCCTAGGTATGGGGAATTAACCCCGGAAAAACTGCTTGTCCTTCACGCGGCGGCCTTGCGCTCATGTGAAGGTGAAATCTTCAGCGCTTCGCGATACTTGGCAACAGTACGCCGCGCTACCTTGATCCCTTCTTCGAGCAAAAGTTCTGCCAAAGTGGAATCTGATAGCGGACGAACTGGGTCTTCGGCGTTGATCAGACGCTTGATCATGGCCTGAATGGCGGTTGCAGAGGCCACGCCACCCTGGGTGGTGGAGACATGGCTTGAGAAAAAATATTTGAGCTCGTACAGACCCCGCGGGGTCAGCATGTACTTGTTCGCCGTTGCTCTGGACACGGTTGATTCGTGAATCCCCAATGTCTGTGAAACATCTCTGAGAACCAGCGGTCGCATGGCCTCCTCGCCATATTCCAGAAAAGCGCGCTGCTCTTCAACCACGCATTGGGCAACACGCAGAATCGTGTCGTTGCGTGACTCCAGACTATTGATGAAATATCGCGCTTCCTGCAGGTGCTGCTTGAGCTGAACCTGTTCCTTGGACTGGTCGGCGCGCTTGATGAAGCTCTGGTAGCGACTGTTGATGCGCAGCTTCGGCGTGTTTTCAGGATTCAGGGCTACCCGCCACCGGCCCTTGCTTCGAGTCACGATGACATCCGGCGTCAAGTAGGTGGACTCATGAAGCTGAAAAGGCTTGCCGGGATGGGGTTGCAGGGTGCGAATCAGCTCCAGGCCCTGCGCAATATCTTCCGAGGTCAGGCCGGTCTCACGCATGATCGCCGCCTCATCCCGCTTGGCGATGTAGACCAGGCTGCATTCAACGATTTCCATCGCGGCCCAACGTCCGGGACGAGACCGCGGCATCTGCTGGAGCTGCAACAGCAGACATTCACTCAGATCACGTGCACCGATCCCAGGCGGATCAAACTCCTGCACGAGCCGCAAAGTAGCGTCCAGATCCGCCTGCGAAAGCCCCAGTGATTCGCCCAGTCGCTCCGAAATTCCTTCCCAGTCCGTGAGATAGCCGTCTTCGTTGATGGAATCTATGAGGTGGGCAACGACGATCGCTTCCTGCTCATCAAGGTCCGCAACCCGCGCCTGCGCCATCAGGTGGTCCATCAGTGTTTCGGAGACATGAGCATTGGCCTGCAGAAAATCCTGCAAGCCTTCATCGTCCGAATTACTGCCACTTGAAGCTGGGACATGCTCATCGAAGACGTCCTGCCACTCGACGTCAACGGGCATTTCATCCGGCAGTGTCTCGCTGGCAGTGACTTCTGGCAGTAAATCCGCTGATTCAGCGCCCTCTGCACTCGCATCAGGGACCTCTACCGCCGTCAGATCAGCTGCATCAGCGGCATCCTCTTCTGTTTCCAGCATGAGGTTGGAGTCCAGCGCCTGCTGAATCTCCATTTCCAGATCGAGTGTGGAGAGCTGCAAAAGGCGTATCGCCTGCTGCAAAGCCGGGGTCATAGTCAGACCCATTCCCTGCCGGAGCGAGAGTGATTGCTTCATACCTTAGGCGAACTTGGCCAGGTGACTGAATTGATCCATGGCCTGATTTTATACGCCGGTATGACTTTTGCTTCAATAATTTTCTCAAGCGCCTTTGATCTGGCGACAAACGGCCCGACGAAACTACAGCTTGAACTGCTCGCCCAGATAAACTTTGCGCACAATCTCGTTTTCGAGCAGTTCGTCCGGAGCGCCCTCAGCGATAACGCTACCCTCGGCAAGAATGTAGGCGCGTTCGCATAAAGCCAATGTTTCCCGCACGTTATGGTCGGTAATCAGGACACCGATGCCACGATCGCGCAGGTGATGAACAATATTCTGGATATCGCCGACGGCGATGGGGTCCACCCCGGCGAATGGCTCGTCCAGGAGCACAAAGCGCGGATTGGCCGCTAGAGAGCGCGCAATTTCCACCCGACGGCGCTCGCCGCCTGAGAGCGATTCACCCATGCCTTCGCGAATGTGATCGATGTGCAGTTCGCCGAGCAGACGCTCGAGTTCGGTGTCGCGCTCGCTCCGGTTCAGGTCCTTGCGTAGCTCCAGAATCGCACGAATATTGTCGGCAACACTGAGCTTGCGGAAAACAGAGGCTTCCTGAGGCAGGTAACCCAGGCCGAGGCGCGCACGTGCGTGCATCGGCAAACGGGTGACATCACGGCCATCCAGTTCGATCTTGCCGCCGTCGGCGGGAACCAGCCCCACAATCATGTAGAAAGATGTGGTCTTGCCTGCGCCATTGGGGCCCAGAAGACCGACGATCTCGCCTGCCTGCAGGCGCACAGACACATCGCGAACCACGGTTCGTCGCTTGTACTTCTTGACCAGCCCGGTGGCGCTGAGAACGGAATCTTTCTTCATGAGACCTAAGGTTTGGGGTCCAGGTCCGGTGTCAGGCTGGGAAGCTCGGATGGCGCTCTGCCTGAGGTGCCCGGCTTGGGTGGCTGAATCACGATTTCCACCTTGCCCGCTGCCTGAATACGACGGCGCGCGACATCGTAACGAACCTTCTCGCCCTGAATCACGTCAGTGCCACGTGTGAGCTTGGCATCGCCCACCAGTTCCACGGTGTCGCTGCTCGACCGGTAGATCAGCTCCGACGCGCGCGCTGAAACCGGTTGGCGAGTTTCCTCACTGCCCCCTTCGACGCCCGCGTGGTCCAGCGTTGCCGGGCCGCCATATACCCTGGCCTCGAACTGGCCGTCAGTCTGTTGCTGCAACTGCAGTTTGCGACCGGTCAGCTTGAGCTCACCGGATTCCATGCGGACGTCGCCGCTGTAGACCATGGCCCCGCCTTTTTCCCACTCGGCCTGATCCGCGTTGATCTTGACCGGCCCGGTTGGCCGGAAGGCATCTCGCGTACTGTTGCCATCACCAGCAGCCAGCACCTGCCCAGACACGCCAGACATGAAAAGAACACTGGTCAGGACCGTGATGCGCATGACGTCCATCATGGGCTGTGGCTCAAGGAAGGCGCGCGGATCGCCCGGGCTTGCTCAATTAGGCAGCACATAGTGAATCTCCACTTCATTATTCAAAACGACGGATTCCTTCTTGCCGCTGATCCGCAAGCCCCGCGCAATCCCCAGACGATTGGCACTTCGCAGATTAACTTTCGAATCGGTCTCCAGCGTGTCTTCGGCAGAATCGACCCACACATCTTCTGTGTTGAAGATCAGCGGCTCGCCATCAGGCCAGTTGCCGTCTCCTTCCACCCCGCCTGACAAATGCAGCCGGTGCCGGTTCTGAGGCGGAGAATACCCTTCCGGCGCACGCGCAACCCAAGGGTTTCCGTCCTTTCCCTGCACCTTGACCGAAAAGTCCTTAAGCCGGGCCGAGTCATCATCGTAGTAACGAATGATCCGGGCGCTGCCCTGCACGCGCACAGTGCCTTCTTCGTCATGGCTCTTCCAGCGCGCGCCACGGATCACGTAACGAGGCTCCTCGTCCGAGTTGGGCGCATCCAGAAGTGGAACTTGGGCCTCACGCACGCTGAACACTGCAAATGCCAGCAAAGCAACGCCAAGCAGCGGGATCAGAAAGCGCTTCACGAGCCGCTGCGGGCCTCCAGGATAAGGTCGGCAGCATCACGAATAGCACCGGCGCCACCGCGATTGAGGCTCACGTAATGTGCCGCGGACTTTGCCTTGCGATGCGCATCGGCTGGGGTCATGGAAAGGCCCACTCGCTCCATCAGGGGCAAGTCAGGAACATCGTCTCCCATCATTGCGCACTCTTCGTCGCTGATGCCGAGCGCATCGCGGATGCGCTCATAGGCGGGCAGTTTGTCCTCGGTATCCAGAACGATATGTGCGGCCTTGAAACCCAGCCATTCAAGCCGCTTTTGCATCGCCTTGGACGGGCGGCCCGATATCACGGCCACTTCCACGCCAGACTTGAGCAAGGCCTTCATGCCCCAGCCATCACGCACGTTCACGGCCTTGAGTTCTTCCCCGTCCGGCGTGAGGTAAAGCTTGCAGTCGGTCATGACGCCGTCAATGTCCAGGAACAGGCAGCGGATTTTGGAGGCACGCGCCTGAACCTGTGCCATGGGCAGTGCCTTGATTGTGTCTTCCATCAAACCACCCCGGCTCGCAGCAGATCATGCATGTGGACAACACCGATCAGGCGTTGTGACTCGTCCTTGACCAGCAACACGGACACCTTGTGTTCTTCCATTTGCTGCACCGCCTCTGCGGCCATGTGGTCTGCAGCAACGGCGCGACCACCGGGCGTCATCACCTTGTCGATGCTGATGCCGCGCACGTCGATGCCGTGATCCAGTGTGCGGCGCAAATCGCCATCGGTATAAATTCCGGCGACCGTCTGATCGTCTTTTACGACGGTCGTCATTCCCAAACCCTTCTGCGTCATCTCAATCAGGGCGTCGGTCAGTGGCGTGCCAGGCGCAACCCGAGGCAGTTGCTCTCCGGTGCGCATGACATCCCGGATCCGGAGCAGCAGGCGACGACCCAGCGCGCCGCCCGGATGCGAGAGCGCGAAATCTTCCTGCGTGAAGCCGCGTGCTTCGAGCAGGGACACCGCCAGTGCATCGCCCATCGCCAGACTGGCTGTCGTGCTGGCTGTGGGCGCGAGATTCAGGGGGCAGGCCTCTTTGGCGACAGACACATCCAGATGCACGTCAGCGGCCTGCGCCAGAGTCGAATTGGGCCGCCCTGTCATCGCAATAACCGGCGCTGCCATGCGCTTGAACAAGGGCAGAATGGTCACAACTTCCGGCGTTTCACCGGAATTGCTCAGCGCGAGCACAACATCCTGACGCGTAACCATGCCCAGATCGCCGTGACTCGCTTCCGCTGGGTGAACAAAAAATGCCGGTGTACCGGTAGAGGCCAATGTGGCGGCGATCTTCCCCGCAATGTGACCGGACTTACCCATTCCGGTGACCACTACCCGACCCTTGCAGGCCAGCATCAATGAGCAGGCCGCCGCGAAAGTTTCGTCAACCCGGTCGATTAGCGCGGCTACCGCGTCTCGCTCGATTTCCAGTGTTTGCCGACCCAGGCGGCGAAAGTCAGATTGCGTGCTCATCAGTTATCAGTTTGATTTCAGGGCCAAGTATACGACCCCAAGGCGGTAAAATTGGGCGCATGGAAACTGTACAACTGTCAGCGTATCCGAGCGTCGTGATCTTCACCGGTGCGGGAATGAGCGCCGAGTCCGGCGTACCCACTTATCGTGGCAGCGGCGGCATCTGGGCCCAGTACAACTACGAGGAGTACGCCTGTCAGGCCGCCTTCGATGCACGCCCAGAGCAGGTGCTGGCGTTTCATGAGATGCGGCGGGCTGCGGTGCTGGCCTGCGAACCCCATGCCGGTCATCATCATCTTGCCGCCCTGCAATCCCTCCACCCGAAGCTGTCTGTGGTGACCCAGAACATCGACGGACTGCTTCAGCGTGCCGGCATTCGCGTTGCTGCGGAACTGCATGGTTCCCTGTGGAGAATGCGTTGCCCGCGCCACGGCATCTCACATGACGCGCTATCCGCCCAGTTCGCTCAGTCGCGCTGTCCTGAATGTGATAGCTGGCTTCGCCCTGACATCACCTGGTTTGGTGACAACGTGAACGCCGAGTCTTTCGCGATCACTGAACAACTGGTCTCGCAAGCCGATCTGTTCGTATCTGTTGGCACTTCCGGCGTGGTCTGGCCCGCCGCAGGCTTCGCACAGCTGGCGCGCAACAGCGGAGCACACATGATTGAAATTAATCCCGAAGACAATGAGGCTTCGGCCCTGTATCGCGTACATGTCCGCAAGAGTGCCAGCGAAGGACTTGCGCAGCTGTTTCCCCTGTCGGCCTAGCCGGCGCACTGGCAGAGAGCAAAGACCGCCCATTGTGCTGACTGTCTTTGCTCATTGTCTGTAATCGGTCGGCTGTCGAACCTGTTCCGGAATGCTTGGACGCCCGTCAACCGCTGGGCGGCATGCAGACCTCGGCATCGCGGGTATCTGCCGTTGGCAGGACATTATTGACCCAGTCCACAACAAGATTGGCCGCTTCGGCATGCGTCACGCTGCGTGCCAGCGGCGGCATGCGCACTCCGGGCTCGGTCGAGACCACGCGAAACGGTAGGATCGAGCCATCTGCATCACGCGGAATGATGTCAAACCGCTTGCCACCTGATCCGCGTCCGGCGGCAACCGGCTTCTTGCAAATGCCGTAGCGCACATTAACCGTGCGAAGGCTGTCCAGGAACAGCGCTGAATTGGAACCGGCGCCACCCGGGTTATGGCAGTGCATGCAGTTGGATTCCAGGTAGGCGCGTGTTCTCAGATGCACATCCTGGTCCGAACCCGGCAAGGCACCCGATGATCCCGGCACGTTCCATCTGGGGAGTTTTTCGATTGCGTCCAGATTCGCCGGCAAGCCGGTCAGCAGCCCCTGATTGTGCAGATACTGAAGCTGATTGATATTGCTGAATCCGGGATAGTCATGGTTGCGATTAAGGTTGCGCACCTTGGGGCCAATGGGCGCCGCGCCGCCTTCGCGATTGTCACCGGCATGACAGGTCAGACAATTCAGCGCCGCTGGGACGCGATAGCCTGCGACAGCCCCGGCATATCGCTTACGTGCACCGGAGGCATCCTTGACCTCGGGATCAGGGTCAACGTAGTCGTAGCTCACCGGCGAGATGGCACCCTCGAGCTTGAGTTCCGCCACTCGCTCCGGGCCACTGCCTGTCCAGACATACGGCAGGCCCACCCAGTTGATGCTGCCATCTGATCTCTGCCGCTTGATCAACAGACGTGTCTCAACAACGTTTTCGCTGATCAGCGCGCCGGCGGCGTCTTCGGTCCGAAACGTGAAGGTCTTGGCAATCACCGTACCTGCCGGGAAATCCAGCGTTGCGGTTGCTCCGCCATTGCGCGCGTCTCGATAGCTCGCAGATTCGCCGGGCGGCAGGAAGATCACGCGGTACTTGCTGGAATAGTCACTGAACAGCGGGGTGTTCAGCTCGTAGGGCACGCCACCGCCATTGGGGTTCTTTGTGGGATCGAGCGGATCAGCAAACAAACCATACTGATCAAGTCGCGGACAGTTGAACGCTAGGGCTGCACGGTTCACCTGCCCGGGCCTGCCGCCTTCACAAACCCGTGCCACTTCATCCGGGTCCGGACGCGCGTCATCACTCGCAGGGTCCGGCACATACGGCAGTGCCAGTACCGGGTCTGCTCGTGCGGGCAGATCACATCGATGTGGCGCCAGGGAATTGGACGCCGGGATCAGCAGCTCCACCGCGAGTTGTGTGGGTTCGCTGGTGGTGATGTTGGCGCGCAGGAACTCGGTGGTGAGCAAGGTCTCCACCTGGGTGTTTTCGAAGCTGTTATCGGTGGCGATGCAGAGATTGTTCTCCGGACGCTTGAGCAGGCCTGCGTCGTCAAACTTCCAGGCATTCCATTTGCAACTCGGGTCTGGATCGTCGCGCGTGACATTGGGTCGTCCACGCTCATCGGTACGGCCACCCTGCTCTTCATGCGGGCGGGCGTTGTTGGCCTGATTGAGTGCTATGCCATCCGCATCCTTGGGCACATCCAGACAACCATTGGGTGCATCTTCTGCGCCATCCCAGACGATGTGCGCGCCGCGTCCGAGGTTCTTCACCTTCAGTAGCAATGGCAGCAAGGAAGCCTCACCACGCTCGGCATCGGGCTGCTGTGGATTGCCGCCATTGTCACGGAAACGATTACCGCGAATCTCCAGGCCCTCAGGATAAAAATCGTAGCGCGGGTCCGGTTGGTTGGGGTCTGCCAGTCCAAAGTTGATGATGGCGATCCCCAGCGTATCGTTGTCGTAGATATCGTTGTCGTAAATCTCGAGCTGGTCCGTTGCCAGCACCAGCATGCCGGTACCGCGCGGCACGAGGCCAACGATATTTCCGGCCGGCGCAAAATTGTTCGTATTGTTGGCGTAGGCGCGGTTACGCCGAACGACATTCTTCTCGCCGTACTGGCGCAGATCCGGCAGATCAAACACCAGGAAGCCGCCGGTATTGCGGGTTGCAACATTGTCTTCAAACACCGCGCGGAAAGTGTTTTCGAACTCGAAGCCCGCCACGTTGTAGGTGGCAAAGCAGTTGCGAACAATGACGTCGGAGGTTTGTCCGACATAGATGCCCGCATCACTGGCGCCATGCGACTCGCAATTTTCCATCAGCACATGTCGCGACTCCACGGGATACAAACCATAGGCGCCATTCTCTGAGCTTGGGGTGTAGCCGTCCTGCGTCTCGTCCCTGCCCGCTGCATCACGCCAGCGCGTGCGCACATCACGAATGACAATTTGCTCACTTCGGAATATGCGAAGGCCATTGCCCGGCGTGTCTTCGATGGTCATGCCCTGCACCACCAGGCCATCAGCCTGGGCCGCATTGATGCCCTCGGCGCTGTCGCTGTTCTTGAACGACAGGAAAGTCTTGTTCATGCCAGCGCCCTTGATCGTGATGCCGCGCTTGCCATTGATGATCAGGCCGGTGGGCATGTCGAATCGACCTGCGCAGAACTCGATGGTGTCGCCTTCGCGAGCGTCGAAAAAAGCAATCAAGGCATCACGCGAAATGTTCGCCGCATCGCAGATCATGTAGGTGCGAGCGCCGGTGACCGGGTCTGGATCAGGGTCCGGTACCGGATCGGGATCTGGGTCTGGAACGGGGTCCGGATCGGGATCAGGGTCAGGGCCGGGAGTTGGACGTGGTGTCGGTAGCGTTGCCTGTTCTCCGACCGGTTCGGGCTTGTCCGAACCGCAGGAAACGAGCATTGCGCTCAGAAGCAGCATCCCCAAGCCAATGATCGTTGCATTGCTTCGCGCACTCATGATCCGCTCCTCGTCCCTGAAATTAAGCCCCGCGATTGATGTCGCGATGTCGTCCAGACTCTACGTTCTATGGCGAGCAGGGTCATTAGTAATTATTGACCCTCGTTATGTGCGCCTGTTCAGCTTGGCGAACGAGACTGCTGATAGATCTCCAGGGCCCTTTTTCGGGACAGGCCGAGGTCTACCATCGGCAGAGGATAGTCCACCCCCAGCTTGAGCCTCGCCTGGGCAAGCTGCGCCTCAGACGACTGCCAGGGTGCATGGATTGCCTTGCTGTCCAGGTCTGACAGCTCAGGAATCCAGCGACGCAGGTAGTGCCCTTCAGGGTCAAATTTCTTCGACTGGAGCACGGGGTTAAAGATGCGAAAGTACGGTGCAGCATCTGCGCCACTACCAGCGACCCACTGCCATCCCATGCTGTTGTTGGCCAGATCGGCGTCGACCAGCGTGTCCCAGAACCAACGCGCGCCCTCCTGCCAGGGAATCAGCAGGTTCTTGCACAGGAAGCTGGCCGCAATCATGCGAACGCGGTTGTGCATCCAGCCGCAATGCCAAAGCTGGCGCATGCCCGCGTCCACAATCGGAATGCCGGTCCTGCCCCGCTGCCATCCCGCCAGGTCTGCGGCGTAATCTTTTGGGTCACGCCAGGAAAAAGACTCGAACCGCTCATTCAGCGGCGAATCCGCGGTGTGCGGAAAGTGATACAGCAGGTGATGAGCAAAGTCGCGCCAGCCAAGCTGGCGTACGAATTGCTCCGTATTCGCAACGACACCGGGCGCACTACTGCCGGCAGCCTGCGTTTCAGCCAGGGCCATCAACCGGAACGGCGATATCTCACCAAAATGCAGCGCAGCAGACAGCCCTGATGTGCCGTCGTGATTTGGACGGTCACGAAGCCCCCCGTAGTGCTCGATGTCGGTCTCGATGAATGCGGCAACTTTGCTTTCGGCCTGTTTTTCACCCGGCTTCCAGTTTTCGGCGAATCCCGCGTCCCAATCCAGCTTGGGCAGCAACTTCAGCGAATCCACGGTTTGTATTGCATCTACCCGCGCAAACACCATGTTGGAGGGCGACTTGAGCGGCGAGCGGCCCTCACGAATCTGCTGCAGGAGCCCGGCCTGCAAAGAGCGCCAGTACGGGGTGAAGACCCGATACGGCTGCCCGGAGCCGTTCTGGATTTGCCAGGGCTCGAACAACAGGTTTCCGTTGAAGCTTTCCACCGTCAGCCCCTCATCTTTCAGGGCCTGCTTGATCTGCTTGTCTCGCGCGATCAGCGCCGGTTCGTAAAGACGGTTCCAATAGACTGCACTGATCTGGCAGTCATCGATCAGTTTGCGCAAGATCGGCAAGGCATCACCACCGACGATCAGCAATTGCCCGCCTTGCTTGCGCAGCTGCTTGTCCAACGCCTCAAGACTGTGGTGCAACCACCAATCACTGGCAGCGCCCGGCAACCACGGTGCCTCTGCTTCGGGGTCGTGGATGTAGAGGGCGATCAGTCGATCGTGACGCTCGACTGCCGCACTGAGGGCAGGATTGTCTGCAAGTCGCAGATCACGTCTGAACCAAACCAGGGCTGTATCCATATCGCATCCTAATCATTTGTCTGGCCGGCGTAGAAGTGCGAGCCCGTATAATCCGCGGCCCATGAATGACCTTACCCAAAACGCGCTGGAGATCAGCGGCGTATCCAAGCGCTACGGATCACTGTCCGCCCTGAAACAGGTAGACCTCAACATCCGCCGCGGGGAGTTCTTTGGTTTGCTTGGGCCCAATGGCGCTGGAAAATCCACTCTGATTTCCATCATTGCCGGGCTCACCCGCATGAACAGCGGCTCGGTCAGCATCATGGGTCACGACTCTGTCAGCGACTTTCGCAACGCCCGCCGCAAACTTGGCGTGGTGCCACAGGAACTCGTGTTTGATCCGTTTTTTGAAGTCCGCGACGTTCTGCGCATTCAGGCAGGTTATTACGGCTGCGGGCCTGAAGCCCTGCCCTGGATCGACGAAATGCTCGAGCGTCTCGAGCTGGACGACAAGCGCAACACCACGATGCGCTCGTTGTCGGGTGGCATGAAACGACGTGTGCTGATTGCGCAGGCGCTGGTCCATAAACCACCGGTGGTCATTCTCGACGAACCCACCGCCGGTGTGGATGTAGAGCTGCGTCGCAGCCTGTGGTCCTTCATGCGTGATCTGCACAAGCAGGGCACGACGGTGGTCCTGACCACCCATTATCTGGAAGAAGCGCAGGAAATGTGTGAGCGCATCGCCATTCTTGATCACGGCGAGATCAAGGCACTGGAGTCAACACCTCAGCTCCTGGCAAGACACCCTTTCCGTTTTCTGAAACTGCGTTTTGCCGAAGGTGCCAGACTGCCGGAATCACTCCGGCCGCTGATTTCCAACGAAACCAGCGAGCATGTCGAACTCAAACTGGACACGGCCACACACCCGATCGGCAAGGTTCTGGAAACCCTGCGCAGCGCCGGCGTCGTCATCGAAGACGTCCACACGCGCGAACCGGACCTGGAAGATATTTTTGTGGAGCTGACCCAGTGAACCCCGACCAGATTGGCTTCCTGACCCTCCTGAAGAAGGAGATTATGCGATTCACTGCGGTACTGGCGCAAACCGTCGGCGCGCCGGTGATCACCGCCATCCTTTATCTGCTGGTATTTGCGCAGGCCATGCAGGGGCGCGCTTCGGCCTACGAGGGCATCACCTACACGCAGTTCCTGTTACCCGGCTTGGTCATGATGACGGTGATCCAGAACGCCTTTGCCAACACCAGCTCGTCTGTCATTCAATCCAAGCTGATGGGCAACCTCGTGTTTCTGCTCATGTCGCCGCTGGGCGCATTTGAGTGGTTCTGCGCCTACGTATTGGCGGCGCTTGTGCGCGTCATCCTGGTTGCCGCGGCAATGTTGGCCGTGACCATGCCATTCGTGCATCTGCCGGTGGAGGCGCCCATGGTGCTGGTTGCCGAATTTCTGCTGGCGGGAGGCAGCCTGGCGGTGCTTGGGCTGATGACCGGGATCATCGCCCAGCGCTTTGATCACATTGCCTCCGTCACCAACTTTGTCATTGCGCCCGCGTCCTTTTTGTCCGGCGTGTTCTACTCGGTTCACTCCCTGCCTGACATCTGGTTCACGGTTTCCCACCTGAACCCGTTCTTTTACATGATTGATGGGTTTCGCTACGGCTTTTTCGGTTATTCCGATGTCGCGCCGTGGATCAGCCTGAGCTGGTCAGCCGGGTTTTTCATCGCCTGCTCTGTGGCCTGCATGATGATGCTGCGCAGCGGCTACAAGCTGCGCAACTGAACGGGAAAGATCCCGGCGGCGCTACAATGCCCGACTCACCAGAAGAGCCCGACCCCCGAACGACATGACCAAAGAAGAAATACGCGACCTGATCCTGGCCGGTCTGCCCGGTGCCCAGGTTCAGGTTCATGGAGACGATGGCCAGCATTTCGAGGCCGAGGTCATCTGCGCTGACTTCGCAGGCAAATTGCCGCTCGCCCAGCACCGCATGGTGTATGCCGCCCTCGGCGAGAAAATGGGCCGCGAGATCCACGCACTTCAGCTCAAGACCCGCGCTGCACCGTAATTGCACGGCGGCACCACAAGGCCCGAACCGGCCGTATTTACAATCCGCGCATGGACAAATTCATCATCGAAGGTAACGGGCCGCTGCGCGGCGAAGTTGCCGCCAGTGGCGCCAAGAACGCTGCACTTCCCATCCTTTGTGCTGCGCTGCTGTCAGACCAGCCCCTGCATGTGAGCAATGTACCCAAGCTTTGGGACATCGGCACCACCCGCAAGCTGCTGACGCAGATGGGCGTCAAGGTAGACCAGCCAGCGGACGACGAATGGGTAATTGACGCCAGCCCCATCACCACCTGCGTGGCGCCCTATGAACTGGTTCGCACCATGCGCGCCTCGATCCTCGTTCTGGGCCCCTTGCTGGCCAAACGCGGAGAAGCTCATGTGTCGCTGCCCGGCGGTTGTGCCATCGGGGCACGTCCGGTCAACCTGCACCTCATGGGCCTAGAAGCCATGGGCGCGGAGATCAAGCTGGAAGGCGGATTCATTCATGCCAAGGCCTCCCGCCTCAAGGGCGCAAGGATTGTCTTTGACACCGTAACCGTCACCGGCACCGAAAACCTCATGATGGCCGCCACGCTGGCAGATGGCGAAACGGTACTAGAGAACGCGGCGCGCGAGCCGGAGATCGTTGATCTGGCCAACTGCCTGCGTGCCATGGGCGCTCAGATTACAGGCGATGGCACCACCACCATCCGCGTCAAGGGCGTCAAGGACCTGAAGGCGGCGAGTCATTCTGTTGTTGCTGACCGAATCGAGACCGGCACTTTTCTCGTGGCGGCGGTTGCAACCCGGGGCAAGGTGCGCGTCAACAAGACCGATCCCTCGATGCTCGACGCATTGCTGGTGAAGCTGCAGCAAGCCGGCGCAAAGCTGGCAACCGGCAGCGACTTCATTGAAGTCGACATGGGCGGTGAGCGTCCCAAGGCTGTCAATGTTCACACCATGCCCCACCCCGGCTTTCCGACCGACATGCAGGCGCAGATCATGGCGATGAACTGCCTCGCTCAGGGCACCAGCACGATTCGGGAAACCATTTTCGAGAATCGATTCATGCACGCGCAGGAACTGCTGCGTCTGGGCGCGGAAATCCAGATTGAAGGCAACACTGCCATCGTGACCGGCAAGGAACGTCTGGCCGGTGCGCCGATCATGGCCACTGACCTGCGCGCCTCAGCCAGCCTGGTGATTGCCGCGCTGTGCGCAGACGGTGAAACCCTGATTGACCGCATCTATCACATGGATCGTGGCTACGAAGACATCGAGGGCAAACTGGCCTCTTTGGGCGCGCGCATCAAGCGGGTATCCAAACTTCTCGACTAAGGGTCACGATCGCTGCACCGGACCGAAAGCTCGAGACAGGCGCCAATTCGCGCTCAGGCCAGCCTCCTTTGATTCATTTTTGTGGCTACGTGAATTTACGAATCATCGCAACCCGCTTTCGAACCCTGATGTAGTTGCTTATCGATGCACCAGGCAATTGCTCCGCAAGGCCTGCCGGTTTACCTTCGTCCATTGCCCTGACCTGACTGCGATTCTTGATGAACCTGGCGAAATCGATGCTGGCCGCTGTCGCAATGGCGATTCCAATGAGCCTGTCTGCCGAAACCGCGAAAGATCCTTATCTCTGGCTCGAGGACGTGGACGGTGAGCGCGCCCTCGAGTGGGTGCGTTCTCAGAACGCCATTTCTCAGAAGACGCTCGAATCCGCGCCGGGCTTCTCTGAAATCTACGAGCGCCTCCTGTCAATCTATGACTCTGACCAGCGCATCCCGGCGATCAGCCTGCGCGGAAAATGGCTCTACAACTTCTGGAAGGATGCCGAGCACCCACGCGGCCTTTGGCGCCGTACCAGCAAGGACGAGTACGCCAAGGCAGAGCCGGCCTGGGAGGTCATTCTGGATCTGGATGCGCTGGCCGCCAACGAGAATGAAAACTGGGTCTGGAAAGGTGAAAGCTGCCTCTTCCCCGCCTACCAACGCTGTCTGATCCGTCTTTCACGTGGCGGTGCAGATGCCCACGTTGTGCGCGAATTTGATGTGGACAAGAAAGCCTTCGTTGCGGATGGCTTCTCTCTGACGGAAGCCAAGCACAGCGTCGCCTGGCAGAACCGGGACAGCATTCTGGTTGCCACGGACACCGGACCGGGCAGTCTCACTGCTTCCGGCTATCCGCGCATGGTCCGCCAATGGGCGCGCAATACACCTCTGTCCGATGCAAAACTCGTTTTTGAGGCCCAGGAATCTGATGTTGGCGTGGACGTTGCGGTCTACAACACCGCCTCGCAGCAACGCGAAATTTATCGGCGCGCGATCAGCTTCTTTGACTTCGAATATTTTGTCCGCGCGGGTGATTACCTCGCTCTCCTGCCGGTGCCCGGCGACGCCAATCTGGACCTGTTCCGTGACCAGCTCATCCTGCAGATCCGGCGTGACTGGCATATCACCGGAAACACTTATTCCGCAGGAAGCCTGATTGCCATTCCATTGGTCAGCTTCATTGAGGGCAATCGCAAGTTCGAAGTACTGTTCGAGCCCAGTGAAGGCGTATCACTGGATAGCGTCAGCGCGACCCGAAATGGCCTGCTGCTCAATCTTCTGGATCAGGTTCGCGGACGCATCGCCGTTCTGCGACACACTCAAACTGGATGGAAACGCAGCACGGTCAAGGTTCCAAAGTTCGGCGAGGCCCGCGCCAGGGCACTCAACAGCGAACAGACCGATGCCTATCTTCTGACGGTCGAGAACTTTCTCAATCCGACCTACATGCTGCTCGGCGTTGCCGGCAAGCCGCAGCACCGCCGACTCAAACGACTGCCGCACTTCTTCGATGCAGACGGCCTGGAGATTCAGCAACACTTCGCCGTCTCTAAAGACGGCACACGTATCCCCTACTTCCAGGTCAGTCGCAAGGACATGAAGGCCGATGGCAGCACGCCGACCCTGCTGTACGGCTATGGCGGCTTCGAAATTTCCCTGACACCGGGCTACAACCCTGCAGTGGGCGCAGCCTGGCTGGAGCGCGGTGGCAGCTTTGTCCTGGCCAATATCCGGGGTGGCGGTGAGTACGGCCCGCCATGGCATCTGTCTGCCATCCGTGAACATCGTCAACGTGCATATGATGATTTCGCTGCCGTCGCGCGCGACCTGATCGAGCGCGGCGTCACCTCAGCCAAACACCTGGGCATTCAGGGCGGAAGTAACGGCGGCCTGCTGGTGGGCGTGCAACTCACACAGAACCCGGAACTGTTCGGTGCGGTGGTCTGTCAGGTGCCTTTGCTGGACATGCGGCGCTACAACAAGCTTCTTGCCGGCGCCAGTTGGGTCAGCGAATACGGAAATCCGGATGACCCGGAACAATGGGCGTGGATCTCCAAATACTCCCCTTATCAGAATGCAGCGCCAGAGCCTGCTTACCCACCGACCCTGCTGATGACCTCCACCCGCGATGACCGTGTTCATCCCGGACACGCGCGAAAAATGACGGCGCGCCTGCACGAATTCGGACAACCCGCCCTTTACTTCGAGAATATCGAAGGCGGTCATGGCGGTAGCGCCAATAACCGTCAGAAGGCCTACCAGGGCGCAATGGCGTACAGCTTTTTGTGGGAGCAGCTGAAGTAATCTGCCCCCTTGTGGCGGGTCAGCATCCGGACAGATAGGCCTTCGTTCGGGTCATCGCAGCGTGCAGCCGTTAGAATTGCCACCCTTTTTGCATTGATGCTTACAACATGACGTCGCTGACCTTGGCCCTGTCCAAAGGCCGCATCCTTGAAGACAGTTTGCCCATGCTGGAAAAGCTGGGCCTCGGGCCGGCTGGAGATATTGACCGCCTGCTGCGCGTGCCTTCGCGTGATCCGAATCTTCAACTGCTGATTATCCGCCCCTCCGATGTTCCAACCTATGTTGAACATGGCGCCGCAGATCTGGGCATCACCGGCAAGGACGTGCTGATGGAGCATGGCGGTGATGCGCTCTACGAACCGCTGGACCTTGGCATTGCCAAATGTCGGCTGTCGGTTGCGGCTGTCAAGGGCGAAGATGGCGCGCCCTCTTCCCGCAAACGTGGCGCCCGGATTCGGGTTGCAACCAAGTATCCAGAAATCACGCGCAAGCACTTTGCCGCGCGCGGCGAGCAGGTCGAGATCATCAAGCTCTACGGTTCAATGGAACTCGCCCCTTTGGTGGGGCTGGCCGACATCATTGTCGATCTGGTGGCCACTGGTGGGACGCTCAAAGCCAACGGATTGGTTGAAGTGGAAACCATCTGCCAGGTCAGTGCGCGGATGGTGGTCAACAAGGCTTCCATGAAAACCAAGCATGCCGCCCTGCAGAACCTGCTGGGCCGTCTTCAAAATTGCGGGCAAGCCGCGTGAAGACCAACCGGCTCGACACCACTTCCGATTCATTTGAGACGCAGCTCGCGCGGCTGCTGGATCGCGAATCCGAAGCCGACGTCAAGGTAGCAGCTGATGTTGCCGCCATCGTCGCTGATGTCCGCAAGCGCGGCGATGAAGCCGTTCTGGAGTACACGCGCAAGTTCGACGCCGCGCCCTGCTCGCAGGCCAGCGACCTTGAACTGAATCGTGGGCAGCTTGAGGCCGCCTGGGCCGGACTGCCGATGGATTTGCGGCGCGCACTGGAAAAGGCCCATGCCCGCATACGTGATTACGCTGAAAGGCAGTCGCTAGGGGCCTTCGAGTTCAGCGATGCACGAGGCAATGTTCTGGGCCAGCGCATTACACCCCTGGACCGGGTGGGCATCTACGTACCGGGCGGCAAAGCCGCCTACCCCTCCTCGGTATTGATGAATTGCGTCCCTGCCAAGATTGCAGGGGTCGAAGAAGTGATCATGGTCGTGCCTACCCCCAAGGGCGAAACCAATGCTGCAGTGCTGGGCGCCGCCCATCTTGCTGGCGTTGATCGCGTTTTTACCATTGGCGGTGCGCAGGCCGTGGCCGCGCTGGCGTATGGCACACAAAGCATTCCAGCCGTCGACAAGATTGTCGGGCCCGGAAATGCTTATGTCGCCGCTGCCAAGCGACTGGTTTTCGGGCAGGTCGGCATCGACGCCATTGCGGGGCCTTCCGAGATCGTCGTGATCTCGGACGCCAATACTGACCCGGACTGGATTGCGATGGACCTGTTCGCGCAGGCCGAACACGACCAGGATGCGCAGTCGATTCTGCTCAGCCCAGACGCAGATTTCCTGGAGCGAGTGAGCCAGGCCATGGATCGCCGCATTCAGGATCTTCCGCGTGCCGAGATCGTGCGCGCCTCCATTGCGGGTCGCGGGGCGCTGATCAAGGTCCGTTCGCTTGAAGAAGCTGCCACCCTGTCTAACCGCATTGCACCGGAACATCTCGAATTGGCAGTGGACGAGCCACGCGAACTGCTCAAACAGATTCGCCACGCCGGGGCAGTTTTCCTGGGGCGTCATTCGCCGGAGTCTTTTGGCGATTACTGCGCCGGGCCCAATCACGTTCTGCCCACCTCGCGCGCGGCGCGGTTCTCCAATCCGCTGGGTGTCTACGAATTCCAGAAGCGCACAAGCCTGATCGAGTGCTCTCCGCAAGGCGCAACGGAACTGGCGGAAATTGCAGGGTGCATCGCAGATGCCGAGGGTTTGCAGGCGCATGCCGCGTCAGCAAGGGATCGCGGCTGAGACCATGAGCGAGCAGTCCGATCTTCTGAACAAACTCAAGATCGAACGCGAACCGTTTGCGGATTCAGGCACGCCAGCGTGGCGATGGGTTCTGTTGTTGTTGATCGTACTGCTCATCGTCGGCGCGGCCTACTTCAAACTCAAGCCAGCGCCGCCACCCCTGATCAAAACCAGCGTGGTCCGGCTGGCGGGCGCAAGCGACGTTTCGGCTTCGGTCCTGGACGCATCGGGCTATGTGGTCGCGCGCCGGCGAGCAACGGTGTCTTCCAAGGTGACCGGCAAGGTCATGGAGCTGTTTATCGAAGAAGGTACACGGGTGTCCGAAGGCGACGTTCTGGCCCGCATCGATGACGCCAACATTCTGGCTCAGATCGCACTGGGCGAATCACAATTGGCCGCCAGCAAAGCACAGCTCGCCGAGGTGCAGGTCCAGCTGGCCGATGCGCAGCGCAATCTCAAGCGCACGCAGGAACTCTCCGCACGCAAGCTGCTCAGTGATTCCGCACTGGACAGTGCGCGCGCCAGTGTCGATTCACTGCAGGCCCGGCTGCAAAGCGTGCGCAGCAACGTGACGGTTTCACAGCGCAACCTGGACGTGCTCGCGCAGCAGAAAGCAGACACCGTTGTGCACGCTCCATTTGACGGCGTGATCACCGTCAAGAATGCACAACCTGGAGAGATGATCTCGCCGCTGTCTGCCGGTGGCGACGGCACGCGAACCGGCATCGGTACGCTGGTGGATATGGATTCGCTGGAGATCGAGGTTGATGTCAATGAGAACTTCATCAACCGCGTACAGCCGGGTCAGCCGGTGGAAAGCCGGTTGAACGCCTACCCCGACTGGAAAATTCCTTCCGAGGTGATCGCGGTCGTGCCCACGGCAGATCGCAGCAAGGCGACCGTCAAGGTCCGCATTGGCCTGTCCGTACAGGACCCACGCATCCTTCCGGAGATGGGCATTCGCGTCAGTTTTCTGACCGCAGCAGATGCTGAAGCCGAAGATAGTGAAGCGCCGTCGGCTCCAAAAATTCTGGTAGAAAGCCAGGCGGTGCTCGACGATGACACTCAGGCCGTGGTGTTCCTGGTCAAGGATCAGACCCTCGAACGTCGCGCCATCAAGACCGGCGCTAAACGCGGCAATTCCCTAGAAGTGCTGGCCGGACTGCAGGGCGGAGAAACATTGGCTGTGGGTAATCTGGCGCATTATCAGGACGGCATGGCCGTCAGATTGGAACAGGAGTAAACACCGGTGAACAATCCACTGATCCAGGTTCGCAATGTGTCCAAGCATTACGTGC
The DNA here is from genome assembly GCA_963975245.1 of uncultured Panacagrimonas sp. GTDB lineage: Bacteria > Pseudomonadota > Gammaproteobacteria > Nevskiales > Nevskiaceae > Panacagrimonas. The sequence continues at coordinate 689,868 of CAXBFJ010000001.1, read as the reverse complement.
GCGGAAAGCAAAAGGTTGAGGTGCTCCATAACCTGAGCCTGGACATCGCGGAAGGTGATTTCCTGGCGCTGATGGGCCCCTCGGGTTCCGGAAAAACAACATTGCTCAATCTGGTGGGCGGACTGGACCGCACCAGCAGTGGCAGTGTCATGGTTGCCGGCTCTGCACTGGAGACACTGAGTTCGGCTGGCTTGTCTGCGTGGCGGGCGCGTCACGTTGGCTTCATTTTTCAGTTTTACAACCTGCTTCCCGTCCTGAGCGCGGCCCGCAATGTGGAACTGCCGCTGCTCCTGACCAAGCTCTCTGCAAAACAACGTGCACAACACGTAGCAGCCGCACTGGCAGTGGTGGGCCTTTCCGATCGAGCTGGGCACAAGCCAGGCGAATTGTCCGGCGGTCAGGCACAGCGCGTAGCCATTGCCCGCGCCCTGGTCGCCGATCCCAGTCTGTTGATCTGCGACGAACCCACGGGCGATCTGGACCGCAGCACCGCTGACGAGATCCTTGGCCTGCTGCAGGCGCTGAATCGCGAGCATGGCAAGACCATCGTGATGGTGACCCACGACCCCAAGGCGGCGTCATACGCAAGCCATCAACTGCACCTGGACAAGGGCAATCTGGTCGAACAGGCACCCGCCTGATCGCGCCGCGAGCATGAAATACCTACCCCTCCTCTGGGCTGCACTGTGGCGACGAAAGCCGCGCACGATCTACACGGGTCTGTCGATCATCGTGGCATTTCTGCTCTATGGCCTGCTCAGCGCCTTCAACCACGCCATCAATGCGGGTGTGGAGGTTTCCGACTCGGATCGCCTGGTCACGACCGGCAAATACTCCCTGACTCAGATCCTGCCCTACGCCTACTACCAGCAGATCAAGGGCGTAGAAGGAGTAGCGCTTGCTACACACGCCACCTGGTTTGGCGGCATCTATCAGACAGAGGCCAATTTCTTCGCGCAGTTTCCTGCTGACGTGGAAACCTATCTGGAACTCTACCCAGAGATTGTCCTGGACCCGGCGCAGCGCGAAAAGCTGACCCAAACCAAGACCGGGGTTGTGGTGGCAAAGACCTTGGCAGATCGCTTCGGCTGGAAGCTGGGCGACACGGTGCCTATCCAGTCCACGATCTGGCCCAAGGCAGACCGCACCAACGCCTGGGACTTCGACATCGTCGGTATTTTTGACGCAGCCAAGCCGGCTCAGCGGGCACAGATCGAGATGATGCTGATCCGGCACGACTACTTTGACGACACCCGACTGTTCGCACAGGGCACCGTGGGCTGGTTCGTCACCCGGGTGGAGAAAGGTGCCAATGTTGCGGAGGTTGCATCGCGCATCGATGCCCTGTTTGCCAACTCACCCAATCCAACCAAGACCCAGAACGAAAAAGCCTTCAACCAGTCCTTCGTCAAGCAACTGGGTGATATCGGCTTCATCATCAGCTCGATCATGGGCGCGGTACTGTTCACACTCCTGCTGCTGACCGGCAACACCATGATGCAGAGCGTGCGCGAACGCGTCCCGGAACTGGCCGTGCTCAAAACCCTGGGGTATCGCCACGGCCAGGTGCTCATGCTGGTGCTAGCCGAATCCGGCCTGCTCTGTCTGCTCTCAGCCGGTCTTGGCCTGCTACTGACGGCACTGTTGTTGCCGGGACTCGTGCCGCAGTTGCCCGGCAATTTTTCCGGCATGGCGCTGACGGCCCCTGATGTGCTGCGCGGCATGGGCATCGCAGCGGCTTTGGCGCTTTTGGTCGGCGCCCTGCCCGCCAGGCGGGCCATGCGCCTGGACATCGTCAATGCGTTGGGAGGCCACTGATCATGATTCGGCAGATCCTGGCCATCACGGCTCTTAACCTGCGGACCATTCCACAACGCCTGGGTAGTTCGCTGGTCATCGTCATCGGCATTGCCGGCGTCGTGGGCGTGCTCATCGCGCTGCTGGCCATGGCCGAAGGGTTCAGATCCACCCTCGCCTCCACCGGTCGACCTGATCGGGCCATGGTCATGCGGGCCGGCTCCAACGATGAATTGGCCAGCGTGCTCAGCGTGGAAACCTGGAACACCGTGCGCGAACTACCCGGCATCCGCAAAGACGTTGACGGAAAGCCCATCGCCATTGCAGAACGCTACATCCTCACAGACGTCCGCAAACGCGGCGAATCCTCTGGTGCCAATGTGGTTGTTCGTGGCACCAGCTCGGATGTCTTACGCGTGAGACCCGAAGCCAGAATTATTGCCGGACGCATGTTCGAAGATGGCAAGCGCGAAGTGATTGTCGGCCGTAGCGCACTTGACCAATATGCTGGTTTGGAAATTGGCAGTCTGGTCGAAGTCCGGGATGGCGCTTGGCCGGTGGTGGGCATTTTTGAGACCGGCGGCGATGTCCACGAATCCGAAATATGGGCCGATATTTCCAGCCTGCATGCCGCTTTGCGGTCTACCTTCTACGCCACGGTCACCGCACAACTTGAGGACGACTCGCCTCTGACCTTGCGAGCCTTCAAGGACCGCATCACCACTGACCCGCGCTTCAATGTGGGCGTCCAGAGAGAACCCGATTACTACGCCTCGCGCTCGGAAGGGCTGGAGAAATTCATCACCATTCTGGGCTACACGGTGTCAGTGATCATGGGCATCGGTGCCGTTTTTGGCGCCCTGAACACCATGTACGCGGCAGTCTCGACGCGGATGACGGAAATCGCGACGCTGCGCGCACTCGGATTCAACGCCGTTCATGTGGTGTTATCCGTACTGGCAGAGGCCTTGTTGCTGGCATTGCTGGGCGCCTTGTTGGGCGCTGCCATCGCTTACGTGGTGTTCAATGGCTACACGGTCTCCACCCTGAACTTCCAGACCTTCAGCCAGGTTGCCTTCGCGTTTCGTGTCACGCCTGATTTGCTAATAGAGGGTGTCGTCTGGGCCTGCGTCATTGGCGCCCTCGGCGGCCTGTTCCCGGCGCTCAAGGCGGCGCGTATGCCTGTGGCCGAGGCCCTTCGCCAGCACTGAGCACGCACCGCCTGGCACCGCCATCCGACAAAAGATGACTTTTTTGTCAGCTATGGCTTCTCACAGGATGACCGCATAGGCAGGGTCCATGATTCCTGCGGTCAATGACCGGATCGGAACTGTGACGCGCTGCACGCCGTTCAGGCCCAATGCTCGGCCGCCCGTCCGGTTTTCATGCCAGATGCGCTAGCTTTAGCGCACGTTCGGAGCAACTTAAAAGTTCTTAACAAGCATTTAGCTCCATTGATCAGAGAGTCGGCATGCTTATTGAGCCACATTTCGCATGAAGCGTGATTTCGCCAGCGACGTGAACTATGACCCCTTGCGGGTCAGGGCAGAGCTCGACCGCCTGAGCAGCAAGGGCCCAACCTGGTTTTCATCACTGTTGTTGAGCTTCTCTGGTGCGCTTGAACATGGCTATCTGAAACACCGCGCCTTGTCGGTTCTGACCCTGCAAAGAATTGTTGTGGTCGTGGGCATGGTTCTGTACTCCATCTTCATGGTCCATGACGCCGCCACCATCCAGACCTTCAGCAGTCCTTTGCTCTGGGGAACGCTGATGCTGTTTGCCATGCCCGGCAATATTGCCCTGCTGGTAGCCAGCTACATGAAGGAGCCCTGGCGCTACACCCTGAACATTGCGCGGCTAGGTGCGTGGTTTCATACGTTTGGAATGCTGTTGGTGGCTGGACTCGCGGCATCGCGCGGCGTGGACGTGCCTTTCGAGTACCTGATGATCCAGCTGCTCTATGACTTCTTCCTCCTGGGCCTGGTCTGGAGCGAGGCTTCGGTCTTGGCCCTTCTGACAGTTATCGCCGGTCCATTACTGATGGTGCTGGTGCGGATATCTCCCCTGCAGATCTTCGAGATCAGCTTTTTCCTGGGATCCACAACCTTGTTGGGCAGCATCGCCTGCTTCCTTCAGGAAAAAACGCAGCGCATCGCCTGGCTGGAGAGTCAGCTGTATCAGGGCATGTCGGAACGCGACCCGCTCACCGGCACCTACAACCATCGCAGCTTTTATTCACGCGGCGACAAACTACTGAGCCAGGCCCGTCGTGAGGGGCGCCCCGCGGCTGTCCTAGGGCTCGATATCGATTACTTCAAGCGCTTCAACGATGTCTACGGGCATCTTGCCGGGGACGAGTGCCTGCGACAGGTCGCACGCGTCGTCATCGACCATGCCCGCCGACCACTGGATCTCGCCGGACGCCTGGGTGGTGAAGAATTCGCTGTCTTCCTCTACGACACCGATCGGGCCAATGCCCTGTCAAGAGCAGAAGATCTTCGCGAGGCCATCAAGAAGCTGGAAATGCCGGGGCACGTGCGGGTGACCTGCAGCATCGGCGTGGCCTGCGCCACGGCTGCGGATCACCTGAGCATGGAAGAAATGATTGGCAACGCAGATACCGCATTATATCGCGCAAAAAATGACGAACGTGACTGCGTTCGTGAATGGTCGGACGGCAAGGAAAAGCCATCGCTTCAGCTTGTCAATCGCCTTACCACCAACAAGGATTAAGCCTTGCTGCGCTTTGGCTAGCGCAGGTAACGCGCCTTGACTGCTGCGGGTGCGAATTCATTCTTTGTCATCGGCAGGCTGTAGCCTCCCGGCGGCTCCTCCGCGATCAGACGATTGACGAAGTAGCGACCATCCTGCAAATCGTAAGTGGCCACCGGCAAACAGTTGGCCGCCTGTATGTCGTACTGCGGCAGCAGATGCCCTTCCTGGAAGCGCCATAGCTTTCCCTTGCGGTCGTGGTTTTCAACCAGCAGGACATTCCAGGAATCTTCGTCCACATAGAACCTGCGCACGCCAAAGCTATGCCGCTTTCCACCTCGCTCGTTGGCCTCGACCACCCAGACACGATGCAACTCGTAGCGAGCATCGTCAGGGCTAAGGAAGCGATCCTGCAATAAGGTGTCGTAGCGGCGTGCAGGACTGGAAATGCGATAACTGTTGTAGGGCACGTATATTTCCCGCTTGCCCTTCAGGGTCCAGACATATCGATCAAAGGCCCCGTTGTACATATCCACCATGTCGAGGAAATACATGCCCTCGGTCCCCGGATAAGGCTGGTCATAACCCACCGCCGGAATGCGAAACAGTTTCCGGGCCCCCGGTGGCGCAACCCACACGGCGCGAGGCCGCTCTTCGGAATTGGCTGTTTCGTGCACCAGGGCCACAAAGTTGTTCAGACCGATGCCGCTATAGCGCAGCAGGTAGTACAACAGCACCGGCTGCTTGAGGATATTGGCCGGATTTCTGACGTTGCCGTATCGAAACCAGGCCCGTTCCTGCAGGGTCACCTCAACTCCTTTTTCACCGCGCGCGCTGACCACCATCTGTCGGCTCTGAAACTCTGCCGAGTCGCCGCGATAACGAACGCGATGGTTCCACATCACCTCCACACCCGACTCCGGCTTTGGAAACGGAAAGCCCAGCTTCGCTCCCTCCAGCCAGTCCGACCCTCGCAACTTGGCAGTGCCGATATTGGCCTGCGTGGACGCATAGATTTGAGATGGATAGGACACGCTCCGGCGCGACGGATACACCGGCATTCGATAACCCGGCCGCTGCCTGATCAACTCACGATGCCCCTTGGACAGTCTGTCCTTGTAGCGATCCACATTGTTGGCAGTGATGGTGAACAGGGGCTTGTCCGCTGCATAAGGATTTTCCAGATGCGCGCCTTTTCGAAATTTCACCGGCCACTGCGACGGTAGAATTCCGCCAGTCCAGGCAGGGATGCTGCCGTCTGCATTTGCACTCTGCTCGGCTCCAACAGGCGTCAGTGAAGAAGCCACTTTCCTGTCCAAGTCATCATCACTGACGCCCTCTGGCGCTGCGTCAGCCAAGCGCATGCCCTGCCCCAGCATTCGGTCACTCAGCGTCACTTCACTGGCTTGCCGTCGCTGCGCCTGAGCAGCCGCCGCCAGAGCCTGTTCGCGGGCACGACCAGACACCAGATATCGCAGCCAATCGGAGGCCAGCTTCTTCTGAGATGCGAACTCCGCAGCTCGGGAAAAAGCGTTCGATGCACCTTCTACGTCTGCCAATTGATAACGCGCCAGTCCCAGGCTCATCAGCAGTTCACCGCTGGGTTTGCCGAGATCGAGCGCCTGCGACAGCGCTTGCGATGCACGCGTGTAATCTTCCTGCTCGAGATGGAGTTGCGCCATCTGCTCATAAACGCCGCGACTGGGCCGGGCAGCTGCAATCGTGTTCAGAACCTTCAACGCCAGCTGGGGTTCACGTGCGCGTACCCACAGGGCCGCCAACAACTGCTGGTTGGCCAGCCCCTCTGGTATCAACTGCTGCTTCATCCAGCCCTGCAGAACAGAGGCTGCCTCAAACGGCGCCCCAATCTGACCCGTCAGGCTGATCAGGCCCAGACGCTGTTCCACCGTCGTCAGGTATCCGAGTTGCTCCGCAATTTCCATGGTGGCCTGTGCGCGAAGTTTCTCACCCGATTTCAGGTAAAGGGCGGACAACTGAAGCCACCCCTTGTCGTCAGCGGGTTCTTCGCGCAGCAGACGCTCCAGCAAACCGGCTGCCTTGCGATCCTCACCAGCGCCGACATAGGCCGACACCAGCGCCTGCCGCCAGCTTCGTTCCGGGGCACCGGATTCTTCAATACCCCTGACCAGATGCGGAATGGCGTCGCGATAACGCTTCTCCTGCAAATAGGCAGCGCCGAGCGCGACCCGCACCTGCGCGGTGGCATGGCCCGATGCGACCAATGCCTCGAGCTGTGGTCGCTGACTTTTCAGATCTCCGGTGGCCAGTGCCAGTGCCGCAAGGTCTTTCTGCATCAATTCTGCCGCCGGGCCAGACAAGGCCTTGGTCGCAAGCGCCTGCTGAAGATACTTCTGCGCCTTGGCATAGTCTTTTTTGGCGGCAGCAGTAGCGGCCATATCCCTTAGCAGCAACGCCCGTGCATAGGGGTCTCGGGTCGATTTGAGCAGCGTCGCGGGATCGCTGGAGACCTGCTGTTCTGGCGGCGGCGCAATCTCCCGCACCTCACTTCGGTACTGTTCAGCCTGCGCAAGATTGCTTGCAAGCAGAAACGCTGCCTGCACTTTGAGCGTGGCCATCGCAACGACACGCAATATGCGAGCGTTACCAAGCAAGCGCATTCGATGAAACAAACTGCGCATCACCAGTTGTAGGCGCAGTCTTCGTAGTTCATCTCGACCCGCTGCTTGACCTCTGCCGCCTTTTTGGTCTGCGCATAAATCCAGTTGGAAATACTTTCAATTGCAGCTGCTTCGAACACACCTCGCGGCTGCGCATCGACAATCCGGACTTGCTGTACGCGCCCGCTTGGCATCACCGTGAAGATGGCTTCCACCCACCCATTAAGCTTCTTGTCGCAAGCCCATTGCGGCATCTGCGGCCGAGCAGTAGAAAGCGGAACCAGAGGCTTTCCGTCCCAGCCGCCGCCAGTTCCGCTTCCGCCGGTTCCCGCGCCATTGCCGGTTCCGCCACTACCGAAACCGGAAAAGCGGCCCGTACTGCCCAGGGATAGTCCGCTGGCACCCAAGGCGATTGGCACTGAGATATTCGACACTTCCACCGGTTCGATCGCGATACTGGGAATCTCCAGCGCGGGGAGATCCGGGCGGCCCAGTGCCGGTGGTGCACTCGGCGGTGGCGGCGGCGAATTTTCCAGAACTTTGATCGGATCGGGGGCTTCCTCAGTATCGGGTTCCACTTTCGCCAGACGCACGTTTTCGACAATCGTCGGACGTTCAAACACCTGGTGTTGCGGCCCTCGAATGATGTAGCCCAAAGCCAGAAACAACAGGGCGGTAATGATCAGGCCGGCTATTGGCGTCAGCAGCCAGCGAGTGAGGCTGGAGCCGGCAGCTACCGCGTTCACTTTGGTACCGCCGCAATCGACACATCCGGAACACCGGCGAGCCTCGCCTGATCCATGACTTCCACCATCAAACCGGCACGTGCGTCCTGATCAGCCTGAATCAGGACAATGGCCTTGGGTTTGTCACGGCTGATGCGTTCGATGGCACCGCGCAGTCGACGAATATCCACGCGCTCGCGATTCATCCAGATTTCATTGTCGGCGGAAATGGCCACCAGGATGCTGGTCTTGTCTTCTTCCTTTGCCGTCTCGGCAGAAGGCTTGTTCACCCTGATTCCGGATTCCTGCACGAATGCAGCGGCAATGATGAAAAAGATCAGCAGATTCATCACGAAGTCGAGCATGGGTGCGAGGTCAATTCCCGTCTCTTCCGGTGGCGGATTGTGACGTCGAAATTTCACGACACCGGCGCGCCCAATCTGGGACCAGGACAATATCGTCTAGGCACCCGATGCCTCCTGCGCAGGCCCGAGCAGGTCGGGCAAACGATCAGATTCGGCACGAATTCGGCCGCCAATCAGGTTACTGAAAAACAATCCGATCACGCTCACTACCAACCCGGACATCGTCGCAATCATGGCATGTGAAATACCGCCCGCCATTGCACGTGTATCGTTTCCGCCGGAGAAAGCGACTGCATCAAAAACCTGCAGCATGCCCATGACGGTTCCCATCAGCCCAAGCAGGGGTGCCATGGGCACCATCACGCGGATGATCGGCAGCCCCGATTCCAGACCTACGCGAAGCTGCGAAATCAACGCATCTCGTATGCGCTGCGCTGCCCAGGATTGCGTTTCCTCACGCGCGTTCCATTGCGACAATGCCTCGGCGCGTACGCGCGGGTAGACGCGCCACAAATACCAGAGCCGCTCCAGAATCACCGTGACCAGAATGGCACATGCAAGCAATATCCAGCGCGTCACCCAACCGCCTGAGTCGAGGAAGTCGATCAGCGAATCGTACTGCCCGAAAAACAACTCGAGCATCGCTAGGCTTTCCTGGACTCAAGCTTTTGAGCCAGCAAGCCGGCCGCCTGCTCGTCCAGAATCTGCGTCAGCACGCGGGAGCGTGCCATCAGGAAACTGTTGGCGAACAGCAAAGGTATCGCAATACCCAGGCCCAGTACCGTCGCAATCATCGCGCGCGATATGCCGCCGGCCATCAGTCTCGGGTCGCCTGCCCCCACTTCGGTAATGACCTGGAAGGTGATGATCATGCCCACAACCGTACCGAGCAGACCCAGCAGTGGTCCAGCTGCAACGATCATGCGCAGCAGGGACTGAAACCGTTCGAGTTTGGGCGTTTCCCTGAGCACCGCCTCGGACAATCGCGTCTCAAGCACCTCCGGGTCTTGCTCGTGCGGGTTGTCCGACAGACTGGATAACACCCGCCCCAATGGATTGTTCTGATTTGCCTGGCTCACATCGGCCAACTGGCGACGAACTCTGGCGCCCACGCCAATGAGATAAACCAACTGATAAATCGCAAGCACCGCACCAAAGATGCCGATGGCGATGATGACGTAACCCACCTCGCCGCCCTGATGCACGCGATCCATCAAAGTGGGACGTTGCGAAATCAGCTGCAACAGGTCTCCCAGGGAGGGATCAATCAGTGCCGTACGAATGTCCGAATCCTGCTCGAAGAATGCGCTCGCATGTCGCTTCGCTACATCAGGTTGACGGGCGATGATGGCGAGTTCCTTGCTGTCAGGCTCAAGCCGCAGATAGCCCTTATCCGTAAACGCATTAAATGCCCCGATTCGCGTGACCTTGGCCGCCGAAGTGTCGCCCTGAGCGCTGATGACGTTTGCGTCGAAAGCCCTGACACGACCGCTTTCAGCAGCCTCCTGGGCGTACATGAACCAGAGCGATTCGATATCGCTGATGTCGGGCAGCTCGCTGGCCCGAGACAATTCATCAAGCATTGCGATGCGCTCCGGAAACTGCGCGCTGACCCAGGACGTCGATGCCTGCTGACGCAAATCTCCAGCGGCTTCTGCTATGGCAGAGTAAATCTCAGCTGACTCGCCCACCTGTTGCTTCAGCTGTTCCTTCAGCGCTGCAATCTCAGCCTGACCTCGGGCAAATTTAGCCTTTGCTGCATCAGCTCGCTTCTTTGCCTCGTTTCGCTCTGCCTCGACCCGGGCCAGTTCTTTGGCCTGGGCATTCTTGTCTGCAAGGAATCGACGCTCACGGTCGGCGTTGAGCTGCGCCGAACTGCGCGCACCGTCCTGAATCTGCAAGAGCAACTCGTCCATGTTGGTTTGCGCCCGCAACAGGCTCGGGCTGAGACCCGATAGCACCGCCATGCTCAATACGATGATCCAGATTCGCCGCCAGCTGGAGTGCCGCTTCATGGAGTCACCCCACTGCCAACCGGCACCGGTAACTCCAGCAAGTCGGGCGCTGCATATTCGCGTGCCATGCGCAGCCCGTCCCTGACCTGACTGACATACTGGTGTGGCAAGGGCTTCCAGAGCTCGTCTTGTGCCTGCCAGATGCGGGCCTCGCGACCATCGGCAGACAAGGAGTACATGGCAACCCGACCCAGTCGGAAGACATCAACGCTTCTGCCGTCGACCTGAGTTCGCTCCGCTCCAAGTGTGCGGCCGTACTCCGCTTCAATCTGCAGCGCTTCCAAAATTCGTTTGAAGCGTTGGGCAATGCTCGCCTCAGGATCACCCATCAGTGCCTTCAGAGAAGCCAGGCGCTGCTTGCGCTCCTCTTGCAGAAAAGGCAAATCCAGTTCAATGAAGGTTTCCAGCTTTGCCATCATGCGCAGCATCAGCGGCAGCAATTCCTGCTCAGTCTGTTGCTGGGCTTCAAGCTGCCGGGCTATGGATTCACGTTCCTGATCCTGCGCAGCAACCAGCTCATCGAGCTGGTCGGCGTAGACCGCGAGTTGCTGCGCTTGCCAGCTTGCTGCTCGAAATTTTTCGAGCATGGCGCGCGTCTGGTCATCCAGGCGATCTATGCGCTTCTGCGACGCCACCGCCGCCTCGCTGCGCACTACCGTTGCTTCAATGGCCTTGCCGACTGCGCTGTTCTGCGCTGACACCGGGCAGGCAGTCGACAACAGCAGCAGGAGCAGCAAGGTCGTTCCTGGCTTCGCACCCATCGGCAGATTTCCTCCTCGACGCGCTAATTGAATACGCACCCATCTTGCCTAGAGTGCCTCTCAAAAAGCTATTGCCGCAAAGGTGCTGCTCGCCTGCTAAAACGTCACAGGCTGCCAGTAAGCCCTACTGCGTATTGCAGATCATTTCCTCTACAGGCGGGTCGATGAAGCGATCGCGAATTTCCAAGAACTTCGGCAGATGCTCCAAGAACAGATCAATCAGCATGGGATCGAAGTGCTTTCCACGTTCGGCGCGCAACAGCGCCAGTGTTTTCTCGATGGGCCAGGCGCGCTTGTAGCAACGATCGCTACCCAAGGCGTCAAATACATCGGCCAGACCGGCGATACGCCCATACAGATGAATGTTTTCGCCCGCCAGACCATTGGGGTAACCCGTGCCATCCCACTTCTCATGGTGCTGAACGGAAATGATCATGGCTGCACGCAGGACCGGAAGATCTTGCTTTTCGAACATCCTGCCGCCAATTTCCGCGTGCGTCTGCATGATGGCGCGCTCTTTGTCCGTGAGCTTTCCAGGCTTGTTGAGAATGGCATCGGGGATTGCCACCTTACCCGCATCGTGCAAAGCCGCACCAATTAACAGGATGTCGGCTTCGGCTTCATCCAGTCCGTACAGGAGTCCCAGCAGGCGCGAATACTCGCCCACTCTGCGTACATGATTGCCGGTTTCCAGTGAGCGCCTCTCAATGGCCTCACTGAGCATCAGGATCAGGCCGTTCTGCGTCTTGCTCAAAGACTGATGTACATCGGCCGCGTGCAGCGAGTTCGCAATATTGCGGCAAAAGAGATTGATGACCTGATCATCAATCTCTTTGAAAGACGAATCAGATCTCAGCCATATGCAGATATCCAGGTCCGATTCACCGGAGATGCGCGCATACAGGTGCGCATCGCCCCGCACCACAATCGCATCGTCGCTCTCAGGCTGCAATGCACAGAAACTGGCCATGACTTCCAGAGGTAGGTCGTCTACAGAATTGGCGTTCGCAAGCCGGCCATGCGAAGCAAGCAGACGCATTTCGGGATCGTTTGGCCCGGTCAGCATGACAGCATCAAATTTGGGCTCGTCGCAATATTGGTCGACGCCAAGAATGCTGCACAGAAGCTCCAGGGCACCTTTGGCCAGTCTTTCCGGCAACTTGCGCCGCAGAATGGTCGTGGAGGCATCAACGATGAGCTCCAGCCCCTCGCGATTCTCTTCGGCTACCATCAATTCCTGGTAGTGCAGAAGGTTGCTGTAGGTCAGGGTGAATAAACGCCCCTGACTCAAATCGGATTTGTGACGGATGTCGTTAATGTCGTAACGGGTAATCAGCTCAGAACTCGGAATTTCTTCTTCCGCCGAATTGAGCATGACCAGTCGAACACGCCGGTTCTTCAGGTTGTGCCGGATGGTGCCCGCCGCATCTATGCCTGAATCGCCGAATTGCGCCATCGCATCCATGATCACCAATGCAGTATCTGGCTGATCTACAAGATGCCCTATTAATTCGCGACTGGATCGGACGCAGCTGATTTCAAGTTGGCGTCCAATAACCTTGAGACCGGAGAGCGCCTCGATAACCTTCTGGTGCACGGACTCATCAGGGTCTGCCACAACTACCCGCCAAGGTTGATTGCTGCGCGCTGGCGCACCTGCCCGTGCCTGTGCCGCTGAAATAATGTCTGATTTGCCCATCACTGTGTCTCCTGCAGTCTGCGTTGATCCGAGGCGCAGCTGCTTCCCGTACTACTCAAATCCAAACTCAAACCCAAACGCCTCAAAATCGCCTACTGCACATTTTTGTGTTCCAGAATGTACGTAAATTATTTCCTCACTTGAGCAGTCCATATGACTCCGGGTCGATTTTCATTTACGACGTTGTAATCTGCCGTTCCGTGTCTCCTAAAGAGGCCCGAAGCCCAAGTAGAACACGCGATTTCTGACTTGTAACCTGTGATTTTCAATAGGTGAGGAGACCTCAGAAGTGCCATTCAATGCTCGATATTGGCCGCTCGGCCGGTTTTTGTAACGGGCATTACGGATACTTTCAGGACAATGTTTACAAAATGTTAGCGCCTGAAGGTCGATCACCCACTCTGCTCGCAAGCCGATGAATTTTGTGCCTTGTGATTCGGGTTTCTGGCACTCTTTGTCGGCGACATGAGTGCTAAGCACATAAAATGAAAGGACTTTCGTATGCTCTCACAGGAAAAGACAAACAATGGCAATTGACCTGCCGCCACCGGCTGCCCCGCAGCAAGGCGCCATCGAAGCGCTTCGACAGGCTTCCGAACAACAGTCGATGCTGGTCCGCTGGCAGCAATACACCGTCCACCTTGCTGGCACTGATGCGGTCGACGAAGACCTGCTCAAGGATGCAGTTCGCGGCGCCGATACCCTGTCCAACGTGCTGCGGCGCATCAAAACGGTTTACTACCGGGCCGGATTCCTGGCCGCACAGGTTCAATATGCGCTGGATGGCGCGGACCTGTTTGTCCTGACCACCCCGGGCAATCTCAGCTCAGTCGAGCTTCCTGCCCCCTACCTCTCTTACTTCGAGGGGCTGGTTTTCCAGCGCGAGTTGACCGACGACAAACTCGAACCGGCCCGGACTTTGGCCTCAGTGCACGCAGATCGCCGGGGAGAGAGCCTGCAACTGCTTCTGGAACCTGGCGATGGTGGCTCCACGCTCAGCAGTGATGAACCCCGCAAATTGCTGCACACGTATAAATTGGGTGCAGACTTCGGCAATACCGGAAATCGGTTCGCGGGTCGGCATCTCGCGAGCTACTTTGCCCAGAAGAGCTTTGCCACCGGCGATGAATTCCGCCTTGACGGGCGTCATGCGCTGACCGGCCTTGAACGCAGCGATTCACCGTCGCGGGGTTATGACGAGGGTTCCGCAAGCTGGAGCCATGTCATGCCCATGGGCATCGTGGGCGCACGCGGACGCTACATCGAATACAAACAGGAACTGGACTTCAATATCGGTCTGGGTCCAACGACCCATTTCACCGGCAAAATTCAGCAATACGAACTGAGCTGGGCGTATCCGCTTGCAGCCGCTTTCAATCGTCGCTGGTACCTGAGCTCCAAGCTGGATTACAACAAGAAAACCTACGAGGTCTCCCAGCTCAACGCCGATATCCAGCGACAGGAATACGGCTCGGTGGAGGTCGGCAGCAATTATGAGCATGTTCTCAACATGCAGACTCGCCCGATCAATCTCTACCTCAACCTGGCCGTCCGGTCCGGACTGGGCGACGACCAGACCGATAATCCGCTCAAGGCGGCTGATTTCGGCTATCTCCTGTTTCGGCCCAGTATCCAGGTCTCCAGCCTGATCGGCGATTACACCAATGCCGGCGTGAAACTGATCGCACAGCTCAGCGAAGACACCGTCCCGGAGCAGCAGCAATGGGTCGTGGGTGGCGTCAACAATGTGGAGGCCTTTCTGCCTGGAATCGCAGCGGGTGATTCCGGCGGTGTCGCGCAGCTGTTCGTGAGTCAGACATTGGAATGGGGTGGCACCACGCTGATTCCGCGCGTCTATGCTGAATATGGCTACGCTGAGCTGGCGAACCCCAACACGGCGCTCGCGCAATCCGGCGCCGTACAGGCCTTGATGGATGTCGGTATATCTGTTGAAGCGCAGCTGCAAAAGAACCTGCAGCTACGCCTGTCCTATGCGGAATCCTTTGACGAGAAAAACATCTCTGTGCCCCAGCAGCGGGCGGCGGATGCCAACATGTTCTTCAGCGTAACCCTGACATTTCCCTGACAGGGCACCGGCCCTGTCAGGCCGGTGCCTCAGAGATGCAGACCGCACTCGGTCTTGGGCTTACCCAGCCAGCGGCCAGAGCGCCCTTCGCCCTGCACGGTGCAATGCGTGCAACCGATGGATGAGTAACCCTTGGCCACCAGCGGGTGAAATGGCAGGTCATGCTCGCGGATATAGGCATCCCGCGCCTCGCGGCTGACATCAATCATCGGGTTGAACTTGATCATGCCGCGACGGATTTCAAAGATCGGCAAATCCTTGCGATGATCCGTCTGCCAGGACATGAGGCTTGAAACCCAGACGTGGAAATTGGGTTTAATGGCCTCCAGCGGCTCCACCTTGTTGACTGAGCAGCAGAAGTCCGGATCCTTGAGATAGGTCTGCTCAGTCTGGGTGAACTGGTGTTTCCAGTCCTCCGCGCGGATGTCCTCCACATTGAGCTTGAACAGATCGATCAGGTACTTGCGGTATTCGATGGTTTCGGGAAAGTGATAACCCGTATCGATGAAGTGAATGATCTGCTCTGGCCGGATCGTCGAGACGATGTGCAGAAAATAAGCGGAGGTGGCCGCAAACGAGGAGGTCACCATGACTTTTTCAGGCGCAAAGTCCTCGTAGAGCTGATGCAGACGCTCGCTGAAATCCAGCTCGGCGTAACGCTCGTTGAGCGTCACGATCTGGGCCTCACTGAGGCCCGCAAAAGTGGCAGATTTTTCCATGTTCATCGTTTTTCAGCTTCCATCCGGGGCTTGCCGCGGCGGTGTTTGTTTGATGTGTCCAGTGTATGGGTGCCTGTGCTGCCTCTCAATGAATCCGCCCCTATATCCATCAAACGTTATAAGCATGTGCAATTTGCGGCGAATGCAAGCGGCGTCCCCGTTACAATGCCGCCCCAGCCCGCCCTGAGCTGCGGCGCAGTGAAGCGCCCATGCAGGCTCCGTTCGCCAGGTTTCTCAACAAACAGCAAAACATGGACAAGACTTTCGATCCGGGACCCATCGAAGCGCGCTGGCGCGCCCTTTGGGAAGACAATGGCCACTACGCACCCAGTGGCACCGGCGAGCCGTACAGCATCATGATTCCGCCGCCCAATGTGACCGGCACACTGCACATGGGCCATGCTTTTCAGCACACCATCATGGATGCGCTGATCCGCCATCAACGCATGAGCGGCCGTGACACGCTCTGGCAGCCGGGTACGGATCATGCCGGTATCGCCACCCAGATGGTGGTGGAGCGAAACCTCAAGCTGGAAAACACCTCGCGTCTGGATCTCGGCCGCGAAAAATTTGTGGAAAAAGTCTGGGAGTGGAAAGCGCACTCCGGCGGCATCATCGAACAGCAGATTCGGCGTCTGGGCAGTTCCGTTGACTGGTCGCGCAATCGCTTCACCATGGACGATGACTATTCCAAATCGGTCATCGAGCACTTTGTGCGCCTGCATGAAGACGGTCTGATCTATCGCGGCAAGCGTCTGGTCAACTGGGACCCGGTGCTGCAAACCGCAATCTCGGATCTGGAAGTGGTGAGCGAGGAAGAAAGCGGCAAGCTCTGGCATTTCCGCTACCCCCTGAGCAGCGGCAAGGGACACCTGATTGTGGCCACCACGCGGCCCGAAACCATGCTGGGTGACTCCGCCGTAGCCGTTCATCCTGAAGACGAGCGATACCAGTCGCTCATTGGTCAGACCATCAAACTGCCGCTGACGGGTCGAGAGATTCCCATCGTTGCCGACGATTACGTGGACCCTGAATTTGGTAGCGGCGCGGTAAAAATCACGCCCGCACACGACTTCAATGACTGGCAGATCGGTGTTCGCCACAAGCTGGAGGTGATCAATATTCTCACCCCCACAGCAATGCTCAACGATGTGGTGCCAGAGGCCTATCGCGGACTGGAGCGTTACGCCGCCCGCAAACAGGTCATCGCAGATCTGGAAGCCCTGGGGCTGGTCGAGAAGATCGAGGATCACAAACTCAAGGTGCCGCGCGGTGATCGCAGCGGTGCCGTGCTGGAGCCCTACCTCACGGACCAGTGGTTTGTTGATCTGACGCGTGAGCAGCAGAGCGACGGTCGCCCAGGTGGCAAGACGGCCATCACCCAGCCCGCGCTGGATGTCTTTGCCAAAGGCGATATTCGCTTCGTCCCGGAAAACTGGATCAACACCTACCGTCAGTGGCTGGACAACATCCAGGACTGGTGCATCTCTCGCCAGCTTTGGTGGGGCCATCGCATTCCCGCCTGGTACGACGACCAAGGCCAGGTTTATGTTGGTCGCAGCGAAGCAGAGGTTCGCGAGAAGTACGCCGATCAGATTCCAGCCGGCGCCACCCTCAAACAAGACGAGGATGTTTTTGATACCTGGTTCTCTTCTGACATCTGGCCCATGGCCACCCAAGGCTGGCCAGAAGCAAGCGATGCGCTGAAAAAGTACTACCCCTCCAGCGTGCTGGTGACGGGTTTCGACATCATCTTCTTCTGGGTTGCCCGCATGGTGATGATGGGCCAGTACTTCCAGAAAGACGTGCCTTTTCGCGAGGTCTATATCACCGGACTGGTGCTCGACCCCAATGGCAAGAAGATGTCGAAGTCCCGCGGCAACATCGTCGATCCGCTTGACGTGGTGCAGGGTATTTCGCTTGATGATCTGGTTGCCAAGCGCACCACCGGCCTGATGAACCCGGATATGGCGCCCAAAATCGAGAGTCGCACGCGCAAGGATTATCCAAAGGGCATTTCGCCGGTGGGCACCGATGCCCTTCGATTCACGTTTGCATCGCTGGCCACGCAGGGCCGCGAGATTCGCTTTGACGCACCGCGCGCCGAAGGCAATCGCAATTTCTGCAACAAAATCTGGAACGCTGCCCGCTACGTTCTGATGAATTGTGAGGATCAGGACTGCGGCCAGGCCGGTGAACCCGTCGAACTCTCCACCGCTGATCGCTGGATCATCTCCGGCTTGCAGAAGCTCGAACGCGACTGCGCACAGCACTTCCAGAATTATCGCTTCGATCTGCTGGCGCAGTCGCTCTACCAGTACATCTGGTACGAGTACTGCGACTGGTATCTGGAACTTTCCAAGCCTGCGCTGCAAGAGGGCTCCGAGCTTCAGAAGCGTGGCACCCGGCGCACCCTGGTACGCGTGCTCGAAACCTGGCTGCGCCTCCTGCACCCGGTCATGCCCTTTATTACCGAAGAAATCTGGCAGCGCGTTTCTCCGCTGGCTGGCACAGCATCGGAAACGCTCATGAAGGCGCCCTACCCGGTCTGCGATGCGTCACGCATCGACGAAGCCGCCGAGGCCGACATCGAGTGGGTGAAAGGCTTCATCCTCGGTGTGCGCCAGATTCGCGGCGAGATGGATATTTCTCCAGCCAAGAAGTTGCCCTTGCTGATCGACAACGCGTCTGCCCAGGACCGGAAACGCCTCGCCAGCGAACGGGCCAGCATCGAATTCCTGGCACGCGTGGAATCCGTCAAGATTCTCGAAAGCGGCGAGACCGCACCGCAATGTGCCAGCGCCCGGCTCGGCGACATGAACCTGCTGGTCCCGATGGCGGGGCTGATCGACAAGCAAGCCGAACTGGCACGTCTGGGCAAGCAGATCGAGAAGCTGGAAAGTGACTCGCAAAAGGTACAGGCGCGCATCGCCAACCCCAACTTTGGAAAGGCTCCTGACCATGTGCAGCAACAGGCGCGTGATCTGGGAGACAAGCAGCTGCGCGATCTTGAGGCACTGCGTGCACAGGTAGAGAAGATCGCCGCACTCTGAGGTTTGCCCGCAGGTCACCGCACAGCCCGGGAGTTCTACCGGCCACGCGCGGCGGGCGTGACCGCGCCTGGCATCCCGGTTAGCCTGATCCGTAATTCAACGGCACTGACCTCGCATGAACTCTGATCTGAAAGACGCACTGGCCACGCTCAACCGCATCATCCTGGGCAAGGAAGAGCAGCTTCGGCTGGCCCTGACCTGCCTCATCGCGCGAGGACACTTGCTGATTGAAGATATTCCGGGCATGGGCAAGACCACTTTGGCACTGGCCATCGCGCGCGTCCTGGGTCTGGATTTTCAGCGCGTCCAGTTCACCTCCGACCTGCTGCCAGCCGACATCATCGGCGTTTCGATTTTTGAACAGGAAACCCGCGCCTTTCGCTTTCATCCCGGCCCGATCTTTTCGCAGCTGGTACTGGCTGACGAGGTGAACCGCGCCAGCCCGAAAACACAGTCGGCCCTGCTCGAAGCCATGGAAGAAGGCCAAGTCACCACCGAGTCCGAATCGCGGCCTTTGCCTGAGCCTTTTTTTGTCATCGCCACGCAGAACCCCTCACACCAGATTGGTGTGTTTCCACTGCCCGAGTCGCAACTTGATCGCTTCCTCATGCAGCTTTCGCTGGGCTACCCCAGTGTCAGTGCAGAACGTGCGCTGCTGATGGAGAAGGATCGCCGCGACCTGCTCAAGGAAATTAAGCCCGCCATGCGGCCATCTGACCTGCAGCTTCTGCAAACGCAGGCGTCCACCGTACATACCGCGCCGGCGCTGATCGACTACATCCTCGCGCTGCTGCGTGCCACGCGCGAAAACGCCCGTCTCCGGCAGGGCTTGTCTCCGCGAGCGGGCCTGGCCCTGCGCCGCGCCGCACAGGCGTACGCTCTGATTGATGGCCGCAGCGCAGTAATTCCGGAAGATGTGCAGGCGGTCTTCGTCCCCTGCGTCGAACACCGACTACTGCCAGCAAATGAGGCAGACGGTGGTGCGCCCACTGCCGAAGAGATTCTCAAGAGCGTCGCCATTCCCTGATCGGACAAGACGATGCGTCCCTGGCTGATCCTGAAAATTCTTCTACACCCCATACATTGGGTGCAGAAACGCGTCGATGCCTGGGTCATGCGACGGGTCAAGAAACAGCCGGGCCCGATTGAGATTTCCAGAAACCGCGTGTACATCGTACCCACCCGATTCGGCTGGGGCTTTGGTGCGGTTTGCGTCGTCGTGCTGCTTGGCGCAATGAATTATTCCAACAGCATGGCGTTTGCGTTGAGCTTTCTGCTCTTCAGCCTGGGGCTGGTTTGCATGCATCACACACATGCCAATCTGCTTCACATCCAGTTGCGCGCGGGTCGCAGCAAACCGGTATTTGCTGGAGAACTCGCGCACTTCGAGTTTCATGTGGACAACACATCGGCGCGTCCACGCCACGCGCTTGCAACCGGCTGGGTAAAGCTAGAGGAGAGCCGCGCTGATCTGCATGTAGCGCCGGGCGGCTTCTCCACCTTTGTCCTGCCCATGGAAGCATCGCGGCGCGGCTGGCTGGAGGCGGAGAAATTCTCGATCAGTACCGAGTTTCCGCTTGGTTTGTTTCACGCCTGGACCTGGGCGCAACTGGACATGCGTTGTCTGGTCTATCCCACGCCCGCGCCTGCCGGCGTGCCGCCGCCCCAAAGCGCGGGCAGCGGCGGCTCCGCCGGCGCGGGCCGCCAGGGCCAGGATGAATTTGCAGGGCTCAAGGACTATCAACGCGGCGATTCCATCAAATCCATCCACTGGAAGAGTCTTCCAAAATCGACAACGCCCATGGTCAAGCAATTCAGCGAAACCGTGGAACAGGCGCTATGGCTGGAATGGGACAACACTGGCATCGCCGATCCAGAGGCGCGGCTATCGCGCATGGTGCGATGGATCATCGAAGCCCACGCAGAAGGCCGCGCGTACGGCCTGCGACTGCCGGGTGTTTATCTGCCGCCGGGATGCAGCGAGCCCCACAAGTTTGAGTGCCTCAAGGCGCTCGCACTGTTTGATTCCGCATGAGCGACTACCTTCCCCATCGTTCGCTGTTGCTCCTGCTGGCCGTATTGACGTTGGTCATTTCGCCGCATCTGCTGCGTCTGCCAATTTGGGAGAGCATCGCGGTCGGCGCACTGATCATCTGGCGCGCCGCAGCGTCTGCAAGGCAGTGGAGCCTGCCGCCAAGACTTCTGAAGCTGGCGCTGGCCTTGGCGGCATTTGCCGGGGTCTATGCGCAGTACGGCCGAGTCACCGGCCAACATGCCGGCGTTGCCATGCTGGTACTGATGCTGGCACTCAAACTCACCGAGATGCGCTCGCGTCGCGACGTTATGGTGGTGGTCTTCATCATGTACTTCCTGCTGCTGACGCACTTTCTGTTCTCGCAGGAAATGTGGGTCGTTCTTTACCTGCTGCTCAGCGCAACCGCCATTACTACTGTGCTGATCGACGCCCATCATCCCGGCACTCCCATGCCGCTTCGCAGCAGCCTGCGCATGGGCAGTTCGATGATTGCGCAATCGCTGCCCCTGATGCTGCTGATGTTTATTCTCTTCCCGCGCATTCCTGGCCCCTTGTGGGGCCTGCCGAACGACTCTGGAGCAGCGCGCTCGGGCCTCTCGGACTCCATGACACCGGGCAGCATTTCCAGTCTGATTCAATCCGATGAAGTGGCTTTTCGGGTGCGCTTTGATAGTGAGCCACCGCCAAGCGACCAACTCTACTGGCGAGGTCCGGTGTTCCAAGCCTTCAACTTCCGCACATGGACTGCCGCACCGGAAGACCTGCGCTCCAAACAATCTCCCCAGATTCAGGTGCTCGGCCCTCGCACTCGCTATGAGCTGACGCTGGAACCCATGCGCAGCCCCTGGTTGTTTGCACTCGACATGCCCGATCCGAGCGATCTACCCGCCAATGCCCGCATCGACCGGCTGGGCGCGCTGGTCCTGGACAAACCCATCACACAACGACGCCTGATTCGCGGCGTTTCGTCGACACAGTACATGCTTGAACCGCGCCTCTCTGCCAGCGCCCGCGCTGCAAATCTGCGGCTGCAGGAGGGCTGGAATCCGCAGACCGTGGAACTTGCACAGCAATGGCGCCAACAGGAGCCCGAAGACTCGGCGCTCGTGGACAAGGCCCTGCGCATGTTTCGCGAGCAGAGCTTTGTCTACACCCTGAATCCGCCATTGCTCGCACGACACTCGGTCGATGACTTTCTCTTCAACACGCGACGCGGTTTCTGCGAGCACTACGCCAGTTCCTTCACGGTGCTGATGCGCGCCGCGGGAGTGCCTGCTCGCGTGGTCACGGGTTATCAGGGCATGGAAGCCAATTCCATTGGCGACTACTACGTGGTGCGCCAGTCCGATGCCCACGCTTGGAGCGAGGTCTGGCTGCAGGGCCGTGGCTGGGTTCGCGTGGACCCAACCGCAGCCGTCTCGCCTGCGCGTATCGAGAGTGGCTTGCGCAGTGCGATCAGTGCAGCCGATGGCCTTCCCGCATTTCTGCTCGACTATGGCAGCCTGCGCCAGAAACTTGAGGCGCGCTGGGATTGGGTCAACGCCCGCTGGAATGAATGGGTGCTGGGCTACGGTCCGGAAATCCAACAGCAATTCCTGTCGAAGTTCGGGCTTGCTGACATGCGCAATATGCTCCTGGCCCTGACCATCGGCGGAAGCCTGCTGTTGGGCATGATCGGATTAGTGGCCCTGCGCCGCGCGGCACCGCCACCGACCCGCGAGACTGCACTGCTGATATGGCAACAGGCAGGGAAAAAACTCTCTGTCCTGGGCTACCCGCAAAGACCCGACGAGGGACCGCGTGACTACATATCAAGAGTCATTGCACGTGAACCCCAGCTGCAAGAAGCCTTGCAGACAATGCTGCAGGCCTACTTGCAGATCCGCTATCAGGGTGAGCCCAGTCAGCCGTTGGAGCAGACCATGCGCCAGGCCGTGACGCTCATCAGACGCTGATGCACCGGCGCCAGCAGACTCAGGCGAGGTCGGGGTACCCCAGCTGCGCAGCCAACTCAATGAATCGATTCTTCACATGACCCGCAGGGATATCTGCCAACGTGAGGTCTGCATCCCGAAGCTTCCAGGTGTTCGTTGAAAGATTGGAGAAAGCGCCTTCAATGCGTGACTGAGGCAGCTTGAGGAAATCCAGCAGGCCCGCTGTGGGGCCGTCCTCAAGTCGGTGCAAATAGTAGGGCAAAGCCTTCACGCTGCACTTATCAAGAATCATCTGGTGCCAACGGGTCCAGTGATAGCAGGCGCGCTCAACTTCGTCTAGCAGGTGCAGCACCGGAGCATGCAGTTCCGCAAATTCCTGGAACACCCACAAGTGTTTTGGATCGTCTGCAAACACATGAGCATCGCTCACAAGGGAGCTGATCACCTTCAAGGGATTACGCACGCTATGGACGACCGAAACGTTCCTGAGACATTTGTGATCGAGGTATGGCACGGCCATCCAGCTCGATTCCGCCCGCATCTGCTCAGCAATAAACCATTCCGGATTCTGGGACTGAGCTAGCACTTCAAATGTGGAGACAGGGCTAGTCACCGGCTGCTTGCTCTCCATCAACTGCATGGCCCAGACAACACCGTAGACCGAGAAAAGGGACTCGTGCCCACACATCACTCCCATGCTGGAGAGTAGGCGCGCCATGTGTACGGAGCCATTTCGTGCAGTGCCGACAACAACGTATTCCAGATTCATTCAATTAATTTTTTCGGATCAGAAACTGTAGGTAAGCGCCTATCAAAACTCTGACAGTCAGCAGAGGCGCCTAACCGCCCTTAGAAAGCTTATGTCGACGGTGCCCCCTATCCGCACAAAATCGGACTGACGGTCTAAAATCCCCTGTCCAATAGTCTGCGGATTCCGCCGAGCTATTCAGGAACAGGCGACTCCTTGACGCGTGAGAGCAGTATGGCGCCGGCCACAAAAAAGAAGATCAGGGTGAACAGGGCCAGGCGCGGATTGCCCGTCAGCCAGGCGGTAAAGCCGACAACCAGCGGGCCCAACACGGCAGCGAACTTTCCGAGCATGTTGTAGAAGCCGAAGAACTGCCCGGATGCATCGGCGGGAATCAGGCTGGCAAAGTAGCTGCGTGACAGCGATTGCACCCCGCCCTGCACAAGACCAACAGTGGCTGCCATAAGATAGAAGTCACGCTCGCTTTGCATGAACCAGGCCCAGCAGGTCAGACCGATATAAACCGCGAGCCCCAAGTAAATGCCGCGTCGCGCGCCATAACGCTGGCCGATCCAGCCAAAAATCAGCGCAGCCGGAAAGCTCACGAACTGCACAATCAGGATGGCCTTGATGAGCGAATCAGATGCAAAACCCAGCTTGATGCCAAAGTCGACCGCCATCTGGGCAACGGTTCCGACAGCATCGATATACAACCAGTAGGCGAGCAGGAACGTCATCACCGGCTTCATGCCCAGAATCTGTTTGAGCGTCGCTGCGAGCTCGCTCCAGCCCATGCTCGAACCTGCATTGACGGTCTGCGACTCAGGCACACGCAGAAACAGGGGCAAGGAGAACAGGAGCCACCATAGTCCGACGCTGACAAACGCGATCTTGACGGCCGTGGCCTTGTCCGGAATACCCAGCACCTGGGGATTGAGCACCATCCAGACATTGAACAAAAACAGCAGGCCACCGCCGAGATAGCCCAGCCCATAGCCGAACGCAGACACGCGGTCGCGCTCACTGGGATTGGCTACGCTTACCAGCAGGGCGTCATAGAAGCCGAGCCCTCCAAAGAAGCCCACACAGGCCAGACTGAACAGGAAGATGGCCAGCCCCCACTGCCCTTCGCCGACAAAGAACAGCCCGCAGGTCGCCGCAATGCCCAGTCCGGTGAATGCCGCCAGAAAATGCTTCTTCAGCCCACGCCGATCTGCGATGACGCCGAGCGTCGGCGCCAGCATCATGACCACGAAAGCCGCCGCCGCGTTGCCAAACACAGCGAGATAAAAAGTTGAAAGGCCGGGGTCTACTCCGGCAGCGTAATAGCTGTTGAAAAGCACTGGAAACAGACCGACCAGCACGGTTGTTGCGAACGTGGAATTTGCCCAGTCGTAACAGGCCCAGGCGAACTGCGTCCGATTGATGCCTGTCACGAGCGCGACTTCAAAGGTCCAGCGCCAGTACGAACGCATCCTCGCGCTGTTCGTGCCCAGGATAATAATTGGGCCTTACTCCGATTCTTTGAAACCCATAGCTGCGATACAGCCCGATGGCGGCCTTGTTGGAACGTCGCACCTCCAGCAGCACGATGGTGGTGTGTGCGGCGCGCGCCGTCTGCAACAGATGCTCAAGAAGAAAGCGGCCCAGTCCATCACGCCGATACCGCGGGTCCACGGCCAGATTGAGCACATGCGCCTCGCCCACGGCCATGCTCATCACCGCGTACGCAATCACATGGTCTTCGTGGCTGCTGACCAGCCATCCGCTATAGCCGGACTTGATGCAGTCGCGGAAATTGCCTTCTGTCCAGGGGAAATCATAAGCGCGCCGCTCAATATCCATCACCTCGGCGAGACGGCATTCGTGCATGGGCGACAAGCGCCAGGGATTCTCTGGTACTGCGCTCATCTGCCTCGTGCCCGTCGTCCGGTATCAGAATGCATCTTTCGCCAACAATGTCGAGACCTGCTTGAGGTCCTGCCATGACTTGGCTTTCTCTCGCGGACTGCGCAGCAGATAGGCCGGATGATAGGTAATCAGCAGCGGTGTCTGATCGTCGCCGTAGGCATGGAGTTTTTGCCTGAGCTTGGACAAGGGCTGCTCGGACTGGAGCAGCCGCTGTGCTGCGACGCGGCCCAGTGCCACGATCAGTTTGGGCCTGACCAGTTTGATCTGTTGCTCAAGGTAGGGGCGGCAGGCCTTCACTTCTGCCGGCTGAGGATCACGGTTACCCGGTGGCCGACACTTCACCACATTGGCAATAAACACGTTGCTGCTGCGCGAATGCCCGATCGCGGCGAGCATCTGGTCGAGCAACTTTCCTGCGCGGCCCACAAACGGCTCGCCGCTCGCATCTTCATCTGCTCCCGGCCCTTCGCCGACCACCATCAATTCTGCGTTTTCAGGCCCTATGCCAAACACGGTTTGCGTTCGCGTTTCACACAAAGTGCATCGACGGCAATCCTTGACCATGGCACGCAAGCCTGGCCAATCTGTTGGAACCGGCAGTGTGGGCTCGGGCTCGGGCTCGACGGCATGCTCTGGCACTGCAGCATCCGGCTTCAGCGTTGCCTTGCCATGCAGGAGCGCCGGGGCTTCAACGTTCTTGGCTACCGAGGCCTGCGGCGCAGGCGCAGGCTCGGACACCGCCATCGGAAGTTCTTGCTCGGACTCAGGCTCCTGCACCCCTTCAACAACTTCAGCGGCGTCGCGGGAGTGCCACAGCTCAATTCCAAGAGCCTTCAGATACCGAGCTTTGCGGACACTATTCATCAACTCAATGCTGGTCCCGCTCAGAGAACCTGCATAACGCCGGCACTTCGGGCAATTGCACTGACAAGACCGTCATCAGGCTGCTTCCCAGGAATGTCCATCCAAGCTGCGCGAAGCTTGCGACAGACACAGGAATTGCTTGGCCGACGTTTTGATGCGACCCGACTCTTCAACAAAACCGAACTTTCGCAGCAGGTGCATGCAAGGTTTGTTCTCCCGATGCACGCTGGCACGAATATGCGACAGCTGCAGATGATCGAATCCATAGTCGATCATGCTCGCAACCATCTGGCTGCCAATATTCTTCAACCAGTGTCCTGCCCTGGTTGCGAGCATGAGTTCGAGTTCGCTTTCACCATGAAAATGCCAGAATCCACAAAAGCCTAGCAGCTGCCCCTCGCCGTCATAGGCGCCCCATAACCCCTGTCCGCGCTCTTCAAATATCACGCGACTGCGCATGAGGATGTCCCGCGTCATCTGGAGTTCCAGCGCATGGCCGTCCCACAAGTAACGACACACTTCAGGTGCGCTCCAAAGCGTCTGCAAGGACGCTGCGTCCTCCTCACCGAGCGGAGAAAGACGCAGGTCCGTGGTCAACAGTTCCGACGGCCGGATCAGGCGTGACACCTGCTCCGGATCGGTTTTGCGGCGACGGGCTTTACGCCACAGCACGATTGTCCGCTCCGACCGGCGCCGCATGCTTGCGGGCCAAGCGGTTGAGGCCTCCAAGGATGGCCTTGAGAGACGCCGTCACGATATTGGAATCAATACCAACACCATAAACGCTGCGGCCTTCTTCAACCCTGAGTTCGATATAGGTGACGGCCTCAGCGTCTGCGCCCTTGCTGATCGCGTGCTCATGATAATCACTGACGGTGATCTTCTCACCGCTGAGCTTGCCCAGCGCCTGGACAAACGCATCAATCGGCCCATTGCCATTGCCTGCCAACTTGTGGCGCTGACCGGCCATGAGAATTTCGGTGGTGAGGTCCACCTGATTCTGCTTCGAGTCCTCCACCAGATGATGCGCCACGTACTGGTACGGCGCATCGTTCTGCAAGTACTCCGCCGAGAATATCTCCCAGATATCCGAGGCGCTGACCTCCTTGCCGCTAACGTCCGTGACACTTTGCACCACCTGACTGAACTCGATCTGCAAGCGTCGCGGCAAGCTCAGGCCGTACTCGGCTTCGAGCAAGTAGGAAATGCCGCCTTTGCCCGACTGCGAGTTCACGCGAATTACGGCTTCGTAACTGCGCCCGAGATCCATCGGGTCAATCGGCAAATACGGCATATCCCAGATATCGCCTTCCTTGCGTGCATGGAAAGCTTTCTTGATGGCGTCCTGATGCGAACCTGAGAAAGAGGTGAAAACCAGATCGCCCACATAGGGGTGACGCGGATGAACCGGCAACTGGTTGCAGAACTCCACCGCCTGACGAACCTCGTCGATATCCGAGAAATCGAGGCCGGGATGAATGCCCTGCGAATACATGTTCAAGGCCAGATTCACGACATCAACATTGCCGGTGCGCTCGCCGTTGCCAAACAGGCATCCTTCCACACGGTCTGCACCGGCCATCATCGCGAATTCTGCGGCGGCCGTTCCGGTACCGCGATCATTGTGTGGATGTGCAGACAGGACAATCGCATCCCGACGCTGGAGGTTGCGGTGCATCCACTCAACCATGTCGGCGAAGATATTCGGTGTGGAATGCTCGATGGTTGCCGGCAGATTGATGATGCAGGGCTGTTCTGCAGTCGGGGCCCAGACCTCGGTAACGGCATCGACGATATCGCGCGAAAACTCCAGTTCAGCGCCGGAGAACATTTCGGGGGAATATTCAAAAACCCATTCGGTATCCGGCTGTGCCTGCGCCAACTGCTTGATAATCCGCGCATGCTCCACGGCCAACTGCGAAATCACCTCAGCCTTGGACAAGTTGAATACAACGCGCCGCATGACCGGAGCCACGGCGTTGTAGTAATGCACGATGGCGCGCCGCGCACCGCGAAGGGACTCAAAAGTGCGTTCAATGAGAGGTTCGCGTGCCTGCGTAAGCACCTGAATGGTGACGTCCTCAGGAATCCGGTCTTCTTCAATCAGGAAACGGATAAAGTCGAAGTCGGTCTGTGATGCAGACGGGAATCCGGCCTCGATCTCCTTGAAGCCGAGCTTGCACAAGGTCTCGAACATGCGCAGCTTGCGGCTGCGGTCCATCGGTTCAATCAGCGCCTGATTGCCATCGCGCAGATCAACGCTGCACCAGATGGGCGGATGGGTAATGACTTTGTCCGGCCAGGTTCGATCTTTCAAACCCACCGGGGCAAATGACCGGTATTTCGTGGCGGGATTCTTCAACATGCTCATGATCAGGGTTCCTTGCGGCCCAACGGCGGTGGCTCTTGCGTGTATTGTCGCGCACACGAGCGCCGAGGCCTACTCTTGACGTAAATAACTTTGGGATGTTGCACGGTTGAGGCCCCGTGCGGCCGCGTTTTCTTATCTGCCCGAGGGCAGCAGTCGCAGCACTAGCGCCAGACAGCCGCGAGCCGCGATTGACGCATCGCAAGGGGCTGTAAAGGTGGCGCTTCGGAAAGTCATGGGCCCAATGTACCCAAGGCGCGGCCCAATGCCAAGCCTGCGAGAAGACTGCTGCGATGAAAGGACAGGATTCGCGGCGCGGACGTTTGGACATGAATGCGAGATCAGTGCCAATAGGTCTGTCCGCCGCAACGCCCTACTATGGGCATCAGCCCCAACCCGAGGCGGACTCCCATCCCCCGCCCACGTAAACAGACGCCCATGAAACAGAAAGCCGTACTCCTGTTATTGATCCTTGCCGCCGTTGGCGGGTTTTTCTACTTCGATCTTGGGCAATACCTGTCGCTGGAGTTTCTTCAGCAGCAGCGCGCTTCGCTGGTGGAGTATCGCGATGCAAACCCGATACTCGCGACTGTGGCCTTCTTTCTGGTCTATGCCACGGCGACAGCGCTATCCATTCCCGGCGCGCTCATCCTGACCCTCGCGGCAGGTGCGATATTCGGTCTGCTGTGGGGAACGGTGCTGGTGTCATTTGCCTCCACCGTAGGCGCAACCGGTGCATTTCTCGCCGCACGCTATCTGCTGCGAGACACCATCCAGAACCGCTATGGAGATCGGCTCAAAGCCATCAACTCGGGTGTAGAGAAGGACGGGCCGTTCTACCTGTTCACCTTGCGCCTGATCCCGATCATTCCGTTCTTTCTCATCAATCTTCTGCTCGGCCTCACCCGAATGGCGGCTCGCACCTTTTTCTGGGTGAGCCAGCTCGGCATGCTTGCGGGCACGGTGGTCTATGTGAATGCGGGCACTCAGCTGGCCCAGATCAGTTCCAAGGGCGACATCCTGTCGCCGGGCCTGATCGGTGCCTTCGTACTGCTGGGCATTTTCCCATTCATTGCGCGGGCTATTGTCAGGGCCGTGCGCGCACGAAAAGTCTATGCGCGATTCAACAAGCCCCATCAGTTTGATCGCAACATGATTGTTATCGGCGCCGGTTCAGCCGGACTGGTGTCGGCCTACATTGCAGCGGCGGTGAAGGCAAAAGTCACCCTGATTGAAAAACACCAGATGGGCGGCGATTGCCTCAACACCGGCTGCGTACCTTCCAAGGCGATCCTGCGCACCGCCAAACTGGCGTCCCACATACGGCGCGCGGGCGAATTTGGCGTGCAGGCCAGTGCGCCGAAGGTTGATTTCGCAGCGGCCATGAAACGTGTTCATCAGGTTATCGCAGACATCGAGCCGCATGACTCCGTCGAGCGATATACGGAGCTTGGCGTCGAGTGTCTTCAGGGCAATGCAAGACTGATTGATCCCTGGACCGTCGAGGTCAACGGCAAGAAGCTCACCGCTCGCAGCATTGTGATTGCGGCGGGCGCAGAGCCTTTTGTTCCCCCCATTCCTGGGCTGAATGAATCTGAGTACCTGACTTCGGACAACATCTGGAGCCTGACCGAACTGCCGCCGCGTCTGGTGGTTCTTGGTGGCGGGCCGATTGGTAGCGAGATGACGCAGGCCTTCGCCCGACTCGGCTCCAAAGTGACGCAGGTTGAAATGGCAGACCGACTGATGAGCCGCGAGGACCCGGACGTCAGCCGGCTCGTCGCAGAGCGGTTTCGCTCGGAAGGCGTTGACGTTCGTCTGAATACCGAAGCCATCAAGGTACATGAAGACGCCGACGGCAAATACCTGATCTGCAAGCGTGACGGCATCGAGGAGAAGATCGCGTTTGATCAGATCCTCGTGGCAGTGGGTCGTGCGGCCCGGCTCAAGGGTTACGGACTTGAGGAACTCGGCGTCAAGACCAGTCGAACGCTGGAGGTGAATGAATTTTTGGAAACCAATTTTCCGAATATCTATGCCTGCGGCGACGTCGCCGGCCCCTACCAGTTCACTCACACGGCTTCGCACATGGCCTGGTATGCAGCGGTCAACGGTTTGTTCGCGCCTCTGCTCTGGCTGCGCGGCGGGCCTTTCAAGGTGGATTACTCGGTCATTCCCTGGGCAACGTTCACCGAGCCTGAGGTGGCACGGGTCGGCCTGAATGAAACCGACGCCAAGGCACAGAACGTGTCATACGAAGTCACCACCTTCGGCATTGATGATCTTGATCGCGCCATTGCCGACGGTGAGGCTCACGGTTTCGTCAAAGTGCTCACGGTGCCCGGCAAGGACCGGATTCTGGGGGTGACCATCGTCGGGGAGCACGCCGGCGACCTGATCTCGGAATATGTCTTGGCCATGCGCCATGGTCTGGGCCTGAACAAGATTCTCGGCACGATTCACATCTATCCCACCATGGCCGAAGCCAACAAGTATGTGGCCGGACAATGGAAGCAGGCGCACAAACCCGAGGCACTTTTGAATTGGGTCGAGCGCTTTCATGACTGGAGGCGCTCATGAGGCAGACCCGCTTACTCAACATCATGCTGCTTGGCATGAGTTTCTGGCTGGGAGGCGCCAGCGCCGCCACGTTCGACCACAGCTACCGCGACTACAACGACCTGCTACAGGCCCATGTCCAATGGACAGACCAAGGTCATGCGAGTGCGGTGGACTACACAAAGCTGAAGAAGAACGAAGCTTCACTCGACCCGGTCTTGTCCACACTATCAAAGGTGGATGCCGGCGACTTCTCGAACTGGTCAATGGCCCAGCAAATGGCCTTCCTCATCAACGCTTATAACGCTTTCACTTTGAAACTGATCCTCAGCGAGTATCCGGACCTTGATTCCATCAAAGATCTGGGATCGCTGCTGCGATCACCGTGGAAAAAGTCCTTTTTTACGCTGCTGGGAAAAGAGCGCAATCTGGACTGGATTGAACATGAACGTTTGCGTCCTGTGTACAAAGATCCGCGGGTGCACTTTGCGGTCAACTGCGCCTCGATCGGCTGCCCTGCCCTGCGACCGGAAGCTTTTGTGGCTGAGCAACTCAACGCACAACTCGACGATCAGCAAAAGAGATTCCTGGGTGATCGCAGCCGGAATCACTTCGATCCGGAATCGGGCGTACTTCGCGTATCCCACATATTCAACTGGTTTTCTGCTGATTTTGAGATTGGCTCTCAGAAAGTTAAGGACTGGATGTCTGCCCGAGCCAGCCTGCTCTCAGATGATGAAAAAGCGAAAAGCCTGATTCGTCAGGGCCAGTTCAAGATCAAGTTCGGCGAGTACGACTGGAAACTCAACGACCTGCCGGGATGATCCGCAACGTGCGAACACAGGCTCCTGAAGCCCGCTTGCCTCAGATCAGCTGACGCGTATCAACGCGCCACCGTGGAACACGCGGGTCCGTCACCAGACTCAGCAGATGCCCTGTTCCGCCTGGGCTGCCGGGCTTGCCGTCCCAGAGACAGACCATGTGCAGTGGTTGTTCACCATAGGCACGGGCAGAACCGACCAGCCACTGGTTGCAAAGCTCGAAAGGATCACCGGACTGCGGGCCCAGCTCGGTCGGCATGGCCCGAATCGGGCGATCAAGACGACTGCGGACCTGTTCGTAGCGCGCCTGCCATTGATCGCCGCCCACTGCCACCGAACGTTGAATGAATTCCGGTTCCACAAACGGCTGCAACCATTGCACCGGGACTTGCGCGTCCAGACAGCACTCTGAAAAAAGCAGATCCGCGCCACATGCGCCCTGGGTCAGGCACAGATCATCCTGATTGGCCTGCAGCTTGGCGATAATCTGCCGCATCTCGTCTATCGCGCGCGCTACAGCAGCTTCCGGGAAGCGCGGCGATGGCCGGTCCGGCGCGTCGATCATATGGCCGGAAAAAAGGATGACCTGTCTGGGTGTTGCGCGGCTCACGAGGCGTCGGCGCGCAAACCTTGAACGTAGACATACCGACCGGTTCTGCGATCACGTACATAACTCAACAGATTGCCGCGATTGCGCCCGCCACCGGGCGGCAATACCGAGATATGCACCCATCCCGAATTGGGACCCTGTGCCGGGTCATAACATTCACAGATGATCTGGTCGAAACCATCCGGAAGATTCTCTGAAGCCCAGCTTGCAAGCTCAATTGTAGGAACCCCGGCCACTTCAACATCACAGGCGCAACCCAGGGTGTGCTGGCTGGTACTGATCCAGCTGCGAGGTTTGCTCTTGAGCACCCGTTCCAGAGCCTGCGAGCGATAGACGCTATTCGGCGAATACCGCCCAAACTGATCACGAATCGGTTGCATCACCTTGCGGGCCAGGTACACCGCCGCACGAAGCTGCTCATCACTTTCAAAGTTGTTGTCGACGTTGTTTCGGCTTGCGGTCTGCGAGGCGGTCAACTCGTAAAAGCGGAAGTTGTCACTCACTTGATCCTGCGGATCAAGCTGCCCGCGTTTGAGTTTTTCCAAAGCCGTCTTGCGATGATCCTTGCTGTTCTGTGGCATCACATTCTCCGATCAAAGCACATCGCAAATGGATTGCAGCGCAGTGGCCAGGCGCTTGCCCGCCGCCTTTGAACGCGGTCTGCTGCTGGCCATTTCAATGACAAACTCGAGTTGCTCGACAACCGATGCACGCTCTCTGGGACTCGCGCCCCGCTCCAGCGCACGGCGATAGATGCCGATGAGTTCATCACCGGTCTGCTGGTCCAGCGCGTCCTCGACCAGGGCCAGTGCAATGCGCGCATCTGCCAGCCCCGCTCCGGACCAGAAATCCGGATTCAGGCGATTCTTTTCTCCCATACGCTTGATCGCGGTATCACAGCGCTCCAGCAGCTCTTTCTTCTGTTCCGGCGACATGCGTGTACGCGGCGTCCACCACTGCCGCATCATTTCAGCCATCACATAGTTGAGCACGGAGTAGGTTTGCCCCGGACGCTGCCTGCTGGCCTCCAGATAATAGTTGGCCATGTTGGTGAGCGCCTCGATCCTGGGCTCTTCCTCCGGCTGAATCCAGGCCAGCCGCTTGCATGCCGAGCCCAACAGGCTCAAGCGTTCCGCTGTGACCGCATGTGCGCAAAGCGCATCCAGTGCCTTGACCGCATGCTCAATTCGCTCCACCAGCGGCACCCAGGCCTCGGGATCAACACGGGCAGAGGATTTTCTCAGTGCATTCCACTGTTCAACAGCACTACGCACGCCAATGTTGGCCCTTTGCTCCAGCACGCGAATATCGCAGTAGCCCATATCTGATCCCAGAGCGCGGTCAAACCATTGCGTTGCATCCTCGAAGTTCTCGAACTCGGCGTATGCATAGCCGATTGCCGCCGCCACATCCGCTCGTTCGGTCCAGGACTCGGTGACGGGAATTCTGGCCAGCAGATCGCCCACGCGCCGCCGAGCCTCCTGCTCTTTTTCAGCGGTGACTTCGCCCTGATTGCGTTGCATGCGCACCGCACCGCGAAGGCTGTCCAGATCACAAATCAGCTGTGACACCGAGTAATAGCTCGTGGTCTGTGATCGCCGAGCCGATCCGCCGCCGGGCCGAAGCGAGAACGCGGGATCGCCGTAACATTGGTAGGCACCCCATGTGTTGGATTCAGGGAAGCCCTCCCAGACTCGCTCGCGGGCACTGCGAACAGCGTCACCGAAGCACGCACCGTCCATCATCTGATCGTAGAAGCGCTCGGCAAACACTTTTGCCGCGGCATCATCCACCGCCCAACCCGCAGCCACGACTGCGCGTACGCCCATCTCGATGAACTCGATTGCGAGGTTGGAAGCCAGGTTTGCAAAATCAACGCTCGCACCTTCTGCCTGCTCGGCACTACCGAGATGGCAGCAATTGAGGAATACAAGCTCGGGCACGCAACGCATCTGCGCAATATCACCAGGCGTCAGGAAAACATTCTTCCCGATTACCATGCCCGAGACGTACTTCTTGCCGGAAACCGCGTCTTCAGCTTCAAAGTTGTGTACGCCATGCCCGGCCATGTGCAGGATGCGCCAATTGTCAGCGTGCAGCCCGCCGATGACATCGTCTGCGGTTTCGGCAAAGGAATCTCGCACCGAATAACCGCGTTCCGAGAGCAGACCTGCCACTGCGCGCGCTTCGGCTTCCGCACCCGGCAGTGAAGAAAATGTGGTGCTTGCACCCAGGTCTGGATTACCGACCACAAACGCCGTCGCGCCCTGCGCATGCAAGGGCTGACTCCGGAACCGTGGCGTCCGCAATTGGCGCAAGTACCCTGCAGCAACTGCGGGAGGCCGCTTGCCACTCCATCGGTCTTCCAGCATCTCCCAGGGATATCGCGCCGACTCGTTATCGAGCAGCACGATCATGTCCCTCTGCTCCGGCGATACTTCCTTGAGCCGATTGGGCAGCAGCATTTCAAACAGGGTTCTGGCCGCGTCGCTGTCACGAGCGGTGCTCTTGCAGGCTCGGCTGACAAACTCATCGGCCAGCTTCAACTGGCCAGCGACAACAAATTCTTCAGCGCGCGCGCGATCAGTCACCGGGACAAAGCGCAGACGTCCATTGCGCGCATCGTGAGCAATTTCCATGCGCTGCCACCAAGCGTCGTCGCTTTCAAACATGACGCGCCTGCGGCCACCTTCGCCTTCTTCAACAACGCGACGATCCCAGCGTAGTTGCCGACCCAGATTCTCATCGGCCATCACCCGTTCCAGATGACGCGCCGCGCCGATGGCCACGTCCTCCAGCAATTCCACAAACTCGATCTCGTCGATCAGGACGCGCTTGGCCAGTCCGGAGTCGTGAAGTTGCTGGTTGGCCGCGATGACGCTTCGCAACAGACTGTGGATGGATTCGCGCAGTGGCAGGCCGCCCGCGCCGGTACCAATCAGCAGGAAGGACAAACGCGCGCAGCGAACCGACTCTAGTGCGCCGAATCGCGAGTCCGGACAATCGGCAACCTTGATCGCGTACTCGAGCAGGGCCTGCCGCGCCGATTGTTCCAGCGCGCCGGGCGACAGACTGCCCACTTGCCCCAGGCCGAGCACCAGGGCCCCCGGCGGCTGATCCTGCGCATCGGCCTGCAGGAACACTGCATGACTACCGGCAGCGCCCGGATACAGGCCCAGGGCACGCTGCTGCGACAGCTTGCCATCCAGTCTCCAGTCCAGCGCCCGCTCTGCGCCGATGATGGCGTCGCCCAAATAATGCCCGACCACGACCGGGTAACGGGCATAGGCCAGGTCGCCATGGCGAATGGAGACCCGTACGGGGGGCGCTGAACGGTCGGTGCCAGACTGTCCGGAAAGAACCGCCTGCAGGCCCAGAAGCGGTTGCATGAATTCTTTCTCGCTAGGGAGAGAATCGGTCACCGGGCGATCGCTGATCGGGAAGATCTCACCGGTGCGGTGACCTCTTGCATTACCCGGGGGCGAGGTACTCAGGCGCGCACTGCGGCCGTTTTCGATCAATTCAAGATAGGCCGGAAAAGCCCAACTGGCAGCGCAGAGCGCATCGTGTGCGACACCCGGCACGTAGTAGAACGCCACCTCATCCAGACGCCCCGATGACCAGGGCACCGTGCCGTCGCCTTCGGCTGTTGCCATGAATTGGAGTTCGGGCTGACCGCGGCGACCGGTCTGCACGCGATAGTCCACCACGGTCTCATCCTGGCAGCCGGCGATGTAGACCATGTGCTGTGGATCTACCGGCGATGCCTCGATCAACTGCCAGGTCTTGCGCGCTTCTCGCAGCGCTGACGCCAGCGGCAGTGACCAGCTTTCGGACAACTCCTGCTTGAGCGCTTTCCAGACCTCGCCATCCGCAAAGTCCGGCGCGCCGGAAGATGGCAGCAGTTCGAGCAGGCCGGGATAGCGGCGCACGACATCAATCATCTCGTCGCGGTCGCGGGTCAGGTCGAGCAGGATCAGTTTCTTCTGCGTGGGGTTGCAGCCGGCGAGCCAGCGCATCGCCTCATGAGAGCCGCGATTGGGCGTGCCCAGCATGATCAAGCGACTATCCGGCAGCGCGCAGATACGCGCCCAGAGTTCCGGCCGCTGCGCGATGAAAGCTCGAACAACCAGCCCTCCCATGGAGTGCGCGACCAGCCGCAGGGGTTGTTCGTCGCGCTCACATTCGGGAAGCAACTGCTCGATCTTTTCCGCAAGTCGCCCCGCTGCTTCGCGCACGGAGTGGCGCCAGTCGTAGGGAAAGATTTCTACGCGGTGGCTATTACTGAGAAACGAAACGAGCGGCCCATAGAAGCCTTCCAACAAGCTGTGCGGCTCTGCGCCCCGCCCGAACTCAAGCTTGCCGAGCCCGCCGAACATCAGGCGGCGGTAATGCAGCCAGATGTCCTTGGAACCCACCCGAAGTGCAGACCCCATGGTGCCGGGCAACATGATGGCAATCGGTCGCGGCGTGGAACCGGACCGGCTGCGCGCAATTGCCTTTTCAAGGCCAGGCACATGTTCACTGGCAGAGGATATCGGCCGAAACCCGCCCAAGTTGCCTTCTGTGCGCGTCAGACCGGACGCCAGCAGACGGATGGTCTTCTCGTTCTTGAAGTAGTTGAAATGGTTCACGCTGGCGCCCTGGTCGCGCTCAAATCGCGCGCCATGGTCAGGTCGCCTCGCCCCGCCCAGCATGGAGGGCGTGTTGACCACCAGGTCATGCTCACCACCATAGAACCAGTCTGTCGCCAGCAGCTTGAGGCGCGACCAGATCGAGTCACCCTGCACATCACCGGCGATGACGGAAAGGTCAGCACTCACCTGCAAAGTTGGCAGGTTGAGCAGGCGAATCAGGGGTGAGCCCGGCATCATCGCCTCGAGTCCAGGCAAGGAACGCGGATCGGTCCTTTCCTTGACCACGGACAGCACAAAGTCGAGGAAATCACTCACGGCGCCACCGGCCAGGGTATCGAGCCCGCCGTGCTCCATGATCGTGTTCAACACCGACAACCAGCGATCCAGGCGACCGGACGCCAGCGTGGTACCACGAGCAGGACAGGCCACGCGCACAAACCTGGAGACCTTGAACCGCTTGTCATCCAGTGTCTTGAGCAGCAGGCGGAACTGGTCCCGCTGTTGCTGGCGAGCCTCCTGATACGCCTGTGCTGGTGCGCCAAACAATCGCGGCAAGCCCAGCTCCTGGCCCATCGCCGGATCGTCTGAGAACAGGGTATCGAGTAAGGTCGCGCCGTCGTCCAGCGGCTGGTCAAACGTTGCTGACTCCGTGCGCGACCCCAAACACATCAATTCGCTGACCAGACCCCCTCGAGAGTGACTGACCAGATGAATCTCGGCGTCACTGGGCAGCATCTGTGCAAGCTCAAGCGCATTGTCGATAGGAGACACGCTTAGCGAGCGATGCTCGAAAGCAAAGCTTCGATCTGCGTAGAGCGCGTGCATGGCCTTGCGCGCCTCAAGGCCAGCGGAGGTCTCCCAGAGTCCAGAAAAACTGCCTGTCATGCTCGATGCTGTACCGTGCACGAACATCAGGATGGGGCCTGACAAACCCTGAATCTGTGCGGCGCTGACAGGTGAAAAATGCAGGTCGGAATCGAGCGGCACCCGGTAGAGCCCGGGCGCGTTCTTGAGAATCGCGGTTTCGGCTTTCTTGCCGAGGCTCTGTGCTGCCTTGCCCGCCAGATCAACCCCAAAAAATTCGAGCAGGCGAATGCCAATCTTGAGCAGGCCGCGTTCGCCCGGCTCCACTTGCGGCCCCACGATCTCACAGATCGGCGCACCCCCATCGCGTGCAACTTCAACGCGACCGTAATCGGCGGCCAGATCATCCGCGCGCAGCCACATGACCAGATCGTTGTCGAAGCGGACGCGAACCAGGTCGTCTCCTGAGATCTCGACGGTGCCCGCACCATCTCTGGCACTGCCCGGACGCATGCTCAACAGCGGCGCCAGACGCGTATCAGAAGTAAGCGGAATTTGACTTGAAGCAGGCTGCGCCTCACCCCGGAATCGAATCTTGTTGCTCATCGGCAAACCTCTTTCGAGGTCAGGACGAACGATGTGCACTCATTGCGCACAATGCTGAGATCGCGTGACATGGACTCTCCCTTTCCGAGCACGGGGAATTGCGCGGCAATTCCAATCTGAGACTGCCGAACGGTGCGTTCTGCAGTGGTGCTATTTAAGGCGAATCCTGTTCATGAGAACAAGTACAACTTCGAAGATGGCAGCTGATTCGCGTGAATCAAAGCACATCGCGGGAACCTCAGGATAAATCCGCAAGGCCCTACTGCTGCTTCAGGGCGTCGTAGTTCCTCGCGCCTTTGTGCCCTTCTTCGCCCAGATCAGGCTGACAGGGCCAGACAGCGCATACAGGAAGAAGATCAGGAACAGCATCTTCGGCGGGCTGATCATGACCAGCAACAAGGCGCCAACCACCGCGGCAAAGGACAGAAAACGCATCGGCCCGGCAAGGTCGAGCTTCTTGAAACTGTTGTAGCGAATGCTCGACACCATCAACAGGCCGGTCACCAGGGTCAGCGGCCCCGCAACAATCAACACGTCTTGCCCGCTGAGGCCCAGATCATGTGCGGCCCATACGAAAAAGGTGATCAGGCCCGCAGCAGCCGGACTGGGGAGCCCGAAGAAATCTTTCGAACCACCGGCAATGGCAACCAGCACATTGAAGCGCGCCAGGCGCAAGGCGGCGCAGGCGGTAAAACTGAAGGCCAGCACCCAGCCCAGACGTCCGCCAAGCCACGGATATGCCGAGAGGTGCTGAAGGCTAAAGGCGAACATGATGATGCTGGCCGCCACGCCAAAGGCCACCATGTCACAGAGCGAATCGTATTCCTTGCCGAAGTCGCTTTCGCTTCCGGTCATACGCGCGATGCGCCCATCCAGCGCGTCGGCAATCATTGCTGCAAGAACACCCACCGCGGCGTTCTCAAAGCGCCCGGTCATTGCCATCACCACACCGTAAAAGCCGCCAAAAAGCGTAACGGTGGTGAACAGGTTGGGCAGAAGATAGACGCCCTTCTTTCGCGAAACTGGCGGTGTGTCGTCTTGCATCTTCAGGTTCCGGCGTACTGCCGTTGGCACAAATAGGCCCACCATCTTACGCCGATGGTGGGCCTCATGAATCCTGCGCCAAGGATTTTCTTAAGCGAGCCTTAGTTCTTGGTCTTGTCGACCAGCTTGTTCTTGGCGATCCAGGGCATCATGCCGCGCAGCTTGGCGCCCACTTCCTCGATCTGGTGCTCGGCACCGATGCGGCGACGCGCTTTCAGCGTGGGGCCGCCCGCCTGGTTCTCAAGCACGAACTCGCGCGCGAACTGGCCGGTCTGGATCTCGGTGAGGATCTTCTTCATTTCCTTCTTGGTTTCTTCGGTCACCACACGCGGGCCGCGCGTGTAGTCGCCGTATTCAGCCGTATTGGAAATGGAGTAGCGCATGTTGGCCATGCCGCCTTCGTACATCAGGTCAACAATCAGCTTGAGTTCGTGCAGGCACTCGAAGTAAGCCATTTCAGGGGCGTACCCAGCTTCAACCAGCGTCTCAAACCCAGCCTGGACCAGCGCGGTTGCGCCGCCGCAAAGGACCGCCTGCTCGCCGAACAGATCGGTTTCGGTTTCTTCGCGGAAATTGGTCTCGATGATGCCGGCTCGGCCACCACCATTGGCTGAGGCATATGAAAGCGCGATCTGCTTGGCACTGCCCGTGGCGTCCTGGCTAATGGCGATCAGGCTCGG
Source organism: uncultured Panacagrimonas sp. (assembly GCA_963975245.1). GTDB lineage: Bacteria > Pseudomonadota > Gammaproteobacteria > Nevskiales > Nevskiaceae > Panacagrimonas. The sequence continues at coordinate 649,676 of CAXBFJ010000001.1, read as the reverse complement.
CACGCCGCCGCCCTGTGTGTAGGTGCTGCGCACCGTGTGTCCGGGGCCCTTGGGGGCAATCATGATCACGTCGAGATCGGCACGCGGCTCAATCAGGCCAAAGTGAATGTTGAATCCATGCGCAAAAGCCAGTGCTGCACCCTGCTTGAGGTTGGGAGCCACGGATTCTTTGTAGATGGCGGCCTGATCCTGATCAGGGGCCAGAATCATCACCAGATCTGCACCTTTCACAGCTTCGCCAACTTCCTTGACTGCCAGGCCGCTGTTGACGGCCTTGTCCCAGCTCTTGGAGCCTTTGCGCAGCGCCACGGTGACATCAACGCCTGAATCCTTCAGGTTAAGCGCATGGGCATGGCCCTGTGAGCCATATCCCAGAATCGCGACCTTCTTGGACTGGATAATTGAAAGGTCTGCGTCTTTGTCGTAATAAACCGTGATGCTCATAGTCTGAAAACTCCGGAAAGCGTTTCTTGAAAGTGTTGATATGAAACTTGAATAAGCGCGGCACCAGGAAAATCACGGTTGCCACGCATGCGTGAGGGACGCTGACTCTAGGCAGGCATCGCCATGATCTGCGTGCCACGACCGAGTGCAGCCACACCGCTGCGAACCAGTTCGAGTACATCTGCAATCGCTGACAGCTCGCTGACGAACTCGTCGACCTCTGCGCCGGTACCGGCGAGGCGAATGGTTCGGGTCTCGGCGCTTTCGTCCAGCAGGATTGCCCGATGCTTGCGGGCGCACTCGGTAACCTGCGCGATCACGTCTCCACTGGCCTCAACCTTGATCAGAACCAACTCGCACTCCAGATGGTCCTGAGTTACCAGATCTTCAATCTCGACCACGTCAATCAGCTTGCGGGTCTGCTGAACAATCTGATGAACGACGTCATCCGAGCCATTGGTGACAAGCGTGAGCCGCGACACAGTCGAGTCGTGCGTCGGCGCAACCGACAGGGAGTCGATGTTGTAGCCACGGGCGGAGAACATGTTGGCCACCCGTGCAAGGGCACCCGCTTCGTTCTGCAACAGTATGGAAATGATATGGCGCAAGGCCGGAATCCCAGCAGGAAAGGGGCGCGACTTTAATCCTGTGAGGGTTTCGGGGCAAGCTCGGGCCAGTCGCCTGGAAGCAGTCAGCAGGACGGCTGGATACCTCCGCACCGCCCTTGGCGACAGCAAATTACGGCATTCGGGCATCGGCTGCGGGGCCGGTTTATGTTATAAATCGCCTCTTTTTTCCCCGATCTGTCAGCAGTCTCATGAATGCCGCAATGCCCATACCCGAAAGCTCCGAATCCGATATCACCCTGAGTGGCGCCGAAACCGTCGTCCAGGTGCTGGCGGATGAAGGTGTAGACGTCATTTTCGGGTACTCAGGCGGCGCCATTCTGCCAACCTACGACGCTGTGTTTCGCTACAACGAAACCCACCGTGGCACGGACGGCGTGGAGCCCATGCCCTTGATCGTGCCTGCAAATGAACAGGCCGCCGGCTTTATGGCCGCCGGCTATGCCCGTGCTTCCGGCAAAGTGGGCGTCTGCCTGGTGACTTCCGGTCCCGGTGCAACCAACACGGTAACGCCGGTACGGGATTGCGCTGCCGACTCCATTCCCATCGTGGTGCTGTGTGGGCAGGTTCCCACCGCCGCGATCGGCTCGGACGGCTTCCAGGAAGCCCCGGTGAGCACCATCATGGGCTCGGCTGCCAAACACGTGTTTCTGGTGACCGATCCGAACAAGCTCGAGGCCACCCTGCGCAGTGCCTTCGAGATTGCCCGCAGCGGCCGACCTGGCCCGGTGGTCGTGGATATTCCCAAGGATGTGCAGAACTGGAGCGGCCCGTTTCGGGGTCAGGGTGTCCTGCCCCTGCCCGGTTATCGCGCCCGTCTGAACAAGATCGTGTCCAACACGCTGGATGAGGAAGATGCGGAAAGCTTCCTGGCCATGCTCAAGCAATCCAGCCGTCCCCTGCTGTATGCCGGTGGTGGCGTGATCAACGGCGGAGCTTCAGAGCAACTGCGGGCGTTCTCCGATGCATTTGGCATTCCGGTAACAACCACGCTGATGGGCATTGGCGCTTACGACACAACGCGTGAGTTGTCCTTGCAGATGCTGGGCATGCACGGCACCGCCTTTGCAAACTACGCCGTCGATGATTGCGACTTTCTGATCGCGGTCGGTGCCCGGTTCGACGACCGCGTGGCTGGCGTGCCGTCAAAGTTCGCCCCCAACGCAAAACACATTGCGCATCTGGATATTGATCCTGCGGAGATCGGCAAGGTCAAGTCGGTTGACTGGCACCACGTGGGCGACGTGTCTCAGGCGCTCAGCAAGCTGACCAGCTATATCCAGGCAAAGGGATTCCAGCCCGCCTTTGCGCCCTGGCATCAGCACATTGCGGAACTCAAGAAGACGCACGCGATGAACTATGAGCGCGAAGGAGATGCCATTCAGCCTCACGCCGTGATTGAAGCGCTGAACGCAATCACGCAGGGCAATGCGGTGGTGTCTACCGGCGTGGGCCAGCACCAGATGTGGGCCGCACAGTACTTCGACTTCAAGCAACCCCGGCTGTGGCTGACCTCTGGCTCGATGGGCACGATGGGCTTCGGACTACCGGCGGCCATTGGCGCTGCGTTTGCGCGCAAGGACTGTGTCGTCATCGACATCGATGGCGATGCTTCCATTCGAATGAATCTGGGAGAACTGGAAACCGCCACCACCTATAACCTGCCGGTCAAGATTGTCGTGCTCAACAATTATGGCGACGGCATGGTGAAGCAATGGCAGCGACTGTTCTTCGCTTCGCGTTATTCGGGCTCGGACAAGAGTCTGCATCGCAAGGATTTCATCAAGGCAGCCGAGGCTGATGGCTTTGAGTTCGCCAAGCGTGTGGAGCACAAGGCTGACCTCGAGCGGGTTGCAAAAGAATTCATTGATTTTCCTGGACCCGCTTTCCTGGAAGTCGTCATTGACCCCATGGCTTCGGTGTACCCCATGGTGGGCCCCGGCATGAGTTACCGGCAGATGATCACTGGCGACTGGATTGCTGCGCGCGACGAAGCCCAAGACAGTACGGGCGACAAAGCAGATCTGTTCTGAGATTCAAAGTCTGACTCCGCAATTGCACTCAAACCTGGCCTTGCAAGCAAAATGGAAAAAGCCGAAGCACTTCCCGTGAAGCAGTCTCGTGATGGCAGTGTCCTCACGCTACAGTTGAACCGCGCTGACAAGAAGAATTCGCTGACCCAGGACATGTACTCTGTTCTGGCCGCGTCTATTCGCGCCGCTGCAACGGACCCCGAAGTACGCATTCTGGTGCTGACGGGTTCAGAGGACTCATTCTGCGCCGGCAATGACATGGTTGATTTCCTCAAAAGAGCGGATGGTGGCGGTGATGCGCCCGTGATTCAGTTCATGAATGCCCTCGCGGCCTTTCCAAAACCGGTGATTGCATCCGTCAATGGATTGGCTATTGGCGTTGGTGTCACCATGCTGCTTCATTGCGACCTGATCTACGCAAGCAAGAGCGCCCGTTTTCAGCTGCCCTTCGTAAACATCGGAATTGTTCCGGAATACGCGTCAACCTATCTGATGCCGAGAATCATGGGGCATGCGAAGGCCATGGAACTGGCAATGTTCGGCGAAGCCTTTACGGCAGAACACGCAAGAGAATGCGGCCTGGTCAATGAGGTACTGCCACCGGAAGGTCTTGCCGAACGCGTCAATGAAAGAGCCAAAAAACTCGCTGCTCAGCCTCCCAACGCATTGCGCACCACCAAGCGACTGATGAAGCGCTGGACTGATGCCACTGTGAGTCAGGCAATTCCCCTGGAGGCTTTCCACTTCGTACCCATGCTCAAGTATCCCGAAGCGCAGGAAGCCATCGGCGCCTTCCTGGAAAAGCGTAAACCGGACTTTTCACGCTTCGGCTGATTCGCTGGTCAGCTGCTGGGCATTTCGCCGTAGATGCAGGGCGTGGATTTTCCGCCGCTGAAGGCTACCCAGATTGGGAAAACTCGAGGCCAATTCTCGTCTGCTTAGTCGCAGCAGAAGTGCGGTCGCCCTCTATAGAGCGGGGGGCACTTGGTTTCCGCATACTGCCGTTGCCACCCGGATCAGTGGGTAAATGCGGGCCCTCTGGCCGCCAGCGCGCTGACGCCTCTGCTTGACCATCGACTCCCACGACGCCGAATCACTGCTGGCCGCAAATTCGTTCGTCCGTTGATATCTGGTCACGGCGCATTCGTCTGCAGATCCTTGGGCAGATGACACTGAATGAATCTAATCTGCGCTTTGGCTAGCTGGCTTGCGACAAAGATCCAGGCATTAGAAATCATCGGAGTCCGCGATTGGCGATGAAGGCGACGGCGACCTTCAGATACGACGAGGGCCGGTTTCCCGGCCCTCGTCATTACCACTCACCTGAAGCAATCAGAGCTTTTCTGCAAGCTCCGGGACGATCTGGAACAGATCACCGACCAGACCAAAATCTGCCACTTCAAAGATGGGCGCTTCTTCATCCTTGTTGATGGCGACAATGGTTCGTGCATCCTTGATTCCTGCCAGATGCTGAATTGCACCCGAGATACCAATGGCGAAATACAGCTCCGGAGCGATGATCTTGCCGGTCTGGCCGACCTGCATGTCATTCGGGCAGTAGCCTGAATCAACGGCAGCACGGCTGGCGCCGGCGCCGGCGCCAATCTTGTCTGCAAAGTCGTAGATCAACTTGAAGTTCTCTTCGCTACCCAGCGCACGGCCACCTGAGACCACTCGGGCGGCTGACTGCAGGTCTGGACGCTCAGACTTGGCGGCTTCCAGATTCACGAATCGCGTGTGGGTGGGAATCTCGGCTGAGGTTGATACCGCTTCAACTGCGGCGCTGCCACCTTCGCCGGCTGCCTGATACGAGGCCAGGCGAACCGTGGCGACGATGCAAGGCTCAGCCGGGGCTTCCACGGTCACAATTGCGTTGCCCGCATAAATCGGACGATCGAAGCTGGTGGCGCTATGCACGGCCATGATGTCGCTGACCTGCTGCACATCGAGCTTGGCCGATACGCGCGGTGCAATGTCCTTGCCAAAGGTGTTACCGGGGAACAGGACGTGGGTGTAGCCACCCTTCGCTATTTCGACGATCTGCGGCGTCAGAACCGCGGCCATCTCATGCTCATTGGCGGCGTTGTCTACCTGCAATACCTTGGCAACGCCATTAATCTTCGCCGCTTCGGCAGCGATGGATGCGCCGTCCACAGCGAACACGGCGACGTGGATTTCGCCGCCAATCGGGCCGGCAGCTGAAACGGTTTTCTTGACGGCGGCACCGAGCTTGCCGTCGTGATGATCTGCAACGATGAGAATCTTGCTCATGCTATTTCCTTGATGTCGTACTCCCGGCGCTCAAAGCACCAGGAGAAATCAAATTAAACGAGTCCTTTGGCCTTGAGTGCTTCGACCAGTTCGTCCACAGTCTTGACGATGATGCCCTTGGAGCGGCTCGGCGGATTCGCCGTCTTGGTCACCTTGAGCCCTGCACCTGCAGTTACACCGAGGCTTTCAAAGCTTTGCGGATCAATCGGCTTTTTCTTGGCTTTCATGATGTCCGGCAGTTTGAGATAGCGCGGCTCGTTCAGGCGAAGATCAACCGTGATCACGGCGGGCAGGTCAACTTCAAGCGTTTCGAGGCCGGCGTCAATTTCGCGGGTCACTTTGGCCTTGTCGCCTTCGATTTCGACCTTCGATGCAAACGTGGCCTGCGGAAGCTCAAGCAAAGAGGCAATCATCTGGCCTGTCTGGTTGGCATCATCGTCGATCGCCTGCTTGCCGCACAGAAAGAGCTTTGCGTCTTCCTTCTTGTAGACAGCAGCCAGAGCTTTTGCCGCAGTCAGGGGCTGCACTTCGCCCTCTTCCAGAACATGCACAGCACGGTCGGCGCCAAATGCCAGCGCGGAACGCAGCGTTTCTTCGCATTTTTTGACGCCAACAGTCACTGCGACAATCTCGGTGATCACGCCCTTTTCTTTCAGGCGAACCGCTTCTTCCATCGCGATTTCGTCAAAGGGGTTCATCGAGTGCTTGACGCCATCAGTGACCACACCAGAACCATCTGGCTTGACCTGGATGCGGACGTTGTAGTCCACCGCACGTTTTACGCTTACCAATGCTTTCATTTCAGTGAAAATCCCATGATTTGGAAACCATACCTATTGAAGTGTCAGAGACGCCTGAGCGGCTCCAGTGACCCAGATCGGATGGCGCGTCGAATTTTTCGCGGCCAGATTCCGATAAAAAACCGTTGCCAATTATTCAGCCTTTGTAGCCAGCCCAAAACAGGGCCATTTACATCACTGCGAACATACCAACTATTGAGCCTTCCCGTGCGGTGAGCCAGGCGATAACCAAACTGCTTCAGGTAGCGATGCTTGTCCATGTAGACCCAATCATCTTCGAGAAGGATCAGCCGAGGTCTGAGCCGATCAAGCTCGGCACCTCTGAGTACGCCCATCTCGTGGCCTTCGACATCGATCGATAAGAAATCGACCTCTGTTATCTGATGCTCATCTACCAATTGGCCCAGTGTCGCCGCTCTGACGACCAGTTCATCGAAGTCCGTCCGCGCACTTTGATGCCGATCGACCGTCAGGGAGGCCATGTTGTGATGAGCCTGCCCGTCACGGCGCGGAATCATCAACCTAGCTTGCCCAACCTGACTTTCGTCTACACAAACAGCTTGTGCTACCTGCGATCTTGGCCGCTGACTCCTCGCCAGCTCACACAATTCGCCAATCGGCTCGATCAGCAGACCGTGCCAGCCAGACTGCTCAAGGTGCCAAGTCTGGGAGTTTTCGCTCACCGGCTCATTGGCACCAACTTCAATAAAACAGCCTTCTCGCTGATCTGCTTGCAGAAACTGAGACACGCTGCTGTGTTCCTGGCGGCAAAGCTCAATGTATTGCTTGTCTTTTTCCTCCCGACTCTTGGACTTTCTGAACCACGACATCTATCAGGCAGCCCAAGCTACATATTGGCGTAGTTAGGTCCACCTGATCCTTCCGGCGCAACCCATGTAATGTTCTGCGCGGGGTCCTTGATGTCACAGGTCTTGCAGTGAACGCAATTCTGAGCGTTGATCTGAAAGCGCTTGTCATCACCCTCGCCGACCACTTCGTAGACACCAGCCGGACAATAACGCTGAGCCGGTTCGTCATACATCGGCAGGTTCTTGTCGATGGGGATACTTGGGTCGGCCAGCTTGAGATGCACCGGCTGATCTTCCTCATGATTGGTGCTGGACACAAATACTGAAGACAGTTTGTCGAAACTCAGCTTGCCGTCCGGCTTGGGGTAATCAATTTTTGGCGCATCCTTGGCGAGCGTCAGGCATTCGTGATCTTTCTTCAGATCATGGACCGTCCAAGGCGCTTTGCCGCCAAACCAGTTCTGCTCGATATAATTCATGGCACCGCCGAAAATGGCGCCGAGCTTGTGCAGCCAGACACCGAAATTGCGGCTCTGGTAGAGCTCTTCGTAGAGCCAGCTTTCCTTGAACTTGACCGGAAAAGCCGTCAGTTCATCGCCACCTTCCGCGCCAGCGAATAGGGCTTCGGCACAGGCATCAGCTGCCAACATGCCGGACTTCATCGCCGTATGGCTGCCCTTGATCTTGGCAAAATTCATCGTGCCGAGATCACAACCAATCAATGCGCCGCCGGGGAACACCATCTTGGGCAGAGAGTTGAACCCACCCTTGCAGATGGCGCGCGCGCCATAGCTGACGCGCGTTCCGCCTTCCAGATACTGCTTTATCACCGGGTGGTGCTTGAAGCGCTGGAACTCGTCAAAGGGCGACAGATAAGGATTGGAGTAGGACAGATCGACAATCAGGCCGCAGACCACGGTGTCCTGATCCAGGTGATAAAGGAAAGAGCCGCCTGGATTGCTGTTGTTGAGCGGCCAGCCAGCACCGTGGACCACGAGGCCCGGCTCATGCTTGGCGGGGTCGACCGTCCAGACTTCCTTGAGCCCGATGGCGTAATGCTGGGGATCTGCATCCTTATCCAACTCGTACTTCTTCAGCAGCCGTTTGCCGATGTGCCCGCGGCACCCTTCTGCAAACAGCGTGTATTTTGCACGCAGCTCCATACCCGGGGTGAAGTCGCCTTCCTTGGGTTCGCCATCAAGGCCTACGCCCATGTCACCTACGGTGATACCGCGCACCACGCCCTGCTCGTCAATGATGGCGTCCTGCGCTGCAAAACCAGGGTAGATTTCTACGCCGAGTGCTTCAGCCTGCTCACCGAGCCAGCGGCAGAGATTACCCAGCGAAATGATGTAGTTGTTCTCGTTGTGCATCGTCTTGGGCACAAAGAGATTGGGCATCTTGACCGCATTGGTCTCACTCAGGAAGAAGTACACATCGTCGCGCGCGACCTGTGTATTGAGTGGCGCGCCATTCTTCTTCCAGTCAGGAAACAGCTCATTCAGTGCCCTGGGTTCCAGTACGGCGCCAGAGAGAATGTGGGCGCCTATCTCGGAGCCTTTTTCAACGAGACAGACGTTGATTTCCTGTCCCGCTTCAGCGGCTTTTTGCTTGAGTCGGCATGCGGCTGACAGGCCCGCAGGGCCTCCGCCAACGATGACAACGTCGTATTCCATCACGTCGCGTTCTATCTGCATACAATGATTTTCTTCTGCTGTGTGGATAGATACCGATTGGCCCCAGGGCCATGCGGCAGTGCGTCATTTTAAGCTGAGAATCGTTCCAAAGCGACCGCGGGCGGGGTCTGTGACATCGGCTCTGAGGTCAACCCACTCTCAGACTTCAGGCTTTTGCTGCTTGTCGGGACAGAATCCGACCCCGCACTCGTTATCCGAATAATGCTCCGTGATCCGGTATCAGCCTGCAATCCACCAGGCTCACGCGCGAATCCGGGGCAGCAATTCAGATGGATGCGGCCATTATTGTCAGGGCGACAGCGTTTCGAAGTTTTGAGAGTCGCCGGCGTCTGATTTAATGATTCAGGGCATTTTTTGACCGGGCATCGATGAGTTTGGCACTCAGTCCTAATTTATCGGCCACGGATTCGGAACTTGCCCCAGCCCCCACAGAGCCGCCGCTGCACCGATCCCAGCCAGCAGGTCGTCAATCATGATGCCGAACCCGCCGTGCAGATTCCGATCACACCAGCTGATGGGCCATGGCTTGAGGATATCGAACAAGCGAAACAGTACAAACGCCGCAACCATGCCCACGCCGAGCGGCCAGCTGGGCCCCTTCAGCGCGGGCAACAAGGCCGCGCATGCCACCAGATAGCCGACAATCTCGTCGAATACGATGCCGCCGTAATCGGCGACCTTGAGCATTCTTGCGCTGGCACCGCAAATCCAGCAGCCCATAGCAAACAGAATCACCACAGTCGCCGCGAGTGCCTGCCAGGGCAGGAAGGCAAACGGCAGGAACAGTGGCACCGCAACCAGCGTTCCCAGTGTGCCGGGCGCCCAGCGCGATAGACCCGCCCCAAAACCGAACGCCAGAAAGTGTACGGGCGTCGACAGAATCAGCCGCGCGGGTGGTGCGGGAATTCTCTTTGCTGAATCATTCACTCGAAGTGCCGGAAACCATGTGGGGGGATCACAAGCTTATCGCCAGTCGCCTCGATCAGGCTCAGATTCTCACCCTCAACGACCCTGCCAATCCTTACCAGTGCAGTTGGGCTTGCCGCCTGCGCCTTCAAAAAATCGTCTTCTGGCATGCAGATGCAGAGCTCGTAGTCATCTCCGCCATGAAGCAGATGCGCCCTGCGCTGCTGGCTTTCGCAACATCGCAGGAATGCACCTGACTGCGGCAAGTCCGCCTCAATCAATTCGGCGCCGACATGGCTCGCGGCCAGAATGTGGGAAAGATCGGCAGCCAGTCCGTCCGAGATATCAACTGCCGCGTGCGCCCAGACACTGAGCTGCCGGCCGGCTGCGATTCTGGGTTCGGGTCGATGCAGGCGTGTTTGCAGAAATCTCAGATCGTCACCCATACAGGCTTGTGCTTCTCTGGCGTCACCGGCCAGGCGCAAAGCCAGGGCAGCATCACCCAATGTGCCTGTAACGCAAATCACGTCGCCAATTCGGGCACCGTCACGCCGCATCGCCCTGCCCGGCTCGACCGCGCCCATAACGGTGACGTTGATATTCAGCGGGCCGCGAGTGGTGTCTCCCCCGACCAGTCCAATGCCCGATGTCCGGGCCAGTTCACTCATCCCGCGTGCAAATTCCTGTAGCCATTCGGGCTCAAAGCGATCCAGCGTAAGCGCGAGCGTGAACCAGCGCGGCGACGCCCCCATTGCCGCGAGGTCGGAAAGATTGACGGCTAACGCCTTGTACCCCAGGTCATAAGGGGCAACTGAATGTGCAAAGTGGCGACCCGCTACCAGGCTGTCGGTGCTCACCACGAGTTGCTCACCCGCGGCAAGCGCAAGCAGCGCGCAATCGTCGCCTATGCCGAGAATCTCACCCGTCGCTGGTGGCGTCAGCTCGCGAAAGTAGTGCCTGATGATCTCGAATTCGTTCACGCAAGATACCTGCGTGTGACCAGCACTAGTCCGCGAAGTCGACTTCTTCTGGGCGCAGTTCCCTGGCCAGCTTGTCGATCACGCCGTTGACGAACTTGAAGCCGTCCTCGGCACCAAAAAGTTTGGCCAGATTGACGCATTCGTTGACCACGACTTTCCAGGGCACTTCCGGCTTGCTGGCCATTTCGTAGGCGCCCAGAAGCAGAACTGCGTGCTCGACCGGATCGATCTGCGCCAATGGCCGGTCCAGATGCGGTACGAGCCGCATTGTCAGTTCCTGAGCTTGCTCCACGCAGCCGTTGAGCAATTCCTCAAAATAAACCGGATCTGCGCGACCCAGGCCCGCCTCCTGTTCACGGAATTGCTTGAGCAGAACAGAAGGTGCAGTTTCGTTGACCATCCATTGATAGAGCGCCTGCACGGTCAACCGACGTGACAGGCCGCGACGGCTGATATTCCCTGATTCTGTCTTCAACGAAAGGTCCGCATAAGTCTGATCATTTCCAATGCGGCAGAAACCGCTTCATAGCCCTTGTTGTCACGGCCGCTGCCGCTTCTTTCAGTTGCCTGCTCAACGGTATTGACCGTCAAAACTCCAAAGGCAACCGGCTTTCCAAACTGCAGTTGCACCTGCATCAGTCCCCGCGAACATTCGCCCGATACATATTCGAAATGCGGGGTATCACCGCGGATGATCGCCCCCAGCGCAACGACCGCATCAATCTTGCCGCTGCTCAATGCGGCGTGAGCGGCCAAAGGTAGTTCGTAGGCGCCCGGCGCCTTGGTTTCGATGAGATTCTCGTCGCGAATCCCCCAGGCTCGAAATGCCCTGTGAGCACCCGCGCAAAGTGCATCGATAATCTCGACGTTCCAGCGGGTCGAAATCAGCGCTACGCGCGTCTTGGCAAATTCCCGCGGCTCTGGCGCGGCGGGTTTGCTGAAACCGGTTTTGACATCACTCATGTGTTGGCCTGTTTGCTCGCTTAGTCGCAGGGAACGTATTCAACGACTTCCAGTCCGAAGCCGGAGAGCCCGTGGAGCCGTTTGGGTGCAGAAAGCACGCGCATGCGGCGCACGCCAAGGTCAAACAGGATCTGCGCACCAATGCCATAGGTCCTCAGCACCTTGGGATCAGAGCCAGGATCACCTGAGTGGTCGTCAGGTGCCGGGCCGCCTCGATTGAGCCCCACAATCTGCTGGATCAAGTCACGCGACGCTTCGGCCTTGCGCAGAACGATGATGATGCCGCTGCCCTCTTCGGCAATGCGTTTCATCGCGCGGCGCAAAGGCCAGGCGAAATGCTCTGACTCGGCGCCAATCATGTCCGAGAGCGTATTGCGCAGGTGCACGCGCACGAGCGTGGGATTGTTGGGATCAACCTTGCCCTTGATCAGGGCCAGATGAACGGTGCCATCAACGGCATCCTGATAGCTGACGAGGTGGAACTCGCCAAATTCAGTCTGAATGTGTGTCTCGGCAACCCGTTCGATGCTGTGTTCGTTATCCAGCCGGTAGCGAATCAAGTCAGCAATGGTTCCGATCTTGAGGTCATGTTCGCGCGCGAACTTCTCCAGATCCGGACGACGCGCCATGGTGCCGTCCTCATTGAGAATCTCGACGATCACCGACGCCGGCTCAAACCCGGAAAGGCGGGCCAGATCGCATCCTGCTTCAGTGTGGCCGGCACGGGCCAGCACGCCACCGGCTTCCGCCATCAAGGGAAAAATATGCCCCGGCTGGACCAGATCCGTAGGCCGCGCATCGGCCTTGACCGCAGCCTGAATGGTCTGTGCACGGTCATGCGCGGAAATTCCCGTAGTGACACCTTCAGCAGCTTCAATCGACACTGTGAAGGCGGTGCGGTGCATATCATCGCCCTGCGTCACCATCAGCGGCAGGCGCAGCTGGCGGCAGCGCTCCGCGGTCAGGGTCAGGCAGATCAGCCCACGACCGTAACGCGCCATGAAGTTGATGTCCTGGGCGCGCACGGCGCTGGCGGCCATGATCAGATCGCCTTCATTCTCGCGATCTTCGTCATCCATCATGATGACCATCTTGCCGGCCTTGAAGTCCGCCAGGATGTCTGAAATGTAGTCCAGGCCGCCCTTGTCGGACTTGCGGCTCTGGTTGATGTTGGCAATTTTGTTGCTCATGAGGTCTCTCTGGCGGCCAGCAGCCGCTCCAGGTATCGCGCGATCAGGTCCACTTCCAGATTGACCTTGTCGCCTTCGCGCAGGTCGCCCAGGGTGGTTTGATCCATGGTGTGGGGGATGATGTTAACGCCAAAGTGACTCCCTTCGACGTCGTTCACCGTCAGGCTGATGCCGTCTATGGTGATGGAGCCCTTGCGGGCAATGTATTTGGCGAGTTCGTCGGGCGCAGAAAAACGCAGCCGCCATGAGCGCGCATCCTGCCGCCGCTCAAGCAAAGTGCCTAGGCCGTCGACGTGGCCAGACACCATGTGTCCGCCCAATGCCTTGCTCGGCGTTAGCGCCTTCTCCAGATTGACCGCGCGATTCTCTGCCCAGCTGCCGCTGGACGTCGCGCCCAGGGTCTCGGTTGAAAGATCGGCATAGAAGCCCTGCTCGGCCTTGTTCTGCACCGTCAGGCAGATGCCGCTGACTGCCACGCTGTCGCCTAGATTGACGTCCTTGAGATAGTCGCTCGCACAGGTAATCAGCATGCGCAAGTCTTCGCCTTCAGGCTTGATCTGCGCAATGGTTCCGCGCGCTTCAATAATGCCGGTAAACATGATTCAGTCCTTCAATTTGGGTACAGCGGTCACACGCAAGTCAGGCCCGACCAGACGCACTTCCTGGAAGCTCAACTCGATGCGATCAACCAGTCGTTCGAGACCGGGTATCAGGGCCATAGCGCGTGCATCGCTGCCCAGCAACTGCGGCGCAAGGTAGAGCACGAGTTCGTCGACGAGCTGCGCCTTGAGCAAGGCGCCCGCCAAGATCGGGCCGCTTTCAACCAGAACACTGTTGATCTGCTGCTGAGCCAGCTGGCTCAGAATGTCGCTCAGAGGTGGCCGAGGTGCCTCGGCAACCTCTGACATGGCCGCCGCATCGGCAAAGCTCATCACGTTCGCGCCCACCACCCACCACCGGGATGCGCCGTCGTCGGCCCAAACCCGCGCAGTAGCGCCGACCTTTCGTCCCGCATCCAGAACAATTCGATCTGGCTGGCGATCACTCTGCTTGAACCAACGCAGGTTTAGTTCGGGATCATCCGCCAGCACGGTGGCCGCACTGGTCAGCACCGCGCCAGCTTCCGCGCGAAGCCGATGAACGTCCGCGCGGGAAGCCTCGCTGGTAATCCATTTTGATTCGCCGCTGGCCATCGCGGTGCGGCCATCCAGACTGGCGCCGAGTTTGAGGGTCACAAAAGGGCGACCGCGCTGCATACGGCTGACAAAACCCCGATTCAGGGTGCGGGCCGCCTGCTCCAGAACACCACATTCGGTTTCAATGCCAGCATTATTCAATGCAGCGAAGCCCTTGCCTGCCACGAGTGGATTAGGGTCCTGCATGGCACCAGTCACTTTGTGCACGCCGGCTTCGATCAGCACCTGGGCGCATGGGCCCGTACGTCCCCGATGCGCGCAGGGCTCGAGCGTCACATAGACGTCAGCACCTCGCGCATTTTTACCAGCCTCACGCAGCGCGTGAATTTCAGCATGCGGCTCACCCGCTCGTGCGTGCCAGCCTTGGCCGACAATCTTGCCGTCCTTGACGATCAGGCAGCCCACTCGGGGATTGGGAAAACTGCTGTAGCGACCACGCGCGGCCAACTGCAGGGCTGTCGCCATATACGATGCGGCAGACGTCGAATTCATTTGGACTTCTTGTTGCGAACCGTCTTGCGAGCCGACGGCTTCTTGTCCTCGCTATTTGCAATCAACGACAACTGACTCTTGCGCTGCTCCGGAGATGGCAGATGCTGAATGCGTTCGATCTCGTCACGGAACGCGTTGATATCTTCAAAGCTCATGTAGACCGAGGCAAATCGCACGTAGGCCACCTGATCGAGGTCGCGAAGCTCTTCCATGACCCACTCGCCGATCTGCGGTGTAGCCACTTCCCGCTCTCCCGTCTGCCGCAGCTTGCGCATGACGTTCTCGACAGCATGGTCAATAGCGTCCCGCGATACTGGGCGCTTGTACAGAGCGCTGTCGAAGCCCCGACGCAGTTTGTCTTCGTCGAAAGGCTCAGGTGTTCCGCCCCGCTTGACGATGCTCGGCATCGCCAGTTCAGCACGCTCGAACGTGGTGTACCGTCCTTTGCACGCAGAGCATTCGCGTCGGCGACGTACCTGCGTGCCTTCTTCGGCCAGACGCGAATCAATGACGCGCGTGTCAGGCTCATTACAGAACGGACACTGCATGCCTAGCTCACCCCAAGCGTCAGGGCGATGGTTCTCACGCGCCGGACGTGCCCGCGTTGTAGACCGGGTAACGGGCACACAACTCAGCCGCTGCAGCGCGCACGCTGTCGATGACCTGATCTAATCCATCGCCCACCGCAAGCGCGTCAACCACGTCGGCAATCCAGCCGGCCACCTGCGCCATTTCCGCTTCCTTGAAGCCGCGCGTGGTCGATGCTGGCGAACCCAGTCGAAGCCCACTGGTCACAAAAGCGGACTTGGGATCATTGGGCACCGAATTCTTGTTGACCGTGATGTGCGCACGTCCCAGCGCCGCTTCAGCGTCCTTTCCGGTCACGTTCTTGGCAATCAGGTCGAGCAGGAACAGGTGATCGTCCGTGCCTCCTGAAACCACCTTGTAGCCGCGATCCAGAAAGACGCGCGCCATGGCCCGTGCATTGGCCACCACCTGCTTCTGATAGGTCTTGAAGCCCGGGTCGAGCGCTTCGCCAAATGCCACGGCCTTGGCTGCAATCACGTGCATCAGCGGACCACCCTGAATACCCGGGAAAACCGCTGAATTGAGCTTTTTGTTGAAATCTTCGCTCTGCCCCTTGCTCAGGATGATGCCGCCGCGAGGGCCGCGCAGCGTCTTGTGCGTGGTGCTGGTCACAACATGCGCGTGCGGCAGGGGGCTGGGGTATTCACCCGCCGCCACGAGACCCGCGACATGGGCCATGTCCACCCAGAAGAAAGCTCCGACCTTGTCGGCGATCTCGCGCATGCGCTTCCAGTCCTTGACGCGCGAATAGGCCGAAAAGCCGCCGATCAGCAGCTTGGGCTTGTGCTCAAGCGCAATGCGTTCCATTTCGTCGTAGTCGATCAGACCCGTCTCGGCGTCCAGCCCATAGGGCACGATCTTGTATTGCTTGCCTGAGAAGTTGGCGGGATGCCCGTGTGTCAGGTGACCACCCTGCGCCAGGTTCATGCCCATGACCGTATCGCCTGGACTCACCAGCGACAGAAAGATGGCAGCATTGGCCTGCGCCCCCGAGTGCGGCTGCACGTTCGCGAAGTCGCAATCAAACACTTTCTTGATACGGTCGATGGCCAGTTGTTCGGCCACGTCAACATGCTCGCAGCCACCGTAATAGCGCTTGCCCGGATATCCCTCGGCGTACTTGTTGGTCAGCTGAGACCCCTGCGCCTGCATGACCGCGGGGCTGCAATAGTTCTCTGACGCGATGAGTTCGATGTGCGCTTCCTGACGCGCATTTTCTGCCGCGATGGTCGCTGCGATTTCGGGATCAGTCAGACTCAAGTTGGGGGCGTTAGAGAACATTGAATATCAAGATGTTTGAAACAAGAGAGAAATTGCAATGCAGAGCAAGAACCTGCATTGCACGAGTAAATCTAAAAAAGTGTCTTAGTCCACCACTTCGAGCATCAAATCCAGCGCCTTGCGGGCCGGGTCGGCGATTTCCTTGGGAACGCTGATCTGGTTGACCACTTCCCCTGCCACGAGGTTGTCGAGCACCCAGGCAAGGTGCTGAGGGTCCGTACGGAACATCGTGGAGCACATGCACACCGTCGGGCTCATGAACTGCACTTTGACGTTCTTTTCCGCCATTTCCTCGGCAAGGCGATCGACCAGATTCAGTTCTGTACCCACCAGCCAGTGATCACCCGGCTCAGATGCGCGCACGGTGCGCAGGATGTACTCGGTGGAGCCAACGAAGTCTGACTTCTGGCAGACCTCCATCGCGTTCTCCGGATGGCTGATGACCTTGCCGTTCGGATTGGCCTTGCGGAAGTTATCGATATGCGCAGGCTGGAACATCTGATGGACCGAGCAGAAGCCTTTCCACAGGATGATCCTCGCGTTTCGGATTTCCTCTGCGCTGAGGCCACCTTGAGGCTTGGTGAAGTCCCAGGTCACCATCTGCTCCATCGGGATGTCCATCATCAGACCGGTATTGCGACCCAGATGCTGGTCGGGGAAAAACAACACCTTTTCGCGCCGGGCAAAGCTCCACTCCAGTACAGCACGGGCGTTGGAACTGGTGCAGACAATGCCACCGTGCTCGCCGCAGAAGCCTTTCAGGTCCGCCGCTGAATTGATGTAAGTGACCGGGGTCACTTTTTCATCTGGATCAAGGAGTTCTGAAAGTTCTTTCCAGCATTTTCTAACTTTCACGAGATTGGCCATGTCGGCCATGGAGCAACCTGCTGCCAGATCCGGAAGGATCACCTTTCGCTCACCGAAGGTGAGGATATCGGCCACTTCCGCCATGAAGTGCACACCGCAGAAAACGATGAAATCGGCGCTGGAATTGGCCGCCTGCTGCGAGAGTTTTAGCGAGTCGCCGGAATAATCGGCGTGCTTGAACACCTCGTTGCGCTGATAGTGGTGACCCAGAATAGCCAAGCGATCGCCGAGGATTTTCTTGGCTGCGACGATGCGCTCATCACAATTACTGTCATTCAACAGGCTGAACTGATCGAGTTTGAGAACTGCGGACAATGGATTGCTCGATTTTTGGGGGCCGCAAGTTTATCTGATCACGGGCATCTACCGGGCCGATTTCACGGCTTTTTTCGCCAAAATGGCGTCCCTCACGCGGCTCCACTACACTACGCGCCCCTTTCGCCCGGTCGCAGGCGAAGGATCATTGATTTTACTGGAGATTTTCATGAGTCAAAGCTTTGAAATTATTGCAGAGCTGCGCGAGGAACAGGGCAAAGGTGCGAGCCGCCGCCTGCGTCGCACAGGTCGCATTCCCGCAGTTGTCTATGGTGCCGGCAAGGAAGCGCAATCCATCAGCGTGAGCCACAACGAACTCTGGAAGCAGCTGCGCCACGAGTCTTTCTACTCGCGCATCCTGACGATGACGCTCGCAGGCAAGTCCGAGCAGGTCGTCCTGAAGGATCTTCATCGCCATCCGGTGCGTGAAGAAGTCATGCACATGGATCTGCTGCGTGTGAAGGCTGACGTCGAAATCCGCATGCGCGTTCCGCTGCATTTCCAGGGCGAGAAAGTGGCTCCGGGCGTCAAGACCGGCGGCGGCATCTTCGAGCACTTGATGAACGAAGTCGAAGTCTCCTGCTTGCCCAAGGATCTGCCGGAATTCATCGAAGTTGACGTCTCTGGCATGAACGTCGATGAGTCGATTCACCTTTCCCAGATCAAGGTTCCCGAAGGTGTCGTACTGACCGATCTGTCTGACGAACACGATCAGGCTGTGATCGCCATTCACCTGCCACGTGTCGCCAAGCTTGATGCCGAGGAAGATTCTGAAGCTGAGGCCGGCGAAGACGCTGAAGGCAAGGCCGAAGGCGGCGAAGAAGACAAGGGCTAAGAGCGCCTCAGGGCTTCCAGGCCCTGCCCTTACGCAAGACCCGCTGAAACCTCGGTTTCAGCGGGTCTTTTTTATTGGCGTGACATCAACCGTTGATCGCCGTGCGCAGCGCAGCCATCAAAGGAACCAGTGCCTGATCAGGCCGAGGGCCACGATCGCCGCTATTGAGCGCTGACCAGTCAGGATGCGCTCGCGCCCGCATGACGGCCTCGCGCAGATTCTTGGAGACCCAGCCACGGCTGGCCTTCGCCTCCACAGCTGAAGTACTGGCATGCCCGCGCCGAAGCAAGGCGTGCAGCAAGGCAATCTGACGCGCCGAAAGCAGCGCCAGTGTTTGCTCTTCCACGCTCAGTTCTCGGTAGCCCCGCAACTCGTCTACCCAGCGCTTGCCAAAAGACTGATAAAAGCTCCAGAACGTCCCGGCACCGGCTCCCAACAAGGCGCCCGCTCCAAGGCTTGCGCCACCGAGCATGGCGTCAACCGAAACCCCCGCGGTTGCACCCGCAGCGATGGCCGACCCGGTTCGCACGCCGAAGACTTTCAATGCCTCTGGATCGAAGGGATCCAGCGCCCACTGGCCTTGCTCCAATGGCAACTCGGGCGGTGCAAAAGCACCCAGGTCAAACTGAAACAACGTCAATAGATCGTCCACACACGTCTGCTCACTTTTGCAAACGACTTCTTCGATCTGCTGACTCTGCACGCTCAAGTCGCCTTCTGCTTCAACTCGAACTCGCAGACCGGCAACATCAATCAGCATGTCCGCGATGGTGCGACACGCAGCCTCGACCAGCAGAGCGCGCTGGGCATCGCGGAAGCGGGCCAGTGACTGAATGGCAGGCTTGTGTGCGTCCAGCAGGATTTCGAGCTTGGCAAACAGGCTTCGCTCGGCCTCATGCTCGAAAACCACAGTGTCGAAATCGGCGAGCACATGAAGGCCCATTCGCGCGAGGCCCTCACGCCATTGTTCAGGGTGACTCTCAGGACTTGCGACAAAATTCAGGACCGGCATCAGGGGGCGGCCGCATTCGGCCAGCAGACGCAGTTCCTCGCGATGCTTGGCCAGCATGGGTTCACGCGCATCGATCACATACAAGGCCGCATCGCTTTTGCGGAGTTGGCGAAGTACTTTGGCTTCCTGCTCGAAGCTGCCGGCGCCGTGATCCGTGGCAAGGAAAGCATCAATCCGCGCAACGGGGTCTTCGTAAGGATTCTGATCCGCCTCAAGAAGCTCCATCAAGCCCATCGGGTCTTCCAGTCCTGGCGTATCAAACAGCGTCATCACGGGCACGCTATCCACGAGAAGGGATACCGCGGACACTTCGCGCGTCGTTGATGGACGATCGGAAACTTCACCAAATTTCTGGTCGCGGGTGAGGGTTCTCAACAGCGAGGTCTTGCCGGTATTGGTATGTCCCACCACGGCCAGCGAAATGATGGTTTTTGAGCTCACTGCTGCATTGCCTCTGGCTCAGGTTCGAGAAGCCGTCGATCATCCCAGGCGATCACCCCACCCTGCACGCCGGCGCGCTGGGCAGTGGCCGACCAATCCGCGACACGTGTGTGAAAAGCTGGTGTGCCGCGCGCCTTGAGCTGCGGCAGCGCCGTCAAAACCAACCAGACGGGAACATCCGCCGTCTGTACGAGCCGCGCCAGAACACGGGCAGTGCCGCGATCCGGCGTCGCGGTAGCCGCTGTGAAAACCAGTAGTCCGCTAGGCCGGCCAGCTTGTATTTCTTCCACTGCCTTTTGCAGGCTGGCGGCGTCTTCTACCGGATCAAGCCAGGTCAAATCCGCATCGCGCTCCTCGCCCGCACGCTCGAGAAAGACAGCGAACAAACCAGATTCGGGCAATTTCACTGCTAACCCCTTATCCGGGAAGTTCGCACTTGGCGTGTCCGATTCGTCCGCGTCGATTACCGAGACCGCAGAATGATCCGGCATCAGCCGGGCTCGCAGGCGCGCAAAGCCCGGACGCGAGAGATCACGTGCCCAACTCGCCTGCTCTCGCGCTGCAAGGATCCAGCACAGCACCAGAGCGATCAGCCTTGGCAGCAGGCTGTAACTGACGACGGCCAACAACATCCAGATCGCCCAACCTTGCCGATGCTCTGCGCTGAGCTCGCCATTCAATGGCAGGACATCAGGACCGGCTGCGCCCAGCAGCCGAGGTGCGTATGACATCTTGTCCGCCCAGGCATGCAGGCCCTCGGGGCTGAGCAAGGTGGTCTGCCAGCTCAGCTCATAACGGCTGACTACAAGCAGAACGGTCAGGCTCAACAAACCCGCAAAGGTATAGGCCAGCCACACGGCATGTGTCATGACGCCGAGTCGCCAGCGCCCCCCTCGACCGGTGGTCAACTCCGCCACGCTTGCCAGATCGAATCGATACTGGCCCTTTGGGATGTTTGCACGATCAACAAATCGCGCGCTCAGCTTTTGCCAGATGCTTCGAATCAGGCCGCCGGATCGCCTCCCCAATAATTGGAACATTAACCAGAGCACTAACGATGCGAGATTCACTCCGATGAGCGTCAGCAGGATCATCGGCAGGCTCACCGATCCGGCGCCCTGCAAGGCGGAACTGGCTGCGGCCACGCCTAGAAACGCTGCGATCAAGAGGGCGCCAACAAGAACCTGACGACCGGTTCGCAACACTTGTTGAACCTGAAGCATGGAATGTTCGGCGTCCCGCAGAGAAACAGCGCGCAAACGAATTCGTTCAGCGAAGCTGCCACCGCTCTTAATGGCCTGCGCTTCGGCCTCCGGCGCGATGCCGGGATGCCCTTCCGCTTCTTCTTTTCTGCACACGAGTTCCACGTACAAACGCTGTGCGCGATCAGTAATCTGAGTGACGTCCTCCATACAGGCGGACTATACCGGCACTGCAGTAAAACGCCTGCCCTGCCAATTACCTGCCATATGGCCGATCATTACGTCCATGAGCAAAGCACATGTCATGGTCGGACTCTCCGGCGGCGTTGATTCTGCGGTTGCGGCCTGGCGCCTGCAGCAGCAGGGCTATCGCGTGTCTGGAATGTTTATGCAGAACTGGACCGAAGACGAGCAGGCCTACTGCACCGCGGCCGAAGATTTCCAGGCCGCCCGTGAGGTCGCGGACGAATTGGGGATCACCCTGCACAGAGTCGATTTCTCTGCAGAATACCGGGAGCGCGTCTTTCAGTCTTTCCTGGATGAGTACAAGGTCGGGCGCACGCCCAACCCGGATTTGTTGTGCAACCGTGAGGTCAAGTTCAAACCATTTCGCGATCACGCATTGCGGCTGGGCGCAGACTTCGTTGCGACCGGCCACTACGCTCAATTGGAGCACAGCCCGCAAGGGCCGCGACTGCTGCAATCAGTGACCCCGGACAAGGATCAGACCTATTTCCTCGCCTTGGTCGAGCGTGCGCAGTTCGAGCAGGTGCTGTTTCCCATTGGTGAACTGAGCAAACCGGAAGTTCGAGAATTGGCGCGCGCTGCAGGCTTGCCCAATCATCGCCGGAAGGATTCCACCGGCATTTGCTTCATCGGAGAGCGGCCCTTCCGTCAGTTTCTTGAAAATCATTTGAAACCTGAGCCCGGTCCGATGATTGACGATGACGGCAACGAAGTCGGTCAGCACCAAGGCTTGATGTTTCATACGCTGGGACAGCGACGCGGCCTGGCGATCGGCGGCAGGCGGGGCGCGCGTGATGCACCCTGGTACGTGGTGGCCAAAGACACGGAGTCGGGGGTGCTGCGAGTGTCGCAGGAAGCCCATCATCCTTTGCTGATGAGCCAATCACTGAAGACCGGACCTTTTTCCTGGATCGAACGATGCGCAAAGTTTCCCGCAAGACTGCAGGCTCGCATTCGTCATCGGCAGGCACTGCAAGCCTGCACAGCCCAAGAAGAAGCTGACGGAAGTGTCACGGTGGAATTCGATTCTGCGCAGCGCGCAGTAGCACCGGGCCAGTACTGCGTCCTCTATGATGGAAACTACTGCCTTGGTGGCGGACAAATTGAATCAACTGCGCCGTCCGCACGTTCTATTGCATCGCGGACGCCGAACAAGGAAATAGCTTGATCAGAATCTTGCTGCGGCTGAGCCTCAGGATTGCATTCAAAGGGGTCATGAGCCTGCCACTACCTGTTGGCATACAGCGCCTGTGGCTCGGTTTTATCTCCGAAACAAGCTTGCGCGCGCGCAACACCACGACTGAATCTGCGAGCCCTTCTTTTTCCGGGCAGTGGGTTCGCTGCAAGAAGCGCGATCTCGGCCGCGTGATTCTTTATCTGCATGGCGGCGGATATACCACCGGTTCAGCCGACAGCCACAAGGCGATTACTTCGCGCCTTGCGGTGAATACTGGCGCCAGCGTTCTCGCGCTGGAGTACCGACTGGCGCCGGAGAATCCTTATCCGGCGGGCATGGAAGATGCGCTGCGCGCGTACAGGAATCTGCTGCAGCGCTTTCGACCCCAGGATATTTCCTTTGCGGGTGACTCTGCTGGCGCTGGTCTGGTGCTGAGCACGGTGCTGGCACTGATGAACGATCGTCAGCCCTTGCCCGCAAGCATTGCCCTGATTTCGCCATGGACAGACTTGTCTCTGTCCGGAGAAAGCGTCCAGCGCTTGGCCGCAAAGGATCCCATGCTCAGCACCCACTGGCTGCGCCGCGCCGCGGACGCCTATCGCAGCGGACTGCAGAAGCGCGACGCACGCATATCACCTCTGTTTGCTGAGCTCCGCAGCTTGCCGCCACTTCTGATTCAGGTTGGTGCGGACGAAATTCTACTCAGCGATTCCGAACGCCTTGCCGCCAATGCCAAAGCCGTCGGGGTGGACGTGACACTGGAGATAGAACCGGACATGTGGCATGACTACCAGATCCATGGTGGCCTGCTGGATGTAGCGGACCAGGCACTGGTGCGAATGGGTCAATTCATGACACGGCATTGGGAGTCGCTGGGCAGTGCTCGGTCCACCGAAACGCAGGACTCATAGATGACTTCCGGCCAACGCACGAAATCGATTTTCATCACCGGCGCTGCCCAAGGCATTGGGAGAGCAACGGCCAAGCTCTTTCATGAAGGCGGTTGGTTCGTGGGTTTGTACGATGTGGACACCGATGCTGTGCAGCGCCTTGCAGATGAGCTGGGCCCAAATACAACACACGCCGGCAAGCTGGATGTCGTTGATGTTCAGGGCTGGGCCACGCAGCTTGCAGCCTTTACTCAACGCAGCGGCGGTCAGTTGAACGTGCTGCTCAACAACGCGGGCATCGCGCAATCCGGCTCATTCGAGGAGATTGAACTTGACGCCCATCATGCGATTGTGGAGGTCAATCTAAAGGGCGTCATGAATGGATGCCACCGCGCTTTCAGCTATCTGCGTGACAGCGATGATGCGCGCCTGATCAACCTGGCCTCAGCCTCTGCCATTTATGGCGCGGCCGATCTGGCCAGCTACTCGTCCACCAAATTTGCCGTTCGCGGACTCACCGAAGCATTGG
The DNA here is from genome assembly GCA_963975245.1 of uncultured Panacagrimonas sp. Lineage (GTDB taxonomy): Bacteria > Pseudomonadota > Gammaproteobacteria > Nevskiales > Nevskiaceae > Panacagrimonas. Next base: position 625,886 of record CAXBFJ010000001.1, on the reverse strand, counting down.
ATCTGGAGTGGCGGAAACACGGCATTCGGGTCAGCGACATCTGGCCCTTGTTTGTCAAAACCAACATGGTTGATGGTCTGGATCTGGCTTCACTCAAATCGCTGGGCGTCAGACTGACAGCGCAAGACGTGGCGCGCACCATCTGGAAGGCTGCCCACCATCGCGGCCGCCACAAGGTTCATTGGCTGGTTGGGGCACAAACACATGCCCTCTACAGAGCCACCTGTTTTCTGCCCGATCGCTTGCATCGCGCTGTTACTGCGAAGTTGTCGCAGGCCTGACCTGCAACTGTTCCCCCTCGCCGGCCGGCTACAGCTTCTCCAGCTCAAGCAGTCCCTGCTCCAGGTATTCCAGCAGCCGCTGGACATGGGGAACAGACCGTCTGCAGGCGGTCAGACCAAAATTCAACTGGTCGTCATAGCTTACAAGGGTGATGTTCAGCGCCATGCCGTTGAATGGAATGGACACCGGATACATACCGTCCATCTTTGCACCATTCCAGTACAGGGTTCGCTTGGGCCCAGGCACATTGGAAATGATCACGTTGTAGAGCTGCTTTTCTGGCGCAACGCCGGTAATCATGTTCAGCCCTGACGGCCCTGCAAGTAGGGCGGTGTAGTTCATGATTTCCGACGTGGACATCTGCCCAAGTCGCTGTTTGGAGGCCTGCACACTGCGACGGATCAGGGCCAGCCGTTCTGCCGGATCAGAAAGATGCGTCGCCAGATTCGCCAGCACCATGCTGATCTGGTTACCGCCATCACTATCGTCCTTGCGCAGACTCATCGGCATCATCGTGATCAGCGGCTTTGATGGCAGCGCGTCCTGTTCGATCAGGTAGGTGCGAAGCGCGGACGAGCACATGGCAAGCACGACATCATTGATCGTGCATCCGAGTTTCTTGCTGATCGTGCGCACGCGACTCATCGGCCATGACTGCGCGGCAAAGCGTCTGGCGTTACCAATCTTGCGATTGAAGATAGTGACGGGTGCCTGGAACAAGGCGCCAAATTCGGGCTCCTTGCGTGCCTGCTGAAAGGTGCTGAGCAAGGCCTTTGTCACGGCGGGAACAGACCGGGCCTGTGTGCGAACCTGAGAGATCGCATTGCTGATCGCGCTGGTGGGCCCGGGTATCCCTGCCCGCTTCGCCTTTGAATAGCGCTTGATGGCCCAGGGCGGCGCCATGTTTCTTGCATCAGGATTGGCCGACAGGATGGCTTCTGTCAGGCGCATGCTGGCGACGCCGTCGACCAGCGAGTGATGCATCTTGTTGTACAACGCGAAACGCCCGTCCGCGACGCCTTCAATAAGCGTTGTTTCCCATAGAGGAAACTCGCGATCCAGCAAGCTTGAATGCAGCGTCGAAACCATGGCCAGCAGTTCGCGAATGCGCCCGGGCTGCGGGAGCGCGATATGCCGGAAATGATGCGAAAGGTCGAACTCCTTGTCCGGCGTCCACATGGGCACGCCGAGCTTGCGGGAAAGCCGCATATTGAAGGGAGGCTGCGCATCCTCATTGGCACGCATGTCCTCCGCCATTTTGCGGATGTCCTCGGGTGTGGCGCCCTCAGGAGGCGTAAACAGCAATAGACCGCCCACATGCATGGGCTGGTTACGACGTTCGAGGACCAGAAACGCCTGGTCGAGCGGACTCAATGACTTCAATGGGCTCCTCCCGCGACTTTTGCGCCGCTGTTGTTTCAGCGGCAAGCCTGCAACGCGAGTCCGGCAATTGCAAAACCGCAGCGCCGTGCGGGAGGAGCCCGAAGATCAACCCCTGCTCTTATTCTTCTGACGCTTGGCGGCGCTTCCCAGCAGACGTTGATAGGTCGATGGCAGGATGCGCTGCATGGTATCGATCAGATAGGCATCCGAGCCGATGAGAACGCGTCGCGAATTCTTCTTCACACCCTTCAGGATCACGGCAGCAGCGTCGGCAGCGGTCGTTCGGAAGAGCTTCTCGAAATTGCGCTTGCTGTCTTCCTGACTCTGCCCGGTAATGCTTGAAGCGCTGTCGTCAAAGCGCGCAGCGTTGGCGATGTTGGTCTTGATACCGCCCGGGTGAACACTGGTTGCGCTTACGGCTGACCCCTGCAGATCAAGTTCTTGGCGCAAAGCCTCCGTGAAACCCCGAACCGCAAATTTGGTGGCGTTGTAGGTGCCCTGTGTCGGCACGCCAATCAGGCCAAAGACACTGGATGTATTGATGACGTGACCTTCACCTGAGGCCTTCAAATGCGGCAGGAAAGCCTTGGTGCCGTATACAACGCCCCAAAAGTTAATGCCCATGATCCACTCGAAATCTTCGTAACTCGCAGATTCGATGGTCGCGCCGTGCGCCACACCGGCGTTATTGAAAATCAGATTGACCTTCCCGTGGTCTGCAACGACTTCGTCAGCCCAGGCATGGACCGACTCCCTGTCCGAGACGTCCAGCTTTTTGGAGGTGATTCGCGCGCCGTTGCTACAGACAGCCTCGGCCATCGTGACGGTCTCAGCCAGCCCCGCTTCGTTAACGTCGCTGGCGGCGACACTACAGCCCTGCTGGACCAACTGAATACACAGCTCCCTGCCCATACCGGAGCCGGCGCCGGTGACAGCGGCTACTTTCTGATCGAATGATTTCATGGGGATAAGCGCTCCTGTTGTGGGTTGCAATCTGAAGTGGTGTACCGGTTCAGCATTGGATGCTGGTAACGATGTCAGCAGGCGCAGACGATGCGCACGAACCTGCCTCATTTAGGATCTGGAGCGGAGACACGCGCTCAAGCTGAAAAGCCCTGAAGCAGTTCGCCAGGCCGGCGACCAGGGTGTCCGTGTCATGACGTGCTTGCAGACAAGACGCCAATGGAATGACTGACATGCCGCCCTACTCCCCGACAGGCCTGATCGCGACCCTTTATTTAGTGACAAGATGTGTTGTCACTTTATTTGTGACAATGAACCATGTCAATCTTCATCCATGAGTAAGACCACCCCAAGTAAAGCCACAAACCCAAGACGAAAGCGCCCCTATCGCGGCGTCTCCGCGCAAGAACGCGTTGCCGAGCGTCGTCAGCAGTTCATTGATGCCGGCCTGATCTGCTTCGGCGACGACGGATATCACGCGGTCACGGTCAAGCAGTTGTGCCAACAGGCCAAACTGACTGAACGTTATTTTTACGAATCGTTTGCCGGACGCGAAGACCTGTTTGCGGCTGTCTATGAAGACGCCGTTGAACGGCTGCAAGGTTTGTTTCTCACCGCCTCCACACCATATGCGCCGAAACTGAGCGAAATGGCTCGGGCCGGACTTGATGTTTTTTATGGCTTGCTCAGGGAAGATTGCAGAGTCGCGCGCATATTGATGGTGGAAGTCCTGACAGTGAGCCCTCGCATGGAAAGACGGGCACAGGCCGCGACCCTGCGCTTTGCTACCCTGCTCGAACAAATGACAGCCTCCAGTTCGCGTCGCTCCTCTAGTCACATCCCGGACATGAATCTCATCGCTAGTGGCTTGATCGGAGCGACAGTACATATTGCAATGCGCTGGATCGCCGACGGGTATCATCCGGGGCAGTCTACCGTCCTGGACACCACGATGCTGCTGTTTGACGGAATCATCCAAAAATTTGGCCGCGTGCCCAACAACTAGGAAAACTTCGACACCGCCATGAGTCGTATTCGACGCATTCTCCTTATTTCTGCCGTCGCACTTCTGGTTATTTTCATGGCCGCCTGGTTCGAGCGACCGGGCTTGCGTGAGTATCATCAGCAACTGATCACCAAGGCAGGCCCTGCGCATCCGGTCGCACTTACCGCAACCTGGCTGGGTGTCGCCGGACTGCTGGTCCAGGACGGCCGCAATGCCATCATGATCGACCCCTTCTTCTCGCGCCCGCCCGGCCTGCTCCGCATGGCCTTCAATCGCGAAATCAGACCGGACGAGGCAGCGATCAAGGATGCATTGAGCAAGCTCAAAATTGAAAAGCTGGATGCCGTGCTGATTTCGCATTCGCACTATGACCACGCCATGGACGCCGGCGTGGTGGCACGGCTGACCGGTGCCAAACTGATCGGCTCCGAGAGCACATTGAACATCGGGCGATCCGCTGGGCTTCCGGAGTCTCAGCTGATGGTGGCAGACACCACTCAAGCTCAGGAAATGGGTAATTTCCAGGTGCGTTTTCTTGCCAGCGAACATGCAGGCAAAAGCGGCGGCGCTCCCACCGGCAACATTGACGCGCCACTGACGATGCCTGCGCACTATCTTGACTACAAACTGGGTGGAACCTACTCCATCCTGATTGATCACCTGCAAGGCTCATTACTGCATCACGGCAGTGCCGGCTTCAAGCCTGGCGCATTGGATGGCATGCGTGCAGACGTCGCCTTCCTTAGCCTGGCCATGATCGACGAACTCGATATCTACCTGCGAGAGACGCTGGATACCGTTGGCGCGACGCGCGTCATCCCCATTCACTGGGACGATTTCTCGCGCCCACTGAGCAAGAAACTCGTTCCGATCCCCTTTGTTGTTCGACTTGATCAATTCTTCGAGCACATGCGTAAGCGCAGACCATCGATCAGGGTCGAAACCATGCTGGTCAACGATCCTGCCGTGCTGTTCCCCAATTCCTGAGGCCTTCGTCGCTCAAGCGTTCAGCTCTTCTGACAGTTCGTCCAGAGACAGCGCCACTCAATGCGTGAAAGAGGCAGAATATTTACGTCCAAGACGGAAATGAATGTGGAGACGACACCATGAGCGAGCAATGTGCACTGCCTGGCGAGAACCGGGCCGCCCCTCATATGGCATTCCCTGAGCCGCCAAATGATCTTCAGGCATCCTCTGGAGTGCAGAGTCTCGTTCTGGGAGGCGGATGCTTCTGGTGCGTAGAAGCTGTTTTTCGGGAGCTTGAAGGGGTGTCCTCAGTGGTTTCTGGATACGCCGGCGATTCGGAAGCCTGCGCAAACTATGGCGCCGTGTGCTCGGGCGCAACTGATCACGCCGAAGTCATTCAGATCGAGTACGACCCAGCTCAGATCAGTTTTGGGCGCCTGCTGAAGGTCTTCTTCAGCGCAGCACACGACCCCACACAGCTGGACCGTCAGGGAAATGATCAAGGCCGCCAGTATCGATCGACGATTTTCTGGGCAAGTGATGAGCAGAAACGCGTTGCCGAGGAATACATCCAGTTGCTGGATCAGAGCAAAGTGTTCAATAGCAAGATTGTGACCCGACTGGAAAAGCTGGAGCACTTCTTCCCGGCTGAGGCGTATCACCAGAACTACGCGGCACTGAACCCCGGTCAACCGTATATTGCCGGAGTATCCATGCCCAAGGTTCAGAAAGTTCGGCACCTATTCGCCGACATACTCAAGGAGTAATCATCTCTGGCATCGGGTGGATGTCAATGCGCTGCCTTGGAGAATCAATGCCGCAGCAAACGCATGTCCGGCGCGGGTATCAAGAATACGCAGATCCAGTGCGAAACTGGTGCGGAGATTTGGGTCGTGTAGGGCTCGAACCTACGACCAATGGATTAAAAGTCCAGTGCTCTACCAACTGAGCTAACGACCCCCTGAAGAGGATTCGAGTCTCCGCCCCGCTACGCGGGCCGCGCATGATACTTGATCAGGACGCTTTAGTGGCACCCTGAGTGAAATAAGAGGTTGGATCTTCTACTCCCGCCTCCAGAAAGCCCTGCTTTCTAAGCCTGCATGAGTCGCAGGACCCACACGCATGGCCATCGGCGTCTGCCCGATAACAGGACACGGTCTGCGCATAATCAACGCCCAAAGCGATGCCTTCGGAAATGATCTGAGCTTTTGACATGGTCATCAGAGGCGCATGAATCTTGAATCGTGCGCCGAGATCACCCGCGCGTGTAGCAAGATTCGCAAGCTTCTCGAAAGCATCTACAAATTGAGGTCTGCAATCCGGGTAGCCTGAATAATCCACCGCGTTGACGCCAATGAACAGGTCCACCGCATTCACGACTTCCGCCAGGCCCAGGGCCAAAGAGAGAAACAGCGTATTGCGCGCTGGCACATAGGTGACGGGAATTCCGCTGCCCGGTGTCGTTGGCACCTCGATTCGAGCATCCGTCAGCGCTGAGCCACCGACCTGATCGAGGTCCACATGCATGGTCTGATGCGACGCAACGCCCGCCTGCTGAGCAATGCGTGACGCCGCTGCCAGTTCAGCGCCATGGCGCTGACCATAGGCAACCGATAACGCATGCACGCGGTAGTTTTGCTGTAGTGCCATCGCCAGGATGGTTGCCGAGTCCAGTCCGCCTGACAGAAGGACCACTGCGTTCTTCTGATTCATTTTCCCGCCACCTCACCCCACAGCACCTTGTGCAACTGCACCTGAAAGCGTGCACGCAATCGATCTTGAATCAGCCATTCAGCAAGATCAGCCGAGGGTACTTGCCCGTGACTGGGTGAGAACAGGACGGTGCACTTGTCAGACAAAGACTCTTTCAACATGAGCGCTCGAGCCCACTCGTAGTCGTTGCGATCACAGATCACAAACTTCACCTCGTCCGCTGGCTTGAGCAGTTCGAGATTGGCCATACGATTGCGGCGCTGCTCCCCAGAGCCCGGGGTCTTGATGTCAACAATTCTGGAAACGCGTTCATCAATCCGGCTGATATCCACCGCGCCACTGGTTTCGAGAGAAACGGAAAGACCTGCGTCACACAGAATCTTCAGCAGCGTCGTGCACCCCTTTTGCGCCAAGGGCTCTCCGCCTGTGACGCAGACATGCTCCACGCCATGGGATCGAACCGAATCCACAATCTCTTCCAGCGACATGTCATTACCGCCGCTGAACGCATACGCGGTATCGCAGTATCCGCAACGCAAAGGACAACCGGTGAGGCGTACGAATACGGTCGGCAGGCCGACACGTGTCGACTCGCCTTGCAGCGAGAGAAATATCTCAGTGATGCGGAGCAGGTTCCTTCTAGAAACCTCTGCAGTCAACTTTGAACGAGGCGCTGACCGGTCCGATTCTGCGCCGGTTTCAGCTTCAACCGCCAAGTTGATCCAGCTTGCGCTTGGCAAGATTGGCAGCGTTGCTGTCGGGGTAATCGCGAATCACGCGCTGCAGCGAAATCTTGGCTTCGGAAGGCCGCTTCAGCTCGGCCTGGCACAGACCCAGCTTGTAAAGACCATCAGCGACCTTTGGGCTGCTGGGAAAGCTGCGAATTAGGGATTCAAAGCTCTTGGCGGCATCGGCATAGTCGCGCTTGACCAGCTGCGCTTCCCCCATCCAGTACCAGCCATTGTCGGCGTAGCGACCTTGGGGCCACTGACTGAGCATTTCTCCAAAGCCCGAAATGGCGCCGTCATAGTCACCATTCTTGAGAAGGTCAAATGTACCCAGATAGGCCCGCTCTTCTTCTGGTGTTGCGACAGAGGCCTTTTGCAACCCGCTGGAAGCACTCAGGGTTCCTGGCGTACTCGTCGGTACCGGCGCAGTTCCACTGGCATTTGAGCCGAAGCTTGCGTCGCTTACAGAGCTGCTCGAAGCGGCAGTGCCTGATTCAAGCCGGGCCAGACGTTGGTCAAGATTACCGAATAGCTCTTTATTACTGCGCTCGCGCTTTTCCAGCTCGAATCGCAGCTTCTCGGTTTCTCCACGCAGATTCCGGACATCTTCCTCTATACGTGTGAGGTTCTGGCTAGTCTGCCCAGAATTCATTGCATCCAGGCGCCGGAGCAACTGAGCGGTCTTGGTCTCTACTTCCTGCAGTCGCCGCTCCTGCGGTGACAGTGCGGTAGCGGACTGCCCGCTGATGGGACCACCGTAGTCGGCACAACCTCCCAGGCCCAAGGCTCCAGCTACAACGATCCAAGTGCACCGGCGAGGTATTACCCACATATTGACGATCTCCGCAATTTCTAAACCAAAGGACGCATCTACTTTAACCGGCGAGGGAATTTCAGTTCCACTCGCCGGTTAAATACCTCTGAATCAGGATCAAACCAGCCGAATTACAGCTGGACAATCTCGACGCGTCGGTTCGCAGCCCATCCGTCTTCATCATGACGAGGGTCGGCTGGACGCTCTTCGCCGTAGCTTACAATGCTGATCTGGGTCTGGCTGGCACCACCGTTGAGCAGCGCGAGCTGTACTGCATTGGCGCGGCGTTCACCCAGGCCAATGTTGTACTCGCGGGTACCGCGCTCGTCGCCATGACCTTCAAGGCGCAGCTTTGCGGTCGGGTTGGCCACCAAATATTTTGCGAAATTGCTGGCAATGGCGTGACCCTGTGGGGTCAGGTCGCTGCTATCAAATTCAAAGTAAATGGTGCGCTCAGAAAGGGACATGCCCGACTGATCGTCATCACGTGAACCCACCTGCGTAGCCCCACCTGAAAGATCATCAGTTCCGCTGGTCGACAGCTCAGCATCATTCGTCCCTGAAAGGCCGGCACTCGCATCCCGGTTGGACTTGCTGGCGCACCCCGCGAGGGCCAAGGCACTCCCGATGGCCAGGCTCAAAACGAGATTCTTATACATCTGTAACTCCTTGATTAGACTACGTAAAACGTTGGTTGGATGTTATTTATCGCTTCAACAATGGTGACCAGGCTGGCTCTCGGACATCACCTTTTTGGCTGAGCCGCTGCCTGATTCGCCCGTCGGTACTCACCGTTGCAAGTTCCGCGCCTTGCGGCCCTTGAGTTGCATAGATGATTACCGCCCCGTTCGGTGCAAAGCTTGGACCTTCGTCAAACCTGCCGTCGCTGACGATCTGCATCGTCTTGTCGGCCAGATTCAGCAACGCGATACGGTATCGAGAATCCTGCAAATTCACCAACACCAACTGCTTGCCGTCAGGCGAGAAGCTGGCCCGCAAATTCTGGCGTCCCTCGAACGTCATTCTCTGAGGTGTGCCGCCTGATGCACTGACCATATAGATCTGTGGCGGCCCCCCTCGTTCCGAGGTGTAAACCAGACTCAGCCCGTCCGGCGACCAAGCCGGCTCGGTGTCGATTCCAGGCGAGGTTGTAATCCGACGCTTGGAACCGCTGGCTATCTCAATAACGTAAATATCCGGGTTGCTTTCATATGACAAAGTGACCGCCAAGCGCTTACCGTCTGGAGACCACGCCGGGGATCCGTTGATACCCTTCTCAGAAACGAGACTACGAACCTTACCGGTGGCGACATCATGCAGATAGATAGATGAACGGCCCCTGTCGTAACCCACATAAGCCAATCTTTTTCTATCTGGTGACCACTGGGGTGACATCAGCGGTTCACGCGATTTGGCGACGGTGCGCGGGTTGTAGCCATCCCAGTCCGAAACCATCAGCGCGTAGGTTCTATCAAGCCCATAGCCCTTGGATGCCACATAGGCAATCTTGGTGTTAAACACCCCGGGGATACCCGTCAGGTTCTCGAAAATCAGATCCGCGATCTGATGTGCTGTGTATCGCAGCTGCTTGGGGTCAGCAGCGGGCATTTCGAACCCGAGGCGCTGCTCGCCACGGAGCACGTCAAATAGATAGAAGCGAACAGTGACACGATCAGAGCCGGGGTCCTGGCGCATGCTGCCGATCACGATGTTGTCCATATTCACCGCTTTCCAGTTACGGTAATCAATGGACTTGGGCTCAGACGGGCGCTCCAGCATATCGCCGCGCTCAAGGCTATAGAACAGGCCGGTGCGAACGAGATCATCCTCGATAACTTGGGCCACATCCATCATCGCCTCATTTCCAGCAAAGGGAACGATGGCAATGGGCTGCGCACCGACACGGTCGCTGACCACTTCGAATTCCAGGGCACTGAATGCCGGGTTGATCCAGGCCAGGCCCAGGATCAGGAAAAACATCTTGAATTTTGATCGCATCATTTAAGACCTGTTGGGTGTACATGCAATCGGCTATTGAGACTGTTGCCGGGCATGGACGATTCAATTCGACTCGCGTGGGTCACTCTATCTCTAGCGGCCCAGATTTTCTGGCGTGAATATGGGCTCGAGAACACGTTCAAACGCCTTCGGATCATCCGGAAGAGGCAGAGGGCTTGATTTGTAGACCGCATTCTCCACGGAATTATCAAACGACGGATTGCCTGAACTCTTGATGATCTTCACCGTAATGATCTCGCCGTTGGGCAGCAATTCAATCCGCACCTGACACCGCAAGGCAGGCGGCAGCCCGGGCGGACGCAACCAGCGGCGCCCAATATGCGACGCAAGCTGCTGGGCCCAGGTCTTCTGAACCTCGCCAATTCGCGCGGCTTCTGCCCGAGCATCGGCTTCCTCGCGCAGAGACCTTTCGAACTCTTCCTTGATTCTGCGTTGCTCTTCGAGTTTGCGCTTGCGCTCCTCTTCCTGCTTGCGCTTCTCTTCTTCCAGCCGTTTGCGCTCCTCTTCCTTCTTCTTGCGCTCCTCCTCCAACTTTTTCTTGCGCTCTTCGTCTAGCTTTTTGCGCTCTTCTTCCTTCTTTTTCTGTTCTTCCTCTTTTTTCTTCTTCTCTTCCTCTGCCTTCTTGCGCTGAAGCTCTGCCTCGCGCTTGATCGCAAGCTCACGCTTGATCCGCTCAGCGTCTGCCTTCTTTTTCGCTTCTTCCACCTTCTTGCGCTCGACCTCGGGGTCTGGCTTGGGAGGTTCTGGCTCAGGTGGGGGCGGCGGTGGCGGCGCCGGTTCCGGTTCGGGCTCCGGTTCAGGCTCGGGTTCCGGCGGCGGTGGCGGCTCGGTGATCAACTTGCCTTCCTTGTTCTGGCCTGTGACGACCAGCGCCTCAATGACGGGAGGCGGCTGCAATTTGGGCGTACAACGCACACCGATAACCAGCAGCACAAACAACAGGATGTGCAGCGCCGTCGCTGATATCAGGTTTCTTGAACTGAATGGCATGGGCCGAAGGCTTATTTCTTGGCGTCTGCCGATAGGTCCACAGGGTCAGTCACGAAGCCAATCTTCTTGATGCCTGCGGTTTGTAGAAGGGTCATTGCCTTTGCCACAAAAAAGTAGTCAGCTTTCCCGTCACCCTCAACCAGCACCATGTGCTCGTCAGGGTTTTCGCTGTTGCGGGCAATACTTCCGGCAATGCGTACGACCTCTTCATCCGTCAGCGGCGCATCCGTTTTTTCGCCCCGATTGAGGTACAAGTCGCCTTCACTGTTGATGGACAGCGTCAGCGGTTCGTCATCAATCACCAGCGGCGCAGCTTCGGTCTTTGGCAACTGCACATCCACCCCTTGGGTGAGCAGCGGCGCCGTGACCATGAAGATGATCAGCAAAACCAGCATCACGTCGATATACGGCACGACGTTGATATCTGCATTCATTCGCCGCTTGCCGGAGCGGCCACCGCTTACCGCCGCACCCATCAGCTCTTCCCGCCGCGAAGTCCGCGCTCGATGATGCCGATCATCTCTTCAGAGAAGGTGTGGTACTGGTTTTCCAGGCTTTCCACATTGCGTGTGAAGAAGTTGTAGGCGACAACGGCGGGAATAGCAGCGAACAAGCCCATGGCCGTTGCAATCAAAGCCTCGGCGATACCCGGCGCAACCACAGCCAAGCTGGCCTGCTTCATATTACTGATGCCGATGAAGGCATTCATGATGCCCCACACGGTACCGAACAGGCCGACATAGGGGCTGGTTGAGCCGATGGTGGCCAGCAGCGCAAGGCCCCCTTCCAGCCGTTCGATTTCACGGACCTGGGTCACCCGCATCTGCCGGTGTACCGCCGCAATCGAATCGTCGGGGTCTGAGTGACCGCCCTGCTGCTGGCGCTTGTATTCATCGAACCCAGACGAAAAGATCGGAATCAGGCCGTCGGCTTCCTTGTTGCGAGTCACCGAGTCATACAGGTCAGACAGGTTTCCACCTGACCAGAACCGTTCCTCGAATTTTTCGGAAGCCTGGCGGGTGCGCTTCAAGAGGCGCTGTTTGGAAATGATCACCGCCCAGGAGACGACGGAGGCAAGCATCAGCAAGCCCATGATGATCTGGACCAGCACGCTGGCCTGCGCAATCAGATGCGCAATGGAAAGATTGGCATTCATGTTGTCTTGGAAACGGGACTCGTAGAGAAAAGGGGTTGAATGTCGGGTTCTGCTGCGCCTCAGGCCCAGCTTCAAAGCAGATTTTATGCGAAGCGCCGACCCATTAGCGAAGTGTATTCAAATAAATGTATGTCACTGCAAGCCGAGGTCCGGCAGGGGCAACGGCCGAAACGAGCTTGCATCGACACAGGCGACCCTGACACGGGCCTGAGCCAGCAATTGTTCCCCTTCAGAGCGGAGCGCGCGCTGAACAAAATTGAGACTTGCCCGCTTTCGCCCTTCCACGCTCACCTCGATCAGCAGCGCATCGTCCATGCGCGCCGGCAACAGGTAACGCACATCCAGACTGGCGACGGTGAAGGCAATGCCCAGTTCGGCGCACAAGGCGTCCTGATTGAAGCCTTTCGCGCGCAGCCATTCTGTACGGGCCCGCTCAAACCAGCGCAGATAATTGGCGTGATAGACCACCCCGGAGGCGTCCGTGTCCTCCCAATAAACCCGTACGGGCCACCTGAAAACCTCAGCCTGGCTCATGTGAACAGATCCGGCGTGTTGATTCGGTCCGGCACCGGAAGTCCGTAGTGCTCGTAGGCCAGACGCGAGGCGATGCGTCCGCGCGGCGTGCGCATCAAATAGCCCTGCTGGATCAGGTAAGGCTCGACCACGTCTTCCAGGGTGTCTCGTGACTCGCCAATCGCCGCGGAAAGATTGTCCAGACCCGCCGGGCCTCCGTCGAATCGCTCGATCAGCGTCATGATCAGTTTCCGATCCATCAGATCAAAGCCATTGGTGTCGACATCGAGCATTTTGAGCGCTTTGCTCGCAATGTCGGCGTTGATGGCGCCGTCGCCACGGACTTGAGCGAAATCCCGCACCCGTCGCAAAAGTCGATTGGCAATTCGAGGCGTCCCACGGGAACGCCGTGCGATTTCCGCCGCGCCCTGCTCATCCATTGGCGAATTCAGGATGCCCGCTGAGCGCATGACAATTCGGGCGAGATCGGCCACGGAATAAAACTCGAGCCGCTGGACAATGCCGAAGCGGTCACGCAGGGGGCTGGTAAGCGCTCCGGCGCGCGTGGTCGCCCCAACTAGCGTGAAAGGGGGCAAATCCAAGCGGATGGACCGCGCTGCAGGTCCCTCTCCAATCATGATGTCGAGCTGGTAGTCCTCCATTGCCGGATACAGCACTTCCTCCACGACCGGCGATAACCGATGAATCTCATCGACAAACAGCAGATCCCGTGGCTCTAGATTGGTCAGAAGCGCCGCCAAGTCGCCTGCCTTTTCCAGCACCGGCCCGGAGGTCTGACGCAGATTGACGCCCATTTCGGCCGCCAGAATGTGTGCAAGCGTGGTTTTGCCAAGACCGGGCGGCCCGAAGATCAGCACGTGATCCAAGGCTTCTCTGCGCTTGGACGCCGCCTCGATGGCAATGCCAAGTTGCTCTCGAACAGCCTGCTGCCCCACGTAATCTTCCAGCTTGCTGGGCCGTATCGCTCGCTCGATGCGCTCGTCGTCCAGCCCGCTGGTGGCGGCCATCAATCGGGGTTCATCATTCATTTACGAAAAACATCATGGCTGGGTGCAGAAGCGACGCGGACAGAACGCCTAGCGTACCGCACGCTTGAGCGCCTCCCGGATAATCTGCTCTGCATTGAGACCATCTGATTCCACGCTGTCGGTAAGTCGCTGCGCTTCAGCAGGTTTGTAGCCAAGCGCCTCAAGGGCTGACCGCGCTTCCTGCAGCGGACTACTCGATACCGCTGGCCCCGCCGCTGATGGCAATCCCGTAGCACCCTGGGCCCCAGCTTTATCGCGAAGCTCGACAACGAGCCGCTCCGCCGACTTCTTTCCAATTCCTGGAACCTTGGTCAGCCGTGTCACCTGCCCCTCTCTGACGGTACCCCAGAACTCGTCCACGCCAGTCCCGGAAAGAATGGCCAGGGCAATCTTGGGTCCGACGCCAGACACCTTGACCAAGTCGCGAAACAGGGATTTCTCCTGCAGGCTGGCAAAGGCATAGAGCAGGTGCGCATCGTCACGAATTGTCAGATGCGTATGCAGGGTCACGCTTTCACCCAGGGACGGCAGTGAATAAAAGGTGGACATGGGCGCTTCACATTCGTAACCGACCCCGCCTACATCTATCAGCAATCTAGGTGGCTGCTTGAGAATCAGTTTCCCGCTCAGGCTTCCAATCAACTCAGTTCCTCCCTGCCCCGATGAAGCTTTGACTTGGGCTTTCTTATTTGAAATGGCCGGATTGCTTTACGTGGCTCAACCCCATGCGCGACGCAAAGCATCACCTGTCCGCTGCCGGGTTGTTCGAACATGAGCATGTGTCAACGCAACTGCCAACGCATCTGCCGCGTCGGGGGACAGCTTCTCACGGGTATTGAGCAGCACCCGCACCATGTGCTCCACCTGATGCTTGTCTGCCCGACCATTACCGGCAACCGCCAATTTGACCTGGGCCGCGGCATACTCGGCCACGTCCAGTCCCGCCTTGGCACAAGCGCAAATCGCCGCCCCGCGCGCCTGGCCCAGGACCAGCGCACTCGCTGCGTTGACCCGGTTCACGAAGGTTTCCTCCACCGCACTTTCCTGCGGATTGTGCTCGGCGATGACTTCACCTAACCCCTCAAGCACACCCAGCAATCGCTCCGCCGTGCTGCCTTTGCTGACATTCAACCGGCCTGCCGCAACCAGCACGTTGCGTCCGTTAAACGAATCAATCAGCCCATAACCGGTGTATCTGGAGCCCGGATCAACACCCAGTATCCGGACCGCCGTCATCAGGGCAGGTCAGCGTTGTGGAAAACGTCCTGCACGTCGTCGAGATCGTCCAGCCGATTCAGCAATTTCTGCACATCGCTGGCGGCTTCTCCCTCCACCGCCACCCGGTTCGCCGGACGCATGGTGACGCGCGCCTCTTCTGCAATCAGCCCGGCATCTGCCAGAGCGGCCTTTACGGCCTCAAACTCGCTGGGCGGCGTCAGCACTTCACACCATTTTCCGTCCGCAATGACATCTTCAGCGCCCGCCTCGATACCCAGTTCCAGCAGCCGATCTTCACTGGCGCCTTCTTGTTCCAGATCGAACCAGAGTTGCCCAACTTCGGAAAACTGGAAGGCAACGGAGCCGCTGGTACCGAGTTGTCCGCCGTGCTTGGACAGGGCATGCCGAACCTCGGCGACGGTTCGCGTGGAGTTGTCGGTCATGCAATCAACCATTACAGCCACGCCGCCTGGGGCATAGCCCTCGTAGCGGACCTCCTGCATCTGGTCAGCGCCGAGTTCACCGCTACCTCGTTTGACCGCACGCTCGACCGTGTCCTTGGTCATGTTTGCGGTCAGGGCCCGGTCGACAGCCAACCGCAGGCGCGCGTTGCCGGCCGGGTCACCACCGCCGGCACGGGCCGCCATGGTGATTTCTCGAATCAGCTTGGTAAATATCTTCGCTTTCTGCGCATCAGCCGCATTTTTGCGACCTTCAATACTTGGTCCGCGCCCCATTCACACTCTTCCTCTTGTTCTGAACACAGAGACGCCATGATCAGGCCGTCCTGCAATGATCCGGGCCCTGCATGTTGCCCTTGAATCAAAAATTCAGGCGAATACCGCCGTGCACGCCGTCTTCCTCAACATCAACTTGCCGGCCAAAGTCGGCCTCAATTTTTCGATAGCCCACGTAGATGGCCGCATCCTTGAGAATTTGATAATCGATTGCAGCGGCATACTCAAAGACGTCATCGACATCGCCAAAGCTGGCCGCCTCGGGGCCAAACCAGGCATAAGCAGAGAATCCAAAGCGGTCATAGCCAGGGAAGCGTACTTCTACCTTGCCGCCGAGCTCGACGGCGCCTCCGTTATCGCTCTCCACATCCAGATACTGCAGGCGAGCACCCAAGCCGGCCGTGACCTGCGCATCGCGCGCGCCGGCATCCCCGGTCAGCATCAGGCCGACGTGGCCCGATGCAAAATCATTCTCAAGATCGTCTTCACCAATGATGCCGCCAAACTCGTACTCGCCCTTGGTGTTGGACAAAAGACGGGAAAGCGGACCATTCACGGCGATACGCACGGAGTCGCCAGAAATATTGGCATCAAACACTTCAGCATTTGCCGAAGTGCCGACGGAAACGCCCGCAATTACAACAATATATTTGAATATTTTCATGATGTTTCGACTATTTCTTTTTCTTGTTGACGGCGTGAATGGCGCGGCCATCGACTGCCAGATAAGCCTCGTGAAGCGCTTCCGCCAGAGTTGGATGCCCGTGCATGGTCAGCTGCAGATCGGCGGTAGTCGCACCAAATTCAAGCGCAACCACGACAGACTGAAGTACCTCTGAGACGTACGGACCCACCATGTGCACGCCCAGAATCCGGTCATTCTTAGCATCTGAGATGACTTTGATGGTTCCCGCTGCCGCTTCCATGGCTTTGGCACGTCCGTTGGCCGCAAACGGGCTCGTTCCCACCTTGACCTCGTGCCCAGCCTCCTTGGCCTGCTCTTCGGACAGACCCACCCATGCAATCTCCGGGGCGGTATAGATCACGCAGGGAATTGCGTTGTAATTCACTTCCGGCTTTTCGCCGTGCAGCTGCTCTACCAGCGCAACACCTTCCTCAATGCCCTTGTGCGCCAGCATCAAACCGCCAATGACGTCACCGGTGGCATAGACACCGTTGAGATTGGTCTTGTAATTCTTGTCGACCTTGACGAAGCCGCGAGAATCAAGCTCCAGATGAACGCCATCTGCGTTGAGCCCCTCGGTGTAAGGCCGGCGGCCCACTGCCACGATCAGCTGATCGAAGGTCTCGGATTTGGTCTCGCCATTTTCGTCGTATTCCACCACGACGCCCTTGGCTCCGGCCTTGGCGCTTTGCACCTTCGCATTCAAACGAATATCTAGACCCTGCTTGCTCAGCTGCCGCTGGGCGTCCTTGGCAATGGTCTGATCGACCATCGGCAGGAATTTGGGCATGGCCTCGAGTATGGTGACCTTGGAGCCCAAACGTGACCACACGCTGCCCAGCTCCACGCCAATGACACCCGCTCCAATAATGCCCAGACGCTTTGGTACGGAAGTGAATTCCAGAGCATCCCAAGAATCGCAGATTTTCTCGTGATCGAACGGAGCAATTTTCAGTTCAACTGGTTCGGACCCTGTCGCCACGATGATGTGCTTGCCGGTCAGAACTTTCTTCTCACCGCTGTGAGAACGAAATTCAACCTTGCCGTCGCCAAGCAGACGACCAAAGCCTTCCAGACCCGTCACGCCATTGGCCTTAAACAATTGCGCAATTCCACCGGTCAGGCCGCTGCTGATCTTGTTCTTGCGATCCTGCATCGCAGCCAGATCAAGCTTGGGTGCGCTGACCTTGACGCCGTGCGAGGCAAGCTCATGGCCCGCGCGGTGAAACATCTCTGAGGATTCGAGAAGCGCCTTGGACGGGATGCAGCCTGCATTAAGGCAAGTGCCGCCGAAGGCCGGCTTATCGTCCTTGTTGAGCCAGCTATTGATGCAGACAGTCTTCATTCCCAACTGCCCTGCCCGAATGGCCGCGGGATATCCGCCGGTGCCACCACCAATAACGATCAGATCGTAGTTGTCACTCATTTGCTTTCGCTGCCCTCTGGCTGGTGCCTGAATAGTCAGCCATTGTAACGGGGCAAGCGGGGTTACCGCAGCAGCCTGAGCACAATCCGCTCATTTGCCGCCAGCAACCCACGCAGATCCGCGGGTGTGCATCGCACACCCGCGGGGACCTGATCAGTTCAATTCCAGCGCAAACTCATAGCTGAATCCCACGGCATAGGTCTGCACCTCGTTACCGGAATCGAGGTCAATTGTGCGCGCAGCAACATAAGCCTTCAGCCCGGAAATAATGTCGTAGAACGGGTCGAGTTTTCGCCCTGCCTGCTTGTAGGTGGTGGACTTGCGTCCGTAGCTGAGTACGCCGTACCACCCCGAAAGCCCGCCATAAAACTGGCGCACAAAATCTTCAGATTCCGAGTTTGTTTTCGCACTGTTGAACCGATCAAAGCCGCGCTCGTACACCGCAAAGGCAGCAATGCCGCGCTCTTCTCCAGAGACGGAGAGACCTAGAAAAGAGCCATTGTTTTCAGCATCAAAGTCATCGCCCGTGGCATCTGATTCGTACTGACTCAGTGAGTAGGCGAAGACGCCATAAAGGTCAAAATTGGTTTCAACGGCCATGGCCGGTGTTGCCAGCGTCGTGCGTATGGCAAACAAGGCTAGCTGCTTTTTTATGCATCCTTCCAGGTTTGAAGTGATGTCGAGCAGGCATCATTCCAGGTGCTGGATGCCACTCGACTCAGATTGCCAGGTTGCCCTCGCCGGCAATCTATTGCCGATTCAAACCCCCTCGCTCGCCTGTTCAGACGGCGCGAAGTGCATTAGCAGCTGCAACAGCGTCACCCCCCGAACTGTCATAGGTGCCCCGCCAGATCGAATAGGTTTCCATCTGACCGGCCTGCCATGGATGAAAGCTTGGCCGGTAATAGGCCAGATAGTGCGGAAGCAAGCGGGTCATCAGACCCCGGCGCCCGTACAGCCAGCGCAGACCCTTGATCCAAACTTTGAAACGGCTCTGAACCCCATCGACCTTGAACATATGTCGCATGATCAGGAATACGTGCAAGGGGAAAACCAGGCTGACATATGCCATGGACAGCACTCGGGTGAGATAACCAACCTTTGCTACCTTTTTCAGCACATCGAACGCCACGGCTTTGTGTTCAATCTCCTCGACGCCATGCCAGACAAACAAAGCCCTCATCCTTTCATCCGCGTCCTCAAATACCTCAGGATCATTCATGAACCCGTGGGCCATGATGGCGGTCATGTGCTCGACAGCCGCGGTGTGGGCCAGCATGTAACCCGCTGGCATGTATTTTCGAAGTCCGGCCAGAATCCGCTTTTCCTGCGCAATAATATTATCGACAGCGATGCCCTGCTCCGCAATGCGCGCGTTGTAGGCTGTATGCACCATGCCGTGCTGACCTTCCTGAAAGGTGAAATCCTTGACCTGGCCGAGCAACACCGGATCGCTGATCTGATCGCGATAGTCGCGAACACATTCAATAAAGAACCGCTCCCCTTCAGGAAACAACAACGACATCGCATCAAAAAAGCGTGTCTTGAATGGGTCGTTGCCGAACCACCAGCGGGGAATATCACCATCAAGGCCGAAATCGGGCCCTTTTCGCTGCACGATACTGTTCGGGAGTGGACCTGATCCATCCATGATGTCTGCCTCTTTGAATGACCTGAGGGTCAATCTAGGCAGAAATAAGGGAACTTCATATGACAAATGACGACCTTAGGGAACTTTTCGCGACATTCTCAGAAGCTCCCGAGGCCCAGTTTTTCCTTTCTGAATGCGCTGGGCGACTTTCCGGCCCATCGCCCAAAAGCGCGCGAAAAGCTCCTGCGGTCAGCAAAACCCAAGCGGTCCGAAATGAGTTCAATCGCCATTTCGCCTTCGGCCAGCCATTTTGCGGCGAGGGACATCCTCGCCCTGCTGCGAATGTCGGCAAGGCTTGTCTGTTCAGACGCCAGTCGCCGCTGGAGCGTCCGAGGATGAACGTGAAGCCGATCGCTGACCTGCCTGATGTCTCCGGCCAGCAATTCTGGCTCTCGCTCAAATAGGGCCGAAACACGTTCCTCTGCTCTGACGGGACGAATCCGGTCCGAAAGACGCTCGGATACGCGCGCTTCAGCAAACCGATGCAGAGTATCCGAAGCCCCTCCGAGTCCAACATCAAGAAGGCGAGCATCGATCTCAAGTGAGTTGAAAGCTTGTGAGAATTTGACGGGAAGTCGCAGAAAGGCTCGCACCTGCTGAGCATAAGGCGGTTCGGGCTGGCTAAGTGCAAGCTCTGCGAAATCGCCCCGCTCATTGAGCAAGGTCCGCCCAAACTTGAGCACAGACGTAAACGTAGCTTCTGCAAACCAATGTATAGCCTGCCCTGGCACCGCAGAGTCCCACTCGAGGCGTAGAGACGCGAATCGGTTCCCCTCAATGACACGCATCTTCAACATCGGGTTGATCAGCACCTGCAACCACTCGAGCACACGCGTTGATTCCCTCAAGGTGGAGCTGGTAGCAATGAAGGATTCCACTTCCGGCATGTACTCGAACCCAAAGGTCTGACCTAGGTACAGGGGAAAATGCCGCCCCCTGGCACGACGCACGCACGCCAGCATGAGGCGCTCTAGGTCCGAACTCGAAAGGGTCGCATTTTCCGGTCGCCCCCAATCCATCTCGATATCGAGCTCTCGAAACACGGATTCAATACTGAAGCCACACGCCGCCGCCGCCTTAATCCAGTTCGGTAGCGTGGTCAGAGGGATTTGGTGGGGCAATTCACTCAACATCCGTTACAAGGGACGTGGGACAGATACTGCGCAAATGCGACGCACATCACAAGAATTTCGCCCAAATCGCCATAGCCTCGAATGGCCTGAGAACCCAAAAAATACATCAACCCAATACGGTTTTATCGAAAGTAGTCACAAAAGTCATGATGAAAGGCTCGCTTCGCGTGGTTTTCCACAGTTGCAGATGCATACCTGAATGCGCGGGAGCGCTGATAGCTCGAGTCAAACCGAGAAAAAGCCATTTGGCGGCGCTCACGAATCAGACATAACATCCGGTATTGTCCATTTTCGCACTGTCTCCGAACCGGAGTTCTTGAGGCATTCGCCCCGACGTGGACCGTTAATTGAAATTCGATATCGGCACGACCCTGTAACTTGATGACCACCAGCCAATAATCGCTGCACTAAAACTAGCACTGAGGACAAAAATAAAATGCCTTCACAGTTCTCTAGCCACGCATGGAAATCTATAGATGATGCCAATGTTTCGCTGCAGTCACTGACCGAGCATTTGGGTTTTTCTATGTTCGCGGTCGCGATGCAGAAGTATTACCCCTGCGGGAAAATTATTCAGGCAGCCATGAGTAGCTACCCGATTGAATGGTTGCAGTGCTATGTAAAAAAGAACTACATCCTGATCGACCCAGTAATAAAACAAACGCTGCTCTCTTCCCTGCCGTTCAAGTGGGCTGATCTTGACTACAGGAGTAGGCGCGCCCAAGCCCTTATCAAAGACGCAAGAGCTCTTGGCATAACGAACGGCATAACCGTTCCGATGTACACACAAGATGGGGAAAAGTTCTTGTACTCTTTGGCAGGAGGGGACAGCATAAATTTAGCCGGAGAGCGCCTGGACCAGATTTACTCGACCGTCTACTTGGCATTGTGCGGATCATCGAATGCACTAAGACATCTTTTTCTGAGCCGGAATGAGGTCCCGCCTGTTGTTTCGCTGACAAAGGCTCAGTGTGAAGTACTCCAAATGCTGATGCAGGGAAACACGGCAAAGCAGGTCGCCCGCACACTTGGTATCCATATAAGAGCCGTTGAGGACCGGATTGCACGTGCATGCGAAAGGCTCAAAGCAAACTCCCGGACTCAAGCTTTGGTTAGGGCCCTGTCTACGGGACAAATTTCATTGCTTTCCCCCCAATCGCAGAAGATGAGCACCCAAGATTGGTATGTCCATGTCCCGAAGAAGACGGAAACGGAGAGAAGTTCCTAGCATTTCCTTTCCCGCTCGAGAGAGGGAGCTTCAGCCTCTCCACAAATTAGTGCGCGTTGCGAATCGCGTCTCCGCTCAATCAAGCTTGCGAAATCGCCGGAATTCGAGTCAACACTTATTGCACTATCGCAAATAGTTGACGCAGGTATGCGCCCACCGCTTCCTCTTCTTCTTCAGTCAGGTTGACGCGGAGCGAATCATCCCAGAAAAACCTACGGGCGGATTTCTCATTGACGGGCTCGTCGCCCAGTGGACATTCGGCACATCCTAGCTTGATCGCGTATATCTCGCGGCCATACTCGTAGAGTCCAAAATTTGGCGCAGCACGTCGCTGGTTGCGCGGGTCCCCGCCATCAGGACTGGGAGTGCTTGGCCGAGGCATGATCGAGCCTTGAGCAAACGCAGTGCTCATTGACAGCGCAACCAAAGCGGCTGCCACGGCCAACTTCCTGTAGTCCAAAAATTCTCCCAGCACCTAAATCTCCTGTTTCGCGACGATGCATGCCATTACGTATGACTTACATGCTAATCAATAGCAGCTGTCCACTCCAGACCCTGCAACAAGGTGGTTCCCATTTCGATTCAAGGCAATGGCTGACGCTTGACTTCGAGTCGATCATCTACGGGAAACACGGTCCCCCACTGCTTGCAACTAGGACAGTGCCAGAACAATTGAGCCGGCGTCATACCGCAGCTCTGACATTGGTAGCGCACCCGGGAGCGACTAAGCGTAACGACCGCATCCCTGACTGCCGCCGACGCACGCGCAAAGGTGTCGTTTCCTTCAGATGCATCGATACTGGCGATCTGCTCCAGGACGCTCCAATTCGGTCGCTCTGAGAAAGTATCCAGCAAATATGTCGACGCTGACATATCTGAAGCGCGCAGTAGCTCGGCCCGAACCACATCGGCTGCGCCCACACGACTGTCATCCGGCAGATCATCCAGCCAATTAACGAAATATTCCGGCCGGCCCCAATCGCGACAGCACTCCCATAGCGGCTGCACAATTTCGGGAAGCAGGCGCGGCTCCTCCTCTGCCGTTTTTGCATACGCTGTCGTGGCAGCTGACCATTTACCCGCTGCGTGCGCAATTCGAGCTTTCAACAAGTTCGCTCTTGCATTGTGCTTGTCTGTTGCTAGTGCACGGCCGACCAGTTCAGATGCAATCACGTCCTGCTTCTTTCGCTGCGCTTCTTCAGCCATCTCGCATTCGTACTGAGACGTTATCGCGGTACGAGACACACCGCTCGCAGCCTCGAGCCGACGACTGAATTCGATAGCCCGCGGCCAATCGTGAGAATTTTCAAAGATGCGAACCACCGCCTCAAGGCAAGCCAACAGCTTGTAACCACGATCAGCCAATGAGGTGTAGATCAACTCTGCCCGATCCATCACGCCAGCCTTGGCGTAGTCTTCGGCCAACTCGAACTCAGTGCGGTTGCGCTGCTGAGAAGTCAGATTGTCTCTGGACAGCAGGGCCTCGTGCACTCTGAGCGCTCGATCAACCTGACCTCGGCGCCGAAACAGACTGCCCAGAGTGAGGTGCAGCTCGACGGCTTCTTCCGTCAGCTCATCAACACCGAGCAATGCGGCGATAGCCTGATCAGGATCATCGTTAGCCAGCGTACTGATCCCCGCGAGCGGACTGGAAGACTCGCGTGTTTTATGGCTGCCCGGCGCGCGAGTCGCGAGATACCACCCGAGCGCAGTGCCAAGCGGGAAAAGTATCCAACTCAGACTACTGTCCAGCACCGATTAGCTCTTTGAGCTGATGTGAGTGCGCCTCACACCGGAGGCGGCAACTGGGCCGCCGATGAAACCTGGCCAACTGGAGCTTCAGCCTTGACAGGCAATTCCCGCAATGCTCGCAACTCAGATTCGGCACTATTCAATTTCTTCCGCAAGCTTCTGATCTCTGACCTGAGCCCCAGCATGCGCACAAAGCAAATCAGCAAAGTCAGGAGCACAGCACAAAGAAACGAGGCAACGAGCAAGGCAATCAGCGGCAACTGAACGGACCCGGCCAGAAAATTGAACTCCACTTCTTCGGCGTTGAAGTAGCCAATTGATGCACCCAGAAAAGCAAATCCGATGATCAGGATCAAAACCAGAATTCGAACCACTTCTTAATCCTTTTGTGTCATGGATGCGTTGACGCGCTCGCGCATCTCCTTGCCGGGTTTGAAATGCGGGACATGTTTGGCAGGAATGGTGACAGGCTCACCCGTCTTGGGGTTGCGACCCACGCGACTCGGACGATGATGCAGAGCAAAGCTGCCGAAGCCCCGTATTTCCACACGGTCCTGCGATGCAAGCGCCAGACTGATTCGATCGAGCATGTGCTTGACCGCCAGTTCGACGTCTTTCTGCATGAGGTGAGTTTGGCGCGCGGCCAGTCGTTCTATGAGTTCGGACTTTGTCATGTCACTGCAAACACGGATGAGCAGGCCGACGATAGGGGAAAAAAAAGGGCTGCGCAAGCGCAGCCCTCAAATTTTTCCTAGTGTTTTCGGACGGATACAGTCGAATTACTCGGAATCAGACCCACCACCGATCTGCTGCTTGAGAATATCGCCCAAGCTGGTACGGCCTGTGGAGGCGTTGCGGCTGTATTCCGTCACGATCTCCACTTCTTCCTGGATTTCCTTCTCACGCACGCTCAGGGACACGATCCGGTTCTTGCGATCCACACCAATGAAGCGCGCTTCCAGCGTATCGCCTTCCTTCAGCACCTGGCGGGCGTCCTCGACTTTCTCCCGGGACAGGTCATTGGCCTTGATGTAGCCCTCAACCGCTCCGCCGAGGTCAATCACGGCGCCACGCTGCTCAACAATCTTGACCGTGCCGCTGACCACTGCGCCGCGCTGGTTCTCAGCCATGAACTGGGTCAGAGGATCCTGCTCGGCCTGCTTGATACCCAGCGAGATGCGCTCGCGTGCTGCGTCAATGGCGAGGACAACTGCTTCCACGTCCTGACCCTTGGAGTAGCGACGCACCGCTTCTTCGCCGGAATCGTTCCAGTCCAGATCGGACAGATGGACCAGACCGTCGATGCCGCCATTGAGGCCGATGAAAATGCCGAAATCGGTAATCGACTTGATCTGGCCGGCAACCTTGTCGCCCTTCTGATAGTTCTGTGCGAACTCTTCCCAAGGATTGGGTACGCACTGCTTCATGCCGAGGCTGATGCGGCGGCGTTCTTCGTCGATGTCCAGAATCATGACTTCGACTTCCTGGCCAATCACAACAGCCTTGCCCGGGTTGATGTTCTTGTTGGTCCAGTCCATTTCGGAAACGTGAACCAGACCTTCGACACCCGGCTCGATTTCCACGAAGGAACCGTAGTCGGTGATGTTGGTGACCTTGCCGAACATGCGGGTCTTTTCAGGGTAGCGGCGGGCAATCTCGACCCAGGGATCAGCGCCCAGCTGCTTGAGGCCCAAGCTGACGCGGCGACGCTCGCGGTCGTACTTGAGGACCTTGACTTCAATTTCAGTACCGACTTCAACCACTTCGGAAGGATCCTTGATGCGCTTCCAGGTCATGTCGGTGATGTGCAGCAGGCCGTCGATGCCACCGAGGTCCACAAACGCACCGTATTCGACGAGGTTCTTGACCACGCCCTTGAGCACCACGCCTTCCTGCAGATTCTCCAACAGGGAATCACGCTCGGCGCTGTACTCGGCTTCGAGCACTTCGCGGCGCGACACCACGACGTTGTTGCGCAGGCGGTCGAGCTTGATGACCTTGAACTCGAGCGGCTTGCCTTCCAGATAAGAGGTATCGCGAACCGGGCGCACATCGACAAGAGAACCCGGGAGGAATGCACGAACGCTGCCGATATCGACGGTGAAACCACCCTTGACCTTGCCGGTCATGATGCCGATGACGGTTTCCTTGTCCTCGAAAGCCGTGTTCAGGCGTTCCCAGGTCTTGATGCGTTCCGCTTTTTCCTTGCTGAACTTGGTTTCGCCAAAACCGTCTTCAACGGTTTCCAGCGCCACTTCAACGGTATCGCCAACATTGATATTGAGTTCGCCATCAACCTGGAATTCTTCGAGGGGGATGACACCTTCGGATTTCAGCCCTGCGTCAACAATGACGACGTCGGGTTTGATCTCCAGCACAATCGCGTTGACGATGGTGCCTGGCTGCATGGATTGACCACCGCTCAGGCTTTGTTCAAATAGTTCAGCAAAACTTTCGCTCATTAATCACTCACTTCTGGGTGCTGCCGCGCGCCGGAGAGGCAGGTTGTTTAGTCAAAAGGCTGCTCCGGTGCAGCCCTCTTACAGCATTCATCGCTCCGGAGACGGAAAAAGCGCCATTCAAGGCGCTTCAGGAACAACCACGGGTCTTCAGAAGTTTCTCAATCCGTTCAAATACTTGCGACGGACTCAGGGAGCTGGTGTCGATCTCGATGGCGTCGGCCGCCGGCACCATCGGTGCCAATGACCGGGTCCGATCACGCTCATCACGCGCCCGGATCTCCTCGATAAGGTCGGCGAGTCTAACCACCTGCCCGCGCGTACTCAACTGTTTTGCCCGTCTTTTCGCTCTCTCCATCGGGCTTGCGGTCAGAAACAGCTTGAGCCGGGCGTCCGGAAACACCACAGTGCCCATGTCCCGGCCATCCGCAATCAGGCCAGGCCGCTGGCGAAAATCGCGTTGACGCTGAAGCAGGGCCTCTCTAACCGGCTCTGCCGTTGCAATCTGGGATGCAAGTCCGCCGGTTGCTTCTGAGCGAACCTCTGCCACCTTTTCGACCCCATTGACGAGGATGGATTCGCTCTCCTCGCTGTCACCCTCAAAACTGATGCTGAGCTGCGGTGCGAGTGCTGCAACAGCCTCAATGTCTGCCAGGTCGACACCCGCGTCGACCGCTGCGAGCGCCAGAATTCGATACAGCGCCCCACTATCGAGCCGCCGCCATCCCAACTGCCGGGCCAGCCCGCGAACCACCATCCCCTTTCCGACCCCGGAGGGGCCATCTACGGCGATGACGGGAATCATTGATTGATCTGCCATAAGCGCTATTGTGCCCAAAGCTCGCCAACGCCGAACTCGCACTGACGGCCAAAGGTCAGATTCAGCCACGACGCACGTCCGCAGCATTCCACTCCGCATTTGTGCTCAGGAAGTGAAACAACGCTGGATGCGGGCATGGACAGCAAGTGCAAAGTTCAGCTGTCGCGCCAGAATGGTGCGTATGGGTCGCACCCCTCATGCCCGGTAGCTGCCACACCACTTGGACAGAATCACGCTCGTCAGACACTTCGCACCCAGTTAGGGCATTCGAATGCACTCACCTTGGGCGCATCGTCTGCAGCCGCCAACGGCTTTGATGTGATGGCTCTGGCCCACGCCAGAACAGCCATATGCCGCTCGCCCGCTGATTGACCACGATTTGCAATACGTAGACTGACGCATGCGCGCTAATCGAATTAACCAAGATTGGGCGTGCTTCTTGCCTTGGAGGCTTGGCGGGGGACTCGGGCGATACATCCATCATCGGCCCAGGTCTTTGATCCAATTATCCTTCAAGGGGGCATCATGCTTAACAAGGGCGCGGGAATTTCAGCGATCGTAGCGGCAATCACGTTGGGGTTCTGCAACTCGGCAGCGGCAGAAGAAGCGGCAGCCGGCAGTAAGGTTTCAGGTTCATTCGGCCTGGATTTTCAATCTCACTTCATCTCCTATGGCGCAGACGTCTGGGGCGGCGGGACAGAGTTCTTCGGGTCGCAGCACACCACTTTTGTGTACATGGACATCGGCATAGAACTGCCGGAAGGCTGGGCCATGAATTTTGGTGCCTGGAGTGACATCAACAACAACGCCCCTGAGTCCGACTCCGTGGGTGGTGACATCCAGGAAATTGACGTTTACGGCGGTGTCTCCTACAGCACCGGTCCCATGAGCTTTGGGCTGACTTATCAGGAGTGGAATTACGGCGGCTCTACCGCTGAGCGTATTCTGGATCTGACGGCCGGGTTTGATGATTCGAGCCTCTGGGGCGGTGGATTTGCGCTCAACCCAAGCCTGACCGCGCATTTCCGCGTGGGCAGTGACAGTGGCGCAGAGGAAGGACAGGTGATCGTGCTGGCATTCGGCCCTGGCTTTGAAGCCGGACCTGTTTCCTTTGGGGTCCCCATTGCCTTCGGATTCGTCTCGTCCGAGTACTACGGTCCGACAGCTGACAGCGGCTTGGGCTATTCCACCATTGGGCTGAATGCGAGCACACCGCTGTCGTTCATCCCCGCTGCTTATGGTGCCTGGAGTGCCACAACCGGCGTGAACTATTACGCCACCGACGCTGACGTCATTCCCGGCAACATTGACGACGAAGACTTCACCACTGGCTTCGTCAGCCTCGGTTTGTCGTTCTGATCCAAGACTCCTGAGTTAAACCACTCCTGAGGTGGTTTTCATTGAGGGTTGGCCCGCATCACTGGGGCCAACCCTCTCTCTTGTCTGCGGGCCACAATGCCATCGCGCCGCATCACTCAGGTTCATTTAGACGCTGATCTGAACTCCGATACGTCCTGCCAACTGATCAAAACCCGGAAAAGACGTCTTTACGTTGGCGCAATCCAGTACGCGTATGGAGCCCTTGGCTCGCAGCGCAGCGATCGCGAAGGACATGGCAATGCGATGATCGCCGAGCGCGTCAATCTCGCCAGACTGGATTTGCCCACCGACAATACGTGCGCCGTCCGGTGTCCCGACGGCGTCGATGCCAACAGCGGTCAAACCATCCACCATCGCCTGAATACGGTCTGATTCCTTGACTCGCAGCTCTTCAGCGCCGGTCACGACGGTTTCACCCTCGGCGCAGGCCGCCGCGATGAAAATGGCCGGAAATTCATCAATGGCAGACGCCACATAGGCTGGGTCTACCGCAACAGCTTTGAGCCCCGCACTGCGCACCCGGATATCCGCGACCGGTTCATCGCCAAAGCTGCGCTCATTGAGCAGGTCAACCTGCGCGCCCATGGACCGCAGGATATGGATCACGCCGGTTCGTGCAGGATTGACACCCACATCAAGCAACATCAGATCCGACCCTGGGCAAATGGCCGCAGCCAGCATGAAAAAAGCCGCCGAAGAAATATCTGCCGGCACCGGAATATTCGCTGCTTGCAGGCGCTGGCCGCTCTGCAGTGATGCGCGGCCCGGCGAAGAGTGCACCTGCACCCCGAAAGCCCGCAGCATGCGCTCGGTATGGTCGCGAGAAGTCTCGGGCTCGATGACAGTGGTTTCTCCCTCGGCATAGAGGCCTGCGAGCAGAATGCAGCTCTTGACCTGTGCGCTGGCGATCTTGGAGTGATGCTCAATACCGCGCAGGCCTTCCACCGGGAAGATCCGCAGCGGCGCACAGCCCTCATTGGACTCAATACGCGCGCCCATTTTCGACAAGGGATCGGTCACACGGCGCATCGGTCGGCGTGACAGTGAATGGTCGCCGGTCAAGATACTTTCAAATTTCTGCGCCGCCATCAGCCCTGACATCAAACGCATCGAGGTGCCTGAGTTGCCCACATCCAGCACCTGAGCTGGCGCGCTCAACCCATGCAGACCCACGCCGTGCACTTCAAGGCTCGTCGGGGAGCTGCGATCGATCCGCACCCCCATCGCCTGAAAAGCCCGCATGGTGCTCAGGCAGTCCTCTCCGTCGAGAAACCCGGTGACCAGGCTGCGCCCTTCGGCGAGCGAACCCAGCATGACCGATCGATGTGAAATCGACTTGTCACCCGGCACGCGAACCTCTCCTGACACCTTGGGTTCGCCCCTAACGGTCCAGTCCAGCGATGGCGTTGAGGCACTCATATGCGACCTGCGGAAAACAACAACAGCATCATTCGATTTGACCCAGATGTTTTTCGCGCGCTGATCGAGCCCGGTCGAAGCGCGCCTTGAGAGAATCCCATTGGCCTTGTTTCATCAAATCGAGCATTTCCTGAAGTTCGCCAATCTGCTTTTCCAACAGTCGCGTCACCTCACTGCCGTTGGCGCGGATGATGTCGTGCCACATCTCGGGACTGGAACTGGCAATACGCGTGAAATCACGGAATCCGCCGCCGGCATTGGGAAAGATCTCGTCGGCCGCGTCCAGCCGCGTCAGCATGTCGACAAAGGCATAGGCCAGGACGTGTGGCAGATGAGAGGTCGCAGCAAATATGGCGTCATGGCGCGCGGCGTCCATTTCCACTACACGACAGCCCAATGATTCCCACATCGCGCGAATGTGTGCCAGAGCCGAAGCGCTCTGATTTGCGTGCGGCGTCAGCACAACCCGGCGGTCCCGGAACAAACCTTCCTTGGATGCTGCGATGCCGCTCTTCTCTGTTCCGGCGATGGGATGCGCGGCCACAAAATTCGCAGGCAACTCTCCGAAACAGCTTTCGACATCCCTCAGCACGGACTGCTTGGTGCTACCAACGTCCGTGATCACAGCCCCAGTCTGCAAGGCTGATCGGATCGACTTCAGGGCCTCTGCGGTATGTAGAACCGGCACCGCGACAATGACCCTGTCCGCTTCCCGGACCGCGCCTTCCGCACTGTCTGCAGCGGCGTCAATAACGCCCAGCTCCAGTCCCATCCGACCCTGCCGCGCATCCGGATCAAAGCCTGTGATGTGGTGATCAGGCTCGGCTACTTTCAGGGCGCGTGCGAGCGAGCCGCCGATCAGCCCCAGACCGATGATGGCCGTCCGGCTCACGCGGCCAGAATTTCTTTGAGCGCACCCAGGAAGCGCGTGTTTTCATCAACCGAACCGACAGTGACGCGCACATATTCTGGCAAGGCATACGAACCCATTGGCCGGACGATGATGCCGCGCTCCAGTAGCGCCTGATGAATCGGCTTGGCGTCGCGGCCAAATCCAATGCTGACGAAATTTGCCTGCGTGGGGAGCACGCTCAGACCCATGCCTTCCACTTCGCGGATCAGCCGCTCGCGTTCCCGCGTGTTCAGTTCAACCGAGTCGCGGACAAAATCCTGATCCTCCAGCGCCAGTTCACCGGCCAGCAAAGCCAGACTGTTGTTGTTGAAGGGTTGGCGCACACGATTGAGCAGATCCGCCACCGTGGGATGGGACAGGCTGTATCCGACACGCAGGCTGGCCAGCCCATAGATCTTCGAAAACGTCCGCGTCACCACCAGATTGGGAAATCGATCCAGCCACGGCCGGGCATCGGGGCGCAGGCCGGGGTCCTGATAATCCCAGTAGGCCTCGTCCAGCACAACGATGACCTGCGGCGGTACCGATTCCAGAAAAGTCTCAATTTCTTCAGGCGTGTTCCAGGTGCCGGTCGGATTATTGGGGTTGGCGATGAAGATCAGGCTCACGTCTGGCCGCTGACCCAGCATCTTGCTGAACGCCTTCAGGTCATGGCCGTAGGGCATGGCGTGATTCGCAGGATAGGCGGGCACCAGTACCGCGTCTGCATCCTGAGCCTGCGTCGCCAGCGAGTACACCGCAAACGCGTAGTCAGAAAACATCACCGCCCGACCTGGCCCTGCGTAGATGCGGGCCAGAAACTCGAGCAGATCATTGGAGCCGTTGCCCAGCGTGATGCAGGAAGGATCAATCTGATGGTAAGCCGCAATCTTCTGCTTCAGGCGGTAGCCGCTGCCATCCGGATACAGAGCCAGATTCTGCTTGAGCATTTGCTCAGCCAATGCCTGGCGAACACGCGGGCTCGCACCCAGGGGATTTTCGTTGGATGCCAATTTGATGACATCTGCCAGACCGAGCTTGCGTTGCAATTCATCGATCGGCATGCCTGGAGAATAGGCTTCGATGCCGAGGATGCCCGGCAGCGCATTGCGCGTCAGCTCAGAGGTCTTGGAGTTATTCATTACATCACTGCCCGCGGATAGGAACCCAGAATCTTGAAATACGCTGCGTTGGCGCGCACCTCATCCAGCACCTTCTTGATCTGCGCATCATGCGCATGACCACCGAAGTCGATGAAGAAGTAGTAATCAGGCACGGGCGAACCCGCCACCGGACGCGACTCGATTCGCGTCATGTCGATGGCCGCATCGGCCAGCGGCTTGAGCAAGGTGAACAAGGCGCCTGGCTGGTTGCGGTGCGCCGTTGCCACAAAGGAGGTGATGTCCTGGCCCGTCACCCCTGGGTCCTGCTTGCCAATGATCAGGAAGCGAGTGGTGTTGCCTGGATCATCTTCAATGTTGGAAGCCAGAATATTGAGATCGTACAGCCGCGCAGCAGGTAATCCGGCAATGGCCGCCCCGCCCTTTTGCGATGCGATTCGCGCGGCCTCACCATTGCTGGCAACCACCTCGCGCTCGGCCTTGGGCATACGCGCATCCAGCCATTTTCGCGTCTGCGCAAAAGACTGCGGGTGGGCGTAGACCGTCTGCACATCTTCTAGCCGGGTTTCACGGGACAGCAGGTGATGGTGTACCGGCAACATGACTTCACCGCAGATGCGTAGCTTGGTGTGCACCAACGCATCCAGGGTGTGCGTCACCACGCCACCAATGGAATTCTCCACCGGGACCAACCCGTAATCCGCAGCGCCGGACTCCACATCGCGAAAAATTTCGTCCACCGCTCCAAGCGGCCTAGCCGTGACCGCGTCACCAAAATGCTTGAGAGCGGCGGCCTGCGTATAGGTACCTTCAGGGCCCAGGTAGGCCACGGTCAGTGGTGATTCGAGAGACAGGCAGGCCGACATGATCTCGCGCATCAGGCGGGCGATCACTTCATCGGTCAGCGGCCCACCATCTTCTGCGTGATTACGCTCGATGGCGGCACGCAGTACTTCGGCTTCCCGCGAAGGTCGATAGTGATCCCCGGTATCCCCCTGCCTCTGCTTGATGCGCGCCACTTCCTGCGCAATGCGCGCACGCTGCGAAATCAGGCGCTGGATCTGCTCATCCAGAGC
Source organism: uncultured Panacagrimonas sp. (assembly GCA_963975245.1). Lineage (GTDB taxonomy): Bacteria > Pseudomonadota > Gammaproteobacteria > Nevskiales > Nevskiaceae > Panacagrimonas. The sequence goes on along the minus strand of CAXBFJ010000001.1, from coordinate 593,307 downwards.
GTCAATCTTTTCTCGGGCTTCCGGTAGGGTTTTCATCAGTTTCAGACAGGGCGCATGGGCCAAAACGCAATGGCATAGATTATCAGCCCGTCATGCGGGCCGTGATCCCATCTGCAGCTCAGGCCTTGATCACGCGCACCTTGAGAACGCCCTCGATCTTGGCGATCGCATCCACAGCCGCCTGCGGCACATCGGAATCCACATCGGCCAACGTGTAGGCAATATCGCCTCGTGACTTGTTGAGCAGGTCCGCAATATTGAGCGAGTGGTTGGCCAGTTCGGTGGAAATCTGCCCGACCATGTTGGGCACATTGGCGTTGGAGATGCAGAGCCTGGTCTTGCCCGGCAGCAAAGGCATGACCGCTTCCGGAAAATTGACCGAGTTGGTGATGTTGCCGTTCTCCAGAAAGTCACGGAGCTGATCGGCCACCATGACCGCACAGTTGTCCTCGGCTTCCTTGGTGGATGCGCCAAGATGCGGCGTCGCAATCACCCGCGGATGATCCTTGAGCAGCGGCGTCGGAAAATCACAGACATAAGCATGGAGTCCGCCCGCATCCAGCGCTTCCACTGCGGCTTTTTCATCCACGATGGCGTCGCGCGCGAAGTTCAGGACGATGCCGCCGGGCTTGAGCATCTTGATCCGCTCGGCATTGATCAGGCCGCGCGTCGCCTCAAGCAGGGGCACGTGCACGGAAACAAACTGGCAGCGAGACATCAAATCGTCCACTGACAGCGCCTGACGCACGCGGGCATCCAGCTTCCAGGCGTTCTGGACGGTCATGGCCGGGTCGAAACCCCAAACTTCCATGCCCATGTCGATGGCTGCATTTGCGAGCTTGACGCCAATTGCGCCCAGGCCAATCACGCCCAGACTGCGACCCGGCAGTTCAAAGCCGACGAACTTCTTCTTGCCAGCCTCGACCGCGACATGCATTTCCTTGTCGTTGCCATCGAGCTTCTTCACAAAATCCAGCGCCGTGAAAATATTGCGTGCCGCGAGCAGCAACCCCGCCAGCACCAGTTCCTTGACCGCATTGGCATTGGCACCCGGCGCGTTGAAAACCGGCACGCCACGCTTGCTCATGGCAGCAACCGGGATGTTGTTGGTCCCTGCCCCGGCGCGGCCGATGGCGCAGATCGACGAAGCGATCTCCATCTTGTGCATGTCCGCAGAGCGCACCATCACCGCATCCGGCCGAGAGAATTCCGATCCCACTTCGTACTGCTCACGGGGCAGGCGCTCGAGGCCAAGCGTGGAGATATTGTTGAGCGTTTGAACTTTGAACATGGTCATCAGGAAAATCGAAATTTGAAAGAGAGCCGAAGGGCTCAGTGAAAGTTGGCCAGAAGCATCGAATCAGGCGATCGGCTTCAGCCTTGCGTGCGAACGAATTCCTTCATGTACTCGATCAGCGCACTGACTCCGGACTCGGGCATGGCGTTGTAAATAGAGGCGCGCATGCCGCCGACAGCGCGATGCCCCTTGAGCCCACTCATGCCCGCTGCCTCGACACCTTTCAGGAAGGCCTTGTCGAGATCAGCGTTGGCCAGTGTGAACGGCACGTTCATGCGCGAACGGTTCTGTTTGGCAACCGGATTGGTGTAGAAGCTCTCGCCGTCGATGTAGTCGTAGAGCATCTGCGCTTTGCGCTGATTCCGCTCGCCGATGGCCTCCAGGCCGCCTTCATCGCGAATCCACTTGAACACCAGCCCGGAGACATACCAGGCGAAGCAGGGCGGCGTGTTGAGCATGGACTCACCATCGGCCACCGACGCGTAATTGAACACATTGGGTGTCGTGGCTGAGGCCTTGCCCAGCAGATCCTCGCGCACGATCACAATGGTCAGACCGGCAGGGCCAATATTCTTCTGCGCACCGCCATAGATCAGGCCGTATTTTTCTACTTCCATCGGCCGGGAGAGAATATTGGACGACATGTCCGCCACCAGGGGCACCGAGCCGGTATCGGGCACGTCGTGAAACTCAACGCCATGGATGGTTTCGTTGGGCGTGATATGGACATAGGCTGCGTCGGCATCAAGCGTCCAGCCCGCACGATCCGGAATGTGGGTAAAGCTGTCAGATTCGCTGCTCGCGGCCACTTGCGCCTTGGCATACTTGCCGCATTCCTTGAGCGCCTTCTTGCCCCAGTCGCCGGTCAGGACGTAGTCCGCGCTGCGCTTGTCGCCGAGCAGGTTCTGCGGAATCAGCGCGAACTGCGCCGTCGCCCCGCCCTGCATGAAGAGCACCTTGTAGTTGTCGGGAATTTTCGCGATCTCACGAAGATCCTTCTCAGCCTCGCTGGCAATGGACATGAACTCTGCGCCGCGATGCGACATCTCCATGACCGACATCCCGCTGTCACGCCAATCCAGAAGATCACGCTGGACCTGCTCCAGAACAGACTGCGGAAGGGTTGCAGGACCAGCACTGAAGTTGATGATTCGATTCATGGCGTCTCTTGAAATGGGCAAGGTAAGAATGAGGTTAAAGAAACAAGCTCAACAAACTTCTAAAGCTCTACTGAACGGTCTTGGCGGGCTTTGACAGCCAGCTTTCAACATTGAGGCCGGTCACCATGCGGTAGGGGCGCATGTCTTCGGCAATGAGGGTGTAGCGGTTGGTCATGGCCTGTGCCGCCAGCATCAATTCCATAACGCCGATGGACTCGCCACCAGACTGCAGATAAGCACCCAGCGTTGCCGCCTGCTGCGCCTCGGCCTCGCCGAACTCCAGGGTCCGGACGGTCTGAATCAATTCCTTGAACAGCCGGGAATGCCGGGCCTGTGCGCGGGAGCTCGAGCACAGGCCAATTTCCACCTGCATCCGACTCAGCACCGATATCGCCACATCACCAGGCCCCAGTTCTGCCAATTTAAGGGCCACAGGCAGGCGACCGCGCAGAGCCGCCGCAAGGGTGCCGGCATCAAGCAGGTATTTCATTTGGGAAGCGACCCACCGGACGGCGTCCATGGCACAAAGTCGGTATTGGGCTCGCCAGGTTCGGGCGCCGGATTTCGCCAGTGATCCCTGAGATCATCCGGCCATTCCTCTGCCTCATTTCGCTGCAGCCATTCCTGAACGGCGTTGACGATGATGCGGTTTCGAGTCAGACCCACGCGCTCCACTGCCGCCGCCAGCCGAGCGATGGTCTCTGCATCAAAGTGGACGCTGAAATTCATGCGCGGATTAGAACATAACAGGTGATGTTAGTTCTACGATCCCAATCAGTTAGCCACGCTCATGAAGAATTTACTTGCATGAAACCATTGAGTTATCGGACCTTATTCAAGTGCTGCCACAGGATTTTTTTCGGGCCGCCCTGCATTCATCGGCGACCTGGCCGTCTGATGGTCTCAGGTCAGGCTACTCAGCAGGACGCTTTTCACCGTCACATTGGCATCCCGCGCGCAGCGCACTTCCAGTTGAGCCGCCCCACTCAAGGACACCGACGCGGGGTTCAGCATCTGAAGCTGAATGACGCTCCCAGCCCCCGCTTCGTGATCCGCCAGCGGCACCAGACTCTGGCCATCCAGCAACATCTGGACGGGCTGATGATGAGCACCATTCGTGGACGCTGACTGTGGCTCAATGGTCTGTACGTAGAGTTCGATCGGCACCCGCCCGAGTGATCGCTGCTTCTCGGCAGATTGCCGCCACAGGGGCTTGCTCGCTGATGTGGCCCCCAACCAGATGCCGGCGCCGCGCAGGGCAGTCAACTTCAGCCAGTAGGCGCCCGGTTGGGCTGGTGCCTGGGGCCATGAGAATCGAAGCCAGCGCCGGCCCATGCCCTCGGTCTTGAGCTCGGCTTGCATCAGTACGGGCGCGGCCGGCTCGCCGCCCTGATCGTCGTGCAGGCTCAGTCGAAGTTGGCTTGCTTCAGACTGCGGCCGCCAGGCCAGGGCAGCACCGCACAACCAGCTGCTTTGTGAACATTCGATCCACACAGCGATCATCGCGTTCTCTTCGATCTGCACCCCAAGGCTGGACACAAGCTCGTCCGAGGACGGCAAGGGATTGGCAGCGGCAAGATCACGAAACGCCAGACTGGCTGATACCAACAATCGCTTCGGCAGCCCACCGTTCTCAAGCGAGGGCTGCAGTGCAATGTTCTGCGAGCCTCTGCCGGTTCCGTCAAACGAAAGACTCGCTGATTGCGCCAGCAATTCCGTTTCCTGCAGTACGGTCAACTGCGCCTGTGTCAGTACCACCCTGCAAGGCGCATCACTTTCGATCTGCAGCGCCAGTTCCAGATGCGTCTGCCCGGCACTGCGCTTCTTCATGGCGCGATCAAGCGCGGCCTGAAACTGGCTGACCAGATCAGCACCCTGCGCCGACCAGCTCAGGGCGGCGGTCTGCTCACCGGCCTCAATCCACTGCCAGAGATTCTCTCCCGCCCCGGCTTCAGAGATCAGGCGAATACGCGGAGAAGACGGCCGCCCCCGAATATCGATCTGAGTCAGGCTTGCGTCCAGCAGCGCTGCCTGAAACACCTCATGCAGCTCGATGTCCTGCTCGATGATGTGCTCATCAATCGTGGCCAGCGCAGCCGAGAGTGATTTTCCCTTGCGCTGACGACTGCGCTCCAAAGCTCTGGCTTTGGCATGTGAAATCGCCGCCATATCCGCCAGGGAAAAGCGTGCCTCGAAAGCGGCCGCATAAAAATCTTCGGGAAGGTCGCGCGAGGTGGACCCAGAAATACTCGCCTCCTCCGCCACGGCCTCGCCATCCATGCGCGCCAGCGAAACCGAGCCGTAGGCGATGCTGTTGATGCGCTTGATCGCAGCCGGCAACTTCAGCTTGATCTGGGTTCTGTCATCCGCAACCGCCTGCCATTTTTCCACCCAAGCGTGATGAGCTCCATGCACACCCACATCAAGTGGCTCAAACCTCAAGCCGAGACTGGCATTGTCTGCAAATCGCAGGCCGCTTACCCGATCATTGATCGGTAAGTGGATATACAGCGTTCTGCGGAACAGGAAACTGCCCCCTTCCTTGACCGGACTGCCCAGGTCGTATCGCTGACCCGACGCAACGCGATGCGCAGCAAGACCACCAGGCTGTTCGTACAAGACAGACACGCTCAACGTCGAGGCGTCGGTGTTGGCGTCGGACTGACGCGCTTGAAGTCGTCGTACTTGGTGTCGAAGTCGCGCACCTTGGTATCAAAACTGCGAATCTTGGTATCGAAGCTTGCAAGCTTGGTATCCACCGACCTGACCTGCGTGTTGAAACTGCTGATCTTGCTGTCAACGGCGCGACTCTGCGCATCAACGTGCGCTACCTTCTGATCGATCTCACGCACCTGAGTGGTGACGCGATCTGCCTGAATCTGGGCTTGAGTGAGACTGGCGTCCACGCCTGCTGCCCGTTGGTCAAAGGCCTGCAGCGACCCTTCTACCTGTGCAGCGCGGTCCTGAAAGGCCTCCATCTGCACATTGAAGTCATTCAGCCGCGCATTGAAATTGGCCTGATCCAGACCCAGCTCGCGAAACTGCAGATCAATCACCTGCGCTTGCGCATTGATCTGCGAGGACAGCGTTCTGATCTCACTCAAGGCCGCCTCACCAATCCCGTTGCCCAACTGAATCTTGCGATCCAGCGCCTTCTCGCTCTGGCTCACCAGCGCGATGGTTCCCGGATGCGCCCGCGTGATCTGCTCCGGCGCCACATCCAGAATCGCGAACAGGTTTCCCTGTGCAACCAGATCCTCGGCAGTACCTGCGGTTGCCACTTCATTGCCCAGAAAGCGGGTCATGGCATTGCGAACCGTGCGCTGCGAAACCCACTCCGCGGCCAGTCCGTTTTGTGCCGCCACAAAATGTTGTGCCTGCGCCACGATTCCGCGCGCCAGATTGGGGCCGCTTCCGTAACGGCTGCGGGCCGACTGCAGTCGCTGATCCAGGCCACCTTGCTGATTGATGTATTCATCCAGATAGGTAAACCAGGCACCCACCCAGTTCTTCCAGTTGGCGACAATCACGGCCTGCGCCACACTGGTGCTGCCTTCCTTGGCGTGAGCGTCGGCCCGAATCACCGCAGTCTCGAGCGGCCAGTGCGCATCGGGATCGGGAAGATTCACCGCATCAAAGAAGCGCGCTTTCCATTGTCTGGCGTAGATGTCCAGCGCCTCGCGCAGTGCCCGGTTGCCATGAAACTGGTAGGCCTGCGCAATACCCATGAAGGCATTACGCTGGGACCGCGGCGTGTCTGAAGCCGAATCAAGTCGACCCAGTTCGATGCTCAGCGCATCACGCTGGCTCTGGGTCAGGGGTTCGAGCGTAGCCTGAGTCAGCTCCACCTCGGCGCTGCCGCTGGCCCCGGTGGTGACCGTTACCGCCCGCCCCTGCTGCTCGGCAAAGCCATAAGACGCCGACACCGCGCCGTCACTGGTCTGCACGGTGACGCGGCGATTGGGCAATACCTTGCCAGCCGCGTCACGGGCAATCACCCGGACCCGTAAGGATCGGCCGAGCCATTCGGGCTGCGGGTAGATCTTCAGTTCAAGCTGCACGGACTGTTGCGAAACCGCCTCGATACGGCGCTGCAACTCCGCCTGACCCTGCAGGAGAATCGCCTTGGGCGTGGTGATGTTGCGCGGGATGAAACCCAGCGCCGCGCCACATATTTCAGTAAAGCGTTCCGGCCCGATCAGCCGAATGGCGCGGACCTGCCGCAATTCGGTAAATCGCCCGCCCAGGGCTTCGCGCGCGTCCAGCAGCCGCTGGCCGAGCTTGACGCCAATGTCCGGCTCATCCGGATACTCGATGTCATCCGCCAGCTGCTGCGCCGAGCGTGCGGCGTTGAGAAAATTGAGCACCCTCGCCGCCTGGCTGGGCAGCAGATCTTCCGGATCGATGTAGATATCCGGCACGGCGATCAGCGATCTTCAAGCAGGAAGAACTGGGTCGCGAGTTGCTCGACCCGTGTATTGGTACGTGTCACGGCCGCTGCCAGCGTGGCCGGGTCCATCACCGAGATGGAATTCACGTTGGCCTTGATGTCATTCAGTCCATTGCGTACATCGCGGCTCAGGGTTTCTGCATTCGACAAGCGATTCTCGATCAGCTCGACCGTGGTGCTCAGCGTGGACACCTGCTGCGCGGCCTGACTGGCTTCCTGCACGGCAAGCCCCAGGGTTCCGGTATTGCTGGCCTGCGCCAGAACGCTGCTACCGATAAAGGCGCTGCCGCCCTGCGCATTGCCAGCTTTGTAGCCGCCGTGGACTTCCACCGCACTCTGCGCAAACGCCGCCTGCTGCAGAACACTCTTGGCAATCTGTTTGCTGACCTGCGGCCCCGGATTGATCAGCTGTGCGGCCTTGGCCAGCGCATCGACATACTTTCGGCGGCCAAGAATGCCCTTGGAGACAATATCCGCATTGATCTTTCCATCGAAAGCGGCGTAAGGATTCTCCAGCTCGAACATCGGCACAAAGGTATCCACGATGGTACCGACGAAGACCGGATCATCATCCAGATAATCGACCGCCCAGGGGCCTATCCAGTCGCGGAACGTGACTTGGATACTGGCGCTGCCGCGCGCGCCGTCCGGTGTCGTAGGATCGGCGTCAGGCTTGGCCATGGCCATCACGGTGGCGCGATAGTCCGTCCACTGATTGAAAAAGCCCGGAAATGCGGGGGTGATTTTCCACTGTGGCGTGCGCAGGTGATAGGTATCCGCATAGGAACGCAGGGCGATGGAATCACTGCGCTCGTACTCGGTCTTGAGCACGCTGTAGGCACGCTTGGCCGGCGTATCCGTTGGCGTCGCGGCATTGAGAATGGCATTGGCAATGGTGGCGCCCCCGGTCACCTGCATGCCCATGATGGCGCTGATCTGCGACTCCTGTGACTCGGAGAATCCTTCGCTGTGTTCTGCGCGCAGCACCACCCTGGCAATTCCCTGCGTATTGACCTGCACGGAGATCGAATTGTCCGCTGCACCAGCGCGGCTGTTGAAGCCGGCCTGCGCGCGCAGGCGCCCCCAGGCTGCAATGAAATCCACCCATGGACGCGGTCCGGTGATGGGGCGTCCGCGCAGGTCGGTAACCTCAGCGGTGAGCACGCAGAGCTCGCCCATCGCAAAGTTCACACGCTCGCAGGACATCTTCACCACGTAGCTCTGCAGGAGCGGATCAATGCTGGCCTCGAGATCATCCATGCGGCTTCCCAGTGCGAGCACCTTGGCCGCCACTTCACCAAGCTGCACGCCGAGATCGTCGATGGATTCGCGCACGTCCTCAAGTTCGTCATCATGCGCGCGAACCGTTTTTCCAAACTCGCCAAGCGCGTTGATCAGGGCGTTCCAGTCGGTATGGCGTATGAGGTGCCCGCTGCTCTTGGGCGCAAGGGCCGCGATGTCACGGATGGCATTTTCAAGACTCATGATCAAACTCCTCGTACGATTTCAGCTTCCAACGTCAGTTCCAAGGGCACCGCTGCGGCCTTGGCCCGGGTCAGCAATTCCCACACCCGGTCAATCAGTGCCGGGTCTACGGATTCGTCGCGTGCAGATTTGAAGAGCCGCACCCGAACCCCAATGGCCGGCGCCACGGCGTAGCGCATCCACACACGTCCCGAAGGCGGATACGCGAACACGGACTGCTCGAAATGTCCGTCTACCTCGCCCGGACTCGACGGGTCCCGAAAGTGGCCGGGCCATGGCGCCGGCGTCCAGGGCTGGCGCCGCGCCAGTGCAAAATCGGGGATAAAAGGACTCAGGCCAATCTCACGACCGGGTTCAAGGCGGCCCGGAAGATCGATGCGATCATCGCCTTGTTCAGCACCAAAATACTGCCCCTCGCTCGACCACCAGGGCCTCAGCCGCGGCGCACGCGGACGCTCGTCGAGCTGCAGATAACGCCACCATTGACCGGGCGTCTCCGGCAACGCCGGCAAGCCGCCGTCAACAATTGTCTGTTCGTCCGGCTTGATCCGAACGCGCAGGCGTTCCTGCGCTGCGCTTTCTTCGCGCTGGAAGTTGTTGCCGTCAAACGTGCCCAGGTCCGCGCGCACGGCGGCAATCAGACACAGACTTGGGATGTCTGCTTCCGCAGCCTGCCGTTCAGTAATGTCCTGATTGATGAACTTGCGCTGGCGGTTATCGAAGGCCTCCCAGCGCTTCTGCGCGACCAGATAATGCCAATGCCCTCGCGGCGAGGATGTCAGCGCATCCGGGTAGAGCAGGCTGGCGTCGCCCATGCGTTGCCAGCGGGCTTCGCCCAGGCGCTGCTGGGCGATGCTGCTGCCATCGAATCGAAACAAGCCTTGCGCGGTCGCCAGCCACAGCATGCCGCGATCGTCGACGTGCAACTGATGCACCGCGCCCCGGCCGAGATCGGGAAAGGCTTCCAGCTGGGTGGTACGACCATCATGTACGCGGTAACGCGCAAAGCCGTCTGCGGTTGCGAGCCACAAGCTGCCATCGGCCGTCGTCGCCATGTCCTTGATCAGGGGCAAGGGGCTCACCGCATCGGCCAGGTCTGCCTGCGCAAGCGCGTGCCAGTCCGGCAGGTTCTCGCTCAGGCTCTGGCCCTTGTAGGTAAACCAGCGCTGCTGCTGGAAAAGCAGCAGAGCCTTTTCGCTTGCCACGTAAAGCCGGTCACCCTGTTCGTGTACCGCCCTGACCGGCAGTCCTTTGATGAGCGCCTCGGGAAACACGTTCCCCGAGGCCGACAGCCGCGACAGACCCTGCTCATGTGCGCAGACCAGATACCCCTGCACCACGCTCAGCTGATGAACCGGCGAACTGATATCTGCAATTGCAACGGCCGAAAGCCGTCCTTTTTCAAACAAGGGAACACGGAACAGACCTGATGCCGTGCCAATAAAGACATGCTCGCCCCAGGCCAGCAAGGCAGTGAAATGAACCGCTGGCGTATTGACCACGCGCCGGAAACCGCGCCCGTCATAACGGTGCAAGACGCTTCGCGAATCCGTTTCCACCGCGATCCACAAACAGCGGTCCATGGATTGGGTGAGCAGGTGCACACGCCCTTCCGGTACATCGGGCAAGGCTGCCCACGGGCCATTGAGTGAGGGGTCTTCGAGGTAGTTGTCTTCGTCTTCAATCTGGCTGATTTGCAATGCGCCATCGACCGACAGGCAACTTCGGCGTGCAGGCAAGAGGCGCAGTGTCTGGCCTGGCGCCAGAGTCCCTTCATAGGCCAAAGCCACACCCTGCACGCCTTTGCCCGGTGTGAAGCGCTCAATCGCCGGGCCCACCGTCTCACCGACTTCTTCGGGTACGGCTTCCACACCCTGTATGAAGACCTCCGGTGCACCTGGTGCCGCGTCCACGGTCCAGCGATAAAGCGCACTGAGCAGATCACCTTCCTGTGCTTCAGGAACCGTGATCTGCCGCAACTGATGGCCCAGGCGCACGGGCTCTTCAATGGCAAAAGGCCAGCGTTGTTCTGCCAGCGGCAGGGACAGATCTTCCGGCAGTGCTGCCATGCACAGGCGACGAATCGCCGCGTGCGTCGTCAGGCCAAGCTGATAGGCCTCCAGCACATCGCGGATGCGCTGGCGATATTCCTCCACACTCTCACGCAGCCCTGCGGGTTCCAGCCAGGGCGAAAGACGCAACAGTGACGCGACCCGCGCGAGGTCACCGATGTAGGGATAGAGCGAGAGCTCACGAACATCCTCGGGGTCCAGCACATTGGGTGAATCCAGGCCGCGTGCTTTGCGCGCGGTCTGATAGTGCGCATCCCAGATCGCCGCGTCGGCAACACCGGCCCAGTGCGAACGCATGACGTGCTGGTTCTGCACGGACGCGGTGTCCACTACCTGCCCCACCGCGCCGAGCATGGATTCCAGCAAGGTCTCCTCGCCCGGCTCCGGTCGCCAGACCGATGGCAGGAGTTGCCGAAGTCGATCGTGACTGCTCATGCAAATGCCAGCTTGGAACGCACTTCAACCGCCACGCGCTGCAGCGACAGCCGCTCGAATGGCACCAGAATCATTTCCGGCGCCGTCTCGGAATCCATGATCTGGCTCACACCGCTTGGACGCGTCAGCGTGAACTCCAGACGGTAGTCGCCTACGTCTGCATCCTGCGGCAATGACTGCGGCGACGCGACCTGCTCTGCGAGACTGACCGTGGCCATGCCCGGCATTGGTGAGGCCAGCACCAATTTGCCCCAGCTCAGCGTGCGCACAGACGCAGGGGCAGCGCTTTGTGCATTGCTCTCGTTGAGATAGCTCACCGCCTTGCGCAGCGCCGCTTCAATGGCGGCCTTCTCAGGAATGACCGCGTCCTTGGGGAAACGAACCACGGCAGACAAGGTCGTGGCCAGTGCCGGATCAATCAGGTTCAAGGTGCCCAACTGCGTGGGCGTGCCGGCCACGTTCAACTCGGAAGCGCCGGCGTCCAGAATCGAACTGCCCCCGGCGGTCGCCGAGACAATACTCACGTCCTCGACCCCGGGCACACCGATGGCCAGCCCGATCAGCCGGGTCACACTGCCGGCGGACTTGCTTGGCAATTTGGCAAAGTACTCCGTGATTTTTTCGCGCACCTCCTGCTGAATGCGCTTCAGGTCGGTATCCAGCTGACCTTCGGCAGTGCTCAGACGCATCTCCAGATCAATGGCCAGCGGCGGCGTTCCGTAGCTGATTTCCCAGGCGATGCCAGCCGGGACAACCGAGCGAATCGCGTCTTCCAGACGTACGCCCTGTTCCGGCGAAAGCTGATTGTTGTGAACCAGAATGACAATGCGACCCGGCACACTGTCATCGACATCAGCGAGGACACCTTCGCGTGCAATGGCCTCCTTGATCGAGCCCAGCGTGCCGCGCTCAGAGCCGGCCAGGAAGCTCTTGGCCCGGGCGCGCAACTCGACATCGTTCTCGTCACGGTCGAGCGACGAACTTGGCCCGGGGTTGCTGGCTGACTCGATGCCCGCAATGGGTTTGGCCAGCAGATTCAGGGCGCCCGCCTCGACGCCGTCATTGGTGTCTACGCGGTCGCGTGCACTGCCCTTTGCCGTGAGCTGGCCATCGGACAGGCTGATGTCCGCAAGTGTTTCGTATTCAATGGCACCATCCTCGGTAAGGATGCGCGTACCCGCTGGCACCAGAATCTCGCCGCGCGAATTTCGCGCACGTCGCAACTCGATCTCCGCCACATTGCGACCGGCACGTATGCGCTTGATGCCAAGCAGCGCCACCACCTGATCCAACGCAGACCCTTCAGCGGTATCAATAAACCCGGCCCGGTACACACCTTCCATCTGGGAGTAGATGCCGGCTGCTTCAAGTGCGAAGGACTCCATCAAGGTACGAACGACAGAACCGGGATACAGATCGTTCACCCGAGTTTCACGCTGCTTGGGCAGGTAATTCACCTCGACCACAGACCCCGCATCAGGCCGGTCGCCGCCGTCCATCCAGCTCAGCTTCGTACCATCGGTCAGGGTGTAGTCCGCGTCGCGAACAAAGGCATGCGACACACCGTTACGCAAACCATAGACCGAAGTGATGCTGTCTACCGGCGCTCGCTCCAGTGGATGAAAGAACGGTTCCCGCTTTCGTCCGGGAGGCGGATAGGCATGCGCCTCGCCACTGACACCGCCCAACAGGCGATTCAGCAGATGGTCTGAAAGCTCGGGATAAGCCTTACGCCTGAAACTCATGATGACGCTCCCAGATCAATACTGAAGGGGCCAATCTGCAAGCTCTCCGGCAGCCCGGCGACCTCAACCCGCAGCAATACATCCACAGTTGATCGCGTGCCTTTGGACGCCTGCACATCGAGCTCGGCAACCTTTTTCACTCTTGGTTCCTGCGCCAGCGCTTCGAGAATGTGCAGTTTGAGAAGATTGCGCTGCGAGGCCGTATTGCGCCCCCCAATCAACTCGTGCACACGCGAGCCGTATTGCGGGTGTCCCAGAGCAGACAGTTCTCCGCGCGGAACCAGCAGTCGCATGATGATGGCCTGCGCAAGGTTCTCGCGCCCCTGCCCCAGTTCAAAGTCCCAGCTGACATCGCGACGGCTCGACTGACGTGTATATTTTTCCCGCAACCGGTACACGGGACGCAGCTCGCGATGAATGGGATACGCGCGAATGTCGCGGAGCAGATGTGACGTGTTTTCGCTTGTGACTGGCATATTGATCCTGAGTCTTCCTATCCGGCCAGCACCGTGCCCACGGCGATAACGCTGCCAGCCGGCAGGTCTGCGGGGTCGTTACAAGTGATGGCGGTATCGCCGTTTCGGGCGCAGGGCTTTCCATTGATGAAAACGGTGGCCGAACCGGCCTGAACCGTGGCGCGGTTGGTCGGCGGCTTCTGGAATGGGCCGCTCTTGGGAATGTGAGCCGGTGTGTTCGTCGCGGTGGAGCCCACAACCGCCGCCGCCTTGCCTTCAATCTGCACATCGGTACTCAAGCTGCCATCCAGCGAGCCATTGAACGGATTGGGCAGCGGAGTCGGCACCGGCCCACCCGGTGATGGAATCATCTCGATGTGAATGTCGGTGGCCACAATCTTGTCGCCCTGTTTGGCTACTGGCTGGCTCATGTCAATTGAGTTTGATGACCGCGCCCTGGAGATTGAGCTCTCCGCCGGCGGCAATGCTGATGTTGGATTGCGCTTCAATCTTCAGCTCGTTCTGACTTTTCAGAGTCACCGTGCCGTTGCTTTCGATCTGCAGCGTGGCCGCGCCATCGCCCACGTCCAGATCCACTACCGGGTCTGCATCCTGCAGCGTCAGCTTGAGCCGCGACCCGATGTTGATCTTCGCGCTCATCGGCGAGTTCTCACTCAACGCAACACGCAGCGCAGAATCTTCATCTGCGCTGGACGGCAAGTGGATCACCATCTCGCCTTCGGCATTGGGCGGCGGGCGATCCACATCGTTGTAGAGACTGCCAATGATGATGGGGTGATTCAGATCACCGCCCACGAACTGCACCAGCACCATGTCCCCGACGTCAGGCACCGACACCATGCCCTTGCGTGTTGCCAGAAGCGGCACGCTGCTGATCACAAGGTTGGAACTGCGCAGGGCCACGCTGCAGGCGTAGTTGTCAGGGTCGGCAGGAAACACTTCCTGCACCTCGCCAATCTCGGCAAAGCGCTGGCTGGCCATTTCTTCCCGAACCAGTTTTCGCAGGGTCTGGAACAGATCGCTCATGCGGCCTTGACTCCATGCAGTTCGGACGTGAAACCCTGCTCCGCATCGTAGCGATGCGTGACCCGGCCCAGCTTGTAGCTGCCGTCGCCCGATGCTTGCGGACAACCCGACAAGTCGAATCGCGATTCCGGCCCCAGATGCGCCGCGCCGCTGACACGCAGACGCAGGCTAGAGGCACTGGCCTTGGCGCTTCCATGCAATCCCTGCGCGGCCGACTCCACGGCAGCGCGATTGCGCAGCAGGCCCGGCGAACGTACGCGCCCATGACTGCCGCCGCCTTTTTCAACCTGCACACCACCCACATTTTTCACCAGCCAGCTCCAGGCCTGCGCGCCCTGACTGCCGGCAGCACCCTCACCGCTCACGGAGACTTGCTCCAGCCCTGCACCGCGCGCCACAAAATCGAAAGCCATCACATCCTGGCCGTAGACATAACGTGCGGCGGAGGCAGACGAAGCGGCCTTGCATTGCAATGCGCCGTCCCCGTCCAGCCAGACCTTCAATCCACACAGACCGGCGATCTCCGCCATCCAGTCCCAGATCGAACGGCGGTCATCAATCGCCACAAACGGGAAGGTCGGACCGGCTTCTACCGTACCGACACTCACGCCCGCTTCATTGGCCCATAACTGCAGCAGGTCGGACAGGCTGTGCTGCTCGTAGCTGCTGTTCTGGCGCATCGATGCAAGTTTCTGCGCCGGCGAACTAATGATGATGTCCATCGATGAGCCGGTACCCGATGTCATGGACGTCACCGTGCCGGTCAACACTGATTTCAGGTCAGAATCAAAACCGGCTGATACGGTCAGCGCATCACCGAGCGCGACATCCGGCGCAGTAGGCCCACGGCTCAGGCGCACACTGCACTGATCCACAAAGGGCGCACAGGCGCGGGTCAGGCTCAGGCTCTGCAGATTCTCCGCCCAGGGATCAGATTGCGACGCGCCCAGTCCGATGAGGCTCGACGCGGCGCTGCTGACGGCATCCAGCAATCCGCCTCCACCGGCCGGTGCGGCGGCCTTGATGGCAAACGCCGGGCGGAATCCCGGATTGCTCGCCGCATCTGGCATGAACGGCAAGCCCATCAGGGTTCCACCTTCTCATTGTCTGACGTGTACCAGGTCAGGTTCTTCAGACGACCCGCCTCGCGGAAAACGAAAGGCACGGTGTAAGGGCGCAGATGGTTGCTCATGGCAATGGGCTGGATCGTGTCGATAGCGCCGCCTCCGTTGACGATCGGCGGTGGCTGCACGGTGGGCGTCACCATGTTCAGGGCCGACTGCGCCGGATCACTGGCCGCCACCATTACATGCATGTGCAGGTGATTGTGGAAACTCACGCCGGTGTCACCCGCATGCATGATGACCTGCCCCTGACTGACCACGGTGCCGATGATGTCGCGGGGCGCAACTCCGCGCGCATTGAACACCTCACGTACGCTGCCAGTCTTGCCGTGGCCATAGACCGCATAGGTGTGAGGCGCCACGACGCCTTCCTGATCCTTGTCGTGGTCGCTGTCAACAGCGTCGTGGCGGATCATGATGAAGTTCCAGGACTCAGTATTGACGCGCGTGGAGCCATCCGATGGCCGCACAAACTGTCGCCAGTTGAGACCCATCACGGCATCCGAATCTGTCCATGCCTGCGTGATCTGCGCGTTGTCCGGCTCCACGTCATCCGGAATCCAGTCGAAGTAGTCAACCACCGTGCCGCCGCGTGAGGCGAGAATCTCGTCACCGAAGTCGTGGCCAAAGTCGTAGGCGTAGACCTGAGGCAGGCCATTGAAACGCATATGGCTGAAGTAGCCCTGATTGCCCTGTCCCATGTACTGGGCAATGCCCTTTTCATACGGCAACTTGTACGGCGAACTGTCCTGCGGCGGATACCCGTCAAAGGGTTTGCGCGCCGGGGAATACACCGTGCCGTCCGGCTCTTTTGTGGTGTTGTAGGTGCCATCGCCGGTATCGCCTTCCATCAGCACGTACTGCGCCACGGTGAATCCGAGAAAGGATTTAAGTGCGCCCACGCCGATTTCCATGCCGAACTGTTTCCAGTCGTAAGTGCGCGACAGGGCCCAGACGGCAAAGGTCCCGACGATGCCGCCGGTCACGCCGGCAAGCGTGCCGCCTACCATCCACCACGGCAAGAATGTGCGCCAGGTGCCGTCCGCGGTATTGGCATCGGAATCGCCCTGGAAAGGATGCGAATAGTCCTCGCGCGGAATGATCACCTTCATCAACAGCAGGTTGGCACCGGTGCTGGCCAGGCCGATGATGGCCGCACCGTGCTCGCGGTTGTGTGGCCGCGTGTCCTCGCCGTCAGGCGCTGCGGCGGGCCCGGTCTGGTTAATCAGGGTCCAGAAGCTCAGCATGGCGTCCTGAATCGTCGAGGTGATGCTGCTGATGCTGTAGGCGCTCAGCGCATCGCCGCCGATCAGGGTCAGCCATTGCAGAAACTCGTTCTTGGCCAGCGCCGTCTTGCTGTGAATACCCTCAAACGAGCCGCCGAGCACAGCCAGAATGGGGAACGAATTGAACAGCGACTGGTAACCGCCAACGCCTGCACCTGCCTTGCGGGCGACGAAAGACCCGAGCGGCGCATCGGCCATCGCACTGGCTGCGCTGCGCACGAAGTGAATGATCGACAGCGGAATATTGGCCGCGTATTCCTTGGGGCTCAGGCTCATCGTCACGATGTGAGCGACAAACTTTCCGAAGTCTCCAAGGATGGAAAAGACGCGCGTCCATTCTTCAAGAAATTCGGGACCTACTGCGCCAAAGCCAAAGGTCTCGGCAGCCGGACCAGACTTGAACTGCGGAGCGTCGTACCAATCGATAGGCCCGCTCTCGGAGCGATACAGGACTTCATCTTCGCGCGCGGCGCGCCGCAGGATCAGCTGGGTGCGGTCTTCATTCAACCAGACTTCGTCACTGGGAAAGGTTGGCAGGATGGTGGTCCAGATAAAGAACCACGGGTCTTCCAGAAACTCCCGTCGCTTCAGGCCATACAGCCAGGTCGCATACCAGCAGAATTTTTCACCCAGCAGCGGCTGGCGCGGTTGTGCGGCGCCGACGCTGCCCGGACCAAACGGCCCCAGCCGGGTGACATCAAGAACACTGCCACCCGCTTCCAGCAGTGACTTGAGTTTGCCGATGATGCAGCTCAGTTGCGAACGGACCTGCTCGAATCCGCTGCGACGCAGTGCCTGCATCAGGCCCAGTGAGAGATGATCCGGATGCAGGTTGAGCGTGGGCATGGCATCCAGCGCGTCACGCTCAAGGCGTCCGATCAGTGCGGCCAAAGCGAGATGAACACCGGCCTGTTCTTCAGCAACCTGATCCAGATCCTGCAGCAGTTGCGTGCGCACCGTGACAAACACCAGGCGCAGTTCGTTGCGCAGCAGCGCCTGGTCCAGCCGTAGGGTGTCGGCAAAAATGATCTTGAGCTGAGCCGCTAGCGCCCGCAGCTGCGCATCAGACAGCGCCTCTACAAAATTGAGGATCAACTCCATCACCTGACTGACCACGTTCAGGCCGTCCGATGGATTGGAGAAATCTCCGGCTTCGTCAGCAATGTTGCGGAACGCAGCCGTTGCGGGTGCAAGTAATGCCGTCATCTGTTCCAGTGCGGCATCAAGACCCGGCTCCATCCGCGCCTGCAGGCGCGTCCCCATGTCTTCGAATGCGCGTCGAAACGCCGGCGCCACGCTTGCAACATTCTCCGGCTTGACCAGAACCTGATGCAGCACGCTGACGATGTCATCGATCAGCTTTTGTGAATCCGTCTGAGCCTGCATGCGCTGCAAGATCTGCGGCTGGAGAAGAATGAAACCCAGACCCATGTCAGATACTCACCGAAATGGAAATGCTGGCACCACCGCTACCACCGGGGTCGCTTGCCAGCAGTTCCTGATAGGCCAGATCAACCCGGTTGAGTTCATCCTTCAGCTCATCCGGAAGTTCGCGCAACACATCAATCAGTTTCTGTACCGGCTCGGAAAAGTCGAGCCTTTCCACCAGCGGCAGAATGTCCTGTCGATACAGAGTATCCAGCGGTTCGATCACCAGCAGTTCGGGGTCCAGCGCCTCCACCTTGGCCAGCAGTTCGCCGTAGGCCTGCTCGATACCCTGTCGCAGGCCTGGTGTAAGAACATCAGCCAGACTCAGGGTATTCAGGGTGCGGCTCATGGCATCCCTGAGCTGCTGTGCAAGCACCGTGACATCCAGGGCACGAACCTGCTCCAGAAGCTGCTCGTAGAGCGCGTCCACTTCGCGGTTGAACATCTGCAAGTCAATGTTGCCAACCGCGTCCTGCAAACTTGTCAGTTGTGCCGCGGCATCTGCCAGTGCCTGCGGGACAGACAGCACCTCATCCAGACGCGTCTGCACCACACCCAGCGACGCCTCCATGCCATCGACAAAGGTCCGCAACACCCCGCCGAGCGACTGCAGCTGAGTCAGGAAACTGACCACCGGCTTGCCCAGTTGCTGGTGCAGCGCCTCTCTGAGCCATTGCTGGAGGTCGCTCTTGCTGAAGCTTGCGGGCCTGAGATTTGCCAGTGCGCCATTGGCTGCGTGATAGCGCGCGTCCCATGGCGTCATCAAAGCTGACATGGCCTGATCGCCTTCTTCCAGACGCTGTTGCAGCGCCGTACAGGCGCGCAGGCCACGGTTGAAGACCGGATCGGAGGGGCTGAAGCTTTCAAGCCAGGGGCTGGCCTGTGCTTCTGCCGGGCTGAGCCGCGACCGCGCCGCAGCAAGGCGCCCCATTGCTGCGCCAGCGTCCATCGCATCCAGCGCCTGCCGCAGCGGAGCCGAAGCCGCTTCGTAGGCCGCATTGATGGCATCGGCTTTCATGGCATCAACCGCCGCACCGAGTGCATCGAGTTCGGCCTGCATCGCAGCGGCTGCAGCATCAGGCAATTTGTCGAGAATTTCGTCGAGCCAGGCATCCAGCTGCGCGGACGGATCGAGCAGCAAGGCGAAGCGATCGGCGTAGACACCGGCAATATCCAGCGCCTGCCAGAGCGTTCCGAAGATCTGCTGCACCCGCGTAAGCGCCTGCTCAAGTCCTTCCACCAGATCAGCGCCGGGCAGGCCATTGGACAGGCTCTGCGCCGCGGACTCCAGCTGCGAGGTCAAAGGCGCAATGACCGCGCCTGGGCGGAATTGCGAAACGCTTTGCAACAACGCTTTCTGCGCATCGGCCAGCGGTGCCAGCAGCGCCTGAATATCCAGACGTTCCAGCAGGCTTTGCTTAAGCGATTCCAGACCTTCGTCTGCGGCACTCACCCATTGCAAAGGATCGAAACCTTCAAGCTCTCCCAGCAGGTTCTGGAACGGCACATTCAGGGGTTCATCCAGAAGGTCCCGCGGAGAGAACCCGCGCATTTCATCAAGAATCGGTTTGGGCAGATCACGAATCGTTTCCAGCACCGGCACCGGACCCGCCTCCACCAGATTCTCTGCACCCGCAATCAAGGGATTGATCACCGGCGACAGCGAAGGTGGCAGCACCTTGAGTGCGGTGGAAATCAGCGCGGAACCGGGCGGCGGCAATTGCGCAACATCAATACCGGCGATGATGTTCTTGATCTCCTCAATCCCGGAAATCACGGTGTCACCCACGGGCTTGAACGAAAGTTCATCCACCCGGTTGGCGAGCGCCTTGATCTGATCGAGCGAGCCCATGAGCTGCTGCACGGCGCTGTCCTGAAACAGATCGCGCAGCGCTTCGAGCACCTGAGCCACGGGCGCGCCAAGTGTCTCCGGGTCAAAACCTGCGAGTGCGTCGTTGACCTCGGTCATGGCCGATTCCATTGCACCCGCCGCTTCGCTGAGGCCCTGCCCCAATGTCACCTGCACGTCCTGCAAGGCAGACTGCAAGGCATCTTCGATCTGCTGCTGGAAGCCGCTCAGATCAACGGCGCCCAGCGCGGTTGACGCTTCACCAAACAGGGCGCGTGCGTCTGCGGTGAGTTCAGCAATACCCTGCTCGATCTTTGCGATTTCGGCCTCGACAGTCTGCACGGCATCGGTCACCGGCTGCAGGACAGCGCTGAAATCCAGCAGCTTGAGAATGTTCTCGATCCATTCCTGCAAATTGGCGAACAGATCCGTCAGGGGGGCGAAGCTTTCTGCCGGCAAGGCCTGCGGAATCTCGCCGAGGCGACTGGAAAGATCGCCGAACGTGGCGCGCGGCGTTGCCAGCATCAGCAGCCGGCATATCCGCGTTTCGAGCTTGGAGGGCAGTTCCCTGATCAACCGCTTCTGCGCTTCGATGGCGTCCAGCTGCGCATCGATGCTCTGGTTATGCAGCTCAATGGCCTGCGCGGCACTCTGTGCCGCGGCCGCCAGACTCGCTGGGTCCGCAGCACCGGGGATGGCTTCGAGCGCATCGACCAGCGCATCGACCTGGGTCTTCAAATCAGGCAGCGGCAGGTCGGCGGCAAGGCTTGCAGGGAATGATTCCGCGACCACCGAGGCACCCTCAGCCTGCACCAGCTGGGTCAGCACATTCAGGGTGCCTACAAATTCCTGCTGCAACTGCGCGCCGCTCATCGCATCCCAACGCACCAGGCTGTCCAGCGGGTCGCGCAGATCGTCCAGAACCGGAATCGAGCGCAGTTGGAAGTACCCGGGTCGACTCGTGCCCACACGCTGGTGCAGCCAGATCAGCAAGGCCTTCACCGCCATGTCCGGTGGCAGGGTATCGGCCAATGCCTTTGCATCATCAACCTGGCTCGTGCTCAGCACCGCCGGACGCTCTGCAGAAGACGCATCGGCCGGCGCCGGTTCGGGAGACGGGTCCGGTGAAGGATCTGGCGCAGGATCAGGCGATGGCGTCGACGCCGCCGGACTTGCCGCGAGTGCCGGAACCAGCCCGCAACTCCAGTCGGTGTCCAGCAGTGCCTTCAACTGATTGACCGCCGCCAGCAAAGGCTCAATCCGCCCGGTGAGGTCTGTGCTGACACCACTGCCGATTGCACCCGCAGCCTGCGTGAGTGCCGATACCTTGACGCCAGGTCCTTCCTGCAGACCGGGGAGAATGCCCTGAAAGACCTCGGCAATGCTGCCGTCTACATTGATCTGCGGCGTCGGAATGGTCTGCAGATGTTGCAGGAAAGACGCAAGGTCATCCGGCGGATTCTGTGCCAGACGAATCACCAATTCGGCGATCTGGGTAATGCTTCCCGCCTGCACGGAGACATCCACACTCACCGAAGAGCCGGAGGTGATGGACTGGACCTGTTCGATGAGATTGGCCATGGCTCAGTTGTTCAAGGCACTGTCTATCGCATTGCCCACGCCACTGACCTCGTCTGCCGTGGCGCTTGCGCCATCCAGCGCACCCGCCAGCGGCTTTGTTGGGTCGGACAAGTTCGGCACGCTGCCCAGTGCACTAAGCGCATCGAGTGCGCCCATGGCCGAATCAAGCAGACTGCCCGCCTGATCGAGCAGACTGGTGTCGATGCCACCCAGAATATCGCTAGGCGGCGGCGGTGGCGGTGACTCCACCAGCCAGATTGAATAGTCGATCTGATCCGCGTGCGACGCCGCGGCCTGTATGTGCAGTTGCTGGATCAGCACGTACTGAATCTCGGTACCGGTGGCGATGTCTGACACGAAAGTCAGAGGATCACCGGCGACAAACTTCTCGCGCAGATCGCTCAGAAACGTCTGCGCAAGCTCGTCGCCATAAACAGAGCCTTCGATCACTACCTTGGCAGGCGCCCGGTTGAGATCCTGAAACACACTGCCTGCACGCCCCGGAATGCGCGTTTCCGCAAGACGCCGATTCTCGAGTGTCTCCAGACGCGTAACGCTGGGTACTTCCCAGTCTCCGAGCATGGGAATCAGGCTCATGACAGATCTACCCCGCTCATCCAGGCCTGTGCCTGCAATTCACGGTTGAGTTGGTCAGATACGCTCTCAGTCCCCGGGGCCGCAGGCTGATCCGCTACGCTGCTACTGGCAGCAGGCGGCGTGGTTTTGACCTGTGATTTCTCACTCTGTTCACTGCTCTCTTGCTGCTTGCCAGCAGCCGCCGCAGGGACAGTCGTCAACAGACGTGACGGTGCGCGTTCTGCCTGAGGATGGCGGCGCAGATCCTGAACCGATGATGTTCTTTGCCCGCGAGCTGCGGGCTGTCCCCAGAGACTGGCCACCACCGAAGCGAGCGCCCCAGTACCTGGGTTCTGTGTCACAAACTCCGATGACTGCAGGCGCGGGCGCGGCACAGTATTGAGGCTGGGCGACAATGGCCTCTCAGCTCTCGGCAAGGATTGAGGCCGTACCGAATCCGTTCGTGATGGCCGCGCCCCCAGTTGCGCATGCGCGGCCAGTTTCTTGCCGGGTGATGAGGACTTAGGAAAGGAGTCCAGCTGGCTCTTGAATTTCTGCTGGCCAGAATCAGTTTGCGCAGACCCGATTTCACTCACCAACTTTGCGATCGCGGCCAGTGGCCCTGCGTCTGATGCCTGAGTCTGAGTCTGAGTCTGCTTCTGCTCTAGCTCCGCCGCTGCAAAGTCTTTGCTCGGCGCAGCTTTGCGATCTGAACCACGCCCCGCCTTTGAATCGTCCGGCCTGGAATTCTTGCCAGTGCCCGGTTGGCTGTGCGACGCATCCAACTTGCCGACAGTGGAGGTCGCGCCGGGCGAGAACAAACCTTCTGCTTCTCGCCCATCAGGCCTTGAAACTCTTCGAGAAACGACAGGCGACAGATCGCTGGCCCGACGAAGCCGCCTTGCATACTCCTGAGCATCCACGCTCGCAGGTCTTTCCAAGGCCTGTTGCACATCACTTATCGGTCCGCTCGCCGTTTGCAGACCGGCAACACTCTGCAGCGGCCAGAACTGCACCGCTTCCGGAAGCTGATCCAGGGTCTCCAGCAATCGTGCAAGCACCTGCTCATCATCCACGCGCTGCAAGGTCTGTCTGACACGCGACAGACTTTGCGCCGCTTCGCGAAGCAGACGAACTCGCTCGACGGGCGACCGCTCAGTCATGCTCACCCCGTTTTTCCTTGAGCATCTGCAAATGCATCAGCACCTGGGCCAAGGTCAGCTCACCCACCTGCTCTGGGGTCCAACCAAATTCGCTGGACAACAGAAAAGCCGCTCGGACCAGCGGGTCCTCGGTGGCGCCACGCAATTGCGCTTCGGTGGCGCCAATACCGCTGATGTGATTCACCTCATCAAGCAGCTTCTGCAACAAACCCACCTGAAGCGCGTTGACCTGCGCCAGAGTCAGTTGTGGTTCCACCAACGCGGTCTGCACCATCAGCGCAGCGGCCAAAGCATCGTTGTCCTTTGCGGCGCGACCAATCAATTGCAGGTCACGCACCGTCAGCGGTCGCAGGCGAACGTGACCGCTCTCGCCGCGCCCTCCTAGCAACATACTGGCCGGAACCTCGACGTCAAAAGTCAGCGCCGAACCGGCAAGCAGTTCGTCAGCGGTGAGCATCACCGAAGGTTTGCTGGGCGGACTATTCATGGCGGCCTTGCAGGCTCGGAGTCATCATCAGGCGCCTTCGTCTCCAACCGTCAGGTACAGGGCCTGAAAGCTGCAGGATTCCACGACAAAATCATCTTCCGGCACGCTGTAATTCCACTGGTCGAGCTTGACGCCGTGCAGCGTGACGGTGGAGCGCACGCCTGGAACCGCAGCGTTTTCTGCCATCAAGGTGATATTGAAAGATGGCTGCGCCCACGATGCACCGGGCCGGCCATCGGCTGCTTCGCCGAGCAGAAGTCGCAACATGGCGCCGTTGAGATAGGCTCGCTTGATGTTGCCCCGCACCGAGACATTGCCGGGCCTCAGTTGCGTGGCATAGCGCTGGCCAATCTCATGAAACGGCCGCACGTCCGATGTGACTTCCACTGCAACGCCGGTGGCGCGGCCTACTGAGACCAGATCATTGCCATCGATAATGCCCTGCGCTACTTCGGCTTCGATGCCATCCGATGAGGTCGAGGACAAGGTAATGGAGCCATCTGCTCCGGTAAAAACACTGGTATTTGCCATGATTGATTTCCCTTGTTCGATTAGGACAGCGCCAGGGTGACGCGGATGTAGTCAATGCTGAAGGTCGGCTGCAAAGAGATATTCACAACGCAGCGGCCTGCAATCTCATCAGCTCTGGTCGCACTCACATTTACGGTGTAGTCGGTCAGGGCTTCATCGATGAGCATGGTGGTGAGAAAGCCGTCGAGCGCCCCCTCCATCGCCTTGCGTACACGCGCATTGTTCAATTTGCCAACGAAGGGACTGGTGACCTGGCGTACACCGGCCTTTGCGTAATCCACGATTCTTCGCGTTGTGATCTGCGAGAACGCAGCACCTGCACCATCCGTGGTGATGCCGCGCACCACGCGCACGCCGCCACGGTTTTCCAGTGTGAGCACATTGCCCTGCACCAGAGACTTGAGCTCGCCGTAGTTGTACTTGCGCGAAATCTGACCAACACCGGGAAGCGATTTATTGGTCGGACTTACATGCGCAGCCAGCGATGCAATCAGACCGGCGACCGCTGCGGCGGTGTAACGACCCGGCAAGGTCACATCTTTTTTGGAGGCACGGTCATAGGCCACGATGGCCGGCGCACACAGGATCAGGCGCTTGTCGGACTTGAACTCGGCACCCGCCGTAATCTCGGAAGGAATCTGCTTGTCCGCGCCAACGACCGCGATGACATCCCTGCCCTCGGACTCCGCTGTGCCCGCCAGAGAAGCCAGCTCAGTGTTGGCATCTGCCGTGCTGAGTTCTGGAATGACCAGAATGTTTACATTCTCCTTGAGCAGTTCCTTCATCTCATCGGTGAACTTGCTCTTGTCGGTTGTCTCGGCAATGGCTCGCGCATAAACCGTGCGTGCGCCATTGCGGAACAGCAGCTCAAGGCTACGCATGAGATTGAACTTGGAAGTCTCCGAGGCAGCATCAGATGGCGCAAAAAGCTTCTGCGCATCTTCCAGACTCGAAAGAATCTGCGTTGAGGTGTTCAAGGTCGCAACGGGCGCCGGCCCACCGCCTTCAGGCGCTGGAAGCGGCAGCGGCTCCGCGGTTCCAACAATTCCGATATTCCCTGCTGCAACGCCCTGCGGAGAAATCAGTCCTTCCGAGAGAACCCGGATATAGGTTCCCGGGATGATCTGTTCTGCAAACGCTTCTTCCATGGCTGACCTCCTGGTCGTTTGGTCTCTTCAATCAATCCGAATTTGTTCAATACAGGTCGACCAGACGCGCACGTAGAAAATGCGCCTGATCGTTTACATGTGTGAGAAAGCCGATTTCACCCGGCTCGCTTTCGTCCTGCCCCTCAACCTGCAAGGTCTGCCGGCCGTCCAGCACAGCGATCAAGGTCTTGTCGAAACAAATGATCTCGAGCTGATGCGGCTGACCCGGCAACATCTCCAGTTCTTCGGCAGGCGCTCCGATGAAGTCGTAAACGCCATCTCGCTTGCTGCCGAACATCTGATAGCGATGCCGGTGCGAGGCCAGGAAGAATGAAAAGTTGTTGTCATCCTTGCGCGAAAAGACCAAACCGATTCCATCGTGGCTGTCGCTCTGGAACCGCATGCTCGCAATGAAGCGCGACAGTCGCAGCGGGTTGGCATTGGGTCGCCAAAGTAGTTGGGCGCCAGCCTTGCGCGCATTACTCAAAGTCCGACTGCCGCCGCGAGCTGCGCCGCTCTGAGCGATCCAGCCATTGGCTTGATCAAACTGCCAGTTGGATGCCGGCGACGTGGGACTCAGATGCGGGTCATCCGCAATGGCGAACTCACGCAGGGGCTCTGCTTCAGAACGCAGCGACGCCGTATCGACATCCCAAACGAATCGCGCTTTGTAGGGCGTAGCATTTAGATCAAGACCCAGATCCAGTGTTTCGATAATGCCGCCCGGATCTGTTGGCAGATGGCGGTATTCAAAATCAACGTTGAAACGAGCGTTCAATGCCTCGCTGCGTTCTGGATCGAGCTTGATCTTGTAGAAGCCGGCACGTTGCAGATCACCCCTGTCCTGCGTGAGCAGGACGCGCAACTGCTGGTTCAAGTAGGTACTTGCGCTGCTGTCACTACCCTGGCTGACCGACAAATCCAGCGTGGCAATAATGCGACGTGCAAGGATGGGGCCGGATGGCTCGGCATGTGCGCCAAGGTATCCGCCGAGTCCTGCCGGTTTGATCTGCGAAGGAATAATGCTGAGCTGGCGATTGACACCGTTGGGCACAGCAACGGTCAACAGATCGTTGACCGCATTATCCAACGCAGATAGCGCGAATTGAGATAGTACATCCACTGCCCGAGCTCTCTCCCAGCTGGACGATTGATGTTAAGAAGCTTTGTTTTATCTCTTCGACAAGCGTGAACGTAACGGCGCTGAAACCTGAGATACACGCACGTCGAAAAGGTGCAGAGACATTAGACCTGTTGGCCAAAACGTGTCAACGCAAATCATGGCCGCAACTGTGCGGCGCCTCTCATTGCCTCAGACTTTATTTGTTCCGACTCGTCGATCAACGCTAACCGTGCAACAAAGACGTCATGCAGGACGCCATTGGCAGGCCATCAAACATTGATCAATGCATGTCAGGAAGCGATGGCATTCTTAAATTTTATTAGCGGCTTCATGCCCATTAGGAGCACGCCACCGGCTATGACGCCAAAGAGTGCGCCCAGCAAACTCGGCAGAATAAATGCGGCCACCGGGCCGGCAAATGCTACCGCGCCCACGCTGTCCGAAAGATGCTCAATGAAGTGATGCACTGGCGCGATGCCATGCGCCAGGATGCCGCCACCGACCATAAACATGGCGGCAGTTCCCACAATAGAGAGCGTCTTCATCAGGATCGGCGCAAAGGCAAGCAGGCCACGCCCAATGCTCTGGCGAAAGTCACTATCGGACGAGGCCAGCGCAAGGCCGACATCATCCATACGCACGATACCGGCTACCAAGCCGTAAACGGTAACCGTGATCAATAATGCAATCAGGGACAGCACACCAAACTGAGTCAGCAGGTCCTGACCCGCAACCACGCCGAGGGCGATGACAATAATCTCAGCGGAGAGAATGAAATCTGTACGGATGGCGCCTTTCACCTTCTTATTCTCGAAGGCCACCATATCTACTTTCTTGTCCGCCACGGCGTGCAGCAGCTTAGCGCGATGTGCTGCCAACTCTTCTGCAGAATGCAGATACTTGTGAGCGATCTTCTCGAAGCCTTCGTAACACAGGTAGCCGCCGCCGAGCATCAGCATTGGAATAATCGCCCATGGCGCGAAGGCACTGATCACCAGCGCTGCCGGCACCAGGATGACCTTGTTGATCACCGAACCCTTGGCTACGGCCCAGACCACCGGCAACTCGCGGTCCGCCTTGACCCCGGCAACCTGCTCCGCATTCAGGGCCAGATCATCGCCGAGAACACCGGCGGTCTTCTTGGCTGCAATGCGGGTCATCATGAAAACGTCGTCCATGATGGTGGCAATGTCGTCAATCAGTGCGAGAAGGCTGCTGGCTGCCATTTGAATACTGTCGGAGTTGGTGAAATTGGGAGTGTAAAGCTCATACCGCAATTTGGCCGAGTCATCTGCTTCGCTCCATAGCCCGCTTGAACAGGTATTAGCGGCGATTGCACCCCATCCGTTTGTCAGGGGGGCTCAGCCCCTGTTTCCCCGATCACGGCGTTTAGGTACCTTGAGCGTACGATACTCCGTGTGGCCAGCCGGCTTTGCGACCCTTGGAATACTGGGTCATCGCCAGCTTCCACAAGACCCAACCGCACCAGCCAGAGCGCTTTCAACATGAGCCAAACCGCCTACCCCGCAGAAGATCGGGAACTGCTGAGTCAGCTGGTCACCTCGCCGGGTCTGCAGGACACCCTGCGCCTGCCTGTATTTGCCTGGCAGGAGATTCTGATGGTCATGGGCGTGTATGGCTCATTGATTCTGAGCATCGCTGCCTATATGCAAGGCTGGAGCCCACTGTGGCTCACCATGACCATCAACGCGATTGCCATCTACATGGCGTTCACCCCGTTCCATGATGCGGCGCATTCCTCGGTGTCCAGCAACCGGAAGATCAACGATCTGATCGGCACGGCCTCTGTCCTGCCGCTGTTTCCCGGATTCACCACCGGCCTGTATCGCTTTCTGCACCTTGAGCATCACCGCTATACCGGCGAAGGCTCCCGCGACCCTGATGACGTTCTGGTCTCCGCGCCGATTCCGCTGCGCGTACTGGCGTGGACGTTCATCGATGTCTACTGGGTGGCCTGGTACCTGAAACGCTGGCGCGAGCGCGCGCTGCCTGAGTTGATCCGCGACGGCATGGGCGCGGTTCTTTTCATCGTTATTCACGTGGGCTTTCTCACATCGGCCTACGCATGGGAGTTCATCTTCCTGTGGCTGATCCCGCAGCGAATCGGCATGACGTTCCTGACCTACATGTTTGCCGCCATTCAACATCCACACGGTGTGGTGCAGGCAGAAAACCCCATTCAGGGCACGCGCATGATCAAGGGCGGATGGCTCATGCGTTATGCCTGCATCTCCCAAAGCCAGCATCTGATGCATCATCTGTTTCCGGGTGTTCCCTATTACCGTTACAACCAGGCATGGGTTGCCACTCGTGATGCGCTGGAACGCGAGCGCGACCTGGTCTGGAGCTGGCCAATTGGAAAGCTCACCCATCCCGCACCGCAACTCCCTTCATCATCGCGCCACACAGGCCTGCTCAAGGCGCGCGTCACCAGCGTAGAGCGCGTGTCTCCAGACATTTGCGCGTTCACGCTTGAACCCGTGGAAGCAGCGAGTTTTCCGGCCTACGAGGCCGGCGCGCACATTGACCTGCACCTGCCGGGGCAACTTATCCGACAGTACTCCCTGTGCAGCGCGCTGCGCGCGGACGGTCGCTACCGCATTGCCGTAAAGCGTGAAGACACGGGTCGCGGCGGTTCTCTTGCGGTGCATGCAACACTGGTGGAAGGCGCGGAGATCAGCATCAGCCACCCTCGCAATCACTTTGCCCTGGAGTCGGGCGCACGATCGGTAGTGCTGGTTTCAGGCGGCATTGGCATTACCCCGATGCTGACCATGGCCGAAACCCTTGAGCAGAAAGGCACGCCGTTTCAATTCCATGTTTGCGCACGAAGCCAATCGCTATGCCCTTTCCGTGATGAACTGGCCGCGGCCTCTTATCGCGATCAGGTGAAATTCCATTTTGACGACGGGACCGGCCTTGAAGGCCCGATCTCGCCGCAGATGCTAGGCAAGTGGATGCCCGGCACCGCGCTGTATATCTGCGGCCCGGCGGGCTTCATGCGCCACGTCTCGGATACTGCCATTGCACTAGGCTGGCCTGCTTCAGCCATTCACACCGAAAGCTTCAGCGCGCCGCAGATCGTTGGCGCAGAAAGCAACCAGCCTTTTGAGGCGGTGTTGCGTCAATCTGGCTTTAGTGTGGCGGTACCGGCAGACAAGAGCCTTCTGGACGTACTCACCGAACACAAGATTCCGGATGCGGTGGCCGTCTGCACACAGGGACTCTGCGGCAGCTGCGCCCTGAAGGTTGTGGAGGGCGAGGTGGAACACCGCGATGTGGTGCTCAGTCAGGCGCAACGCGATGCCGGTTACATGACGGCCTGCGTCTCTCGCGCAGCCGGGCAGAAAATCATCATCGATGTATAGAGACGACATCCTGCCCGACACCGGGATCCATCGCCGCGTTTAGCGCCCCTTGAACTGAGCCTTGCGCTTCTGGATAAAGGCCGTGACGCCTTCCATGCAGTCATGCGTCAGACCAAGCTTGCGCTGTTCGACGCGTTCCAGATGCAACTGCTCCGACAAGGACTGCACGCCGCCCTGCTGGATCGCCTGCTTGATCCTAGCCTGTGCAACCGCCGGACCGGTGGCGAGCTGGGTGGCCACTTGAGTGCAGGCGGCTTCCAGCTGATCGTCTTCCACCATGTCCCAGATCAGCCCCCACTCCAGCGCCAATTCTGCGGTAATCGGTTTGCCGAGAATCGCAAAGCCCATTGCTCTTTGTGAACCCACGCGACGCGGCAACAACCAGGTGCTGCCTGCATCTGGCATCAGGCCGATATTCACGAAGGCCTGCAGAAATTTGGCTGATCGTGCAGCAATGGTGAGATCAGCCATAAGTGCGATAGAGCAGCCTGCACCTGCCGCAATCCCATTGACCGACGCGATGATGGGCTTGGGCAAGGCCTGCATGGCCATGACCAGCGGGTTGTAGTGGGTTTCCAGCGGCTTGCCGATATCAGCCTTGCCGTCTTCATCCATGGGGACATCGCCAGCGGCAACCGACCCAAGATCGGCTCCGGAACAAAATGCGCGCCCTTCGCCCTTGAGCAGCAGCACGCGCACCTCATCATCAGAACCGACGCGCGCGATGACGTCCAAAAGTTCTTCCACCATCAAAGAGGTGAGCGCATTGAGATGCGCAGGCCGGTTCAAACTGACTCGCGCAATACCATCATCAACTGCATACAACAGTGTTTCGTACGTCATGCCACCTATCCCGTTTTTGAATGGACCTCGGCCCCAGCATGTCGCATCGGCCACCTACTGGCGATAGGTAAGCTTGCTTGCCGATGCAGGCAAGACGTGCAGACGCGCCGACTCAAGCGGAACAACTCAGCCCGGCGCCCCTTGCTTCAAGCTGCTGCGCAGCAACCAGAACATCGTCAGATACCAGCTCGCAAAGGCCACAAACGGCAACCAGTAAGGAAACAAGCCATTCCAGGCAAACGGGCCGGACTTGAAAAACAGCGCAATCACACCGGGCGCAAAGAGCACTGCAACCCAGAGATTGAAGTACCCGCCCCATCGCGGAAATACCGGACGCTGGCTCTGATCACCCAGGATGGCAATGCCGATCACCGCCGGCTGAATGACCGGACCACTGACGGTGGTAAACAGGCACAGCCAGCCCAGATCGTTCATCAGCTGGATCAGTTGGGCATCGCGCTCGGGCCGGAATGCTGCCCAGCCCC
Source organism: uncultured Panacagrimonas sp. (assembly GCA_963975245.1). Taxonomy (GTDB): domain Bacteria; phylum Pseudomonadota; class Gammaproteobacteria; order Nevskiales; family Nevskiaceae; genus Panacagrimonas. The sequence continues at coordinate 562,148 of CAXBFJ010000001.1, read as the reverse complement.
AGAACAGCGCAGAAAACATGACGACTGCTGCGCCCATCACACCGCAGACCATCTGCGTGTTGACCAAGGCCTGTCCGCAATTCTTGATTCGGCTCATCTGCGCCGAAATCAGGCCCAGAAAAGGCAGCATAAGACCGCTTGCAAGGAGCATGACGGCAACGCCGAAGCGCATCTGAACCGGATTTTCGCGGTAAATGCTCGCGATGTGCTCGGCATCCAGCGATGGCGATGGCGCGGGCATGAAGCCGGCGAGGAGAACAAATCCAAGCCCGTAAAACACGACGAACCCCACGCCGCTCCACAAACAGAATCGATCCCCAACCATCTTCAAGCTCTCCCGTGTTGATGGCAGGTTTGCCCCAGCCCGCCTGAGCACCCGCCACTGTTGATAAGCCTAATTATGACAACGGCGAGCTGCCCCTACCTAAAGACAGGGGCAGCTCGCCGCCGGACCGGCTCAGCAGAGCTTACGCTTCTTCGCCGGAGCTTTTACCGCCATCCTTGCTGACGTGGATATCCATCTGCGGAAACGGAATACCAATACCGTTGGCATCAAACTTTTCTTTGATGGCTTCAATCAGGTCGCACTGGGTCTGCCAGAAGTCTGACGTCCTGGTCCAGGGCCGGATAGTGACGGTGACCGCACTGTCGCCCAGCTCGGTGATGCCGATCCACGGCGCCGGCTCGGCCAGAATGCGCTCATCGGCCTTGATCAGCTCCATGACCAGCTGCTTGGCCTTTTTCATGTCTGCGTCATAGGCAATACCGACCGCCAGATCAATTCGCCGCGTATCACGAGCAGAGAAATTGGTGATCGTGCTGCCCCAGATCTCCGCATTGGGCACCATCACCTGCTGGTTGTTTGGCGACTTGAGAATGGTGGCCACGATCTTGAGCTCCTCAACCGTGCCCATCACACCGCCGGCGTCAATGAAGTCGCCCTTCTTGAAGGGACGGAAGATGATCAGCATCACGCCCGCTGCAAACGAGGACAGCTGATCTTTCAGGCTCAGGCCAATGGCCACACCGGCACCACCTAGCAAGGCAGCGGCAGAGGTGGTTGAAACACCCAGCTGACCCAACGCGGAAATCACGATGATGGCCAGCATCACGCCGTACAGCACATTGCCCAGGAAGTTGGCCAGCGTGGCATCCACCTTGCCCCGGGTCATGGCCGCGTTCATGCCATTGATGAGCATGCCGGCAATCCAGCGGCCGATGAAGAATGTGAGCAGTGCCGCAATCAGCTTGAGACCGGCGATCTGTACCCAGGTCATCAGTTGTTGAATATCAATTCCTTCCAGCATTGTGTTGATCAAAACTCAGCTCTCCATTGATGAAATGAATAAATGATTGAAAGTGCCTGCCTGCCTGCCAAAGGCAGCAGGACACTGGCAAATGTCTGGCCCCGGCGCGACCCCGCTGCTTGCGCGGCCTGGCACACCAGCCGTTGAATGCTGACTCCGACATCAGCGACTGCGCATCGTTCGATGCCACCGGCCCATGGCCACGCAGGCATTGTCTGATGCATCAGGTCCGACAGGCCATGGCCGCCTACCCTAACCGGTCTGGCCGCGAATCCAAATTGATAATCGGTGTTCGCCCGGACTCTTCCCGCGGGTCTTGTTCGCTAAGCTGAGGCCCCGTGATGACCACTTGGTGACACTTGCCGCCGGGGCAAGCGTGCTGCAGATCGTGATTTTTTGTCGCATCTTGCGTCAATGACGCAATCGCAGGCACAAGAGGAATATCATGATGCTCAGGTATCCAGAGAACCCATGCAGATGCGAGCTGCTATATCACCGAATATTGAATGTGCCGAAGCAAACTTTCGTCATGAGGCATTGAAAGCCTCATGATTTCAACCAAATCAGTCTGGATCGCCATTTTCCGTATTCTTGGCGACGCCGGCGTCACCAAGGGTCAGGCCATGACGCTCAGCCAGCTCATGCAGCACTGGGACGCCACCCATCTGCGTCAAGGTGACCTCGCACGCGGTCTGGACACCCTCTCCCGCGCCAAACTGATTTCGCTGGAAACTTCAGAACAGGGGCCGCAAGTCCAGCTGCTGGTGGACTCACTCAACAAAGCGATTACGCCAGAAGAAGGTGAGCGCGTTGTGCGCTCGCTGGATCAACTCAGCTTCAATCGCAAAGCACAGAGAAGCACAGCAAAAAAGCTGGCGAGCGAGCAGACCGAATCCAGCGAAGACAAAAAAGCCTTCACACGCCGCCTCAGCGATGCGGCGCGAAAGCGAACCTGAAATCTGGGAGATCATCCGCCCATAGTCTGCATACGAGTGAAAAACGCTCACATAAAGCAGCGCAGAAACGCCAAGAAATGCAATGAGGAGAGTGCGACATCATGACAACGACGACGACACCATCATCTTCATCTGACGCCAACAACCCCCAGCCACTGCTGGATGCCCTCGCCCCGGTTCTGCAAAAACTCGCACCGGAACAAGCGCCGCTGCTGCTCGCAGCACTGGAGCGCATGGCCGCTGACAAATACCGCGCCTGGGCAGATCAGACGCAGGACCCGGTAGAGAAAAAAGGCCTGCTTGATTGCGCCGACCGCGAAGAAGCGATTTCTGAATTCATAGAATCGCTGGAAGAAGAAAACGAGCATTTCGAAGAACGCATGGCGGCGCTGAAAGACCTCATCGCCAATACAAAGGCGCTCTACGACGAAGCCCTGGACGGCCACGACCGCAAAACCCGGTTTCAACTACAAGCCGCAGGCGAACTCGGCGGCGCCAACTTCATGCGCCAATTCCGCGAAACGCATGGAAGCGGCCCCATCGCTGCCCAGTTCGAAGCACTGGCCCTGGGCGAAGAAGCCAATTCGAAGTTTTTGAGTGTTTTGGTGGAGTCGATATAGGGGTTCGGAATCTCAGAACAATTGCTCGTTTAAAGCCGATCTAATTCGGCAAAGCTTCAGCATTCTGCAGACCCAACCGTAGGAACCGTCCGTCGCACTGGAATGTGTTGTTAGGTTTTGGAGGCCACCTATTGACGACGACTTACCCTTGATGCCAATCGTTGCCGCTGCGTTTCCTTATCTTGGGCCATGGCTGACTCATATTTCTCTTTGAAGCCATCAAATTCCTTCTGAAGCTCGTGTACCTTAATTAGGGCGTCTTCAAGCTCCATTGGAGATTCGGATGCTGTAGGCCATTGCTCTGTGTGAATCTGCCTCATGAGGTCTCGTAACAGCTCACGGCTACCCTTTAGCTGATCTTTCCATGCCTTCATTGATCCCGAATGCAATATTCCTGCTGCAGATGAGATCGCCATCCGAGATTTATCAGCACGCTCCAGCAGGAGTTCAACGTCAGGGGCTGTTGTGTGCATATCACTGAGCGCTTTCCTGAACTGAATTCTGAGGTCTAGAGCTTTCATCCGGGTAGCTTTGAGATATCCGAGCAGACCCAGCCCAGATCCGAGCAATCCTGTTGCCATGCCGACGTAGCTTGTCCAGTGCGGGTCAGCCATTACAAAGCCTCGTGCTTGAGTTTCCTGAATTCATCTTTGCGATTTCCGAAAAACCTAACGCCCAAGTTCACCCGCAGCCGGGTGCCGCGATGCGGGGCTGGGCCGCGGGTGAACTTGTTGTTAGCCGTCATTTCGCACTCCATTTGACGGCAAGCCATCGTTTCCGAAATCCGCTTCTATGACCGCGATAAATACAGGATAAGGCCATACGCTCGCTACGTCTGACTCTACGTCTACCTTCCTTGAGGGCAGTACGGGCTCGACGTCTACCTCGCCTGTCTGACCGAGCCAGGATGGCAACGCTGGTTCAAGGCAAACAGTTGTCCCGAGCATTTCTAGAGCTAGTGATTCACGATCTCTCTCTGATTTTGATGTGTCGTATAGACTGGCTAATCTAGGACATTTGGACAGGCATCGCCACGGCAGTGCTAGTTTGTCCTTGTGTATGGAAGAGAAGGTTCGAGCGCCTCTCTTTCCGATGCAAGACTTTACGACCTCCATCGGCACAAGAGTGCAAGCCATTTGTTCGTGTTCGAAAGATTGGCAGCAGTTCCATACTGACTTGGATTCAGCCGGGCCAACTTGATTAAAAAAACAGTACATTGGAACGTGGCCTGTAAACGAGCTGTATGTCTCAAGTAATTTGATCTGTGGCTTGCCAGCGACCTTGTGCCCAAGTTGGTCATAGCGACCAGTTTTGAATCCGAGCTTTTTTGCTTGAATGTTATAGACAATCCAGCCTAGATTGGCGGAACCCACCCACCACTCCCAATCCGTGCCCCGTAACGCCTCTAATGGCTTGCCAGTTTGGAATACGCGGATGTCTTTTGGGTTCGCGCGCTTTAGCTCAAGCAGGGCCAAATCAGTAATAGTTTCCTCACCGAAGCTGATTGCGAGCTGTTTTGCATCCTTGAGGCGAGACGTCATATCTCGCGAAATCTCCTCCAACTTCTCCCAAGCAGACACTCGCTCCTCCTGACGGCTAACGCCGCGGTTCACCCGCGGCCCGGCTGTCGCGACGCGGCGACTGGGACGTCGGAGTGGAACCGCTTGCTAGCCACGATAGGCCGCCTTTGATACCGCAATTCTTTCCGCGAGGTTCTTGACTGCCATCATTAGAAAATTCGAGAGGTCACTGCCCTCCGCGTAGTTTGCAGAGTAGAGGGTTGAAACGCGCTTCTCGGCAATGAACTGATACGCCTTCGACCATTTTTTGACATGACTCGGGTCGTATACGCCAATTGCCATGCCTTTTTCTTTAGTTAGTAGTGAGAAGCATGGGACATCCGTTAAGCCATCTCCCACGAATATCATGTTGGAAAAGGGAATTCTCAAATCTTCGTTGCTGAATTTCTGATTCACATCCAAGGGCTTTCCGCGCGAGGGCTTTCCGATAAGGCCTTTTTGTATGTGGAACAGATATCTGGTCTTGTCTGTGAAGCTGATGATCTTTCGAGGAAAGGTGGCCAAGCCACTTTCGCCATACGAAAGCTCTGATGCCCAAATATCCTTGAACTCGCGAGCGATTTTGGTACTTCGAAGCACATCGCCGATACCACTGCTAATTACGTAGAACTCAAGGGTGGCCTTTGGGTTTGCTTCCTCGACAGCATCTCGCAGCCTCCTGAATATTGTGTCCGTGCCGTCATGAAGCGGCGCCTCGCTTCCCCAAGACTGTAGTTCCGTAAGCGTCAAAGGGAGCTTGCCCCTCGAGCCTGACTCAATCATCTGGTACAGATATGCCGGAACTGGATCCCAATCTTTCGAGTACATGGGATTCACGGTGTTCAGCCAGAAATCCTGGGCATCGATTCCGTGTTTGCTAAGGAAGCCCGATGTCGTATCTGGCGCAAGCGTGTCGTCAAAGTCGAAAACAACTGCAATTATTTCATGCACCTAATGTCTCCTAGTGGCTAACGCCCGCGTACAGGCGCGTTTGAGGCGATGACCGATTTTGCGGCAGCAAAAGTGGGCAGCGGGTCAAACGGCGCCTGCAACTTGCTGTTAGCGGACATATATCTCGGCCATTTCATCCTTACCGAACCGCCAGCGCTCAGCGATCAACTTCGCAGATGCGTTCGAATCGAGGACCTTCGTAGCTGACGGAAATAAGGACGAGTAACTGAATGCGAAGTGTGCCATCAAAACCAGCCCTATCCCCATCATAGCCTCTGCCAAAATTCGCTGATCCTCCACATTCTGCGCTTCGCCGACCTGTAGAGCACTGATGTAGCTTGAGTGCGAATAGCTACAAAGATAGCTGTAGATGGTGTTGAAGTATTCCTTGTGAAAGCCTGCCTGATCTCCTAGATCTGCCCAGCCATGACCGACTTTCCACTTGCCGCCAAGTATCTGCTTTTGCTGGTTAGGCGTGAAAGCATGCAATTGGCTGGCGGAAGCAATCTCTTGCCGTAATTCCATAATCCGATCTCGTTCCCGAGCCAGGACTTTCTTATTCTCCGCAGTGGAAACATGAAACCTTTGGCGATCGACTAAACCACCTAACTTCCAGGTTAGATACCTGAACTTACAAAGCGACTGATCACTAGACCCAAAGATGTAATAGAAGACCAAATATGTTTCGAGTGCCGCCCTTGCAAGAACCTTCACTGAGCCGTGATCCACGTACGAGAACGACTGCCTTTCATTGAGCGCAATAATGGATTCTTTTGCTAGCGCCTGCATTGCTACCAGATGTCTAAACAGCTTTAGAGATAACGTCTGGGCATCATTGAGCCAAGCCTCTCCGGCTGATATAGATCGTCCGGATTGGCATTGCACAAGATCGAAGAAGAGCCTTAGAAGGGCGGTAAATTCGGCATGGTAGTTCACGTGACCGCTAACGCCTGCGTTCAGCCGTGGCCGGTTTTTGGGCCAGGGACTTCCTACGCAGAAGTGGACACCCATGGGTTAGTTGCACTGTGCTCAGAATTCCATTGGGGACTGGTAACCGAGAGACGAGTGTAGACGCTCGGAATTGTAGAAATCTACGTAACTTCTGATGGCACTGCGTAGCCCTTTGTCAGTGGCAAAGCTCTGCCGGTGATACATATCGGATTTCATGGACTTATTCCAAGATTCCATATGCGCGTTGTCCGTCATTCGTCGCGGACGATTGACGCTTTGAACCATGCCGGATCGAGCCAGCACCTGGTGAAACTCCGCGGCAAGAAATTCCGTGCCGCGATCGCTGTGCAAGAAAGTGCCTGGTTGGGGCTGACGTCGCCGGATGGCTGAGGCGAGTGCACGCTTGGTGAGATTGGCTGATTTCTCGGTGCCAATGGACCAGCCCAGTAGTCGTCGTGAGAAGCGATCCATGACGGTCGCCAGATATCGCCATTGGCCGGCCACTTTCAAATAGGTGACATCGCCGACCCACACCTGATCCGGTCGTTCTATGGTGACGTCATGAATCTTGTTGTTGCCCCTGATAAAGAATCGCCCAATGCCAGGGACGCGCCGGTAAAGGTCGGTTGAGCAGCCTTGGATGTTGTTTTCTCGCATCAGCCGCTCTATCCGGCGACGTCCCACCGTCTCACCCTTCTTCTTGAGTGCAGCATGCACACGAGGGCTGCCATAGGTGTCGCGGCTCTGCCGATGGGCGTCCCGGACGCGAGGCAGAAGCGCTGCATCGGATTGCGCCCGTGCACTCACTGGTCGATCACGCCAGGCATAGAAACCACTGGTGCTGACGCCGTAAACACGGCACATCCGTCTCACGGGGTGTCTTTCTTGCTGGTGTTCGATGAAGGCGAAGATTTCGCTCTTCGTTCTGAAGTGAAGGCGATCGCCTTTTTTTTAAAAGGTCATGTTCGAGCTTGAGCTGCTCGTACGCCTTCTTCATTCGTCGAAGCTCCTTGAGCTCGGCGGCCACTTCTTTATTAACTGCTACACCCTTGGTCAAAATGAGCCCTTCTCTGGCTTGCTTACGCCATCGAGACAACATGAAGGGATGGATGTAAAGCGACTCGGCCACATCCTTGATTGCAACGCCAGGTAACTGACTCAAACGAACCGCAGTGGCTTTGAATTCATCGGTGTATCGATACGTGGTTCTTGGACCGGGTAACGGCATTCTCAGACTCCTGAATCGTTAGTTCAGGGTGTCCACTAAAGCGCAGGAACCGTCACGTCAGCTGCAGCGACTTGTTAGGAAGCCTCACTATGGTTCACCGACTTGATCGCGACATTTGCCGACCAGAAAACGAAGATTGCGAATGCCGCCATAACCAAGGGCTGTACCCACCTCACGAACGGCTCGCTCGAAGGGCTGAGGAGCATTGCGACGGCGCCAGCTATAGCCGAAACCGCAGTGAGCGTGCCTGATACCCAAAGGAACTCCTTGAGCGGGCCTTTCTGGTTAAGCGCAAAAACAAAAATGCTCCCGCCGAGCAAAAAGCCGACTATCAGCGGCAGAAACAGTCCCAAAGATGGTGCCTCGTCAGACACAAGATGAAGCGTCATGCTCCCTGCAGCAAACAAGCACGACAGGCCGTAGATGACGAGAATTAGCTTGCGCACCCACGTGGGCTTGATCTCAAATTTCTTCATGGCTTCCTAACGCCTGAGCTCAGCCGCGCCGAGCGCCAGCGAGGGAATACTCGCCGAAGGCGAGTACGTCGGCTGCAGCGATTGGTTATACACCCCAGGCAAAGAGACGCGACTGCACCAGCAGACAGATGCCCGAAGATTGTGAACGCTGCCGCGATTGCCGTGCATGACGAAGCTCCCTAGCAAGCTCACTGGAAGTTACGCCCCACTGCCAAGGCCCGCAACCAGCGGACGCCGTGAAGATGACCGATACCGGAACCGAAGCGGCGCTGAAGGTGAAACGCGATGAACTCCAGAGGCGAGCTGCTGCATGGGACTCAGTAACTGCGAAAGATGAGCAACGTTGCAGGACGTAACGGGCCCAATAAGCATTTCGCTTTTCACCGAGGTGTATAACGCAAGTTAGACGACCACCAGCCAGCTTCGGCGCCACCGAGCCAGCTTATTCTCCATCGCCCGGCACCACTCCACCTTCACCCTCGCTGTCCGCATCGGCCTCTACTTCAGCTTCATCTTCCACTTCAACCCGGTCCAGGCCGACGAGTCGATCATTCTTGTCCGGTCGCATCAGCCGCACGCCCTGGGTGTTGCGGCCCATGCTGCGTACGTCGGTGGTCTTGAAGCGGATGAGGATGCCGGCTTCCGAGATCAGCATGACCTGGTGGCCTTCTTCCACTTCAATGGCGCCAACGAGGTTGCCGGTCTTGTCGGTCAGTCTTTGGGCGATGACGCCCTGACCGCCTCGGCCTCTGCGTGGGAACTGGTCAATTGCAGTGCGCTTGCCGTAACCGAGTTCTGAGACGGTGAGAATCTCACCCTTGTCCGCCACGATGAGGGAGATGATGGTGGCCTGCGACGGTGCGGCGATGGTGGTTTCTGAATCATCTCCGGCGTCTGCTGCGTCTTCTACTGCGGCATCATCAGAGCCGTCGTCGTCCACATTGGTTTCGCCGCGCTTGATCAGACGCATGCCGCGTACGCCGGTGGCGGTACGGCCCATGCTGCGCACGTCGGTTTCCTTGAAGCGAATCACGCGGCCAGCATCGCTGAACAACAGAATGTCGCTGCTGCCGGTTGTTAGCGCCACGCCAACCAGGGCATCGTCCACACGCAGGTCCACGGCGATGAGGCCGTTGCTGCGGATGTTGGCAAAGTTGGTCAGTGCGGTTTTCTTGACGGTGCCCAGACGGGTAGCCATGAAGATGTATTTGCCGGGGTCATCAAAAGATTTGATGGGCAATACGGCGCTGATCTTCTCGCCGTTTTCCAGCGGCAGCAGATTGACGAACGGCCTGCCACGCGAACCGCGCGAGCCCTGCGGCAATTCAAAGACGCGCAGCTTGTAGACCTTGCCGTTGGAGCCAAAGCAGAGCAGCCAGTCATGCGAATGTGCAGCCCAGATCTGGTCTACAAAGTCTTCCTGCTTGGTGCCGGCGGCGAGCTTGCCGCGTCCGCCACGCTTCTGCGCCTGATACTCGTCCTGCGGCACGGATTTGACGTAGCCCTCGTGCGACAGTGTGACGACCATGTCCTGCGGCGCGATGAGGTCTTCGCGCGCCATGTTGAGGGCGGCGTTGGTGATTTCGGTCTTGCGCTCGTTGCCGTACTGCTCCTTGATAGCCAGCAGTTCGTCGCGGATCACAGACATCAGACGCACTTCCGAGCCAAGGATATCGAGGTAGTCGATGATGGCGTCGAGCAGTTCCTTGAACTCCTCGTGAATCTTGTCCTGCTCCAGCGCGGTGAGCTTGGAGAGGCGCATTTCCAGAATGGCCTGCGCCTGCGCTTCTGAAAGCTTGTAGCCGTTGGTAGACAGCCCAAAGCCTTCTTCCAGATCTTCCGGGCGTGATGCGTCAGCGTCTGTACGCTGCAGCAACGTCGTGACCAGACCCGGCTCCCAGATCTCTGCCATCAAGGCGATCTTGGCTTCCGCCGAATTGGGCGAGCGTTTGATCATCTCGATCATCTCGTCGATGTTGGCCAGTGCCACGGCCAGACCTTCGAGAATGTGCGCCTTCTTGCGCGCTTCCTTGAGCAGATGACGTGTGCGGCGCGTGACCACGTCACGGCGATGGCGCACAAAGATTTCCAGCAGGTCCTTGAGGTTCATCGTGCGCGGCTGCCCGCCTTCGAGCGCCACGATGTTGATGCCAAAGGTGACCTGCATGCCGGTCTGCTGGAACAGATTATTCAGCGCAACTTCTTCGTTTTCACCGCGCTTGAGCTCAATAACCAGACGCATGCCGTCACGGTCGGACTCGTCACGAATCTCGCTGATGCCGGCAATTTTCTTTTCCTTGACCAGCTCGGCGATGCGCTCCTGCAGACGCGCCTTGTTCACCTGATACGGCAGCTCGGTGACGATGATCGCCATGCGATCGTTGCCGATCTCTTCAAAGTGGGTGCGCGAGCGGATGACGATGCGGCCGCGGCCGGTGCTGTAGGCATCTACCAGGCCATGCGCGTCCAGCAGCAGACCAGCGGTGGGGAAGTCTGGCGCCGGGATGAGTTTCATCAGGCCGGCAATGTCGATATCGGCGTTGTCGATCAGCGCCACGCAGCCGTCAATGACTTCAGACAGATTGTGCGGCGGGATGTTGGTGGCAAGGCCCACCGCAATACCGGCAGAACCGTTGACCAGCAGCTGCGGCACGCGGGTGGGCAGCACCACCGGCTCGACGTCTTTCTCGTCGTAGTTGGGAATGAAATCGACGGTGTCTGAATCGATGTCTGCAAGCAGCTCGGAGGCCAGACGTGCCATGCGGCACTCGGTGTAACGCATGGCGGCGGGCGGATCACCGTCCACCGAGCCAAAGTTGCCCTGCCCGTCTACCAGCGGATGCCGCAGCGAGAAGTCCTGCGCCATGCGCACCAGGGCGTCATAGGCGGCGGTATCGCCATGCGGATGGTATTTGCCGATCACGTCGCCGACGACACGGGCGCACTTGATGTAAGGCCGGTTCCAGGTGTTGTTGAGCTGGCTCATCGCATAAAGAATGCGGCGATGTACCGGCTTGAGGCCGTCTCGCGCGTCCGGAAGTGCGCGGCCCACGATCACGCTCATGGCGTAATCCAGATAAGAACGGCGCATCTCGTCTTCGAGATTGACGCTTAGAACTTCCTTGGCAAATTCAGTCATAAAAAGGGTCTTGCGGCCGGGTTGAAAACCCGGCCTGATCTAGGAGGCGGTTGAGGTGCTAAATTTCCAAGAAATTCTAACACATAGCGCTGTTTTTGAGCCCCTGAAACGGGGCCCTCAGCGGCGCTGATCGAGGGTGCGGGCAGCGCTGCAGTCCGGGGGTTCTTGCAGCCCGCGACAGGCCTGCAAAAACCTGCCTAAAAATCAGCTTCTTACGGCCTTTCTCAGGGCGGGCGGCAGCACGAACACGATGTTCTCCTCGCGCCCTTCCAGCTCGCGGACCTCGACCCCGCCCAGCTCACGCAGGCGAGCCACGACCTGTTCCACCAGCAATTCGGGTGCGCTGGCGCCTGCGGTGACGCCAATACGCGCTTTGCCCTGCACCCAGGCGGCGTCTACTTCCTCCGGGCCGTCAATCAAATAGGCTTGTGCCTTGCACAGCTCGGCAATCTCTCGCAGGCGGTTGGAGTTGGAGCTGTTGGCCGAGCCCACCACCAAAACCACATCACATTGCTCCGCCAGCGTCTTGACCGCCTCCTGGCGATTGGTGGTGGCATAGCAGATGTCGTCCTTGCGCGGCCCCATGATCTTGGGAAAGCGCTGGCGCAGCGCGTCAATCACCTTGGAGGTGTCATCCACCGACAAGGTGGTCTGGGTGACGTAGGCCAGATGATCGTCACGCTGCAACTGCAGCCGCGCTACATCTTCGGGTGTTTCAACCAGATGGATGCTGCCACCACCGGCCGGATCAAACTGACCCATGGTGCCTTCCACTTCCGGGTGGCCGTCGTGACCGATCAGGATCACGTCGCGGCCTTCGCGCGCGTAGCGTTTGACCTCGATATGTACCTTGGTGACCAGTGGGCAGGTGGCATCAAAAATATTGAGACCACGTTGGCTGGCCTGCTCACGTACCTCGCGCGACACGCCGTGTGCGGAGAAAATGCAGGTGGCACCAGCGGGAATTTCGTCAATCTCCTCAACAAAGATCGCGCCCTTCTGACGCAAGCCGTCCACCACGAATTTGTTGTGCACGACTTCATGGCGAACATAGATGGGCGCGCCAAGCTGCTCCAGTGCCCGCTCAACAATCTCGATTGCGCGATCAACCCCTGCACAGAAGCCGCGCGGATTGGCCAGAACAATATCCACGGTTCAGTGACCGTCCTTCGTCGGTGCAGGTTCCGCCGTAGAAGCCTCGTCGGGTGCCGCAGCACGCGCTCTCTCGGCTTCTGCCAGCTTCGCTGCATCTGCAGCAGTGCGCTGTGCCTGCACGCGCTCACGGCGCTCTCGCCGCCACTGCACAAACATATCCAGAATCAGAAGCGCCGCACCCACGGAGATGGCAGCGTCCGCGATGTTGAACGCCGCGAAATGCCACTCCTGATAGTAGACATCAATGAAATCGGTGACGTGACCGAGCCGAACACGATCAATCACATTACCCAGCGCGCCGCCCAGAATCAGGGCCAGGCCAGAAGCCACCAGCAGCTGCCCGCGCGGATTGCGCCGCAGCCAGATCAGAATCCCCACCGACACACCCACGCCCAGCAGCACAAAAAACCAAGGCGGCATCTGTGCCAGCATCGAAAACGCGGCGCCGCGATTCTGCATGTGCACCCAGTTCAGGTGCGGCATCACCGCCACAGAATCAAAGAGCGCGATGCTGCGAATCACCAATTGTTTGGTGATCTGGTCTGCCAGCATGACGCCGGCAGAAAGCCAGAGCCAGTGCACGTTGGAGTAATGGAATCCCATTGGTCTAGTGTCTCTGATGTGCGAAAGCAGTTTCGCTTTGTGGCAAGACGGTATGCATGTTGCCGCCCTGAGCGGATTGGCTGCGTGCCAAATGGCTGACGTCGTGCCAGTTGCCACGAATCATGGCGAGCTTTGTCGCCCGGCTCCAGCCCCTGATTTGACGCGCACCGGCCAGCGCCTGCTTCACAAGCGACAAGCATCGCGCGCCCGCAAACGCGCTCCCCTTTCGTCCTGAGCCCGTCGAAAAACGAAAGGGGACACCTTCAAGATAGGCAAGCAGCCTAGACATAGCGCCGCTCTTCACCGTCACCGGCCACGTTGACTACGCAACGGCCACACAAGGTCGGATGCTCCGTGCTGGTGCCGACGTCTGGCCGCTGATGCCAGCAGCGCGCGCATTTTTCGGCATCCGAGGCTTCTGCAAACACGCGCAGTGTGTCGCCGCTTTCCAGCTTGAAACTCTGCGCTGCTTCGGGTGCCTGGTCCAACGACGAAACCGATGCCTCGGAGGTGATGAACCAGAAGCGCAGTTCGTCGCCCAGCAGTTGCAGGGCGTCCAGCGTGCTGCCCTCAGCGTACAGATGCAGCTTCGCATTGAGACCGGAACCGATCTTGCCGTCGCCACGCAAACCTTCCAGCACTTTGCGCACGGATTCGCGCACCGCAATCAGCTGCGCCCAGTTCACCTTGTCCACCGTGGTGATCTGCGGCAGGCGATGCCAGGGCTGCGCGAAGATCGTGCTGCCCGCCTTGCCCGGCATGAGCTGCCAGATCTCGTCGGCAGTGAATGAAAGTATCGGCGCAATCCAGCGCTCGAGTGCTTCAAGAATGTGCCACATGGCAGTCTGCGCAGATCGTCGCGGCAGGCTCGTGGCACCCGTGGTGTAGAGACGGTCCTTGAGAATATCCAGATAGCCGCCGCCCAGATCCACCACGCAGTAGTTGTGCAATTTCTGGTAGACCACATGGAAGGCACATTCCTGATACGCCTTGCGCAGTGACTGCTGCAGGGTGTCGGCCTGCGTCACTGACCAGCGATCAATGGCCACCATATCCTCGATGCCAACCATGTCCGTGGCCGGATCAAAACCATCCAGATTGCCAAGCAGGAAGCGCGCGGTATTGCGGATGCGACGGTAGGCATCAGCGATGCGCTTGAGCAGATTGTCAGACACCGCAATCTCGCCGGAGTAATCGCTGGCTGCGACCCACAACCTCAGCACGTCTGCGCCGAGCGTCTTGGTGACCTGTTGCGGCGCCACCACATTGCCCATGGACTTGGACATCTTGCGGCCCTGCTCGTCCACGGTGAAGCCGTGCGTGAGCACCGCGCGATACGGCGCACGCTCGTGCATCGCCGTGCTGGTCAGCAGCGAAGACTGGAACCAGCCGCGATGCTGATCCGAGCCTTCAAGATAAAGATCGCCCATCGGCGCATTGCCGTTTTCAATCAGCTGCGGCTCCAGCGCCTTGAACGAGCACTGGTGAACGACACCGGAATCAAACCAGACGTCGAGTGTGTCCTTGCAGCTCTCGTACTGTGTTTCGTCCACACCCCAGTCAGAGGGCGACGAGCCAAACCAGGCCTCCAGGCCATTGGCTTCCACTGCGTCAGCAACTCGCAGCAACAGTGCGGCCGAATCCGGATGCAGGGTCTGGTCTTCACGATGCACGAACACCGCCATCGGCACGCCCCAGGTGCGCTGGCGTGAAATGCACCAGTCCGGACGGCCCGCCACCATCTCGCGGATTCGTGCTTCGCCCCACTCCGGAATCCACTGGGTTTCGGAGATCGACTTGAGCGCCTGCGTGCGCAGACCCTTTTCATCCATGGAGACGAACCACTGCGGTGTGGCGCGGAAGATCAGGGGTGACTTGTGTCGCCAGCAATGCGGAAAGCTGTGCGTCATGGACGCGCGTCGAACCAATGCGCCGCGCTCTTCAAGGCCGGCCAGAACAATCTCGTCTGCCTTGCGCACATGCTGCCCAGCGACCAGCGGCGTGCCTTCGGCAAAGACGCCCGACGACATCACGGGGTTATCCACCGGCAGCTTGTAGCGCTGGCCAACGCTGTAGTCGTCTGCACCGTGCGCCGGGGCGGTATGTACCAGACCTGTACCCGCTTCAAGCGATACGTGATCGCCGCAGATTACCGGCACCTCACGGCCTGCAAACGGATGCGTGGCACGCGCGTTTTCGAGCTGCTCGCCCGGGATCGTTGCAAGGATCTCCGCCTCGTCTTCCCATCGCTTGGCAACGCCTTCCACCATGTCTGTTGCCAGAATCACGAGGCCGGCCTGCTGCATCCTGACCAGCGAATACTCAAGCTTTGCATTGACCGCGATCGCCTGATTGGCGGGCAAGGTCCATGGCGTTGTGGTCCAGATTACAAACGCCGCGTCTGAGGCATCGGCTACACCGAAACGCTTTGCCAGATCCTGGACGTCGGCGCTGTTGAAGCGGACGTCGATCTGGAAGGACTTCTTGTTCTCGTATTCAACCTCGGCTTCGGCCAGCGACGAGCCGCAATCCAGACACCAGTGCACCGGCTTGAAGCCGCGCACAACATGACCACGCTCGGTGATGCGCGACAGGCAGCGTAACTGCTCGGCCTCGAAGCGCGGGTCCATGGTCAGATACGGCCGGTCCCAATCCGCTAGCACGCCGAGTCGCTTGAAATCGGCGCGCTGGCGGTCAATCTGTTGTTGTGCGTACTCACGGCACTTGGCGCGAAACTCGGCCGCGTTGAGTTTCTGTCCGACCTTGCCGAATTTCTTTTCGACCTGAAGCTCGATCGGCAGACCGTGGCAATCCCAGCCCGGAACAAACGGCGCGTCACGCCCGTCCAGCCGACGCGACTTGACGATGATGTCCTTGAGCACCTTGTTGACCGCATGCCCGATATGAATATCGCCGTTGGCATACGGCGGTCCGTCCACAAAGCGGTAGGGCTCCCCACCCCGCGTCGCGTCCTGAATGTTCTGGTAGAGGTTTTCCGACTCCCAGCGGGCCAGAAACTCCGGCTCTCGCTTGGCAAGATTGGCCTGCATCGGGAAGGCCGTCTTCGGCAGATTGAGTGTTTGCTTGTAGTCCACGAGTGAGGTCGTTTTATGTCGCTGTTCAGGAGTTCAGGAGTTGGCGCGCGTCCGCGGCGTCGCGGTGCATCTGCTCACGCAGTGCGTCCATGTCGTCGAAGCGGATTTCGCCGCGCAGGAAATGGTGGAACTCCACTTCCAGCAGCTGCCCGTATAGATCAATGTTCACATCAAACAAATAGGTTTCGAGCAGGCACTGCGTCAGGCCCAGCGTAGGTCTGATGCCCAGACTCGCAACACCTTGCCAGGTCTTTTCGCCCAGTCGAGCTGTCACCGCGTACACGCCCAGTGGAATGGCAAGACGCTTGGCAATTGCAATGTTGGCGGTTGGCATGCCCAGCTTGCGTCCCAGCTGCAGGCCTTTGCGAATCCGGCCGCTGACCGCATAGGGCCGGCCGAGTAATTTCTGGGCGCGATCAAAATCACAATCGGCAAGCGAATCACGCACGGCACTGGAACTGCAGCGTTCGCCGCCGACATCGACGGTGCCCACACTGTAGACATCGAAACCCATGCGCTGGCCGCACTGTTGCAGGTAGTTGTAGTCACCCGCACGGTTGCGCCCGAAGCGAAGATCATCACCCACGATGATCGCCTTGACGCCGAGCCGGGCGACCAGAATCTGTTCAACAAAATCTTCCGGAGAAGTATCTGCCAGCGCATGACTGAATCGCGCCAGCACCAGGCGATCGACGCCAAAGCTTTCCAGTGCGCCGAGCTTGTCGCGCAAAGTGCTGATGCGGCGCACCGGTGCGTCGGGCTTGAAAAACTCACGTGGCGAGGGGTCAAAACTCAATACCGTTGCCGGCAAGCCCAGTGCGTCAGCTGCCGCCCGCGTCTTGGCCAGCAGCGCCTGATGACCCAGATGCACGCCATCGAATTTGCCCATGGTCAGGGCACAACCAGCGTCCTGCGGCGGCACATTGTGCAAGCCGCGAATGAGTTCGATGGAAGGGTGCCGCTCAGTCATCCGCACAGTATATCTGGCCGCCCGGCCCGGCCCGGTGCCAATTGGGCTCGCGCAGCGGCTTCTGGCCGCTTCAACACATCAATCTGGCCCCGAATAGAGCGCGCAAGCTGCGTTCTTGCTTCAAGGCTTGATGACCTGCGCCAGTCGGAACTGTCTTGGACGCACGCCCAGCAGCCAGAGAACGCCGAAATAACTCGCTGCAGCGCTCAGAACGATGCCCGCCAGACGCCAGACCCGTTCACTCAGAACAGCATCGCTCCAGCTCTGAATGGAACCTGCGAGATACCAGACCAGAGCCACCATCACCATCAGGGCCAGACCGATCTTGAGCAGATATGCGCCCCACTCCGCTCCCGGCCTATAAATGCCGTCCCGCCGAAGCCGCCGGTACAGCAGGGTGCCGTTGAGCAGAGAACTGGCCGAAGTCGCGCAGGCCAGCCCCACATGCGGCGCGGACCACTCCATCAGCACACTGACGCCGACAATGACGATGCTGATGCCCATGCCGCTGAGCAATGCAATCACCGCGTAGCGCACCGGGATAGAGGTCTCCTGCCGTGCATAAAAGGCTGGCACCAGCACTTTCACACTGGAAATGCCGAAGAAAGCGAAGGCGTAGGCCATCAGTGACCAGCGCGTCATATCCAGATCACGCAGGCCAAATTCGCCGTGCTGGAACAAGGTGCTGACCAGCGGCCCGGCCAGCAGGATCAGACCCGCCGTGGCTGGTACGCCAATCAAGATCAGGAGGCGCAGGGCCCAGTCCAGGGTCGCGCTGAAGCGTTCTGCCGACTTGGCCACATGCTCGGCCGACAGACTTGGCAGGATGACCGTGGCCAGCGCGATGGAGAAGATGCCCAGCGGAAATTCCATCAGCCGGTCGGCGTAGTACAACCAGCTCAGGCTGCCGGCAAACAGCAGCGAGGCAATGACGGTATCCAGCAGCAAGCTGATCTGCGCCACCGAGGAGCCGAACACAATTGGCCCCATCAGGCGGACGATCTTGCGCACCCGCAGGTCGGACCCACCCCATCGCGGCCGTGGCCACAGGCCGATTCGGCCCAGCCAGGGCAACTGGAACGCCAGCTGGGCGATACCTGCCACGAAGACCGCAATGGCCAGCACATGCACCGATTCGCCGTCTATGAAAACTGCGCCAATCAGACACAGATTGAGGATCACCGGCGTTGCCGCCGGCACCGCAAAGCGTCCGTATGTGTTGAGCACGCCGCCGGCCAGCGCCGTCAGCGAGATCAGCATCAGGTAGGGAAAGGTCCAGCGCAGCAGTTCCGTTGCCAGCGCGTGACGGTCCGGGTCTGTCGCGATTCCCGGCGCAAATATCCACACCAGAAAGGGTGCGGCGAGGCATCCCACGAGCGTGATCAGCGCCAGAACGCCGCCGAGCGTGCCCGCCACCACATCAAACAGCTTGCGAACTTCCGCCGGGTCACCTGCCGACTTCACCTCGGTGAACACCGGCACAAAGGCCTGCGACAGTGCGCCCTCGGCAAATACCCTGCGCCCAAAATTGGGTATCTTGAGCGCCAGAAGGAAGACGTCCATCGCGGGACCCGCACCAAAAACCGCAGCAAACAGGATGTCCCGGACGAATCCGAGGATTCGTGACAGCAGGGTCATCAGACCCACGATCCCGGTCGATTTCAGTAGGCGATTTGTGGACATGGGATCAGGATGCGGCTGGAGGGCAAGAACCGCCGCGAGCGTTGACAAGGCAAGGGCGCGCCACAATACTACCGCGCTATTTTTTTGTCAGTGCCCAGACCACATTCAGGGCGTCGGCAAGAATCCAACAGAGAAATTTCTTTCTTTCCAAAGTTTTGTTTCGCAGGAGTTCTAGTTTTGGCTAATACCCTCAGCGCCCGTAAGCGCGCCCGTCAGGCCGTAAAATCGCGCGCCCGTAACGCAGGTCAGCGTTCGATGATCCGCACCACCATCAAGAAGGTCGTCAAGGCTGTTGAAGCCAGCGACAAGGCAGCAGCACAGGCCGCTTACGCCGAGATGGTTCCGGTCCTGGACCGTCACGCCAATCGCGGCATGATCCACAAGAACAAGGCAGCCCGTCACAAGAGCCGCCTGAATGCGCGTATCAACGCGCTGGCGTAAATCTCGTATCGAGTATTGACGCCTACTTTGCTGTAGGAATAAGCGCGAGCCTTCGGGTTCGCGTTTTTTTTGCCTTGCGCATGACGCGCGGCCCGACGCCCTGCCCCGGCATTGCCGCTCAGACCAGGGTCAGGTTGTCGCAGTGGATGAGTTCTTCTTCGCCCGCATGGCCCAGTCGTTCAACAATCTCGCTTCGCCGCGCACCGAGAATGCGTAGCGCCTCAACCGCCGAGTAATTCGACAGGCCGCGCGCAACCTCACGGCCGCCGGGCGCGATACAGCTCACGAGGTCGCCCGCGCCGAAATTGCCCTCAACGCCGGTTGCGCCGACCGGCAACAGGCTTTTTCCACCCTTTGACAGCACATCAGCCGCACCGGCATCAATCAGGATGCGGCCCCGAACCTGCAACTGGCCTGCGATCCAGCGCTTGCGCGCCGTCATCGCACTCGCATCGGGCT
Source organism: uncultured Panacagrimonas sp. (assembly GCA_963975245.1). Classification (GTDB taxonomy): domain Bacteria; phylum Pseudomonadota; class Gammaproteobacteria; order Nevskiales; family Nevskiaceae; genus Panacagrimonas. The sequence goes on along the minus strand of CAXBFJ010000001.1, from coordinate 542,555 downwards.
TGAGCAAGGTGCCAAGCGACTCGCCAGCAGACAAACGACTGAGAACACGCTCGGCTTTGCCGTAGGCGATGATGGTTGCCGCGCCGGAGCGCGCCGCGATGCGCGCCGCAGACAACTTGGTACGCATGCCGCCGCGTCCAAGCTCGCTCTTGCTGTCACCAGCCATGGTCGAAAGCTGCGGCGCTGACAGCGCAATTTCAGATACCAGCTGGGCGTCCTGATGCACACGCGGGTCACGGTCGAAGAGACCATCCTGATCGGTCAGGATCACCATCAGGTCCGCTTCAATCAGGTTCGCGGTCAGCGCGCCCAGCGTATCGTTGTCGCCTAGGCGAATCTCGTCCGTCGACACGGTGTCATTCTCGTTGACCACCGGAACCGCGCCGAAATCGAGCAGCGTATTAAGCGTTGCACGTGCATTGAGATAACGGCCGCGATCGGCCACATCTTCATGGGTCAACAGCACTTGCGCCGCTCGAATGCCGTATTTCTCGAAACCCAGCTCCCAGGCACGGACCAGGCCCATCTGTCCAACAGCCGCAACCGCCTGCAATTCATGCAATACGGCCGGGCGCTTGCGCAAACCCAGTCGCGCCATGCCTTCGGCCACCGCGCCGGATGACACCAGCGTGATCTGCCGGCCTTCGCTACGCAGCGCGGCGAGCTGCTCGCACCACTGGGCAATCGCAGCATGGTCCAGCCCCTGCCCGCTGTCCGTCAGCAGAGAGCTTCCGATCTTTACGACCCAGCGCCGGGTCTGCGTTACGTTCTCGCGATTCACGCCTGATCCTCTGCCGGGTCTCCTGCTGACTCAGCATCGGAGTTGTCGGAGGCGACATCTTCATCAATATCGGCATCGCGTTCGCGCGGTGCCTGAGACTCAATCCAGCGCATGGCCTGTTCACACAACACATCGCAACCGGCTCGCGTTGCAGCTGAAATGACAAACCAGCGCCCCTGCCAGTTCAGTTCTGCCAGGGTCGCGGCCACCATTTCATCGAGCCTGGCGGGATCAACCAAGTCGGCCTTGTTAAAGACCAGCCAGCGCTCGCGACTCATGGCATCCGAACTGTAGGTCGCAAGTTCGTCGGCGATAGTCGTGATCTGCTGCGCAAGCGGCGTCTCATCCGGTGGCATCACATCCACCAGATGCAGCAATAGCCGGGTGCGGCTCAGATGCTTGAGGAAGCGAATCCCCAAGCCCGCTCCTTCGGCCGCGCCCGCGATCAGACCCGGAATATCCACCATGACAAAGCTTTGATGCGGTCCCGGCGAAACCACACCAGGCTGCGGGTACAAAGTGGTAAACGGATAGTCGGCAATCTTGGGCCGCGCCGCTGACACCGACGCCAGCAAAGTGGATTTGCCCGCATTGGGCAGCCCCAGCAGACCCACATCGGCCATCAGAGACAGCTCGATACGCAGTTCGCGCTGCTCGCCGGGTGTGCCCGGAGAGGCGCGGCGCGGCGTGCGATTGGTCGAAGATTTGAATCGTGTATTGCCCAGACCGTGAAAGCCGCCCTGCGCAATCTTGATGCGTGCATCGGCTTCGGTGAGTTCGCCAATTTTTTCTTCGGTGGCCATGTCAAAGATCATGGAACCCAGCGGCATGCGCACTTCGATGTCCGGGCCACCTGCCCCGCGACAATTCGCGCCGGTGCCGTTCTCGCCACGCTTGGCCTTGAAAACGCGGTTGAAGCGGAAGTCCGCCAGCGTATTCAGATTGCGATCGCCCACAGCATAGACACTGCCGCCGTCACCGCCATCACCGCCGTCCGGTCCGCCAAACGGGATCGCCCGTTCGCGCCGGAAACTCACGCAGCCGTTTCCGCCGTCACCGGCTTCAACTCTGATTGTGGCTTCATCTACAAATTTCATACTGCGTGGCTTTCCGTTGATCCACTAAAAAAGGCCCCTTCCGGGGCCTTCTCAAGATACTGTTCTATTGCGACGCTCAGGCCGGAATCACGTCAACATGCATGCGATTCTTGGGGCCACGGGTCTTGAACTGCACTTTGCCGTCAACCAGCGCAAACACGGTGTGGTCTTTGCCAAGGCCGACGTTTTCGCCTGCGTGATAGTGGGTGCCGCGCTGGCGAATGATGATGTTGCCAGCGATAACCGCTTCACCGCCGAAACGCTTCACGCCGAGGCGCTTGGATTGCGAGTCGCGACCGTTACGGGTCGAGCCGCCTGCTTTCTTATGTGCCATTTCTAATTAACTCCGATTCGAACTGGATCAGGCGACGATTTCGGTGATCTTCACTTGCGTGAAGTTCTGCCGATGGCCCTGCTCCTTGTGATAGTGCTTGCGGCGACGATGCTTGACGATGCGGATCTTGTCGCCACGGCCGTGGGCAATGATCTCGCCCTTCACAGAGCAACCTTCCACTGTGGGCGAACCCACCTTGATGGAGTCTCCGCCGCCAATCAGCAGAATTTCCTCAAAAGCCACGGTGCTGCCAACTTCACCGGCCAGGGTCTCGATTTTCAGGGTTTCTCCGTCGGCAACGCGGTACTGCTTGCCACCGGTCTTGATTACGGCATACATCGTTTTTTGCTCCCGCAAGGTCCCGGACAAGTGCTTGGCCCGGCTTAAAAAAGGTCGCGAAGTTTAGGAGGATCAGCAGATAAGGTCAATGAAAAATCACAATATCTTGTGTCTGAGTTTTCTCCGAATTGACCTGCAGGCGACCGCCGCCTAGCATCGCGCGCTCAAATTTGCGCCCCATATGGACCTCAAGACCCTACTTTCCCCTATTTCTGACGATATGTCGGGGGTAGATGACGTGATCCGCGCCCGCCTCTCTTCAGAGGTGGTGCTGATCAATGAGATCGGCAATCACCTTATAACGGCCGGCGGCAAGCGGCTACGGCCGGCCCTTGTCCTGCTATCGACCCGCGCCCTGGGCAATACCCAGACGGTCACCCCGCAATTGCTGGCAGCGGTTATCGAATTCATCCATACCGCGACCCTGCTGCATGACGACGTGGTGGACCACTCCGACCTGCGTCGGGGCAAGCAGACTGCCAATGCCGTCTGGGGTAATTCCGGTGCAGTGCTGTCAGGCGATTTTCTCTACTCGCGCAGCTTCCAGATGATGGTTGAGGCCGGCCTGCCTGATGTCATGAGTGTCATGGCCGACACCACCAATGCCGTAGCCGAAGGCGAAGTCCTTCAATTGATGAACCAGGGCGATCCGGAAGTCGACGAGACGCGCTACAACCGGGTGATCGAACTCAAGACTGCAGTCCTGTTTCGCGCCGCAGCCGAGATTGGCGCCATTGCAGCCGGGGTTGATCAGGCCAAGCGGCAGGCCATGGCCACGTATGGTCACGCGCTGGGCATGTGCTATCAGCTGATTGACGACGTGCTGGATTACGACGCCGACCCGGAGGTCAGCGGCAAGGCCATCGGCAATGATCTGGCAGAAGGCAAGCCCACGCTCCCGCTGATCTACGCCATGCGTCACGGCAAACCGGAAGACGCGTTACTGATCCGCCGTGCCATCGGCGAGGGTCAGACGCCGGAGCTGGAGCAGATTCGCTCCATCGTTGAACGCACAGGGGCGATCCCCTACACTCGCGCGCTCGCCGAGCAGCACGCGGAGCGAGCAATTACGGCGATTCAAGGCCTGGAAGCGTCGCCGTACCGGGATTCATTGCAGAGCCTGGCTCGATTCACCGTCCAGCGCTTGGCTTGAAGCATCCAAAGATCGGGGCGTAGCTCAGCTTGGTAGAGCGCCTGCTTCGGGAGCAGGAGGTCGCAGGTTCAAATCCTGTCGCCCCGACCAATCCCGTCAATAACTTAGACGACCATTCCTAGCGGCGTCCGGTTTGACGTAGCTAAATCGTAGCCACCCGACTCCAACGTAACCGGCACCTTCTCCGCCATCCGGTCTGCATAGCTCGCAAGATGATTGGCGGATAGGTGGGCGTAACGCTTCACCATGTCGCCGTCTTCCCACGCGCCCAAATCTTGCAGAGCATTTAGCGGCGTGCCGTTCTGAACGTGCCAACTTGCCCAGGTGTGTCTGAGATCATGCCAACGAAAATCCTCAATTCCTGCTCGCGCCACCGCTGCGCGCCAAGCCTTTGTTGCGACTTGAGTGACCGGACGGCCTTGGTACACGAAAACAAATTCAGGATGATTCCCCAACTGACTGTTCAAGACTGCAAGTGCGCCATTAGTGAGCGGAACGGGAATCGCCTTCTCGCCTTTGGCCTGCTCCGCGTCAATCCACGCAAATCGTCGTTCTAAGTCCACCTTTGACCACTTCAGATTCTTCACATTGGCTTGGCGTAACCCCGTGCAGAGCGAGAACGCAGCCATGGCTCGCAGATGCGCTGGAAGCTCTGCGAGAAGCCTCTTGGCCTCGCTCGGCTCCAAGAATCGAACACGCCCTTTGGGCTCCTTAAGAATTCGCATCTTTGGGACGCGATCAATCCATTCCCAATCGAAATGAGCCTTTCGGAGGATGACTCGCACGAGCTGAATTCTCCTATTAACCGTCGCATTCGTAACCGATCCGGCCAGTCCTGCTCGAATCAAATCTTCGATTGTGTCTCGATTGATATGACCTAGATCCATGCCTTCCAGATGCGGCTGCAGCCAGCGAAGGTGATATAGATCGTTCTTAAGGGTTTTCCGGTGCGTGCTCTCCTCCAACCATCTGACTACCGCTTCGTCCCACAAATGACGAGGTTTGACACCTAGCTTTACTTCTTCCCACAGCTGAACGGCCCACCGATCGTGGACTTCCTTGGCCTTTCGACGATTGGAAGTCCCAGTGCTTTTCTGCACTGTTCGACCGCTGACCGACAGCTTGACCCACCAGGACGGTGAGTCCTTTCGTTTGTAGAGTGACATTTGGAATTCTCCATGTGTGCACCCTGCAACGCTCGCGCCGAATAGTTTGCCCGAATCAGGGCCAACAGGTCAGCTTCGATGAATACCCAGCTTCGGCCAAGCTTTGCCCCGGGAATCAATCCGCGTCGGCAACGCTGCGCCAAGGTCACGGGATGCAGCTGCAGGAGGGCCGCAGCGCGTTGCAAGTCCAGTGTGCTCATTAGCCGTCCAGGTGATCGGTTGACACCCCACGCAGCCGCTTGGGCCGTCCGTCGCGGGACACACGGTCAAGAACAGCCTCTGCACCGCCATCCTCCACTTCCCGCATGACATTGAGCGCCCTGCCCGCCGAGGTACGGACCCATTCACACATTTCGGCGTAGGTCATCTCAAATATGCGCTGCACTGTCTTGATCTTTGACTGCTCAAGACTGAGGAAGACCAGACAGGGATAGGCCCCGGCCAAGTACACGCCAGGTCGAACAACTGCGTCCCATGGAATGACGCGATTCTTGTTGTGCAGCTCGACCTCTACGCGGCACCAGAGCGACGAAGGATCGCCGAGTTCTTTGCCCTTCTCATAAACGCGACAAAGCTTGCCGTTCTGGCGCTTGCCGACGTACAGGGTCCGGCCTTGTCCAGACCCAAGGTCATCGATATGACGAGCACCCGCAGGCCTGCCATTGAGCGCAAAACGTGAGTTCTGGTACCACTCAATCGCCTTGTCGACGGAAATGGTTTCTCCGTCGAAGTCGTCGTGCGCCAGGTCCAGGCGAGTAAGTCGCGCCCCATGCCGGTCTCCCCAAGTTCGTATTTGTTCCCACTCAGCGATAGGCGCACAGCCCTTGGCATTGAGAGATACATGCATGGTCCCCTTCTGCCTTTCCCCCCGTAGGCGAGTAGTCCGCGCTCAGCAAGGTTGACTCGCGCGGCATAGCCCTGCCATCCGCCTTTGGTAGATTCCCAGACCTCTGGGGAAATGCGGAAGTATCGTTCCAGGACTTCGGCCATCCAGCGCAGTGGCTGAACTGTCGGCGGAGGATTGACCGTGAAAGACAGCCAATCCACGTGCGCCAGCTTTGGCGATGCGGTTTCATCGGTGTCGTGAGTTTCGCCCCGTATTACTAGGCGGGGCTCTGTGTCTTCCAGGTTGTACCCGGAAGACACAGGGCCAGAGCTGGTGACAACAAGCGATTCATCATCGCCACGAGAATGCGAATTAGACATTGGTGACTCCATGAGATGCGTTGGAGCCACGCCAAATAGCCGCGACTCCTACGCTTGATTGCGTAAAGGGTTCATTTCGGTATTGGCGGTTCTGTCTTTTCTGGCGCGTTCTGAGGGTCCGCCTTGTGGTCCCTGCGCCTACGTTTTGCTGGCTCGATTTGGCGGCTCGCGTCCGCTGCGGATGTGGGCCCAGCTGTACTACCCACGCGGCCAAAATCTATCTCGCAATTTTTACGTCGTCAAGCTGTTGCCCACAAACTCCACAGCCTCGCCTCTTCGACGCGACCCGCGCGGCGGTTCCGGTGGAGAAAGCCTCCACCTCCGCGCGGGCTTCGGGTTGTGGATTTTGTGGACAAAGCCTGAAGCCTTACTAGCCCTTAGCTCTCACCAAGAAGCACCATGCCTCATACCCATAGTCATGGGCGTCTAACACCCTTGTACTATTGCGCACACGCCGAAATCGGCAACAAATCCAGCGATAGCCCGGAGGGGCATTTTTCCTCTTTTGCATACATACCTCCTTCCAAGGGCGGGAGAGCAAAACCTTGAAGTTGATTACAAAAGGGGAATCCACTAGCCTACGAACGCAAGTAGCAGACGGAATGGGCTCCCCCATTCCCCTGTGCAGCAAGGACCGCACGCCAATGCGGTCCTTTTTTATTTTCCGACCGCCAGTGCTTTTACGACCGCGGCAATGCGCTCAGCCTCAGTCGAAGTCAGGTCTGACGGCAGGTTGACGATCCTGACCACTAGATCGGATCTTATTGGTATTGGGAATATGATCTCTCTACCAGCATCGTCGTGGCCTTCATGAGCGCCGAATTGCGGCCTATTGACCACCTCCCTCTTCTGGCGCGACGACCCAGTTTTTTTCCCGCTTCCGGGGGTCTTCCCATCTCCTGAGGCCTTCGATGACGAACGCGAAGAGACACTCGGCTTGTAGCCAATTGGATTGTCCGTATAGCTGAAAAACTCTTTGAGAGCGGTCTCCAGCCGGGACTTGTATACCTGAAGGCTCGCTGGCGAGTACTTGCTGCCACTCAGATTGGCAAATCTGCTTGCGACATCTCCGACGTTTACCGTCCTAAGGTCCTGGAGCTCCTCGTCACCCAGCACACCCAAAATAGCGTTCGACGCTGTTTTCCGGCCATTTGCGGTCTCTCGCTTCATCAGCCCCTTCTCTGCTGTGTAATCGAGAAATTTCCCCAAGGCCTCAAGTGAGTAATCCTTTGTCATCTGACCTCCGTGTATGCCGGCACCAACTTCAGACCAAGTTTAGCGTTAAAAGTTCCATGTTTGCAATTGTCTTAACGTTATATTTTCCATATACACGTACCCATTTCGTAACTTTGGAAGCTGAAATCACGCTGCATAACGTGCCTTCAAGCTGATTCGCGAGGCTGCAGGGCATTGAATTTACAGGATTTATATAGCGTGCAGCATTCTTCGGGAGCAGGAGGTCGCAGGTTCAAATCCTGTCGCCCCGACCAATCCCGTCAATAACTTGGAAGGCCGGGCCCAGCAACGTCTGGGTTGACGTGGGTGTATGGCAACCACCCAGCTTCAACGTAACGGCTTAAACCCGGTCTGCTGAAAAAGTTCAGCCTTCAGGCGTAATCCCCCACTACAGCTGCACGTCGAGCCCCATGCCGGTGGCTTCTGGCCCGTGGCCGAAGACATCCACAAGGTGATATTGCTGGTTGTCGCTTGATTTGACTGCGCCCCAGCCCAGTTCCATCAGCCAACCGGAAGGCGTTGCAGAATAAAACGTCAGGGCCATATCGTTGGAGTGTTTGCCTAGCTGCAGCGCCACCGGAATATCGCGCTTGCGCACGATGTCGTGAGCTTGGCCGAGGTCGTCGAGCTCGGTGTATTCGATCATCATGTGATTCAGCTTCTTGTCGCTGGGCACGCCGAAGGCAATGGAGTGTTGTCGATCATTGCAGTGCATGAAGACCGGTTTGGCGATGCCCACTGGCGTTTGCAGTTGGTATTCGACGGCACCCTTGAGGCCGAGCAGTCGATAAAACTCGAATGATGCGGTCACGTCTTTCGACTGCACCAAAATGTGGCCGAGTCCCTGCGCTCCGGTAACAAACTTGCCATGCATGCGTCGCCCCGGATGCAGCGGAAGATGCTGGTCAACTTGCGGCGCGTAAAAGATTTCCGTTGGAATGCCGGAAGGATCTTCCAGCTTGAGCAGCCCCAGCACCCGTCGCTCCGCGCACTCGTCGCTGGAACCCACACGGCACGGGATCTGAGCCTTTTCCAGAATGCGTCGGGCTTTGTCCAGGGCCTCAGCATCCGGCACGCGCCATCCCATGTAAGCCATGTCGTCGCTTTTTCCGGTGTGCACGACCAGTCGGTGATGCCAGTAATCCATGCGCAGGTAGAAACGATCGCTCTCGCCCTCGTCCAGCACCTCCATGCCCAGACACTGCGCTGCGTAATCCTTCCAGGCCTTGGGGTCTGTCACCTCAAGACCCACATAACCCAACTCACTGACTCCAATCATGTCGCCCCCGGTGCGGCAAATTGCCGCATTGTGTAATGGCGGATGGCTGCGCCCATCCAAGTGCGTGCCGACGCGTTCCAATCGGTCATGCAGAATCTGCTGCAACACAAATCCACCCGTCCTCGACGTGCACAGGCCAGGTCTTGACCGGCAAGCGACACGGAAACTCGAGCGCCTCGCCGGTGCACAGATCAAACACGCCACCGTGCAGCGGACATTCGATCCGGGTGCCCTCCTGAAAGCCTTCGCTCAACACACCCAGGCCGTGCGTGCATTTATCTGTGGTCACCAGGTAGCGACCTTCGGCGCAGAAAACGGCCAGTGGCGGCAGGCCATCAAGCTCCACGCGCCTGGGCTGCCCTTCTTGCACCTCCGCTGCCAGACACACTCGAATCCGCGCCATCAAGACGCCATCGCGGGCGGCCTCATGCCCACGCCGATACCGCCATCGCTGGACCAGATGCTGCCGGTCACATAGGCCGATTCTTTTTTGGCCGCCAAAGTGACGTAGAGATCTGCATGCTGTTCGGGCTTGGAGGTAAAGCCCAGCGGCGTGATGCCGGCCAGAAATCCGTCCAGCCCTGGCAGATCACTGAGCTTTGCATCGGCATGGCCCGAGGCGCTGCCTCCGCTCAGGGGCGTCAGCGTGCCACCGGGAGCGACGGCGTTGACGCGCACGTCGGGCGCCAGTTCATGCGCCAATTGTTTGACCAGTCCGACGATGGCGTGCTTCGAGGCGACGTAAACCGGTCCGCCACCGCCCGTGAGAAAGCTGGAGGTGGAACCGGTGAAGATCATGCTGCCCCGTGATTTTCGAAGCTCGGCCACGGCCGCGCGCGCGCCCATCAGGTAGCCCAGTACATTGACGCCGGTGATCTCATTGAAGATATCCGGAATGCGCTCCAGTTCCATCTGCTCCAGGCCGGTCATGAAGTCCCAGATGCCTGCATTGCCGACGAAAGTATCAAGCCGGCCAAAGGCACTGACCGTGCTTTCCACGGCTGCACGATTGTCCTTGGCCAAGCGCACATCGCCGACGGTGACGCAAACCTTATGGCCATGGCGCTGCACCAGCAGATCGGCATGCGCCTGCTGGTTGACCAGCACCCCCACCGATGCGCCCTCGGCAATGAAACGATCGACCACGGCCAGGCCTATGCCCGAGCCGCCTCCCGTCACCAATGCCACCTGTCCCGATAGCCTCATGAACACTTCTCCTGATTATTGGGTTGCTTCACACAGAAACTGCTCGACCAAGTGATTGAATCGGTCGGCGTGCTCGATCTGTGTCCAGTGGCCACAGCGGCCGAAGACGTGCAGCTGCGCCTTGTCGATCAGTTCCAGCAGCTTGAGCGAACTGCTCAAGGGCAATACGCGGTCATCGCGCCCATGCAGGATCAAGGTCTCGTGCGGCAATTGCCTGACCTGATCCTCGGGGGCGGCCAGAGCATCGATCCAGCGTTGCCGGGGCGCGGGAAACATCGCCTCGTAGGCTTCCTGGATGCCTGGCCGTGAGGCTGCGTGATAACGCAGTTCGGCCAGTTCATCGGTCACCAGGCTGCGGTCATAAGCGAAACTGTCCAGTAGTTTGCGCATATTGCCGACGGACGGCTGATAACCCCACGCCTGCTCCAAAGCCGGCGTCAGCTTGAAGGCGGTGCCGGCAGCGCCCATCAGGACCAGGCGCCGCACACGATCCGGATGACGGATGGCCAGTGCCAGCGACAGGGCACCGCCAAATGAATTGCCCACCAGGTGCACACGTTCCAGCTTGAGAGCATCCAGCACCGAGATTGCATGTGCGACCCAGGTATCCAGGTTGTAGCGAATGCCCGAGGGGCGCTCGGTAAAGCCGAAACCGACGATGTCGGGCGCAATCACGCGGAACTTGCGCGACAGGGCGGGAATGGCCAGCCGCCAGTTGGCCCAGGCCGACACCCCGGGGCCCGAGCCGTGGATCAGGACCACCGGATCCCCCTGCCCCCGGTCATGCAGGTTGGTCTTGATGGCTCCGGTTTGCAGCATGCTGCCAATCTCCGGGTTACTGCCTGTCTCTGAATTCATGACGCCTCCGATTTACTTGACCACTGATGTCTGTGAGCCTTGGCACCTGCTTCCTGTCTGGCCCCTTCGAGATGCCCAACGATCCCAATGCAGCAACCCACCCTGCTTTTCCCGATATCGGCGACCTGACCCGGCATCTGCATTTTTCGCCGGAGAACGGACGCATATGGGTCCGCGATCATCGTGGCGTGCTGCTCAACGCCACCGCCTTCACGGCCATGCGCAAGGGCATCATTGACCAGATTGGACTCGCTGCAGCGCGCAATCTGTATTCGCTGATCGGCTATGCCGAGGGCACGCGCGACGCCGAAGCGGTGCGAAAAGTCCGGCCCAATGCGAGTTCCTTTGATGCCTTTGCAGTCGGTCTGCAGGCGCACGCCTTGTACGGGCTGGGCTGGGCCGAGGTGGTGGACATGAGCATGAACTCGGACACAGGAGAATTTGCCGGCGATTTTCTGGTTCACGATTCGATGGAGGCCAGCGCCCACCTGGAAAGCTTCGGGCCCAGCCTGGAACCGACCTGCTGGATGGCCACCGGATACGCCAGCGGATTTACCAGTGCCTTCGTCGGCCGTCCCTGCGTGTATCACGAGAGCGAATGCAAGGGCATGGGCGGTTCCCGTTGCCGATTGATCGGCCGCCCACTGGACGAATCCGACGCGACGGAATCCGCGCATGGATTCTTTCGGCCTGCACCGCAGATCAATCGCTTCACTACGCAACCGAATCACGATACCGGCCCGCTGCCGGACGTGATCGGCATTTCCGCCGGTTTTCGAACGGCCCTGCACTATCTGGAAAAAGCGGCGCCGAGCAAGGCCACGTTGCTGTTTCACGGCGAGACCGGCGTGGGCAAAGAGGTGTTCGCGCGACTTGCCCACGATATGAGTCCGCGCAGAAATGGCCCCTTCGTTGCGGTTAATTGCGGTGCCTTGCCCGAAAACCTCATCGAATCCGAGTTGTTCGGCGTCATGCGAGGCGCCTTCACCGGGGCGCACAACTCGCGCCCGGGGCGCTTCGAGCGCGCCCAGGGTGGCACGCTGTTTCTCGACGAGGTCTCCACCCTGAGCCAGGCAGCGCAGGTGAAATTGCTGCGCGCACTGCAGGAGGGCGAGATCGAACGCGTGGGCGACGTGTCTGGCCGCAAGGTGGATGTGCGCGTCATGGCCGCCGCCAATGTCGATCTGCGAGACGCCGTCCGTCGCCAGGAGTTTCGCGAAGACCTGTATTTCAGGATTGCGACTTTCCCGATTCAAATTCCACCGCTGCGCGAGCGTCGTGACGACATTCCCCTGTTGATGGAGCATTTCAGGACGCGCTACTGCAAGGCCCACGGACGCAGAACGCCGGGCTTCACGTCGCAGGCCGTCGTCGCCTTGCTGGCCCATCCACTGCCGGGAAACATCCGCGAGCTTGAGCATCGCATCGAGCGCGCCGTGTTGCTGGCCAATGACGACGAGGCGTTGGACATCGGCCATCTTTTCCAAGGCGATGAGAATGTCTCGACGACGATGCTGGGTCTTGATGACTCCGGTGCATTGCGCGTTTCCAACGAAGATGCTTTGCGGCGCTGCGCCCACGAACTGCTGGACGCGGTGGATGAAAACGGCAAGGGGTTTGACGCCATTGAGAAGGAAATTCTCGAAGCGGCCGTCAGCGCTGCCGATGGCAACCTCGCGGGCGCGGCGCGGCGTCTTGGTCTCACCCGGCGCACGGTGGCGGTGCGACTCGAACGCTTGCGAAAGGCGCAACGGCCCGACGAATAGCACCCACAAGAAAGCCGCGCAGCCGGCATTCAAAAAAATAGGCAGACATTTTCATCGAGGAAAACATGGTGCGTGGCCAGAATATGGCGCCGGGCCAACTTCCAGCGGCCGTCGACCTTGCGAAACAGATCCTGGCGTTTGGCATTGAAGGTGTTTTCCTCGTCCTGGCGACGGCTGCGCAGGACAGAAATATTCGAATGCACGCTGAGTCCGGATTCGGCGTCATTGCCGGGCACTTCGCCAAGCACTTCAATGTTGCTGATCGTTCGGCACAGGCGCGGCGCCGGATCTTCGGACCACACCAAGCCCGTGTCGAAGCGCTTGATGCGCAGTTCAAGATCGGCAAACTCTTCGTTGTAGACCGAAGCGCTGGTGGCAGGGGTCGGCGCCGGGCGACGATCCTTGCGAAAGCGGTTCTCGCGCAGCGGTAGCCAGTAGTGAATATCCGGCGTGAGCAGCGCAAGCCACTCCTCGAAGCGTTCCTCGTCCAGCAGCCGTGCCTCGTGGTACAGCCACTTCTGGATTTCGTGATAGGTCCTGAGCTCATCCAGGAATGCAGCATCCATCTGCGATTGTTCGTTCATCTCGATATCCCCTGATCTGGCACTCAGGCCGCCGCTGGACGCGTGGCAAAACGTTCCCGCCGTGACACGAGTTCGGACTCTTGTGCCCGCACCTCATCCCAGCTCTTTGCCAGCATCATCGTGCGCCAGAAGCGCATGAGGTTGCGCTGAGGAATCTCGCCGCAGGCGTGATCGGCATGCACGGTGCCGGGATGTCCATCAGAACGGCTTTCCTTGCCTTGCCCCATGCCCAGATACAGCGGCTCCTGCCGGGTAATGAAACCCTCACCGCCCCAGGTGCAGCCCTCCATGTTCTCTCCATCGTCGCCTTCAAAGATGCCGGCGGCGCCGAAAGTCAGCTCTGAACTGTGACGGATCATCTGCTTGAGTTCGGGCGACATGTCCCGCTCCACCAGCACCCAGGTCCAGATGTCGAGTTCGTGCGGTCCGCGCGGCTGCCACACCTTCCAGGTATCGATGCCGCGCAGGAAGGAGCAGGTCGGAAAGATCGTGGCATCCCAGATCGCATCGTGCAGCGTGGAACGCTCAGGCCCAAGCTTGTCGCGCACGGCCGGACGCCGCGCCTGCATGTACTCGTCGTAAAGTCGTTTGGTGTCGCGCTGGTGCATGGACGGAATCGAGCCATCCGGCGGAACCGCCGCCGCGTAGCCGTGCCCGAACGAGCTGGCGAACTGGTAGCCCGGCAAACACAGGCCATTGCCCACCACCACATCGAAAGGATTGCCGATGGCGGTGGCGCCGCCGCCGTGGGTCCAACCCACGTGATACCAGTCGCCGGCAAAATTCTCGGCAAACAGCTTCCAGTTGGCCTTGACCCGCACCTTGATCGGCGGGCCCAGCAGTTCGGCGCCGCCCGGCACATCCATGAAACAGTCTAGATGCCAGGCCATGTCGCCGAGATATTCGGTTAGCGGCGGTGCCTGCGGATCGAAGGTGGCGAAGATGAATCCGCGATAGCTTTCAAGCTGCGCGACACGGCGCGCGCCCCACTGCGACTTGTCGATCTTGTTGTAGTAGGCCTCGGACTCCAGCGGCACATCCACCAGGCTGCCATCCAGACCATAGACCCAGCCGTGGTAATTGCAGACAAAGCTGCGCGCATTGCCGGAGTCTGCGGCACACAGCAGGTTGCCCCGGTGACGGCAGGAGTTGGTGAACGCGTTGATCTTGCCGTCCTTGCCACGCGAGACGATGACCCGGTCCTGGCCCATGAAGGTCGTGAAGAAATCGCCGGGCTTCTCCAGCGCATTTTCGTGTCCCAGGAACAGCCAGCAGCGGGCAAATATGCGTTCCAGTTCCAGATCGTAGACGTCCCGGTCCCAATAGATGCGACGGTCCTGCACGGAGCCGTCCTCACTGACCAGCGCAGCGATATCCACAGTTTCCTTGCTCAAGCTCTCCTCCTTGTCTTGGCGGCCCTTTGAAATGGGCACGCTCCGGACACGGGTTTAGCAGCAACTGGGCCAAAACCATAAATGCACGTAAAACCAATATGTTCCCAACTTTTTGCAAATAGACGTCAAACCATCCATTAACCGTGGCGTCTATTTTCACATGGGAAACATTTGTGTTTTTACGTACACGTCAACTCGTTCGAGTCAGCCCCGCAGAGCTGCCAAGACCTTGAATCGCGTGGCAGGGAGTCACAGCGTGACCCCAAAAAAACAACAGAATCTGCAATCGCCGCTTAAGCGCGATGAGTCCGGTGACCGGCAACGAGCGTCACCCGTGCCCGAGCTGTTCTACGGCCCGATGGCGCGCCGAGTCTTCAAAAATTGCGTGAGCACGACCCCTCCTTTCAGATGACGGCGATGCTGCGGAATCGGACATCCGATGCTGTCTGGCTTACCTGCTATTTGTCATGTTGTCCTGGCGGTGGCGTCTCGTCTTAAATCTCATTCCTCAGGACGCGCGCTCGCCTCGCAGTACCCTGGGTGGTGGGAAAGCGCAGAAATCCTGAACAAATTCTGCGGCTTTCTGGCTGCTAATTGCGCTCCTAGATGATGACGCCCAATCCGGTGCGAACGATCACGCCATAAAATGTGGGCAAAAGCCGACTCATAGTTGAGAACCAATATTCATGAAAGATGCTGTTATTTGTGCACCCATGCGGACCCCGGTAGGTCGGTTTGGCGGCGTTTTCAAAGATGTTTCGGCGCAGTTTCTAGCCGCCTCAGTGATCCGTGGTCTGCTTGAACGCACACAGTTGCGACCAGACCTTGTTGAAGACGTCATCTTCGCCCAGTGCTACCCCACTATGGACGCGCCGGCCCTAGGTCGTGTCGCAGCACTGGATGCGGGTCTGCCCATCAGTGCGGGCGGCCTGCAACTCGATCGTCGCTGTGGATCCGGCCTGCAGTCAGTGATCTATGCTGCGATGCAGGTGCAGACCGGCGCTTCCAATCTGGTCATCGCGGGCGGGGCTGAGTCCATGAGCAATGCACCCTTCTATTCCACCGCGCATCGCTGGGGCGCAAAAGGACCCGCGCTGAACTTTGACGATGCCCTTGCGCGCGGCCGAGTAACGGCGGGCGGCATCAACTTCCCCGTAGCGGGTGGGATGATCGAGACCGCCGAAAATCTGCGCAAGGACTACAAGATCAGCCGCCTGGAGCAGGATGAACTTGCGGTGCAGTCTCACCAGCGCGCAGTCGCGGCGCAGGAAAATGGCCTGTTCGCTGCCGCCATTGTTCCTGTTGAAGTCCAGAGCCGTAAGGAAACCCGCACCGTAAGCGTGGATGAACACCCGCGCCCCGGCACGACGGTAGAGAGCCTGTCCAAACTCAAACCCATGATGATGCGTCAGGACTCCGAGGCAACCGTCACCGCGGGCAATGCCAGTGGTCAGAACGACGGCGCATCAGCGTGCATCGTCACCACACTTGAGACCGCTCGCGAGCTGAACCTGCACCCCCTGGCGCGGCTAGTGTCCTGGGGTGTTGCCGGTGTAGCGCCAAGCCATATGGGAATTGGTCCGGTGCCAAGCACGGCCAAGGCGCTGGACAAGGCCGGCCTGTCACTTTCTCAGATAGACCTGATCGAGCTCAACGAAGCCTTTGCTGCACAGGTGCTGGCATGCACCCGTGAATGGAAGTTTGTGCAAAAGGATTTTGAACGGACCAACGTCAATGGATCAGGCATTTCTCTGGGGCATCCCGTGGGTGCAACAGGCGGCCGGATTCTCTCCACGCTTCTGCATGAAATGAACCGTCGAAATGCACGCTATGGTCTGGAAACCATGTGTATCGGCGGTGGCCAGGGCATTAGTGCTGTGTTTGAAAGGGTATCGTCTTGAACT
Organism: uncultured Panacagrimonas sp.; assembly: GCA_963975245.1. Taxonomy (GTDB): domain Bacteria; phylum Pseudomonadota; class Gammaproteobacteria; order Nevskiales; family Nevskiaceae; genus Panacagrimonas. The sequence continues at coordinate 526,252 of CAXBFJ010000001.1, read as the reverse complement.
TTGAAAATCGGCGTCAGATCAAGCGCCCTGCCAAACCAACTGGAGAAACCTCATGAAGCCTGTCCTGACAGAGCGTCGCGATGCCGTAGGCATCGTCACCCTCAACCGCCCAGAAAAGCGAAATGCACTTGATCTGACCATGCGCGCGGCCATTTCTGAAGCGGTGAGGGAACTCGATGCCGATGCCTCGGTGCGCGTCATCATCATCACCGGTGGCGAAAAGGTTTTTGCCGCGGGTGCAGACCTCAACTTGCTGGTCGACAAAGGTGCTCAGGACGTTGCGGATATTGATCTCGGACAGTATTGGGCGCCCTTGATCAAGACGCAAAAGCCCTTGATTGCGGCCGTCAGCGGCTTCGCACTGGGAGCAGGCTGCGAGATGGCGATGATGTGCGACTTCATCGTCTGCGATGCCAGCGCTCGCTTCGGTCAGACCGAAGCCAGAGTCGGCATCATGCCGGGAGCAGGCGGCACGCAACGCCTGATCCGAACCGTGGGCAAACAGGTCGCCAGCATGATGCTCATGACAGGCGAATTCATCAGCGGCGAGCGCGCCTATCAACTCGGCCTGGTTGCAGACCTGGTGACGGATGGCACTCCGCTGGAACGCGCTATCGCTTTGGCAAACACCGCGGCAAGCATGCCACCCAAGGCACTGGTGGCCATCAAGCGATCACTGGCTCAAGGTGCAGACTTGCCGTTAGATGCTGCACTGACACTGGAAAATCGTGAGTTTCTGCTGCTGTTTGATACTCAGGACAAGACCGAAGGCATGCGTGCATTTCTCGAAAAACGTAGCCCCACTTACACCGGACAGTAGAAGAGTTGAGCATGGCAAGGGATTCAAAGCATGAAGCAAGAATTCATATCGGCGTCGTTGGTGCCGGAACCATGGGGCAAGGCATCGTCCAGCTGTTTGCACAGGCTGGCCACCGACTGTCGGTGTTCGACGCCTTTGATGGCGCCGTGCCGCGCGCCATTTCCAATGTCACAGCTTTGATCCAAAGAGGTGTCGCCAAAGGCCGTTACACGCAGGAGCAAGCCGATGCGCTCGTGGCCAATATCTCGCCTTGCTTCTCGCTGGACGACCTAGCCGATTGCGATCTGGTCATTGAAGCCATCATCGAAGACGTGGAAGCCAAGCAAGACTTGTTCGCATCTCTGGAAGACATCGTTTCCGACAAGGCGATTCTGGCCAGCAATACATCTTCACTGGTTGTGGCAGAGATCGCCTCAAAGGCCCAACACCCGGAACGCATCGCGGGCCTGCATTTCTTCAACCCCGTTCCGCTGATGAGAGTGGTGGAAATTATTGCGGCTGTGCGCACCTCTACCGCTACTGTAGACACCTTGCGCGCTCTGGTTGCAGGCACTGGACATCGCGCGGTCATCGCTGAGGACCAGCCCGGGTTCCTGGTCAACCACGCGGGTCGCGGCTATTCCACGGAGGCGCTACGGGTACTCGAAGAGCATGTTGCCAGTCATGAGCAAGTAGACGTCATCATGCGCGAGGCGGCCGGATTTCGAATGGGACCCTTCGAGTTGATGGACCTGACCGGGCTGGATATATCCGGCAAGGCCATGGCGTCTATCTACGAGCAGTTTCACCAGGAGCCGCGCTTTCGCCCTTCAGCCTTGGTTCCGCCGCGAATGGCTGCCGGCCTGTTTGGCAGAAAAACCTCTGAAGGCTGGTACCGATACGATGACCAGGGCAAGGCCGTGCTTACGCAGACCCAAGCCACCGTACCGACTTTGCCGGACGGCTTGAAGCTCTGGATCGAACCCCAGTCGGCACAGTTCAAAGAAGTTTGTGGCCTGGCGCAGGACGCTGGTGTGGAGCTTGTTGATCAGGCGCAGGAGGCGGATATCTGCATCGTCCAGCCCTGGGGCCAGGATGCCACCAACGCCAGCCTCGCTTACGGGTTGGATGCCACCCGAACCGTCGCACTCGATCCGCTGTGTCCGTTTGTTCTGCATCGCTGCCTGATGCTCACCGCCGTCACGGACCGACAGGTCCGCGACGCCGCGCATGCGCTGCTGGCCTCCGACGGTGTTGCTGTCAGCCTCATCAACGACAGCCCCGGTTTTGTGGTGCAAAGAGTGCTCGCCACCATTGTGAACATTGCTGCCAACATCGCGCAGCGCCGTATCGCCTCAGTCGAAGACATCGAAGATGCAGTGAAACTGGGGCTCGGATATCCGCATGGCCCGCTGTCCTGGGGCGACAAGATTGGCGGTATAAATGTGCTGAAAATTCTCAACAACATGCGCGGCATGACCGGCGACCCCCGCTACCGCCCCAGCCCCTGGCTGGTACGTCGCGTGAAACTGGGCCTGTCTCTGCTCACACCAGAAGCAGAGCGCAACTGAAACGGAAACCCTTCGATACGGCCTTGAGCGACGCGTGTATTTGAAGTTCACGCCCATCAATGTCTTGATCGGCAGGAAGTGTCAGGCCGGCAAACTCTTGGCTCTGGGCGTTTCTGAGTGCACTCCCGCACTCAGGAACGCTGAGGCCTGTGACGATGCTCCGGCGATTCACCGGGTCTATATCCAGTACCCTTAAAACCAGTTCCGAATACCGAGCCGGTCGCTTCCGGCTTTTCACGTCGAACGCTGACCGCTTCCAGAATTCGTTGCAGTGCCCGCCGCGGACCGTAGGCTCTCACAGCGCTCATCCACAGCGCAGGTCATCCGCTTATCGTGTGGACCTTCATCGTTCGCACCGGCTGGCGACGAGTCGGTGCGACCGCTACGCATCCTTGGGCCCGTTCACCGTCAACAGGTTCTCCGGCGTGGCGCTTCACTGCCGCTTCAATATTCTGCTTACTCGGTTTCAAGGGCCTTCATTGTCTTCGCATCAGATTCATTCATGCCCAAAAGCCCCTCACGCAGGAAGTGGATGTCTGCATTGGAAATACCGTGCCCTAGAGTCCAGAACAGACACTGATGGCTTCGCCCTGATACTGCTTCAGGTGCTCAGCCCGCCAGCATGCAGGGGGGAATCTGACAAACAAATCGATACCCGTGTTCCTCCGAATTCAGTTATTGGGCGAACTATGCTTCACTGGCCGTTCATCAGAGCAAGAAAAAAGCCATGAAATCAGGGAAGAGAAAGCATCGGGTTCTGCTGGCCGGGAACACTTTCTTGCGCAATCCTCTAAGCAAAGCTACGCGTGCACTGATCCGGTCGATACGCCATTCGCCTGCACCCGCCGTGCTCATGGGGGCACTCACCGTCTCGACTAGCGCTCATGCCGGTCCGGTGCCATTCAATGAAACGAATGTCAGCACTACTGCAAACGGTGCCACAGATTCTTTTGCCGCAGATGTGGACGGTGATGGCGATCTTGACCTGCTTTCGGCCTCTTTCGCTGACAGCAAACTTGCATGGTATGAGAACGATGGCAGCCATAATTTTTCTCAGCGGATCATCAGCACCTCCGCTTCCGGCGCCATTTCGGTTTTCGCGCTTGATGTGGACGGCGATGGCGATACAGACGTGCTGTCAGCCTCGATTCACGACAACAAGATTGCCTGGCACGAGAACGATGGCAGCCAGAACTTTGTTGAACACACGATCAGTGCCGCCGCCAATGGCGCGACTTCTGTGTACGCGATTGATTTAGACAGTGACGGCGACGTCGACGTCCTGTCGGCGTCGAGCGCTGACGACAAGATTGCCTGGTACGAAAACGACGGCAACCAGAACTTCACCCTGCATACCATCAGCACTTCAGCGAACTACGCCATCTCGGTGTATGCAATCGATGTCGATGGTGATGGTGACGTCGACGTCCTGTCCGCCTCGCGCGATGACGACACGATTACCTGGTACCAGAATAACGGCAGTCAGGGCTTTAGCCAAAACAGCATCAGCACCGCGGCCGATGGGGCAAGCTCAGTGCATGCCATTGATGTTGATCGTGACGGTGACATAGACGTGCTATCCGCCTCGCAATCAGACAACAAGATTGCCTGGTACGAGAATGACGGCGCAGAGAATTTCACGATTCGCACCATTAGCACCAGTGCGCTAGGCGCACGGTCGGTATTCGCTGCGGATGTGGATGGCGATGGCGATGTGGATGTGGTGGCAGCCTCGCACCTCGACGACAAGGTCTCCTGGTATGACAATGATGGCGCACAAAGTTTCTCAGTTCGCACCATCGGCCAGAATGCAGATGGTGCCTACTCTGCGCGGGCCGCGGACATAGATGGCGACGGCGATCTGGACATCATTTCGGCCTTGTTCGTCGATGATGCTGTCACCCTCTACGAGAACCGAAGCATTCACCGCAGTGCGGTATTTCCCGACATCAATACCATTACCGCCGCTGCCATTAATGCTGAGTCCGCTTTCCCGGCGGACCTCGATGGCGATGGTGATCTGGACGCAGTGATAGCGTCTTCGGGTGACGACACTATTGCCTGGCACGCCAATGACGGTAGCGGGAACTTTGGGCCGCGCCAGATCATCAGCACCTTGGCCGACGGTGCCAAGTTTGTCCATGCGGCGGATATCGACGGCGACGGCGATCTGGACGTGCTTTCTGCCTCGTACCTGGATAGCAAGATTGCCTGGTACACCAATAATGGCAGCGGCGCATTCGGCGCCCAGAGACTTATCAGGATACTGCCCGGAGCGTACTGGGTCTCCACCGCTGACTTGGACGGCGACGGCGATCTGGATGTGCTTTCTGCCTCCAGCAATAACGATACCGTCCGCTGGTACGCGAATGACGGCGCTGGCAACTTCGGCGGCGGCAACGTAATTAACGCCTGGGCGGACATCGTTCGAAACGGAGATGCGGCAGACCTGGACGGTGACGGCGACGTTGATGTCCTGTCTGCTTCTTTCGGCGATGACAGAATCACTTGGTACGCCAACGACGGAAGCGGCAACTTCGGTGCAGACCAGATCATTTCCACCTCCTCCGATGGCGCCCAGTTTGTATATGCCGCTGACCTGGACGCAGACGGCGACCAGGATGTCCTGGCTGCCTCCATCCTTGATAACACCATCGCCTGGTTTGCCAATGATGGCAGCGGAAATTTTGGCTCAGAGCAACTAATCTCTACGCTAGCCAGCGGTGCCCGATGGGTTTTCCCTGCGGACATGGACAACGATGGCGATGTGGACGTGATATCTGCCTCCAGCGGGGACAGCAAGATCGCTTGGTATCAGAACGCCGGCAGTGGAAACTTCGGTGCACAGAAGATCATCACTACTAGCGCGGACAGTGCCTCGTCCGCCACAGTGGGCGATCTTGATGGCGATGGTGACCTGGACGTTTTGTCTGCCTCTTTCAATGACAACAAGATCGCCTGGTATCGGAATCAAGGCGGGCAGTTCGGGCAAGCCGGATTCGATCTTGCACCCGCAACTGCGGCGCCCGCTGAAATCGACGTTCCCGCACTACGCATTGACCTTACACATCGCGGCCGTGCGGGTGACTCAGATGTTAGCCAGAGCGTGCTGTGGCTACGCCTGGAAGACCACATTGGCAACAGCCTGAGCGCCGGGCAGGCCAATAGTCTTTTCGCAGGCATTAATGTTTATTCGGACGATGGCGACACCGCCTTTGATGCGGACTCAGATACGCTGATCCAGCGTCTTGAATCTGTCTCTGCCAACCCGGTCGAAATTGCGATTCCGGCTCAGATTCACAGCTTTGGAAGTGACCAGACGCTGTTTGTCTCCGTGGATCTGGTCCCAGAAGCGGCAAGTTGGTTTCCGAACGGTTTCAGGCTTACGCATCAGACCGACCCCGCGCAAGGGCTTGATGCGAGCAACAGTATTCCGTTGACCCAGGAATTTACCGTGGATACCCAGACCGGCGTGATCGTTCCGGTTGCGACCGACACCACGCCAGACGCATTCGATTTTGCGGACCGTACGGATCGAGCAACCGCCGCTACCGTGACGTCCAATGTTCTGACCATTACGGGTATTGACGGCCCCACACCAATTAGCGTTGAGGCAGTTGGCGTCTCGGAGGCTTATTCAATCAACGGCACCCCATTTACCGGCGCCCCTGGCACCATCAACAACGGTGATACCGTCCAAGTCCGGGTCATCTCACCTGCAGCACCAAACGTGAATCGCGAAGTGACCGTGAACATTGGTGATGTCTCGGACGTCTGGAACGTCACCACCGGTGCAGCCGACGAAACCCCCGGCCCCATCAACTTCAATAACGTCAACAATGCAGCGCAAGCCCAGACAGTGGTGAGCAACACCATTACCTTGGGTCAGTTCAACACGCCAACCAGCATCCAGATTCGTGGCGCAACATCCGCCGAGTACTCCATCAACGGCGGGCCCTTCACCCGCGCCAATGGCACCGTGAATCCAGGTGACACCTTGCAGTTGCGGATGGTCGCAGCAGGCGTCGCCAATGCCACACGACGGGCGATTGTCATCATCGGCAGAATCCGCGGCAGATGGGATGTGAGCACTGCGCCTTGATGAGGCTGCTTTCATCCGCGCTCCCCGCACTGAGCTGTGGCGTTTGGCCCCGGGAAGCAAGATTTGGAGCCATTTAGCCGCTTTGGATGTGACGTGACTCACCCTATGCAGGGCCGATTTAGAAAATCAGTGCTATGCCGGCACTTCATCAAGGTTATATTCAGGTTAGAAAAGTGCCTCATATTCAAGATTCTTGAGTTTCGTCAGGGGCTTCGCACCGTTTGATGACAGGGAATCTCAAATATGAAGAAGTCAGGCCGCAAGGTATCCGTTGCTCCTGCAGCTGGCCGCTCAACCCATCCACTGATGCTATCTCCGATGCTGTTGGGGGCTTTGGCGATGTCGCCCTCTACATTGCATGCCAGCGACATCCCGTTTCAGACCAGCATCATCAGCAGTGCGGCCAGCGGTATATTCGCAGTTGAGAGTGCGGATGTTGACGGCGATGGTGATCTGGACCTAATCACTGCAGAAGCGGGCTCCGACACCATTGCCTGGTATGAAAATCAGGGCGGTAACACTTTTGGATCCGCGCAGGTCATCAGCAGCACCAGTGCACGCGTCCGCTCGGTTTATCCCATCGACCTGGACGGCGACGGCGATCTGGATGTGCTCTCGGCCTCCGAGAATGACGACACCATCGCCTGGCATGAGAACAACGGCAGCCAGGTATTTAGCAAACACACCATTATCACCACGGCGGACAATGCCAACGCAGTCTTCGCTATAGATCTGGATCAGGATGGCGATCTGGACGTGCTCAGCAGCTCGTTCAATGACAGTACCTTTGCCTGGTATGAGAACGATGGCAGCAACGCTTTTACTGAGCAGCTCATCTCGGGCAGCGTCAGCGGTGCCATCGGCATCCATGCGGGCGATATCGACGGCGACGGAGATATCGACGTGGTGGGCACGGCCTACTTGGCCGACACAGTGGTGTTCTTCGAAAACGATGGCAGTGAGATTTTCACTGACCACGTGCTTTTCACGACTGCCGATGGTGCGCGCGCCGTGCGTCTGGGCGATCTGGATAGCGATGGTGATCTGGACATCGTCACTGCCAACAGCATCAACGATCAGGTCGCGTGGTACGACAATCAGGGCGGTAGCTTTGTCCTGAACGTGATCTCAACGGCCTCTGACCGACCAACCTCGGTGCAGATTCGCGACCTCGATAGCGACGGCGACATGGACATAGTGGCCAGTTCGCAGGACGACGATACGGTGGCCTGGTTTGAAAACGACGGCAATCAGAGTTTCACCCGGCGGGTGATCAGCAGCAACTCCGATGCCGCACTCTGGGTATCCGTTGCCGACGTCGATGGCGATGGCGATCTGGACGTGCTTGCGGCCTCCGAATTTGATAACACGGTTGCACTGCATGAAAACCGCACGATTCACCGCAGTGCCGTGTTTCCGACCATCAACGCCATCAGCACCACTGCCGACGGTGCTTACGCCGTGTATGCAGCTGATCTGGATGGTGACGGTGATTTGGACGTGCTGTCGGCATCACAAGTCGGCGACTCGGTGGATTGGTACCGCAACGACGGCGCCGGCAATTTCACGCCGCAGACCGCGATCAGCACAACCGCAGATGGCGCTGCTTTGGTCTATGCCGCGGATTTGGATGGTGACGGCGATCTGGACGTGCTGTCGACATCATTTTATGGCGATAAAGTGGACTGGTACCGCAACGACGGGACAGGCAATTTCACGACACAGACGCCAATCAGCGTTACAGCAGATGGCGCCAGATCGGTGTACGCCGCTGATTTGGACGGTGACGGCGACCTAGACGTGCTCTCAGCATCATTCCTTGGCGGCACAGTGGACTGGTACCGCAACGACGGCGCCGGCAATTTCACAACACAGACGCCAATCAGCGTTACAGCAGATGGCGCTGCTTCGGTCTACGCCGCGGATTTGGATGGCGACGGTGATCTGGACGTGCTGTCGGCGTCACTTTTCAGCAGCATGGTGGACTGGTACCGCAACGACGGCACTGGTAATTTCACGCCGCAGACGCCGATCAGCGTTACAGCAGATGGCGCCTTTTCGGTGTACGCCACTGATCTGGATGGCGACGGTGATCTGGACGTTCTGTCGGCATCAAATATCGGCGACAAGGTGGACTGGTACCGCAACGACGGCGCCGGCAATTTCACCGTACAGACCGCGATCAGCACAACCGCTAATGGCGCCTTTTCGGTTTACGCCGCGGATCTGGATGGCGACGGTGATCAAGACGTACTGTCGGCGTCCCTTTCTGGCAACACTGTTGACTGGTATCGCAATGAAGGGGCGGGCAATTTCACAGCGCAGACCGCGATCAGCACAACCGCTAATGGCGCTGCTTCGGTATACGCCGCGGATCTCGATGGTGACGGCGATCAAGACGTGCTGTCGGCATCATTCTTCGGCGACAAGGTGGACTGGCACCCCAACCAGGGTGGTCAGTTTGCACAAAGCGGTTTTGATTTGGCGCCCAGCACTGCCGATGTGGGTGGTACCGACATTCCGGTGCTACGCGTTGATCTGAATCATCGCGGCCGCGCCGGTGACTTCGACATTCGCCAGGGGCTTTTGTCGCTACGCTTTGAAGACGATAACGGCGACACCCTGACCGCAACAGAGGTCAATAATCTGCTCGAACGCATCAAAGTCTATGCCGATGACGGAGATACCGCTTTTGATCCGGGCACGGATACCCTGATCCTGAATATCGCCTCTGTGATTTCGAATCCTATAGACCTTCTATTTCCCTCCCAGACCTATGCCTTTGACGCCGACAGAACACTGTTTGTAGCTCTGGACCTGGCCGCGGATGCAGACAGCCAGTTTCCTAATGGCCTCCGGGTGACACATAGGCAGGATCCCGCCGTCGGTACATATCCCAGCACCGGAAATGAGTTAACGCAGGAATTCACCGCCGATACGCAAAGTGGCGTGATTGTGCCGGTTGCTGACACCACACCAGACGCATTCGATTTTGCGGACCGCACGGATCGAGCAACCGCTGCCACCGTAACCTCAAATGCATTGACCATTACCGGCATTAACAGCCCCGCTCCCATCAGCGTTGAGGCAGTTGGCGTCTCGGAGGCTTATTCAATCAACGGCGCCCCCTTTACCGGCGCCCCAGGCACCATCAACAACGGCGATACCGTCCGAGTCCGGGTCATCTCACCTGCCGCGCCAAACGTGAATCGCGAAGTGACCGTGAACATTGGTGATGTTTCGGACGTCTGGAACGTCACCACCGGTGCAGCCGACGAAACCCCCGGCCCCATCAACTTCAATAACGTCAACAATGCGGCGCAGGCCCAGACAGTGATGAGCAACACCATCACTCTGGGTCAGTTCAACACGCCAACCAGCATCCAGATTCGTGGCGCTACATCCGCCGAGTACTCCATCAATGGCGGGCCCTTCACCCGTGCCAATGGCACCGTGAATCCGGGTGACACCTTGCAGTTGCGGATGGTCGCAGCAGGCGTCGCCAATGCCACACGGCGGGCGATTGTCACCATCGGCAGAATCCGCGGCAGATGGGATGTGACCAGCGAAGCATTTCGTTAATAAGCATCGCCAAATCAATCCTGACAGACACACCCCGGTTGACGAAAAAAAAGGTGAACCCCGCTTCCGGGCTCTTCCCTACGAGTTGGCGCTGCAGCATCGAGAAACACTGCTTATTCACCGATCCTTCGACGCCGGAATAGGAGCCCTCAATCAGCCTTTGACGGGCCCCACTTTGCGAACCGCTGGCGGCAATCCCGTAGGGTCAATCAGCTGATCAAATTTCTTCAGATTGTGCGCGTGCGCAATCTGATGCAGATGGAAGGCATTCTGCATGGCTACGTCACGGCCCTGGGCGTCCATGCAGCCGTTGACGGCCTTCTTGGCCAGCTTGAGTGCGAACGGCGGCTTGCTCGCAATTCGCTCTGCCATGCTCAGCGCCGTGGCTGACAATTCTTCACGCGGCACCACCTTGTTCACCATGCCCCAACTATGTGCCTCCTGAGCAGTGAACTCGTCGCTGGTGAACAGCATCTCCTTGGCCTTGCGCGCACCCAGCTCCCAGACGTGGCTGAAATACTCAACGCCGCCCACGCCAATGGTGACGGTCATGTCGCTGAACTTTGCGTCGTCACTGGCAATGATGATGTCGCAGGGCCAGACCAGCATCAGGCCACCGGCAATGCACTTACCCTGCACCGCTGCAATCGTGGGCTTGGGAATATTGCGCCAACGCTCACTGAAGCCAATGTAAATCTCCTCTTCCCGTGCCATTTGTGATTCCACGCCGCCACAATTGAATCCGCAAACCGGATGCACGGTGCGGAACTCCGCCATATTTTTGCCGTAGTCCTTCTCCATCAGGTCATGCCCGGCAGAAAAATGCTTCCCGTTTGCGGCCAAAATAATGACGTGAACATCGTCGTCATGTGCAGCGCGATCAAACGCATCATTGAGTTCATACAGCAGCCGCGTGTCCTGAGAATTCGCCTGATCCGTTCTGTTGAGCGTGATTCTCGCCACGTGCTGGGCAGGCATTTCGTAGGTGATGTATTGCGGCGAATCAGACATGGATTTTCCTCATTTTTATCGATCATCTGATGCTCGCGATACCCTGCGAACACGCTTCTGGCGAGAGAATACAACAGGCCCTTAGGCGCAAAACACGCAGACTGAAATGAGCCGCATCATTCCCCCAATCGCGGAGTGCGGTGTCGGGACGAGCCGCGTCTGCGCTAACAATTGCCAATTTGGTCGGTGATGCGCGCGGCGCACCGCAGCACGCCGATGACAGGCCAGCGTCTAGCCAGGCAAGGATTGCGTTCGCCAGTCGCGTGAAGGCGTCTGTGTCGCCTAGCGTCGCATCAGGCCGCACATGAAACGGCTCGAAACTGCCCACTGGCTGGTCCAGTAACCGCTGATCTTGGGCAGTTCATCATGCACATCCGCCACGCGCCGGTCATAGAACGTATGCAGAGCAGCTTCCGGCAAAGTCACTGATGCCGGGAAGTTCTCCGCCGGGACGAACGCCAGTCCGAAGAACGGTGCCAGGGGCAGAAAACCGACAACCGGCTTGTTGCAGGATGAGCAGGTCCCGCGTGAGACAGCAGGCGGGAGCCGGTGCCTGCGAAATTGCAGTACGGGACTCACTGGCCTTGCAACCTGATTGGACCGCAGGGCCACGATATCTGCGAACGGCTTACCGTAAACGGATTGGCAGATCGTGCAGTGACACTTGAACCGCAGCACGGGCGATCCTGAAACTTCTACATAGCCATGGCCACAAGCACAAGAACATTTACTCAGCATCTGAACAGCCCCTCTCAATATTGAACCCATCATCCCGGCCTTTCTGCCTGGGGACCAGCCCAGTTAATGGGCACCCGCCAGCCAGCGCTCTGCGCCCATGGCATCCATGACCAGCTCCACCGAGAACGCAGCCAGAATCATTCCCATGATCCGGGTCAGGATGGAAGCTCCGCCCCGCCCCAACACCCGCATGATCTGCGTGGACATCAGCAGCAAGCACAATGTCACCAGCAGAATCGCCAGCATCACTAACGCCGTCAGGGCCTGGGTGGCAACTGGATATTGGCTGTTATCCGTCAAGAGAATGACCGCCAGAATGGCACCGGGCGTCGCCGTTGCAGGAATTGCGAGCGGAAATACCGCCATGTCATGTCCGGGCTCTTTTTCACCACTGGTGGCGCCTGAGCCGAAGATCATCTGCAGGCCAAACAAAAACAGAACGATCCCCCCACCCAGCTGAAACGAGATGAGCCGGATACCCATGGCCGTCAGCAAAATCTGTCCGATTACGATGGCGCCGAGCAGCACTGCAGCTGAATAGGCGATGGCGCGGATCGCAGTCCGCCTCCGCTGCGCGGCATCCAGTCCGCCAGTCAGACCCGTGAAAATGGCGAGCGTTCCGATCGGATCGATCGTCGCCCAGATGATGAGTGCATCTTGTAAGAGTTTGTCGAGTAACAGCACGAGGGGAACCTGTTGGCCCGAAGGCGCGGGTGAAATTGAGGCCTATTTTTGACAACGAATCCTAGCGGAGTTCTGTGCTGTCCGTCGCGCCGCTCACAAAAAAGCAGATCATGACTTGCACGAGGGCTGGTCAAACCACTGTGCTCGTGGCTTCCAGATGCCACAAGCGGCATGGAAATATTCCGACCTAGGCCTGCCGGTTGCCCAGCTCCAAACCCGACTCGCAAACACGCCAGGCACAAACAGCGTGTTTGTCGAGAGCAGGCTCTTAAAACAATATTGCCGCCATACTGAAACGATTAGTGTTGGAGCTCCGCGTCCAAACAGCGATCAATGTCCACCAGGTAGGGGCCACAAAGCCCCGGTAACGTGCCTTGAAGCTGTCTGGAAGCTTCTTCCAGCCGGTGATGCTACCCCTGCAATTGCCGGCACCACAGCGACACTGATCAGGAATGTAGCCGATCGAGTAATTTCGCATCGCATAGTCGAAGCTTACTTCGTCCCCCGATGGCGGTGCTCCGGAATGCAACAAAATTATGAGCCCCGGCGCATTCAGGATGTCCATCGGGGAGCCACCACGAAAGGCAAGAGTCAAATCCGCGCCAGCACCGGCCGGTTTGACTAATCCTTCTGCATCAGGTGATATTCACCGTCAGCACTGAAGCCCTTTGAGATGGTCTTCCAGCCCTTGGCCAGATAAAACTGCAAGGCCTCCAAGTTGGCCGATAAACATTTAAGCTGAGCAGGTCGGCCGATGGCACCCAAACAGACCGCCAGAAGTGCCGAACCCACCTTCTGACCCGAAAATTCCGGCAGCACAAATAGATGGTGGATGAAGTTGTCAGGCAACCAAACCGACACAAAGCCAATCACCCGGCCGTCCAACTCAGCAAGCCAGATTTTCTCGCCAGCGGTGTCCCGATCAAAATCACTCTCGCGCAACTGACTCGCGTCGAGCCAGTGAAATCTCTCTACCCTTGTTTTGAGATACACGCCTTGAAGCGATGCCGAGTCCGCTGCACTTGCTTCACGCACGTATGCGCTTGATCCATTAGGCAGCATGTTCTTCATCGGGCCGGTCACCCGGCCCTTCGCAATGCGCCGTCATGAGAAAGCGCTTGAGCCGAACACTGCTTCGTTCGACGACCTGAACTTCAGCAATCTTGAATCCTTTGGACTCAAAAAAGGGCCTGGCTTCAATACTCGCCTCTGTAGACAGTTCCGTGACACCACTCGCCAGCATTTTGCTCACGGCGGCTTTGTAAAGTCGTGATGCTACCCCTCTGCGCGAAAAGCTCGGGGCGGTGAACAGCATCTCAATGTGGCCGGATCCAGTAAAGCAAATGAAGCCCGCCATTTCGCCTTCAACCTCTGCGAGAAGCGTTTCAAGGCCTGCCAGCCTTGCCTGCCAGTGTTCCAAATCCGGAGGCTCTGGTGTCCAAGCCGCTAATTGCTCCGGCGAATAACTGCGGGCTGCAATTTGATGCACCGATGCTGTGAACAAGGCGGCGATCGATTCGCAATCACAATCCACTGAGTACCTGATCATCGTGGGCGAATTATCCAAAGTGCCGGTCTCCCTGGCTCTTCTGTAGACAGAGAATAAGCCAAAAAACTGACGAGACTACCGGCGGTCCCGATGTCTATTCCGTGATTTTACTATGCAGCAAGGTTTTACGACCTGGACGGATTCAGCTGCCAAGATCGAAGGCCACCTTGTAGAGCCCGTTCTTGGGTACTGCCATTACCTTTTGCACCATAGGCGCAAACAGATCGAGCGATAGCTCCACATGATCGGCATCGAAGGCAAGGTTGTCGTACTTGGCAATGAATCGCTCGGTTCGATCATAGTTCTCCGAGCCCTTGAACTGATCCCGCATATTGCGATCCATGTCCAGGTGATGAAAGAAGTTGTACCCCTGGAAGATGCCGTGATGCTTGACCATCCAGTGATTGGCCTCCGAAATGAAGGGCTGGAGGATTGCCGCCGCAACATCGGGATGATTAAAGCTACCCAAGGTATCGCCTACGTCATGCAGCAAAGCACACACAATATATTCCTCATCCTCCCCCGCTTCTGCTGCGCGTTCTGCGGTTTGCAGGCTGTGCTGCAACCTGTCGATAGGAAAACCGCCGTAGTCGCCATCCAGCAAACGCATATGCGCGAGAACTCGGTCCGGGAGCCCTGCCACGAACTTTCTTTGCTCCCCAATAATCAACTGCCAATCTTCCTTGGTGCTTTCTGCGAAAGACTTGAAATTTGTCTTCATTCTTCTGTTCTAACTCCCCTATTCATCACAGCATAACCGACCATTCCGAATGGCGGTCCAATGGTCATTCTCAAAGTCTGTCATCGGGAACCTTCCGGCAATTGCGGTAGCACCAAAAATGTCGTCTTTACGCTGCTTGCAGGCCACTTTCCGGACATCAGAAAACCGCCGACAACTTCTGCTCAAGCGCGGTGATCTTGCTCCATGTACGCCAGCGAGCGCGCTCTCGCCACACGCTAAGCTGGACCGGAAGATGCGATGACATGGCGCGAAACATTCGCGCGTTCGATCAACGAGAACATCTCAGGGCCTGGACCGGTTTCACGGAATTTCTGCAATTGCTTCTCTGATGACCACTCCTCATAGACGTTCACCCTGTCAGGCTCCACAGGGTCGGGCGCAACAACGAAATCCTTGCAACCCGAGGCTCGCCGTGCAAGATGCACTGCCTCCAGCGAGGCCTCCAGAAACGCTTGCCGGCACCCATTTCGTATGTAGAGCCGACCCGAAACAATGAGCATTGATAATCTTCCTAAGCAAACTTACATCCTGCTTGTTAATGAGGCAGAAAATGAATGATGGCCCTAGCGATCAAGCACGCCGCAGTCCCCTTATGCGACCCGGCGACGGATCGTCAGGCGTCACCTTTATCCGGCGAGCCAATATAGGTTGCCACCGCCACGACTAGTACAAGGACACCTGCGAGAACTTCATACACCGATAGGGCCTGAGTCAATGCATGGACCGGCGAGACGTCACCGTAACCCAGGGTCGTAATGGTAACGAAGCTGAAATACAGGGCATCACCGTAATGACCAAGGTCGTCGTTGAACTTTTCGCTGACAGGTAGAAAGTAATAAAGAAGCGCAAAGTTCACGGCCAATCCTGCATAGCTTCTGAGTGCCATCCCCACCCTGTCAGCGGAGCTGAGGTTGGTGACCACCGGATTTCGCCGAAGGTGCCAGAACGCATCGCGATAGAAAGCCAAAGAAATTTCATTAATACGAGACCAGGCATAGAACATCAGTGGCCATACATACGCACCTAAATGGGCGCCTGACCAGTGCGCTGTCACCAAACAACAGAGTGCAGCCACGAAGACCTCGACGCAAAACAGAGCGCTGTTCCATCTGCGGAATAGCGTTCCCCTTGCATCCTTATTCTCGCCGCAACGATCGCGAAGAAGCTCCACCAACAGCCGACTCGGCGACACCAGCAGGAGCATCAGTTTCCCAACCATATGTCTCTCCACAAGACCTTAGCGCTCGGCTCACCCTTCATTACAGCGGCGTGAGAATTTACCTGAGTGCAAGGCAAACCGCCTACTGCCAAATGTCCGGTTTTCTGACGCTCAAGGTCTAAATGCAGGGCCATTGAAAGCGACAGGCACTTATCGAGCAGCAAAGAGCAGCAGCGGATAAAGCGTCAATCGCCGTGCATGTCATGCACCCGCAGTCCCGCGCCCAAACCGATACTTCATGAAACCGAGCCACAACGATGGGTACCTGAGCACTCCGAGGACAAGTGGAACTTGATCAAAGTAAACCACCCGCTCAAGGGCTAGGCCTTCCTTTAACTTGAACCGATCTACTGCAGGTATGCGTATGAAATCCGATCCAACTGAAAAATGCAGAACATGCTCGATCAGCGCCACATCTGAATCCTCCAGCCATCGAACAACCTCGGTATATGAGCCTGGCAGCCAGGAGAAAAGGCGCCGGAATTCTCGAATTGCCGCCTCACGACCTCGGATGGGAGCAAGATGGGGCTGAACCAGCAGGACGTCCTCAGCCAGTAATGCTCCCAATCCCTCAGCGGTGGGAAGCTCCCAAGCCTTCGCAAAGCGCTCAGCGAAAGTTCTACTCATACAGCCCCCCACAAATGCGAATTCATTGCCAGTTGTTCTTATGACTCTAACCCTACGGCCAACACCCCAGCGTAACCACGGATTTGCCGAAGCGAAGCGGGAGAAGATACGTTGCCTGCAGCGACTCGTTAGGCATCACCCGGCTTTGAACCCGGGAACCACTCGACATGCTGATCGCCCTGACGGCCAAGGTAGATAACTCGCTTGCCGCGAAGGAATGCAAAGTAACCCTGAACACCTGCACGAATGGCACGCTCACAAAACGCGCGAAACTTTTGACTATTTAGCTGACTATCCAAAACTGCCGCCTTAAGCGCCTTTGAGTCAAAGTCCTCTGAAACTAATGGCAGCCCCTCGAACGGAAGTGGGGCTGTTATGGAAGAGCCTGATTCACTGTAGAAAGTGAATGACTTCGCCGCGTAATCCACGTGGTAGTACTCAACACCCTCGGCGATAAGTTTTCCAACGATCTGAGGGAAGGGCATTGAGCCATCCAACGTCGCTTTGGCCAATGATGTAACCACGTCTGCATCCATGACGCCTCCGTGCAGCACAGTTTCTTACGGTAATGACTAACGCCGGATTTTAGCCGTATTTGACGACGAAACGGCTTGCGGTAGCAAGCCAACGAAGTGGACAAATGTCGGCTGCAATGATTTGCCAGGAATCCTCAGCTATCCGGTGGAACGAACTGCTTCGCCAAAACAACTTTCCCATTGTTGCTCGAGGCGAGTCGAATTTTTTTTACTGGCTCATACGCCGGGTCGTTGTACCAGGCCAAAGCAGCCACCTCTGATTCAAATCGCAGCACTACATAGGTGCTACCGCTTTCGCCCTCGAGCATTTGTGCTTCATAGTCTGCAACAAGAATTTCTGCTCCGTGCTTCTGCAGGAGTGGTACCACCCCCGGGACGTATGGTTCATAAGCCGTGGCGTCAAAGATATCGTAAATGGCGAGAATGTAGACTGGCATATTGCACTTCCCTTTTTATGAAAACCGGTTATAGCGGCCGGTGGCAAGCATGATGATGCCTAACGCCTCGCTTCTGGCGCGTATGAGCCGAAGGCAAATACATCGCACTGGAAGCGCTTGCTATATATTTTCTTGTCGGATGTACGGTGACACATCACAAATCTCAACTTTGGCAGCGTGAATTGCATAGTACTCCCGAACCTTCTTGAGTTCGGTATATCTGGCGCGCATGTCTTTGAGGATTGCAGGCTGCTTGCTCAGGACGCTTGCGAGAGCGCGGCCACCATTTAGAAATTTGAGTGGAAAGTGTGTATCCACTACGTAAAGGTACTTGCGTTTCGTGGTTGCGAACTCGGCGAGGTTGTAGAAGTCCTTGAATACTCCGTTCTGACGTATTCATTCAGAGCCGCCACGCCAGTCAATGAACTTGAACTCCGCGACGCGCTTGTTCGTGGTGATATCGAATCTCTTGCCCGTGTTTCCAGCGCCTAGCGAAGTTTCCTCTACTTTCTCGCCCTCAACGAGGATGTGAGGCAACGCGCACAAGATACCTGCCGCGTGAATAATTACGTTGATTTGACCCGCAACAGCTTTAATCGAGGCCGCGGAGCACATGAAACTACCTGTAATCCCTCGAGCGCCTGCAAAATCTCTCGCACTCACCGTAGTAAGGCCGACGGCTTTCGCCTCTATTTCGGACAAGGTTCGAGTGAGGGATTCGCCCTGGAATGCACCGATAGCTTCGAGGGCCGAGTCAATGCTCATGAAAACGTATAACGCCTGAGTTCAGCGGCATTCGAGGCGACGCCTGTTTTTGCTGCAGCAAAAATGGGTGGCGGATCAAACGTCCGCTGCAATGATCTGTTAGGCCGACTTTGCGCGATGCATCGTATACCGACAGCGAGGAAAATTGCGGCACCCCCAAAAGCTTTTCCCTGTTTTATTTCCCTTGCGGGAAGTTCTTGAAACCAGCTTGATTCCGCAGCTTGGGCAAGACGGTGTTGTGTAATCCCCGAATGTGGTTTTCTGTAGCAGTTCGGCCCGCGACTCCAATGGCAATTTTTGTATCAAAGCCAACAGCTGTTCGGCATCCATTAGCTTGATATGTTTACCCTCTGCAAATGCCTTGGCGTCCGAGGTGTAACCAGAAGTAGCCACGTAGACTCCAAGTGGACAAGCGACATCGGTCATGACCCCAAGCAATTCACGGACTTCCCTGACTCCGACTGGCTTCTGGGTCCATGCTTTACATTGAACGACACCCAGAATTTTTTTGGGATCGTTCTCACCGAAAAGCAGGACATCGATGCCACCATCGGCACCGAGGTTTGTGACCTTTGCCTTTCTGCCCCTAGCTTGAAAATACCCTGCACAAAGTTCCTCGAACCGCTTCCAATCAAGACTTCGAATGAGTTCAATAGACCATTCAACCGGATTTTCAGTTTCGGGAGCGGCTGGCCGTTGAAATTGGCGATCCAATTCCTGATCGAGTTTTCCGGGTGGTACATTCTTGGAATATCGTTGCACAGGCGACGACGTTTCATAGGATGCAAAACCAACCCGCCGGTCACTACGCCGAAGGTATACAACCAGACCAACCAGAGCTCCACCAAAAACCAAAACAATGACGCCAAGGCGCAGCGCCGATTCCAGGTTCTTGGTGTACGCGAATGACAGTAGAAAGATGCCTCCTACGATTAATTTCGCTAGATCGAAATCGTTGTTTCTTTTTCTACGTCGCCGAGCCATAGCAGAATGTTTCCTGGCGCCCTAACGCCCGAATTCAGCCGCCCGATACCCAAAGCGAAGCGGCGGGTATTGGGTCGGCTGGAATGATTGGTTGGGGGGCATTTGCACAGGCTATAGAGCTACCGCGCCGGACACGACCACACCAGCGAGCAAACCCAGAAAGACGCCAATTTGCACATGATTGAGATACCGCAGTTTGCCGCTGAAGCTGTAGAAACAGCCCAAAGCTATGAATGCCAGAACGACAGCCTGAACTGCCCACCAGGAATGAAGCAAAACACTTGCAACAAAGACGACTATGCCTGTGCCCGACGTAATGGTGATAGCAGAAGCCGAAAGGCTCGCTTCCGTTCTCAAGCTTCCACGTATTGCACCGCCTTTGCTCATGATGGGTTTGCCCCCCAACGCCTGAGCTCAGCCGCGCCGAATGAGCGCAGCGAATGAGGGAATACTCGCCGAAGGCGAGTACGTCGGCTGCAGCGATTGGTTGGGCGACAGAACAGAGAATTTCTCACTGACTCGAAATCCGCGCTGACATGGAAATAAGTATGTAGCTGCTAAATACGCCGACCGATGCAGTTAGGATAAGCGCGCCCATTAAGCCTCTCCCAACACGCTTTCTTGCTCCAAATAGAGCCACAAGCCCAAAAAACATTGCAAATACTCCTGCTCCTATTGCTCCAGCAATAGCGCTTAGAGTCCGGTACCACAGAGGAGCATTTATTTCTGCCTGAGTAACGAGTATCCCTGGCACCAGAGTTACGACGGCAACGAGAATTACGAGACTGACTCTCTTAAGCAGACTAGGATTTAGACGTGCTCGATCAGCGCTAGCCATCCGTTCGGATAAAGATGAAATCTTGATCTTCTCTGCGCTGCTGAAAATACTTGGCTCACGAGAAGCTATTTCGCTCTCCAACGCGACGCAGGCTTCCTCAACTAACTCGTGACGTCTCGTATACATTTTGATGAGATCGTCATCAGACATGGCGGCGTACGTTGCGGCAAAGTTCTCGCGGTTTTCTCCTGTCATGACTGAATCCTCAAATTGTCGCCCAACGCCTGAGTTCAGCGGCGTTTGAGGCGACAGGGAATTTTGCGGCAGCAAAAGTAACTGGCGGGTCAAACGTCCGCTGGAACGACTGGTTAGACCTGCTACTCACGATACTCGCCAATTACCTCAATGAGCCCAATGATGTTGTCATTGAGCTCCTCTAACTCCTCAGCCGGAACCCACCACTCCGTGTGATTGGCGCCGCCGACCTTCTGGACTTCATAGCGAGACATAAATGATGCAGCGACGTTGAAGCGAGTGACGTAGCCAACCTTGCTGTCTTTGACGTTCCATTGCCGTGCAATTTCTTGAGCATATTGCTCATTTGTAACCGGATAGAAGATGGGCTGCCCCGGAAGCCTGGGCGGCCAGCGCTTGAAGCCGCTCTGCTTCACCAGCTCAAGTTCTTCTGGCCCAGTTGGCCTGTAGAGGGTCACGTGTTCCATAGCAATGATGCAGGTCTAACGCCCAAGCTCAGCGGCGGGCTTGCTGTAGCGAAGCGAAGGCAAGACCGTCCGCTGGAGTGCCTTGTTGGGTTGCAAGGCTAGCAGGCACACGCCTCGCCTTGCTTTGGCGGGCACTTGACCGTGCCGTAACTACAAAACACGCAGCAGTCTCCGGCTTTGGGCCGGAGCATGACTTTGCAAGCCGTGCACTCATAGAAGAACAGACATGAGTCTGTGGGCATGGTTTCGGTGCGCTGATGCCCGCATGAGGGGCAAGTGATGGTGGATTGGCGCTGCATGGCGGATTGTTGCGGTGCGCAGGCAGCGCACCTGCGACCCTCGATGGTGTTCCAAACCGCAGCCACGACCAGACCGATCAGACTTGAAAAGACCAGCACCTGAGAGTGGGCGACGTTGAAGGAATAGAAGACGCCTGCCGCACTTGCCACCGCTACAAGCAGAGGCCCCAGCTTGTGATGGGCACGGAACCCTACGATGGCGCCGACAACAGCCAGAGCAACGAAAGCCTCAAGAACGTAAACGAGCGCGCCTTGAAATTGGCCGAACGCGCCCAAGCCGAGAGACGCACCGACGGCGGCCAAAAGGGGTAGGCAGCAAGCAGGAGCTGCGGCCAGAGCGCCGAATATGGTGCCAATGGCACCGACTTTATCGAGGTGGAGTTTCATAGCCCGTAGACACCACAAGCGGCCTCAAGTTTCTTGCAACCCAACGCCAAAGCTCAGCAGCCTTCATGCCGCAAAAGGGAAAAAATATGACTGATACACGGAACATCGGGCGGGATGAAGGTCGGCTGGAGCGCCTTGTTAGGGCAATGCCTCCGGAGTACGTGGAGGCTTGCGGTTACTCTCATGCTCAAGAATTTTACGAAA
This sequence comes from uncultured Panacagrimonas sp., assembly GCA_963975245.1. Lineage (GTDB taxonomy): Bacteria > Pseudomonadota > Gammaproteobacteria > Nevskiales > Nevskiaceae > Panacagrimonas. Next base: position 504,516 of record CAXBFJ010000001.1, on the reverse strand, counting down.
GGCCGAAATCATTTCTTGCGCGGCTTCTAACCCTAAATCCGGGGCACTGGTCGCGGCGTTTTTTGATAGTGCCATTTGCGAGAACATCTCTAGCGATTCCAAAACAGACTTTGGATCGTGATGGTTTGTCAGCAATGCCAGACAAAGGGTCTTTAGGCCGTCAATCTGCCCGTGGAGATAAGTAGTGCGATCTTCTGTGTTCATTGCGAATCTCTGTTTTTGCCCTAACGCCTGAGTTCAGCCGCAGCGAGCCGAAGGCGAGTCTGTCGGCTGGAACGATTGGTTAGGGCTTAACTCCATTGGAGAGCAGAAATATGGTGACGATGATTGTGATCATGGAGGCTATTGCGGCAGCAGCAGCGGCAGTAGCCGCGATTGCAGCACTGCGTGTTTGCTTTCTGATGAGGTCAATTTCCTCTGTACGCAAGCGAATTTCCTCTTTACGCAGCGAGATAGATTGCATCTCCAGTTCATTGGCATCGCGCTGAGCCTCCATAGATAACGCAGCTATGTTTGTTTGTGGGGAAATAGAATTTCTACTCACTTAATCTCCTAGCTGATAGCCCTAACGCCCAAGTTCACCCGCGGCCCAGCTGCCGCGAAGCGGCGGGTGGGACGTCGGAGTGCAACTTGTTGTTAGGCATTTTTTGCGCCCAACATGACTGAAATTTGTGCCCACTTATTCTCGTATGCCTCGTAATCCGGGACATCTTTGAGATTGACCTTGCTCCATTTCTGACTCCTAGGTGCCTTGGCGATTACGGCGACTGGAAATACAAAGTAGCGCGGTTCCTTGACCTCTTTCTTGCCGTCTTTTGAGCCACGATTTAGCAGCACCAGGACGACGAAATCACAGCTGAAATTCTTGATCGGGAAGCCGGCGGCTCCGGTTCTCCAGCGGCTCTTGACCTGAATTTTTGCCGACGTATTTAGCTCCGGATTAGTAGCGACCAGATCATAGCCGGGCATATTCGTGTAGGTTTTATAGGAGGGTATGCGATTGAGCAGGAGTTGGCCGAGAACCAAAAACTCTGCGCCTTCCGACTCAAGCCGAGTGTCGAGCCTAGCCATTAGAAATGCCTAACGCCCCGCTTCAGGCGCGGCCGAGCCGAAGGCGAGGACGTCGCACTGGAAGCGTTTGTTAGCGCGACTATCCACAAACTAATTCTCGCTTCACCAGTTTCCACTGAGGAAAATCGATTCCGTCGGGCTGAATACTGCCTGACTCTTTTCCCATTTTCAGTCGGTCCACCAATCCCCACATACGACTATTGAGTGCTCTTTGCTGATCCTCGGATAGGCTCTCCCACCAGTCGGGGGCTATGAATACGTTCTCGAAATACTCAAACATGAGCCTCACCAATGCATTACTTATATCCTCATCAGGTATAAGGCTTAGGCTCTCTACGAAGTCGCAGCAGGTGCCATCGCTACCCTCAAGCCATGTGAAGACGACAAATCCGCTTTCGCCATCATAGAAGCTGGTAAGGGTGATGAGATCGGCCTCAGCAGTTACATCGGAAAGATCTTGAAGCTTTTTTCCATGAATTGTTTCTTGTGGGAAGAATGCCCCCGAACACATGACAGGTGGCGGGCCGTCGAACTGAATGATGTATGACCTTACGCCGTCATATCGACCGTTTTCTAAGCAAGCGTCCATTTCGGCGAGGTGCCTCGCGTTATCTTTTTGCCCTGCTGCAGTGCCGATATCAAACATGAGTGCCATCGCTTGTATATCGAATTGCTCCGCCTGTGATTTTCCACGATCGGTGCTTTTTCTTACGTCGGACAAAGAAGCACTGGCGTTCTTTGTGAATATTTCCCTAGCCAAAGCGCGATAGGCGAGCAAGAAACATTGCTCCTTTGAGCTCTCGAACTTCCTAGTCTCGACGGGCGCAAATATCTTCGAATCATGTACGCCGCAAAAGCCCGTGAATGTTGATGCGCGATTTACGCCGATCAATTCAGGGGGAACTTTGCCGTTGTATTTATTGAGCTTGGAGAAACTCAGTTCATAACCATAGACATGATTTTCTCTTGCGATGGCTCTTAGGCTCAGCGACTTTGGTACCGTATGGGCTTGAACAATCTGGCCTGAGCATTCCGAGTGCCAACGCTTTGGCGCAGAGCACGTTTTCACGGAAAAGGACTTCCGCATCTGCTTCTCGGCCTCCCAAGGACTCGTCGCATCATCCTTCTCTCGGTTGAGATGGCACCGCTTGTACTTCTTGCCGGAGCCACACCAGCAAGGTTCGTTGCGACCTCGTTTGTTCGCCATGGAGCGCTAACGCCTGAGTTCAGCCGTGGCCGACCGATAGGGAGGGCAGTCGGCTGGAACGATTGGTTAGGGATGGAGGGTTGATATATGGCAGATGCACTCACAGTCAGGGCGAGTTCTGTGCCAGGAATCCAGGTGGGATTTGCTGGCCTTTCTCCAGAACAAGTACTGATGAAACAGCGTAATGAGGCAGAAGCAGATTTATGCGCTCCCCGTTGGGTTCCAGCATTTCAACTGCCAAATATTGTTCGCCCGTCTCAATCTTTGAACATGCTAAATGCGGTAAAGGCGCACCATCTTTCGCAGTTGCGTGAATAGCGAGATGGCGGATGTACGTAGCGCCGTCAAGGTATTGAGTATTTAGAAATACGGCATATGTGTGTTTGCTCATTCTCGCTCCACTCTCTTTCTCCTAGCTGATAGCCCTAACGCAGAGTTAACCGGCGGTTTTGCCGCCAAGGAGAAACCAGATGGAAAGTGAAAGCCAAACGGCGGCAAAACCGTCCGAGTTGAACACCTTGTTGGGCCTGCTGGCCGACATTCGCGCGGCAGTAGGAGACCCGACCGGGAAGCTGATGCAGGACGAACTGCTTGATAAGTGCAGAGCGATAAAACGTGTGGGCGACGAAATGGCTCGCATTTGCGACGTGCCTGTGTCCGCGCCGGTGAAGGAGTGGGCAACCGATACGGAGATTAATGCGGCCGTAAATGAGTGGCGCAGTTTTTGGCCCAACGCCTAATGGACGACAAAATGTCTGATAACCCAGCTTGATGTCTTATAATCTGGACGCCAAATCTGTACTTGACTGATTTTGTTGTTTTTTTTATTTTCATGGGGGTGATCCGTGGATTCAGACTCAACATCTGGCGTTGCCCAGCCTCCCAAGTTGCTCGATCAGGTTCGTTTTCTGATCCGTGCGAAGCACTATAGCCGTCGCACCGAAATTGCATACGTGGACTGGATACGGCGCTTCATTCTGTTTCACGCTAAGCGTCACCCCAAGGAAATGGGTCGCGTCGAGGTAGAGGCGTTTTTATCCCATCTGGCGGTGGACCGCAAAGTTGCGGCGAGTACGCAGAACCAGGCTTTGGCTGCCCTGCTCTTTCTCTACCGCGAGATTCTGGAGGTGGAATTGCCGTGGCTGGACAACGTCACCCGTGCCAAGAAGCCAGCACGCCTTCCCACCGTGCTCACGCAGCAGGAGGTTCAGGCGGTGCTGCGGCAAATGAACGGCACATCGGCGCTGGTCGCCCGGTTCTTGTACGGAACCGGTACTCGCCTACTGGAGGCGCTGCGCTTGCGGGTAAAAGATCTGGATCTGGAGCGGCGCGAGATCATCGTTCGCGACGGCAAAGGCGCAAAGGACAGGGTCACGGTACTGCCCGATGCGCTGGTCGATCCGCTTCGCGTCCATCTGGCGGCGCGGCGCAATCTTTTTGATGAAGACCTGGCTGTTGGCAAGGCAGACGTCTGGCTGCCGGATGCGCTGTCCGTGAAGTACCCGAACGCGAGCCGCGAGTGGGGTTGGCAGTATGTTTTTGTAGCGCGCTCTTTTTCAGCGGACCCGGTCAGCGGTCAGGTGCGGCGGCATCATTTGAGCGAGAAGATCATCCAGCGTGCGGTGAAGGATGCGGTCCGTAATGCCAATCTGAGCAAACCTGCTTCTCCGCATACCTTCCGGCATTGCTTTGCCACGCATCTGCTGGAAGCCGGTTATGACATCCGCACGGTGCAAGAATTGCTGGGCCACAGTGATGTGAGCACCACCATGATTTATACGCATGTACTCAACCGGGGCGGACGCGGTGTGCGCAGCCCTTTGGACGCGTTGCACTGAGAAGGTTTGCACTCAGCTTTCTTGAGCCAGTGCATCAAGACAGCTTGAACTGACGCTTTCGTCGCTACCCGCCTGCCCTGCTGCCGACAAGCCGCTGTCTATTGACCGGGCTCGATCAGTTCTTCGGCTTCAAACCCGGCGGCTTTGCGGGCGGCTTCGTTGAATGGCTTCTGGCGGCGCACGCGGTGCTGGTCCAGCAGGGCGCGGAAGGTGCTGATGGGCTCGCACCCCTCACGCTCACAGAGGTAGCGGTACCAGCGGGTACCAATGGCAACGTGCCGCACCTCTTCTTCAAGGATGACGGTGAGAATGTCCGCGCTGGCCTGGTCCCCTACTTCCTTGAGTCGCACGATCATCTGCGGCGTCACGTCCAGGCCACGGGCTTCAAGCACGCGAGGCACCAGCGCCATTCGCGCCAGGCCATGGTCTGCGGTCTTGACCGCTGCTTCCCACAGCCCGTTGTGCGCTGGAAATTCACCGTAGCTGCGACCCATGTCTGTCAGCCGACCGCGCAACATTCCAAAGTGGCGCGCCTCGTCCTTTGCCACGCTGATCCAGTCTTCGTAGTAGTCCAGTGGCATGCCCGCAAAGCGCAGCGCGGCATCCAGCGCCAGATTGATGGCATTGAATTCAATATGGGCAATGGCGTGAATCATGGCGGCGCGGCCCACCTCCGAACCCAGCCCTCTGCGCGGCACATCGCGCGGCGAAATCAGTTGCGGCGCTGCCGGCCTGCCCGCTTCAAGCTGATGCTGATCCAGTGGGGCTGCTTGCTGCAGCATTTGATGCAGTTCGGTGGTCTGCTCAACGGCAGCAACGCGTTCGCATTTTTCATCGGCGTCGCAACACCGCCACGCTGCTTCAAGAAGTTCAGACTGCATCGGGTGCTATCAGCTCAGGCCGCGTGCAAGATCGGCTTCGATGTCCTCAATGTCTTCGAGCCCCACTGAAATACGCAGCAGGCCTTCATTGATACCCGCCGCCGCGCGTGCTTCGGCCGTAATACGCCCGTGCGTGGTGGTTGCAGGATGGGTAATGGTGGTTCGTGTATCACCCAGATTAGCGGTGATGGAGCACAGCTTGCAGGCATCAATGAGCTTCCATGCAGCCTCGCGTCCGCCTTCCACTTCAAACGAGACGATGGCGCCGTAACCACTGCTCTGCCGGCGAGCGAGTTCGTGCTGCGGGTGGCTGCTCAGCCCCGGGTAGTACACGCGGCTCACGTTGATCTGCTCATTAAGCCAGGTGGCCAAGCGCCTTGCACTTTGCTCGTGCGCCTTCATGCGCAGGGCAAGGGTTTCCATGCCTTTCAGGAATACCCAGGCATTGAAGGGCGACAGGCACGGACCTGCGGTGCGCATGAACCCAAACACATCCTTGCCTACGGATTCGGCGTCGCCCACTACGGCACCGCCAATGCAGCGCCCCTGCCCGTCCAGAAACTTGGTTGCAGAATGAATCACAAAGTCTGCGCCCAGCTCCAGCGGCTTCTGGAACACCGGCGTCAGAAAGCAATTGTCCACGGCCAGCTTCGCGCCATGTGCGTGAGCAATATCGGCCAGCGCCCTGATGTCTGCGATCTCTGTCAGCGGGTTGGACGGCGTTTCCACAAACAGCATCCGCGTATTGGGTCGGATGGCTTTTTCCCACAGCTCGGGCCGCGTCGGATCAACGTAGCTGACCTCTACGCCAAACTTGACCAGATAGTTGTTGAACAGGTTGATGGTGGAGCCAAACAGGCCACTCGATGAAAGCAGGTGATCGCCTGCTTTCATGGTGGCCATGATCAGACTCAGTATGGCCACCATGCCGCTGGCCGTCGCCACGCAGGCATCGCCGCCTTCCATGATGGCCAGGCGCTGCTCAAACATCTTGACCGTGGGATTGGTGAATCGGCCGTAGACATTGCCTGCCTGCTGGCCTGCGAAAACACGCGCGGCTTCCGCTGCGTTGTTAAACACAAAGCTGGAGGTGGGATAGATGGCTGGCGAATGCTCCATCTCCGGGCTGCGCGATTGTGCAGCGCGAATTCCCAGTGTTGCCGGGCCCCAGTGCAGGCTCGGGTCGTCGTCAGCAGGCTTGTTGTCTTTCATGGTCATTCATCCAGCGCGGGCACAAAAAAACCCGCATCAAATACGGGCCGATGAACAACACTTGCGGGTAACGCTTAGCAGTAGTCAAAAGCCCGCAAGCGTGGAAATCGGCGTGGCGCGCAGTGTAGTGAGTGAGCTGTACAAGGGTCAAACCGCCGCCGCTTGCTGATGAGTTCGCTGGCTGGCGCGAAGGCCTCGCCGCACCAGCCAGATCAAGCCCGCGCCTCAGCCGGCGCCGGCATTCTCCATTTCAATCACGGTCGAAACCATATTCTTGCGGGCCGCCTTGGCGGCATCAGACCGGAACAGTTCCAGCTGGCTCAGGTACTCGCTGGTGACGTCCTGAGTGATGTACTTGCCGGTAAAGACCGAGCATTCAAATTCCTGAATCTGCGCATGACGATGCCGCACAGCGTCAATCAGGTCTTCCAGGCTCTGGTAGATCAGGCGGTCCGCGCCGAGGAGCTTTTCAAGTTCCTTCTCCGACCTGCCGTGCGCTATCAGCTCATTGCTGCTGGGCATGTCGATGCCGTAGACATTGGGAAAACGCACCGGCGGCGAGGCTGAGGCGATATACACCTTGCGCGCTCCGGCTTCGCGGGCCATGTCGATGATTTCCTGCATGGTGGTGCCGCGCACGATGGAGTCATCCACCAGCATGACGTTCTTGCCGCGAAACTCCACCTCAATGGGGTTGAGCTTCTGGCGCACGCTTTTCTTGCGCTGGCTCTGCCCCGGCATGATGAAGGTGCGCCCGATATAGCGGTTTTTCACATAGCCTTCGCGATACGGCACGCCCAGATTGGAGGCAAGCTCCGAGGCAGGTACACGAGAGGTGTCGGGGATGGGAATCACCACGTCGATATCGTGATCCGGCCACTCGCGCATGATGCGCTGGGCCAGTTTCTCGCCCATGCGCAAGCGCGCCTTGTGCACGTAGATGTTGTCCATGAGCGAGTCAGGGCGGGCCAGATACACATACTCAAAAATGCACGGCGAGTACGAAGGGTTCACCGCGCACTGACGCTTGTGCAGGCGGCCATCCATGTCGATAAACACCGCCTCGCCCGGGGCCACGTCGGCCACCAACTCAAAACCCAGTGCATTGAACGCCACGGATTCCGAGGCAATCATGTATTCATAGCCCTGAGCGCTCTTGCGCCGACCGTAGACCATGGGACGGATGCCGAAGGGGTCACGAAAGCCCAGGATGCCGTAACCACTGATCAGGGCGACGGCGGCATAGGCCCCGCGACAGCGGCGATGCACGCCGCCCACAGCAGCAAAGATGTCATCGGCCTGCAGGCGCAACTTGTTCTGGCACAGCAACTCGTGCGCAAAAATATTGAGCAGGACCTCGGAGTCTGAGTCCGTGTTGAGGTGCCGGCGATCTTCGGCAAACAACTCCAGCTTCAATTCTTCCGAGTTGGTCAGATTGCCGTTGTGCGCCAGTGAAATGCCGAACGGCATGTTCGTGTAAAAAGGCTGAGCTTCGGCTGAGGTGGTCACACCCGCTGTCGGATAGCGAACATGGCCAATGCCCATGTTTCCGCGCAGCCGCACCATGTGCTCTGCCGCGTGAAACACATCGCGCACCAGACCGTTGTCCTTGCGCAGGTGCAGGCGAGAACCCTCGGTCGTGATGATGCCTGCTGCGTCCTGACCGCGATGCTGCAGCATGTTCAGGGCGTCATACAGGTCCTGATTGACGACCGAGTGCGACTGAATGCCAACAATGCCGCACATTTTTCAGATTTCCTTTTTGTGCTCAACACCGGCGCTTGTTGCGTCGGGAAGCGTGGATGATTCCGGGTAAGGCTGTGGTTCTGACTGCATCTTGCTTTGCTGCTCTACAGGACTTGGGGTCGACTCCAGACTTTGCAATCCCGGTGCCAGATGCGGCAGCAGTTCGGCAGCGGCCTCGGCGTCTTTTCTCGGCACGCTGTCGGGTTTGAGCGGATCGAGCCAGGACTCCGGAATCACAACTTTGAATCCGTCGGCCACCACGGTGGCGGGCTCAATCAGTTTTGATTTGCTCCACCAGTTTTCCGCACTCATGCCAGCGGTGCTACCCAGCAACACGGCCAGACCCACCAGCAGAACCCCGCGCAGCAAGCCAATGCCCGCGCCAGTGGTGCGATCAACGGATGAGAAACGGCTCTCCCTGATTCGGGCCACCAGCACCGCCGTCAGGATGCCGCCAATCAGGAGGCCGCCGAGAAACAGGCCGCCATAGGCAATGCCAGTGCGCAGCAAAGGGGTCGCGATGGAACCGCTCAGTGAGTCGGCAAACTGCGGACCAAACGCAATGGCTAGGATGAAGGCCAATGCCCAGGTTCCCAAACCAAAGACTTCGCGGACAAAGCCGCGCATCACGCCGATCAGGGCAGACAGCAAGATAATGGCAATGATGCCGTAGTCCACCCAGTTCATTGGATTTCCGGGAAAAGTGGAGAGCGACGCGTCTGCGGCAATTTTAGCATCCGCCAGTCGAATTCAAGTGAGCGTCTGCTCAGGCCATCTTCGACAGCAGAATTTTCTCGACATCGGCACGTGATGCCGGAACCTTGATCAGTCCGCTCAAGCCGTCTTTCATCACGATATCCGGGTCCTTTAGGCCGTTGCCGGTCAGGGTGCAGACCACGGTCTTTCCCGCCTCGATCTTGCCGGACTTGATATCGTGCAGCGCACCGCAAAGCGAGGCCGCTGATGCAGGTTCGCAGAACACGCCCTCGCTCGCGGCGAGTAGTTTCTGCGTGGCAAGGATTTCCTCGTCGGAGCATTCGTCGAACCAGCCGCCTGACTCGTTCTGCACTTTCCAGGCCGGACCCCAGCTCTGCGGGTCGCCAATACGAATGGCAGTGGCGACGGTTTCAGGGTCCTTGACCGGACCACCACGCAAGAACGGCGCGCTGCCGGACGCCTGATAGCCGACCATCTTCGGACGTGACTTGATGGGCTCCGCTGCTTTGAGTTCACAGGCACCCTCGCAGTAGGTGCACGCGGCGGTTTCCTGCCCGGCGCACTCGCAGTAACCAATCCAGTGCGCAGTGATATTGCCGGCATTGCCTACCGGCAGACAGTGATAGTCCGGTGCGCGACCCAAGGCTTCAACAATCTCGAACGCCGCGGTTTTCTGTCCCTGCAGGCGGTAAGGATTGATGGAGTTGACGATGCTGACTGGCGAGGTCTGCGCCACTTCCTTGACCAGGCGCATACCGTCATCAAAATTGCCCTGAATCTGTACCACCACCGCGCCGTGAACCACGGCCTGCGCCAGCTTGCCCATGGCAATCTTGCCGTCAGGGATCAGTACAAAAGCAGTGATTCCGGCGCGCACCGCATAGGCGGCCGCAGCAGCAGAAGTATTGCCGGTCGAGGCACAAATGATGGCGCGGGCCCCTTCATGCACGGCCTGGGTCACGGCCACGGTCATGCCGCGATCCTTGAAGGAGCCGGTCGGGTTGAGACCTTCAAACTTCACGTATAGCTCGTTTTCGAAACCGAGCTGACGCGGCAGATTCTCAAGCTTGATCAGCGGCGTATTGCCCTCGCCCAGCGCAATTGCCCGCGCCTCCCTGGCGATGGGCAAACGGTGGCGGTAATGATCGACGAGGCCGGTATAACGAGTCATAAGCGAGAGAATTCTGATGAATTGATGTCAGGCCCAGCTCAGGCCTTGAAGTGCTCCACCCGGATGCGGGTGGCATCGGCCCGGACGAAGGGCAATGCTGTCAGGCTTTTCAGGGCGCTGTCGAACTTGGCTTCCTGAACCACATTGGTGATCAGGGCAACGGTGGCATCTTCATGCTCACGCGGCTCCTTCTGCAGGATGGCTTCGATGCTGATGTCGGATTCCGCCAGCACGCTGGTCATGGCCTTGAGCACGCCGGGCTGGTCTGCCACCTGCACCCGCAGGTAATAGCTGGATTCGATCTCGGAGATCGGCAGCAGTGGCAAGGGCTTGACGCCTTGGACGCCGAAACCGAGCGCCGGCACCTGATGCTGTGATGGCGCACCCAGGCCGCGAGCCACATCAATCAGGTCCGCAACCATGGCCGAGGCCGTTGCATCTCCGCCCGCGCCCGCGCCGTAGAAACCGACCGGGCCCACGGCATTGCCCTGCACCACCACCGCGTTGAGCACGCCATCGACGCGGGCAATCAGTTGGTCATCAGGCACCAGCGTGGGATGCACGCGCAAGGACACGCCTGATTCCAGATGCTGCGCAATGCCGAGCAGCTTGATGCGATAACCCAAACTCTGCGCAATCTGCATGTCCTGGGTGCTGACCGAGGGCACGCCTTCGCAATGCACGGCGTCAAACGACAAGGGAATGCCGAAAGCGATGCTGGCCATGATGGTCAGCTTGTGGGCCGCGTCCACGCCCTGGATATCAAAGGTGGGGTCTGCCTCGGCATAGCCCAGCTTCTGGGCATCGGCCAGCGCATCGGCGAAAGACTGCCCCTTCACCGACATCTGCGTCAGGATGTAGTTGCAGGTGCCGTTGATGATGCCGGCCAAACCGGAAATGCGGTTACCGCTAAGACCTTCGCGCAGCGCCTTGATGATGGGAATGCCGCCGGCAACGGCCGCTTCAAAAGACACCGGCACGCCAGATTTGGCACCGGCCGCAAAAATCTCGTTGCCGTGCACAGCCACCAGCGCCTTGTTGGCAGTAACCACCGGCTTGCCGCGCTCCAGCGCCGCGAGCAACAGGGCCCGAGCAGGCTCCATGCCGCCAATGGCCTCGATCACGATGTCCACATCGGCGTCGCGTGCAATGTGCATCGGGTCCGCAACCAGCTCAATGCCGTCGGTGGAAACCGCGCGCTTGCGATTCAGGTCGCGTGCGCTGGCATGGGTCACCTGCAAGGGTCGACCCACCCGCCGTGAAATTTCATCGGCGTTGGTGCGCAAAACATTGACCACCCCCTGCCCCACGTTGCCGAGGCCGAGCAGTCCGATCTTGATGGGTTCTGAAGACATGAAGTTCTTGGTTTGAATCCGTTGGTTTAAGTGTCAGACCGCTTTGGCAGGCGGCCCTTGCTTGAGCATCTTCTTGATGCCGCGCACCGCCTGTCGGGTGCGATGTTCGTTCTCGATCAGCGCGAAGCGCACATGGGTGTCGCCGTACTCGCCAAAACCGACGCCTGGCGAGACTGCCACTTTGGCCTCGCTGAGCAGAAGCTTGGAAAATTCCAGTGAGCCCATGTCACGGAAGGCTTCGGGAATTTCGGCCCAGACAAACATCGTCGCCTTGGGCTTTTCCACTTTCCAGCCAGCAGCGTTGAGGCCTTCGCACAATACGTCACGACGCAGCTTGTACATCTGCCGAATTTCTTCGACACAATCCTGCGGTCCTTCCAGTGCGGCAATGGCAGCCACCTGGATCGGCGTGAACATGCCGTAATCCAGATAGGACTTGATGCGCGCCAGTGCGCCCACGAGCGTGGGATTGCCCACCATGAAACCGACGCGCCAGCCCGGCATGTTGTAGCTCTTGGACAGGGTGTAGAACTCGACGGCGACGTCCCGCGCGCCTTCAATTTCCAGCACCGAGGGCGCTTTGTACCCGTCAAAAACAAGGTCGGCATAGGCCAGGTCGTTGACCAGCCACATGTCGTTTTCCTTGCAGATATCGACGCACTTGCGGAAGAAGTCCAGATCCACACATTGCGTGGTGGGATTGCCCGGGAAATTGAGGATCAGCATCTTGGGCTTGGGCCAGCTTTCCACTACCGCCCGTTGCAGTTCCTCAAAGAAATCCACATCCGGGGTCAGGCGTACGTGGCGCACATCGGCACCGGCCAGGATTACGCCGTAAGGATGAATCGGATACGCGGGGTTGGGCACCAGCACCATGTCACCGGGAGCCAGGGTCGCAAAGGCCAGATGCGCAAGGCCTTCCTTGGAACCAATAGTGGCAATGACCTCGGTTTCCGGGTCCAGATCAATGTTGTAGTGGCGCTTGTACCAGCGGCTCATGGCGCGCCGCAGACGCGGAATACCCTTTGAAACCGAGTAACGATGGGTGTGCGTGCCCTCTTCGTCGTGGACTTCCGGGCGCACGTAGTCGCTCTCGGTGCCACGCACGGTGGCTTCAACCAGTTTGTCCACGATGTGCTTGGGCGTGGGCTGGTCCGGGTTGCCCATGCTGAAATCAATTACGTCATCCCCGCGCGCCCGGGCTGCCTTCTTCAACTCGCCAACGATGTTGAAGACATAAGGAGGCAGGCGCTCAATGCGCGGGAATTTATTTTTCACTTGGGATACCGCTCGGGCGGAGAAAATAGGGGGAATTTCCGGGGCGCGTATTAGACACGCCTGCGCCGCGCCCCGCAATGCAAATGCCATCTAAAAGCCTTGGCTGACCAAGTGCATAGCCCAAAGGCAGGCCACGACTGGCGCGCGCCTCAGGTTCAGGGCTTCAATAGTCTCGCGCTATATGATGAATAACAAATGATTGTTGGACCTATTGACGAGCGGCTCCTAGACTATCCCTCACCAAGCCTCTTCACCCCTTCACTCACCCTCACATTTCAATTGAAAAGGAGTTTCAAATGAGCGTTCTTGTCAATCGCCCCGCCCCCGATTTTTCCGCCCCGGCAGTCCTCGGCGACGGCACGATTACAGACACTTTCAAGCTGTCGGACCTGCGGGGACAGTACGTCGTGCTGTTCTTCTGGCCGCTGGACTTCACCTTTGTCTGCCCTTCCGAAATCATTGCGCATGAGAACCGCCGCAAGGCATTCGAAGAGCGCGGCGTGCAGCTGGTCGGCGTCTCAATCGACAGCCAGTTCACCCATTTCGCGTGGCGCAGCACCCCGGTTGAAAAAGGCGGCATCGGCGAAGTCGGCTTCCCGATGGTGGCTGACGTCAATCACGAGATCGTCCGCGCCTACGGCATTGAGCACGACAACGGCGTGGCCTTCCGCGGCTCCTTCCTGATCGACAAGGAAGGCGTGGTCCAGCACCAGGTTGTGAACAATCTTCCGCTGGGTCGTGAAGTGGACGAGATGCTGCGCGTTGTTGACGCCCTGCAGTTCCACGAAGAGCACGGCGAAGTCTGCCCGGCTGGCTGGCGCAAGGGCCAGAGCGGCATGAAGGCCACCGCCGAAGGCGTTGCTGAGTACCTCAGCGCCAATGCAAGCAAGCTGTAAGACGCGGTAAAGAGACCGTGGCGGTGGGAGGCGTACACTCGCCTCCCACCGCCCTTCGGCAAGATTTTCAGACGAATAGCAGACCAATAAAATGAAACACCACCCCCTCATCATTCTCGGCTCCGGGCCCGCGGGTTACACCGCTGCGGTGTACGCCGCGCGCGCCAACCTCAAGCCGGTTCTCATCACCGGCCTGGAACAGGGCGGCCAGCTGATGACCACCACGGAAGTGGATAACTGGCCCGGTGACGTTGAAGGCCTCATGGGTCCGGCGTTGATGGAGCGCATGCAGAAGCATGCCGAACGCTTTGAGACTGAAATCATCTTTGACTACATTCACTCGGTGGATCTGAAGTCTCGCCCGTTCACGCTCAAGAGCGACCAGGGCGAGTACAGCTGCGATGCGCTGATCATCTGCACCGGTGCTTCTGCGCGCTATCTCGGTCTGCCATCCGAAGAAGCTTTCAAGGGCAAAGGCGTGTCCGCCTGCGCAACCTGCGACGGCTTCTTCTACAAGGGCCAGGACGTCGCCGTGATCGGCGGCGGCAATACCGCGGTCGAAGAAGCGCTGTACCTGTCAAACATCGCCAACAAGGTGACGGTGGTGCATCGTCGCGACAAATTCCGTGGCGAGAAAATCCTGCAGGACAAGCTGTTCAAGCGCGAAGCCGAAGGCAAGGTCGAGATCATCTGGGATTCCACCCTGGACGAAGTGCTCGGCGATCCGATGGGCGTCAGCGGCATGCGCGTCAAGAACGTGAAGAGCGGCGAGACCCGGGAGATTGATCTCAAGGGCGTATTCATTGCGATTGGTCACACCCCCAACACCGGCATCTTCGAAGGTCAGCTCGAAATGTCCGGCGGCTACCTTCATGTGCAAAGTGGCTCTGCCGGTAATGCGACGCAAACCAGCGTCCCAGGTGTCTTCGCGGCAGGCGATGTCATGGATCACGTCTATCGCCAGGCCATCACCAGTGCCGGAACGGGCTGTCAGGCTGCGCTGGACGCAGAGCGATTCCTCGACGAAATGGCGTCGGGAAAGAGCTGAGTCAAAGCAAGAGAAGTACGCCATGTCCGCCATGAAAGCGGACATGGCGCACACCTGAGGGAACAGACGTATTGCGCGGAGATACGTCTCAAGTCAGGCTCCCACTACAAGAACCAGAGGGGTCCGCACTTGAAAATGAAGTTGTATTGCAACGAGACATCACCCTATGCGCGCAAGGTGCGCGTCGTGGCGATTGAGCTCGGCCTCAGCGATCTGATTGAGGAAGTCCACTGCGACCCATTTTCCGCACCGCCGGAGTTGCTTGCGGCCAACCCCCTGTCGCGCGTACCGACACTGATCACCGAGAAAGGCGAGTCACTGCCCGACTCTGCCCTGATCATTGAATACCTTCAGACCCGCGGCCGTGGCTTGACGGCTTTGCCGCGTGGCTCAAAACGATGGTCATCCCTGCGGCGTGCATATCTTGCCGATGGTGCCATTGCTGCTGCCGTGGCAACCGTGGTCGAGCAGCGACGGCCTGAAGGCATCCGCCATGTGTCCTTCATGGATCGTCAGGCCGACGTGATCCGCAGAGCCATTGCAGTGCTGGACCTGGAAGCCGCGGAGCTGTCCACGGAAGCACCAAGCATCGTGGAAATTACCACCGGCATTGCACTCGCATATCTGGACCTGCGCATGCCGTACATTGAATGGCGAAAGGGCCATGAAGTGCTAGAGCGCTGGTTCGATGTTTTCTCCCAGCGAGATTCCATGCTGGCGACGGCGCCTCCGCTGACGAGCAAATGATTCCGCGCGCAGGCGCCTGTTGGATCATCCTGCTGGCCGCTCTGCTGGCCGCATGCGCGGGCTCCAGCTACAAACCAACGCCGGAGAAGGAAGCCATCCGTCGCGGCGTCGTACTTGACGCACTTGGCCAGATCGGCCGCCCCTATCGCTACGGCGGCAAAACCCCAGAGGGCGGCTTCGACTGCAGTGGACTGGTCTACTACGTCTTTGGCCTCAATGGCGTTCAGCTACCTCGCACATCTCGTGCGCAGTTCAAGGCTGGCGAGGTGATTGACCTAGACGATGCGCTACCCGGCGATCTGCTGTTCTACAGCATCTCCGGCCGCCGGGTCGATCATGTTTCGATCTACCTCGGCGACGGACAGGCC
The DNA here is from genome assembly GCA_963975245.1 of uncultured Panacagrimonas sp. Taxonomy (GTDB): domain Bacteria; phylum Pseudomonadota; class Gammaproteobacteria; order Nevskiales; family Nevskiaceae; genus Panacagrimonas. Next base: position 488,981 of record CAXBFJ010000001.1, on the reverse strand, counting down.
GTACATGCGCCTTCCAGCGGCAAACATGTGATCGTCAAGCCCACCAGCAACAAGTGGTGGTCCAAACGATTCGTGGACGCCGTACGCATCATTCAATAGGCGTCACTTTGCTTCGCACTAGTTGACGATGATGCGGCCACCCGAATCCTGCCCCAGAATCATGTTGTTGAGTCGCTTCACGAAGGCCGCCGGGTCTTCCAGAGTGCCGCCCTCTGCCAGTTGCGCCTGACCAAACAGAACCTCTGACAAATCGGCAAAGGCGACGTCATCGCTGGTCTGCTTGAGTCTGGCAACCAGCGGGTGATCGCCATTGAGCTCCAGGATTGGCTTGGCCATGGCAATATTCTCGCCGCCCTGCTTGAGCATTTTTTCCAGACGTCGGCTCATGCCATGGTCGGGTGCCACCAGACAGGACGGTGAATCGGTGAGGCGCTTGGACAGCACCACATCCTGTACCCGCTCGCCAAGCGCCTTCTTGACCTTCTCGAAGACATCCTTGAACTGGACTTCAGTTTCAGCTCGCTCGGGGGTCTCAACAGATTCCTCCAGCTCAGCACCACCCTGTGCAACCGATTTGAGCGGCTTGCCATCGAATTCGGTGAGGTGACTGACCACCCATTCGTCGATGCGATCGGTCAGCAACAGAACTTCATAACCCTTCTTCTTGAAGCCTTCCAGGTGCGGGCTGTGACGGGCCGCGCTGAGGGTTTCGGCGGTAATGAAGTAGATCGACTTCTGATCATCCGGCATGGCCTTCACATAGGCTTCCAGCGAGGTCAGTTCGCCGTCCGGATCCTTGGTGGAACTCATGCGCAGCAACTTGGCAATGCGGTCCTTGTTGCCCGCATCTTCGACCATGCCTTCTTTCAGGACGCTACCGAAGGTTTCCCAGAAATGCTTGTAGTCGTCCGGCTTGTTGGCGGCCATATCATCGAGCATGTCGAGAACACGCTTGACCAGCGCCGCCTTGATCTTGTCGGTAACGCGGCTGTTCTGAAGAATCTCGCGGGAAACGTTCAGCGGAAGATCTGCGGTGTCCACCAGGCCGCGGACAAAGCGCAGATAGGTGGGCAGCAGCTCGGCTGCCTTGTCCATGATGAAAACGCGCTTCACGTACAGGTGAAGGCCGTGGTTAGCCTCGCGGTTCCACAGCTCAAAGGATGCACGCTTGGGGAGATACACCAGCGAGGTGTACTCCATGTTGCCTTCCACCTTGTGATGCGCCCAGCTCGCCGGCTCCTCGAAGTCGTGGGTCAGATGCTTGTAGAAATTCTGGTAATCCTCGTCCTTCAGCTCGCTCTTGGGCCGCGTCCAGAAGGCGCTGGCCTGATTGATGACCTCGCTTTCTTCATCGTCCTTCTTCAGGCGGATGGGCAGGCCAATGTGATCGGAGTACTTGCGGGCGATGAATGAGAGGCGCTGCGGATCGAGGAACTCCTTGTCGTCCTCACGCAGATGCAAGGTGATCTCGGTTCCCACTTCGGTCTTGTCACAATCCGCAAGCTCGAACTCGCCCTCACCCTCGGACGTCCATTGCGCGGCTTCAGAAGCACCTGCACGCAAGCTCTTCACCACCACCTTGTCCGCAACGATGAACGAGGCATAAAAGCCGACACCGAACTGGCCGATCATCTGGGCATCTTTTGCCTGATCGCCTGAGAGGTTGGACATGAATTCGCGGGTGCCGGAGCGCGCGATAGTGCCCAGGTTGGCAATCATGTCCTCGCGCGTCATGCCGATGCCGTTATCGCGGATGGTCAGCGTCCCGGTGTCCTTGTCCGGAATAATCTCTACCGCCAGTTCCTTGTCGCTGAGCAGGGCGGGATTGGAGATGGCCTCGAAGCGCAGCTTGTCGCAGGCATCTGAGGCATTGGAAATCAGCTCTCGAAGAAATATCTCGCGATTGGAGTACAGCGAGTGAATCATCAGCCGCAGCAGCGACTTGGTTTCGGCCTGAAAGGTGTGGGTATCTGTACTCATTCCAGATCAATCCTCAGAAATATATTTACGGAACAGGTCCGCAATGGGTGCTATTCGGGCGAATTCAAGACCGGCACGGCTCAATGCCCGAAAACGACAAAAGCCCGGCGAACCGGGCCTTTGTACAAATAAGTGTGGCTGGGACTTGCGCCTGCGGGCGCTGCCGATGCCGTTGCTTACTTGAGCTTTTCCTTGATGCGGGCGCTCTTGCCTGCACGATCGCGCAGGTAATACAGCTTGGCGCGAGCCACATCGCCGCGGCGCTTGACCGTAATTTCGGCGATGGAAGGACTGTAGACCTGGAACACACGCTCCACGCCTTCGCCATGAGAGACCTTGCGCACCGTGAAGGCTGAGTTCAGGCCGCGATTGCGCTTGGCAATGACCACACCTTCAAAAGCCTGCAGACGCTCGCGGTCGCCTTCCTTGACCTTGACCTGCACGATGACCGTATCACCCGGGTTGAAAACCGGTACTTCCCGGCTCATCTGCTCGGCCTCGATGGAGGCAATGATCTTGTTGACGTTGCTCATGACGCTTCTACCTTCTGATGTTCAGCAATTATTTCCGCGATAACTTCACGCAAGAGTTTTTCACCCTGCGCGTCCAATTCCATATTGTCCAACAAATCCGGTCGGCGTAGCCAGGTGCGCCGCAATGCCTGCCTGAGTTGCCACCGCGCGATCTCCGCGTGATTGCCGCCCATCAACACTTCGGGGACTACCTGATCCCGCCACTGCTCCGGTCGCGAGTAATGCGGGTGGTCGAGCAGACCGCTTTCCGAAGAAAACGAATCCTGCTGCGCCGATTCCGCATGACCCAGTACCCCCGGCAGAAGCCGCGCGATGCCATCAATCAGGGCCATCGCCGCCAGCTCGCCGCCTGATAGGACAAAGTCGCCCAGAGACAGCTCTACATCTACTTCTGAAGTTACGAGGCGCTCATCAATGCCTTCGTAACGTCCACACAACACAATCAATGCCGGTTCCCGGCTCAAGCGCTCGAACCAGGCCTGGCTCATGCGCTCGCCTTGAGGCGACATCATCACGACCTTGGCGTCGCTCCCGATTTCCGCCCGGGCGGATTCGATCGAACGCGCCAGTGGTTCGGCTTGCATCACCATGCCGGGACCACCTGCGAAAGGCCTGTCATCCACCTTCCGCCACTTGTTCTGAGCGTGATCACGCGGGTTGATCGAACTCAACGCCAGCGCACCCTGCTCTGCTGCTACACGCGGCATTCCGTGCCGCGTTACCACTTCAATCAGCTCGGGGAACAAGGTGATGACATTGATTTTCATCATCTGTGCTCCGAGGCCTACAACGTCTGTCTTGCGATACTGCGCCGAACAGGCTGACTTCAATAATCGGGTTGCCAGTCTGCGACGATCACGCCCTTTTCGATATCAACCGACTCAATGATCGGCCCCATCACAAAGGGGATCAGCCGCTGCGTCTTACCCTGCTTGACCACCAAAATGTCCTGAGCGCCGTTGCTGGTGAGTGAATCAACGCTTCCCAGTACAACCGACTCCTTGTTTCTCACTTCCAGACCGACCAGATCAATCCAGTAGTGTTCGCCCTCTTCGGTCTCGGGCATCTGACTTCTATTGACCTGCACTTCCGAACCGATCAGCGATGCTGCTACATCACGGTCTTCAATTACCTGCCCGTCCGAGCCCAGCAAACGACAAACCGGGATCGAGCTCTGCATCTTGGCTTCCAGCAATCTGGAGGCGAATTCCGAGCCCTGCTTGGTGACAATCCAGCATGACTCGTAATCCAGAAGGTTCTCGATGGGTCGCGTATAGGACCGCAACTTGACCCAACCTCGAACCCCAAACACGCCGGCGACGCGACCGAGCGTCACGCGACGTTCCATCGTCTTAGGCCGCTGCGCTGGCCGTGGCGACGGTGGAGACCAGGTAAGCCACGCGATCAGAAACCTGCGCGCCCTTGCCCTGCCATTCCTTGACCTTTTCCACGTCGAGGACCAGCTTCTGCTCCTGGCCTCTGGCGCTGGGGTTGTAATAACCCAGTCGTTCGATGAAGCGACCGTCGCGCGCACTGCGGCGATCGGTGGCAACTACGTGATAAAACGGGCGTTTCTTGGCGCCGGAACGCGCCAGACGAATCTTGACCATGCTTGAAAATCTCGATAGTTCGGAGCCGGGCGGCCCGAAAGGGGCGCGTATTGTAGCGACTTGCCCGGATAATTCCAGCCTGCGTCGCACCTGTATCAAGGCGCGAAGCTGCTGATTACGACCGGATAATTCCGCCTCACCCCGTCCGGCACCGCCGTGCAGACGCTTGCGCTACTCAGCTGCGCTCCAACGGGCGCCGCGACCGGAGGTGAAATCGCCCTCGCAAGCCAGGATTCCGCGATGCATTGCGCGTCTCCGAAATGGAATCCCGCAGCCGTCGAATTACGTAAACCCTGGTCCAGCTTATGCGACCATTCTGCGATGAGCGACCCACAATCCCCAAGCCCGTCCCCCGCTGCTTCCAAGGCCGAATCCAAAACCAAGCCAGAGTCCAAGCCCAGCACTGCTGGCGAGGTGGCCCGCCGCAAATTTTCGGAAGCCCTGCTGGATCTGGAGACGGCCCCAGCCGATCAACGCCTGAAATCCCTGGTCAAGGTGGTCAACGTGCTGCGCCCGTCGGACGCCCGACAGCTGGGCCAGACCATCCAGAACCTGCGTGCGCTGACGCTGATGATCGAGGCCGAGGATGGCTATCGTCGTTCGCTGCGCGAGGCCATCCTGTGGCTGCTGGCGCACAAGCAACCGGTTCGTCTGCTCAGCGATTCCGGCATTCTGGCCAATGAAGGCTTTGTCTCTGGACTATGGCGCCGACTGACCCACCGTCTGCTGCCCGAAGAAAAGGATCCCGAACAGCTCAAGGATGTGCTCAACCTGCTGTTCTTCCGCAAGACGGACCACGAATGGCTGGTCGCGATCCCCAATGAAAACTGGGTGGCATTCCTCGATGCGCTGGAGTTTGATGCGGCCGAATCCGAGACCGCAGACCAGACCATGCATCTGCGTACGCTCGATGCCTTGCAGGTGATTTCCTATCGCATAGCCGCCATTGGCCTGGAGCCGGAGCTGGTGCGCAATCATCCCAGCATCGAGCGCTACGAGTCTCCCTTTCTTTCGCAAAGCGCTGAGTTGCGCCAATTCATTCACGAGCGCCGTGATGCCGCCGGAGAAAAGCGCGAGCCCGAAGGTGACGACAAGCATCTACTGGTCCTGCTCGACCAATGCGATGAAGTCACCGATACGGTGCGCCGAAAGGTAGAAAAGAACGGTGCCAGTGTGAGCCTGACCGCACTGCTGGTCCGGCTGGAACAGAACATCGAGCGCATGCGCGTGCTACTGCGCCTGCTTGAACCGCGGCCGGCACACGAGCGCAATGTGGAACGGGTGCGCCTGTTCAATATTCTGGTGCATGCAGAAAACAAGAGGTTCAGTGTTCGCGAACACTGGTCCCAACACCTGGAGTTGCTGTCACAGCGCATCACAAGCAATGCCGGCCGTGCGGGCGAGCAGTACATCACCAGCAACCGAAGCGAATATTTCTCGCTGTTCCGCTCTGCGGCTGGCGCCGGCCTGCTGGTTGCCATCATGGCGGCGGTCAAACTGTGGTTATCAAAGGAACACCACGCGCCCATCGTGGAGGCTTTCGAATACAGCCTGAACTACGTCATCGGCTTTGTGCTGATGTACATGTTCCACTTCACCCTAGCCACCAAACAGCCGGCCATGACGGCGAATCGCATCGCCCACAGCATGGATACCGACACCAAGGGCAAGCGCTCATTGGGGGGTCTCGCGGACCTGATCGTGCGCACCATCCGCAGTCAGTTCATTGCCGTGGTCGGCAACATCAGCGTGGCGGTGCCGCTGTCGATCGTCATTGCTCTGGTCATCATTTCGCAGACCGGCGCGCCCAATATTGATGTGGTCAAGGCAGAGCACGTGCTGGAAGAGGCGGACCCGCTGCGCCTACGTACCTGGTTGTGGGGCGCCCTGACCGGCGTCTGGTTGTTTGTATCCGGGTTGGTGTCAGGCTACTACGACAACAAGGCGGTGTACTCGCGCATTCCGCAACGCATCAAGCAGCTGCGCTGGCTGAAAAAAGTCCTGGGCGTCAGGCGCAGCATCCGGGTCGCTGACTATCTTGAAGAGCACATGGGCGGCCTCGCGGGAAGCATCGTGTTCGGCCTGCTACTGGGTAGTACAGCGGCACTGGGCAAGATTCTGGGACTGCCGCTCGACACCCTGCACGTCACATTCGTCAGCGCCAACACCACTTTTGCGTGGATCGCCCTGAACCTGCAGCCCGGCCCCATTCTGGCCAGCTTGGTGGTTGGCGTGCTTGCCATCGGCACCATGAACTTGCTGGTCAGCTTTGGCCTGGCCATGGTGGTGGCCCTCAAATCCCAGCAGATTGAATTCAGCGACAGCGGAGAGCTGCTGGGCATGCTCTGGCATCGCATGCGTGCCAGGCCGCAGGACTTCTTCTGGCCGCCGGCAGACGCACCGCGAAAAGAAGAGGCCGACGATGGCGAAATGGATCGCGAAAAAAAGAACGCCAAGAGCAACCACACCAGTAAATCAGAAGCCAAGGCGGATCTGCCCTAGCGTCCCGCATGCATCAGAACCCAGCCTGTTGGCCTCCTCCCAGCCGCCCATGACTGTTTGCTAGCATGCAATCTGGCCAAAAAGGGAAATTCGAATGCGAGCTCCTCTTCCGGTAGTGATCGCAGGTCTTTGTCTGGTGCTTGTCGGCTGCGGGGGCGGCTCTAGCGGTAATAGCCCCAACACGCTGCCAGCGCCGATGATTCGAGAAAGCGCGGTCGGACAATGGGGCGGAACGCTCAATATTTCCTCCGGCGGCGCCCGCGACTTCAGCGGCGTGGTGCTCGACGACGGCACCTTCTGGTTTCAATACGCCATTCCTGGAAATGCCGCAGTCCTTGGCGGCGTCTTCGTGGGAAACGCCTCTGACATGCCTCGACAGTTCGAATCCAATTCGCTGCGGGAGTACAACTTTGACGGCAGCTCTTCCGGTCTCGCCAGCGCTTCTGGAAACTACCTCCCCCAGCAGACTCTGAATGGCACGCTGGCTCCGGCAACCCTGATCGGTTTACCTTCTACACCGACCGCCACGTTCGCCACCCTCTACGACTCCGCATACGACTTACTACCTACGACATCAACGCTCGCGGGCAGATACCTGGGTTCGGGCGCTTTCGGACCAACAAGTGGTTTTGGTGCTCCGCAATTCGCTCCCATGCAATTCACAGCCGATTTCACTGTGACGGATAACGGGGATGTGAGTGGAATCATGACGGTCAGCACCGGATTTCCTTGCCCATTCACCGGCGACCTGTCACCACGAACTACGGGCAATGTTTATTCCATCACCCTGACGTTTTCTCCCGTGTGCGGGGGACTCCCGACCTATGAAGGCATCACTTTCATTGATGGAAACAACGTGCGCGTTATTGCCGAGGAGCCGGGCGGCACCGGTGCGGGCGTGATAGCGACCCGACTCTAAGCCTCAATCGGCTGCAGGCACCCGCGGATCGTTGCGCCTGGAATAACAGGCGACGTAGCACCCTGCCCGGGTCACAATTGCACGCATGAAAAACGGCACGACAGAACAACGAGGCGCGGCAGTTGTGGTCGGTGGCGGGCCCGCCGGCCTGATGGCGGCGCAGAAACTCTGTGACGCCGGGTTCTCGGTTGACCTGTTCGAACAGAAAGGGTCGGTGGGTCGCAAGTTCCTGCTGGCAGGCAAAGGAGGCCTGAATCTGTCGCACAGCGAGGATCACGCTGCGTTCGTTTCGCGCTACCGCGACCGCGCCGAAATCGTTTCGCGTTGGCTTAAGGATTTCAGCGTGGTGGACCTTCGCGCATGGGCAGCCGGACTTGGCGTTGAAACCATCATCGGCAGTTCGGGCCGGATTTTCCCGCAGGATCTGAAGGCAGCACCGTTGCTGCGTGGCTGGGTCCGCCGCCTGCGAAGCCAGGGCGTGCACTTTCACGTTGGACATTGTCTGACACAGTGGCGGCAAACGGCCGACGGCGCTTTCACATTGCACCTCGATCACTCTGCGGGGTCCAAAGATGTGCGAACCGATTGCCTGATTCTGGCGCTGGGCGGCGGAAGCTGGCCGCAACTGGGCTCGGACGGAAAGTGGGAACAGTGGATTGCGCAGCAAGGGGTCGATGTTGCGCCGCTGCAGGCGGCCAACTGCGGGTTTGAGATCAACTGGAGTTCGCACCTATCCGAGCGCTTCTCCGGAGCGGCGATCAAGCCGGTGTCCATGAGCTGGCGTGACAGACATCGACAAACCCACCAGCAACGCGGCGAGTTCATCCTCACCGCTCACGGTGTGGAAGGCGGCCTCATTTACGCAGCATCTGCTGATCTTCGCGAACAGATCTCGATCGCCGGCCAGGCAGAGATCACGTTGGACCTGCTGCCCGAGCACGAAGTGGAGGCCATCAGCAATGTGTTGCAAGCAGATCGTAAAGGCCGCTCCTTGTCTGAAGTGCTGCGCCGACGATTCCGGCTGGATGGCGCACGCGCGGCCCTGATTTTCGAGACCAGTGGCACCGAGTTGCGCAATGAGCCGGCCCGCCTCGCCGCGCATATCAAAGGCCTGCCGCTGGTACTGGAACGAACTCGCCCGCTGGCCGAAGCCATCAGTAGCGCTGGCGGGGTGTCGCTATCAGGTCTCAGTGACGGGCTGATGAGCATCAGCAACCCCGGAATCTTCTTTGCGGGCGAAATGCTGGACTGGGAAGCGCCCACTGGTGGGTACCTGCTCACTGCCTGTCTGGCCAGCGGCGCGGTCGCTGCCGGTTCAGCTGTTTCATGGCTCAATGCCCGACCCGCTATGCTGGACGCACGGACTCAATAACCACGACATCGCTGCCCATTATGGATCTGCTCCAATCTTCACTTGAAGCCTTGAATCAGCGCTTTTCCGTATTGACCCAATTGCTGATCGAGCGTGTTCCGGACTTCCTGGGCGCACTGCTGCTGGTCATCCTCGGGTGGTTGATTGCCAGGTTCGTGCGCGGTGCCATACGCGGCCTGGGTCAGCGCTTCAACCGCGGCATGCAACGCGTGATGCGACCTGACCGGGCGCAGCGCCTGAGCATATCGCCCGCCATGCTGCGTCTTATCGGCACCGCGAGCTTCTGGATCATTCTGGCCATCTTCATCAGCTTTGCCACCGATATGGCCGGCATGGCCGGAGTGACCGAGTGGCTGCGCAGCGTACTGGCCTACCTGCCGACCCTGATGTTCGGCGTGGCGATCATCGTGGCCGGCCATCTCATCAGCCTGCTGGTCCGCGACCTCTTGCTGGAAGGGCTGGCGAGTGCCCAGGTCGAGCAGCGCGAGCTTGTCGCGCGCCTTGCACAGGCCGGCACCTTTCTCACCGCCGTCATCATCGGCATGCATCAGGTCGGACTCAACGTCAGCTTTGTCACCCAGATCATCGCGGTTGCCCTGGGCGTGGTGCTGGTGGGCTTTTCGCTGGCCTTCGGACTGGGCGCACGCGGGCTGGTGGCCAATCTCATTGGCACCCACTACCTGAGGCGGCAGTTCCAGGCTGGTGCGCGGGTACGCCTGGGAGAGGTACAGGGCGAAATTCTGGATATCACGCCAACTTCGGTCATCATCGAAACTGACGAGGGCCGGGCGCACGTTCCGTCCAGGCTGTTTGGCGAGCAGGTGTCAGTACTGGTCACTCAGGAACGCGACGATGACTGAGTCGCTGGAACTGGCAACCGAATTCTTGCTGCGCCAGCCCGAGGCCGCAGCGCGGGCGCTGGAAGAAACACCTTCCGCCGAAGCCGCCCTGTTGCTCACGCTACTGACTGCACGGCAGGTCGCACCAGTGATCACGCACATGTCTCCCGGCGCGGCGGCGCGGCGTCTTTCAGCCATGGAACCCGCCAAATCGGCGGCGATCCTGACGGAACTGGACGGCCGTGAGAGCGGCGCGATTCTGCGCATCTGCAATGCGGAAACGCGGCGCGCAATCCTGCGCAAGATGCCGATCCGACGGGTTCGTCACTTCAAACGCTCACTGGCCTACACCCTGGACACCGTTGGCGCATGGATCGACTACGACGTAGCCGCCCTGCCCGCCACCCAGACCGCTGGCGACGCGCTGGAACTGCTGCAACGCCGCGGCAACGCAAAAGACAGCCAGGTGTTCGCCCTGCGAAGCGGCCGCAGTTACGCCGGCATCGTCAGCATCAACGCCCTGCTTCAGGCCAATGCGGACACACCGCTCAACGACATTGCAGACCGCAGCGTGCGCGCGCTGTCGGACTCCGTGGATGTGGACGACATCGGCAATCTAGATGACTGGGATCACTGCAACCTGCTGCCCGTGACCGGCCCGGATGGCAGCCTGCTCGGCGGCTTGTCGCGCGCGGGTTTACGCCGCGCGCTGAGCACGGCATTTCCCGAACTCGCGCACGAAGAACCCGATTCCCTGATCGCGCATCTGTTCGTGGCTTACCTGCGCACGGGTTCTGAACTGATCCGCCTGCTGCTCGGCAACCCCACGCCTCCACCACCGCTGGAAGATGGCCATGAGCACTGAGCTTTCAGCCGTCCTGCAGAAAATAAACCTTCGCTACCTCAGCGACAGCCCTGTCTCGGCCGCGCAAAGCCTTGAAGAGATGTCCGTGGCCACTGCGGCGGCGCAGTTGCGCGATCAACCCGCTACGAGCCTGATCAAGGTACTGCCTCGCCTGAGCACCGATCGCGCCGCTGATCTGCTGGCTGCCATGCCCGAGTCACTGTCGCGCGAGATTCTGGGCCTGCTGCTGCCAACCGAAGCAGCTCGCATCCTGGGCGCGATGGAAGATGAGCAACGCGAGCAGACACTGAACACGCTCGGGCCCTCGCTGGGGCCGCAGTTGCGCACCCTGATGAGCTACCCGGAAGAAACCGCAGGTCGTTTGATGGACACGCGCCTGCTCAGCTTTCGCCCCGACATGACCGCCGCCACCGCACTCGAGCGGGTTCGCGGTTCGCGACGCCGATCACTGAATACCTTGTTCCTGCTGGACAACGAAGGTCACCTGATCGGCCAGCTGCGCCTGCAGCAACTGGCGCTCGCGCAGCCCGACACGCGCTTGCGCGATCTGGCCAGAGGAGTTGTCGCGGCCGTGCATGCCACGGACCCGCGGGATGAAGTGGTCGAGATTGCCGAGAAGCACCAGCTCAGCGAGCTGCCGGTGGTGGACCTGGACGGTCGAATGATCGGCCTGATTGCGCAGGATCGTCTGGTTCAGGCCTTGCAGCAGGAAGCGGCTGCCGATATCGGCACCATGGTCGGTGTCAGCCCGCAGGAACGCGCACTGTCCGCGCCATGGTTTGCAGTGAAGAAGCGCCTGCCCTGGCTGCAGATCAATCTGCTGACGGCTTTTCTCGCTGCGGCTGTGGTCGGCGTTTTCGAGTCCACCATCGCCCAGTTCACGGCGCTGGCGGTGCTGTTGCCGGTTGTCGCCGGGCAATCCGGCAATGCCGGGGCGCAGGCACTGGCGGTAACCATGCGGGGGCTGGCCCTGCGCGAAGTGACGACGCGGCAATGGCTGGTCGTGGCCATGAAGGAAGTCGGCGTCGGCCTGCTCAATGGCATCGCGGTGGCCGCAACCTGCGGACTGGCCGTCTGGGTGTGGAGCCAATCCATCGGCCTGGTGCTGGTGATTACCAGTTCCATGGTCCTGGCGATGATTGCAGCGGGCTTTGCGGGCGCCGCAGTGCCGATGGTGCTGACCCGACTGGGGCAGGATCCCGCGCAGTCGTCATCCATTATTCTGACCACGGTCACCGATATTGCGGGCTTTTCCGCCTTTTTGGGTATCGCCACCATGCTGTCCGGTTTGCTCTGACCGAAGCATGCAGCGGCGATAAACTGCCCATCATTGCCACATCACTGAAACTGTCTGACGACGCGTGCATCTAAGTCTTGCCATCTGCGATCACTGCGACACCGTGCATCAGCGCACGCAGATTCCGCGTGGGACACGGGCGCATTGCCATCGCTGTGGGGGGGAGCTGTACTCCAACAGAACGACCGATGTCACCGCACTGCTGGCATTTTCGCTCTCCGCACTGATCGTGTTCGTCATCGCCAATGCGTTTCCGATCGTGGTCGTTGAATTGGGCGGCGAGCAAACCCAGACCACGCTGCTGGGTGCGGTGGCCACAAGTTATCAATCTGGCATGGCCGCCATCGCCGGGTTGGCCGCGGCTCTGGTCTTTCTGTTTCCCCTATTGCTCATCCTGCTGAGTCTTTACGTTTTTGCGCCGCTGCACTTGCGCACCGAAGTACCTGGCTTGAGCCGCGCCATGCGCGCCCTGGAAGCGGTACGCCCTTGGTCCATGGTCGAGGTGTTCATGATGGGGGTACTCGTTTCGCTGGTGAAGCTCAGCGGCGATACCGAAGTTCACCTTGCGCCCGGCTTGTGGGGCTTTGCGTTCCTGACCTTGCTCATGACCCTGCTCAATGGCGTCGACATGCAGGAACTTTGGGAAATCCGCGGGCGACGCAAGTTATGAGTTATCAGACCGCGACCGAGCTAGGCGTCATCCGCTGCAACCACTGCGGCCTGGTCTGCCGCGCACCTGAGGTTCCCGAAGGCGCTCACTGCCCCCGGTGCGACGCTGGGCTCAAGCGACGCAAGCCCGCCAGCCTTGCACGATCCTGGGCGCTGCTGATCACCGCAGCCATTCTCTATATTCCTGCCAATCTGTTGCCGATCATGGTGACCAGCACGATCCTCGATGCGCCCCGGGAAGACACCATCGTCAGCGGGGTCATCGTGCTGTGGGAAGAAGGCTCCTGGGATATCGCCCTGATCGTCTTCGTCGCCAGTGTGGTCGTTCCGGTCCTGAAAATTCTCATCCTCGGCTTCCTGCTGATCAGCGTGCAACGTTCGTCCAACTGGCGACCGCTGGACCGCGCGCGGCTGTTCCAGATCATCGAGAAAGTGGGTCACTGGTCGATGCTTGATGTCTTCGTCGTGGCCCTGCTGGTTGCGCTGGTCAAATTCAAGAGTTATGCAACAGTAGAAGCCGGACCGGCTATCGTTGCATTCGGCGCCGTGGTCGTCGTGACCATGCTGGCCGCAAAGAGTTTTGATCCGCGTCTGATCTGGGATGCTCCGGATCGGCCTACTCCCAATGACAAACGCGAAACTTCATCATGAATGAAACGGACGCTCGTGCAGACGATCTGCCCACGCCACACATTCGTACGCCACGCCGTTTTGCGCCGTCGCTGATCTGGCTGGTACCGCTGGTCGCCGCCGTTGCCGGCATCATCCTGATGGTACGCAGCATCAATGCAGCTGGCCCCAGCATTTCGGTGACGTTTCTCACCGCAGAGGGCCTGGAAGCGGGCAAAACGGAAGTTCGCTACAAGAACGTGGTGGTTGGAAAAGTGCAGTCCATCCGCCTGAGCCCGTCTCGCGAACATGTGATCGTGGAAGTGGAATTGCGCAAGGATGCAGAAGAGATTGCGCTGGAGGATTCACGTTTCTGGGTTGTGCGGCCGCGCGCAGACCTGGGCGGCATCTCCGGGCTTGGCACCTTGTTGTCGGGTGCCTACATCGGCGTCGATGTCGGCACATCAGAGAATCACCGCGACCAGTTCACCGGACTGGAAATACCGCCAGCGGTGACCAATGATCAAAAAGGCACACGATTCCTGTTGAGCAGCGAGGATCTGGGATCGCTCAATATCGGCTCTCCCATCTACTACCGCCGCATTCCGGTCGGGCGCGTAGTGGGCTATGACCTCAACCCAGACGGCAATTCGCTGACCTTGCAGGCTTTCATTGATGAGCCCTATGACCGCTTCGTCACCAGCCGCACGCGTTTCTGGAACGCCAGCGGCGTGAGCGTTGACGTCAGTGCATCAGGGCTCAAGGTCGATTCCGAATCACTCGTATCGCTGCTGGCCGGCGGCATCGCATTTCAGCCGCAGAACGAAGAAAACCCGGGCGACAAGGCCAAGATGGACGACGTCTTCCGTCTCCACTCAGACAAGCAGACTGCTCTGGCTGCAGCCGATGGCTTCGGACTCCCGGTCCGGATGCAATTTTTCCAGTCCATGCGCGGCCTGTCTGTCGGCGCCCCGATCGATTTCCGCGGACTGGAACTGGGCAAGGTCAAGAGCATCGAGATCAACTACGAACGCGAGCAGAAACGTTTTGCCGCTGTGGTCACGGCAGACTTGTTCCCGGAACGGCTCGGGCGCGCGTATGAGCAGTTGCGTATTCCTGAGGGGAGCGAGCCGCCATCACCAGAGACCGTGTTTCATCACATGATTCAGCGTGGTCTGCGCGCGCAGCTGCGCACGGGTAACCTGATTACAGGTCAGCTCTATGTCGCACTGGATTTCCTTCCCAGGGCCAAGAAGATCGAAACTGACCCGGATGCACGACCGCTGGAAATCCCCACACAGGTCGGCAGCCTCGATCAGATCCAGACGCAGATTGCGGATATCGTGGCCAAGATCGACAGTGTTCCGTTCGAGGAAATCGGCACCAATCTGCGCAAGACACTGGATGGTGCAGATGCTTTCCTCAAGCAGGTACGCGGCGAGCTCGCACCTGAAGCGCGAAAGACGCTGGAAGAGGTTCGCAAAACGCTTGAACAGACCAAGGACACCATCGGCGATATCAACAAGGGCCTCGCGTCTCCGGATTCACCCTTGCAACTCAATGCCGGACAGGCACTGGAGCAGGTTGATCGCGCGGCGCGCTCGCTGAGGAATCTGTCCGATTACCTGCAGCGCCATCCTGATTCGCTGCTTCGGGGCAAGCGAGAATCCCAGGAACTCTTACCAGAGGACGCAGAAGAATGATCCGCAAAGCATTGAGCCTTGGCATTCTGACTGGCGTCAGCATGTTGTTGCTGGCCTCTTGTGCCCCTGTGCCAACCCACTTCTACACCCTGGTGAAACCGCTTCCGGATAGCGAACCCGCTCGCGCGAGCTATGCAATTGAGGTTCTTCCGGTCTCCATCCCGAGCCAGGTGGATCAGCCGCAGCTGGTAATTCGACGCAGCGACGGCGAGCTGGCACTGGCGGAGCTGCATCTCTGGGTCGCCCCGCTCGCCGATGAGATGCGTAGCGCCCTGTCCTCGGAGCTCAGCGCCAGAACCGGCGCCATTGATGTCTACCGAGTGCCCAAGAACAGTCGGCTGGACACCTACCGCATTCGCACGAGAGTCCAGCGCTTTGAATCGGTACTGTCGGGACGCGCACAGTTGAAGGCGCTCTGGACCATTGAGCCCCCGGGGCGGGATGCCGAAGCCATCACCTGCAGTTCCCTGCTTGAGCAGGACGCCAAAGGCGGCTACCTCGCTTTGGCAGAAGCCCATCAGCAAGCCATTTCCGATCTCGCCGAACAGATGAGCCTTCTGCTCGCGGCACTGGTCAGCAACGAGAACGCCACGGCATCTTGTCCGCGCTGAAGTCACTGTTGCGACTACCGATCGACGCGCTGGCGCTTTTTACGCAAGCGAAGTCATTCGAGGACAATGCCTTCATCGGCAATCGCCTACTCAATCGACTGGGCCTGCATGTACTGCGCGTGGTTCTGGCACACACCGCCATGGCCATTCGCCGAACCCTCATGGCGTGGAAACTGCCGCCGGAAGATCGCAAAGCCTTTGCACGCGACGGTTTCCTGATCAAGCCGAATTTCCTGGAGCACAGCCAGTTCCTGAATCTGGGTCAGGATGTCATTAAGATCGCGACGGATGAAGCACCGCAAGATTCGGTTCAGGGCGACACACTGACCCGCCAATACCCGATTACAGACCAGCGCCTGGCGCGCTATCCGAATCTGCATACGGCCATGCAAAACCCGCAATATCAGTCTCTTCTGGGCTATGTTGCGGGCCGTCTGCGCGTCCCGTTTCGCTGGGTACAAGTCATCTATAACGGTCAGCTGCCCAGCGACGAGGCCGACCCGCAGCGCACCCCGCATTCCGATACCTTCCAGCCGGCAATGAAGGCTTGGCTGTTCCTCACAGAAGCGAATGAGAGCAATGGTGCGTTTTCTTACGTGCCCGGTTCTCACCGATTGAGTCTGGCGCGCCTCAAATGGGAATACAGGCAGAGCATTGTCGGTCGCGATCTGGACTCCCGTTATTCCGCACGGGGCTCATTGCGCATCAAGCATGAGGAGTTGGCGCAGCTTGGCCTGCCGCAACCGCGAGAACTCAGATGCGAAGCCAATACGCTCATCGTGGCAGACACCCGCGGCTTTCATTGCCGCGGTGCTTCCAACGGCAAAACGGTGCACCGCGTCGAAATCTGGGCGCTGAGCCGAACTAATCCTTTCAACCCACTCCCCGGCCTGCCCTTCGCGGTCCTGGACCGCCTCGAGCGACGGGTGTTCCCGAAGTTTGAGCAGTGGCGACAGCAATATTTCAAGCAATCAGCCCCGTGATGTCGAATTCTCTCGACCACGACGGAATATTCATGAATTGGGTTTCGCCCCCCAAGAGCTTCTTGGGCAGCCTTGCTAGAGTTGTGTCAGATTTCCAAGGCCACCGAGATGCCTGACAAGAAACTGAGAAAAATGGCGGAAGCGCCGAGGCCTCTGGTCACTACCAAATTCAGGCCGCCGAATAACCGAGGTCGCCTGATCGAACGCCCCCAGCTTATCGAGAGCTTGCGCGCCACCATGGATCGAAAGCTCGCTCTGGTTCACGGACCCGCGGGCTTCGGCAAGACAACCTTGGTTGCACAGTGGTTTGATGAGCTCAAGACCAACGGCGTCGGCGCCGCATGGCTCGCCATTGATGCAGCCGACAACAATCGCAATCGATTTCTGACCTATTTGGTTGAGGCCCTGCGCATGGTCGAACCCGAGATCGGGCCAGGCCTGTGGGACCTGATCGAGTCCAGTCCTGCGACAGAATCGGATTTCGTTCTGGATACCCTGGTCAGCGATATTTCGATTCAGGATGCTGAGTTCGTTCTGTTCATCGATGACTGGCATCTGATCCTCGACACCGCCGTGATTACGGCGTTGCATCGGCTGATAAGCCATCAGCCACCGAACCTGCATATCGTAATTACCAGCCGCGCGCGCACAGGGCTGCCCCTGGCAAATCTGCGGGTACGCAATGAGCTGGTGGAAATTGATGCTTCCAAGCTGCGCTTTGACCTCAGCGAGTCACGTCAATATCTGGACATCGCTGGGCCCTCCAAGTTGGATGAAGATGGCATCAACGCGCTGTGGCAAAGCACGGAGGGTTGGGCCGCGGCGCTGCAACTGGCGTCCCTGTCCTTGCGCGGCTCCGGCCGACAGGTGGATTTGCGTCACTGGACATCTGGCACGGCAAACGACATCGGCGAATATCTTGCTGAGAACGTTCTGGATAATCTGCCCGCCGAACAGACCGCATTCCTGGTGCGCACGTCGATCCTTGATCGCATGTGTGGCGACCTCTGTGTCGCGGTCACCGGAGAGCGCAGCAGTCGGGCCCGGCTGGATGAACTCGAGTCACAGGAACTCTTCCTGCTTCCACTCGACGAGGAGCGACAGTGGTTTCGCTACCACCACCTGTTTGCGCGCTATCTGCAGCAGCGACTGAAGAAGCAGTATCCCGATGAGGTGTCGCGCCTGCATCGCAGCGCGTCCGACTGGTTCTCGGAGCACGGACACACAGAAGAAGCCGTGCAGCATGCCATTGCCAGCGGCGATGCCGCACGTGCGGTGGAACTCGTCGAGCGCGGCGCCATGCTCATGGTTGAGCGCGGACACATGTCCACTCTGCTTGGCCTGCTGCGCGACCTGCCGCGTACCGCATTGCTGGAGGACGCGCGTTTGCAGCTGGCCATTGCCTGGGCCTACACACTCACGCACCGACCTGATGAATCGGAAGTTGCACTTTGGCATGTGAAACGCATTGCCCAACAGTCCAATCCGGAAATACGCAAGCGCTTGCTGGGCGAATCCGATGTTCTGACCGCCTGCACGGCGGTCTACGGCGACGAAATTGATTGCGTACCAGATCTGGCACAGCCCTGTCTTGATGAGCCAGAGGTCTATTCAAACTGGACGGTCGGTGTTGCGGCCAACGTTCTGGCCTACCACCACCTGCACTCGGGCGCCCTGGAAAAAGTCGGTCCGATTCTGCTCAGGGCACGCGATTATCAGGACAGCGCACAAGGCCTGTTCAGTGGGGTCTACGGACGATGCTTCCAAGGCATTGCCCTGCACCGGGCCGGCCGTTTCGAGCAGGCGCGCAGCTGTTTCGACGACGCCATCAACATTGCTCGTATCAGTTCTGGCCCACAGTCCTGCGCCATCCGATTAGCCAGCGGCCTGATGGGCCAACTCTGCTATGAAGCCAATCAGCTCAATGAGGCCGAGCGCCTGCTGGAAGCCTGTCGCAGCCTCGGTCAGGAAGGCGGCGTCGCGGACATCTATCTTGCAACCTATCTTGCAAGTTGCCGCCTGTGGGTCCAGCGCGGCGAACACCAAACCGCCCTGGATCTACTGCAAGAGGGCGAAGATATTGCGCGCGCGCTTTCGCTGTACCGCTTCGGCGTTGCCATTGCTTGCGAACGGGCGCGCGTGCGCCTCGAACTCGGCGACCTGCGAGGCGCTGAGCAGTCTCTGGCTGACGCAGATGCCCGGCGTTACCAGACAGGAACCATTCCCGCGCATGACAGCGAAGAGGTTACGATCTTCCTGGACTTTGCGCGCGTGCGCCTGCTGTGCGCGCGCAAGGCCTTTCCCAGAGCAGAGGGCATCATGGCGGCGCGCGCCAGCGCCGCCGCTGATGCGGGATGGAACCATCTGGCTTATCTGGCGCAGATTCAGCTCGCCCTGATCTTTGACCAGCAGGGCAATGAGCCCCAGGCCGAACGCACTTTGCTGGATGTGGTAAACGCTGCCGTTCCAAAAAAAATGGTACGGCCTTTCCTGGATGAAGGCTCCCGGCTGATCAGCATTCTCGAACGCATACGCGATCGCCAGCGACACCAGCCACGCACGCCTTCGGCGGATCAGGATGCCATCGCGTTTTCCGCCAGCGCGGACCAGTTGATCACCGCCAGCAAGCATCCCGTAGATGGCCTTCCGCTAACGGGAGGCTGGCGACTTCGAGCCACCGATTTCACCAGCCGGGAGACAGAAGTCTTGCGGCTTCTCAATCAGGGCATGGCAAACAAGGAAATCGCGCGGACCCTGGATGTCAGTGCGGATACGGTCAAGTGGCACCTGAAAAACGTATTCATCAAGCTTGGCGTTGGCACGCGCACACAGGCAATCAACGAGACGCGCCGCCTTCAGTTGTTCAACCGTTAGAACTTTACTGTCCTGACAAGCCGTTCAGTCACCCCACCCGCATGGGGAGGTTCTAACCCACTCGCCTTCATCCCAGAATTGGTCTCGTGGCATACCGCTCTTGTGAATGGATGCGGGTATGCCATTCATGATTCCATAACTATTTCAGGAGAACCACGGTGAATTCTGCTTCCGCTCAACCACCTTCCAGCCAGCAGTACGACGCCATTGTGGTGGGTGCAGGCATGGCCGGCATGTATGCACTTCATCGCTTGCGAGAAAAGGGCCTAAAGGTCAAGGCCATTGAAAAAGGCAGCAACGTTGGCGGCACCTGGTACTGGAACCGCTACCCGGGTGCGCGCGTGGACTCGCAGGCCTACATCTACCATTTCTGGTTTGACAAGGCGCTGGAATCCGAATGGCAGTGGAGCGAGCGATTCCCCGCCCAACCTGAGACAGAACGCTATTTCAATTTCATTGCCGATCGCTGCGATCTGCGCAAGGACATCGCTTTCAATACATCGGTCATTGCCGCAAATTACGATGAATCACGCCAGCGCTGGGTGATCGAAACCGATACCGGCGAAACCTTCGATACCCAGTATTTTGTTTCCTGCGGTGGAATGCTGTCCGCGGCGCTGACCGATCTGTTCAAGGGTCAGGAAAGCTTCAAGGGACAACTGCTGTATACCGCGCGCTGGCCCAGCGAGAAGATCGACTTCAAGGGCAAGAAAGTTGGCATCGTCGGTACCGGAGCCACTGGCATCCAGGTCATCCAGACTATCGCTTCCGAATGTGAAAGCCTGAAGGTGTTCATGCGGACACCGCAGTACATCACGCCGATGCGCAATCCCAAATACACCAAGGCCGACAATGACGCGTTCATTGAAGACTTTGATGCAATGCGCAAGCGTGTGCGCTCGACGTTTGGCGGCTTCGACTATGATTTCCACGGTCGCCCCTACAGCGAGTGCACGCCGGAAGAGCGCAAGGCGCAGCTCGAGGAGCTCTGGGCAGATGGCTCGCTGAGCTTCTGGCTGGCAGGTTATTCGGAACTGTTCTTCGACGAGAAAATCAACGAGGAAATTTCCGAATGGGTGCGCGAGAAGATGCGCGAGCGCATCAAGGATCCCGAGTTGTGTGAACACCTGATTCCGACGACCTACGGTTTCGGCACACACCGCGTTCCGCTTGAGAACAAATTCCTCGAAGCCTTCCTGCTTCCGCAGGTGAAAATTGTTCCGGTGAAGAACAATCCGATCGAAGCCGTAGAACCGGAAGGCCTGCGTCTTGCTGACGGCTCGGTGCACGATCTGGACATCCTGATTCTTGCCACCGGCTTTGATGCAGGTTCCGGCGCCTTGTCCCGCATGAACATTCGTGGACGCGGCGGACGCTCGCTGACGGAGGAGTGGAAGAAAGACATCCGCACCACCATGGGCATGCAGATTCACGGCTACCCGAATCTGTTCGCCACCGCGACGCCGCTCTCACCGTCTGCTGCCCTGTGCAACATGGCAACTTGCTTGCAGGAACAGGTTGACTGGATCGTGCATGCCATCGACGCCCTGCGCAGCTCCGGCAAGACGGTCATGGAAGCCACCGAAGCCGCTGAAGAGGCCTGGATTGCACACCACGAAGAATCCTCCAACGCCACGCTGCTGACCAAGACCGATTCCTGGTACATGGGCAGTAACGTAAAGGGCAAGCAGCGCCGGATGCTTTCCTACACCGGGGGTGTCAACGAGTACCACCGACGGCTGGACGAAGTCAGAGAAACCGGCTTCAAAGGCTTTGAGATGAGCTGAGCGAGGCTCGTCCTCGGCAGCGGATCACTCTAACCAGCCCCCTGACCCTCCGGCCGCACGCAAGTTGCGGCCGGAAGGTTTTTCAGTTTTCAGGGTGTTTCGCTGGGCCTACGTGCGACGGCGGATGCTGCAGGCTGTCGTATACGAACCCGACAATCTGCTCGGGGTTGATGAAGGCACCGCCAAGTTTTTCGTCATACCTTGCGCCTGGCTTAGTGGCAAGAATCTGTTCCAGTGATTGCCCCTGCTCTATGCCCCGGGCCACACCGTCGCGCAGATGTTTCAGCATGGCCAGATAAGCCTGCAGACCTTCGCGATCTGTCACGGCACCGTGGCCGGGAATGATTCGGGTCTTTGCGTCCGTCATGCCCAATACAAATTCGGCTGCGGCGATCATGCCCTGAACCGAACCGCCGCTACCGCGATCAATGAAGGGATACAGTCCATTGAAGAATGTGTCGCCCATGTGGATCACATTGGCATTCTCGAAATGGATCAAGGTGTCGCCATCGGTATGCGCATGCGCCACATGGATCAGGCGAATATTCTCGCCATTCAGGTGAAAGCTGGCGCGGTCTGAAAACGTCACAACAGGCAAGGCGGCTGCAGGTGACGCAGGCACTTTGCTGTTGAACAATTTGATGAATTGTTCGGTGCTCATGCGCTTGCGGACATTGTCATGTGCGACGATGACGCTGCCCGACTTTCCGAAAGCTTCGTTACCGCCGGTGTGATCGCCATGCCAGTGTGTATTGATCAGGAAGCGAATGTCCTGATCGCTGATCTGCCGGACGGCTGCCCGGATGCGCTCGCTGAGCGGCGCATACTGATCATCAATCATGATCACGCCGTCGGCACCGGAAAGCACGCCAATATTGCCGCCCTGCCCGGTCAGAACGTGAATACCCTCGGCAACTTTCTCAGCCTTGATTTCAACCTTGGACAGATCTCCCTGAGCAAGGCTCAGGCTTGCGAACAATCCAAGAAAGCTTGCTGCAACGGTCCCGCGAATGATCCTGCGCATGCTGACTCCCCGGTAATGGTGAGCGCTATCTTATCCACATGCGTAGCCGAAACCGACCAGGCCTGACAACCGAGAGCTGTTCTGTCTCAGACGATGGTGCCACTGAAATGCACCTTGTCCGACGTGCGTGACAACAGCTCGAAGCTCAGCCCATCGCCCTGGACCTGATATTTCACCGACACTTTTCCCGGCAGAAAAAGCGGCTGACGAAACTGCACATCCAGCGAGTGCGCAGCCATGGTCTGAGCCGACTCCAACAAAGCTGCCGTGCGGGCCAGGCTCCACATGCCATGTGCAATCGCGCGAGGGAAGCCGAAAGCCTTGGCGCTCAGGGCACTCATATGGATCGGGTTGTAGTCACCTGAGACCGCCGCGTAGCGACGCCCTGCATCTGCGGGCACATCAAAGCTGCAGTACTGGGCCAGACTCGCCGCAGGCGTCTCAGGACGGGGCGGCTTTGGAATGCTGCTGGATTTCATCCGGTACAACACAGTCATCAGCGCGTCATAGAGCGGCTTGCCATCGGCGTCTTCAAAGACAGTCAGAAAGTCCGCTTCAAAGCCTTGATGCGTGCGCCGACCTTCACCGATGGAAACGCGAACATTGAAGATGCCGTCCTCCGGCAAAGGCGCACGAACGTTGAAGCTGTTGCGTACGTGGACCAGCCCCATCAAGGGCAAGGGAAACTCCGGACGGAGCATTAGCCACATGTGCAACGGCGCAGCCAGTACCTGCGGGTAGGTAATGGGCAGTTCCCCGGTATTGTCAAAGCCGCAAATTTTGCGATAGCTGGCCAGGCGCGCCGTGTCTGCATGCACCGCCGAGACACTGACCTCCATCTTCGGCATTTGCAGATTCTTGCCGGGTTTGCGGCGGGCCGTGCCCAATGCCTTGAAATACATGCCCCCGGTCGCGGGCATGGAAGAAAGTGTGTGACTCATGGGATTGCCAGAAATTTGCGAGGGTCGCTCACGGTACGACCTGATCCACGAGCAGGTGAAGCGCCGAAGTGCCCAGCTCGTCTCGCGCCACGGTCAGACTGCCCTGCAGATCGCCCGATTTCGCCTGCGGATCGCCGGAACGGCTGATACGGGCGGTCAGCGTCCATGCATCGAACTGCGAAATTTTTGCCGTCGGCACCATCGCCATGCTGTCATCCATCTGAATGGACAGTGGCAAGTCTGCGACCACACCCCGATGCACGGCCAGCGGCATGGGCGGCCCTTCCAGCGCTTTGGCAAATACGAACAGCGTCGCGTCCGCTGGCAATGACGCCTGCAATGCCGGGTCAATGCTGACATCCACACTCAGGACAATATCGACAGGCTCGGATGCTGACGGATTCTGCCCGGCAGGCGGTTCCGCCAGGCGTGCCTGCAATATTTTTTGCAGCGCTTCGGGCACATCCATCTCGCTCAGTGTTTTCCAGTACTGGCGAGCCTGGGCGGGTGTGCCGGCCTGCTCTGCAGCAAGACCTGCGTACCATAGGGCGCGCGGATTCTGAGGGTCCAGCTTCAGGGCCGCCTGAAACAGTTCTGCGGGACGCCCGCGCAGGTCCTGATCCTTGCTCATCGCAATGGCCTCAGCCTCTCCTACCAGCAAACTGGGTGCGGAAGCATGGGTCAGTTCGTTGGCGCGCTTGTAGGCATTGGCCGCTTTCTCGTAGTTCTGCAGCGCGAAATGCGATCGGCCCAACATCACCCATCCTTCGATGTTGTCGGGTTCCTGTGCGAGTCGTTCTTCAAGCCCGCCGACCATGGCTTCAATCTCCGCCGGATCAGCATCCTGTGCACCTGCAACCCGCGCCTGTGCAATTTTCTGCTGCAAAGACCAGGTATCGGCATCGACATATCCAAACAGACTCAACGCCAGCACCAGCAGCGACAGCACCGCTACCAGCCATACACTTCTGTTGCGGCCTGCGGCTGGCTTCTGCTCCGCGTCGTCGGAGTCCAGCAACAGTCGCTGATCCAGTTCCTGACGCAGGCTCTGCAAATTGTCAGCATCCACCAGACCCGCAGCGTGGTCGGCCTCGAGTTCGCCCAGGCGCTGCCGATATGCGGCCACGTTGGCGCTGCGGCGCAACTGTGCAGGTGCAATTCCTGCGCGCCAAAGCGGGCGTGTCATCCAGGCCAGCGCGCAAATGGCCATCAAGCTCATCAGTGCAAGCATCACGGCTGGTCTTCCTCCAGCAACTTGCGCAGCTGTTCGCGGTTCACCACTGGCTTGCTCTCGCCATAATTGGCGGGTCTCGACAAGCGCCGGAATACCAGAGTTGCGCCGATGATCAGCAACAGGAAGGGACCGGCCCAGAGCAGCAGGTTGCGCATGTTCATCGGCGGCTTGTACAACACGAATTCGCCATAACGATCGGTCACGTAGCGGCGAATCTCGGCATCACTCTCACCCGCGACAATGCGTTGGTGAACCTGCGCGCGCAGATCCAGCGCCAGGTCCGCGTTGGAATCCGCAATGCTCTGGTTTTGACACACCAGACAGCGCAGTTCCTGTATCAGCGCTCGGTAGCGCTGCTGCTGCTCGCCGGAAAGCGGCGTTTCGGGCGGGCTCAGGGCCAGCACCGGAAACATCAGGCTCCAGCCGAGGAGTAGTGAAAATACGACAGCGATTCGATTCATTGCCTTGGTGTCAAAAGAGGCCGGATGTCGCGTTCCCAGGCCTGCGGTGTCACCGGCCCGATCTGCTTGAACAGGATGGTTCCATCAGCGCCGACAACGTAACTTTCGGGCACGCCATACACACCCCAGTCCAAACCCGCGGACCCTTCGCGATCCAGCACCACGGTTCGATAGGGATTGCCGTTGCGCGCCAGCCAGTTGCGCGCATCCTCGGGCGCGTCCTTGTAATCGATACCGATGATCTCGATACCTTCGTTTTCGGCCATCTGCATGAGCAGGGGATGCTCGACCTTGCACCCGGCGCACCAGCTTGCAAAGAAATTGACCAGCACCGGTCGTCCAGCCATATCTGCCGGGCTGAACATCTTTTCGGGTGCGTCCAGCAAGGGCAATTCAAATTGCGGTGCAGCTTTGCCGATGAAGGGGCTGGGGACTTCTCGAGGATCCAGTTTCAGACCGACCGCCAGCATCAGCATCAGGCCGATCAGCACGATGACGGGAATGGCAAATCGCATCAGGCAGTCGCCGCCTCTTGTGCAAGCGGCGCCTGGACCTGCCGCTGGCTCAAACGATATCGCCGATCACTGGCCGCAAGGATGCCGCCAAAGAACATGAACACGCCGCCGAGCCAGACCAGCCGCATCATCGGCTTGTAGTAGAGCCGCAGCGCCCAGTCTCCACCGATATTCAGGCGGTCGATAGGTTCGCCCAACGCCACATAGAGATCACGCATCGGGTTGTGGTCCACCGCCGCTTCGGTCATGACGCTGCCTTGCGAGGGGTAAAGTCGTTTTTCAGGATGAAGCGTCGCAATGGCCTTGCCGCTGCGCAGGACTGAGACCGAGCCCATGTCAGATTGATAATTCGGCCCCTGATGTCGTTCAACGCCATCAAACCGAAACTCGTAACGACCAATATCTGCCGCCTGACCGGGGCCCAGGCGCACATCGCGCTCCACCGCAAATGTCGAAGCAAAGGCGACACCCAGCGTCCAGACTCCAAGTCCGAAGTGGGCCATGCTCATGCCCCAGCAGCCACGCGGCACACTGCGCAGGCCCTGCCAGAAATTGCGCTTTGCGCGAATGCGCCTCCAGACTTCCTGCACGGATGTGGTCAGTACCCAAATGGCCAGAATTGCACCCGCGCTTGCAGCCAGTGATCCGCGCCCCTGCGTGATGAAGGGCAGCGCAATCCCGGCAATGAGGGCCAGCGCCGCGAGTTTGTAGAGCGGCTTGATTGCAACGCCAAACTTGGCCCGCTTCCACGACACCACACCGGCCAGGCCGACCAGTACTGCGAGTGGTGCCATCAGCGGCAGGAACACAGCATTGAAGTAGGGCGGGCCCACTGAAATCTTGCCCAGATTGAGCGCATCAATCGCCAGCGGGTAGAGCGTGCCCAGCAGCACCGCAGCAGCGGCACAAACCAGGAAGACGTTATTGAACAGCAGCAAGCCTTCGCGGGAGGCCAGTTGCATATGACCGTCCTGGACGATGCGCGGCGCACGAACGGCGTACAGGCTCAGTGCGCCCCCAACCACAACTCCGAGAAAAGCCAGAATGAAAACGCCGCGCGCCGGATCGGTCGCAAAAGCGTGCACGGATACCAGCACACCGGATCGCACCAGGAAGGTTCCGAGCAGGGAAAGCGAAAAGGCAATGATGGCCAGCAGAATGGTCCAGGACTGCAGCAGGCCCCGCTTCTCGGTGACCGCCAGCGAATGAATCAGCGCCGTGCCCACCAGCCAGGGCATGAAAGACGCGTTTTCAACCGGGTCCCAGAACCACCATCCGCCCCAGCCCAGTTCGTTATAAGCCCACCATGATCCCAAGGTGATGCCCATGGTCAGAAACAGCCATGCTGTGGTGGTCCAGGGTCTGGCCCAACGTGCCCAGGCGGCATCGAGCTTGCCGGTAATCAGCGCCGCGATGGCGAATGCAAAGGCTACAGAGAAGCCGACATAGCCCATGTACAGCATGGGCGGATGAATGATCAGGCCAGGATCCTGCAACAGCGGGTTGAGGTCTCGCCCCTCAAAAGGCACGGGAAAACTGCGATCAAACGGATTGGACGTCAGCAGGGTGAACAGCAGGAAGCCCACGCTGATCGCGCCAAGGGTTGCCAGCACCAGACTGGAAACCTCGGGCGGTAGCCGCCGGTTGAAGATCGAGACCGCAAAGCTCCAACCCGCCAGCATCAGCATCCACAGCAGCAGGGAGCCCTCGTGCGCGCCCCAGACAGCAGACAAGCGATAAACCCACGGCAAGGCGCTGTGTGAATTGGCCGCGACATACGCGATGGAGAAATCGTTCTGCCAGAAGCCGTACGACAGGCAAACATAGGCCAGCAGCACCAGTACGAACTGCGCCTGGGCGGCGCTTGCCGCCAGGCCCATCCAGCGCGTCTGACCGCGCAGGTAGCCGGCCAGCGGCACCGTCGCCTGCGTCAGGGCCACAGCCAGCGCCAGCCATAGGGCAAAGTGTCCGAGTTCAGCGTTCACGATGTGATGGGTTCGACGCCCAGCGCCGTGGTCCCCGGCGTCACCGGCTTGAACGGCGCACAGGAATGACCGTTCTCTGATTTCAGCGAATCTGCCAGTTCCGGCGGCATATAGTTTTCATCGTGCTTGGCCAGCACTTCCTCGGCGCGGAAGCGGCCCTGCTCGACGTGCCCGGTGGCAACAATGCCCTGCCCCTCGCGAAACAGGTCCGGCAGAATGCCTTCGAAGACCACCGGCACTTTCTGCTCGCAGTCTGCCAGGGTGAAACTCACCTCCAGCCCTTCACCGCGCTTGACGCTGCCGGTTTCAACCAGACCGCCCAGACGCAGACGGGCATTTTCAGGCGCGTTGCCGCTGGCAATATCACTGGGAGTGTAGAAATACATCAGGTTCTTGCTGAAGGCGGTAAAGCCTAGGTAGGCGGCAACAGCCACTCCCAGCACCAACCCACTCACTGCCAGCATCCGATTCTGTCGGCGCGTCATTGCAAATCATCCATGTCGTCTTCTTCAGTCTTCCTGCGCAATTCATTCAGCAGGCTGCGGCGTGTCAGCACGGGCGCCAGTACATTCCAGCCCAGCACCGCCAGGGCCAGCCCGACGCTGCTCCAGACGTAGAACGCATAGCCCCCCATTTCGAGAAATTCGTTCAGGCTGCTCATGGCGCTGCCTTCTCCGACAGCAGCGATCGCACCCAGTTCGCCCGAGATTCGCGATCCAGCAATTCGTTCTGCATGCGGCGCAGCACGGCCCAGACCGCCAGCAGATAGCTGCCGAGCAGGCTGATGTAGAGCGGAATACCCATTTCCGGCGTGATGGTGGGTTTGCCGAACTTCAGGATGGTGGAGCTCTGGTGCAGGCTGTTCCACCAGTCAACCGAGTATTTGACGATGGGCACGTTCACCGCGCCCACGATGGCCAGCAGCGCACAGGCCCTGGCCGCGGTACGACGATCAGCGAAGGCACTGTTCAGACCGATGACCCCCAGATAGAGGAACAACAACACCAGTTCAGAGGTCAGGCGAGCGTCCCATTTCCACCAGGCACCCCACATCGGCTTTCCCCAGAGCATGCCGGTAAGCAGTGCCAGCGCGGTGAAACTGGCACCGACCGGCGCCAGTGCAGCAATCGCGCATTCCGCCAGTTTGATACGCCAGATCAGCGCCACGATGCCGGCAATGGCCATCCCACTATAGAGCGACAGGGACAGCGCAGCAGCAGGCACATGAACATAGATGATGCGAAAAGCATCGCCCTGCTGATAGTCCGGCGGTGCCAGCCACAGGCCGGCATAGAGTCCATAGGCCAACAGGCCTACGGAAACCAGCAACAGCCACGGAGCGATCGTGTCGCTGAAGCGGAAGAAGCTCGGCGGCGAAGCCAGACGGTGAAACCAGGTCCACATGGAGGTTCAGGCGGGAATCGTATGAGATTGGAAGTCAGTCAAACGCGTTTCTGAGCGCAACGCTGCAGGCCCAGGGCAGCAATGTCAGGGCCAGGGCCAGCAGTGCAGCCAGAAAGTATATCGGACCAGCCGCATCAAGCCCGGCCTGCGCCGCGCGCACGGCGCCGCTGCCAAAGATAACCACCGGCGCCAGGATGGGCAGGACCAGCACCGGCAGCAGAAGACCTGCCCGTGGCAATCCGACCGTCAGCGCCGCAGCGAATCCACCGACCAGGCTGAGAATGGGCGTGCCCAGGAGCAGACCCAGCAGCAGGGCCCGCAGTCCCGCGCCAGCCTCCATCCCGAGCAACAGGCAAAGCGGCGCAGAAAGCAGCACCAGCGGCAGGCCGCTAAGCACCCAATGTGCCAGCAACTTGCCCAGAACGTACTGATAGGCCGGGCTGGGTCCCACCAGAATCTGTTCGAGCCAGCCTTCTTCGAGGTCGCCGCGGAAGAGGCGGTCCAGTGTCAGCAGCGCGGCCAACAGCGCCCCCACCCACATCACCGACGGGGCCATTTCTGCCAACTGAGGGGCGCCGGGTTTTGACCCCAGTGCAAACAGCACGGCGATCATGGCGAAGAACAGCGGCGGCAATACCCATTCGGACTTGTGCCGGGCGGCAATCCGCAGTTCTCTGCCCAGGCTCAGTAGAAGTGCGCTCATGCCAGATCGAGAATTGTCACGCGGTCGATACGACCCGGTAATGGCTGATGACTGGTCACGATGATGCCGCCACCGGTGCCCAGATGATCTTTCATCATCCGGCCCACGAGAATCGTGGCCTGTGCGTCCAGACCGCTGAAGGGCTCGTCCAGTATCCAAAGCGGGCGCGGACTAAGTAGCAGGCGCGCCAGGCTTGCACGGCGCTTCTGCCCCATGGACAGACTGCGCGCCAGTCTTGAACGGAAACGTCGTACACCGAGCGTGTCGAGCGCGGGTTCCATCGAGTCCGTTTTGACGTTGTTCAGGCAACACCAACTCTGCAGATTGTCCAGCACGCTCAGGTCCGGGTGCAGCGCGTTGCGATGGCCGATCCAATGAAACTGATCACTGTCCGGACGTTGAACCACCCCATTGGCCGCAGGTCGAAGGCCCACGAGCACTTCAATCAGCGAGGATTTTCCTGCGCCATTTCGTCCCTTGATGTGCAGGACATCGCCGGCGGCAACAGCAAAGCTCAACTGCTGGAGCAGCATGCGGTCGCCGCGCATGACATCCAGTCCTTGGGCGGAAATCAGGTACATGCGACACACAGGTGCGGGCGGGAAAAACAGCGACGAATCACGGGGCGACGACGTATCGAATCAAGCCGTATTGTCGCACTTGGCGTGCAATGTGCGTATGTCTTTGCGCAAGAAAATTCAGGTGCTTACTGCAAATTTCAAAGACGCCACCCTCGAAATGCATGGCGCAGACCGTTAACCTGCAGTGGCCCGCCCAACATTGCCGGACATTTGTCCGCTCACCAGGATCGATCAGGAGACCTATCCCTCATGCCCCTTCGCAACCAGATTCAACTGATTGCCTATCCAGACCGCATGGGCGGCAATCTGGCAGGGCTCTACGACATCATGGACACCTATTTCTCCAAGGCGATTGGAGGCGTGCACATCCTGCCGCCCTACCCGTCCAATGCCGACGGCGGCTTCTCGCCCCTGACGCACAAGGAGATCGACCCCAAATACGGCACCTGGGAAGACGTGGAGCGCATCTCCAGCCAATTTGACCTGTGCCTGGACCTGACCCTGAACCACATTTCAGATGAATCCGTCGAATTCCAGGACTTCCTGAAGAACGGGTTTCAGTCTGAATACGCGGACCTGTTCGTGCACGTCGATCAGATGGGCGAAATCACGCCTGACGACCTGGCCAGAATTCATATCCGCAAGGAAAAAGAACCTTTTCGCGAAGTCACCTGCGCGGACGGCACCCAGACGCGTGTCTGGTGCACCTTCACCGAACATCAGATCGATCTGAACTACAACTCGCCCAAGACTTACGCGCTGATGGAGGATTACATCAAGTTCCTCGCCGGCAAGGGCTGCAAGTTGTTCAGGCTGGATGCCTTTGGTTACACCACCAAGAAAATCGGTACGAGTTGCTTCCTCGTTGAACCCGACGTCTACGACATTCTCAAATGGATAGACGAGATCGCTCAGGAAAATGGCGCAGAAACCCTGCCCGAGGTTCACGATCACGCCAGTTTTCAGTACGCCATTGCGCTGCATGGCATGCATGCCTATGGTTTTGCCCTCGCACCCTTGCTGCTTTATTCGCTGCTGGATGCCAACAGCAAGTACCTGAAGGAGTGGCTGCGCATGTGCCCGCGCCATCAGATCACCGTGCTCGATACTCACGACGGCATTTGCATCCCGGATGTCGAAGGTGTTTTACCTGCTGCGCAGATCCAGGCCGTGATCGACAACGTCAGCGCCCGTTCCGCTGATCCAATCTTGCGCCGGTCAGCTGCCAATGTGCACAGCGTCGGCGCGATCTACCAGCTCACCTGCACCTACTACGACGCACTCAAGCGCAATGACGATGCCTATATCTGCGCGCGCGCGATCCAGTTTTTCGCACCCGGCATTCCGCAGATCTACTACGTGGGCCTGCTCGCCGGCATGAATGACCTGGAATTGATGGAGCAGACAGGAGAGCTGCGCGACATCAACCGGGCCAGTTTCTCCACCAAGGACGTTGCGGAAGCCGTAGAGAAACCCGTGGTCAAGCGCCTGCTGAAACTGATGCGTTTCCGAAACTCGTATCCTGCCTTTGCGGGCGTCTTCCATCTGGTGTATTCCAATGACACCAGTGTCGCCATGTGCTGGCGTGAAGGCGAGTTCCGCTGTCAGCTCTTCGTTGATCTCAATTTCAAGAAAGCCACCATCAGCTACGTCGATGAAAAATCCAAACGATGGCTGACCATGCGCTGCTGATGAATGACCCCAAAGTGGTCGAGGCCACATGAACCCGTTCGCCTCTCTGAAGAGCGTCAATCACTTCGCCAATCTGGCAGAGGTGTACTACTCGCGCGTCCAGACGGACCCGCTCAGCGCGCCCTCGATGGTTCATTTCAATAATGCACTGGCGAGCGAAATCGGCCTGCCGCCGGACAGCGCCGACGATCCGGAAGTACTGGCAACTATGGCGGGCAATGCCACATGGGAAGGCACAGACCCCATCGCCATGGTCTACGCGGGTCATCAGTTTGGCGTCTACGTCCCGCAACTGGGTGATGGCCGCGCGACCATGCTCGCGCAGGTAGAGAGCGATTCTGGCGCGTTGTTCGAGCTACAGCTCAAGGGCGCCGGCATGACGCCCTACTCACGCTTTGCAGATGGCCGCGCAGTGCTGCGCTCGAGCATTCGCGAGTATTTATGCTCCGAGGCCATGCACGCACTCGGCGTTCCGACGACCAGAGCCCTGAGTCTGGTTAGTTCTCCAGACCCGGTGCAACGCGAGCACATGGAAACCGCAGCGGTGGTCTGTCGCGTTGCGCCGAGCCTCGTCCGGTTCGGATCCTTTGAATACTTCTACTACGGTCAGCGCTTCGAACATCTACTGCCTCTTGCCGATCACGTCATCGAAGATCACTTTCCACATCTGGCCGAGTTTCCCAACAAGTACGCGGCCTGGCTAAGCGAAGTTGTGGATCGCACCGCTGATCTGATGGCCCACTGGCAGACCGTCGGCTTCTGCCACGGGGTCATGAATACCGACAACTTCTCCATCCTGGGTTTGACGCTCGACTACGGCCCTTTCGGTTTTCTCGATGGCTTTGACAGCAGCCACATCTGCAATCACACCGATGAAGGCGGCCGCTACGCCTATGATCAGCAGCCACGCATGGGCTACTGGAATTGTTCGCGCTTGTTGCAGGCCACGCTGCCCCTGCTCGACCCCGTTCCTGAAAAAGCCGTTGAAATCGCGCAGGGCATCTTGGGCCGATATCCCGACCGCCATGCTCAAACAGTGTTGGCGCAGTGGTGCGGAAAACTGGGACTGCGGGAGGTCAAAGACGGCGACCGCGAGCTCTGCAACGAATTCCTCAACATCCTGGATCGCGGCAAGGATGACTTCACCCGCAGTTTCCGTCTGCTATCCGGCGTGACTGGTAACAAGGCTGAAAAGCCTGCGTTGCGCGATGAGGTCAAGGATGTGGCTGCACTGGACGCCTGGCTGGAGAAGTACCGCACGCGACTCGCCGCTGACGGCGGGGACGATGCGGAGCGCGCTGCCAGAATGAATGCCGTGAATCCCAAATTCACCCTGCGTAATCATCTGCTGCAGACGGCCATTGAAAAAGCTGAGGCCGGCCACTTCAACGAGGTCACTCGCTTGTTTGACATCATGAGTCGGCCTTTCGACGAGCAGCCGGAGTCAGAGTCCTACGCAGGCCCGGCACCCGATTGGGCTGCCCAACTCAGTGTGAGCTGTTCGTCCTGATCCTTTGTGCAGAGCGGTTCACTCGCCCCTGGCCAGCGGCGGCGTTGCTGACCCTCCCATCTCCGGAACAAAGACTTCTTCGAGCAGGAAGGGGTCATCAAAATAGGCTTTGCCGGTGAAAGCAGTGGCGTGGTGGCCCCACTGGCGCATGGCACCTGCACTGCGCACACCGCTCGGCCACAGCCAGAACCGCTCTGAACGTTCGCTGCCCGCCACCAGGCCATCTGCTCCGAACAGGCTGCGCGTGCCGCCTTCCGGCGCTGGCAATGTCAGCAATTCCTCGTAGCTGCGCAGCTCGTAATGTTGAGGCGCTTGCGCGCTGACGGCTTCCGCCTCGAGTACACGCCGGACAGCGTGGGTGCCCGATTGCAGACGCACCGCGACGCGTCCAGAGGGCACTTCTTCCTGCGGCAGCAACATGGCGTGCTTCGGATGATCATTGCTGCGGCGCTGCAGCGCCTGAGCAGGAAAGCCGTAGTGATAGCAGCCACAGGCGTGAATGGTGTCGTGCAGGAGCGGATCACCGTTATCGTCCAGCGTCACGCGCCATATCACGCCATCGAGCGCGCCCGCGGCGTAGGCTTCGCCAGCGGAAGCCGGGCGTTCGTCAAACCAGATGAAGTAGTTGATCTGCAGCAGGCTGCGCCCCCCGAACCGGGTCAGTCCCGGCAGGAAGTACACAACAGGCCGACGGGTATCCACACCGGGGCCTGATTCACTAAATCGCGGTGTGCCCGGAAGGTCGTAGTCGCCCGCTGTCTCAATCAGCAATTCCGGGGCATGAAATCTGGCGAGCTGCACGACATCCGACCACAGCATGCCAATGCGGCCGAGAAGATCGCGCGGCTTGTCGGCCAGGCTCATGCTCTCGAATTTGTACTGATCCGAGGGCGCGACGCGCCAGTGCTTCAGCTCGCCTGTCACTTCAAGTTCATCAAGCGGCCTGGCGTACTCGTCCAGAACCGAGGCGTTGAACTTGTCGACACCGGCATTCAGAAACGGGGCCGCGACGGGATAAAAGCCGAGCGCGCGGGCAACGGTTGAGTAATGATCGGCCGGCTTGACCCGATCCAGCAGCTTTTCGCGAAATTCCGGGTTTTCCAGCTCCCAGCTGCGCAGCCAGGCACCACAGCCGCGAAGGTCCAGAAGCAGGGAGAATGCGGCTTGCTTGCCCAGGCCGAGGTTTCTCAGCTCCACGTCGCGCGCCTCGTCCTCATTAGCGCGCAGATAGCCCACCCATTGCCAGAACGCGTCCAGACTCGGAATTTCTTCAGCAAAGGACGCGGAATAGCGATCAACCCGCAGGTAGGGAAAACCGGGAATTCGCGCATGCCCCGCGTCAGCCACACCAGCCTGCGCGATCTGCCGGTCTACCTGTTCATACAGCGCCAGGCACTTTTCCGAATTCGGTGCCGGTGGGCGTGGCCCCAATCCCCAGGTCGAGCATCCACCGAGCATCCCGGACAGCAGGAGTGTGAATAGCGTGACTTTGAAATTCCAGAACATGAGGGATCCTGTGCAGTGGCGATCAAGCAATACGTTCAGCTAAGAAAAACAGACTCAGACACCGGCGTCTATTCAGGTCAGCACCCGGCTTCAGACGATCTGTACAAATTGAGGCAAGCGAAACGGAAGATGGGACCAAAATCGGCATGCGGGTCATCGCTGCCACTGATCGCAAGCGCAGAAGAAGCCACAATAGGACAGAGAAACCCATTGATCGGATCAAGACCTGATGAGCCCATCTGGCCCAGCCGCACACGGCCGTATTATCGCGTCCGCGTTCAGGCCCCACCCTCTCTTGCGCAATGCGCATGTACAAACCATCGCCCCCGCACTGCTGCGCCCCCTGCCCACCCTGGATCGGCGCGTTGAACGCATTGAACTGCCGGACGGGGATTTCGTGGATGTGGCCTGGTCCGGACCGTCCGGGCCGGACCGGCCCATCGCCATCCTGCTACACGGCCTGGGTGGCGGACTGGATTCGGGCTACATGCTTGGCTTGGGTCGCCTCCTTACCAAACAGGGCTGGCGCATCTGCGCCCTGCAGCAACGCGGCGCCGGACCGGAGCCAAACCGCCTTCCGCGCGCCTACAACCATGGCTTGAGCAGCGACCTGCGTCACGTTTGGAGCGTTCTCAGGCAGCGTGAGTCCAACGCCTTTCTGGCCTGTGTCGGCTGGTCACTCGGTGGCAACGTACTGCTCAAGGCACTTGCCGAAGAAGGGTCTGCGGCGCCGATCTCCCTGGCCTGCGCAGTCAGCGTCCCGTTCAACCTCAGCACCTGTGAACTGCATCTGCGCAATGGCTTCGCCCGCGTCTATCAGCATCGCCTGCTGTCCGCCTGCAAGGATATGGTGCGCCGAAAACATGAGCAGGCGTCTCTGGCCGAGCATGTCAACGTGGACGCCATCCTCGCGGCCAAGAATTTTTCCGAGTTTGACGATGCCTTCACTGCGCCCCTCAATGAATACCTCGATTCGCAGGACTACTACGCGCGGGCGGCCTGTGGCGGGTATCTGTCGGACATCCGCACGCCTACGCTGATCCTGCATGCCCTGGACGACCCGTTCATGGCGCCCGGTATTGTTCCTTCGGAAACCGCTCTGTCGCCCTATGTTGATCTGGAACTGGCGGAGCGCGGGGGCCATGTGGGCTTTATTGCCGCCAACGCCGCTGGCTTGCCTTACTGCTGGTCGGAGCACCACATCAGCCGGATGCTGGTGCAGGCCTTTGGCAAGATTGCACCCGATGACGAAATTGAAGGGGCGCCTGCCTGAACTGCGTTCGCGCTGCCCGCGCTCAAATCAGCGAGTCGGAACCAGCACCTTGCGATGCAGATCATCGCTGAGGCGGCGTTCAACCAGCGCGGTCATCATCAGCACCAGGCAAGCCACCATCACCGCAGGATGCGCACCCGCCAAGAAGGACAGTATGGCGAGCGACAGCGCCGCGATGCTAAGCCAGTGCGTCATGATCCTGGAATGATCAAAGCCCTCTGCATACCAACGGAGAAGCCGCTGGTCTGATTCGCACTTTCGACCAATATTCCGGCAACGGAAGAACAGTCTGCGCAGCGCCCAGGCATCAAACACCTCGGCCATCAACACCGCTGCCAGCGAACCCGAAATGATCCAGTTGATCATGTCTGTTCTCCATCTCCTGCTTCTGAGACCGAACCAGTATCGGGCTCTTGAACATCAGATTAGGAGAAATGGCCGCGGTGTCAGCCGTCCTTTCGGCCAACGGTACGAATGAGCGGCTGTGAAGATGGACGGCGCATCAGGCCCGGATCAACGGTTGCCAAAGGCTCAGGGACGGTTCACCTACCAACTGTTCGCCGGCAATTGGAATAGAGCCGGCCCGCGGGCCGGCTCAGGCAGCTTGAAGATGCAGTAAGCGTACGCGCGCGTACTGCTCCTGCAGCGTGCGCTCCAGGTGCTGCAGCCTTCGCCGTGCCTCACTGTGTTCCCAGTGGTCGGCCACGCTTTCGACCATCTGCTGACGCGCGGCTTCAATCTTCTCCGTCTGCAAGGTCGTCCACTCACCGATGGTCACCTTGAACGCTTCCATTTCCTGTTCAAGCAACCTTTTTACGGTATCGAGGCGCTTGGTTGGCGCCGCCTGGGCCAACCGGGCCTGCGCACGCGCAAACTGACGTTCCACCATGGCGCGGCGAATCCTGAACTCCGGCACCCTTCTCAAGTCGCTTGCCTGCCCAAGAAATGCCCATGAGGCGATCCACCACTTGGTCAGGTCAATGTGCCACCAGCGGATGCCATTCCGGTAATCCCAGGAAAACAGGTGGTGATAGTTGTGATAACCCTCGCCATAGGTCAACAGCGCAATCAGGTCGTTGTCGCGCGCGGAATTCTCTTCGGTGTAGGGCCGGCGACCCCACTTGTGCGCAGCCGAATTGATCAGGAAAGTGAAGTGATGGTTCACCACCAACCGCAGCAATCCCGCCACCAGTAATACGCCCCAGGGGTCTCCCACGGCGATGCCGCACAGCAGGGGCAACCCAATGTTGGTCCCCAGGGCAAGCCCCAAATAATGACGATGCTGGAACATCACCACCGGGTCGCGCTGCAGATCCTTCACGTTCGAAAAATCCAGCGCGTGACAGGGCTGATCACGCAGCATCCAGCCCATGTGGGCATACCAGAAGCCGCGCTTGATGGAATATGGATCGGCCTGCGGGTGATCCACGTTCTTGTGGTGGACCCGATGCATTGATGACCAGATCAGGATGCTGTTCTGCAGTGCCTGGGCACCGAACAACATGTAGAAAATTTTGAGTGGCAAGCGCGCCTCATATGCGCGGTGCGACCACAAGCGGTGATAGCCACCGGTGATGGAAATTCCGCTCGCATACAGGAAGACGAAAAACAGAATCCAGGCTGCAGAGGAAAAGTCGTAGTGCCACGCATACAGCGGAAAAACCGTCAAAAGCAGCAATGTGCTCACTGAGAACAGGACCGCGGCTGGCACATTGACGGGTGCTTTGCGGGAGGAGTCGGTTGTCTGGGTAACGGCGTTCATCGTCGTCACATTCTGGCCTGTCAAAGTTAAGACAAAAAGAAAGCCGCGACCAACGGGTCGCGGCTTCCGATTAACGCAAATCGTAATTTAGGGCTGATTAGAGCGCCTTGATTTGGGTGGCCTGCATGCCCTTCTGACCGCGCGCTGCAACGTACTCTACGCGCTGGCCTTCTTTGAGGGTCTTGAAGCCCGTGCCCTGGATCTCCTTGAAATGAGCGAAGAGATCTTCGCCGCCGCCTTCTGGGGTGATAAAGCCAAAACCCTTGGCGTCATTGAACCACTTAACTACACCGGTCGATGCATTCGACATGAAACATTCCTCTGAACAATTGATGATGTGTGAGCCGACGGCTCACTTGCTGCATCCGTTCAAGAAACGTTCGCCGGGAAGCTGAAGCGTCCCCAGACTTGGTGTAGCGGGGCACTGAAAGTATCGCGGAAAAATCACTGCTTGAAACGACTGCGGAGGGCACGTTAGCGGACCTGTGCCGGTTTGTCTAACGGTGCTTCTGTCAGCCCCCCTGCCCCGGGGTCAAGATTGCGCAGCGCAGCATTTTTTTAAGGCTCCGAGCCTACTCGACGCCACCGCTCCAACAGCCCAGCTCGCTACCCCTGCTACGGATGCTGGCCAGGTCCTTTCGGTACTCGTTTGCCTGCCAGGAGGAGTGCGGTTGCTTCATCTTGGACTGCACCAGTTCGCGGGCATTGCGTAGGGAATGGCAGGCACCGGAGTCGCTGGAAAGCGTCACCGCCCCGGCAAACTTCTCGCCTGGCAGGGCTTCGGCCTTCTGCAGCCCGGCCTCCTTCATCTGGCGCTCTGGCGCAGACGATCCAGACCCGCCTGCAATGAGCTCAGACAGATTCTGGCCAATACCTTCGCCTTCCGGGCCACCTTCCCTGTCCATGAAAGTGTGGCTGTAGAAGATGCCGCCCAGCATCAGCAAGGCCAGCCCCACCAATATCCAGATCGTGGAGGCATCAGACTCGGAGGTGTCGCGATGATCTTCCTTGCCCATTCGCTTGGGGGCACACAGCGGCTGCTCTTCCATGGTTCAGTTCCAACACAATTTTCCTGCGCCAAAGGTAGCATTGCAGGTTCACGCCCGACAGGGGCGCTTATCTCTACCTTTTCCAACATCAGGAGAATCCGTGTGGCTGGATTGTATTTCGAAGAATTTTCAGTGGGCCAGAAATTTGTTCACGAGGTTCGCAGGACCGTGACCGAAGCAGACAACGTGTTTTTTTCCGCCCTGACGCATAACCCGGCAGCGCTGCATATTGATCAGCAATACTGCGAGGAGAATTCCGAGTTTGGCCAGCGCCTTGTCAACAGCGCTTTCACCCTGGGGCTGATGGTCGGCGTGACCGTGCAGGACACCACCCTGGGCACGACAGTGGGCAATCTGGGTTGGGACGAGGTGCGTTTCCCCCGGCCGGTCTTTCACGGCGACACGCTGCGCAGCGAATCGGAAGTTGTTGAAGTGCGCAGCAGCAAAAGCCGGCCGGACAACGGAATCGTGATTTTCCTGCATACCGCCTTCAACCAGCGCAATGAACTGGTCGCCAGCTGCAAGCGCAGCGCCTTGATGATGCGCAAACCCAAGTAAGCGGTTAACGCTTCAGAGCTTACGTCCGGCGCCGGCCTGCTCGGCGCCGGGCCATGCCGCAATCTGCAATCCGCGCTCTGTCGCCTACTTCGCGGGCAGGTAAGGCACCGGGTTCACCGGCTGGCCGCGCTCTCGAATCTCGAAATGCAGGATTGGCTGGTTCTGCGGTCCCAATCCGAGTTCCGCAATCGCCTGCCCACCCTTGACCGACTGGCCTTCGCTTACCAGCCGTTTGCGGTTATAGCCGTAGGCAGAGAGTCGTAGATCGTCATGTTTGACGATCACCAGCTCACCGTAGCCACGCAAGGCTGAGCCGCTATAGACCACTTTGCCAGGTGCGGCAGCGACCACCGTTTGGCCTAGCTCACCCTTGAAATCAAGGCCCTTGGAGCCGTTCTTCAAATCAAAGCCGCGCACGACAACGCCCTGTGTCGGCCATTGCCATTTGTAAGGGCCGCCGGACTCACTGGTCACCGCAGGCTTTACAGGCACGCTCACCGGCGGTGCCACGGCCACCGGCACGGGCCGCGGCGAGTCAGTGCCATCAACAGGAACCGGTCCAGTGCTTTCATCTGGCAACGCAATGGGGGTGCCGACCGAAGACGGCGTATCGATGACGGGGTGGGACACAATATCG
This sequence comes from uncultured Panacagrimonas sp., assembly GCA_963975245.1. Taxonomy (GTDB): domain Bacteria; phylum Pseudomonadota; class Gammaproteobacteria; order Nevskiales; family Nevskiaceae; genus Panacagrimonas. The sequence goes on along the minus strand of CAXBFJ010000001.1, from coordinate 448,993 downwards.
CCTTCAACCAGCGCCACTTTCGGAGGCCGGCTGAGATGAAGGACCTGCCCCGGATGAATCAGATAATCCGGCCCGATGTTGTTCCAGCGCGCGAACTCGCGATAGTCCAGATTGTTGCGAAAAGCGATGGAATAAACCGTGTCTGACTCGCGGACCATGTACTCGCCCTTTCCTACCGGGCGCTCGGGCCGAACCAACGCCGCCTTCTGGTTGTAGGACTCGGTCTTCGGCGGCGGGTCCCAGGTAACAAGGCTGGCGCAGGCGGGCAGCAGGGGGGCCAGTATCAGCAGTGTGTATCCCAGTTTCATCGGCGTGCCTCACGCGAACGGTGCTTGATCACGAACCAAATGACGAAGACCAGCAGGCCCGCCAGAGCAATCACGCCCGCTTCGTGCGTATAGGCCGCCACCGCCTTGATCACTGGCTCGCCAAAATAATAACCGAGCGCTACCAGGACGCCGCACCAGATCGTGGCTCCCAACGATGTCAGCACTACAAAGGGCAGAATCGCCATGCCGAACATGCCCGGAGGAATCGAAATGAGATGGCGAACCCCGGGAATGAATCTGCCAATGAACGTTGCGCGGTTGGCATTGCGCAAGAACATGGCTTCGGCATCGTCGAAAGTCTTCTTGCTGATCAAGAAATACTTGCCGTAGCGCAGCAGGAAAGCACGGCCCAGATACTTGCCCAGGACATAGTTGGCAGAGGCACCAATCATCGAACCTCCGCCACCGGCCAACGTGGCCAGGAAAGGATTGAGCTCACCCTGCGCGGCTCGATAACCGGCCGGGATCATGACCAGTTCCGATGGAACGGGAAACAGGCTGGATTCCAGGGCCATCAGGAACACGATCTCCGTGTATCCAAGCTGCGACACGATATCGGCCAACCACAGGGAGAAAGCTTCCACGGTGCGTTCCTCAGACTTTGCCAGGCAACAGGGGCACGAACGTCACCGCACCCAGATCGGTTTCGGTGACGCCATGCTCCTGCTTTTCGACAAGCTTGAGTCGTTGCGCGCCATTGGGGCCCACCGGAATCACCAGCCGCCCGCCCGGCGCCAATTGCTTGATCAGCGGAGCAGGGATTTCCTCACCACCAGCGGTCACCACAATGCCGTCGTACGGCGCATAGGGCGTCCAGCCCAAGGTGCCATCGGAATAGCCGAAGTGCACATTGCGAATTCCCAGAGAGGCTAGGCGGGCGCGGGCGGATTCTGTCAGCGCTCGAATCCTTTCGACACTGAACACCGTTTCAACCAGAGGCGCGAGAACCGCAGTCTGGTAGCCGCACCCTGTGCCGACTTCCAGAATGCGCTTGGGTGACTTGGCGCCAAGAATGGCCTGTGTCATCAGCGCAACGATATAAGGCTGCGAGATGGTCTGAGAATGTCCTATTGGCAGCGAGCGATTCTTGTAGGCATCGCCCCGAAACGCTTCTTCGACAAATTCATGGCGCGGCACCTGGCTCATCACATCCAGAACGCGTTCGTCCCGAATTCCGAGTTTTCGCAGTTCCTCAATCAGAGAAGCACGCACGCGCGCGGACGTCATCCCCAGCCCGCGACTGTGGTGATGTGTGGAAGCCTTGGTGATCAAACTTCGCGTACCCATTGAGACAATTGTTCCAGCGATGTGTGGCGTGTCAGATCAACCAGGAGCGGCGTTATGGACGCGCGACCATGATTGACTGCATGAAAATCCGTACCGGGTCCGGCGTCGCCCTCGCCCCCGGCCGCCCCCACCCACCAGATCGGCCGACCGCGAGGGTCCTTTGCGGCAATGGCACTTTCCGCGCGGTGTCGATTTCCCAGGCGTGTGACTTCTAGGCCCTGCAGCGCCTCGTAGGGAATATCAGGGACATTGATATTCAGGATGGTATTACCGGGCAAGGGGTCGTCCTTGAGCCGCGCAATCACGCGAGCGGCCACGCGCGCAGCAGTCTCGTAGTGTTTAGGCGCCACGGCGCAGCTTGAAACCGCCACCGCCGCGTAACCCAAAAAGCGCCCTTCCATGGCCGCAGCCACCGTTCCCGAATACAGGGTGTCATCTCCCAAATTGGCGCCGGCATTGATGCCAGACACCACAATATCGAAATCCTCTTCCAGCATTCCGGTCAGTGCCAGATGCACGCAATCGGTTGGCGTGCCATCTACACAATGCGTGCCATCGTCATGCGAATGAACCCGCACAGGCGAATGAAGCGTCAGCGAATTACTCGCGCCGCTGCGATTTCGGTCCGGAGCGACCACATGCACTTCATGGTCCTGGCGCAGCTGCTCGCGCAGACACACCAGGCCCGGCGCCAAGCAGCCGTCGTCGTTTGAAAGGAGGATTCGCATGGAAGACCCATAGTTTATCTGTCTGCGTCCAGAATTTCGTGCTGAGTTCTGGAATGCGGGACAATGTCGTCATTCTGCGCCCTCCTATTCGCCAGCTTGATGACAGCAAACCACGTGAACGGCGACGACGACATAGAACAATTCCGAAAGGCCATGCTGGGCGTCAAGCCACACGCGCCGGTTGAGCGGGTCGCACGAAATCGCCCGCGACTACCGCCGCGCCCGCGACAAAGCGAAGCAGACGAGGCCGCCGTGCTTTCTGAACTACTGTCTGGGCCGGACCCAGAGAACATGGAAAGCGGAGAAACGCTCAGCTACAAGGCCGAAGGGGTCCAGGATCGGATACTCCGTCAATTGCGCCGTGGAGCTTATCGCCGAGAGGCAGAGCTCGATCTGCACGGCCTGAATAGAGAGAACGCGCGCCGCGAGGTCGCCGAATTTCTGGTGGCCTGCGAAAAAATGGACATTCGCTGTGTTCGCATCATCCACGGAAAAGGCAAGGGCTCGCCGAATTCCGGACCAGTCCTCAAACAACTGCTCGACGGTTGGCTGCGCAAAGTAAAAAACGTGATTGCGTTCTGTTCGGCGCAGCCGCGCGATGGCGGCACCGGCGCGATCTACGTCCTGCTCAGACGTGCTTCCTGACATTGACGGGAGCGTAGTCAATAATAGGTCAACAATGACTGGCGGCCTACTTCGGTGTCGCATCAGGCGGTCCCGAGACCCATGGAGATTTTGAGCGGTGACGGAAAAACATCCAGCGCAGAAAGACGCAGTCCAGGCTCTGGCCAGCGCCCGCTCGCAATCGGGAACCTTGGTCAGTTTCAGCGCCGAAGAACGCTCGGGGTGGATCGAAGGTTCAGATGGCGAACTCTACTTTTTCTCCGCGGCCGATGTCGTCAGCGATGGGGTCATCAGTATCGGCGACACGGTTCGCTTTTCGGGCGCCGATGGGCTGGCAACCGAGATCAGCGACGAAGCATCTGTGCCTGCCGACTCAAGTCCCGAATCGGATGGCCGGGTTTCTGCTGAGCAGCCGCCTGAGCCGCAAGACGCTCCCGTGCAAGACGCTGGAGAAATGGCACAGGGCACGCTGCAAGCGCAGCACGAAGACGCCGAGCCCGGCGGCGCCTCAGGATCAGAGCCAGAGCCTTCCCCTCAGCCAAAGGCAGCCATGCCCAGCTCCGAGCGGGGAAAGATTGTCAGCCTCGACGAAAAGAATCGAAGCGGCTGGATTCAGAGTGAAAAATCCAAGCTCTACAGCTTCAGTACCGCTGATCTGCTAGGCAGCAAAATGCCCAACATTGGCCAGAGCGTGCTGTTTACGGCACAGGCCAACACTGCGGTGAAAATTGCACTGGTGTCTGATGGCCTGGCGGTTGCAACACCCGAGCTCAGCGAGAACAAGCTCGCGGCCCCGGCAGCAAAATCCGAACCTGACGCGCGGCTGTCCGCCGCCGAAACCAAACCCGCGAGTGCCTCCGCACAAGCGGTAGCACCCGACACAGGTTCACGTCCCTGGGTGGTGCCTGCATTGGCACTGGCAACGCTGGCGGCCCTTGCCGGGTATTTTGTCTATGCACCGGATACAGGTTTAGCGTTTCTGGAACCTGAGTCCCCAGTTACAGAGGTCGGTGAGAACGCGCAGAACACGAATAGCGGCAAGGTCGCTGGCGGTCCCGGACAAAAGCAGGCTAAAAGCGACAGCGATGCGGTGCCATCCGCAAACACCGCCGTCGCGGAGGTTTCGGAAGTCGAGATCATTCCAATTGATCGCGATGACCTGAACAGCGGCGATCAGTCAGGGGCACCGCCGACAGAAATTGCGCTCGCCGAGGATTCCAGTGCCGACACAATAGAACCGAAAACCGCGCAGCCAACGCCAAAGGATGATGCTGCTACCGGCACCAAACCTGCACAACAGAACGCATCAAAAAATGTTGGCACGCCAGAGGTGTCTGGTGACAACAAGGAATCGACCCCTGAGCCAGCAACATCAGCTGTTGCGAATAAGCCAACAGAAGCCGATTCGCGTCCTGCGACTCCCGCTCCCACGCCCGCGAAGCCACCCAGAACAGTCGCCACTGATGCAAGCAACTCATCAGCGCGCACCGGCACATCTGTGAGTCACGATCCGTCTTCATCGCCCATGCAGCTGAGCCGCTGGTGGCCGGACGAGCCCCAAGCGGGTGTCTTGAACCTGCGGTTTGCAGGTCATCTTGCAGGACGTCCCGCCATCGTCCTGGCTTTTGATGGCGTCTTCGGCTCTATAGAGAGTGCAACCCGTCATATCAGCGTTACGGCAAGCAATGGCGGGCGCATCAATTCCGGGTGGGAGATCGGCCCGAATGCAACGAGCCTGATCTTGCCGGTCAGTCCCGGTTACTACAACGTCGCCCTGACATCAGGACTGCAGGACGCCCAAGGCAAACAATTATCCCGTTCACTCAGCGGACCGGTTCGTGTTCCCTGAGAGAACGCACCTCACCTGGCTGCGAAACAAGTAGAACAGGCGCCTAGCGCGCCAGCGGACGTTTTGCACTGAGAACAAAATCGTTCATCAGCCGTACCTGATCATTGCTCTTGGCGAGGTCAGCCAACTCGGCTCGCACATCGCTCATCAACTTGCCCGAGCGGTATATCAGCTTATAAGCCTCATCGACCGCATCAATATCAGCGCGGTCAAACTTCCAACGGCGCATGCCTTCCTTGTTGATCGTGCGCGGTTGCGCCGGATTCCCCTGCACCATCACGAACGGGGGAATATCACCGGTGACCCCCGCCGAAAATGCGGTGAACGCATGTGCCCCGATGCGGCAGAACTGATAAACCAGTGTATAGCCCCCCAGCACGACCGAATTGCCGATATCCACGTGACCGGCAAGACTCGCGTTATTGGCAAAGATGGTGTCATTGCCAATCCAGCAATCGTGCGCGATGTGGCAATAATTCATGATCCAGTTGCGGTCACCGACGCGGGTTTCACCGTTCTTGGTTTCAAACTCCTTCATGGTGCCGCGCTGGATAGTGACGAACTCGCGAATGACGTTCCCGTCACCGATCACCACTGAAGTTGGATCATCTTCTCGCGCGGTCTTGTCCTGGGAAACAGCACCCAAGGCGACGTGCGGAAAAATCTTGTTGTCAGCGCCAATGCGCATCGGTCCGCTCAGAACAGCATGGGCACCGACTTGTGTCCCCCGCCCAATCTGAACCTTGGCCCCGATGATTGCGTACGGGCCAACGACAACGTCGTTCTCCAGCTCCGCTGCCGGATCAACGATTGCCGTCGGGTGAATGCCGCCACTCACGACGCAGACTCACCCTGCTCCCGGTGCTTGACCACGCAAATCATGTCGGCTTCACACGCGAGTTCCTCACCGACTTTCGCGTAGGCGCGGAACTTCCAGACATCGCGCTTGTGCTTCTGCAGTTCTGCATGAAGCGTAAGCTGATCACCGGGAACGACGGGGCGTTTGAACCGGCAATTGTCGATGCCGGCAAAGTAGAGAATCAGACCTGAATCTGCAGATTCGCCCGACATCATCACGGCGAGAATGCCGCTGGCCTGCGCAAGTGCCTCCAGAATCAGCACCCCGGGCATGGTGGGCAGGTCTGGAAAGTGCCCGACAAAATGCGCCTCATTCATGGTCACGTTCTTGAGGCAGACCACGCTCTTTCCGGGGTCAACGCTCAGCACCCGATCAACCAGCAAAAACGGATAACGATGGGGCAACAGACGCATGATCTGACGCACATCAAACTCGGTGTTCTCACTCATCTCCTGCATCTCCCAAAGCCGTATCTCCGGTCTTGATCCCCAATTGTTTCTCCAGTTCCCGCACTCGATCTTCTGTTGTTTGCAGGCGTCTGACCCGGGCCACCATACGACGCCATTCCCGCACTGACTCAACGGGAATCCCTGAGCCATAAATGCCTTTGTCGGGCAGTGATTTGGTCACCATGGCGCTACCCAGAACAACGACATCGTCGCCAATCTGCAGATGACCATTGAAACCGGCCTGTCCGCCGATCATACATCTGGCTCCGATGCGGGTACTGCCCGCAACACCAACACAGGCCGCGATGGCCGTATGCTCGCCAATGTGGCAGTTGTGGGCGATCTGGATCAGGTTATCCAGACGCACACCTTTCGAAATAATGGTGTCTTCCAGCGCGCCGCGATCAATACAGGTGTGAGCGCCGATTTCAACGTCATCCCCGACGATCACGCTACCCAGTTGAGGAATCTCCTCCCACCCCTCAGGGCCCATGACATTCCCAAAGCCTCTGGACCCGATGACCGCGCCGGGTTGTACCTGACACCTGGCGCCCAATACCACGCGGTTACCAATGGAAACGCTGGCAACCAGCCGACAGTGTTCGCCAAGAACGGCCTCATCGCCGATGACGCAGTTTGGCCCGATAAAACTGTGCGCGCCTATTTGCGCTCCGCGACCGACGACCGCACCTGCACCGAGATGCACGCCTTCGCCAACAAGGGCGTCTGGGGCCACACTCGCAGTCGGGTGCACTCCGGGCTCAAAGGCGCGGTCCCGATCAAACAGCCGTGCGATACGGGCAAACGCCAGCCCAGGGTCACGCGCGATCAGCGCCGCACCGGTCACTGCGTCGGCAAACTTCTGGGTAACAACGATGGCGGAGGCCAGACTACCCGGCAACTGCTCAGCCAGCCGCGAGCTGCCCATATAGCTGATGCAGCCCGCCTTTCCGGGGTTCAGGCTGCATGCGCCAGAAATCCGGGTATCAGCGTCGCCACGCAGTTCGAGTTCGAACTGCGTGGCGATATCACCTAGGCGATGCGCTTTCACGCCTGCGCGTGATCAGGACGCTTCTGTCCTTACTTGCCAGACTGCATGCGCTTGATCACTTCGTCGGTTACATCAATGCCCGCTGCAGCGTACACAGGGTCTTGAATGACCAGGTCAGCACCGCGCTCTTTGGCCACTTCGACAACATACTTCTTGATGTTCTCGGTGAGTTTCTCGCTCAGCTCGCGATCACGTTCCTGAAAATCTTCCTGGAACTTGCGCTGGTTGTAATCAAAATCAATCTTTCGTGCCTGAAGCTCTTTTTCAGTCTTGGCACGCGCTTCGCTGCTCATCACATCTGCTTCGCGCTGAAACTTCTTGGCGTCGTCAGCAAGCGATTTGGCTTCGGATTCAAGGTCGGATTTGCGCTTCTCGAATTCGGTCTTGATCTTCTCCTGACCAGACTTGAACAGAGGCGATGCCTGAACCAATGCACCGGCTCGAATGGTCACAATCTTGAGTTCGGCACTTGCCGTTCCGACGCTCACGACAAAAAGGATGCAGCAGGCCAGCAGTTTGGGAATTGAACGCATTTGAAACTCTCTTTTCAGGTCAAATTACAGGGATGAAGAATCTGGTCCGGATGCTTAGAACCCGCCACCAAATCGAATCTGGAAACCATCGGTTTCGTCGCCGGGCCGATCATTGATCGGGAAGGCATATGAAAGATCGAGCAAGCCCAGAAATGGAGTAAACCATTTGAAGGCGATGCCATAAGAAGAGCGCAGCTCACCACTGGAGAAATCTTCTGCTTCCGGATACACCTGGCCGACATCGTAGAAGATGCTCATGCGGGTGGTCCGCTGGTCACTTTCAATGGGCAGCGGAATGATCAGTTCATTCTGAGAGGTCGTCCTCAGCCGGCCACCAAACGGATTGTCAAAGGGCGTATCACGGGGGCCCAGCGAACCATCGTCGTAACCGCGCACCGTTCGCGATCCGCCCGCAAAATAATGCTCGTAGGGCGGCACCACTGAATCGCTCTTGTAATTGTCAGCCAGGCTGAGATTGGCGTTCATTTCGATAAAGAACTTGCCCGGGAGATTGACGTAGTGCTGGAGTCGATAGTTGGCGGCGTAGTACTCCAGGTCACTGCCGGGAATCTTGATGTCCACACCCAGCTGATGCAACGTGCCACGCGACGCGAAGAAGGTGCGATTACGGGTATCTCTGGTGAACCCAGTGCGCACCTCGTAGTTGGTGAACTCGGTTCCGTTACCGATGACGAAGGCCAGAATCTGGTCGGATGTCGAGAAGGCAAACGTATCAATTGCGGTGTGGTCAATACCGATACCGGCACGAAGAGCAGAATACTCGGACAATGGAATACCGTAGGTCAGATTCGCGCCGACCGTATTGAAATTGAAGCCTGAGCTTTGGCGAATAATGGATTCGGTCTTGCGGAAGAATCCGCTCACGGTTTGGCTGACACCGTCCTGGGTAAAGTAAGGATTGGTCCAGCTTACGCTGAAGGCACGCTGCACCGAATTGGTATTGGCTTCAATGCTGACGCGATTTCCGGTGCCGAGGAAGTTGGTGTGAGTCAGACTGCTGTTGATCAGGAAGCCCTGCGAACCGGAAAAGCCCACACCAAATTGTACTGAGCCGGGAGGACGCTCCTTGATTGTGAAGCTGACATCGATCAGATCCTCCGTTCCGGGCACCGGCCGGGTCTCAACTTCGGCTTCTTCGACAAATGGCAGACGCGCAAGGCGCACGCGGGAACGTTCAACTGAGCTCTTTGAAAATGGCGCGGCTTCGAGCTGGCGCATTTCCCTGCGCAGGGTCTCGTCATTAGTGCGGCCATGACCCGTGAACGTGATGCGGCGAACATAGGCTCGCTTGCCGGATTCGACTACATAGTTGATGGCCACTTCCTTGGCGTCTTCATCAACTTCAGGAACCGGCGTGACCTTTGCAAACGCGTATCCGACGTCAGACAGCGCAGCCTCGATTCGATTGGCGCTCTCGGTAGATTGCTTGCGAGAAAACCAATCCCCGGACTTGGTGGACAGAAACAACTCCAGAAACTCAGGCTGGAGAATGGTCTCGCCGGAGAAGCGGGTCTCGCTGATCTTGTAGCGCTCGCCCTCTTCCACATTGACGGTGATGTAGATGTCTTCCTTGGTTGGAGACAGCTGCACCTGCACGGACGACACATCAAATCGCAGATAACCGGTGTCGTGGTAGTAGGCGCTCAATGATTCAAGATCGCCACCCAACTGCTGCTTGGAATAAGCATCTGTCTTCTGAAGCGGATCCCATGCGTTGGTTTTTTCCAGCTCAAATACGTCCAGCAGTTCTTCGCGCGAATAAATGTTGTTGCCGATGATGTTGATGTCGCGAATCTTGGTCGCCTTGCCCTCGATCACATCAATCTTGATATCAACGCGGTTATTGGGTTGCTCTGTTACCTGTGTATCGATCTCAACGTCGTAGAAACCGTTGGCGTAGTACTGACGCTGCAGTTCCTGTTCAACACCATTGAGCGTCTCGCGCTTGAACAGCTCACCTTCAGACAGCCCCAGGCTGACCAGCGATTCCTTGAGCTCGTCGCCACCGACCTTTTTGTTGCCCTCGATCTCAAACGAAGAGATGGCGGGCCGCTCGCGCACGTGGATGATCAGAGTCTCGCCCTTGCCTTCCAGCTGGATGTCGTCAAACAAGCCGGATGAGTAGAGTCCGCGCAGGGCCTGCTGTGCTGCATGGCCATCCATGGTGTCGCCCACCGACAGCGGCAGATAGGTCAGCACGGTTCCCACGTCGAGCCGTTCCAGACCCGTTGCGCGAATTTCCTTGATAGTGAAGGGCTGAAAGGCCAAGACAGCAGGCAACCACAGCAACATCGCCAGCCCTGCGAGGAGTCTTGATTTGAAGCTCATCTTTGTTCGACCCATGTGGGTTTGTTTTTCCAGACCTTGTTGCTCTACACCAACCGCATGATGTCGTTGAACAAAGCCAACACCATCAATACGCCAATAAATGCGAGACCCATGTACTGCGCAGCGATTTGCGCGCGCTCGGACAAGGGCCTGCCCTTAACACCTTCGATTGCATACATCAGCATGTGACCGCCATCCAGCAACGGCACTGGAAGCAGGTTCAACACGCCCAGACTCACGCTGATTACCGCCATGAAACTCAAAAAGGAAACCAGGCCGATACGGGCCGAATCTCCTGCCACCTGCGCGATCTGGATTGGACCGCTGACGTTCTTGACGGATACCTCGCCAAGCACCATGTGCCAGAGCACTCGGAGCGTCAGTTGAGTCATCTGCCATGTCTGCCCGACCGCCACCGGAACCGCATCCAGAGGCCCGAGCCGACGAACAGCGCGCAGATTTTGCCACAACTGTTCGTCAATGGCCGGAAGCGCTCCGAGTCTACCGATCTGCTTGCCGTCCTGATCCGCCGTGCCCACAACTGAATCGATGCTCAGAGTCTGCCCGGATCGGATCACTTCCAGCTTCACCGCCTGACTCGGCCGCTGGCTGATTTCGCTGACCAGCTGGTTCCAGTCCGCAATCACGGTGTCATCGACTCGCCGGATTTCATCGCCCACCTGCAAACCCGCCGCTTCAGCCGCGCTGTCGGGCACGATCTTGCCCAGCACCGGTTTGATCGTCGGCTGGAAAACATCCACGCCGAGATCATCAAACAGGAACTCGGGGTCGCTGCGCACCTGCGCCAGCGAAAGGCTGACCGGCCTGGACACGCCATCTTCGCTGCGCACGCGCAGCAGCATGCTGTCTTCGCCGAGCTTTTCATCAATCAGGGCCAGGCGCAGGTCGGTCCAGGTACTGATGGCCTGATCTCCCACCGAGATCACTTCGTCACCCGCGCGCAAGCCTGCCTGTTCGGCGGCGGTGCCCACCCGTGGCTCGGCAATCACCGGCTTGAGGCCCTGCACTCCAACCAGGTAAATCAGCCAGTACAGAACAATGGCTAGCAGGAAGTTTGCTGCCGGTCCGGCGACCAGAATCGCCATGCGCTTGGGGATGCTCTGATTATTGAATGCCAGATGCTTTTCATGATCGGCGACCGGTCCTTCGCGCTCATCGAGCATCTTCACGTAGCCACCGATGGGATATGGGGCAATAGCCCATTCGACGCCGTCACGGGTGTAGAAGCTCTTCCAGGGCTTTCCCCAGCCCAGGCAGAAGCGCAAAACCTTGACCCCACATTTGCGCGCCACCCAGTAATGACCATACTCATGGAAGCAGACCAGAATGCTCAGGGCGACGATGAAGCCGGCAATTGACCAGATGAAATCAATCATCGAGATGTTCCCGAATATGCTTGCGGCATTGCTCGCGCGCCCAGGCGTCCGAAGCCATTACGGCCTCGATCTGAGTCTCTGTGGACAGCCGCCCCAAGCCCTCGTCGCACACGCGTTCAACCATTTCCGAAATTGCCATGAACCCTAGCTGCCCCTGAAGAAACGCTTCGACCGCGATTTCATTGGCTGCGTTCAATACGTTCGGAAGATTTCCTCCTGCCTGCAGCGCCGATGCGGCGAGCCGCAGACAAGGGAAGCGTATCGGGTCTGGTTCAGAGAACGTCAGCCGGGCCTGCGCGGCCAGATTCAGCCCGCCCACTCCGGATTCCCATCTTTCTGGCCACGCCAGAGCATGGGCGATGGGAACGCGCATATCCGGCTGGCCAAGCTGGGCGAGCGTAGAGCCATCCACATATTCAACCATGGAGTGAATCACGCTCTCGGGATGCACAACGATGTCGATCTGCTCACGCGGCAGGCTGTAAAGCACCGCGGCTTCGATGCGCTCCAGCCCCTTGTTCATCATGGTGGCCGAATCCACCGAGATCTTCTTGCCCATCTCCCAGTTGGGGTGGCGAACCGCCTGCTCCGGGGTCACGGACCTCAACTCGTCCACCTCCATTTCCCTGAACGGCCCGCCCGAGGCGGTCAGGGTGATTCGACTGACGCCTACGGGGACATCTCCACAGCGATATCCGCCAGGTAGACACTGGAAGATGGCATTGTGTTCGCTGTCGATGGGCATGATCACCGCGCCCTTCTCACGCGCACGCGCCATCATCAGATCGCCTGCCATGACCAGCGGCTCCTTGTTGGCCACCAGCACGCGCTTGCCGGCCTCAATAGCGGACAGGGTCGGCGCAAGGCCCACCGCTCCCACAATGGCAGACATGACCGTGTCGCTTTGCCCGTCTGCGGCAAGCTCGCAAATGGCCTGCGCACCCTGCACAACTTCGGTGGCATGACCGGCTTTCTTGATCTTGTCCCGCAACGCCTGAGCGGCAGCAGATTCCTCCATGGCAACGACGGCCGGACGGAATTGTGCGACCAGCTCGAACATGCCTTCGACATCCCGACGCGCCGCCAGAGCCACCACACTGATCTTGTCGGGGTGCAATGCCGCAACCTGCAAGGTACTGCGGCCGACGCTACCCGTCGCGCCCAGAATCAGGAGCCTGAGCATCAGACCTGAAGGACGCTCAAGCCCAGGGCCAGAATCGGTGCACCAGCGAGAATGCTGTCGACCCGGTCCAGCATGCCGCCGTGACCGGGCAGGATGCTGCCGCTGTCCTTCACACCTGCTGTGCGCTTGAACAGGCTTTCTATCAGGTCGCCTGCAACTGAAAACGCGGCCACGATCAGGCAAAGCATGACCAGCATGACGATCTCACCGGGCGTGGACAGCCAGAAAATCAGCGGGCCTGCGCAAGCGCCCCATAGCGCGCAAAGCAACATGCCGCCAAGCATGCCCTCGATGGTCTTGCCGGGCGACACGGCAGGCGCGAGCTTGCGTCGACCAAAGTTTTTGCCAGCAAGATAAGCGCCGGTATCGGCGGCAAAAATCAGGAAGAACAGAAAAAACACACGCCAGGCGCCGTTGGGCATGTCGCGCAGCATCCACAAAGCGAGCATCGTCGGCACCAATAGCAAGAGGCCGATCAGATACATCGCCGGGACACCCGGCCGACGCCGTTCAAAATTCTCCGGATAGCCACGCAGCAGATGCAGCGAAAACAGCCACCAGACGCTCGCACCCAGACAGGCCAGCACCGCTAAGTCACGGGCCAACCAGACAAGCGCCATGCCCATCGCCGCCACGGCCACAAACACAAGACGTTGAGAACTCGCGCGGCTTGCCTGGGGCATCAGGCCAGCCCACTCCCAGGCCGCAATCAGTCCGGCCAGACAGAACACGAGGTAAAGCTGTGCCGGCGGCAGATACCAGATGGCGCCGATCAGCAGCGGCAATAGCACCAAAGCAGTGATGACTCGCTTGATCAGCATCGCTGGCTCATCACAACTGGCGGCTTCAAGTCAGGCGCCTTCCGGGACACGGCCAAAACGACGGTGCCGCGCGGCATACCAGGTGAGCGATTCTTCCAGGGCGGCGTCGCCGAAATCTGGCCACAGCGTGTCGCAGAAGTACAGCTCCGTATAGGCCAGCTGCCAGAGCAAAAAATTGCTGATGCGTTTCTCGCCACCTGTACGGATCAGCAGATCCGGCGGCGGTACTCCAGCGGTATCAAGCTCAAGCTCAAGGCTTTCCTCGGTGATCGTTTCTCCGCGATCCGCAACGCGCTGCGCCGCCCGGGCAATGTCCCACTGCCCGCCATATCCCACCGCCACATTCAACTTGAGCCCGGTGTTACCGGCTGTCAGGGACACGGCGCGACGCATCTCAGCGCGCAGGGTGTCCGGAAAGTCGTTGTGATCACCGATGAAGCGCAAGCGCACGCCATTGCGATGCAGGGTATTCATCTCGCGGCTCAAAGTGCGGATGAACAATTGCATCAGCAGGGTCACTTCGGTCTGTGGCCTGCGCCAGTTTTCCTGGCTGAACGCAAACACCGTGAGGAACTCGATGCCATTGCGATGGGCACAGCGCACCGCTCGGCGCGCGGCCCTCACACCAGCCCGGTGGCCGAACGTGCGCGGCTCTCCGCGCTGATTCGCCCAGCGGCCGTTGCCATCCATGATGATGGCAACATGAACTGGAACCTTGGGATCAGCAGTGTCTGGCAAGCTTTGGATCACGTTGGCTCGATATCGTCTTGGTGACGGAAAACCCCGGCCATCTCCGGATGCGCACTATCTTTGAGTGAGCTTAATTCAGGCTGCACAGGCGAATAAGGAAAATATGTGGCCTTCACGTGCAATCCGGCCTAGATGGCCATCAGCTCCTTTTCCTTCGCGGTGGCGATATCGTCAATCTTGGCAACGAACTGATCGGTCAGCTTCTGGATCTCGGCCTCACCGCGTTTCTCGTCGTCCTCTCCAATAATCTTTTCCTTTGCCAGTTCCTTGATGTCCTGGTTGGCATCACGACGAACCGAGCGAACCGCCACTCGCGCGGATTCGGCTTCGCCACGCACCACCTTTCCGAGGTCACGGCGCCGCTCTTCGGTCAGCGGCGGCATGATGATGCGGATAATGGCGCCGGCCGTATTCGGGTTCAGGCCAAGATCCGATTTCATGATTGCCTTTTCAATCACGGCCACCATGTTCTTTTCCCATGCCGTGATGGAAATGGTGCGCGCATCTTCAACCACGACGTTGGCGGCCTGCGACAAAGGCACTTCCGAACCGTAGTAATCAACGGTGATGTGGTCGAGCAGCCCCGCATTGGCGCGCCCGGTGCGCAGCTTGCTCAGGCCGGTGCGCAGCGAGTCCACACACTTCTGCATGCGCTCGCCGGCGTCTTTCTTGATGTCGTTAATCATGCTTGGTAATCCTCAAACCCCATCTCTAATTGATTCAGGCCTGCACGTGCGTGCCGATCGTGGTGTCGCCTTTGACGATCTGCATCAGAGCGTCAGGACGATCCATGTCATACACCCGCAATTTCATCTTGTGGTCGCGGCACAAGACCATTGCCGTCTGATCCATCACGGCCAGACGCCGGTCTAGTGCCTCGTCGTAGCTCAGTGAATCGTATTTGGTTGCTGACGGGTCCTTCTTCGGGTCAGCGGTGTAGATACCGTCAACCTTGGTGGCCTTGAGCATCAGATCAGCGCCAATCTCGACCGCTCGCAGGGCGGCAGCAGAATCCGTCGTGAAGAACGGATTACCGGTGCCCGCCGCAAAAATCAGCACGCGTCCCTTTTCTAGGTGACGCACCGCCTTGCGCCGGATGAAATCCTCACAGACCTCATTGATGCGAATAGCTGATTGGACGCGCGCTTCGAGCCCCACACGTTCTATCGCGTCCTGAATCGCCAGCGCATTGATCACCGTGGACAACATGCCCATCTGGTCACCCGTGACCCGGTCCATTCCGGCATTAGCCAGCCCTTCACCGCGGAAGATATTTCCGCCGCCAACCACCAGCGCAACTTGCACACCGGCAGAAACGACGGCTTTGAGCTCGCCCGCGACAAAGCTCATGACTTTGGGGCAGATGCCGAATTCGAGTTCGCCCATTAGGGCCTCCCCGGAAAGCTTCAACAGAATTCGCTTGTAGGTCATTTGTCCACTCATGCGCACCAACCTTGAATAGAAAGAAGCCCCGTTTCCGGGGCCTCTTTTGAACGTTGAAGCTTAGCGCATCAGCCAGGGTTTTATCCCTGGGATGCGGCAGCCACCTCAGCCGCAAAGTCTTCCTGCTTCTTCTCGATGCCCTCGCCCACCGCAAGGCGCGCGAATCCGGCAATGACAGCCTTTTCTTTGCTCAGAACGTCCTTGACCTTGGCATCGCTCTTCAGGCCGTAGGCATCGTTCTTGACGAACACCTGACCGACCAGCGTCTGCTCGTCGAGGAACTTGGCCACTTTGCCTTCCAGCATCTTGGCCACGATCTCGGCCGGCTTCGGCTTCTTGCCCTCGGCAGCAGCTTCTTCCTGTTCCTGGGCAACCTGCGCTTCGATGATACGGCGCTCGGCAGCGACCACATCCGGGGCAATGCTGGCCGGGTCGATCGCTCGCGGCGCCATGGCGGCGGCGTGCATGGCCAGATCCTGCGCCAGTGCGGTGCTACCTTCTTTCATGGCCACGGCAACGGCGATTTTGTCGCCGGGATGGATGTAGGTCACCATCGCTCCGCCCTGCGCTGCGACGATCTCGACACGGCGAATGGTCAGGTTTTCGCCGATACGGCCCACCAGCTCACGGCGGCGCTCATCAAGCGTCTGATCTCCAGACTTGAGCGCCTTGAGTGCCTCGACGTCTGCCGGGCGTGCTTCCAAAGCGATTTTCGCGGCGTCGTTGGCCAGCGCGCGGAAATCCTCACCCTTGGCCACGAAGTCGGTTTCGCAGTTCACTTCAACCAGTGCAATGGCCTGGTCATTGGATGCCACAGCAATAATGCCTTCCGCAGCGGTACGGCCGGCCTTCTTGTCGGCCTTGGCTGAACCGTCCATGCGCAGCTTTTCAGCCGCCTTTTCGAGGTCACCGCCGACGGCTTCAAGCGCTTTCTTGCAGTCACCCATGCCAGCGCTGGTGCGCTCGCGCAATTCCTTGATCAAGCTGACAGAAATTCCCATGTTTCAGGCTCCGGTCGTTTCGTTGCTGGGGCCGGCTTCTGCTGCCGGGGTTTCGGCCTCTGCAGCCGCTGGCTCAGCCTGTGCGGCTTCTGCTTCAAACTTGGCACCTGCGCCAACCGAATCCGCATTGCGCGCATCGATCATGGCGTCGGCGAGAACCTGCGCATAAACCTTGATGGCGCGAGTGGCGTCATCATTGCCGGGAATCACGACGTCAATGGCTTCGGGGTCATTATTTGAATCCACGACGGCCACGACCGGAATACCGAGCTTGCGGGCCTCGGCCACAGCGATCTTCTCGTAGCCGGTGTCGATCACAAACAGACAGTCAGGCAGGCTGCCCATGTCCTTGATACCGCCCAGCGAGCGCTGCAGCTTCTCGAGTTCGCGGGTAAACATGAGCTGTTCTTTCTTGTTCAGACGCTCAAGGTGACCCGTTTCGATCTGCTTTTCCATCTCGGTCAGGCGCTTGATCGAGCCCTTGATGGTCTTGAAGTTGGTCAGCGTGCCGCCAAGCCAGCGCTGGCTGACGTAGGGCATACCGCAGCGCTTGGCTTCGGTTTCGATCGCTTCTCGCGCGGCGCGCTTGGTGCCCACAAAAAGGACCTTGCCACCGCTGGCGGCAATCTTGCCGGCGTAATTGCAGGCATCCTTGAGCAGGGGCAGCGTGTGCTCGAGGTTGATGATGTGGATCTTGTTGCGGCTGCCGAAAATGTATTCGTCCATTTTCGGGTTCCAGTAACGTGTGCGGTGGCCAAAGTGTGCCCCCGCCTCCAGCAACTGGCGCATATTGATGTTCGACATTGGTATACAACTCCTTGGGTTGAGACAAACCCTGTCGGTAGTGATGTACAACAGCACCCAAGGCCGACAAGGGATGAAGTTAGAGAATGCGGAAGGACCCGCATCCTCGGTTCGTTGCCAAAAAAAGCACGGCTTTATAGCATGCGCCGCCTTCCTCCCTCAACCGCGTTGCGGTCGGGGCAATTGACCCGGAGCCCGGATGCACGGATTCCAAACCTCATATATCCATGGGCATCACGATAAAAACCGCTGAACAGCAGGACAAAATGCGCAAGGCCGGCCGGGCCGCTGCACAAGTCCTGGAAATGATCGCGCCGCATGTTGAGGCTGGCGTCACCACTGATCACCTGAACCAGATTTGTCACAACTATATTGTTGACGAGCTGGACTGCATCCCTGCCCCGCTGAATTACAAGGGATTTCCCAAATCCATCTGTACCTCGGTCAATCACGTGGTCTGCCACGGCATCCCGGGGGAGAAAAAGCTCAAGCGCGGTGACATCATCAATATTGATATCACCGTGATCAAGGATGGCTGGCACGGGGATACCAGCCAGACCTTCTTTATTGGCCAGCCGACCATCCTGGCCAAACGCCTGGTGGAGACCACGCGCGAATCGATGATGGCCGCGATTCGCTGCATCCGCCCGGGCGTTCACTTGGGCGATTTGGGCAATGTCATACAGAAGCTGGCCGAATCCCGGGGCTACTCGATTGTTCGCGAATACTGCGGTCACGGCATTGGCGAGGTTTTTCATGAGGAACCCCAGGTCCTGCATTACGGTAAGCCCGGCACCGGCGTCGTGCTTGAAGAGGGCATGTGCTTTACCGTGGAGCCCATGCTCAATGCCGGGCGCCCGGATGTCAGACTGTTGCCCGACGCCTGGACGGTGGTGACCAAGGATCACTCCCTGTCGGCACAATGGGAACACACTATCCTCGTGACCAAGGACGGCCACGAAATTCTGACGCTGCGCCAGGACGAAGTCGTCTGATTGAGCACCGCAGACTTGATTCGCCACACTGGCCGGATCACAACCCAACACCACCGAGTCCGTATTGAATATCGCCGCTGACCAACACTCTGCCCACGAAGATGAGTCCGAGAGCGTTTTCTCCGCTCGCAAAATCCAGGCTCGCCTCAATGAGAACCCTGACAAGCTGATCGCCAGTTTCCGCTCGACGCTTGAATGGGGCCGCGAGCGGCTCAAGGGCATGTTTGAGGAAGGCCAACCGGCCGGATCGCTGGTACGCGCCTACACTGATCTCGTCGATGAGGTTCTGCGCGCTGCCTGGCGCCAGCACTTCCCGGCTCCGGTAGAGGGACTGACACTTGCGGCCGTGGGCGGCTACGGCCGCGGCGAATTACTGCCCTCGTCGGATATCGACATCCTGTTCCTGCATTCAAATGAGGGCCTGGGCCCGCATCAGAAGGCACTGGAAAACCTCACCGCCTTCTTCTGGGACATCGGCTTGGAACTGGGCAGCAGCGTGCGCTCTGTGGAAGATTGTTCACGCGAAGCGGCGCGCGACATCACCATCGTCACCAACCTGATGGAAGCGCGCTTCCTCACCGGTGACGAAGCCCAGTACGAGGCCATGCTGGAAAGCCTGACGCCCGACAAGATCTGGCCAGTGGCCGATTTCTTCAAGGCCAAGCGCGAAGAACAGGCCGCGCGCTACAAGAAATACGACGATACCGGCTACAAGCTCGAACCCAACGTCAAGGAATCACCGGGCGGGCTGCGCGATATCCACACCGTCGGCTGGGTCGCAAAGCGCCATTTCGGCGCCAGCACGCTCAGTGAGCTTCGCGATCACGGTTTTCTGACCAAGCACGAGTGCGACGAGTTGTTCGCTGGACAGGACTTCCTTTGGCGGGTCCGGTTTGCACTGCATATGCTCACCGGTCGACACGAAGATCGTCTGCTGTTTGATCATCAGGTGAAGGTTGCCGGACTCTTTGGATATGTGGACGACGAGGGCCAGCGCAACCAGGCCGTCGAGCAGTTCATGCAGCTCTATTACCGCACCATCAAGTCGCTGTCCTGCCTCAACGACATGCTGCTTCAGCTGTTTGAAGAAGCGATTCTGCACCCGCAGACCGAGGCAGAGGTCAAAGTCATCAATTCGCGCTTCCAGATCCGCAACGGCTACATCGAGGCGCGCGCTGACGATGTTTTCCAGCAGCAGCCGCGCGCGCTGATCGAGCTGTTTCTGCTGATCCAGCAGAATCCCGGCATCGAAGGTGCCCGCGCTCAGACGCTGCGAATGATCATGCGCGACGTCAAGCTGCTTGACGAGAACGTGCGCAACGACGGCCGCACCCGCGCCCTTTTCATCCGCATGTTCCGCGAAGGCCGTGGCCTGACCCGCAACCTGCGCCGGATGAACCGTTACGGCGTACTGGGTCACTATTTGCCGATGTTCGGCAAGGTCGTCGGATTGATGCAGTACGATCTGTTCCACACGCTGACGGTAGATGAGCACACGCTCTATGTGGTGCGAAACCTGCGCCGGTTTGCGATGCCACGGTTCAAGGACGAACTCCCGTTCTGCAACAAGCTGATGGCCGAAGTTGAAAAGCCATCCCTGCTTTATCTCGCCGGATTCTTCCACGACATTGCCAAGGGCCGGGGGGGCGACCACTCTGAGTTGGGCGCCTCTGAAGCCACCGAATTCTGTCTGGCCCATGGGTGTTCACAGTCAGATGCGGATCTGGTCGGCTGGCTGGTCAAGAACCATCTGACCATGTCCCTGACCGCGCAGCGCGCCGATATCAGCGACCCGCAGGTGATTGCCGATTTCACCGCCAAGGTCGGCAACCGCACCCGGCTGGTGCACCTGTTCCTGCTCACCGTGGCGGACATCCGCGCCACTAATCCGGCGCTGTGGAATTCCTGGCGTGATGCCCTGCTCAAGGAATTATTCAAGTCAACGTCCCGCTCGCTGGAACGCGGCATTGAGAATCCGCTCAACGAAAATGAGATGGTCGACGAAACGCAGCGCGCTGCGGTGGGCCTGCTGGCAAAGAAGGGTATCGAAGCGGACTCAGTGGAAGATGTCTGGTCGCGTTTTGGCAGCGAATATTTTCTGCGCCATTCTCCAGAGGAACTGGCCCATCACCTGCCCGCCATCGAGTCCGTAACCGACGCGGACCTGCCGGTGGTCAAGGTCGAGAATGTTGCCGGTCGTGGCACGGGCGTGTTCGTGTACATGCGGGATCGCGATCATCTGTTTGGCATGTGCAGCGGAACCCTGGCCAAGCTCGGGCTGACTGTCCTTGATGCCCGCATCAACACCACCGACGACGG
Source organism: uncultured Panacagrimonas sp. (assembly GCA_963975245.1). Taxonomy (GTDB): domain Bacteria; phylum Pseudomonadota; class Gammaproteobacteria; order Nevskiales; family Nevskiaceae; genus Panacagrimonas. The sequence goes on along the minus strand of CAXBFJ010000001.1, from coordinate 428,222 downwards.
TTACGTGCTGGACTCGTTCATGGTCATGGAAAGCGACGGCAGTGCCATCGAAGCCAGTCACCGCCTTCAGGAAATCCAGGAACGCCTGCACGCCGTGCTGTCCGACCCGGAGTTTTCCTATGTCACCGTCAATCGGCGCATTCCGCGGCGCCTGCAGCATTTCAATACGCCGACCACCGTGTACTTTTCTCAGGACAAGCAGCGCGGACGGACGATCCTGGAACTGGTCACGGCCGACCAGCCCGGTTTGCTGTCGATGGTCGGTCGCGTATTCAACAAATTCCGCCTGCTGATCGACGCGGCAAAAATTGCCACCATCGGTGAGCGCGCCGAGGATGTCTTCTTTATCACCGACCGAGATCGCCAGCCGATTACGGACCCGGCCAAACTGGCCCGTCTCAGGGAAATGCTGATCCGCACCTTTGATGGCGGCGAGGAAAAATAAGTCTCTACGCCTCCTACGCAGCTTCCGTGCTGCGCCATTCTTCTTCCAAAACCACTTGAATCTAAGCATGAGCACAATCAATCAAATCATTGACGCCGCATGGGAAAACCGCGCCAATCTCGACACCAGCGACGCCACGCTGCGGGCTGCTGTCATTGAAGCTGTCGAGATGCTCGACAAGGGCAAAGCGCGCGTTGCAGAACCCACAGCCAATGGCTGGAAAATCAATGAGTGGCTGAAGAAGGCGGTACTGCTGTACTTCCGTTTCCACGATAACGCGCCGATCGAAATGGGCGCCCTGCGCGGCTACGACAAAGTGCCTCTGAAGTTCAGCGACTACAGCGACGCCGATTTTGTCGAACAAGGTGCGCGAATCGTGCCGCCAGCGACGGTTCGCAAGGGCGCCTTTATTTCATCGGGAGCCATCCTGATGCCATCGTTTGTGAACATCGGTGCCTGGGTTGGCCCCGGCACCATGGTCGACACTTGGGCGAGCGTCGGCTCCTGTGCCCAGATCGGCGCCAATGTGCACCTTTCTGCGGGCGCGGGAATTGGCGGCGTGCTGGAACCGCTACAGGCTGCGCCGACAATCATCGAGGACGATTGCTTCATTGGTGCGCGTTCCGAGATCGTCGAAGGCGTGGTGGTGGAGCGTGGCTCGGTCATCTCCATGGGCGTCTTCATCACCAATTCCACCCCGATTCTGGATCGGGAGAGTGGCGAGATCATCTACGGTCGCATTCCGGCGGGCAGCGTCGTGGTTTCAGGCTCTCTGCCCAAGGATGGCGGCCGCTACAACCTGGCCTGCGCCGTGATCGTGAAGCGCGTCGATGAAAAGACCCGAGGCAAGGTTGGCCTGAACGAACTGCTGCGTGACCTGTAAATCAATAAGTACATGAGCCAGAGCGACAACCCTGTCCTGGAGCTGAGCCGTCAGCTGATTTCGCGTGCCTCGAACACGCCTGACGATGCGGGCTGCTGCGCACTGATTGCAGATCGGCTGGCAAAGCTGGGGTTCGCCGCGGAGTATCTAAATGCGGAGGGCGTGACCAACCTCTGGGCAACGTTCGGTTCAGGCGCACCGCTGACCATTCTGGCCGGACACACCGATATCGTGCCCAGCGGGCCGCTGGATCAATGGACCAGCGACCCTTTTGAGCCTGAGATTCGTGATGGCGTTCTCTACGGTCGCGGCGCGGCAGACATGAAGTCGGGACTCGCAGCCATGGTCTGCGCCGTCGAGCGCCTGCTTGCGCAAGGCAACATCAGGGGCACGCTGGCGTTTCTGATTACCAGCGATGAAGAAGGCAAGGCGACGCATGGCACGCGTCATGTCGTCCAGCAGCTCGAGGCACGCGGTTTGAAGCCGGACTACGCCATCGTCGGAGAGGCATCGTCGAACGAGCAGCTGGGAGATCGGATCGTTGTCGGCCGGCGTGGATCGCTGGGCTGCAATCTGAAAGTACGGGGTAAACAGGGCCATGTGGCCTACCCGCACAAAGGCGACAATCCGGTGCATCGTCTGGCCCCCGCCCTGGCGGAGCTGGTGGCAACACAGTGGGATTTGGGAAATGCACACTTTCCCCCCACCTCCTTCCAGGTTTCCAATATCCGCTCCGGAACCGGCGCCACCAATGTCATTCCCGGCAGCGCCGAAGTGATATTCAATTTTCGCTACAGCACCGAGTCGCATGCCGACGCCCTCAAGTCCCGCGTGCATGCGGTGCTGGACCGGTGGTGCCCGGACTATGAGGCTGACTGGTGGCTCAGTGGCGAGCCCTTTCTGACACGGGAGGCAAAGCTGGTGGAGGCGGCCAGGTCATCCGTGCATGAAATAACCGGCCTCGACCCCGAGCTTTTCACCGGTGGCGGCACCTCCGATGCACGGTTCATCGCCCCCTGGGGCGCCGAAGTGGTCGAGATTGGCCCTATCAACGACAGCATTCACAAGATCAATGAATGTGTCCAGGTGGACGATCTGATGCCACTCTCCAGAATTTACGAAGGGGTGCTGCAGCGCCTGATCTCGGCTTGAACCCCGCCATGGAAGCGCATGTCGAGGCATCCGGCCTCGAATCAGAGTTCACGCCCACCATCGGGCTGCGAACCTCCACCGTTCAATCCACACTGGCCAGCAAGCGCAACGCTCGCAAGTACTGGCAGCGGCGTGGCCTGGACCTGAATGCAGTCTCCACCTCGCACGTACTGGACTGCGGAGACGGCATTCGGCTCACCGGAAAGCACGCTCGGCACGCGGTCGAGTTGTCTCGCGGCCTGGTCATCCTGATTCATGGCTGGGAGGGCTGCCATGATTCGAGCTACCTCTATTCCATGGCCGCCAGCCTGTACTCGGCGGGCTACAACGTATTCAGATTAAACCTTAGAGATCATGGCTTGACCCATGATTTGAATGAGGAAATTTTCCATTCCGCTCGCATGGCGGAGGTCCTGGGCGCGGTGCAAGCCATCCGGAAGATCGACGATTCACCCAAGCTTTCGGTGATCGGTTTCTCCCTGGGCGGCAATTTCGCGTTGCGCGTCGCCTTGCTCGGTCCTGCACATGGCATCTCGCCTGATCTCACCGTGGCGGTCTCACCGGCCATCAATCCTGGGGCAACGCTGGCCGCCATTGATAATGGCCCCCTTATTTTCCGGCGCTACTTTCTGGGCCGATGGCGCGCCACCCTGGCTGCAAAGCATCGCGCCTGGCCACACTACGATTTCTCTGTTTTCAATGGCTTGAAGAGTTTTGTTGAGACAACAAAGCAGTTTGTAACGGATTACACGGATTATCCGAGTTACGAAGATTATTTAGCCCAGTACACGCTGAGCCCAGAGATGCTGATGCAGGCGCCGTCTCCGGTGGCCGTCATTACAGCGGAAGACGATTCCGTGATCCCGATAGCCGATTTCCACACGCTGGAAGCGCGCGGCTCAGTCGTGAGCTATCAGAAAACCGCGCTCGGCGGTCATTGCGGATTCATCGAAAATTGGCGCATGGACAGTTGGGCTGAACGCCAGACCTGTCAGCTGCTAGAACTTCATGTTTGAGTTTTTGCGCGTGTTCGGGGCGCCCTTGGCACGAACATAGAGAACCAGGCTGTGCCCGACGATGTCATAGCCATGCTCTTCGGCAATCTGGTTCTGTAGCTGCTCAATCTTGTCACTGACAAACTCGATCACCTTGCCGGAATCCACGTCGACCATGTGATCGTGATGCTCCCCGCTCTCAATTTCGAATACAGCATGCCCATCTTCAAAGTTGTGTCGCTTGACCAGCCCAGCCTGCTCAAACTGGGTCAGGACGCGATACACCGTGGCCAGACCGATATCTTCTTCCTGGGTCAGAAGCTCCTTGTAGATATCTTCGGCGGACAGATGTCGGGTCGAACTGTTTTCCAGCAGCTCAAGAATCTTCAGGCGCGGCAAGGTCACCTTGAGGCCGGCACTGCGCAAATCTGCTGATTCCACGGTAAAACTCCAAAAAAGTAAGCGAGCGAGCAGGTATTATGGGCGACTCTTCGACCTCGGCAAACCAATTGACTTTCAACAGGCACCTCATGCGCCCATTTCTGCTCTCTCTCGTCGTACTCAGCCTGAGTGCCTGCAATATCGTCTACAAGCTGCCCACCCGTCAGGGAAACGTCATAGAACAGCGCGACCTGGACAAGCTCAAACCGGGCATGACCCGCGAGCAGGTTGAGTTCGTCATGGGCACGCCGCTGGCCACCACCCCATTTCGCTCAGACCGCTGGGATTACTACGGATACTACGAGTCCCCGCAGGGCCAGGTCGCCCAGCGCACCGTCACCATGTACTTTGACGGCGAGGAGTTGAGCCGCATTGAAGGCGCTGACGCGCCTAAGGATGAAGATGCCAACTCCAAACCCGATGTTGGCGCCATCATGAAGGCAGACGAACAGGATCGTCGCGCTGCCGAACGTGGCGCTCGCGAGAACGACCCGGGCGTTATCTTCAATCCGGATCAGCGCGCGCCCAATTAGTCTGCGCCGCTCAATCTGGACTGACAGAATCAGCGCGCTTCGGCGCGCTTTTTCTTTGCCCGCTGCCGACGCGCTTCCTTCGGGTCGGCCAGCAGAGGTCGATAGATTTCCAGCCGATCACCCGCCTGCAGCAACGCATCAAGCTGGGTGAGCTGCCCGAAGATGCCCAGTCGCAGCTGACTTGGCGAGATTTCCACCAGTTCAGGAAAGCGCTTCGTGATTTGGCTGCGCGTCAGCAACTCGCCTACAGACTCGCCCTCGATCCAGGGCAATTCCAATATCCGCTGATCATCTGCCAGCGCATAGACCAGCCGGACCGGTTCTTTGCCTAAGACCACAGGCTGGCGAACAAGTCGAGAATGCCCAGACCATAGAGCAGGATGATCACCAGCCCAATTCTTGCCGGGTATCGCAGCGCAAACCGCCATAGACCATGCAGGTGCTGTTCGCGCTCCCCCCAGACCGCCTGACTCAGGGGCGTTGGAAGGATGCGCGAGGCGTATATGCAGATCATCAGGCCACTCAAGGGCACCAGTACGAAGCTCGTGATGAACTGAAGGCATTCAAAGAAATTGAAACCCCAGACACGCAGATCAGCCGCCACGCTGAAGGACAGCAAGCTACCAATGCCGAGGAACCACACCACCACCGCGGCGCTGGTTGCAGCAAAGACGCGCGTCTGCCGATAGCGCTCCATCATGTAGCGCGTCACCGGCTCCAGCAGCGTCGCACCCGCGAGCATCGTGACCAGGAACAGGATCAGGTAGAACAAGATGGCCAAGGCGATGCCATTGCCATCACCCGGCAAGGCCTGCGGCAAACTCTGGAAAATCAGCGCCAGGCCATTGGCCGGATCAAGACCGGCATTGCCGAGAACAGAAACCAGGCCGGTTCCAATGGCGAGGCCAAAAAGGCAGTCCACCACAATGACGATCAGGCCCAATCTCACCAGCGGCACATCTGCCGGCAGGTAAGCGCCGAGGGTCATCATCACGCCCAGACCCAGGCCCAGCGTGAAAAAGGCCAGATACAGCGCCTCTACCATGCCCCGCCAACCCAGCTCGCGAAAGTCGATCTGCGTCACGATGCCGATTGCGGCCGGGCCATCACCAACCTGAAACGCGAGCACGACGAAGGCAATGGTCAACAGGACGATGGCGGGCAACAGTCTGTTTGCCGCGCGTTCAATGCCATCACGGAAGCCGTAGGACACGATCACGGTCACGACCACCATGAACAGGGTGTGCCAAGCCAGACTGCGCTCTGGGTCCTGCGCCAGACGCAGGAAGGTTCCCAGAGCCCGGCCTTCGTCGCCCTGCGACAAAGCCCCGCCCGCCCCCCGAAATAGGTAACCCAAACTCCAGCCGGCGATGACGCTGTAATAGGAAAGGATCATCACCGCGCCCACAACCGCCAGACGGCCCAGCCATTTCCAGACCCGCATGGCGCCTGCTTGCTGAGACAAACGCGCAAAGCCGGCGCCCAGTTCGTCGCGCATCCAGCGGCCCATGGCCCATTCGGCAACCAGAATGGGCAACGCCACGACCAGCAGACACAGGATGTAGCAGATCAAAAACAGATATCCGCCGTACTCACTCATCAGGTATGGCAGGCGCATGCTGTTGCCAATACCCAAGGCAGCCCCGCAGGCCACAGCCAGAAAAGCACCATGGTGCGACCAGTACCCGTAGCTGCTCTCGCGAATCTGCATGGCGTCTCTAGTTGGTTTCAGACATTTGCGCAGGTCCGGCGGGAAAAGCCAGGCCCGCCAGCCCCAGCAGCGCAGGCTGGTCGTGCACGATGATTCTGGTCGCGACTTTACGCATATCCGCGCCAAATGGCGCCTTGTCCTCGAACCCTTCTCGCATTGCCTTGCGATCCAGCAATTCAGAAATACCGCGTGCCACGCCGCCAGTGAAATAAACCCCGCCCCAGGCCCCCAGGCTCAGCACCAGGTTTCCGGCCACTCGGCCCAGCCATCGTGAGAACACCTGCAGGCTGCGAACCGCTGCGGGGTCCTGAGCCCTGCAGGCATCCAGCAGAGCCTCAATCTGGATATCCGCATGACCCGAGATGGCGGCGTGCAGACGAACCAGGCCGGGGCCCGAAAGCACCTGCTCAGCAGACAGCCGATTGCCGCTGGAAATCGCGTCAATCAGATCGCGCTCTTCGGCGCTGACGGCAGCCAGATCAATGTGCCCGGCTTCGGTTTCGATCACTTCACCCGCCTGGGTCAGCATTGACGCGCCCATGCCGGTGCCAAGCCCCAGAACCAGCTTTGGACCATTGATCTGCGCAATGGCCTGCCCCAACGGCATCATGTCAGCGGCTTGCAACATAGGGATACAGGCCGCGACCGCAGCCAGATCATTGATCAAGAAAGACCGCGTGCAGGCGAAGTGATCCAAGGAAGTCTGCTCGATCATCAGGCCGGCGTTGGTCAGCGCAACTGACGCGCCACTCTCTCCGTGATGAACCCTGCCAGCGGCCGCAACCGCGATCACGTCCGGGCGTCTACACTGACTTTCAAGCAGATATTGCTTCAGGGTTTCCTGCAGATCGCCCCTGGGCGTGGGCACAACCTTCAGGTTCTGAAGGCGCGGCGCACGAGCGCCAGGGCTCGCAATGGCAAGGCGGCAATTGGTACCACCGATATCGGCAACCAGCGCACTCGCCGTCACCTTTCTGTTCCCCTTGCCACTTGCCACTCCTTATTCGAGTTCATTGACGCAACTTTAACGCGATGCCGGATACAACAGGATGTTCGGTCTGTTGACGGCCGCGCCGTATACTTGCGCGGATGAGCAAGCAGAACCCTTCGGCCAACAAGAAATCCGGCGAACAGCCGCGTCAGATTGCGGCCAATCGCCGTGCGCGCCACGAATACTTCATCGAAGAAAATTTCGAGGCCGGGCTCATCCTGGAAGGCTGGGAGGTCAAGAGCCTGCGCGCAGGCCGCGCGCAGATTACCGAAGCTTATGTGGTGCTCAAGAATCGCGAGGCCTTTCTCATTGGCGCCCACTTCACGCCACTGAAACAGGCGTCGACGCACGTGCACGCCGACCCTACCCGCACGCGCAAACTGCTCTTGCACGAACGCGAACTCTCGCAGTTGGTCGGCAAGGTTGAGCGTGCCGGCTACACGGTTGTGCCGCTGGACCTGCACTGGACACGTGGCCGGGCCAAGGCCGACATCGGTCTGGCCAAGGGCAAGAAGCAGCACGACAAACGCGCCGACAGCAAAGAGAAAGACTGGGCCCGTCAGAAGGGACGGCTGCTTCGCGACAGAGGCTGATGGAACTCCCGGCGCCTGTGCTAGTCTTATAACCGCACATGGGGCTGATCTGGGCTCGACGGTGATTGGAAATCCTACGTGCATGCCGAGTTGCATAGCCACTCGTTAAACGCCGTGCAAACAAGCTTAGTTGCGAACGACTCCAACTACGCCCTCGCCGCTTAAATCCGGTGAGCGATTGACCAGGTGGTGTTGATGCCCCTGACTCAGTCGTCGACTCTCATCAACTCGCTAGTTCGGCTCGTCCTTAGCTGATCGGCTAAAAAGTAAGGGAATAAGCGTTGGCGATCCCTGTCTGTCGGGGAGTCTGCGTCGAAACTTAAAGACAGACTAAGCATGTAGAGCGGAAGACGGAAGGTTGTCGGACGCGGGTTCGATTCCCGCCAGCTCCACCATATCGGTGGACAACTAGGCCAGCGTTGCCCACGCTGGCCTAGTGTTATCAGAGGCTTAGACGCCCCGCCCGCTTTTCGTCGATTGGCCCTGTGGCCAGCATTAGGCAGGAATCGGCACCGAGATGGCACCACCACGGCACCAGATTTTGAAGCCGGCCTTTTCGCCTCGACATCTACTTTCGGTGGCAGTGCTCTTGAAGCAGGCGCCGCGGCCCTCGTGCCAGCCCGCCCTCTCTCAAGGGGTGTGGGGGCGACAGCCCCCGCGGAAATCCTTCCTCACTCAAAGCTAGCGCAGACCTCGCCGCGCGGGAACAGCTCTGAGCTACGGGCACTGCTCCCGGGCCGTGCCTGGTGACTAGCTCTCTGCAGGAAAGGGCCGAGGAGCTTGGACGCGAGCGCACGGAGGAGCACGCGCCCAAGCCCGAGCGCCCTCACTCCAGACGGTCGGGCACTCGGCAACTACAAGATGCATGGGTTGAGTTCTTAGGGAGGTACCCCTGGGACTGGTTCTGCACCTTCACCTTTGACCCTGGGAAGCACAGTTCGCCAAATGGCTTTGTCCATCCAGAGAAGGCACTGAAAGCCACCCGCCTTTTCGTGAATGATCTGAACCGCACGTTGTTCGGCAAGCGATGGAAACAACATGGGGATGGCGTGCATTACGCGGTTGCCCTAGAGCGACACAAGAGCGGCATCTTGCATTTGCACGCGCTCATCGGCTCCAAGGAGAACCTCAACACCTCCGCCAGCCGAGTAGATTGGAAGGAGTGGTGGTATCGCAATTTTGGCATCGCTCGCATTGAGGAGCCGACAGAGCAAAACGGAGTGGCCGCGTATTGCACAAAGTACGTGGTCAAAGGGGGCGAAATAGAGCTGTCCGACAATCTCGCGACCCGCTTCAGACAACTCGGACTAGGCCTCAGTGGGGGCCGAACCAAATAATTATCCACCGGCCGTCGGCGGCACTGCCACGACGTACCGCAAGCCAAAGGGCCGTTAGGAAGTCCCAGCCGGGGCGCAGCTTCCTAGCTTGACGGGTAAGCTGCGCCCATCGTAACTAGGTCAAGTTGAGGGGAAGACAGACTGATCATGAAGCGACGCCCAATTTCCCGTAAGCAGATCGGCGACACGGACCCCTTATTACTGCTGTTCTTGATCGTCGTTGGGGTGACCTCAGGAAACCTGCTTTCCAACTGGATCACCGCTCAATACGTCGCATATCAGACAGAACTCGCGGCACAGGAATTCAGCCGAAAAGCATCTGCAGCCCGCGAGCGCGCCGAGTCTGAGAATCGCGAAAGGCAAGCAGCAGCCAGGGCCGCCGACTATCAACGGCAGCAACAATCACGGCAACTTCGAGCGTCGAGTCAACTTGGCAAGCGCCTCATCCGTGAGTGTGAGGAGTGGTGGAACGCCGCGAATGCCAACTCATCGAAGGCAGCTAGGGCCGAAGCGAATCGGCGATGCAGAAAAAAAGATCAGTATTTGGATCGCGGAGTCTGGGACCCGAGCCTAGGTAAGTAGTCTTATAATCGAGAGGTAGCATCGTGACTGCGCCCTGATATTTCGGAGCCGCAGGATTCGCGTCTAGGGCCAATTCATATCTGCTACGTTGTACTGACAAACTCCAGATAGCCAATGAAGTAAAGGTCAATTCGATGCTAATTCAAGAGTTGTATGAGCTTGGAGCCTGGCTCCAGGCCAACGTTGTGAAGGCACAGATTCCCCAAAAGTACCAGGCTCTACATCAAAAGCTTCACCACAATGCGACTCAGGCGCAGAAGCAACCATTCGAAGATGTGGCCGGCAACCTAGATATAGCCCTACGAGAGATTCCGACTTCAGAACTTTCCAAGGGACAGCTAGATGTGCTCTCGGAGATTGGCATCGCCGAATACATCGGCGTCTCTGCCGCGGAGACAGTCTCCGAAGTTTTGTACAAAAACGCGATCGACGTAGCGACCGCAGCCGAGCGTATGAAGCAAGCACATGCGCAACTGAACGCGGGAATCGAATGGCTGCAAGCCGAGCACAAGTCACTGAAAAAAATCGTTCGGGCTGAGCAAGAAGTAGACATTAGGAACAAGACGCTACTGCGCGTTCACTTCGGCGGAGAGGCGAGTCTAAAAAATATCACTGACTTAAGAGACTGGTCGGAGAAATGGTGGGAAATTAGCAGGGGGATTGCAATTGCTCACGGAGAACCACCGGAAAGCATCGAGATAGTAGGGGCGAGCAAAGGCTCAATCATTGTGTCGCTGCTTGTCGCACACGGGATTGCGCTGTCGGTTAGTGGAATATTGCTAGCCTCGCTCAAGGTTGCCGAGAAGTACTACGAAATCAAAAAGACACAACAGGAAGTACGCGCGCTACAGCTGTCGAACGATTCCGCTGAAAGAGCGCTTGAGCAAGAGGCTAAAAAAATCTTGGAAGAGGGCGTTAAAGACGTTACTGAACAAGCGGTTGCGGACTTACAAGCTAAGAACGAAGTCGACACTGGTGACGTTCCTGCAATCCGAAAGGCGGTAGACCGACTTTTCTTATTTGTCTCAAAAGGCGGAGAGGTGGATTTCGTTTCATCAACTAGCGAGGAAGATGACGGGAATGCCAACAACCCAATGACGGAGCAGCGGCAAGAGTTGCAAGCCTCATTCAAGGTTCTTCGGACGATTGAACGGACTGTCGAGCGCTTGGAATACATCCCAAATGAGAATGAAGATGTTGAGTAATAGGCACCGACAGAGGTAGTCTTTCATAATCTCCTTTTATAGCTGATCACCATGCCTCGCGAACCCCTTCCAGCCTCTACTTTCCCCGACGACTGCACAGAGATCATTCTTAGGGCTACTAACGACTTCAGGGGTCACGGGCCCGAACTGGAAAGCGCCGTTGGAATGCTCTTCATGGGACATGCATTCGGATGGAGGTACCTGTACGTCATGCATTCTGTGGGCACCGTAAAAAAGTACGAAAAAATTCTCGGAATCATCGCCAAGGAACGCTTCCCCGAGTACACAAGCCATACCGACCGCTCGGTGGGCTACAACATCTGGTCCAAGCTAACGAATTTCTGGCGCGTCGTGCGGGGCATCGAGAAGGTGGAGGGCGCCCGCGACAAAGGCATCAAGAAGGGCTAAGTGAAGTATTTGACAATCTACCTGTAGTTTTCCATACTCTTCATACATTCGTCATGGAGAGTCAACGATGGACACGCCCACAGGGTCCGCACTACCCCACCTCATCTGGGTCACGATCGAGAAAGCCGCCGAGCTGCTCGGCCTGACTCGCCAAGCCATCTACGCCCGCATCAAGCGCCGCGAATGGCGTGAAGGCGTCGAGTACTCCAAGCGCGGCCATCGGGTCTTCATAAACATGCCAGCCGTGTACGCATGGATTACCCAGGGGTAACGAACAAGCGGGGCCGCTGCCAGATCACCTTTAATTACTTGGGTGAGCGCTACCGGCCTACGCTTACAGGCTTCGTCTATAGCCGCGCCGAGGATCGAAAAAGCGCAGCTAGGCTTCTCGCTACCGTGCAGCGGGAAATCCAGCTAAAGACGTTCTACTTCCCTGCCCACTTTCCCACCCACCCGGCAGCACGGCGCTTTCTCAAAGGCCACCAGATCACGGTGGAGCACGCGATAAAGCTCTGGTTGGCCAATAAGCGAACGTCGGTCGAACCGACGACCTACCGGGGATATGAGAAGGATTCGGTCTACCACCTGCTGCCCCAGTTTGGTCAGCGCCGTTTGTCGGACCTCACAACAGCCGAGGTAGAGGACTGGCTAAACGACCTGGACAACTGCGGCAAGACAAAGAACAACATCCTGATTCCCCTTAGGGCTGTGTTCCGAGAAGCGCTCAGAAACGAGCAAATTGATCGGGATCCCATTTCGAAGATTCCGAACTTCTCGCATCGCTCGGAAGAGCCTGATCCGTTGGAGCGCGCGGAACTGGAGGCCCTGCTAGCTGCCAGTGAAGGCCAAATCCAGAACATCATCGAGTTCGCCGTTTGGTCAGGCCTTCGCACATCGGAGCTGATCGCCCTTCGCTGGAAGCACGTTGACCTGGCTGCAAAACGATTCCGGGTCTGCGTGACTCGCACGGCCCAAGGCGAGAAGAACTACGGCAAGACAGATTCATCTGTTCGCGATGTAGACCTTCATCCGCAGGCCATCGCCGCACTCAATCGACAGCTGGCATTTACGGAAGGCAAGGACCACGTATTCGAGAATCCACGCACGGGCGAGCCCTGGAAGCATGATGGCCCCTACCGCAAGACCTGCTGGAACCCCACGGTAGCTCGCGCAGGCATCCGCCACCGGCCTGCCTATCAAACACGGCACACCTTCGCCTCAATGCTCCTGAGCGCTGGCGTGGAACCCATGTACGTCGCCAAGCAGATGGGTCACAAGGATTGGGGAATGATCCGCAAAACCTACGGGCGCTGGCTTCCCGAGTTCTCCAAGGCTCAGCACACCAAAATTGAGCACCTATGGGCACCACAGCGGCACCAGAATCATGCATAGCCCTGTATTCGTTCACCTTATATGGCGGTTCGATTCCGCCAGCTCCACCAATCGGTGGACGAAAAGGCCAGCGTGCCCACGCTGGCCTTTTTCATTGGCGCATCTCTGGGCAAGGGCCATACGGAAAGTTCCAATTAACCTTGCCGGCTTAAGCTGGAACCCATCTCCGTCGGCCGATTTATCGGCGGCACCCTTCACTTTTGCGAGGCCGATTGCCTGACCGCGACGGCCATGGATACCAGATCCGATGAACAATCAATTGGCACACCGCATTCCACTACTCTCACTCCTGCTGTGCACCGGCATGATCACGGCCTGCGGACAATCAACCGAATCCGATTCACCTGCCTCGACCACAAAGGCAGCACCCCTTTCCACTGACGGGCCCGTGGCCCAGTCTGTGTTCAGCGCCACGGCTATCCTGTCTCCCACCAAGGGAAACGAGGCCAATGGCACGCTTATTTTTGAAGATGGCGCTGGAGGGGTGAGCCTGAGCGGAACGATCTCCGGGCTTACACCGGGCAAACACGGTTTTCATATTCACGAAACCGGTGATTGCTCTGCTGATGATGCATCCTCGGCGGGTGGCCATTTCAACCCGCATGGACACGCGCACGGTGCGCCGGATTCTGAGATTGGACAGCGCCACAACGGAGATCTGGGCAACATCATTGCCGATGCGCAGGGCAATGCGCAGATTGACCTGACAGATTCGCTGCTACGCCTGGATGGCACCGACTCGATCGTCGGTCGGGCAGTCATCGTGCATGGCAATGCGGATGATCTCTCCTCTCAGCCGTCCGGGGCAGCTGGCCCCAGAGTTGCGTGCGGCATCATTAACAGCGCTGAGGGCTAGCGCCCTTTTAGCAGGACCCTGCCAGCAGGCAACCTCGTCATTGCCAAGAAGCCATCAGGCTCGACCGCTTGAGGCGCACACCGCCAAGGGGTTTTCGGCAAAGACCGGGCCGTCCGTCGTGGAACTCGGCGCCTGCGGGTGGTAGCGTCCGGTCTGGACAAGGATAACGACAGGCAGAAACAGTTTGCTGATCAGCTCACGGGGATTGACGGACCGCGGTCGCGTGCAGCCGCTCAATGAAGATGCATTGCTGGACTTGCCTGAGAAGAAGATCTGGGCCGTGGCGGATGGTCGTGGCACACAGACCGCCGGATCGCTCGCGAGTCAATCGCTCATCAGAAGTCTGCAGGCGCTGCATCGCGATCAGGACGGTCCTTTCTCAGAGCAGATTCTCAAGGATTCGCTGGATGCGGCGTACGACAAGCTGTATCAGTACGCACAATCTAGCCGGCTTGATGACATAGGTGCGGATATCGCGGTTCTGGCAGAACTGAATGACACGCTGGTGTTCGGTGCCTCAGGCAGTTGCCGCATCTATCGCTGCGCAGGCACACAGTTGCAGCCCTTGACGTTGGACAGCGCCAGCCATGACCTCACCGCGACCCGCTCGGAATCAGGCGTTCCACGTGAGTCTGGTGTGAGATGGAGCCGCTGCGCCGCGCGCCCTGGCGATACTTTTCTGCTCAGTACTGCTGGCTTTCATCTGCAAATGAGCGAGGCGGAGCTGCTAGACGTGCTGTCGAGCAAGACAACGGCGCGGACGATGGCTCACCAATTTCTGGAAACCTGCCTTGAAAAGGGTGCGCCCGAGAACCTGACGGTTCTGGTTGTCCGCATCGAGGAATGACGTGAGCACCGGGATCGGCCAGTGGCTGGCACAGGTTCAGAGCGGTGAAATGCCGCTGTCTGAATTGGCGAAACGGCTCAATCAGCGAGGTGCCATTGAAGCGTCCCGGCACCAATCCGAACTGGCCATGATGGATGCCCTGCTCCAGCGCAAAGGCATCGACCCACGCCTGCACGGCGCAGTCCGCAGAAAGTTGCTCGAACTGCAAAAGCAGGTCAGCCCAACCACAGCTGGCACTCCCGCCAAGCAGGTGCAAACGCAAATAGACGACGACGCCACACAGTTATTGCCTTCAGTCACTGCCCGGCCAACGTCCACAACAAACTCGTCCGGCACCTGGCACAAGTTGGCGAAACGCAACTTGCCCACTCAGGACATCGGCATCGGAACCCGTCTCAAGGATCGCTTCGTCCTGGAAAAGAAGCTGGGCAGTGGCGGCATGGGCGTGGTGTACCTGGCCACCGACGAACGCAAGGTGGAGGCGCGCGACCGCGACCCGCACATTGCCATCAAGGTTCTCAACGATGCATTCCGGCATCATCCGGATTCGTTGGTGGCACTTCAGCGCGAAGCGCGACGCACACAAGAACTGGCGCACGAGAACATCGTCCGCGTTTATGATTTCGACAAGGATGGCAGCGTCGTCTTCATGACCATGGAATACGTTCGCGGCGATGATCTCAAGCAGCTGATTCGTCGTCTGGGCGGGGCCTCGATGCCCTTGCGCTCGGCCTATCCGATCATCCGTGGAATCGGCAGCGCCCTGAGCTGCGCGCATCGGCGTGCCGTGGTTCACTCAGATTTGAAGCCGGGCAATGTCATTCTGGATCAGCACATGCAGCCCAAGGTTTTTGACTTCGGCATTGCACGCGCCGCACATGACAGCGAAGCCCATGCGCGCGCTGAAACAACCCGATTTGATGCCGGAAGCCTCGGCGCACTGACCCCGGCCTACGCGAGTCTCGAAATGTTGCAGGGTCAGCCCGCAGATCCTGCAGATGACGTCTACGCCCTGGCCTGCATCAGCTACGAATTGCTCGGTGGACGCCACCCTTACAACAAGCGCAATGCCAGGAAGGCGCAAACAGAGCAGCTCGTTGCGCCCAGGATTGAAGGCCTCAGCAACCGTCAATGGCGTACGCTCAAACGCGGCCTAGCATTTCGCCGCGAGGATCGCATACCCAGTGCAGACGCTTTCGTAGAGGGCATGCAGCCACGTGCACATGACAGCGATTTGATCATGCGTACGCTGTTATGGCTTGGCATTGCAGCCGCAGTCGCCATTCTGACCTGGCTCCTGATGACCCCTGAACCGGCCAATTCAGGCAAGAACCCACGCAGTATTCACGCACCTGCAAGCGCAGAATCCAGCTTGCCCTTCCTCCACCCATCCGGGACATGATTGCTTGAGAAACATTCGTTCCAGCCTTGGTATCGGCCACGCGCAGAATCTGTTTGCAGGCCGGGCAGTACCACGCAAAGTCATGCCTTGCATCTGCCAATCTTTCCCGGTGCAGATGCGCCCGACGCAGGATGCCATTCAATGACGGAGATCAGTCGCGTTGCCCTGTTTGGCAAACTCAATACTGCGGGATACAAGACGGTGGAAGGCGCCACGGTGCTGTGCAAACTTCGCGGCAACCCGTATGTGGAGCTCGAGCACTGGGTTGCGCAGATCGTGCAAACCGAGAATGGAGACTGGCCCAAGATTCTGGATCACTTTGAGATCGACAGTTCCAGCCTGGCCAAGGACATCACCGCCAGCGTAGATCGCCTGCCCCGAGGCTCCGACGCGATCTCGGATCTGTCAGATCAATTGCTACTGGCCGCCGAACGGGGCTGGGTCTACGCCACACTGATGTTCAGCGACCCTGCGGTACGCACCGGGCACCTGTTGTTCGCAATGCTCAAGACCAAGCCGCTGCGAAACAGCCTTTTCGCGATTTCCAGGCAATTTGAAAAAATAAAAATCGATGAACTGGCCGAGGCTTTCCACGAGATCATCGATGGCTCTGCTGAAGCAGGGCAATCATCCAATGACGGGATCGATCTTGCGTCGGGCGGCAATATCGCGAAGGAAGGAGAACGCGTCGCGCCCGCCGCGCTGGGTCGCAAGGAGGCGCTGCGCCGCTACACCACCGACCTGACTGAGCAGGCGCGGAGTGGGAGCATGGACCCGATCGTGGGACGCGATGAAGAGATTCGGCGTCTCATCGACATTCTCATGCGGCGCCGGCAGAACAACCCGATGCTGGTAGGCGAAGCCGGTGTAGGCAAAACCGCCATCGTCGAGGGATTTGCACAGCGCGTTGCGCGCGGCGATGTCCCGCCTGCACTCAAGGATGTCAGTTTGCTGGCACTCGACGTCGGCTTGCTGCAGGCCGGAGCAACGGTCAAGGGTGAATTCGAACAGCGACTGCGTTCAGTAATTGAAGAAGTTCATTCCAGTTCACGACCCATCATCCTGTTTGTAGACGAGACGCATACCCTGGTTGGCGCGGGCGGCCCTGCAGGAACCGGCGATGCCGCCAACCTGCTGAAGCCCGCCCTTGCCCGCGGCACGCTTCGCACCGTGGGTGCAACCACCTGGGCTGAGTACAAGAAGCACATCGAGAAAGATCCCGCACTGACGCGTCGCTTCCAGACGGTTCTGGTCAGTCAACCGGATGAGCAGCAGGCCATCCTGATGATGCGCGGCGCGGCCAGTTCCATGGAACGGCATCACAAGGTGCAGATTCTCGACGAGGCATTGGAAGCTGCGGTCAGGCTATCTCATCGCTATATTCCTGCGCGGCAGCTGCCAGATAAGGCGGTGAGCCTGCTGGACACCGCCTGCGCACGCGTTGCAGTGAGCCTGCACGCGACACCTGCCGAAGTTGATCAAGCCCGCCGCAAGATTGATGCGCTGAATACCGAGCTGGACATCATCAGCCGGGAAAAAAATATCGGCATCGATGTCGCAGAACGAGAACTGTTGGCGCGGGAGCACCTGGCAACGCAGAGCAACGTTCTCGCCAGCCTTGAGTCTCGCTGGGAGAAAGAGCTCTCACTGGTCAACGAACTGCTGGAATTGCGCAAGCAATTGCGCATTGGAGGCAATGTGCCCGGCCAGGCCAGCCGGCGCCCGGTTGCCATGGGTAGCCCGGCAACGAGCGATGCAGACGGAGCATCCGCTCGTCTGGATAATCCGCCGCTCAGCGCACAGGCGCGCGTTCAATCCCTTGCGCGCCTCACAGAGGTACAACAGGCGCTCAGCACCCTGCAGGGCGATGCGCCCCTCATGCTGCCCATCGTCGATTACCAGGCCATTGCCAGCGTGATCTGCGACTGGACCGGCATCCCGGTAGGTCGCATCGCGCGCAATGAGCTGGACACCATTCTTCATCTGCCGGAGCTGCTGGCCAAGCGCATCGTCGGGCAGGATCACGCCATGCAGATGATTGCGCGGCGCATCCAGACTTCGCGCGCCGGACTGGACAACCCCGCGAAACCCATCGGCGTGTTCCTGCTGGCGGGCGCCTCCGGTGTCGGCAAAACCGAAACCGCCATCGCCCTGGCCGAGGCCCTGTACGGCGGCGAGCAGAACATGATCGTCATCAACATGAGCGAGTATCAGGAGGCCCATACCGTCTCCTCGCTCAAGGGCGCCCCGCCGGGCTATGTGGGATACGGTGAAGGCGGTGTGCTCACCGAGGCGGTCCGCCGCAAGCCGTATTCCGTGATCCTGCTCGATGAAGTGGAAAAGGCCCATTCCGACGTGCACGAGCTTTTCTTCCAGGTCTTTGACAAAGGCTTTATGGAAGATGGCGAAGGCCGCGTCATCGACTTCAAGAACACCCTGATTCTCTTGACCACCAATCTGGGAACTGAACTGATTGGCTCCATGCGCAATACAGCACAGCCCAAACAGGCTGACGAGATTGCCCTGGCCCTGCGTGAGCCGCTGCTACGCATTTTTCCGGCGCCGCTGCTCGGCCGGCTGGTCAGCATCCCGTACTACCCGCTCTCGGATGAGATGCTCGGCCAGATCGTGGTGTTGCAGCTAGAACGCGTCAAGAAACGCATCGAGTCGCGCTACAAGATTCCCTTCCAGTATGGCGATGACGTGGTTGATCTGGTGGTCTCTCGCTGTACGGAAAGTGACTCGGGAGGCCGCATGATCGACGCCATTCTGACCAACTCAATGCTGCCGGAGGTCTCCGGCGAGTTTCTGCGTCGCATGATGGAAGGGCTGCCTGTCAGATCTGTTCGAGTCGGCGTATCGGACGCCGAGTTTGCCTATCACTTCGAGTAACCGGCCGCCCCTAGGCTCTGGGCAAGTTTGTGACAGGCGCAAGGCCAGTGATATCTTTTCCCGTTCCGCCATCCGGATGGACAGCCCTGCAGTGCTGAACTGCGTCTGGGTACGGATGTCCAAACCTCTCATCTCGCCATCATCGCTTGACGCGACCCGACTGCATGACTGACCGGTCCATTTGCGCAAGCCACCACATGACCCGACTCATCATGCCGCTCTTTCGCTCCGTTCTCCTGTCCCGCAGCATCATCTACCTGAGCCTTTGTGCGGCGGTTGTGTTGAGCGGCTGCGCAACGACCATGTCGCGCGAACCCAAGGCCTCGCGCCTGACCTTCAGCGCCGTGGGCGCCGCCAACCTCAACCCGGATTCCTCCGGCAACGCGTCACCGCTGGTGATCCGGATCTACGCGCTGCGCGATCTCACTGAATTCAATGTTGCCGATTACTTTGCTCTGTACGACCGCGACGAAGAGGTCCTGGCCCAAGATCTGGTCAAGCGTGATGAAATCATCATTGAGCCGGGCCAAACGCTGACACTCGACCGGGAATTCCCCCCTGAGATGCGGTTTGTGGGTGTACTGGCCGCTTTCCGCGAGGTCGGGCAGGCAAAGTGGCGAGCCAGCACCGATATCTGGCCGGGAACCAACGGCGTGCTCATCATCCGCGCCGACGATGACGCCATCAGCCTGGAGCTTGAGCCCTCGAAATAAGCCGCATGGCTCGCAGGTTGCGAGCCGGAGGGTTGGGATCTAGCGGGGCGGCAGCATCCCGGGCGGCAACTTGCCGCCCATGCGACGCATGAGCTTGCCCATGCCGCCGCTGGCCACCTTCTTCATCATGTCGCGGGTCGAGTCGAACTGGCGCAGCAACTTGTTGACGTCCTGAACCTGTACACCGCTGCCTGCGGCGATCCGGCGTTTGCGCGAGGCCTTGAGCAGGTTCGGAAACTTTCGCTCCTGCGGCGTCATTGAATTGATGATGGCCACCGCGCGTCCCATTTCCTTGGTGGCATTGACGTTCTTCATCTGCGCCTGCATCTGCGCACCGCCAGGCAGCTTTTCCAGAATGGATTCAAAGCTGCCCATGTTCTGCATCTGCTGCATCTGTTCGCGAAAATCTGCGAGGTCAAAACCTCGCTTGGACGAGATCTTCTTGGCCAGCTTCTGCGCTTTTTCAGCATCAACCTTCTTGGTTGTTTCCTCGATCAGGCTCAGGACGTCACCCTGGCCAATGATGCGGGTCGCAATTCGATCGGGATGAAAAACTTCGAGTTTGTCGGTCTTTTCGCCAACGCCCAGGAACTTGATCGGCTTGCCGGTCACCTGACTCACCGACAGCGCCGCACCACCGCGTGAGTCGCCATCGACCTTGGTCAGCACCACGCCCGTCAGCGGCAGCGCATCACCAAAGGCCTTCGCGGTATTGGCTGCGTCCTGACCGGTCATGCTGTCCACAACGAACAGGGTTTCGGTAGGCGACAGCGCCGCGTGCAGGGCGCTGATCTCGGCCATCATTTCGGCGTCTACCGTCGTGCGACCTGCCGTATCCACAATCAGGACGTCAGCGTACTGCTTCTTAGCCTGTGCCAGCGCATCGGTCGCGATCTTGACCGGCTCCTGGCCCACTTCAGACGGGAAGACTTCAACGCCCACCTGCCCGGCGACAATGCGCAGCTGCTCGATGGCAGCGGGTCGGTAGACGTCGCAGGACACCACCATCACGCTTTTCTTGTCGTCCTCTTTGAGCCGGCGTGCGAGCTTGGCCGTGGTGGTGGTCTTGCCCGAGCCCTGCAGGCCCGCCATGAGAATGACCACCGGCGGCTGCGCCCGCAGGTTGAGTGGCTCGGCCTTGCCGCCCAGCGCACTGGTCAGCTCCTGCTGCACCACCTGAAGAAACGCCTGCCCCGGCTTCAGCGAGGCCGTTATTTCTGCGCCAAGCGCACGTTGCTTGACCTTGTCGATGAAACCCTTGACCACCGGCAGCGCCACATCGGCTTCCAGCAAGCCCATACGCAATTCGCGCGCCGCTGCATTGATCTGGTCTTCTGTGAGGCGTCCCTGACCACGGATGCTGTCGAGCGTCTGGGTCAGGCGTTGAGTCAGTGAATCAAACATGTAGGGTGGTGCGCTGAAAATCGAGGCGAAAGGCTAACCGATTCGCCCGAGCAATTCTCGTTCAGATCTCGATGACGTCGCCCCTCTTGAGGTGGCGATGCTTCCAGCCTTTCATTGCGCGCCGGCATTGGGCATCCAGGGTCGGGCCACAGCCGGGCTTATGGTGGGTCAGCAACAACTCTGGTCGGTGGCGGAGCGACGACAGCTCGTCGCCGAGCAGCGCCGGTGTGTAATGTTTCGCGATCTCGCCCAGGCAAGCTTCCTGATCGGGAAACGCCACATCAATCATCAGATAGTCGAGCCGCTCCAACCCATTCAGGAAGTCCCACATCTGCGGGCAGGAGCCGGTGTCACCCGTAAATGCGAAAACGCCATTGGGCGTTTCCAGCACGTAGCCAACCGCTGGAACCGTATGCCGGACGGCAAAGGCACAAAGGCTGCGGCCCTCCCCCAGATCCACACGCCGTTCGCTGCGAATGGATCGAAACTTGATCACGGGTGCCTCGCGACTCGGCAGCTTGGTGAAATCCGGCCACAGCTTCCAATTGAACAGATTGCGCCGCAGGATCCGCAGGGTCTCGCTGATGCCCATGATCTCGACCGGGCGCTGGATTTCATCGAACAGATTGTCAGCCATGAACGCCAGACCACATACGTGGTCAAGGTGGGAGTGGGTCAGGAAGACGCGCCCAATTTTGCGCATTTGCACAAGATCGAGGTCGCAGACGCCGGTCCCGGCATCAATCAGAATCTCGTCATCAACCAGCAGAGCGGTGGTGCGCAAGTCGGGCCCGACGCCTCCACTACATCCCAGCACCTTGATTCGCATCACGTTCTCGCAAAGTTCAAAGTGATCCTAGCATGCAGCTCCTGCCCTTAGCCCTCGCTTGCCAATGCTATTCTCCGGGGCTCGGATGAATGCCCTGACTGCTTCCCTAATCGCTCTGGCGTGCTACAGCGCCTGTGGCCTGTTCGCCTGGAACAGGCCCGAACGCATTCGCTGGCTGGCGCCTTTTGCTCTGAGCGCACATCTGCTTGCGCTTCTGCTGGGGCTGGTCCACGAAGGCAGCCTGCGCATCGGCACCACCGAAGCCGCCTCCCTGTTTGCCTGGCAGTCCTCACTTCTACTCTGGGTGTTCTCGTTCAGAGAGCCGGTCAGCATCAATGGCGTAGTGGTGTATCCGCTCGCCGGACTATTCGCATTGTGGGCCGCGCTGGCCCCCTCGCCGCTCAGTCAGATTAAGGTTGAGGAATGGCAGGTGAGCTCGCACATCCTGATATCGCTGCTCAGCGCCGGGCTGTTGACGCTGGCTGCTGTCCAGTCGGTCGCCCTGGCCATTCAGGAAAGGCTGCTGCATCGACACAGGGTGAGCCCGTCCGATGGCCGCATGCCGCCGCTTCAGACCATGGAAAACGTGCTGTTCCAGCTCATCGCCCTCGGCTTTGTGATGCTCAGCCTGACCCTGCTGACTGGCCTGTGGTTTGTACACGACTGGCTGGCCCAGCATCTGGCCCACAAGACGGTTCTATCTATCTCTGCGTGGCTGATCTTCGGCGTCCTGTTGTGGGGCCGGTGGCGCTATGGCTGGCGCGGAAAAACTGCGACTCGCTGGGCGCTCTCGGGCTATGCGACCCTGATTCTCGCGTACTTTGGCAGCAAGATAATTCTTGAACAAATCTTTGGAAAACATTGGGTTTGAACACATACTTCAAGTCGCATGGCTTGACACCCAAGCCCTTCATTCAGTAACAAACAAGCTCAGCGGCCATCGGCTTTTGCCACCTACTTGAACGACATACCCTTACCTGCGCTATTCGGACTCCTGGTAGTTCTGCTCGCGCTCTCAGCATTTTTCTCAGGCTCGGAAACCGGCCTGAT
The DNA here is from genome assembly GCA_963975245.1 of uncultured Panacagrimonas sp. Lineage (GTDB taxonomy): Bacteria > Pseudomonadota > Gammaproteobacteria > Nevskiales > Nevskiaceae > Panacagrimonas. The sequence goes on along the minus strand of CAXBFJ010000001.1, from coordinate 405,561 downwards.
GACCCTGAACCGTTACCGCCTCAAGACCCGGGCGAAGGCTGGTCATCGCGGATCGAAGCTGGCACATGAGCTTTTGGAGCGGCCCGACCGCCTGATCGGCACCATCCTGCTGGGCAACAATTTCGTCAACAGCTTGGCCGCCGCGGTCGCCACAGTGATTGCCCTGCGCATTTTTCCAGGCGATACCGGCATTGCCATCGCCACCGGCTCGCTGACGATCACCCTGCTGATTTTCAGCGAAGTCACACCCAAGACCTTGGCTGCATTGCACCCGGAAAGAATCGGCATACCGGCGGCCTATGTCTTCTGGCCGCTCCTGCGCCTGATGTTTCCGCTGGTGTGGGTAGTCAACCTGATCAGCAACGGACTGCTGCGCATTCTCGGGGTCAGCCCTGAAGAAGCCGCGCAACACAGCCTATCAACCGAAGAGTTGCGTACGGTGGTGGCTGAGGCTGGCGCCATGATCCCGCAGCGACACCAGAAAATGCTGTTGTCCATCCTGGATCTGGAACACGGCACCGTCGAAGACATCATGGTGCCGCGCAACGAGATCGTCGGCGTTGATGTGTCCGAGCCATGGGAAGAGATCCGCGAGCAGATCCTCGCCACCCAGCACACGCGTCTGCCCCTGTTCAGCGGCTCCATTGATGAACTCTGTGGCGTGGTGCATGTGCGCCGCCTGATGACCGCACTGGCTAATGACACACTGGATACGCGTTCACTGATTGATATCGCCAAGGAACCCTACTTTGTTCCGGAAGGCACACCGCTCAATCAGCAGTTGCTCAATTTCCAGAACCAGAAGCGCCGCATTGGCTTCGTCGTGGATGAGTACGGCGATATCCAGGGGCTGGTGACCCTGGAGGATATCCTCGAGGAAGTTGTCGGAGAATTCACCTCCGATCCGGCCACGCGCATCAAGAACGTCTACGCCGATCCGGACGGAAGCTTCAGGATTTCCGGCTCCGTCACGCTGCGCAGCCTGAATCGTTCGCTGGGCTGGAAGCTACCAACAGACGGACCGAAAACCATTAACGGCCTGTTGCTCGAGAAGCTGGAAAACATTCCGCAACCCGGAAAGAAGGTTGAGATCGAGGGCTATCAGTTCGAGATCACAGACACTCGCCTGAATGCGGTGAAGGCCACGGTTGTGCGCCCACCGGCCAAGCTCGTCGCCAAGAACAAGAATCGAAAGGCAGCCTGAGGCCGGCAAAAGCCCCCGTCCTTCTGCTTGTGGATCAAGCCTCGAAGCAGACGCCTACCGGGCTCCCTCGCCCTCCGCAGATTAAGATCTTGCTCGCACACTGTTGCGAGTTGAGGCCGGGCTCCAGTTGAGCGAGCACACCAGCACGCCAACCGACCATATGGCGGAATCAGCTTCGGGCGGCTGCGATGGTCGTCCGGTGCAGCAGGCGATCATGTCCTGCATAGCCGCCGGTTGCAGCGTGCAAAAGAGAACGGTTATCCCACATCACCAGCATCTTCGGCTGCCAGTGATGCCGGTACTGGAATTCCTCGCGGGTCTGCCACTGGTACACATCCATCATCGATTCCATGGCCGCGTTGTCATCCATGTCTTCTATGCCAACGATGTAGCCAAAACAGCCGAACAGGCCTTCCCGTTCCGTTTCGGGATGTTTGCGGATCAGTGGATGCCGCTGTGTTTTCTCGGCGTCCCTGGACGGCAGGATCACCATCGAACGGCTCTTGGCATCGCCCATGCCGTACATGCCGTCGGGCGCATAAGCACGCTTTGCAGAATGGATGGCATTGCGCCCTTCAATGCGCGCGCGCAACTTGTCAGGCATCGCATTGAGAGCTGCGTGCTGGTTGGCGAACAAGGTGTCGCCGCCCACTGGCGGAATGGTGATCCCGTAGAGACAGGTCCCGGCAGGCGGCTGCGCCTGAAAGCTCCAGTCGCTGTGCCAGTTCTCCGCAAACAGCGGCGAGGTCTCCGTGGCGCGACGCTGCACCGCGATCACGTGTTTGCGACCGGGAATCGGTGCGATGAAAGGATCCTCGCCGTAGCCACCAAAGTAGAGCGTGAAACGTTCCAGATCGTCATCGCTCAACGCCTGGTCCGGGAACGACAACACATGATGCTCAAGCCAGGCCGATCGAATTTCGGCAATGGTGGCTGTGTCGAGCGGCTGCGACAAATCGAGGCCCGTTACCGTCGCGCCGCAGGCTTGGCCAGATGCGATCGCCTGTAGCTTCATGGGGAGAGCCCGCAGCGCGCGAAAGGCAGGTCTCTGCCCTGCCAGGACCTGCCCGAAATCACGGGAGCAACTCGCGTTGCGATTCCGCTACAGACGCCCCGCACGCTATTACCCTTTCGCCGTGAGTTTCACCATCATCTTGGAATAGCCGCGCACAAAATTGGACTGCACGCGCTCAGGCGCTTCCAGAACCTCGATGTTGTCAAACCGGGCCAGCAATTCTTCCCACAGGATCTGCAATTGCATTTCTGCCAGACGGTTGCCCATGCACCGGTGGATACCAAATCCGAATGACAAATGACTTCGCGCGCCCTTGCGGTCGATGATGAATTGATCCGGGCTTTCGATCTTTCGCTCATCACGATTACCGGAGGCATAGCACATCATCACGCGATCACCCTTCTTGATGGTCTGACCACCGAGTTCCACGTCCTGCTTGGCAACCCTGCGCATGTAGGCCAGTGGGGTCTGCCAACGGATGATCTCCGACACCATGTTCGGAATCAGTTCTGGATTGGCTTTCAGTTTGGCGAACTCTTCCGGGAACTCATTCAGGGCCAGCACACCCCCGCTCATGGAGTTGCGAGTGGTGTCATTGCCACCGACGATCAGCAAGACCAGATTGCCCAGAAACTCCATCGGCCGCTTGATCAAGTCGCGCGTGTCTTCGCTGCTTTGCATCAGGCTAATCAGGTCAAAGCTGCGCGCCTCACCCGCGGCATGGCGCGCTGCTTTGTCATGCCACAGCTCGGAAAAATGCCGAGCCATATCAGCCGCCCCGATAAATATTTCGTCCGGGTCGGCATAGGCGCCACCGGTGGTTTCGGGTGACCCGGTGACCAGATCAGACCAGTACACCAACTTGTCTCGCTTGTCGTAGGGAAAATCCAGCAAGGTGGCAAGCATGCGCCCGGTCAGTTCAATGGACACCGTGGACACCCAGTCAAACGGCGTGTCTAGGGGGAGACTATCCAGCACCTCCTGCGTACGCTGGCGGATCAGGCCTTCCATCTCTTTCAGGTTCTGCGGTGCCACCACACCCTGCACCGCCTTGCGCTGCACGTCGTGCTTTGGCGGATCCATCGCAATGAACATCGTCAGCGGCAAACCTTCCGGAGTATCGCCAAGAATGATCACCGGTTCGGATGAAAACAGATCGTGGTGCTTATCCACGTACACGATGTCCTCATAGCGGGTCACCGCCCAGAACGGACCGAAGGGGCTGTTCTTCTGATAGTGCACCGGCGCCTCATCACGCAGCCGCTTGTAGTAGGCGCGCCACTGATCCTGACGGAACAAAAACGGATTGCTGACGTCAACATCTTCCAGCGCTAGGCTGCTGACGTCCGGAACCGGCTGCTCAACGAACTTGGGCACCGGGCGCGCACCGAGCACCGTTTTCTTGGCCTTCACCAATGCCTGAAGCGCGCGAATCTGCCAGTGCATCGGCACCAGGTTGCTGGCGGTGTTGACTGCCCGAGTTTGCAGGCTGTCCATAACGCGAGTTGCAGTCGTCATTTTGACGTTCTCCTCATTTTTATCATTGATTCTGGCAAGCCAAAGGAAGCGTCGCAGGTCCTTGCCCGATGAAAGCAGAGTAAACCGCCGATGTACCGACCATGAGGTCATTTTTTGACACAATGGAGTCATTTCAAGACACTGGTGCCCGCTATCGGTGGTCGGCCCTGGAGAACGACTTGGAGCGTGCAAAGTCTCAGAAGGACACCGTAGCCGATATGCCATCGAGCTATTCGCGCCTGATCGCGCGCGAGTTGGGCCTGACCCCCAAGAGCTTGTCGGGTTTATTGCTTGGCACCGAGCTGAGACCCGAGCAGTTTCTGCGCGACGATCAACGCCTGACTGCCGCGCAACAAATTCAGATTTTGCGCAACGCGCTACGCATTTCTCCGCATCCGGATTTTGGTCTGCGCCTGGGCAAGCGCCTGACACCGGCGGCCCACGGCGCCATGAGTTTTGTCGCCAACAGCAGCCCAGACCTGTTCACCGCGACGCACGCGATTCAACATTTTCTGCCCACACGGATCAACTTCGCGCAATTCGCCATAGAGGAGCGCCTCGATTGGCTGGAGTGCACGATCGTGTTCACGTTTCCGATGGCCCCCGAGATCCAGCGTTGCCTGTCGGAAACCTTGACCCGGTCCTATTTCGAAATCGCTGAGTTCCTGGTGGGGCGCGCTCCGGATGAAGCTGAAATCAGGTTCGCATACGCAGCACCGGAATATCAGGCTGTCTATGCCCGATCCCTGCCGGGAAAAATTACATTCGGCTGCGAGCGCCTGGTCATCCGCTTGCCCATGGCGCTGTGTCGCGAGCCAAATGCATCGGCCAACCACGAAAACTATCTTCTCGCCATGCAGCAATGCGAGACCATGCTCGCTGAGCTACCCGGACATAGTCAGCGCTATTCAACGCGCATCAAGAAAATGATGCTTTCGCACCCGCCCGGAACGCTCAGCGAAGACGAAGCCGCCGCCGCCCTGTTCATCAGCAAACGAACGCTGGCTCGAAAACTGGCAGAAGAGAACACCAGCTTTCGACGCATTCGCGACGACATCCTCTCGCAACAGGCAGCCGATTATCTTTGCCGAAACCGGCTCCCGGTTGAAGCGGTGGCGGCGCTGCTGAATTACCACGACAGCGCCAATTTCCGTCGCGCGTTCAAGCGTTGGTTCGGAAAGCCGCCGGAGATCTACCGCCAGGATGCGATGCGCAGGACCTGACTATTGCCACGGCCCAGCCGCTAATCGCAGGGCAGCCCCTTGCTTAGGACGAAAAAAAGCCCGGCTTCGCAATCACGAAGCCGGGCTGATATGCAGCAACGGTCTATCTTGCGCTTAGCTCAGGCGCTCGATGATCGTCACGTTGGCCAGACCGCCGCCCTCACACATAGTCTGCAGGCCGTAACGCTTGTTGGTGCGCTCCAGCTCGTGCAGCAACGTGGTCATCAACTTGGTGCCGGTAGCGCCCAGCGGGTGACCCAAGGCGATGGCACCGCCGTTAACGTTGGTGCGCTCCGCCGGGTAACCGGTTTCCTTGAGCCACGCCATCGGTACTGGCGCAAAGGCTTCGTTGATCTCGACCAGATCGATATCTTCGAGCTTCATGCCTGCCTTCTTCATGGCCCTTGCGGTGGCCGGAATCGGCGCGGACAGCATCATCACCGGATCATCACCCAGCACGCTCATGTGATGAATGCGGGCACGCGGCTTCAGATTGTATTTCTTCAGGGCTTTTTCAGACACCAGCAGGATGCCGGAGGAGCCGTCGCAGGTCTGACTGGCCACGCCCGCGGTGATCTTGCCGCCTTCGCGAAGCGTCTTGAGCTCGGCCATCTTTTCCAGCGTGGTTTCGCGGGTGGTCTCGTCATTGCTCAGACCATTGAGTGGCACGATCTCGCGATCAAAGTGACCGGCAGCAATAGCCGCACGTGCGCGTCGATGCGATTCGAGCGAGAACACTTCCAGGTCTTCACGCGAGAAGCCCCACTTGTCGGCCATCAGCTCGGCGCCGTTGAACTGGGAAATCTCGGTCTTGCCGTAGCGGGCGGTCCAGCCCGTGGACCCGGAATAGGGATCCTCAAAACCCAGCGCCTTGCCGGCCATGGCGGCGGACATGATGGGAATAGCGGTCATGTTCTGCACGCCGCCCGCAATCACCACATCGTTGACGCCCGACATGATGGCCTGCGCGGCAAAGTGAACGGCCTGCTGCGACGAACCACACTGCCGATCAATGACGACACCCGGCACGGTTTCCGGCAGGCCCGCAGCCAACCAGGACGAGCGACCGATGTTGCCGGCCAGAGGGCCGATGGCGTCGAGCGCGCCCCAGATCACGTCGTCATATTCCTCTGCAGGAATGTTGTTGCGCTCAACCAGATTCTTGAGAACATGTGCCCCCAGATCAGCCGGATGAATATTGGCCAGCGAGCCCTTTCGCTTGCCAGTGGGGGTGCGCAGCGCGTCTACGATATAGGCCTCAGCCATGGTATCTCCTTTGCTTGGATCAAAATTTCAGTCCGCCATTATCGCTCAGATGGAAATAGCCACGAACCATACCTTTGACAGGGCCAGTTTCAGGGTCAAACCCGGCCAATCACCCTGCTGAGGGCATGTCCAGACCGGGAACCAGCCCCTTCAATTCTTCGGTACTCAGGTCACGCCATTTGCCAACGGCAAGCCCGGCCAGATCAACGTTGATGATTCGAATCCGCTGAAGACGGCGCACCTTGTAGCCGCACGCGGCGCACATTCGCCGAATCTGGCGGTTAAGGCCCTGCGTGAGAATGATGTGGAAGGTCTTTGGACCGGTGCGGCGCAAGCGACACGGCAAGGTCGTGGCGCCGAGTTCAGGCAGCTCAACGCCTGCGGACATGGCTGCAAGAAAGGCGCCGTCGATCGGCCGGTCCACGGTGACCACGTATTCCTTCTCGTGCGCGTTCTCCACGCGCAGGATCTGATTGACGATATCACCCTGGTTGGTCAGAAGAATCAGGCCTTCCGAATCCTTGTCCAGGCGCCCGATGGGAAAAATGCGTTCGCGGTGCCCCACAAAGTCGATGATATTTCCCTTGATGTGCTTCTCTGTGGTGCAGGTGATGCCTACCGGCTTGTTCAGGGCGATATAGACGGCTCTTCGCTTTTCCCCTACTTCCTTGCCATCGACGGTGACGACGTCACCCTCCTCTACCTGCGTACCCAGCACAGCCACGGCCCCGTTGACCGATACTCGTCCTGCGTCGATCCACTGATCCGCTTCCCTTCGCGAGCAGACGCCGCTTTGACTGACAAATTTATTCAGACGCATTCGGGATTGATCCGCTCGAAAAGCATGGCTGCAGGGATAGAAAGGCGAGGAAAGGCGGCAACGATACGCGAATCCAGAGGCAAATCCACGACCCTCTGCCGCGCACGCAAGCCGCACCCCGGCTACAATGCACGCGTCTACAGGGCGCCCGTAGCTCAGCTGGATAGAGCACTTGGCTTCGAACCAAGGGGTCGGAGGTTCGAATCCTTCCGGGCGCGCCAATTCCCTTCCCGACAGCGAGTACCGATTCAGCTCAGCGCTGTCCCAGAGTTCAGACGAACCTCCGTGGAGGTTGGGTCGCTTACACTCCCCGCCACTGCCGGCGACGCCGTCCGTGGTCGAATCCTTCCGGGCGCGCCAATTCCCCCTCCCGACAGCGAGTACCGATTCAGCTCGGCGCTGTCTCAGAGTTCAGACGAACCTCCGTGGAGGTTGGGTCGCTTACGCTCCCCGCCACCGCCGACGATGCCGTCCGTGGTCGAATCCTTCCGGTCGCGCCAATTCCCTCTCCCGACAGTGAGCACCGATTCAGTTCGGTGCCGCCTCAGAGTTCAGACGAACCTCCGTGGAGCTTGGGTCGCTTACGCTCCCCGCCACCGCAGGCGACGCCGTCAATGGTCGAATCCTTCTGGGCGCTCGCTCAGAGATTCTCGTATCGGCTCATGTCGAAAATTCCGGTCTCGATGGGCTGGGTCCGATCCACGTAGCGAGACAGATCGTGAAAGAGCGCCCAGAAATTGGGGTGAGTGCGGCGCACGCCCCACTGCTCTACTACAGCTTCAAGCGCTTTTGCGTCTTCTGCGGATGACAAGGCTTTGACGAAGTCCGCTACTTCGGTCGACGGAACATCGAACATGAAGTTCGGATAGCTGCCAATGGCGCCTTCCATCACGGTTAGCGTGTCCTTCTCCGGCTCAAAACGCAGCTCTTCACCGAGCAGAAACGCGACGTTGGTGTGAGCACGGTTATGAACCAGCGCGTAGATCAGGGGCGCTTCTCCGGCAGGCTTAATCCTCAGGTAAACCAATTCAGGAAGAAGCGGTATGACGGGCAACTGCGCGCCGGTCTTACCCGCCAGTTCACGCAGGGCCGCGTGGATTGGCCGCAGCGCTTCAGGTGTGCCGGACTCGTCGCAGGCACCATCCACGCAACGATTGAGCACATCATCCGGGCCGGTGATCTTGCTCATGTGCGAGAAAAGCTTGTTTGCAAACTCAGCCTTGGGATCGTCCGTTTGATAGGCGATGCGGGTCGGCGCGGCGTCATCCGCCTTGGCATAGGTGGTGAACAACTTGACCTCGCCCATCCCGCGATACCAGGACTTCCGAATTTTCTCGCGAGCGCTAGGGGGCATGAAACGAAGAAAGTTGTACTCGCCCTCATTGCGGATCAGATCAAAATAAAGCCGGGTCTGAAGCTGATGGGAAACACTGCCGAACACGTTGAAATTGACGACCAGGTTGTAATACGTGCGTTCAAGCAGCGGGTAATCCATGACCCACAAGGATTCTGGCAAGGTGCCGTGCAGGCCGCGCCGCACAGCCGCACTGTCGTGATGCCGAAATACCGTGAGCAGGGCATCGCGATTGCTGCCGTCGCCATCCCACAGATCATCAAGACCAGGACCTTCGGGCTGTGCACGGGCGTACTCAGCCTGGCGACTTTCCATGTATCGATTTCGCTGATCGCGATACTTATCCCACTGCTCAGCAACATCAATCAGGTCGGAGTCCTGCCCGGGCACGCCAATCAATGGTGTGACCTTCTTTCGATAGTCAGCACTGTTGACGTAGCGCTCGGTCTCGGGATCTTCGAAACTCACCCAGAACTGATCGCGGATGACATCGGTTGCGATCTGGCCAGCACACACCGGTCCGCGAATAAAGGTGCGCACAAAGTATTCAGCGTCATCCAGCATGAACTGGTAACGCGCCCTGGCTGGAATTGCCGCAAATGTGGCAAAGGCATTCGCCCGATCGGCCTTGGAATAACCGGGCAGCTGATCCACTTCCCAGTCGTCTGCATAGAACAGGGATTCAAAACGACGCAGCTTCTCCTCGCTGAGGGCATAGGTAATGTGCGTCTTCTGGACCAGCGTTTCAGTAATCAGGCGGAAACGATAAAACACCGGGCCATCGGCCTGTCCATTGGGTCTTGTTGTCGCCACCGGCACCACCGCCTGCCCCGGCGGCGTGCGAGAGCGCACCAACTCATAGAAATTGGGTTTGTCTTCGCTGGCGAAATGCAGATGCGCGATGAACAGATGCTCAAACAGATAGCGCGCCACCAACTGCTCTCGTTTGCTATCGCGATTCAGAAACGCCTCCCAGGTCTGGATCGCTTTGGCCTCCGAAGGTGAAGGCGACAACAGGGACGGCTCCACAACGCTGCCTTCCGCCGTCCAGGCGCTGAGTGTCTGGTACTCCTGCTCAGTCAGACCCGTGACGGCCAGCGGCATGCCTTGCAGCGGACGCTCCTCGGCGTAGTCATCAAACTCCGCAATTGTGGGGCAAACGTTCTCTCGCCCGCGGTCCAACTCGATATGTTCCGGAATCTTGCTATTGGGCTCCCAGGGATGGGCGTGACCCAGCTCAATCATGCGACTGATCAGCGAAGACTCCATCAGCGAGGCTTCGTCATTCTCCGGTGCGTAGAGCGCAGAGAAGAATCCGATCTTTCGCCAGTCTGATGTCCGTATTGCATCGATTCCCAGACGGGTCGGTGCCTGATCATCCTTCCTCGTGCCGTTGTAAACCGGCAGCTTTGAGGCACCACGTTCGGTGCCTTCCCAATTGGTCAGCTTGAGCTGACAGGGCGCATCGTTGCAGGCGTGGCAGGCGGCACACTTCTGTTCAAAGATGGGCTGCACATCTTGGCGGTAATGCACGGTCTGGGCCGCGGCCACTGGCGGCGTCAGTGCTTCTGGCTGAATGTAGGCACGACTACAGGCGTAGATCGACAAGGCCGCTCCCACAGCAGCGACGGCAAAAATTAGACGACTCAAGAGCGACTCCAGTTTCTACGAGTTAGGCGAGACAAGACACGCGACACAACAGAAGACACGCGCAACCCTGTGAGCTACGCCAGTTTACGAATCCCTTGTGAACCTCAGCCGACTCGGACCCGGAAAAGCCACGGTTCATCAAATTTTCTACAGCGATACGGGGCAACGCTCAAATCACAATCGAGTCGCCCGCGGCCGTTTTGAAACAACCAGTGCGAATCGAGTCGTTGTTTTTGATTGCTGAGAAGCCGAGAGAATGCGCTTGTAGCAGAAGCGCGATACTCCAATTGCGCTTCCAGAACGCGACCACTCTTGAGCACGCATCGCGAAATGCCAGCAATCATCTTGAGCCAGCCCGTCAAGCAGTCGATATCTGACACGTCTCTAACATGACTGCCGTGAAAGCAGGGTGACTGGTATCGATCACTTCAAATCCATCTTCGAGTCGATACTTTCTCGAACCTTGCCTTAGCGGTCAGGGCCGCGGCGCATCGCACGAGCCATTTGCGTTCGAATTGACGCGCAGCAAACTCACAATGCCTGCTGCCAATGCCAACGCCGCAGCGATACCTAAACCAATGCGGGGCGCAGCGCTGACCGATGTCAGGGTGAAGAGCAGCGTCATGAGGATTGCGCCTGCCGTTTGCCCCGTCAGCCGTGCCGTGCCCTGCATGCCTCCCGCTGCGCCACTTCGCTCGCTCGGCACTGAGAGAAACATGTTCTGGTTATTGGGCACCTGAAACAGGCCGAATCCAAGACCGCACAACGTGGTCAGGAACGCGAGCGGCAGCAGGCTTTCCTGCAGCGGCCACATCGCGGCAGCGGCGAGCCCCAAGGCGAGACATATTCCGCCCGCTGCACAGAGCGAGGCCGTTGACACATGACTCGCAAGGCGCGCCACAAATGGCGCTGCGACCGCCACAGACAGCGGCCAGGGCGTCATGTAAAGCCCGGTCATCCATATGTTCTGGCCAAGTCCATGCTGCAGGTAGAACGGCAAGGCCACCAGTGATGCGGAAGTACTGGTAAACAGCAGGATCGATGCCGTTACTGAAATGCGGAATGAGCGGGCACCGAGCAGATCAAGCGGGATCAGCGGCGCTTTCTTCGGTCGCTCACGTCGAACTAGGACGATCAGCGCGATGGCTGCGGTACCGATGAGTCCGAATGCCATCACAGGACGTGCGGGAAGAATCTCGGCGCCGATCACAAAGGACGCAAACGCACCAGCATTCAGCGCCACACTGAAAAGGTCCAGACGGCGATTGATGCCACTGACATGCGGAAACGCGCGGCTGGCGAGCAGGACCAGCACACCCAAGGGCAGATTGATGGCGAACAGAAATTGCCAGCTCGATACGGACAATATTGCCGCCCCGATTGCCGGACCCGCCGCTGACGACAGGGCCACGGCAACGGCGTTCCAACCGATGGCAGCGCCGAGCCGTCGATGTGGAACGACCGTGCGCAATAACGCGACGCCCAGCGCCATGACCGCTGCGCCTCCGAGTCCCTGCACGAAGCGCGCGACGACGAGCCATGTCAGGGACGGCGACAGCGCGCACAGCACGGAAGCAAGGACGAACAAGGCAACGCCAACCGTGAAGACACGGCGGTAGCCAACACTCTCACCGAGCGCGGCACAGGGCAGCAGCGCCATCACCAGAGCGGACTGGTAGGCGGTGATCACCCAGATCGACTTCGCAGGCGTGACCTGGAGTGATTGCGCGATAGAGGGCAGCGCCACATTGGCAACGGCTGCATCCAGCACCACAAGCACCATGGCGGCCAGAACAGATGCTATCGCAAACAGCGGACGCGACCCCGACAGGCCACCCACTGCAACGTCAGAGGGCGCGTTCATGCGAAGCCCGACATCCAGACGCCGTCCCGCTCCACATATCGCGTCACCCGGTGCTCCTCTTTGTCCTCCTTTTTCAGGTCTCGCTCGGTAAAGCGGTACAGAAGCGCGGACCCCGTGATGCAACGAGTGTCATGAATATCTCCGGGGAGATAGACCTGCACTTGTCCGGGTCGGACCGGGGTCGAATTTCTCTTGACGAGCTTCGCGCTGCCATCCGGCTTTTCGATCCGGGCATAGGTTCCCATTTCGATTTCACCTTGCTGAACCGCGTAGATGACCCACGCCCGGCCGTGATCGTGTGGCGGCCGGTAAAGCCCGGCGCTTTCCGCGTGCGCCAGCAGAATAAATCCATGCGTCGGATCCCTGTGCAGCGCTTTGCTCGCAGGAGCTTCGCTGTGAAGTGATGACAGCCAATCCTCGGTGTCGGGTGCCTTGAGCAAATCCTCCAGGTGACGTTTACACGCGGCAACCACCTCACTGCTCAGCGGTCCCCACGCCGTCCTGATTCCCTCAATAGAAGTTTCGAGTGTATTGCGGGCCATGATCGTTTCTCCGGTTCTGCCCGAACCGAGATTGCCCGGGCTTGTTCCGGCCAAATTAGGGTTTGAGCGTGCATGGCGGAAGGCGCATCATTTGCACTCCATAAGTGCATGCAACGCCCTATATGACGCGACCCGATCTGAATCTGCTTTTCACCCTGGAAGCCGTGCTGTCAGAGGGCAGTGTTGCCCGCGCCGCCCGGCGGCTGCGACTCAGCCCATCGGCGATGAGTCGTTCACTCGCACGACTTCGGGAAGCCACAGGTGATCCGCTGCTGGTCCGCGCGGGACGTGGTCTGGTGGCATCACCCCGAGCCCTGGAGCTTCGCGATTCAATCGGTCAACTGGTCCGCGATGCCGAAACGGCATTGCGACCCGCCAATCAACTGGATCTCAGGCAACTCGATCGCACGTTCACGTTTCGCGCCAGCGAGGGCTTTGTGGAAAACTTCGGCGCCAGCCTATTGGCCCGCGTGTCCGCCGAAGCGCCGGGCGTGCAAATGCACTTCCTGCACAAACTCGAAAAGACCAGTGACCCCCTGCGGGACGGTACCGTTGATCTGGAAACGGGAGTGGTGGATCAATCGATCAGTCCGGAAGTGCGTGCGCAGTCACTATTCCGGGATCGCTACGTTGGCGTTGTACGAGCCGGGCACCCGCTGAGCAAAGGGAAAATGACGTCTTCCCGATATGCAGCCGCCGCTCACGTCCATGTTTCGCGCAGAGAGGGTGACAAGGGTCACGTCGACGATGCTTTGGCAGAACTCGGACTCAAGCGAAAGATCGTTGCGGTCGTCGGTGGCTTTTCCGCAGCGCTGGCCCTGGCCAGAGCTTCGGATATCGTCGCGACAGTTCATGAACGGCATACCGGAAACCTGTTCGCCGGCATGCACAGCTTTCCGCTGCCACTGCCAATGCCGCGGTTCACGGTTTCCCTGCTGTGGCATCCGCGGTTCGATGGGGACCCTGCACACCGATGGCTGCGCGGATGTGTTCGCGAGGTCTGCGCTCAGCGCCAACAAGAATAGTGAGGCATTGTCGAGGATTGCCGTGCGTCACATCCTCCCGGTTCCAGCAGCGCCCGAATTAAAGCCAATATCAACTTTCGCGTCAGCTTAGGAGCGGTCAAATTGTGCTTCTAGGTGGTTTCTTGGCGGCATTGCTGCTGACGAATATCTCCATCTGGCACGATGCGACTTTGTCCATCCTGATCTGACGGTCGCGATGCGACCGAAGTCGGATGCCCGATAGCAGTCATCCCATGTGCGTGGCTAATACGAAGATTCCGCCGCGGATGAACTCCGCAAAGGGCAGCTTTCCGCCGTTGCATTTTGCTTATCGACATCCTCCTTCGGCATCAGATCAGTCGATGTGCTTTGCCGATGCTGACGGCCTGATCGGCTGGGACACCCGCGCTTTCAGCCGATTGCGGCCAATTCGAGATGGCGGCTCGGGCCTGCTCCAGTAGTGTCCTGGCTTGCGCGGGTTTAAGGCCGGCATTGTTTGCGAAACTCTTCAGGTCGTCGGTCTCAAACCCGTCTCGCTTTGCGTTGAGGCTCATCTGATGTTGCTGCGTCCAGGCGCCCTGAGGTGCGTAGGCGTAGCTGACGTCAAAGGCGGGTGAAAGCTTCCAGCGCCCGGTGCGATCCATGAGAAACGCGATGTTCTTGACGTGGTCATCCTGATTGCGCGACAGGATGTTGAACATTGCGCGCAACACCAGTTGAGCGATATCACTGGCACCCAGCTGCAGGCGTCGGGCCACCTGTACGGCCTGCTCGTAGCTGTAGCTTCCGGCCTGGTTGTAGTCGTAGTGCGCCATAGCACCCAGCGACTGCATGTGCAGCTTCTGACCGGAAGCAGTGCGATCGAAGCGGCGTGTCATGAAGTGACTGCGCCCGCCCTCGTGATGCAAGCGGCAGGGGCTCATCTCGATTCCGGCTTCACGCGCCATCAGGTAGTAGGCGTACTCGATTCGCCCATAACCCTGCGGGTCCGCCAGCTCCTTGTCGCGATTGTTACTGACACCATCAAACTTCATCAGCCAGGGTTCGAAACCCTGAGCGCTTTTGACCTGGCCGGAACGAAACTCGTTGGTCTGCGGATTCCAAGCGAGGATGGCCTTGGCACGCGCGCCGCCCGCTGATGTGCCAACACGAAGAATGTCCTCAATGGCTTCGTGGTCATCCGCCTGATTGAAATGTCCGGCCAGATTGGCACGTTGCGCCAGCACCTGCGACGCCAGACCCACCAATCTCGCAATGTCGATCTGGCTGGATTTGCTCGGTGAGGCTGGCAGCGCTGGTTCAAATTCCAGCGCACCCATGCCGCGTGTGCCGATGTAGCACAGCCGCTCCACCGGGTGAAAACTCGATGCCTCCCTTCCCTGTTCCGCCAGCCATGCGTCGATCACGGCGTTGCCGAATTTGTCCGGCAGCGAATCAGCCAGCAGCCCGGGCAGGCCCTTGAAGGTGTTGCGCGGCAAGGCAGGAAATTCGTACGGAAACTCCAACAGCGGCATTGTCAGAGGCGCAATCTGGATGCCGCTGCCCAGAAACTCCGGCACGTACTGGAACACGCCAATTTCGCGATCTTCCAGCCAGCTGACCGCACCAATCGTGCGTCCCCACAAACGCACCCATGCGTCATGGCTCACGGTCTGAGGCTCCGTCCGCATCGGCTTCGGAATCGCCCCACTGCCAAGGCTCACCAGTAGTGTCATTCTGGACCGGCCGCGCGCGCTGACGCTGCTGTCCATGCAAACGTGCGCGCTCTATCGGGCGCACCGCGGGGTCTGGCAGCAGGGTTTCCAGATTCTGCTGGATGCCCAATGCCCTCATGACCCGGATAATGGTGTCAAAAGATGAGCCTTCTCCCTTGGCGATTCGGCTGATGGTGCGCAAAGAGACACCCGCAGTCTCGGCCAGCTGGCGCTGAGTGATGTTACGAGCCAGCCGGATTTCTTCCAGGCGCAGGCAGAGCGCCTGCTCAATCTGCACACTGCTTGCGATATTAAAATCCACCTTATGTGCCATATATGACCTTTTACGACGACATCGTTGATTTAATACGCTCTTTTTTGCGTCTTGTCATTTTATAACTTTTACTCATTGCACGCACTTTTTTACTCTTTCATGTATATATTCACACTTATTACGCCATTTTTGGCGCATTATTAATTAGATAATGAGCATTCCAAGCGAAGTGGATACGGCCTGGGCCTTCTGGATAGACCGCGGAGGCACCTTCACCGACGTCGTTGCCCGCCGCCCCGACGGCGTTTGCGAAACGCGCAAGCTGCTGTCGGAAAACCCCGCGCACTACGCAGACGCCGCTACGGCGGGCATTCGTGCGGTCCTGGAAGCCCACGGCGAAACACTGCACAGCGCAAACATCCAGCAAGTCCGCATGGGCACGACGGTTGCCACCAATGCGCTGCTGGAACGTCGCGGCGAACCGACCTTGCTGGCCATCACGCAAGGTCACGCTGACGCACTGCGCATCGGCCACCAGACCCGCCCTCGCCTGTTCGACCGCAACATCCAGCTGCCGCCGCCGCTGTACGCCGAGGTCGCCGAGATTCGTGAACGCATCGATGCCGACGGCAACATCAGCACGCCGCTGGATGAAGCCGAAGCACGTCGCTCATTGCAGGCGGCCTACGATGATGGTCTGCGTAGCGTTGCCATTGTCCTGCTGCACGCTTATCGGTACCCGGCGCACGAACTGCGCCTTGCCCGCATAGCCAAGGAGATCGGCTTCAGCCAGATCTCGGTCAGCCACGAAGTCAGCGCCCTGATCAAACTGGTCGGGCGCGGTGACACCACCGTTGCCGACGCCTATCTGTCGCCCCTGCTGCGCCGCTATGTGCAGGGGGTACAGAAAGAGCTGGGCAACACCCCCTTGCAGTTCATGCAGTCCAATGGCGGACTGGTCGATGCTGAAAATTTCAGAGGCCGGGATGCGGTTCTGTCCGGCCCTGCAGGCGGCATCGTCGGCATGGCCCGCACCGCAGAAATCGCCGGGCTTGATCGGGTTATTGGCTTCGACATGGGCGGCACTTCCACCGACGTATCGCACTACGCCGGCGAATTCGAACGCCGGCTGGAAACCGAAATTGCCGGGGTCAAACTGCGAACTCCGATGATGGACATCCACACCGTGGCGGCGGGTGGTGGTTCGGTCTGCTGGTTCGACGGGATGCGACTGCGGGTGGGTCCGCAATCTGCCGGGGCCAGTCCGGGGCCTGCGTGTTACCGCGCTGGCGGCCCAATGACCATCACGGACTGCAATGTTGTACTGGGCAAGATTCAGGCATCGCTGTTTCCAAAGGCTTTTGGCAGCGGCGCGGATCAGCCCATTGATCCGGATGCATCTGCAAGGCGCTTACGGGAAATCCGCGACGCCATCCTGCAAGCAGGCGGCGAAGACCTCAGCGAACAACAGCTCGCAGAAGGATTCATCCGCATTGCTGTGGAGCACATGGCACAAGCCATCAAGCAGATTTCCATCCAGCGCGGCCATGATGTTCGCGACTATTGCCTGGTCAGTTTTGGTGGCGCTGCCGGACAGCACGCCTGTCTGGTAGCCGAAGCACTGGGCATGCGCAAGGTGATGATTCATCCCTTTTCCGGCGTGCTGTCTGCCTGCGGCATGGGCATGGCCCAGCGCAGCAACATCCAGCAGCAAACGCTCGACATTCCCCTCGATGCGAACGCCAGCGATGTACTTGCACAAACGCGCTCAAGCCTGGAAAAGCAGGCTATCGCATCGCTCACACTATCGCCGCAAGCTGCGCTGTCCGCTGTCACGCACACCCGGATCTTTCTGCGATACGCGGGCACCGACAGCAGCCTTGCGATTGAGCCCGCAAGCATCAATGAGATGCACGCAGCTTTTGAGCAAAAGCACCGCGCCAGATTCGGTTTCATCGCCAGCGACAAGCCCATCGAAATCGAGATGATCTCTGTGGAGGCGCTTGAATCCAGCCACGCGGCAGCGCAGCCACAAGCTGACGGGAACGCTGCGAGCGGGACCGCGCCATCAGCATCCGAACGAGTTAACTGCTACCTGCGCGGTGAACTGCAGAGCGTGCCTGTTCACCACAGAAAGCATCTACAGACGTCCAGCGTCTTGATCGGTCCCGCCATCGTCAGCGAAGACAATGCCACCACCCTGATCGAACCGGGTTGGCACGGCCGTCTGGACATGCAGGGCAACCTGATACTGGATCGCGTAGCCGATGAAAGGCCGGTTGCAGCGGACGCCAGCGCATACCCGATCATGCGTGAAATTTTCAACACGCTTTTCATGGCGGTCGCCGAGCAGATGGGCGAGGCACTCCAGCAGACAGCGCATTCGGTAAACATCAAGGAGCGTCTGGATTTCTCCTGCGCGGTCTTTGATGCAGAGGGCGCCCTGATTGCCAACGCACCGCACATTCCAGTGCATCTGGGTTCCATGGGCGACAGCGTCCGAGCCGTCATTGAAGGCCGGAGAAAAGAGAATATTTCTGTCCGGCCCGGCGATGCCTGGATGCTCAACTCACCCTACAACGGCGGCACTCATCTGCCGGACATCACGGTCATTGCACCGGTGTTCGACGCGCAGCAGAACTGCTTTGCCTACGTTGCCGCGCGCGGCCACCACGCCGACATTGGCGGCATGACACCGGGCTCCATGCCGCCGCAGAGCAAGCGCATTGATGAAGAAGGCATCTGCATCCACGATTTCCAATTGATGAAAGCCGGTGAGCTTTGCGAAGAACAAACGCGAGACCTGCTCGCTTCACCGCCCTGGCCTGCCCGCAATCCCGACAAGAACCTGGCCGACCTGCGTGCCCAACTTGCCGCCTGCGCGCGCGGCATCAAGGAACTCTCCAAACTGAGCGAACGCTATGGAAGCGATGTCGTGTGCGCCTACATGCGTCATTCCATGGATAACGCCGAAGCATCGGTCAAGCGCGTGCTGCAAGACATCAAGCCCGGACACTTTGCCTGCGTCATGGACAACGGTGCCCGCATTGAAGTGACGATCAAACCCGATGAAAGTCAGGAAAGGATCAGCATCGACTTTCACGGCACCAGCGAACAACAGCACAATAATTTCAACGCGCCGCTATCGGTTACGCGCGCGGCGGTGCTCTACGTCATTCGCACACTGGTTGAAGACGACATTCCGCTCAATGATGGATGCCTGAGACCGGTTGATTTGATCATTCCGCAGGGCTGCATGCTCAACCCGGTCGCCCCGGCTGCTGTGGTTGCCGGCAACGTGGAAACCAGCCAGATCATCGTGGACGCGCTCTATGGCGCACTGGACCTGCTCGCCGCATCACAGGGAAGCATGAACAATTTCACCTTTGGAAATTCAGAGCATCAATATTACGAAACGATATGCGGCGGAACCGGCGCCGGTCCGAACTTCGATGGCTGCAGCGCGGTGCACAGCCACATGACCAATAGCCGGCTGACGGACGCTGAGGTCCTGGAATCCCGCTTTCCGGTCCGGGTTGAGCAGTTTTCAATCCGCAGGAATTCCGGCGGCAGCGGGCAATTCAAGGGTGGTGATGGCGTGGTTCGAAAGATCCGGTTTCTTGAGCCCATGAGCGCCGCCATCCTGTCCAACCGGCGACGCGTTGCCCCGCACGGTCTCGAAGGCGGCGAGCCCGGAGCGATAGGAAAAAACTGGCTGGAGTTTGCGAACGGCCAGCGCCGACAACTTGATCCGACTGTTCAGCTTGAACTGGACGCAAATAACGCCGTGATGATCGAAACACCCGGTGGTGGCGCAATGAAAATGAACAGGCCCCAGTGACGACAGTCTCGCTATTCGACTCAGTAGTCGGAGAAGGAGACTGGCGATTGTCAGAATCGTAAATATTTCATTTTCTCTACAAGTTACAAACGCGGGACACTTGTTGTCAGGCTCAGTCCTTATGTGTATAAAGTTTCAAAAATGCACCAAAACGTGCTGAATCAGAAGTCATCAATCCTCCAAAGCGGGAGCATCCAGACATGAAAAGGCTTTTCAAGATTTGCAGCAGCGCTGTCGTCGCAGCCGCATTTGCCGTACCGGGCGCAGTCAACTCTGCAACTGAATCCGCAGATTTCGAAGTTCGCCTCACGATTCTGGCCAATTGCCAGATCACCGCAGAAGATATTGATTTTGGTACTTACTCGGTCGGCGTCACCGGTCAGTACGACATGCAGGGTGATGTAGAAGTCAGCTGTGCGTCTGCCACCACGCCTTATACCGTTTCACTGAGCACCGGTGCCTCAGGTAACTATGCGGCACGAGAGCTGCGCCAAAGTCCTGTCCTGGTAGTTAACTACAATCTGTATACCGAAGCCGCGCGCACCAACGTCTGGGGCGATGGCAGTGGCGCTACCGTCACGCAGGCTTCAGATCTGAGTTCTCAGGTTCAGCAGTTCACTGCCTACGGTCGCGTCGACCCGAGTCAGCCGGTCACTCCGGGCGTCTATGTAGACACCATCACCGCGACAGTCGAGTTCTGAACCCGCCGAGATCAAAGCCCGCGTTAATGCTTTTCGAATCATGATAACGACGCGCTCGTGTCGTGCCTGGATGCTGAGACTGGCGACCTGCGGGGTCGCCAGTCTTTTTTTGGGAACCGCCCACTCCGCCAGTCTGCGTCTGGCGCCGGTCAACATCGAGGTTGCCGCTCCTGCCACGGCCAGCCTGCTGCGGATCGACAATACCGGTGGCTTGCCGGTGGCCATCCAGGTTCGCACCTATGCCTGGACTCAGGTTGATGGTGAAGATGTACTGACTCCGACAACCGCTGTTGCAGCCAGCCCACCGGTGGGGACCGTCCATCCGGACAAGCAGCAGGTGATTCGCGTCATCCGCACACTCCAGTCACCCGTCGAAAGCGAAGAAAGTTATCGATTACTGATTGATGAGCTGCCCTCCAACCGCGGCAGTGGGTCGACAGGACCTGCGTTGAAAATGCTGCTTCGTTACTCCGTTCCGGTTTTCTTCAATCAGGGGCCGGCACCAAGAGCAACGCTTGCGTGGTCCGCTCAGATCAACGAAACAGGACTCGCGCTTTCTGCGAGTAACGGCGGCAACAGGCGCGTGAAACTCACGCAGTTGAAAATCGAAAGCGGCAAACTGAACATTGAGCCATTTGGTCAGGGTCTGGCGGGTTATGTATTGGCGGGACAGACCCGTTCCTGGCAGATCGACCTGAATGAAACGCAACGTTCGGCACTGGGCGCGCAATTAAACGTGAGCGCTTTCGACGGAACGGAGACCCGGAATGCTCCGGTGGCGCTTGGTACGCCCCGCTAAGCCAGCAGCCGCGCTAGCGGCCATGGTGTTGACCACGGCTGCAAATGCGTCGAGCTTTGAAGCGCCATTTGATCCTCCATTTGAGGCACCTTTCGAGGTACCTACTGACACGCCACTCATCTATTCACCGCTCGCCGCGCCGGAGGACGACATGGCGGCCTCGGGCATTCCGATGGCGACCGTTCTGGCCAATCAGGAGCTGTATCTCACCGTTGATCTCAACGAGTATCCAACGCGCCAGACGGTACGGTTTGTGCTGCGCGACGGCGCCCTTTATGCCGCCGGAAGCACCCTGCAGGAAATCGGTATTGCGGTACCCGATGCCGCGCAGGGCACGGATGGCATGGTGGCTCTGGCCGACATTCCGGGCCTGCAGTACCGGCTCTACAATGATCGCCAGGCCCTGCATCTGTCGGTTCCGGCCAGCAGCCTGAGCGGCGGAACCTATCGCGCACAGGGGCAACGACACAAACGTCCGAGGGCCGCGTTTGGAAGCACGCTCAACTACGATCTTTATGCCCTGCATGGCGAGCAGGACTTTGCTGGAGGCCGGGACAGCTCCGACCAATTCTCCAGCTTTCTGGATTACCGCTTGTTTGGCCGTGCCGGCACCTTCAACCAGACCAGTCTGACCCGCTCTGGTACAGACACGCCATCGGAATGGATTCGTCTGGATTCCACCTGGCTGTATTCAGACGACGAACGCCTCATCAGCTACCGTCTCGGTGATTTCATCAGCGGCGGCCTGAGCTGGACACGCACCGTGCGAATGGCGGGCACGCAGCTACAGCGAAACTTCAGTCTCCAGCCCGACATGGTCACGTTTCCGGTTCCGCTGATCAGTGGCTCGGCGGCAGTGCCCTCCACCGTGGATATCTACGTCAACAATATTCGCCGACTCTCGCAGGACGTGGACGCCGGCCCCTATCGGATTGAGGATGTGCCGGTGGTGACGGGGGAAGGCGCAGTGCGTGTGGTGGTTCGCGATGCCCTGGGGCGCGAGCAGGTTACGACCCAGTCTTTCTACGCTTCTTCGAACTTGCTGCGCGAGGGATTGTTCGACTACTCCCTGGACGTGGGTTATCTGCGCAATGATTTCGGTCTTCGCTCAAACGAATACGACACCAGCCTGGCGGCAAGCTCCAGCCTGCGCTACGGGTTGAACCCCAATGTCACCATCGAATCTCACATTGCCGGCACCCATGATTTGTACAGCCTGGGGCTCGGCACCGTGGTCGGCCTGGGTCGCGTTGGAGTCCTGTCGACGTCTGTGCTGTCCGGCACCGGTGAGAATAATCAGGATGGATTTCGCTATCGCGTTGGCTATCGCTATCAGCGCCGCTCGCTGGGCGTTTTCCTCAGCACGGAACATACGGACGAAGAATTTGTCGAGCTGGCCAGTGTTACGGGCGCGGCCACGATTCGCCGCTTCGATCAGGTGGGGGTGTCCTTCCCGATTCTCAATGCCGGGTTCATGTCGCTGGGCTACGTACACATCGACAGTGACGGTCTCCCCGCCAGTGCAGACGCCGCACGATGCCAATCGACAATTTCCGGGTGCATTCAGGGCGTGGACCTGAGAACAGGCTTTGGCTCCGAAGTTGGAACCGTTTCCTATTCACACCAGTTCAGACGCAACTGGAATGTATTCGTAACCGGATTCAAGGACTTTGCTGATGACGGCGGCGATGGCGTAACAGCCGGCCTTTCCTATTATCTGGGCGATCGCACCAATGCTTTCATAGGAACGGACAGCGGCTCCGATGGCACCACAACGCGAGCCAACATCGGAAAATCAACGCCGGTGGAAGGCACTGGACCCGGCTGGCGGCTCCGCGCGGCCAGTGGACAGCAAGAAAGAGTCGGCGCCGAGGCGAGCTATCGAACACCCTATGCCCGGCTCGAGGTCACCACCGATCACTATGACGATTACGCGCTCAGCTCACTTGCGGCACGTGGCGCGCTGGTGCTGATGGGCGAAAGCTTGTTCGCCTCCAACAGCATCTACGACAGTTTTGCGGTGGTCGACACACAGATTCCTGGCGTGGAAGTGCTGCATGAAAACCGCCCGGTGGGCCGCAGCAACCGGAATGGCAATCTGCTCATTACCAATCTGAGCGCCTTCAATGACAACCGGCTGCAGATCGACCCGACCGATCTCCCTGTCGACGTCGAGGTGGGCGACATCGAGTCCATCGCCCTGCCCATCGAAAAATCTGGTGTTATCGTGCGCTTCCCTGTCGCACGGGTGCAGGCGGCCAACGTTCAACTTGTACGGGCGGATGGCAGCTTCCTGCCCGTGGGCGCCGAAGTGAATCTGAATGGCCAGGTTGTCGACGCCGTGGTGGGCTACGACGGCCTGGTCTACCTGCGCAAGCTAGAAGCCGTGAATACGCTCGACGTCAGCTGGATGGAAGGTAGCTGCGTGGCCGAAGTTGCCTATCAGCAGATTCCCGGCGCTCTTCCCACAATCGGTCCTGTTACTTGTGAATAGTCCCTCAGATCTGGCCAACGTACAGCCCCGCGCGACGCTCAAGCGATTGATGCTCGCGCTGGTCTGCCTTAGTGCGCTGGCGATAACACCCAAAGCGAATGCTCTGACCTGCGCCCTGAGCATCACCGACGTCAACTTCGGTCTGGTCAATGCCCAGAACGGCACGTTTGCAGATACACAGGCCACCGTCGCATATGCCTGTCGGACAGGTTTTCTGGAATTGCTGAGCGGTACCAATGTCACCCTGTGCGCCAGCATTGGCTCCGGTAGCGGTGGCAATTACAACGCAAATCCCGGCGGCTTTCGCAAGATGCGAAATGGCGGTGATGTCATTCCCTTCAACCTGTACTCCGACTCCGGGCGCAGCGTAGTCTGGGGTTCCAGCCATCAGAACAATATCGGCGAATTCCCGCCGACCATCACATTGTTCATACCCGGCAGCCTGTTCGGCACCACCGCCAGCGGCAGTCGCCCTCTCTATGGTCGCGCATTCGGGCAGGCCGGCATCAATACCGGAACCTACCTCAATCAGTTCTCGACCGGTGAAGTGCCCGTCGATTACGGATACAGCAACCAGATTCCCAACTGCAACCGCAGGTTCAATGGCAACGGAGATACCACCGCCAGCTTCGTGGCACAGGCGCAGGTTCAGATTCAATGCACCGTCAATGCCAGTGACATGGATTTCGGTACCACCATCAGCCTCGCGTCCTCGCGCCAGGCCAGTTCTTCGGTGAACGTGACGTGTGCCAATGGCGCGCCCTATCAGATTGGACTTTCTGCAGGCACGAGCGCCGGCAGCACAGTCAATAATCGGGCGATGACCCGGGTCGGTGGCAGCGAGCGGGCGAGCTATCAACTGTATCGAAACAGTGCCAGAACCGAAGTCTGGGGCGTCACACTGAATAACAACACGGTGAGCAACGTCGGCACCGGCCAGGCCCAGTCACATACGGTTTTTGGTCTGGTGCCCGCACAGGCAACACCCCCGCCAGGCAATTATCTGGATACCGTCATCGCAACTGTGACGTTCTAGAAGTCTCTACAATGCCGCCCCTCAATCAAACCGAGCGTGTACAGACATGAACTTGACCAAAACCGATTCCGGCCTGCAGTACGAAGACACCATACTTGGCGAGGGCGCTACTGCTGAAGCTGGCCAGAGGGTCAACGTCCACTACACCGGTTGGCTGTTCAAGGACGGTGCGATCGGCAACAAGTTTGATTCCAGCAAGGATCGCGGCCAGCCTTTCACCTTTGCGCTGGGAGCCGGTCAGGTTATCGGGGGCTGGGATGAAGGCGTACAGGGCATGAAAGTCGGCGGCACCCGCAAGCTCGTCATTCCTCCGCAGCTGGGCTACGGCGCAGCCGGCGCTGGTGGCGTGATTCCGCCCAACGCCACCTTGCTGTTTGAAGTGGAGCTGTTGGGCGTCTGAGGCTGACTGCAAAATCTGCCCGATACCCGTCGGGCAGATTTCTCAGGTTCGCAGCGGCGGCAGCTCAGCCCCTTCAGGGACAAACAGCAAGGCCTCTCCGTTGCTGCAATAGCGCTTCCCGGTGGGCCTGGGGCCATCATCAAAGACGTGCCCGTGATGCCCGCCACAGCGAGCACAGTGGTACTCCGTTCTTGGATATCCAACGTGATGATCGACGGAGGTCTCGAGACTACCTGGCAGCGGCTCCCAGAAGCTGGGCCAACCCGTTCCGCTTTCAAATTTGGTGTCCGATTTGAACAGCGGCAAAAAGCATCCTGCGCACACAAAAGTACCGGGCGCTTTCTCGAAATTGAACGGATGCGTCCCGCAGACTTCGGTCCCTTCTGAACGAAGAATCCGGTACTGCGCCGGTGTCAGCAGTTGCCGCCACTCCGCATCAGTTTTTTCAAGTCGATCGAATTCGGCAGGCTTATCTGAGTCATTCATACTCATTCCATTTACAAGGGCGGATGGACAGGCCGACAGACTATCGCTCGTCGTGCCCACGCGCCACGTTAGAATTTACACATGAACGTATTTGTCATTGTTGGATGCATCATCGGATTTGCGACGGGCCGCTGGACCGGGCTCATCATTGGCGGCTTCATCGGCCACTGGATCAGCCGGGCGCTGCGCAATGTCATGGTCAAAACCGTGCAGACCCGCTTTCTGGATGCAACCTTTGCTGTCATGGGCGCTGTCTGCAAGGCCGACGGTCAGGTCACAGGCCAGGAGATTCGAGTTGCCGAAGCGCTCTTCGAGCGACTGCGCCTGTCACCCGATGCCAGACGTTCCGCCAGGGACGCCTTCAATCGAGGCAAGCAAGCGGGGTTCGATCTGGACGGTGAAGTCGCTGACTTCGCCAAGGCCTGTCGTGGCCAGCAGCCGATCATCATGATGTTCCTGCAAGTGCAGCTGGCAGCTGCCACGGCTGATGGCGACATTCATGAGGCCGAGCACCGCATCATGGTGCGCATTGCCCGCGGCCTGGGACTGAGCGAGGCCGAAGTGCTTCGTATAGAGGCCAGCCTGCGTGCCCCCGGACAAGCCAACCAGAACAAGCTGGATGATGCCTACGCTGTCTTCGGCGTGGATTCCAACATCAGCGACGCGGAACTCAAGAAGGTTTATCGCAAACTCATGAGCGAAAACCATCCGGACAAGCTTGCCGCACGCGGTCTGCCCGAAAGCATGCGCCAAATGGCCGAAGAGAAGACGCGCAACATCACGGCCGCTTACGACGCGATCAAGGAAGCACGCGGTCTGGCCTGAGCCCTGCCCGCCCTACTTTTTCAGGCGAAGCTGTGACTTGAGGTCAGCAAACGGGTTGCCTGTGGCAACCTCACTGTCACGACCCGAATTCGTTGAACTCAGATTGGCATCCAGACGACGCTGGTGCTCGTTGTCGTGGCAATACAGGCAGAGCAGCTCCCAGTTGCTGCCGTCATCCGGATTATTGTCGTGATCGTGGTCACGATGATGCACGGTGAGTTCATGGCGATTGGCGTGCGTGAACGTACGCGCACAGCGGCCGCACACCCATGGATACATCTTCATGGCACGCTCTCGGTAGCCCAGCGCACGCTGGTCTGCGTCGCGCCGGGCCTTTGCGATGGCCTCATCGGCCTTTCTGGATTTGTCGCCTGATGTGCTCACGTTCTAGATCCCTTTTTGGTAAGGAGCGTGTTCCAAATGGCTAGGGCGTCACGACCGCCGCCGAATTCCTTCTCCCCGACAACAAGACAACGCCTGTCAGCACCAACGCGGTGCCGGCAAGTTGCAGACCGGTAATGGGCTCGCCAATCAGCCACCAAGCCAGGAACAGGGTCGATACCGGCCCCACCATCGAAGCCTGCGACGCCATGCCTGCACCAATGCGTGATACCGCAATCATGGTCAGAAACACCGGCAACACCGTACACAGGCTGGCATTGATCAACGACAGCTTCCAGACCTCTGCGCTTTGCTCAAACAAAGTACCGAACGGATGAAGCAGCGCGTACTGGCCCAAGCAGGCCACGGCGCACACCGTCATCGCCAGCGCTGTCAAACGCATGGTGCCGACCCGCTTGAGCAGTTCAGCCGAGAACAAGAGGTAAACGGCATACGTCACAGCTGCGCCCAGCACCAGAGCACCTCCCAGGAAGACCGTCGCCCCGCCCAGACCCACATCGTGCCAGAACACCAGCGTGACCCCGGCGTAGGCAAATGCCAGCGAGTACCACTGCCGCCTGCTGACAGAATGACCAAATACGAAGATGCCAATCAACAACACAAAAGTCGGCATGAGATACAGGATGAGTCGCTCCAACCCCGCCGTAATGTATTGAAGCCCCATGAAGTCGAGCATGCTGGACGCGTAATAACCGAGCAGCCCGAGGAAGGCGATCTTGAGCAGGTCCTTCGGCAGCAGCCTGGGTGCGTCACGCCATGTCAGTAACGCCACCAGTAGAAAGGCCGGAACGGACAGCAGCATGCGCAAAGCGATCAGCGTCACCGGGTCAATGCCCTCGGCGTAGAGCATCTTGGCGATCACCGCCTTGGCCGACAGCATGATCGCTCCGATCATCGAAAGGCTCAGTCCCAGCCACTGGGAGGGAACTAGTGTTGTGCTGGTCAGGTCAGTGGAAGCGCTCGGCGTGTTCATGAGCACGCATTATCGCCCACGACGCAGCCTTGTATGGCCTTGATCTATAGCTATCAGTGCAGCGAAACCTTGATCAAACAGCCTCTGGATGCCTTTCCGGGCACCGGTCGGCGCCCGAATTTCGCCGGGCAAGCATGCCGCCTGTCCATGTTTGCGAACCGGCCAGCAGGGTCGGCGCCTCAAGCTGCACCCTCATCATTAAGCTGAACTTCAGATTCATGGCATTGCTTGATCTATTCACGAAACGCCGTAATACAACATGCGAAAAACAAGAATAAATATCCCTCAGATCATTGCGATCGGAATGCTGATGACGCTGAGCAGTTCCATTGCCTTTGCACAATCGACGCCTGCACGCGAAGTCCCTGCCCTGAAACTGAGTGATTCGATTCAGGCGCCCTGGGTACAGGCCAAACACCAAGCCGTAGCGCAGTACGGCATACATTTGAAAAGCGATCAGGACATTGGCAGCAGCCTGATTCGCGAACTGGTGCTCTACAAGGGCGAGGAAATGATCGGCACTCAGTACATTTACGGTGCCAATGATGAAAATGCGGTGGACTGTTCTTCACTGGTCCAGCAGATGTTCCGGTCCGCCGGGGTCCAGGTTCCACGAACCACCCGCGAACAGATCCGGATCGGCCAATCCGTTTCCATGGACGAGCTTGAGCCGGGAGATCTGCTGTTCTACCGCTTCGGCCCCTCAGGCTTGCATGTCGCGGTCTACCTGGACGATGGAGAGGTGCTGCACGCTTCGACCAGCCAACGCAAAGTGACCAAAAGCAAGCTCACCGGGGCCTGGCACAGAAAACTGGTCACGGCGCGACGCAGACTCTAGATCCGACGAGCCGTCACCCGGCTCCAGAAAATTCAGGCTGAATTTTCCGACATCGCCGTGGCAATCTTCTGCGCAATTTGATCAAACTGACGTCTCGCTGAGGCATTTTCCGTCGGCCTGATCTTGAGCATGGCCACGTTTCGTGCGAGCAGTCGCAGGGTTTTCCATCCGTCTGCGGCATATCGTGGAATAACGTGCAGGTGAACATGCGGAACGCTCTGGTTAGCCACCGGGCCGTCATTCATCAGGAAATGCTGTGCACCGCTACCCAGACTCCGCTGCTGCGCCAGAGCAATTCGCTGTGCCACATTCCACAGGTGCATCTGAACATCATGCTCCAGCTCTGCCATGGTTGCCACGGACTGGCGAGGCACGATCAGGACATGCCCCATGGAGATGGGCCGGATGTCCAGAAAGGCAACGCAAATACCATCCTGGTGAACGAAGCTGGCCGGAATATTCCCGGCAATGATGTGGTCGAATACGGTCATTTTCTGTTTTATTGATAATGGATTTGCTCAAAGATAAGGGATGCCGGTCAACTGCTCGGACAAGGCCCAGAGTTGCTTCGCTGCTGCCTCATCTCGGGCGGCCTTGCTGCGGCCTACTTTGCGTGGCGAACCACGTAGCTGCTGAAAACCGCCCGGTCCGATGTAATCGCCGTTACTGATGTCATCCGCTGTGGCGGCGTACAAGGAAGGCAGGGCGCCAGAAGAAGCAGGCTGGCCCATTAATGCATTGCCAATCTTCATGAAGCCGGCTGCAAACTTCGACCCTTCCTGCTCAGGCCCGACAAACTGAAGGTTGGTGGCAGCGTATCCGGGATGCGCTGCGGCAGCCAGCACGCCGCACGATTTGCTATCCAGGCGCCGCTGCAATTCAAGCGTGAACAGGAGGTTCGCCAACTTGGATTTCCCGTAGGCATCCCACTTGTTGTATCCACGATCCTCGAAATTCAGATCATCCATATCAAGGCCGCGCGTCCATCGATGCGCCAGGCTCGCGACATTGACCACGCGCGCGCCCGTGGTTTCTTGCAGCGTATTCATCAGCAATCCGGTGAGCGCGAAATGACCCAGGTGATTGGTCCCTATCTGCATCTCGAAGCCATCTTCAGTACGGCCAAGCGGTATGGCCATGACGCCCGCATTGTTGATGAGCAGATCTAGCTGATCATGCTCCGACAGGAACTGATGTGCGAAGTCCCGGATCGATGTCAGGCTGGCCAAATCCAGACGCATCAGGCTTACATCTGCGTCAGCAATCCGGCTTCTTACCGTCTGCAACGCCGCGTCCGCCTTGACCGGATTTCGACAGGCCATGATGACCCTGGCACCTGCCCCGGCCAACGCCACGCTGGTCTCCAGACCGAGGCCGCTATTGGCTCCGGTGACAATCGCGACACGACCGCTCTGGTCGGGAATGTCTTCTACGCTCCAAGACTGCGGCATGTGCTTTTCTCCTGATTATTCGTGGGATCACTCGAACCGGGACCCAGCGGCACGACTCGACAATAATCACTCTGTACGCAACGGCACGGATTCTCAGGCCATGTTCAGGCCGCGAGATGCAAGCCTTGCAGCGCCTCTCCCGACGGCTGCCCTTACCCCGCACTCGGATACTGACCTGCTGAACCGGCTCGCCTCACTGCTGACCTCGGGCTTCTGATGCTGTGCTGGCTTGCATGCGAATCACCTGACCGCTGTCAGCCTCAAGAACCAGAACCAGGCCCTGCCCCAATTGGCGGTCCAGTCCCTGCCCCATGACGACCCAATAATTGTTTCGCCTGAACGCACGATAAGGTGCCTGCGCTCGCAGCTCATCCATGCCGTAGGCTTGCTCCCACAGGGTTTTCGCCAGTGCCAGCGCTTCCTTACCCGATTGAACGGCGCCGCGCGGGGCAATGTCATCGCGCTTCTCACCGGGAAGCAGATTACCGATATAGCGGTCTATCCAGGCGACCCACTCTGATGTCGGAATCGACTTCGGCGCTGTCCGGTCCACCAGATCGCTCTTCTTCTTGAGGTGCAGATCGTAAGGTTTGGGAAATGTCGTCGGCACCGGCACGGCCTTGTCGCCGAGCATTTTGTTCAGGGCCTTTCGCACGTCAATGGCCACCGCAATCGGCGTGGGCGGATCGGCAGGCCGGGTATAAACGATGTTCTGCTCAGCATCCATCACCACAAGCCAAGGCGTGCGCGTGATCTGATATGGCTGCATCAGCGCATCGCCGTTGATCAGCAGGGGGAAGCTCAG
Organism: uncultured Panacagrimonas sp.; assembly: GCA_963975245.1. Classification (GTDB taxonomy): domain Bacteria; phylum Pseudomonadota; class Gammaproteobacteria; order Nevskiales; family Nevskiaceae; genus Panacagrimonas. The sequence goes on along the minus strand of CAXBFJ010000001.1, from coordinate 375,082 downwards.
CTTGCGGTCACGCATGGTCTGCACCGGGTCGCCATCTTCACGAATATTGATGGTCCACAACTTCACCCCAGCGTCGCGATAGTCCTCCCAGATGTCCTGCACATAGGGCTGCATTGCCCGGCTGTACGGGCACCAGGACGGCCAGAAGAACAGAACACTCGGCTGGCCTTGCGCATCTTGTGGATAGCGCACCGTCTTTCCATCGGGCGTCTGCAACTCGAACCCCGCAGCATGCGTGACCTCATCACCGGCGGTGACTGAAGCGGGTAGCAAGCCGATTAGGGCCAGCAACAGTGGCGCCAGCAGAGCGTGCAAGGTTCTGATCATGAATCGGGCTCCTGGCGCATGGCCTCCAAGATGATTTCAATCTGTTCAAGTACGAGGTTGGCATCGCGCTCCTGCAACAGCCGCAATTTCTGATCCGTGGATACGGGCAGGACTTCTGCCAGCCGATGCCCGACCCAAAGGGCATCATCAGCGCGCAGTGGCTGCACGAAATGCTGCGCTCCAATTTTTCCAATGATCTCGCTCACCATGCGGCCCAGAACGCGACGCTCGGGCGACAGCACCTGAGGCCCCGGAGGATCCTCAACAATGGCATGAGCCACGATCAATCCGTCCGCCTGCACCTGTTGATCGAGGATACGCAGCACTCGCTCACCGTGAGTCACCAGAGAAAACAGGCCGGGCGATGGCACGTCCCATTCAAAGATTCGCGCCGTACATCCCACCGGGGCGCACGCCGCTGGAACACCCAGTTCTTGGCCCTCGAGAATCTGGCAAACGCCAAAGACCGAATCATTGGCAATACAGGCCTTGGTCATATCCACGTAGCGGGCCTCGAAAATCCGCAGAGGCAGGCGCCCGCCCGGGAACAACACCGTGTCGAGTGGAAAGATCGGGATGTCGACAACCGTGCTCATCGGCTAATTGTGTCTGCAACACATCGCAATGACCAATGCAGGAGGCCATCATCCTCCTGCATTGGTCATGCGTAAGCTCCGGTGCGCTACTTCATGAGCATTGAGCGCGCCATTTTCTTGACCTCTTCGCCATCTCCGCCGAGGTCGATGGGTTCTGGAACAGCAATTCCCTTGATGACCGCGGGCCGCGCTTCAATCTCCTTCATCCAGCGCTGCAAATGTTCGAGGCCATCCACCGATACCCCCGCCCAGTAGTACAGCGACACCCAAGCCCAGTTGGCCATGTCGGCAATCGAGTAATCACCTGCCAGGTACTGATGCTCGCTCAACCGGGTATTGAGCACCTCATACAGGCGCCGCGTCTCGTTCTGGTAGCGATCAATAGCGAAGGGAATTTTTTCCGGCGCATAACGGAAGAAAACGTTGGCCTGCCCTTGCATCGGCCCGATGCCACCCATCTGGAACATCAGCCATTGAATGACCTGTGACCGCCCCTTGGCATCCACTGGCAGGAACTTGCCGTATTTCTCAGCGAGATAAATCATGATTGCGCCAGATTCGAACACCGCGAAATTGCCGGCTTCTGGGTCCACGATGGTGGGGATACGACCATTGGGGTTGATCTTCAGATAATCCGGCTTCTTCTGATCACCATCTGACAGGGAAATTCTGTGCACCTTGTAGGGCACTGCGAGTTCTTCCAGCAGGATGGACGCCTTCCAGCCATTGGGCGTTGAGGCGGTATAAAGATCAATCATTCAGCATTCTCCTGTTTGTTCTTCCGGATAAATCAAACGATGGCGTGGCGATCCAGCACTGAGAAAAAAGTCGCCGGTTCTGGACGCACACGGTAGTTGTCGGTCATGTCCACATGAAGCAGCTTGCCGCCGGTCGCCGTAATGAAGACGGTTGGACGCGGCACGTCTGAGTCATAGCCCAGTGCCTGAAAGCCTGCTGGCAATCCGCCCTTGACGAGAATGCCCAATTTCTCTGCGACAACATTGTTCTTGTCCGTCAAATAGCGCATGGGCGCACCCATCTTCTTGGAAAGCGCCACGCTGTTTTCCTCAGCCTGAGGACTCACCAGAAAAACCTCGACGCCACGACGCGCCAGCTCGCGATACTGCCCTGCAATTTCCTTGATCTGCGCCGTGCACAAAGGGCACCAGTTGCCGCGATAGAAGATCCACAGCGCCGGCTTGTTCGTCAGTTCCGTGGATTTCAGCACGCTGCCGTTCTCGATGATCTCGAAGTCCGGCAACGTGTTTCCTTCTGCCAGCGCATCATTGTCTGGACGACCAAACTTGGAATACCAGAACACGTAGGCCAACGTACCCACGATCCCGACAAGCGCTGCAATCAGCACCGGGGCTGACGTCAAAGCAGCACCCAGGTACACGCTCACCGCCGTTCCGAGGACACCCGCGACGATCATGAATGTCAGGTGTGGTGATGTGCGCGCGCGCGGCATCAGGATCAGGTGCGTGAAAAACAGAGCCGAAGCGCCGCAGGCAATAGCGGTACCCAGCCAGGGGGTCTGCCAGCCGCCCTGATACATCATGACAAGAGCGGCGATCAGACCGACATTGGCGGCCATGATGAAGCTTGTAACGTAGATTGATTTGATCATGAGAATCTCTCCCTTATGGATAAGGTGTGCACTCAGTTTGAGTTCTTGTCGAGCACGCTGAGTGTGACGCGTGCAATGTCTTCCAGAACGGCCTTTCCCGGTCTCGATTTGGCCACCAGATTCAATCCCGAAACGCTGCTGCCGATGAACCGGGCCAAGACCAAAGCCGATTCCCGACTGGCGATGCTGCCGTCCTTTTGCCCACGGCGAATGACCTGAACCAGGCGCCGCTCCAGGCCTTGACGCGCCATGCGTACCGCTGCCAGAACTTCCTCATCATGCGGCGCGAGTTCGGCCATGCAATTGTTGACAAAGCAACCACGCTGCCCGTGTTCACACACACCATGCGCGATCATGTTGCCGACGAATGCCTCAATTTCCGTGCGCGATGCCTGATCCCTGAACAATGGCTCAGCCAGGCCGCACATGCCGCTGTTCACGTATCGGGCAAGCGTGGCCAGCAGCAACTTTCGCTTGGTCCCAAAAGCCTCATAGAAGCTGCTGCGACTCAGATCCGTCGCCTTGAGCAAGTCGCTCAGGGAGGCTGACTCATAGCCACGCTCCCAGAAAAGCAACATCGCTTTTTCCAGAGCCAAGGCTTCGTCGAATTCGCGGGCTCGTGCCATGAAAATTTATTCCGGACTGATCGGTCCAGAATCTGCCTGATGATGAGATTTGTCAAGAAGGACGAACACGCTCGGCATCACCCTAGATCAACTGATCAGACAACATCCGTCGGCAAACTTATGGGCCCGGGATTCTGTTTACGAACCCAGGGCGAGGTCATTCCTTGACCGGAATGTGTTTCATCAACGCGTCGTCAAATTGTCATGCGCAAGCGATCTAATTCGCGCACCCAATTTCTGTCGCAGCCTCGGAGAGCCACGTACATGAAGTCACCGCAACACATCGCCTGCCAACCCCACATCCAGAACTCGACGACCGATGCCTCACCGGTCAAATCCCCCTCACTTGAACTGAACCGACGCAGCCTGCTGCGCGGCGTATTCATGGGCCTGGGTGCCACAGCAATCCCCACATGGATGATGCAAGAAGCAATGGCGCAGAGCGGCAGTAGCGAGATTGATGTTCCTCTTGGCCCACTGGCCGCACAGGATTTTGGCCCACTGGAACTCAAGAACGTCGCGGACGACATCACGACGGTGAATCATCAGCTCTACGCGCCGGCAGGCTTTGACGTGCGCGTGATCATGCGCAATGGCTTCAACCCCGTATCCAAGACAACAAACGGTGTCGTTGGACACCTGGACCCGGACGGTGGCGCCGTTTTCATGCATCCCTCCGATGGCGGATGGGTCTACGTTTCCAATGAAGAAAATACCCCAGGCGGCGTTGGCGCCACGCGCTTTGACGCGGCTGGCAACATCATCGACTACTACCGCATTCTCGATGGCACCCGAAACAACTGCGCCGGCGGCGCAACCCCATGGGGGACCTGGATGTCCTGCGAGGAAACCAGCGGCGGGTACGTCTGGGAATGCCAGCCTTTCGGCACCGCAGCCGATGCCGTCAGAAAAGACGCACTCGGCGCTCGGCCGGGTCGCGAAGCCGTTGCCGTAGATCCGATCAACAACGCGATCTATCAAACCCTGGATAGTGGCAACCAGCCTTTCGTGCGCTTTGTTTCCAACGCTGATGATCTGGAAGTACTGCCCAATGGCGTTACCCGCATGCGCTGCGAAAGCGGCGTGTCGCAGCGCCTCTACATCCCGGCATTCAATGAACTTCCCGCATTCAACGGCTCGATTCCGAACAATTCGGCAACCAGCGCGCAGCTCCGACTTGCACGCCCTGTTCAATGGGTGGCGGAAACTGAAGCACACACCACATTCAATGGCGGCGAAGGCATCTGGTACTACGAGATTCCCGAAGCCCTGCGCACCACGCCTGCTGCTGGCACGGTACCGACCCGCGGCGTGATGTTCTTTGCCACCAAGAACGATGGCCGCGTCTGGGCACTGGATTTGGAAAACAATCTCATCGAACTGATCGTCGACGGCCAGAACGGCCAGGCTTTCGAGAACCTGCGTCCGGGTCAACCGGCACTGGCCAACTGGAATCAGGTCGATAACGTCGTGGTCAGCCCCTCGGGCGACGCCATGGTGGCCGAGGACGGCTCCAACATGCGGCTCGCCATCGTGATCAACAATCAGCCTTCAAAACTGCTGATGCAGATCACCGCCGGCAACTCCGAGATCACGGGCCCTGCTTTCACGCCAGACGGCTCGCGCCTGTACTTCTCGCGTCAGAACGGCCCGAATGTGCCGGGCAGACTCACCCGCGGCACCACCTACGAGATGACGATTCCGCCGGCGTTCCGCGCTATCCAGAAGGCGGATGCCTTCAGCTTTAACGAACGTGATACGGGTGCGCCTGCCACGACGATTACCTCTGAGCCCGTCGTCGTTACGGGCTTCCTTGGGGTGCTGACCGTCAGCATCGGTCTGGTCAATGGCGCCCAGTTCAGTATCGACGGCGGCAGCTGGACCAACCAGCCCTCAGCCATTGAAGCCGGTCAGAGCCTGCGTGTGCGTCATACCAGCGCAGCACTGGTTGGCGAAGCGGCTGAAACCATTGTGACCATCGGCAGCCTGAGTCCGGCGAGCTTGCAGTCAGCGACCTTCCGCACAAGCACTTCAGAACCGGATACGCGCCCGGACGAATTCGATTTCGGCATGGTCGAAGACGTTCCTGGAAACTCCTTGACCGAATCCGCAGTGATCACCTTGAGCGGTTTCAATATGCCGACTCCGATCAAATGCGGCCCGCATTGCGAATACCGGATTGACGGCGGCCAATGGACCGACGCCAAAGGCACCCTCGCGCCGTACCAAACGCTTCAGATGCGGCACATCTCCAACAAGCCCTCGAACTCCGTGCGACGCACCCATTTGCACGTGGGCAATGTTCCGGGACACTTCGCTACTCGAACGGCGTAAGCCATCAGGCAGCTCCAGGGCCTGCTCATCCTGGGCGCTGATCGGAGGCGGTGAGTTCTCACTCGCCGCCTCCGACTCATCGTCTCAGTTGCCGCGTTGCCCCAACCACACACCTGCCGCCGCCAGCCCGAAACCCACCGTGTCCATTGCGGTAAAGCGTGTTCCCAGCACAAGGGCACACATCAGCGCCGTCACTGGCGGTACCAGGAAAAACAGGCTTGCCACTTTGCCCGCTGCGCCGCGACGGATCAGCCACAGGTACAGCAGCAATCCGAGACAAGAGTTCACCAGGGTGACCCAGACCACCCCGCCAATCGCCTTGGCACTCAGATGCAGCTCGAACCCTTCGAGAAATGCGGCAAATGGCAGTACTACCAGAGAGGACACGCCCACCTGCACGACCAGCCCCAGCCTGGCGTCAAGCTGTCCTCCGTGGCGCTTCTGGTAAACGGTTCCAATACTGAGCGACAAGAGCGCGCAGAGCGCCAGAACATAGGCCACTCCACTGCCAAAAGTCTGAAGGTCGGGCACCACCACGATCAGCACCCCAATGACGCCCAGCCCCAGCCCCATCACGCCAGCAAGACGCATGCGCTCACCCAGTAGAAGAACGGCAAACAGGCTGGTGGTCAAAGGCATCAGGCCCGCGATCAGCCCCGCAGCAGACGGCGGCACTCCCGCGCGCATGCCTGCATAGATGAATCCGAAGAAGCCGGCATGCAGCAGTAAACCCGCAATGCAGGCATGTGCGAGTTCACTGCGCGCAGGACGCGCCGGTGCACGAATCATCAGCCATAGCCCCACCAGCAATGCGGTTCCCACGAATCGCATTGAAGCCAGGGTGAAGCCGCCACTACCTTCCAGTGCAAACGCTGCGGCTATATATCCGGTGCTCCAGATCAGAATGAAACCCAGCCCGCCCACCAGGTTGCGTTGAGAATCACTGATATTTTCGGTGGGGGATAAAGAAGTCATCGTGGCGGTAGCAAGTTGGGCGTCATGTTGAAAACGCAGAATTGCGGGTATGGTACGGACTCGGCACAACACTGGCCCTGCCCGGACGTCATCTGGGCCACGACTATCACACTGAAATGGCAGAGATCATCAATTTGAACAAGCGGCGCAAGCAGGCCGCACGCAAGGCCGAAGCGGATCAGGCTGCGGTTAACCGCCAGCGCTTCGGGCGCACCAAACTGCAGAAAGCCCGGGACCAGAAATCGGCCGAGGACGCTGCACGAAAGCTCGACGGACTCCGACGCGAAACGCCGGACTCCGACCTGACATCTACCGAGGACTAAGGCCGGCCGAAGCTGCGACTAGGCAGCGCGCGGATCGCCGGGCAGATAGTGGCCGGTGATCTGGCGGAAGGCGTGCGAGGTCCGGTCTCCGGGTACGCCATCGACCTTGACAAAAATGCCCGGAAAGGTGTTTAGCCAGACCTGCAAGGCTTCCGCGCGACGTACCTGTTCGGCGCTGCGTGGCTTCTTGTTGGCGTGTCGTACCAGCAGCGGATCATCATTTTCCACCGGCGCCGGCTGACCATCGAATTCGATCTGCCGGTTCTCCGACATGCGTCGCAACAAGACCGCTGCGCCAACCTGTCTGGATTTGGCACTGTCTGACCAGCGGCCGTCGGCGACGTACTTGCCACTGGTGTAGTGCTCTGAAAAGCACCATAGATAAGGCGAAAGCACGTGCGAGTGATACTTGCGATAGCCCCACCCGTTATAGCCTTCCAACTCGTACAACAAGCTACCCAGGCTCCAGTCCGTGCTGCCATCCAGGCCTCTCAACTGAAGGGCATCGGCGGCGCTTTCCTCCCAGGTGAAGGGTGGTGAACCCTTCTTTGGGTGACCAGCCGGGACATGCGTGGTTCGCTTGCTCAGCGTGTCTCCATTGTGGAGATGCTTGCTGAAATTCAGGCTGGCTTCCATGTTGTGGATCACCGCAACGAAGTACCAGGGAATGCCAATCCGTGAGGCCACCTCCTCGTACCGCGACTGGCTGGCCATCAGCTTGGCGACCGTTGCATCAACCTCTCGCGCACGCTCCGGAAGAATCCGGCATTGATTAAATAGGTTCTCGTACTCCTCCCGGAGCAATTGTGTCAGTCGGACACCCGCCATTTCGTTCTCCCCTGCTGCAATCAATCTCAGGGATCGCACAGGCACTCTGCCGCGCCCCGCCATCCCCGTCGGAATATCTCTCTGATTCAGGATAGCCCAAATTTGGCCGCCGTCTGCTGCTCTAGTTCTGCGCCTCGAAAGCCTGTAGCGCCTTCATCAGATGCGGGCGTGCATCAACCTGGGCATTGAGCGTGGCCAGCATGATGAAAACGCCAGAGAGCCGTCGGTGCAGGAACACGATCTCCCGCGGCGGCACCCTGAAATGCTTTGAAAAGGCGTTCTTCGCTGCAAGCTGGCCCGCACGCATCGGCAAATCACTTGCGCCCCAGCGATACGCACCGTCTTCTGTGAGCAATTCTGGCGAGACACGCTCCGGATCATTGCCGACGAAAGGCTCGGTTATCATCACGCACATCTTGCAGAAAGCCTCCAGCACCGAGTCCGGAAAGCCACGGCTCATCAAGCCGATACCGCAGGCGCCACTGACGATCTGCTCGGAGTTTGCCTCCACACCACCACGGACGACGTCAGCATAGTGGCCAACGAACCCATTGCCGAAGATGCGCGTTGCACCGAAGTCGAGCAGCACGATGCGATCATTTCCGTCTTCATCAACCCGAATCCGGTAATTGCCGAAGTGCGGGTCGGTCTGAACCATGTTCCAGTCAAACAGCTCGGTCACGAACAGCTCGATGAATGCATCGCCCAGCGCGTTGCGCCGCGCCTGAGACAGATTCTTCACGCTCGCATGTTTGACGTGTACCCCGCTTTCATAGGTGGTGGTGATGACGGTATCGCTGCAGTACTCCTCGATTACCTGCGGGACCGCAAAGCGCGAATCATGCGCAAGGCGTTTGCTGAAGGCTTCTGTAAACCCTCTCTCAGCGGTGTAGTCCACTTCCCGATGCAGCATTTCACGCAATTCGGAAAAGATCGGGTTCAGATCAAGCCCCTTGGGCGCCATGCGCGTCATCATGATCAGCCGGGAAAGCGTCTTGATGTCGCTTTCGATCGCGTCCGCCACGCCGGGGTACTGAATCTTGATGACCAGCTCAAGGCCGTCACTCTTGCGTCTGGCGCGATGGGCCTGACCCAGTGAAGCTGCCGCCAGCGGGGTTTCATCAATATCAAGCTCCGCGAGCTTCTTTGCACCCAGCGCACGCTCCAGAACCGGGCCAACCACCGACCAGTCGACGGCAGGCGTATCATCCTGAAGTTGAGAGAGCACCGTGACCGCTTCTTCTGGCAGGAAATACTGACCGTATAGCGAGAGCATCTGCCCGGCCTTCATCACGCTGCCCTTGAGCTGACCCAACTCATCGCGCAGCACTTCAGCTTGCTTCTGGTAGAACTCGCGATCCGACTTGTCGCGGGAGATTTCGCCGCGAAAGAGATTGGCCACAGAGTGCGCAACGATCCGGCCACCGGCGCCTACTCCCAGACGCGTCAGCGCCAGGTTGCGCTCGAATGGCCGGGTACGCAGGCTCATGAGGTTTTTTTTCCGGCTGACTTTTTCGTCGTCTTGATCCACCCTGTTACAACCCTCCCGAAAAGATTTGATTGGCGCGTATGCCCAGCCTTGCCCAGCGTCTGATTCAGAATCATCGCCGTGAACAGCTGATTGATGAGGTTTCTGATCTGGTGCATTTCCAGGTCGAGAATCAAACTGGACTCCGTCGGCTGGGCTTGAAAGCCGCGATTGCTGTCCTGAATGCCATTCAGTCCAATGCGGTACGTCACGTGGTCAGCGATCTCCTTCCAAAGTTTGCTGACGCTCTGGACCCCTTGTTCCAGGAATTCCACCGCTCGAGCGGCCGTGATTTTAGCGACTTCCTGCGTCAGCATCCTGAAGAGACTGTGAATGCGCTCATTTCTGTCACCGATGAGCGCGCCGAAAGCTTTGGCCACGCGGCGGTGAGCAAGGTTTATGCACGATTGCGTCCGACGGCAGAAAACGAGGTGCGCGCAGCCCTTCCCGCGCTGTCGATCATTCTCGCGAACCACCTGGATATCGCTGAAGCAGCCTGAGTCGGGCGCGAAGAAGCGGCAGCGCGCAGGCCCACACGGGTTGCCAGACGGCCAAAATGGTCCGCCTGGATGATCTGATCCATACGGCGGGTCGATTCAAGCAGGCGCTCAGCCGCTATAATCGCGCCCCCGCTTTGATGCGGCACCCATTTACTCATTACGTCCACGGAGTTCCAGCCATGACGGACAGCTTCAAGTCCAAAGCCAGCCTCAAGGTCGGGTCAAAGACCTACTCGTACTACAACCTCAAGGCCCTGGAGCCGCAATTCAAACTTGATCGACTGCCGTATTCGATCAAGGTCCTGCTGGAAAACCTGCTCCGCCACGAAGATGGCGAGAACACCACCAAGGCCGATATCGAAGCCCTAGCCGGCGCGGACTTCAAGAACGTCCCGAATCAGGACATCGACTTCACCCCCGCCCGCGTCATCCTGCAGGATTTCACCGGTGTGCCCTGCGTAGTCGATCTGGCCGCCATGCGCGACGCCATGAAGAATCTGGGCGGCGACATGGGCAAGGTCAATCCGCTTTGCCCGGTTGAGCTGGTCATTGACCACTCCGTGATGATCGATCACTACGGCAGCAAGGAAGCGCTGGACCTCAATGCCCAGGTCGAATTCAAGCGAAACGAAGAGCGCTACACCTTCCTGCGCTGGGGCCAGGAAGCCCTGAAGAACTTCAAGGCCGTGCCGCCGGATACCGGCATCGTGCATCAGGTCAACATTGAGTACCTTGCCCGCGTCGTGTTTGAAAACGACAACGGCATGCTCTACCCCGACTCCTGCTTCGGCACGGACAGCCACACCACCATGGTCAACGGCATCGGTGTGCTGGGATGGGGTGTTGGCGGTATCGAGGCTGAAGCCGCCATGCTTGGCCAGCCTTCTTCGATGCTCATTCCGGAAGTCATCGGCGTTCGTCTGACCGGCAAGCTGGCCGAAGGCGCCACCGCTACGGATCTGGTGCTCACCGTGACCGAAATGCTGCGCAAGCGTGGCGTGGTTGAAAAGTTTGTCGAGTTCTTCGGCCCTGGCGTCGGCAATCTCGCCGCCAGTGAGCGCAACACCATTGCCAATATGGCACCGGAATACGGCGCCACCTGCGGCATCTTCCCGATCGACGAAGAAACCCTGAATTATCTGCGCCTAACCGGCCGAAGTGACGAACAGGTCGCCGCTGTCGAAGCCTATGCCAAGCAGCAGGGCATGTGGTGGAGCCCCGACGCCCCCGAGGCCGAGTACACCGACGTGCTGACGCTGGATCTGGGCAGCATCCAGCCTTCGCTGGCGGGCCCCAAGCGCCCTCAGGATCGCGTGCTCCTGTCCGACATCAAGAACAACTTCCGCAAGGCCTTCGAGTCAGAGCAGAAGATGCGTCCTTCTGCCGGCCCGGCAGAAGTCACCGACATGGGTCAGACCTATGAGCTGAAGGACGGCGCCGTTGTCATCGCGGCCATCACCAGCTGCACCAACACCTCCAATCCGGGCGTGCTGATCGGTGCCGGCCTGCTGGCCCGCAAGGCCCGCGCGCTGGGCCTGAAGACCAAGCCCTGGGTAAAAACTTCGCTGGCCCCTGGCTCCAAGGTTGTCACCGAATATCTCGAGAAAGCCGGCTTGACCGAGGATCTCGAGCACATGGGCTTCCATGTGGTCGCCTATGGCTGCACCACCTGCATCGGCAACTCCGGCCCGCTCAACGCCCCTATTGGCAAGGCCATTCAGGACAACAAGCTCAGCGTTTCCGCTGTGCTGTCCGGCAACCGCAACTTCGAAGGCCGCGTGCATCAGGACGTGCGCATGAATTATCTGGCCAGCCCCCCGCTGGTCGTGGCATTCGCGCTTGCAGGCACCACGGACATCGACCTGAGCTCCGAGCCCATCGCGCAGGACAAGGATGGCAAGGACGTGTTCCTCAAGGACATCTGGCCGTCCAATAAGGAGATTCAGGACGCCGTAGGCGCTGCCGTGACGCGCGATCTGTTCGACGCCACCTACGCAGACGTCCTCAAGGGCGACGCTCGTTGGCAGTCAATCAAGATCGCCAAGTCGGAAACCTATCCTTGGGATGCCAAGAGCACCTACGTGGCCAACCCGCCGTACTTTGACGGCATGACCATGACCCCGCCCGGCGTTCAGCCGATCAAGGGCGCCCGCTGCCTGGCCGTTTTGGGCGACTCCATCACCACCGACCACATCAGCCCTGCTGGCGTGATCAAGAAGGATGGCCCGGCTGGCAAGTTCCTGATGGAGCACGGCGTGCAGGATGCCGACTTCAACAGCTTCGGTTCACGGCGCGGCAACCACGAGATCATGATGCGCGGCACCTTTGCCAACACGCGCATCAAGAACCAGATGACTCCGGGCGTCGAAGGCGGCGTGTCCAAGTACATTAACGGTGCCGAAGGCCCGGTTGAGCCGATCTACGACGTAGCCATGAAGTACCAGGCGCAGAAAACGCCGCTGGTGGTCCTCGCTGGCAAGGAATACGGCACTGGCTCCAGCCGGGACTGGGCCGCCAAAGGCACGATCCTGCTGGGTGTGAAGGCCGTGATCTCCGAGAGCTTCGAGCGTATTCACCGCTCCAATCTCGTCGGCATGGGCGTACTGCCGCTGAACTTCGCAGAAGGTGATTCCGCCGCGTCGCTGGGCCTGGACGGAACCGAAACCTTCGACTTCGACGGCCTCGACAAGGGCGCCAAGGAAGTCACGGTTCATGCGAAGAAGGCTGATGGCACCACCAAGACCTTCAAGGCCAAGGTGCGTATCAACACGCCGAAAGAATGGGACTACTACGCCCACGGCGGTGTGTTGCAGTACATGCTGCGCCAGATGGCTGCCTGAAAGCTGTCTTGAAGCTTTGAAAATCCCGCGGAGGCCCAGGCCTCCGCGGGATTTTTTTTGCCAGAATCTCAGCCCTTCCATATCCCTGAAAAACGGGTCCCATAAGCCTGCACCTGATGCAGCTTGAGACCGGCCTTGGCCATTTCGTCGTACTTGGCCTGATATTGGGAGGAAGTCAGGCCGAACCAGTGACCCCAGCGGCCAGGCTGCTTTTGCCAGATTGCGGCGTATCGGTAACCCGACCCATGCGGATAGGCGCTGAACGTTGTCACCCGGAGCCCCTTCTTCCAGAAGTCGTCGAAGCGCTTCTGGTAAGCATCTGCTGTCATGTCAAAGTAGCAGGCATTGCCCGCACTGCCGCTTTTGACCCAGGTTGATGACACCAGAAGCTTGCTGCCGGCCTTGTACAGGAACAGGTCTGTGTGCAGCCATCCATTGGCGTGCAACTCCGCCCATCGCTTTTCGAAGCTGGCCGGGGTCATGCCGTGCGAAGCCTCGAATGCCGCCTCCGCCTTCTTCCAGATCGCCGAGTAGCGCACGCCGCTGGCAGTCTGCGTCGCGATCACCCGGTCCGGGCGATACGACTTGGCCGCGTACTCGTCGAATCGTTCCTGATATTTGGCGCCTGTCATCAGGGTCCAGACCGGATCAGAAGGTCCCGGCTGGAAAGACCCCGAAATAAGCGTCTTGCTGCCCACCCGATTCACGCTCAGCGTGCTGGGCGACAAGTCCTTCAGGTTCCAGTAGTCGAAGCAGCGCTGCCATTTGGCGTAATCCAGATTATGAAAATCCGGATTGCAAGGCGGCTCGATCAGGACGCGCCTGTGTTCATGCTGCAGCGTTTGATGAATGGTCTGCGCCTGGGATGCGGTCAATCGTTGCGGCGCACCCCAGAAAAAATAACTCATCACGTTGTCGCGCGGAGGCGTCAGCGTAAACGAGTAGGATTTGTTTCCAACTTTTCCACTGACACTCACCGAGGCCGGGCCGGCGCTGGTGTGACTGAGCCCGCGCTGGGAATACAGGTCACGGCAACAGTCCGGATTGGTATCGGAGAGAAGATCGCCGTTGAAGGCGCTGACCGTACCGCCATTAGCTGCAGCAAACTCGATCACGCGCTGCTCCGCCTTGGCCGCCGTATCGGCATTGCCCTTGTAGATCTCGCTGGTTCCCCAGCCCGGATGGGTGTGGAACAGACCCAGATAGTGCCCCACCTCGTGTGCCAGAAAATTTCCGCGGTCCGGCGTATCCCAGTCCAGGGCATTGGGCATCGCGACGTAGTTGACGTTATCCGTGGGCAGGCTCACCGACGAAGGAACGGTTTGCCCGGTGTTGGGCGGATACGCATGCCCCCAACCCACCGGTGTTGATCCGACACCATGGCGAAAGAAGATGACAATTTTTCCGGGCAGCCGGTCTGCCACCTTGTTGCCCTCAACCCACCATTTGGACCCACCGTTCTGCAAGTTATTGAGCACTGTACTCTTGCGGGGGTGCCAGTCCTTGCTGGCATCAAACACCAGTTCAATTCCTGCGCCGGCCAAGGCGAGGTTCGCCCTGGCCAGTCCTTTTGCAAGATTGTCCGCTGTGAAGGTATAGGCCCTTTTCCCGTCATCATCTGACAAGGGAATGGCGTGGACGCGCAGCTTTCTCTTGACCAGCAAGGAGCGCCTGGTTACTGCACTGGCCTTGCTCACAGCGATTCTGGGTTTGGACCGGCTGGCTGAATTTGCAGACTGGGTTGCTGGAACCGCGCCGACCTTGCTGGTCGGGCGGACAATTTTTCGCTTAGTGATGGGCTTTTTACTTGCCATGGCTCTCTCCGTGCATCGCGTTGACAGGAAAAAACAACGCACTCCGGATCAAGCTGATTGAGCAAATGCTGATGGGAGCGCGCTACGACCAGGCGCCGTCGCATCCCATTACATACGGTGCCTCCAGAGCGCCTGTATCGCGTCAGGAGCATGTTCCGATCCATCAACAATTTGAAGCCATGCGCAGGGCATTCCGACGCCACTCTGTGATGGGGCGCACATGGAAAAGACAGGGCTACGATTCCGGGGCATATGCCCTTATACGAAGAGCCATTAAGGCCTGCCAAGCCACCTTTATCAGCGGGCCAATCAAGCGAAGCCGTTCAGACTGGGCATCGAAGACTCAGACATCAACGAGCGAACTGGCGCCCGACAAACGGCTTCCAGAGCCGCCTCCGATCTAGTGATGATGCTTCTTGTACTTCTTATGATGACCCTTGTGTTTGCCATGATTGTGATGGTCGTGGCCGCCGTAATCATGATCATCGTGAGAATCACCAGAGCCGATCGCCGCTCCGGCGGCTCCGCCTACCGCGCCACCGATGATGGCCCCATTACGGCCGCCAACCTCGGAACCAATTGCAGCACCAGCGGCACCGCCAATGGCACCGCCGATCACGGCCCCACTATCGGCTGCCGGACTCATCGCGGACACGCTAAGCAGAAATGCAAATGCGGTGATTTTTTTCATGTTTCGATTGTGATTGTCTTTGGACTGCCATGGCGCTCAATTTCATCACTGGCCAGTGAAGCCCGACTGAACACGTGACCACACTCGTCACTCGCTCACTGGGGACCCGGTGGAGCGATACAGGACCGGTCATGGGGTTTCCTCGTCGGGACGCCATCATTGGAATGCGATGGATGCCGAGTCATTCAGAAGGCACGAAGATTACGACTCAATGAGGAAAAAAGTGCGCCACTACTGACGCGCCGCCATCGTCTTTCAGCAAGTGTTGAAAGCTGTGGACGGATGCAGGCACTTGGCTGCTTCTTGCAAGCGCTCGCAGCTAGAGAATGTATTAATCAGTGGAGGACGCCCCCACTGGGCTGAAATCGCTACGCCCAATGCATCCCCGCGTTGATGCGCACATTGAAGCTGACCGTTGACCAACGACAAACGACAAACGCTCCAGGATCGGGACAAAGGAAGCCCGAAAGCGAGTCAGGAAACAGACAATAAAAAAGCAGGCCGGAGCCTGCTCTTTTATTGCTTCACTTTCACCTAGTGGCGGCAATAGCGATTGTGTGCATGACCTCGATACTGATCCTGGCGATAGCTGCGACCCCATTGGTCATAGCGAACCTGCTGCTGGCGGTAGTGTCCACGGTGATGTCCATGATCGTGATGCGGTTTGCCGTGCCCACGATACTGCGGCGCGCTGTACCGAGGACGATGGCGATCATTGTCACGATCAGTTGCCACATAAGCGCCGGCGGTAGCCCCGATGACCGCGCCAACCACCGCGCCGCTCTGACCGTTGTAGCTGTTGCCAACCACTGACCCGAGCACGCCGCCAATCAGGCTGCCAAGTGCCGCATCACCACGATCACTGGCGAAACCCGGTGTCGCCAGGCCCGTCAGCAGCGCACCAAGCATGACAAGGCTTGATCTGTTCATGATGTTTGACTCCAAATAGATGACGAATGTCACGAGGATCAAACTACGTTGCGGCGGTGAATCGTTTCTGAATTCTGCGCCCTTGTTTGTCGCAAGTTGTCACAACTTGCTGAACCCGCTTTGCGAGGCCCAGCTCCCGCTCAAACATATGGGCGACTGGCCTGAAAGGACAGTGCTGACCCGTACTGCCAAACACGGCAAACATCGGTATCTTTGAGCCTTGGGAGAATAAAAAAATGAATCGAATACTGATCCTCGCGTACGGCGTGATCTGCTACGGCATCTTCTTTGCCGTTTTTCTGTATCTGATTGGCTTCAACGCCGACATGCTGGTTCCGAAATCCGTGAGTTCAGGAACGCCGGGCGCTGTCATGCCCGCCATCCTGACCAACCTCGGGCTGATTGTCCTGTTCGGCGTGCAGCACACGGTCATGGCCCGCCCTGGCTTCAAGCGGGCGCTTACGCAGTGGCTGCCCGTGCCCATGGAGCGCAGCACGTACGTGATGGCCACCAATATTGTTCTGATTCTGATCATGATGTTCTGGCAACCCTTGCCCGGTGTGGTCTGGAGCATTGAATCGGAGTCAGCAGCGCTGTCGATACACGCGCTCGCGGGCCTGGGCTGGGTGATCGTCCTGATTTCCACATTCCTGACCAATCATTTCGATCTGTTCGGACTTCGACAGGTGTACCTGAATGCCGCAAAGAAAACCTATACCCCGGTGGGTTTTCGCGAAATTCTGTTGTATCGATGGATACGTCACCCCATGATGCTGGGCCTGCTGATTGCCTTCTGGGCCATTCCGGTGATGACCATGAGCCACCTCCTGTTCAGCCTTGGAATGACCCTGTACATCATCGTGGGTATCTACTTCGAAGAACGTGGCCTGCGCGCAGAACTCGGACAAGACTACATCGACTATCAGCAACGCACGCGACGTGTGCTGCCTTTCTACTGAGAGAACAGCTCACAGCGACTGAACGCGCAAGCAAAGGGATCCTGTCATGGCCAAGCGGCACATTCTGGTTCTCATGTGTTTTGCTGCAGTTTTTGTTTGCTACATCGACAGGGTCAATATTTCCGTCGCCATCATTCCGATGGCAGAGCACTTTGGCTGGTCGGGCACTGAAAAAGGCTTTGTACTTTCATCCTTTTTCATCGGCTACCTGCTGGGACAAGTTCCTTCAGGCTGGATGTCCAACAGATTTGGCGGCCGCCTGACGCTGGGGATTGCCCTGCTGATGTGGTCCGCCTTCACCATCGTTACCCCCATTGCCGCGGCGGTCAGCTTCACGGCGTTGATTTTTGCGCGCATTGCCATGGGCCTGGGCGAAGCCGCCACGTTTCCAGCGATCTACAACCTGTTCAGCAAGTGGGTACCCCGTCAGGAGCGCTCCCGTTCGGTCACCCTGGCGCTGGGCGGCATCCCGGTCGGCATGGTTCTGGGCCTGGCGATTTCGGGTGTCCTGGTTGCGCGATTTGGCTGGGAGAGCATTTTCTATGTGTTCGGTGTGGTGGGTATTGTGTACGCCATATTCTGGTTTGCCGTCATCAAGGATTCGCCGGCACAGGACAGCAAAACCAGCGAAGCCGAACGAGCGCACATCTCGGCGGGGCTGAGTCCCTCGCAGTTGGAGCGCTCCCCCCTGCCGGTCACCAGGCTATTGAAAGCAACGCCCTTCTGGGCGCTGCTGTTCAATCATTTTTGCAGCAACTGGATTCTTTACGTTCTGCTGGCCTGGCTGCCCAGCTACTTTCGCGATGTCCAGGGGATGAGCCTCTCCAGCGCGGGGCTTGCCTCTGCTGCGCCCTGGCTCAGCATGTTCGTGATGTCCAATCTCGGTGCATGGCTGGCTGACCGCATGATTGCACGCGGCACCGCTGTCACGACTGTGCGCAAGATCATGCAGGTCAGCGGATTAATCGGCGCTTCTGCATTCATGCTGCTGATTTCCCTGCCCAGCTCACCCACCGAAGCTGTTGCGTTGATGTGTGGTGCGCTCGGCGCGCTGGGCCTGACCTGGGCCGGCTACGCGCCCAATCATCTTGAAATCGCGCCGCGTCACGCTGACATCCTGATGGGCATCACCAATACGGCCGGCACTTTGCCGGGCATCATCGGTGTCGCCATTGCCGGATGGCTGCTGGACACAACCGGCTCCTATGTATCGGTGTTCCTGCTCGGCGCCGGTATTAGCACCGCAGGAGCGCTGGTCTGGGTTCTGTTCTCCAGTTCAGACCCGATCATTGAGTAGTCCTTCTTCTAACGAAGACCGGCCCCGCTCAGTCATCTGATTCTGCAATCTGCTCGGCATCACTGGGGTTGACCGGAACATCATCGCCGGCGGCCTGGTCCAGAGAGACTCCCGCCCAGCTGCAGATGGCAATGCGCCGCTCCATGACGCAGCGTCTGCCTTCTTCTATCGCTTCTGCGGCACGGTGGAAGTCCATCAGTGCGAAATCGGTGAGGATGGGCCGCAACGTCACTTCCGGCGGGTCGCCCGCCATACGGCTACGTGTGAGGCGATCCTGAAGGATATTCACGCTCGCAGCCATGGTGTCGAACATGCTGGGGCGGTCGTCATCTCCGCTACTGAGCGCCGCGACCATGCGATTCCATAAGTTGGGCTCCGCCTGAGACGCACTCTCCCGCTCCATCACGCGCTGATCAGCGCGAGAAAAATGCCGCCCTACCAATTGGGCGTTCAAGTTCACTGCAATGACGACATCCGCGCCCATCGCGCGGCAAGCCGACACCGGTACCGGATTCACCAGGCCCCCGTCCAGCACCCAGCGCTCGTCATGCTTGATCGGCGAAAAAATGCCCGGTATCGCGCAGGAAGCGCGCGCAGCGGAAATGATTGGCCCTTTGGTGATCCAGATTTCCCGCCCGCTGCTCATTTCCGTACAGACGCTGATGTAGCGCTGGGCTACTTCTTCGATATCCGGATTCTTGTGGCGCTCAGCAAATTGCCCGAACAGCCGCTCCCCCTTTACGAAGCCACCGGACAAAGTGAGGTCCATCAGGCTGAACACATCGCGCGAGGTCAGGCGCAGGACCCACTCCTTGAAGTCTGCAAGCTGATCGGAAACATAAACGGCCCCGACCAGGGCGCCAATGGAGGTCCCCGCAACCACGTCCGGGCGAATCCCCAGTTCATGCAGGGCTTCGATGATGCCGATATGTGTCCAGCCTCTTGCGGATCCGCTGCCCAGTGCCAGGCCGATGACCGGTTTTCTGTTAGTACTCATGTCCTGCTCACGTCCATCTAGCTCCTGAAATTCGGCACGTACGGCACACAGCGATATCCTATCGCGCTATGCCTACCCAGCGAGCCTGAGCCAGTGAGTCCCCCGCAAGCTGATGTCATCGTGCTCGGTGCCGGTGCTGCTGGTCTGTTCTGCGCGTTCAGTGCAGCGCGTCGAGGCCTGCGCGTACTGGTCCTGGAGCGCGCAAACAAGGTCGGCAAGAAAATCCTGATGTCCGGAGGTGGCCGATGCAACTTCACCAACACCGGTACAAGCCCGGAAAATTTCATCTCTGCGAATCCACATTTCTGCAAATCAGCGCTCGCCCGCTTCACGCCAAACGACTTTATCCAGTTGGTGAACAAGCACGGTATCGGCTGGCATGAAAAAGAGTTGGGCCAGCTTTTCTGCGACGAAACCTCCAAGGACATCGTGGCCATGCTGCTCAACGAATGTGCCCACGCCGACGGTGCTGTAGATATCAGAACGCGGTGTGAAGTCCATTCGGCTGGCCATGACGGTTCTGGTTTCAGCCTGGAAACTTCGCATGGGCATTTGCATGCCCCCAGTCTGGTGGTTGCCACCGGCGGGCTTTCCATCCCCAGTCTGGGGGGTAGCGGGTTTGGCTACGAGCTCGCCCAGCAATTCGGGCACACGCTGCGCCCCAGGCGTTCCGGATTGGTTCCCCTCACCCTGTCTGGAAAGGCGCAAGACTGCTGGAAGAATCTGTCTGGCCTGAGTTTTCCAGTCGAAGTGAGCACGCAGGCGGCATCATTTTCCAATGCCATGTTGCTGACCCATCGCGGTCTGTCCGGCCCCGCCATCCTGCAGATTTCCAACTACTGGACCGAAGGCGAGAAGCTTCAGATCAATCTGTTGCCAGAAACGGACGCTCATCAATTTTTGCAGCAACGCAGAACGCGGCAAGCAGACGCGGAACTGAAGAACGTCTTGTGCGAATACCTGCCACGCCGTTTTGCACAGACCTTCTGCGAGCAATTCGCTCCCAGTCTCCCGATGCGCCAATACTCCGATAAGGCCCTCGCGCAGGTGGCACAGGCACTACAGAACTGGCCCATTCAGGCGGATGGCACGGAGGGTTATCGCACCGCAGAAGTCACGCTGGGCGGTGTAGATACGAAAGGCGTCTCTTCCTCTACCTTTGAGTCCAGTCTTGTTCCCGGACTTTATTTTATTGGCGAGGTGCTGGATGTGACCGGATGGCTCGGCGGGTACAACTTTCAATGGGCCTGGGCTTCGGCCAGCGCTTGCGCCAATGCGATCCGGACACGCGCATGAGCATTCAACGCGATCTCGATGCGCCCTGCCCCTGCCGCGAGGATCGGAGCTACGGGCAATGCTGTGCGCCTCTGCACGCCGGACAGACCGCAGCCGATGCAGAGACATTGATGCGCTCTCGCTATTCAGCCTACGCGCTCGAAATGGAAGACTATCTGCTTGCCAGCTGGCACCCGGACACCCGCCCGCGGACCGTGGAGTTTGAAGCGGCGAGCAAATGGCTGGGATTGACGATAAAGGATCACCAGATTCTTTCCGAGGACGAATCCACCGTCAGTTTTGTCGCCCGCTTCCGGGTCGCCGGAGGTCGCGCCGTGCGCATGCAGGAGCGCAGCCGTTTTCGCCGCGAGTCCGGTCGCTGGTACTACATTGATGCGCTTTCGCTGAGCTGATTTGTCCCATTTGTCATCTGGATGAAGTGGTCAGCCCAAGCATCGATGCTTTAAGGTTGCGCCCTTTCCGCTGTCTGGTTTGCGCAACTGTGTCTCTTGAGCGCAAACCGGCTTTGCCCCCCGCAAACCCGGAGCCTTCATGGAATTGCTGAATTATCCCCTGCTCGACAACCCGGTATCCGCATGGCTGACTGCGCTTGCGATTGCACTGAGCATCAACGTCACCGTCGCCGTCATCAAGTGGTTTGTCATGAGCCGGGTGGCAAAAATTGCACTGCAATCCAGTACGAAGCTGGATGATTCGCTGGTTGAGGTTGCCAAGAAAACCAAGCAGACCTTGATTCTTCTGGTCACCCTGTTCATCGGCAGTCACTACCTAGAACTGCCCGACAAGACCCAGACCGTTTTGTCCGGCGTCGCGACCGTTGCCCTGTTCCTGCAGATCGGACTCTGGATGGTGGCAGGCCTGGATTTCTGGTTGAACCGATACCGTGAACGCAGCATGGAGGCTAATGCCGGGGCCGCAACTGCCGTTGCCGCCATCGGTTTCATTGGGCGTCTGATCCTGTGGGCCATGATTCTGCTGCTGGCGCTATCCAACCTGGGCGTGGACGTCACCGCCATGGTCGCCGGCCTTGGCGTTGGCGGCATTGCAGTTGCCCTTGCCGTGCAAAACATCCTGGGCGACCTGTTTGCCAGCTTGTCGATCATCGTCGACAAGCCTTTTGTCATCGGCGACTTTGTCGTGATTGACGAGTACTCCGGAACCATCGAGCACGTCGGGCTCAAGACCACCCGCATCCGCAGCATCAGCGGCGAACAACTCGTGTTCTCCAATAGCGACCTGCTCAAGGCCCGTCTGCGCAACTACAAGCGAATGTCGGAACGTCGCATCGTATTTGCGTTTGGCGTGCTGTACCAGACCTCGCCAGAACAGCTGCGGGAGATCCCCACTATCGTGCGTGAGATCATTGAACGACAGCAAATTACCCGATTCGACCGTGCTCATTTCAAGACATTCGGCAACTCGTCTCTGGATTTTGAAGTGGTCTACTGGATGAAGGTTCCCGACTACGGCCCTTACATGGACGTACAGCAGTCGATCAATCTGGAATTGTTCGAAGCTTTTGCAGACAAGGGCATCGGCTTTGCATACCCGACACGCAGCTTGTTCGTAGAAGGACCCATTCGGTTCACACAGGAACCTGCAAAATCCGCTGAGAGCTGAACTCAGGCAGAGCGCATATCATCGCCGGTGCAAGCCGACGCCTTCAGGAGACGCAGACCATGACCATTACACCGCTCTACGCAGGACTGCTGGCGATCTGGTTTCTCATGCTCAGCGCCAAGGTGGTTGGCGGCCGGCGCAGTGGGAAAATCAATTTGGGAGATGGTGGCGACCGCCACATGCAAAGCATGATTCGCGGTCACGCGAATTTCAGCGAGTATGTCCCCTTGATCCTGATCCTCATGCTCTGTCTTGAGGTGGGCGGCGCCACGCCGGTCTGGCTGCTGCATTTGATGGGGATGAGCCTGCTGGTGGCGCGCATCCTTCACGGCATTGCCCTGAGCTACCTGCCGAAATTTTTCCTTGGCCGCTTCATTGGCACCCTGGCCACTTTCATCCTGCTGCTGGTCGCCGGCCTGCTCTGCGTCTGGCGCGGGATTGCTGCGCTGATCGTCTGATCAGCGCCCCCTGTTTCCGCGGCCGCCCTCGCCTCAGGTTTTGGGTTTGTGCTTCTTCTTGAAAGGTTTCGCTGGCTTGGCGGGTTTGCCGGCACTTTCCGGCACGGGTTTGGCGTTGACCCGACTCATCTTCAATTGATGACCTGAAACCCAGACTTTCTGCAGATCGCGAAGAATCTTTCTCGGCATTCCGACAGGTAGATCGATGATGCTGTAATCGTCGTGGATTTCAATGCGGCCAATGAATGCGGCGTCCAGACCTGCCTCATTGGCGATGGCGCCCACCAGATTGCCCGGCTTGGCACCTTGTTTCTCACCCACTTCAACCCGGAAAGGTTCGAGTTCCTCATCCGAAGACTTGGCCCGACTCCGCACCGGCTTAGCGCGATCTTTTTCCGGGACAGGATGCGGTGAGCCGACCGGAGCCGTGCTGGGCTTGTCACGCGGTGCGTCGGCAAAGAACTGTCGGGGCGGCGGCTCCTGCTCAATGGGCGGCGCACTGGGCCGGCTCGGCCTCTCGCGCTCTTCGCGCCGCGGCGTCTCGCTGCGAGGCCGCCGGGTGGTCTCACCCAGGCCCGCTGGAACAACAGCTGATTTGCTGGCCTGCGCCAGATGCGCCAGAACCGCGGCAATGCGTGCGGGCGGAACCGACTGCTGCTCGGAAACCTGCAGAATCATCTGTTCCAAGGCCTCAATCTTGCTCGTCGAAGCCTCGTCCTCCAGCGCATCAATGATGGACTTCTCGAATCGTTCGAGACGCTTGTCCTGAATCGTGGCATCGGTCGGCAAAGCCATGATGCCAATGCTTTGACGGGTGGCTCGCTCGATGGCGCGCAGAAGGTGTTTTTCGCGCGGCGCGACAAACAGGATCGCTTCTCCACTGCGCCCCGCGCGGCCGGTCCGTCCGATGCGATGTACATAGGACTCGGTATCCGTGGGAATGTCGTAGTTGAGTACGTGACTGATGCGTTCCACATCCAGGCCGCGCGCGGCGACGTCGGTGGCGACGACAATATCCAGAATGCGGTTTTTCAGCTTGGCGACGGTTCGCTCGCGCTGTTTCTGATCAAGGTCACCATTGAGGGCCGCTGCGGCAAAACCACGGGCTTCCAGCCGCTCTGCCAGTTCGTTAGTTGCCAGCTTGGTTCTGGCAAAGATGATCATTGCGTCAAATGTCTCGGCCTCGAGAATTCGCGTCAGACCTTCCAGCTTGTTGGCACCGCTGACCAGCCAGTAGCGCTGTCGGATGTTGGTGGCCGTGGTGGTTTTCGACTTGACGTGAATCTCGGCAGGCGACTTCAGATAAGTCTGCGCCACCCTGCGGATTGCCGAGGGCATGGTGGCCGAAAACAGCGCCACCTGACGGTTCGCAGGCGTTTGCTGCAGCACCCATTCCACATCGTCGATAAAACCCATCCGCAGCATTTCATCTGCTTCATCGAGAACCAGCATGCGGATGCTGTCCAGATTCAGGGTGCCACGCTTGATGTGATCCACCACCCGACCCGGCGTTCCAACGACAACATGAACGCCGCGTCGCAAACCCTTGAGCTGAGGTACATAGCTCTGCCCGCCGTAGATGGGCAGAACGTGAAATCCGGGCAAATGCGTCGCATATCGCTGAAAAGCTTCCGCCACCTGAATTGCGAGTTCTCGCGTGGGTGCCAGTACCAGTGTCTGCGGTAAAGCCGGTTTGAGCTGCGTCAGACTCAGCGCCGGCAGCGCAAAGGCGGCGGTTTTGCCAGTTCCGGTCTGCGCCTGGCCAAGCAGGTCGCGCCCTTCCAGCAACAGTGGGATGGTCTGCGCCTGAATGGGGGTTGGTGACTCATAACCCAGCTCCTCCAGTATCTGCAAAATCGGCGCTGGCAGGCCCAGATCAGTGAAACGGGCGTCAGCAGAGGAGGAATCTGAAGCAGGCATTAGGAACTCGATACAGGCCCGCAGGATCGCGGGGCCAGCTATTGTCGCTATAAACCAACTAAATTGCTGGCTTATGCAATATACAAGGGAAACGGCGCACCCCGTCGATGCGCCGTTTCCATCTGGTCAGACCCCGGTCAATCCACCACAGGTGGATGGGTCACTGTGGGGCTGATCTTGTTTAGCCCCGTGACCTGATCGGTCAGCAGAAGATTGACATTGACCGAGTCCGGCGCGCCCGGCACCTTGCGAATGAATGCCCGCGCGGGGTCCAGCGCATCCACGTCCAGGATCACGTTGGAATACTGATTCGAATGGATTGCCCAGACAAACGATGGCGGATCCAGATTGAAATTGATGGTCGCCTCCACTTTTGCCGGGGCGTTGTCGGTGACGTACGGATCAATCCGGAACCCGAGCTGAGGCACCACATTTGAGAATGACCCCGAAAAAAAGCTGCCCCCAATCTCATCCACGCAATCAAGATCGGTTTCTGGGCAAACCGGGTTCCCGTCCAGGGTGACGGACAATGTGTGCGTGCCGGCGCGACGAGGTGATGCGTAGTAAACGAAGTACACACCCTGGGTCACATTCGCTGCAGATTCGGCGACACCCGAAAGCGCGGCTTCAATCTGCCCGAATCCATCGATGCTGAACACATTCTCCTCGCCAACGATCCGCTCCAGCGATTCCGTATCGGCATCTTCACCGACCGCAATCGCATAGGCATTCTTGATGCCTCGCGCAGCGATCGCCTGTGCTTCGGTGCTCAGTCCCGATGTATCGCGACCATCCGTGATCAGCACCAGCGCACCGACCTGCGATCCATTGGTCACACTGAAGCTGTCATTGAAGGTATTCACACCGCTGATGACGGCGCCATAGAGATTAGTCGATGGCCCTCCGCGTTCAACGGAATCAACCGCGTTGAGCAGGTTAGCGACATTGTCGGTGTAACCAATCACCGATCGGACCGTGTCATCAAAGGTGTAGATGGCCACCTGCTGCCTTGGCAACAAACGACTGGCGCCGGTCACCGGGTCAGCGATCGCGGAGCGCACTGCTGCCTTGACGTTGGCGATATCACTGGCAGACAAGCTGCTGCTGATATCGAGCATGAAAATGGTGCGCACGACATAAGGCAGATTCAGGATCGGTTCGACCGTTGTGAAGGATTCATTGGGCGAAACCGCGTCCCCATTCTCCTGCACCACGAAGTCATCCACCGAGAGGCCGTTCACCGGAAAGCCGAGATTTCGATCAACGACACGCAGCGCCAGCGACACCACCGATGATTGAGGATCTCCGGTGCGCACACTCGTCAGCTGCCGCAGATTGCTCGACCGGCTCGGCAATGTATTGACCCGCCAGCGGTCGGTGATGCCGCCAATGGTCACGTTGAGATTCTTCGCACTCCCAACCGCCGGCGCATTAACCACGAGGCGTACGGAATCTCCGTTGTTGACATCAATACCACCAGACTGGAGCGGACCGCTGTTGACACTGACGCGAACATCTCCCGAGCCGGACAAGCTCAAACGAGCTGCACCAGTCAGGCCCGTGATGCCGATTGTGTTTGAGCGAACCTGCGCACCGGGCTCACGAACAGACTGATCTTCAAAGTCAAAAGCATCCGGGACGGTATCTCGCACAACCAGGACACTCCAGTTCTGCCTCACGCCACCAATATCTACCGAAACCGTGCGCCTCTGATCGTACAGCCCGCTCAGCAGGCGCAAACGCAGGGTGTCGCCGTTGTTGACTAGAATTGAATCCCGCCCGAAGGCACCACCATTGACACTGAACAGACCGGCTGCGTGACCCGAGAATGTCAGCCGTGTCGGCGCCGTCAGTCCGGTCAGGGTCACAGTGTTGGAGAGCACACCTTCACGTTCCTGCGTGGTCGTGACATTGTTGAACGTATATGCATCGGGCGTGGTGTCACCGGTGGTCAGGGTCCAGTCATCGCGTACGCCACCTATGAAGACCGTTGCGCGACGACGCTGGGCCAGATCACCCGCATTCATGCGAAGGACCAGTACATCTCCATTGCGAACCAACTGTTCGCCAGCGAGCTGAGGTCCTCCGTTGATCTGCACACGGACCGTCGGGTCGCCACTCAGGCTGAGAACGGCAGGTGCGGTCAGGCCAGTCAGCCGGACGCTGTTGGACGGGACCCGCTTGCCGGCCTCCAGCGTTGACGTGTCCTGAAAATCAAACGGATCCGGCACGCTGTCGCCGACGGTGACAACCCAATCTGCTTCGACTTCATCAACAATTAACTTGGCACTGCGTCGCGTCCCCATGCCTCCCGAGATCATTCTCAGGCGCACGCCGTCGCCGTTATTGACCAGGACGGGCCCGGTAATGAACGGCCCGCCGTTGACACTGAATCGCGCGCTGGCTGCGCCATGGACACGCGCCATACCAGCTGCCGTCATGCCCGACAACACAACCGTATTGGACGTTGTGGGTGACGCGGCATCCGGGACACTGCGATCTACAAAATCGAAGGGATCGGGTGTGGTGTCACCTGTGGCCAGGGTCCATTCATCCGTGATGCCACCGATATCCAATTGCGCCGTGCGACGATCACCCAGCGGTCCGGAAACGAGGCGCAACTGAACCTGGTCGCCATTGCTGACCAAGGTGTCGGTTACTCTGAATCCGCCTCCATTGACGCGATACAAAGCGTCGGGATGGCCTGTGAGTTGCACCGTTGTCGGTGCGGTCAGGCCAGAAACCGTGACGGTGTTGGACAAGACACCGACACCCGCATTGACTGTTGACTGGTCAACAAAATCGAATTTGTTGGGAATGGTGTCGCCCGTGGTCAGCGTCCAGCGATCAATGACGCCGCCGATATTGACGTTGGCGACGCGCCGATCACCCAAGGGCCCTGCCTGGGCGCGCAACTGGATTTGATCTCCGTTATGCACCGTGGCTGTTCCAAACTGAAGTGGCCCGCCATTGATCGTGAAACTGGTCTTGTTTGCCCGGCTCACAGACATCGGTGTCGGCCCCGACAGACCACTCAGAGTAACGACATTCGAGGAATAGAAGCTGTCGGGCGTGGGTACCGACCGATCGACGAAATCATAGGCATCCGGCACCATGTCTCCTGAGCTGGACACGGTCCATGTTCCGGAGGTTCGTGTTGTGTTGTCACCTACTTCCAGCGTAATCAAGGCGGGCTCGCCTACCGGCGGAGAATTGACTCTGAGGCTGAGAATGCCGGCCTTCCCAACGACCGGATTCACCGTGACGGGAACGGCTCCATTTCGGTGATAACGATAGAAAGTCGGATTTGAGCCTCCAAATCCCACTTCAACGCTGTCCAGGGATTCCGGTATCAACAACTTCATGACCGGTTTCGCATTCGTATCAAAATCTGTCAGATTGATGATCTCCGTTGCGACCAATTGACCGGGGTCAACCACCTCCTTGTCAGCCCAAGCAAAGGCGTCAGGAATGACGTCAAGGGTCGTCAGAACCCAGTCGGCAGACTGGACGTCTGTTGGAATACCACTTTCTGCACCCAAGACCACCGAAGCCGTTTTCTGCTCCTCCGAGGCGCCGCAAGTTGCCACCACGGTGAACTTGTCGCCATTGATAACCGAATACCTTCCCGGACCACCCACCGTACAGCTCCGTCCCGGCATGGCATCGAAACAGTTGAGGTAGAGATTCCGCGCGTCTCCGGACAAATCCAGTGAGATCGTCTCGTCAATTCCCGCTACTTCCACGTTCTCACTGAGTTTGATCGTATCGGGGCTCTCGCAAGTGACAGGAGCCAGTGAGAATGGATAGGGCTCGCTGTCAGCGTGTGCTAACTGAGCGGCCATGACGAATGGCAATACAAAAAACAGTTTCGTGCGGCCCGGAATTGCTTTGCTTCTATTTGTCATTGTTCAGAATTTCTTATTGGTTACGTTCAAAACCCAACAGTGTGGTATTCGCTTCGCATGGACGCCCGCTGTCAGGTACTGCCTGTCAGTGTCACTAATGGCCGATTTGCCCCGTACCGAATGAACGCCATTGCGAATGCCGGTATCGGCATGTGCACGGCAACTTCACGAATCGACGTTCGGCGATAGGACTTGAAACGCAGGACACAGCATCGCGAAGAGAAGGCCCGTGAGCGCCAATGCCACGTGCAGGCGCGCACCAGTCAAGTATGAATAGTGCTGCACTTATCTCCCGATGGATCCGCGTCCCCGTATCCACCCATCGCCATTTGTCGGGCAATCAACATGCCAGTGGCGCCATTTGGGTTTTGCCACAGGTCTGGTGCGGCGACCCGGTCACGCAGGATGTCCAATGCCGTATACCACGGTGCGCCTAAAGTCGCTTGCCGCAGGCAGAATCTCAGGCGCGATGCTGAGTCAACGTCAACAACTCAAAACGGAATGGCGCACTCAATCCAGAACAAATCACCCTGCGGTGCAAATCGGGCCGCGGTTTCCCGGTGGTACTGCACGACGATGGCAGTCCCCGGCGCGAAGGCATAAACCAGTTTGGGACCGATCGCGAGTTTTCGCGTGCGTCCACCGCCGGGAATTTTGCGACCGCGAATCTTGTCGTCACTGAATTGCCCGGTATAGAAACCACTGATGCCAAGGTCCCACCGCTTGTCCGCGAAAGGCTTGTGTCCGATTCCGAAAGTCAGGCCACCCTGCGCACCGCCGCGATAATCAGTGTCCTTGTTGCGACCCTTGAATTCGGATGCAGCGTTGAGCGAGATATCCCAGTCCGGGGTGGGGGTCCAGGTCGTGGAAAACTGGTACGCCACAGAATCGTAATTGAGGGTGTAGTTGGCCAGGTCAGTATCGTCGTAAGACCCCAGTGCAAAGTAACCGACGGCCTGAGTGAGTATGTGAAGGTTGCCGAAAGAGCGAGACAGGATCAAAGGCTCGATACCCACCAGCGATGGACCTGCCCCTTCGTCCTGGGCACCGGGTGTGTTCACTTTGACGTAGAGCCCCTGCAACACAAATCCACTGGACACTTTGAATCCAGCAAACGGTGTCTTCCAGCTGTGAACGAAGCGCGGCGCGATTGCGGCAGCCTCGATATCAAGACCGGGTACGCGTTTGCCATTGTCGTCGGCAACAAAATTCACATCGTAATAGAGCGTGTAGCCATAAAACGTCGTTTCGCCGGGGGGCGGCATAAAGGCCGCATAGGTCGTCTGCGCACCATAAGGAAAGTGCGATAGGCCGCCCTCGGCAGCCTGTGCCTGGAGCGGGTTCATCATCCCGGCAATCAAAGCCGCGCCATACGCCGCTGTGCGAAATTTGCGTGAACTCCAACGCGCAACGCTTGATTCTGTATTCATCATTCCCTGTATTTACTGAACTTGCTACATCAAATAGCGTAGAAAAAATTATGCGGCCTCGAAACTGGTAACAGCCCCTATCGCGTCAGCCTGACTGCGCTTCCAGTAGCTCGGATGCATCCAACCAGGCCTGTTCGACTTCTGCCAGCTCATCGCGCAGCTGGGCTTGTTCCTTCCCCAGCTCGGCCAGCTTTTCGGCATCGGCATTCTTGTAGATATCCGGATCTGCCAACTGCGCCTCCAGCTTTTGCAATAACTTCTCGATCCGGTTCTGCCTCGATTCGCTTTGCCGCACGACATCTCTCAGGCGCTTGATCTCCTCGCGCGGCAGTTTTGCGGCCGGAGTCTTATCTTCAACAGTCTTCGTCTTGGCGTTCTGCTGGTTCTGTGACTTCTTGCTGCCTTCATTCTGCTTTCCGCGCTCGCTGAGCCAGCGCCCGTAGTCTTCCAGATCACCATCGAATACCTGCACAGACTGATCTGCAACCCGCCACAGTCGATCGCAAACGCTGCCAATCAGGTGGCGATCATGCGAGACCAGAATCAAGGCGCCTACGTAATCATTGAGTGCCATTTCCAGGGCCTGGCGCATGTCCAGATCGAGGTGATTGGTCGGCTCATCGAGCAACAGCAGATTGGGCCGCGGGTACACCACCATCGCGAGGGCCAGACGCGCTTTTTCTCCGCCGGAAAAAGGCTCGGTCGCCTCGTACACCCGGTCCCCGCGAAAGTTGAAGGATCCGAGATAGTTGCGCAATTCCTGTTCACTGGCCCGAGGGTCGAGGCGCTTGAAGTGCAGAATCGGCGAGGCCTTTGGATCCAGTTGTTCAAGCTGATGCTGTGCGAAGTAGCCCACCACCAGATCACTGTGATTGACCGCCTGCCCTGCCATAGGCTCGATCTCTCCGGCGATCAGCCGAACCAGAGTGGATTTACCGGCGCCGTTGGGTCCGAGCAGGCCAATTCTCTCTCCGGGCTCAATGCCGAGATTGATGCCCTTGAGCAATGGCGTCTGGTCATAACCAATGGCAACTTTGTTCAGGCGTACCAACGGAGACGGCAGCTTGTCTGGCTCGCGAAACGAGAAGGTGAATTCATTGTCCGCGATCACCGGTGCCACCAACTGGATGCGCTCAATCATCTTCATCCGCGACTGCGCCTGCCGTGCCTTGGTGGCCTGCGCCTTGAAACGGTCCACGAATTTTTGCAGATGCGCGATCTCGCGCTCCTGAGCGGCGCGCTGCGCACCCTGCTGGGAAAGGCGCTCGGCGCGTGTGCGCTCAAAGGCTGAATAGTTTCCGCTGTAGAGCGTCAATTCTTCGCCGTGCAGGTGCAGCGTGTGCGTGCAGATCGCATCCAGAAACTCGCGATCATGCGAGATCAACACCAGCGTGCCCTTGTAGGCGCTCAGCCAAGCCTGAACCCAGAGAACAGCATCCAGATCGAGGTGATTGGTGGGCTCATCAAGCAACAGTAAATCGGATCGGCACATCAGCGCACGCGCCAGATTAAGGCGCATCCGCCAGCCGCCCGAAAATTCGGCAACCGGTCGTGCCTGCATCTCCTGCGAAAAACCCAGGCCCGCCAGCAACGTGGCGGCACGCGCCTCCGCGGTATAGCCATCGATCTGGTAGAGACGCTCATGAAGAGCGGCAATCTGCTCGCCATCGTGGCTTTCTTCAGCCTTGAGCAGCTTACGCTGCAACTCGCGATACTCCGCATCGCCGTCCAGTGCGTACTCAAGCGCCGGATCTGGCACAGCCGGAGTCTCCTGCGCGACCGTCGCGACTTCCCAGTTGCGGGGGCGGTTGAAGTTGCCCAGGTCCGGCGCAAGCTCATACTTCATCATGGCAAACAGGCTGGACTTCCCGGTACCGTTACGGCCCACCAATCCCACACGCTGACCAGGGTGAATGGACAGGGTTGCATCACGGATCAGCACCCGCGCTCCGCGGCGCAGGGTCAATTGGTTGAAACTCAGCATGGCGTTCGGCTTTGGGTACGGCAGTGGAAGACAACCCCCATTGTCCCACGAAGCGTTCGTCGAACCGGATTAATCTGTCTCAACCGTGGATGTCGCAATCGCAGATGAAGCCAATCAATCGCAGACGCTTTCTTCAACTGATCAACACCGGCGCCGCCGGTCTGAGCCTGCTACCGGTCATTAATCTGTTCGCCGAGCAGGTGCCAGTGGCTGGGAAGCTGCCCGATCTGGGCCCGCTCACGCCCCGAATCCCGACCAATACGGACGACTTGAGCAACGCCCTAATCGGCGACCTGTGCGGGCGCGCCCTGTTATCCCTGCCGGCCGGCTTCACGTACAGCGTGATCTCTGCCACAGGCGATTTGCTGAGCGACGGTCAATCTCGCGTGCCCTCCCATCACGACGGCATGGCCGCCTTTTCCGGTGACGGCGACAACATCATCCTGGTACGTAATCACGAGCTCGACCGCGACGGCTTGGGCAACACGAGATGTGCCCGTGACGACCATCCTGCCTACGATCCATCTCAGGCCGGTGGCACCACGACCCTGACCCTGGATTCAACCGGTCAATTGATGCGTCACGAGATATCGCTGGCCGGCACCGCGCGCAACTGCGCCGGTGGGCTCACGCCCTGGGGCTCCTGGCTCAGCTGCGAAGAAACCTTTTCCGAAGGTCGCAGCGGCCTGCGTCATGGCTACGTATTCGAAGTGCCTTGCCAGGGCCTCGCAACGCATCAGCCACTGACAGCAATGGGCCGATTCAATCATGAAGCCGCGGCGGTAGATCCGAACACTGGCGTCGTCTACCTCACAGAGGACCGCGACGACGGTCTGCTGTATCGCTTCACACCGAATCGCAAGGGTGATTTGCAGGCCGGCGGTGTTCTTGATTCGCTCCAGTTCGCAGATTTTTTGTCTGGCATCGATACAAGCCAAACGCTAGGTTCGCAGATGTTTCGTCCGTTTCCGGTGCGCTGGGTCCGCATTGATGAACCGGACCCTGACCATGACAACGGACGCAGATCAACACGTGCGCAAGGACGCGCCAAAGGTGCAGCACGCTTCTCCCGGGGCGAAGGCGCCTGGTGGGGCAATGATCGGCTTTATTTCTCCTGCACCAGCGGTGGTCGCGCGGGACGAGGACAAATTTTCAGCTTTGATCCAAAAGCACAAACGCTCACCCTGGTGATCGAAGCCACCAACGAACACACTATGGCAGCACCCGACAATCTCACCGTCGGGCCGCAGGGCCGCGTCTACATTAGCGAAGACGGCTCTGGCGTCGAACGCATCTGGGGCCTCACCGGCGAGGGCAGATTATTTGAAGTCGCGCGCAACGTTCTCAATGGTTCCGAGACAGCCGGCATCTGTTTCTCTCCGGCGCAGGACCTGATGTTTGTCAACATTCAGGACCCGGGACTGACCTGCGTTATTCGCGGGCCCTGGGCATCGGTTTGATTCACCTGCGCTCGAAAATGAACTAATCAGTTCATGCGCCCAGCGGCGCAAAAAGCTCGTCGATCTCGGCATCATCAAAGTGCAGTTTGGCACTCGATCCGCCCTCCAGAACCGCATCAGCGAGGGCCGACTTTCTGCCTTGCAGGGCACGAATTCGCTCTTCCACAGTGCCGGAACAAATCAGTTTGTAGACGAAAACCGGCTTGTCCTGACCGATGCGATACGCCCGGTCCGTCGCCTGATCTTCTGCGGCCGGATTCCACCACGGATCGTAGTGAATGACCGTGTCTGCCGCGGTCAGGTTCAGGCCCACACCGCCCGCCTTGAGACTGATGAGAAACACCGGTGCGTCGCCATTCTGGAAAGCGTCGACAACTTCGGCACGGTTCTGGGTCTGACCGGTGAGTTGCAGGTGCTTGATGTTGCGCGCATTCAGAGATTGCTTGAGCAATTCCAGCATCGAGGTGAACTGTGAAAACACCAGAACCCGCCGTTTGGCTTGTACCAAGCCATCGAGCATGTCGAGCAGGTGCTCAAGCTTTGCCGAAGGTGTGCCCTGAATCTGCTCCTGCAACTCTTCCAGTTTCAACAGGCGGGGATCGCAACAGACCTGGCGCAGTCGCAGGAGGGCGTCGAGCACCACCACGCCAGACTGCCCTGCCCCTTGCTCGTCAATAGCGCGCCGCACCCGCGCATGCTGTGCGAGCCGGATAGTTTCGTAGAGCGAAGCCTGCGCCGGATCAATCTCAACCGAGCGCACGATTTCTGTCTTGGGAGGCAGATCCTTCAGCACATCTTCCTTGCGCCGACGCAGCATCAACGGCGCAATGCGGCGGTTCAGCCGTGCCAGCATCTCACTGTCACCGTACTCTTCTATCGGGGTTCGCCAGAACTGGGCAAAAACTTTCTCGTCGCCCAAAAGGCCGGGTTCGACCGCATCAAACTGTGCCCAAAGCTCGCCAAGGTGATTCTCCAGCGGGGTGCCGGTCATCGCAATACGCCGTTCCGCTTTTAGAGTGCGCACCACACGCGCGGCCTGCGTCTTGCTGTTCTTGATGAACTGAGACTCATCCAGAACCAGAAGTCCGAACTTGTGCGGCTTGAGCAGTAGCTTGTCTCTTGAAAGCAGCGGATAGGTGCTGATGACGAGGTCATGGTCTGGTACGGAATCGAATCTGGACTCTCGGTCCGGACCGTGCAGAACCAGAACCCTTAGTTCCGGCGCAAAACGATGGGCTTCGTTCTTCCAGTTGGCGACCAGCGTAGTCGGAGCAACGATGAGGACGGGTTTGTTCAGACGCCCCGCACAGCGCTCTGTCCAGATATGCGCAAGCACCTGCACGGTTTTTCCAAGGCCCATGTCATCGGCAAGGACTCCACCCAATCCGGAGGCACCGAGAAAGCCCAACCAGGCCAGACCTTCTTTCTGATAGGTCCGCAAAGTGCCCAGAAATCCATCGGCAGGCTCGCTGGTGATTTCGGCAGAATTGGCCAGCGAGCGCAGGCGATCCTGCTCCTTTGCGATGCGCTCGCGCCCGTGCCAGGCAAGTTCCGGGATCTGGTCGAAGTCGTCCAGCAAATCGGCTTGCGCGCGTTTGACTCGCAACATGTTGCCGCGCGGCTGCGATGCGATGATGGCTTCAACCACATCGAGCATGCGACGAAGCCGGTCGAGCCTGAGCGGCACATAGCGGCGTTCGTCCAACGGCGCCAGCCAGACCGCTTCGGGCGCTTCGTTTTCGCCCGCCTCACGCGGAAAATTGGAATTGGCAAGCAGGTTTCTCAAAATGGGCAGCAGTTCGATGCTGTGACCATCCACATCCAGCGTCAGACCGAGTTCAAACCACTTGCCATGGGCACGGCTGGCAACATCAACCCGCCACTGCTTGGGTGCTTTCAGAAGTTCAACCGGAAAACCTTCCGAAAACTCCAGACGAAAGCCTGAGCCCGAGAGCCTCGGCAGCAAATGCAACCAGTGATCCGGGGTGGCCAGCACGCCGCGACCCCGTTCAAGAACGAAATCACCCGCACGCAACACCGGATCACGATCGAAGTACACGCCCTCAACCTCACCGGCATCGGTCATATGCAGTTCGGCGAGTCGCTCCAAGGCATCGAGTTCTGCCGGACCATTGCGGACATCGTCGCCAGGCAAGTCTTCGCCGCCACGCTGGCGCGTATGTGCGCACAGAGGCGCCAGTCGGCGACCGGCATAGTCGAAAGAAAGCCGCGCCGCGCCAATTGGCCTGCGATCCGGCCGCCCGCGAAACCAGGTCTTGATGCGGTGCGTAAAAAGTCTCAGGCAGGGTTGAGGAACAATTCGCTCGCCGTGATCCGCCTGCGAGCGCACCGGCGCATCGAGGCTCGGAAGATCGTCAAACAAATCGAAATTGTCATCACCAGTGGACATACGTTTGAACGCTAAGCGCAAAAATCAAGCCTCCAGTGTAGCGCCCTCGTCTGCAAGGTGAAGCCCGACTTTTGAAGAATCCCGCGAACAAAATCTGCGAGCCGGAATTTCGACTCAGCCCTGAGACGCATTGTTTGGCCACTCGCACGCCTGAGGCTGCGACATCCGGAAGATTTCAGCTGGGTCTGATTGCGCCGATCATTCTCGAAACCGGAGTGCGGCGACGCAGAGCATCAGGCTTTTGGAATCGCTTCCTGAATCACTGCGCAAAATCTCCACGCAGCGCCTGTATCAATGCGATTGCCGCAAGCCCTGCAGTTTCAGTCCGCAACACGCGCGGCCCTAGTTTGACCGGAATACAGCCATGGGCTGACGCATGGCTGATCTCAGCGGTGCTGAATCCGCCTTCCGGTCCCACCAGGACGCTGATCGGCCCACGCTCTGCCAGAAGCGTCGGCAGCGACTGAGCGGCCTCTGGATCCAGAATGAACGCCTGCCCCATTCGCTCTGATGCGCACCACTGCTCGAACTGCGTCACCGCATGCAGATGTGGAATCATGGTGCGCCCGCTTTGCTCGCAGGCTGAAATCATCACGCCGCGCCAATGCTCCAGTCGCTTGTGCTGGCGTTCCTGATTCAGGTTGACGTTGCACCGCTCGCTGAGGATGGGTACCACTTCAGTCACACCCAGTTCGACCGCCTTCTGGATGGCCCAGTCCATGCGATCCCCCTTGCCAATGCCTTGTACCAGCGTGACATGGAGCGGCGACTCAACGACCTCGTCATGGCGCAGGCCGATTCTCAGCTGGGCACTGCGTTTGGCGACGGACTCGATCCTCGCTTCAAACTCGCCACCCCGGCCGTTAAAAACGCGTAGTTCCGTACCTGCACTCATGCGCAGCACCTGAATCAGATGTCGAAATGCCGATTCAGGCATCTCGAGAATCTCATCGCTGGCCAGCTCACGATCCAGAAAAACTCGCGTCAGTGCCATCTCACCTGCACCTGAATCCGGTCGCACCTTCTTGCGAATCTATTCACCGGTCGCCACATTGATGCTGTCGATGGCAATCTTGGCCATGGCCTCAACCTCACGTGGCTCGATGACATAGGGCGGCATGAAATAAATGACGTCGCCAAGCGGACGAAGAAGGACGCCAAAATCCTTGTGCGCATTCAGAGCATGTCGATAGGCGCGCAAGCCTCGTCGATCACTCGCCGGAAAGGATTTTTTTGTGGTTGGGTTCTTGGCCAGTTCCACCGCGAGGATCAGGCCTTGCTGGCGCACATCGGCAACATGAGGATGGCTGCGCAAGCTGGCCGTGGCTGACCACAGATACTGACCCAGCAGATTGACGCGCCCCATCCAGTCTTCCTGCTCGAAAACATCCAGGGTCGCCAATGCGGCGCGACAAGCGATCGGGTTACCCGAATAAGAATGAGAGTGCAGAAATGCCTTGCCGAGCCGATGCTCCGCAAAGAACGCTTCGTAAATTTCCTCACGGGTCATGACGCAGGCCAGTGGCAAGGTGCCTCCCGTCAGCCCCTTGGACAGGCACATGAAATCCGGTGTGATGCGCGCCCACTCGCTGGCGAACATTTTTCCGGTTCGGCCAAACCCGACGGCGATCTCATCGCAGATCAGATGGACGCCGTGGCGGTCGCAAGCCTCACGCAGCATCGACAGATACACCGCGTGATACATGCGCATGCTGCCGGCGCACTGCACCAGCGGCTCAACGATGACCGCCGACACCTCATGCGCATGACGCTCAAGCGCCAGCTCCATCTCGGCAAAGCGGCGGCGTGTGTGGTCTTCCCAGCTTTCGCCCTGCGCCCGTTCATAGCAATCAGGAGAACTGACGTAGATTGGCTGCATCAGGAGCGGCGCATAGGTATCGCGATAAAGACCGGTGTGTCCCACCGCCAGCGCGCCTAGGGTTTCGCCGTGATAGCCGTTGGTCAGTGCGATGTAGCGCTTCTTGTCTGGTTTGCCGACGTTCTGCCAGTAATGGAAGCTCATCTTCAACGCGACTTCGACTGCGGCGGATCCATTATCGGCCAGGAAGCAACGATCCAGTCCGTCCGGCACCAGTTTGCACAACCGCTCCGCCAGCTCGATGGCAGGCTCGTGTGTGAATCCGGCAAAGATGACGTGATCGAGCTCATCAAGCTGCTGCTTGAGCGACGCCACAATGTGCGGATGCCGATGACCAAAGATGTTGGTCCACCATGAGCTGACGCCATCAAGATAGCGACGGCCGTCGTAGTCTTCGAGCCAGACACCTTCTGCCTTGCGGATCGGAATCAGCGGAATCGGCGCTTCGCCACCACCTTGATGGTCGTGCATCTGGGTGCAGGGCTGCCAGCCGTGGGCCAGGCTGCGCGCAACCCACTCTGCATTGCTTGCACTCATCAGATTGCCTTGATCAGGACCGCCGAATTGCGGCGGTAGTTGTACAACTGCTGTCTTTGCATGGGCAGGTCTTCAATCTTTCCGGGCTTGAATCCGTGCTCCAGAAACCAGTGTGGTGTGTGCGTGGTCAGGGCAAAAATTTTCTTGATGCCCTGCGCGCGCGCCGTTTCTTCAGCCCGCGCCAGCAAGGCGGCAGCGCGCCCGGCACGCTGGTAGTCCGGATGTACGGACACGCAGCTGAACTCCGCCATATTGTTTTCGGCAAACGGGAACAGCGCACAGCAGGCCACGACCAGACCATCACGGACCATGACATCGAAGGAGGCGATCTCCAGCTCCAGCTGTTCACGCGAACGTGGCACCAGGATGCCGGCATCTTCCTGCGGCTTGATCAGCGCGAGCACACCGCCCACATCCTCGACATTGGCTTCGCGAACCGACTCGTAATGTTCGTCCGCGTAAATCATCAGCCCCACCCCATCGCGGGTGTAAAGCTCACGCAGCAGAACACCTTCGGTATCGGCACCAATAAGATGAATACGCTTGACCCCGCATCTGCCCGCGGACAATGCAGAGGCCAGATAACGACGATCCTGCTCGGCCATGTCATCGCCCGCCGCGAGCAGCGCAGTGCCCTGACTCAGGGAGAGTTGTCCGGCGTCTCCGGCATCGCTGGCCAGCTTCCAGCTGTCAGGGCTGGAATTGGAGACAAAGACCAGCTTGTCAGCGCCGAGCACAGAGGCCACTTCGGTCGCCACATCAGACGAGCGCAGATTGAAGATTTCCCCCGTTGGCGAATATCCCACCGGTGATACCAGCGCAATGCGGTCCTGCTCCAGAACAGCGCGAATGCTCTGCACATCCACACGGCGGACCTCGCCGGTATGTTGCAGGTCGACGCCATCCCGGATGCCCACCGGCCGCGCGGTCACCCAGTTTCCACTGGCCACGCGAATGCGCGCCCCGCTCATGGTGGTGCTCACCAGCGACGTTGAAAGACGCGCCTCCAGATCCATGCGCAGGCTTCCAACCGCCGCCTTGACCGCCTCCAGAGATGCCGGATCAGTAATGCGCAGCTCGCCGTGATAGTTGGGCTTCAGATTCCTGCAGGTCATTTCCCGCTCGATCTGCGGACGCGCGCCATGTACCAGGACCAGCTTGGCACCCAGGCTGTGCAACAACGCCAAATCGTAGACAAAGCTTTCGAAATCCGGGCGGTCTGCCACTTCACCGCCGAACGCCACCACGAACACGCGTCCGTTGTGGGCATGTACGTAGGGGGCGCTGGCGCGCAGGGCGGCGACGAATTCAGATGCTTGCATGACGCGATTATAGAGGCCTGCGTCCCGGCGTCCGCTCCGCAGCCTGCCAATTGGACCCGCGTCGCGCCGTATACTTGTGCGATGACCGAATCTACAGAAGACAGCCTCGACTACCTTGAGCTGAGCAGCCTGCTCAAGCTGGTCGGTTACACCGAAGCACCCGCTCACTTTCATGGCGCGCTTTGCGGCGCACTCTGCGTCCTCAACAATGGGCAGTTCGACATCGGCGCCCTGGTCATGGAAGGCGCCGACAGTGGCCAGCCACTGGACCCCAACTCCCGCATCGCTCTCGACAAGCTCAGTCAGTCCTGCGCGGCTGATCTGATGTCCACCGACATGGTCTTTGAACCCCTGCTACCGCCTGACAGTACGCCCCTGCGGATTCGTATCGAAGCCCTGGCTGCCTGGTGCGGTGGGTTCCTCTACGGTTTGTCCAGCAAGCAGAAGATCGACATCAAGAAGTTATCTGAAGAAGCGCGGGAAACCATCAAGGATCTGGCGCAGTTCACCAGCGCCGGCTTCGACGCCACGGGCGTGCCTGAAGAAGAAGAGGCCGCCTATGTCGAGCTGGTGGAGTACGTGCGCGTGGCCGCCCAGCTCCTGTTTCTGGAAATGCGCCCGCGGACGGCCTCGGTCGACGACGAATCCTCCACGCTGCACTAAGCCGATATCCTCGCCTTACCATCATGCGACTGAGTCCAGCAGACAAGACAGAACACCTCGAACGCCGCGTCGAGCTGATGAAACGCATTGGCAAGTCCGGCGTTGCCATCATTCCGGCAGCGCACGAGGCCGTGCGCGCCCGCGACACACATTATCGCTTTCGCCAGAACAGTGACTTTCAGTATCTGACCGGCTTTCACGAGCCCGAATCCATTGCGGTGCTGGCACCGGGCCGGCCTGAGGGCGAGTTCATCCTGTTCGTGCGCCCCAAGGACAAGGAGCGGGAAATCTGGGACGGTCGCCGGGCTGGCCCGGCCGGGGCACGGCGCGGCTTTGGCGCGGATCAGGCTTTTGATCTCGACCAGTTTGATGTCCTGCTGCCTCAGATTCTCAGCGGCCGCGATGCCCTGCACTACACCCTGGGTGATCAACCGGAGCTCGATGCTCACATCGCCCAGCTGCTGCGACATCTGCGGGAAGTCTCACGCCGTGGCGGCGCCGCTCCGGACACGATCATTGCACTGGAGTCCACGCTCCACGAGATGCGCCTGTTCAAGCGGCCGGCCGAGATCGAGCTGATGCGTCATGCCTCGAAGGTCTCTGCCGCCGCCCACGTCGCTGCCATGCAGTTCACACGGCCCGGCCGCTACGAATGGGAAGTTGCGGCGCGCATTCACGCGGAATTCGAATCCAACGACATGCAGCCCGGCTACGGCTCCATCGTCGGTGGCGGGGACAATGCCTGCATCCTGCATTACGTGGAGAACAATGCACGCTTGAAAGACGGCGATCTGTTGCTGATCGACGCGGGCGGCGAGTTTCGCGGCTACACCTCCGACATCACCCGCAGCTTTCCGGTAAATGGTCGCTTCACCGGCGAGCAGAAAGCGGTTTACGAAGTGGTGCTGGAGGCTCAGAAAGCTGCCATGCGAAAGATGAAGCCGGGCGCATCCAGCGCCAAGCCGCACGAGGCGGCAACCAGGAAACTGACCGAGGGCATGGTTGCCCTAGGCCTGCTCAAGGGCGATCCGGATGAGCTCATCGCGCAGGAGAAACATCGCCAGTTCTATATGCATGGCACCGGCCACTGGCTGGGCATGGATGTACATGACGTGGGTCGCTACAAGATTGCCAACAAGCCGCGTCGTTTTGAACCTGGCATGGTCATGACAGTGGAACCCGGCCTGTATATCGCACCCGGCACCCGCGGCGTCAGCAAAAAATTCTGGGGCATCGGCATCCGTATCGAGGACGACATCCTGATCACCCAGGACGGTCACGAGGTACTGACCTCCGACGTTCCCAAGCGCGTGGGTGAAATCGAAGCCCTGATGGCCGGGTGAGCAGCATCACGACTCATTCTGAAGCGCCGGCCGGCACGAGCCAGCCGTATGACGTCGCCATTGTCGGCGGCGGTCTGGTTGGTTGCAGCCTCGCAGTGGCCCTGCGCCGGCAAGGGCGCAGGGTCGTCTTGATTGAGGCCCAGCCGCCCCGGCCCGGGAGCGCATCTTGGGACGAGCGTTGCATCGCGCTCAATGCCGGTTCGCGAGAGATTCTGGAATCTCTGGATCTGTGGGCGGCGCTGTCTCCCGCCTGCGAGCCCATCCTTTCCACGCATATTTCAGAGCGCGGCCGCTTCGGCGCGGCGCGGTTTTCAGCCGAGCAGGCCGGACTGCCGGCGCTGGGATACAACACGCCCATGCGCGCCATCAACGACCTGCTCTGGCAATCGGCCACGCAGGCGCAGGTCGACATCCTGCGGCCGGCTTCCGTCACGGGCCTGCAACTGCTGGCAAACAGCGTGCTGCTGACCCTTGAAACCGAGTCAGCAAGTTCCAGTTTGCATGCACAGCTTGTCGTTGCAGCAGATGGTGCGCGATCTGCCGTCCGCAGTCTGCTCAAGCTCGGTGCAGATGAACGCGAGTATGGCCAGCACGCCGTCGTGACCGCCGTACGTCCGCAGTTTCCACATGCAGGCGTCGCCTACGAGCGATTCCTCAGCTCCGGTCCCTTGGCCCTGCTGCCCAAGCCCGATGACGAACAGGGCCACGCCTGCTCGCTGGTCTGGACCCTGCCTTCGGACCAGCTCGAAACCTTTCTCAAGCTCAGCGACGACGCCTTCGTCGATAAGGCGATGGATGCATTTGGCGAGCGGCTCGGCAAGCTCTCCAGTCCGGGCCGGCGGATGAGCTATCCGCTGACGCGGGTCATGAGCGACGCCCTGACTGCCCCACGTACGGTCTTTATCGGCAACGCTGCGCAGAGCCTGCATCCGGTTGCGGCGCAGGGTTTCAATCTCGGTTTGCGCGATGCGGCCACCCTCGCCGCGCTGATCGGTCCGGTGCCCGACCCCGGCGACGCGCATGTGCTGGAGGCCTATCGTGACAAGCGCCTGTCCGATCGAAAGCAGGTTTCCGAATTTACCGACCGCCTGGTCCGCCTGTTCTCCAATGCGGTTCCGGGGCTGCGCGGCCTGCGTCACCTCGGGCTGATGCTGCTCGAATTCGACAGCCCGGTGCGACAGAACATCCTGAGCCAGAATCTGGGAATGAAAGGCTCACGACCGCTGCTTCAGAACTCATGAGCACACAGCGACCCGCATGCGATATCGCCATCATCGGCGGCGGCATCGTCGGCCTGACAGCCTATCTCGCGCTGCGCCTGCAAGGTTTCGATGTGCGCTTGATCGAACGCGGCAAAGTGCCAGTGCTGTCTCCACCGGATCCCGATGCAGCGTATGACCCACGGGTCTATGCCATCAACCCTTCTTCGGCAGAACTGCTCAGGACGCTGGAGATCTGGCAGCAGCTGGACATGAAACGCGTAGCCCCAATCAGGCAGATGTGCGTGTGGGACCAGCAGCCCGCCGATGCGCTGAAATTCGACGCTACTGCGCAGGGTCTGGGCTGGATCATGGAGCACCGCCCGATCAGCCATGCGCTCTGGGCCACGGTCGACGCGGCGCATCTCATTGCAGAGTGTCAGGTCGAGCGCATGCAGATCGACGATGACGGCGTTGAAATGCAGCTATCCGATGACAGTTGCTTGCGCGCACAACTGCTGGTCAGCGCCGAGGGTGCAGGTTCGAGCATTCGTGACTTCGCGGGCATCGAGACCACCGGCTGGGACTACAAGGCCAAAGCCATCGTTTGTCATCTGAAGACCTCCTTGCAGCATGACGGTCAAGCGCTCCAGCGATTCCTGAAGACCGGCCCCCTGGCCCTGCTGCCGCTGGCCGATGGCCGTCGTTCACTGGTCTGGTCAGCGGACAATGCCGAAGCCGAGGCGCTGCTCGCACTGGATGATGCCGCGTTCGCCCGCCGGCTTGAGGAAGCAACGCAATCTGTGGCCGGGACGGTACTGGCCAGCAGCGAACGCATCAGTTTCCCGCTGCGGCTGTTGCACGCAAGCCAATACGTCTCCGAGCGCTGCGTCCTGGTCGGAGACAGTGCGCATGTCGTCCACCCACTCGCCGGGCAAGGTCTGAATCTGGGACTCGCCGATGTCGCGGAACTGACGCGAGTCCTGAGTGAGGCACGACAGCAGAAGCGC
This sequence comes from uncultured Panacagrimonas sp., assembly GCA_963975245.1. Lineage (GTDB taxonomy): Bacteria > Pseudomonadota > Gammaproteobacteria > Nevskiales > Nevskiaceae > Panacagrimonas. The sequence goes on along the minus strand of CAXBFJ010000001.1, from coordinate 331,448 downwards.
AGCTGGAGCGCGCTGCGAACGCTCAAACGCTATGAACGCGCCCGTGCTGCGGAGAATCTGGAAATGCTCGGCCTGACCGACGCACTCAACAAGGCTTTCTCTTTGGATGCAAAGTCTTGGCACCGGGTTTTGAGCTTCGGCATGAACACCATTAACCGCATCGAGCCACTCAAGCAGCTGCTTTCTGCGCGCGCTGCCGGGCGCTCCTGACAGCCAAGCCACGTTCTGCTCAGCGAACCGCGCTTTCATCGCCCCCGCGTATGTCATGGCTACCGGCCTGCGGCCTGAGCCGGTATAGTCGGCCCACGATATCAATCCGTGTGCGAGAGACCGTCACTGTGACGGCGCCGAAGGCGCAACACCGCTCGTCAATCGCTCAGGCAAAGGGAGCACGCGGAAAGTAGGTCGCAAGACCTATATATCGACTCTGGAGAGCGTCCACATTCGTGGACCACCGATGGGGCAAGGTCGCGAAGGCGTACCTGAACTCTCAGGTCCGGTGAGGTTTGCCGGGAAGACAGAGGGGCGATCACCATTGGCTTATTTTTTGCCGGCAAGGGATCGCATGCTCAAACAAACTGCTCTTATTGAACAACACCGCCAACTCAAGGCGCGTCTGGTGGATTTTGCCGGCTGGGAAATGCCCATCCAGTACGCCTCGCAGATGGACGAGCACCACGCAGTACGCAGCAAGGCCGGCATGTTCGACGTAGGCCACATGTGCGGAGTCGATCTTCACGGCGCGCGCGTCCGCGAGTTCCTGCGCTATCTGCTCGCCAATGATGTGGACAAACTCAAGAACGCGGGCAAGGCGCTCTACACCTGCCTGCTGCGCGAAGACGGCGGCATTCTCGATGACCTGATCGTCTACTTTCTCAGCGAAGACTATTTTCGTCTGGTCGTGAATGCCGGTACGGCCGAAAAGGACATCGCCTGGATTCAATCCAAGGCCGGCGCCTTTGACGTGCAGGTCAAACCGCGCACTGACCTCGGCATCCTCGCAGTCCAGGGCCCTGAAGCACGCAAGCTGGTCGAAGCTCAGTTGCCACCCGGGCTCGCGCCGCGCGCCGCTGCGCTCAAACCCTTCAATGCCTGCGCGCAGGGCGATCTGTTTGTCGCGCGCACCGGATATACCGGTGAGGATGGCTACGAACTGCTCGTTCCGCACGATCAGCTCGCTCCGCTCTGGGAAAATCTGCTCGCCGCTGGCGTCACGCCCTGCGGTCTGGGCGCGCGCGATACCTTGCGACTCGAGGCGGGAATGAATCTCTACGGTCAGGACATGGACGAAACCGTCACGCCGCTGGAATCAGGTCTGGCCTGGACGGTTGCGCTGAATCCGGGACGTAATTTTATTGGCCGTTCTGTCCTCGAAAAGCAGCAAGGCGAGTCGCACCCGGTGCAGGTTGGCGTGCTGCTCGAAGAGCGCGGCGTGCTCCGCGCCCACATGAAAATTCGATTCGCATCCGGGGCTACCGGCGAGCTCACCAGCGGCGGCTTCGGCCCCACGCTGAAGCGATCCATCGGCCTGGCTCGCATCCAGCCTACTGACGAGACCGACTGCGAAGTCGAGATTCGCGGCAAGTGGCAGGCAGCGCGAATCGTCAAACCACCGTTTGCCCGCAACGGCCAATCCCTTCTCAAGTAACCAGCCAATCAACTTTTTCGGAGTCCTGTCTCGATGAGCAATTCACCCAATGATCTGAAATACGCCGCGTCCCACGAGTGGGTACGCCTCGAAGCCGATGGCAGCCTGACCATTGGCATTACCGACCACGCGCAGGAAGCCCTTGGCGATCTGGTCTTTGTGGAAGCCCCCGCTGTCGGATCTGCACTCAATGCCAGCGCAGCCTGTGCGGTGGTGGAATCGGTCAAGGCAGCATCGGATGTCTACGCACCGGTCGCCGGAGAAGTCATTGCCCAGAATGAGGCGCTCGCCGATGCCCCGGAACTGATCAACAGCGACCCCTATGGCGAAGGCTGGATCTGGAAAATGAAACCGGGCAATGCCGCCGATCTGGATGCCCTGCTCGATGCGGCTGCCTACGAGAAAACACTCGACGACGCCTGAGTATCCAGCCCGCTCGATTGCACTGCCTTCCCTGCCCTGATTCTGCACGCCTGAAATAGTCATGCCTTTTATTCCGCATACCGAAAGTGACGTCAAAACCATGCTGGAGCGCATTGGCGCCCCCAGCATCGAAGCTCTTTTTGACGAAATTCCAGCTGACCTGCGCTACGGCAAGCTCAAGGGCGTACCGGACGCGCTCTCAGAGATGGACGTTACCCGGCTGATGTCCGAACGCGCCGCGCAGGATGGCCGCCTGATCAATTTCTGCGGTGCCGGCGCCTACGAGCACCACATCCCGGCGGCCGTGTGGGAAATCACCACGCGCGGGGAGTTCTATTCCGCCTATACGCCGTATCAGGCAGAAGCCAGCCAGGGCACCCTACAGTTGCTGTACGAGTACCAGACCATGATGTCTGAGCTCACCGGCATGGAAGTATCCAATGCCTCTCTGTATGACGGCGCCAGTGCACTGGCCGAAGCCCTGCTGATGGCAGCGCGAGCCAACCGCACGAATCCGTCGATGCGGGTGCTGCTGCCACAGGCATTGCACCCCTACTATCGCGAAGTCGTGCAGAGCTGCACCTCTGCCCAGGGCATCGTCTGCGAGATGTTGCCGATCGACCCTGCCAGCGGAAAGACCGACATCAAGTCGCTGGATGCCATTGCTGGCGACGCACCTACCGCCGTGGTCATTGCGCAGCCCAATTTCTTCGGCCTGATGGAAGATGTGGATGCGCTCACCGACTGGGCCCATGAGCGAAACGCATTGGTGGTGGCGGTGGTGAATCCGGTATCGCTGGCCCTGCTCAAACCACCGGGCCAATGGGGAAGCAAAGGTGCCGATATTGTCTGCGGAGAAGGCCAGCCACTCGGTGCTCCGCTGGCCAGTGGCGGACCTTATTTCGGCTTCCTGACCGCACGTCAGGCGCTGGTGCGTCAGGTGCCTGGGCGCATTGTTGGCCGCACAGTCGACGTGGATGGCAAGCAGGGTTTTGCCCTGACCCTGCAGGCCCGTGAGCAGCACATCCGCCGCGCGAAGGCGACCTCCAATATCTGCACCAATCAGGGCTTGCTGGTGACCGCCGCCACCATTCACCTGTCGCTTCTGGGCCCGCAGGGCTTGGCGAAGGTCGCTTCAAGCTGCGTGCAGAACACGCGCAAGCTGGTGGACAGCCTGTGCCAGATCGACGGTGTGGAACGCATCTTTGACGGCGCGCATTTCCACGAGACCGCATTGAGGCTGCCAAAGAAAGTGGCGCCCGTGCTCGAAGCGCTTGCCGAGCAGGGCATCTTTGGTGGCTTTGATCTGAGCCGGCATTTCCCCGAATTGGGCGATGCCTTGCTGGTCTGCGCCACTGAAACACGCAATGAAGCGGACATTCAGCAGTATCAGGCGACACTCAAGAACATCCTCAGCAGTTAGAACAACACCGAACAGGAGAATCAAATGGCAAAAGTGACACTTCAAGGCAACGCTTTTCAAACCAATGGTGATCTGCCTGCAGTGGGATCAGATGCACCGGGCTTTCGTCTGGTTGCGGCCGACCTCAAAGACACGACTCCGCACGACTTCGCGGGCAAGACGAAGGTCCTCAACATTTTCCCGTCAGTTGATACACCCACCTGCGCCACCAGCGTGCGCAAGTTCAACGAGAAGGCTGGCCAACTCAAGGACGTGGTTGTCCTGTGCGTCTCCGCAGACCTGCCTTTTGCTCAGTCCCGATTCTGCGGCGCAGAGAATCTTGAAAACGTGAAGACTTTGTCCCTGATGCGCGGCGGACAGTTTGCGAAAGACTATGGCGTGTTCATTGAAAATGGCCCGCTCGCCGGTCTGACTGCACGCGCGGTCGTGGTTCTGGATGCCGACAACAAAGTGACCTACACCGAACTAGTCACGGAAATTGCGGACGAACCGAACTACGAAGCCGCACTCAAGGCTATCGGCTAGCTGCTATTGCAACCGCTTTGCTGTCGCAGCGTCGGCAGCAAAGCACTTTCTACAAAGAATATATTCGACGGACTCATGGAACTGATCTTCGAGCACTCCTCTCCCGGCCGCGGCGCGTTCGCGCAGCACCCGCCTTCGGCAATCGACATGGACGGCATCCCACAGGAACTGCGTCGCCAGACGCCACCGGGCTTGCCGGAAGTCTCCGAGATGCAGGCCGTGCGTCACTACACCCGGTTGTCCGGCCTGAACTTCAGCATCGATACGCACTTTTATCCGCTGGGTTCCTGCACCATGAAATACAACCCGCGCGCCTGTAACAAGCTGGCGATGCTGCCGCAGTTTCTGGGTCGTCATCCCCTGGCTCCGGTATCGCATTCGCAGGGTTACCTGTCCTGCATGTTCGAGCTGCAGGAAATGCTGCGGGAGGTCACCGGCATGGCCGCGGTTTCGCTTACGCCGATGGCGGGCGCGCAAGGCGAATTTGCTGGCGTTGCCATGATCCGCGCCTATCACCAGGCGCGTGGTGACGAAGGCCGCCGCGAAATTCTGGTGCCTGATGCTGCACACGGCACCAATCCCGCAACCGCCACCATGCTGGGTTACGTGGCACGCGAGATTCCAACCAATGCCGAAGGCGACGTAGATCTGGAGAAGCTCAAGGAAGCCGTCGGTCCGCAGACCGCCGGCATCATGCTGACCAACCCCAGCACGCTGGGCGTGTTCGAACGCGAGATTCGCGAGATTTCCGGCATCGTGCACAAGGCAGGCGGTCTGCTGTATTACGACGGCGCCAACCTCAACGCCATTCTGGGCAAGGTCCGCCCGGGCGACATGGGCTTTGACGTCATTCACATGAACCTGCACAAGACCTTCTCCACCCCGCACGGCGGCGGCGGACCGGGTGCTGGCGCAGTGGGCGTTTCCGAACGGCTCAAGCCCTTCATGCCCATTCCGGTTGTTGGCCGCGATGAGAAGCAGGGGTACCGCTGGCTCTCGGAAGATGACCTGCCGCAGTCGATCGGACGCCTGTCAGCCTTCATGGGCAACGCGGGTGTTCTCATGCGCGCATATATCTACGCGCGGCTTCTGGGCCGCGAAGGCATGCACCGGGTTGCCGAATTTGCAACGCTCAATGCCAACTACCTGCAGGTCCAGCTGCAGAAGAAGGGATTTGATCTCGCCTTCCCGACTCGCCGCGCCAGTCACGAATTCATCGTGACCCTGAAAAAGCAGAAGCAGGAACTGACACTCACCGCAACTGACATGGCCAAGCGATTGCTCGACTACGGCTTCCATGCACCGACGGTTTATTTCCCGTTGCTGGTGCCGGAGTGTCTGCTGATCGAACCGACCGAAACCGAAGATCTCAAGACGCTGGATTCCTTCATCGATGCCATGGTGTCGATCTGGGAAGAAGCCAAGACCGACATCGAGAAGATCAAGGGCGCGCCGTGGACACTCCCGGTTCGCAGACTCGACGACGTGCGGGCGGCTCGCCAGCTTGATCTGCGCTGGGACGCCACAAGCGCCTGATGGCCGACGGCATGAAGGGCTGGCCTCGATTGCTGCGGGCCTGGCGCGTTTCCTACAAGGGGCTGGCCTGGGCGCTGCGCGAGGAAGAAGCCTTTCGCATCGAGTTCGTGCTGTTTGTACTGCTGGCTCCGCTCGCCCTGTGGCTGGGCGACAGTGGCCTGGAACGCGCGGTGCTCCTGTTATCACTGTTGCTGGTCCTGCTGGTGGAACTGCTCAACACAGCGGTTGAAGCTGCAATCGATCGCATTGGCAAGGAGCACCACCCACTTTCGGGTCTGGCCAAAGATCTGGGCTCGGCCGCCGTGCATATTTCACTGCTGCAGGTGCCCGTCATCTGGGGCCTGATCTTGTTTGGATAGGGCCCTGCCCCTTTCCAGTTGCACTTTCTTCTTTCAATTCAATATCGACACAGGGGATTCATGTGAGCGCACTTATCTGCGGGTCTTTCGCCTACGACACCATCATGGTGTTTCCGGGCTACTTCAAGAACGAAATCCTGCCGGACAAGGTTCATATCCTGAATGTTTCCTTCCTGGTGCCGGAACTGCGACGCGAGTTTGGTGGTTGTGCGGGCAACATTGCCTACAACCTGCATCTGCTCGGTGGCGACGCCAAACCGATGGGAACCGTCGGCAAGGATTTTGATGCCTACGCCGAGTGGATGAAGAAGACCGGTGTCTCGCAGGATTGCGTTCAGAAGGTCGACGATGCCTACACCGCGCAGGCCTACATCACGACCGATCTGGACGACAACCAGATCACTGCTTTCCATCCGGGTGCGATGAGCTTTGCACACCAGCAGGACATCGTGACCAAGGACGTCAAGTTCGGCACGGTGTCTCCCGACGGACGCGATGGCATGTTGCTGCACGCCACGCAGTTTGCAGAAGCCAATATTCCCTTCATCTTTGATCCGGGTCAGGGCCTGCCCATGTTTGGCGGTGAAGAGCTGACCGATTTCATCGACAAAGCCACGTACGTCGCCGTCAATGACTACGAGGGTGAAATGCTGTCCGAACGCACTGGTCTTTCGCTCAAGAAGATCGCTGAACGCGTGGATGCCCTGATCGTGACCCGTGGCGGCAAGGGTTCGCACATCTTCCACAAGGGCCAGGTAATTGAAGTGCCTTGCGCCAAGGCGGAATCGTTGGCCGACCCGACGGGTTGCGGCGATGCCTACCGTGGCGGATTGCTGTATGGCCTGCTCAACGGCATGGATTGGGAGACCACCGGTCGAATCGCGAGCCTGATTGGCGCGATCAAGATCGAACGTCTTGGACCGCAGAATCACAAGATCACACCCGAAGCCTTCCGCGAGCGCTTCAAGAAAGAGTTCGGACGAGACATCTAAACCCGTCCGCGGAGGACATGACCGCAGCTTCCGACCTGCCCGTGATGGAAATTCTGACCCTTCACTGCGGTCGGGAGCCTGCGCCGCGTTAGACTCAGCGCATGGAACTTCCGGTCATCCAGAGAATTGGCACCGCACTGCGCACGCAGAGGGTCGCACGCGAGTTCGGGATGGAACCGCTCGCTCGCGTCCTCGCGGCCTATCTTCCAGAAGACCAGATCAGGGAAGTCCGCCGCGCCTATGAGTTCGGCGCAAGGGAACACCAGGGCCAGAAGCGCAAAGCCGGCGAGCCCTACATTTTTCACCCGCTGGCGGTCGCGCGCATCCTCGCCGAAATGCGCATGGATGCAACAACACTGGTCGCAGCGATCCTGCATGACGTTATCGAAGATACCGGTGTATCCAAAGATGAAGTCGCGCAGAAGTTCGGCAAGGACGTTGCCGAGCTGGTAGACGGCGTTTCCAAGATCGGCAAGATCGAGGGCATGAGCCGGGCCGAGCGTCAGGCAGAAAGCTTCCGCAAGCTGTTGTTGGCGATGACGCAGGATTTGCGCGTCATCCTGATCAAGCTCGCCGATCGCCTGCACAACATGCGCACGATCGATTCCATGAGCAGCGAGCAGCGCAAACGCATTTCGCGCGAGACCCTGGATATCTACGCGCCCATCGCCCAGCGCCTCGGTATTCATTCCATGCGGGTTGAGCTTGAAGACCTCGCCTTCAGCAATTTGTACCCCAAGAGATTCTCCGCGCTGGCAACCAGCATCGCCAAGCAGATGGGCGATGCCAAGAAGCTGGTCAAGCAAGTTGAGCAAAAGCTCTCAAAGCATCTGCGCGAAGAAGGCATCGGCGCAACGGTGGTCGGCCGCGACAAGAACGTCTACAGCGTCTATCAGAAGATGCGCCGCAAGAAACTGCGGCTGCTCAATGTCATGGACCTTCTGGGCTTTCGCATCATCGTATCCAAAGTCGATGACTGTTATCGCACCCTGGGTGTCGTACACCACGTCTACAAGCCCGTACCGGGGTATTTCGACGACTACATTGCCAATGCCAAGGGCAATGGCTATCAGTCATTGCACACCACCTGCATTGCGCCCGGCGGCAACAAGATTGAAGTCCAGATCCGCACGCGCGACATGCACCACGTATCCGAAGCCGGAATCGCCGCGCACTGGCAGTACAAGCTGGGCGGCAACGAAACCCAACTGGGCCCACAGCGACGTGCGCGCGAATGGCTCAAGACGGTATTCGACGAGTTTGGTTCCGACGGATCGATCGAGTTCATCGAGGGCGTCAAGGTTGATCTGTTCCCGGACGAGGTCTATGTCTTCTCGCCCAAGGGCGACATTCGCCGCTTGCCCAAGGGCGCAACACCGGTCGATTTCGCGTATTCGGTTCACAGCGAACTGGGTGATCGCTGCGTGGCCGCGCGCATCGACGGTAGCCTTGAGCCGCTGCATTCTCAAGTGAAATCTGGACAAACTATCGAGATCATCACTGCGCGCCATGCGCGCCCCAACGCCGCATGGCTGCATTTCGTCAAGACAGCCCGGGCACGCAGCCACATCAGGAATTTCCTGCGACATCAGCGCGAAGATGAGGCGATTCGCCTGGGCAGGCGCCTTCTGGAAATCGCCTTGCGCGAGCTCAAGATTCCGCTCACCGCTCTGCGTAATGCGCAAAGCGACCAGGTCCTTGAGAGCTTTGGTCTGTCGGACATTGAAGAGCTCTACGCCGCCATCGGAACAGGCCAACGCCTAGCGCCGCTGGTAGCGCGCCGCTTCCTGCCAGATCACGCAGACGGCGCGGTTGAAGCCGGAGATGGGTCTGCACTGGCCATCGAAGGCACCGAAGGCATGATCCTGGACTACGGAAAATGCTGCCGTCCGATTCCGGGCGATCAGATTCGCGGGAGCGTCAGCGTGGGTCGCGGCATTGTTGTACACCGGACAGACTGCCGGGATGCTAAGGCACGCCCGCAGGACTGGATTCCGCTGGTCTGGGCCGACAACGTAGAAGGCGATTATCACTGCGAGATTTCCATGCGCTCACTCAACAAGCGCGGACTTCTGGCCAATGTCACATCCGCCATTGCCGACGCAGAATCCAGTATCGAGAACGTGCAGATGGCCGATCGCGCCGGAAGCGAGGCGGTTGAAACGCGAATCACCATCACGGTCAAGAACCGGGTCCATCTGGCGCGGGTTCTGCGCCGAATTCGACGCATCGATGGTGTCGAAAGAGTTGCGCGAACTTGATCGCGACTGAGCTCTGTTCCGCCGTGGCTGTACCTGCGAGCTGATGCGCCCCAATCGCCTGCCACCCGCTCCGGATTCTGAGGGTGACAAACCATCCTTCGAGGTCCTCCGTCAGCTACTTCCTTACCTGAAAGAGTTTCCGGGAAGAGTCCTTGTGGCTGCAGCCTGCCTGTTGCTGGCCAAGCTCAGTGCGGTTGCGATGCCGCTGGTGCTGAAACACATTGTTGACCAGCTCGATACCGGGCAGAACGCGGTGCTGATCGTCCCGGTCGCCTTGCTGCTTTTCTACGGCTTTCTACGTTTCGGAAATGTGTTGCTCGGCGAACTGCGCGACCTGGTATTTGGCCGGGTTACGGAGCGCGCCATTCGTCGGGCATCGCTCGATGTATTCAAGCATCTGCACAAACTCGACCTCGCCTTTCATCTGGAACGTCAGACCGGCGGTGTCGCGCGGGATATAGAACGTGGCGTGTCGGGCATCAGTTTCCTGCTGCGTTTCATGCTGTTCAACATCGTACCTACACTGCTGGAACTGGCGCTGGTCGCAGCGATCCTGCTGGTCAACTACGGCGCCAGCTTTGCCGTCATCACCACTTTATCGGTTGCCGGATACGTCGCGTTCTCCATTGTGGTGACTGAATGGCGAACCCAGCATGTGCGCGAAGCCAATCGCCTCAACTCGCGCGCATCACAACGGTCTGTGGATTCCCTGCTGAATCACGAAACCGTGAAGCTGTTCAGTGCCGAGAAGCGTGAGGCCGAGGAGTACGATCGTTACCTGTCTGAATGGGAAGTCGCCGCCCAGCGCAACCGGATCAGCCTGGCCGGACTGAATCTGGGCCAAGCCATAATCGTGGCGGGCGGCATGACTTGGATGCTGATTCTTGCTGCAAACGGCGTGGCAAAGGAGCAACTGTCCATCGGCGACTTCGTCGCAATCAATGCCTACATGTTGCAATTGTTCCTGCCGCTCAATTTTCTGGGCTTTGTCTATCGGGAAATCCGGCGTGCGCTGGTGGACATGCAACGCATGTTCTCGCTGTTGGCGATCAAGCCGGTTGTTGCTGACATCGAGAATGCGCCTGCGCTGGCACTTGCCAAAGGCAACATTTGTTTCGAGAACCTCAGTTTCGGCTACACAACAAACCGGCAGATCCTGCACGACGTGTCATTTGAGATTCCCAGCGGCCGGAAACTGGCTGTCGTGGGCTCCAGTGGCGCCGGAAAGTCGACACTGGCGCGCCTGTTGTTCCGCTTCTACGAACCTGACGCGGGCCGCATCACCATCGACGGCACCGACATTCGCCAGGTCAGTCAGGAGAGTCTGCGAAAACATATCGGCGTTGTCCCGCAGGACACGGTCTTGTTCAACGACACGCTGGCTTACAACCTTACCTACGGCTGCCCAGAAGCCAGCGAGGCACACATTCAACGCGCCATTCAAACCGCTCATCTGGAAGCCTTCGTCAACGCGCTGCCAGACGGGTTAAAAACGCAGGTGGGCGAACGTGGCCTGAAGCTGTCAGGCGGCGAGAAGCAGCGTGTTGCCATCGCCCGCGCATTGCTGCGCGAGCCTTCCATTCTCATTTTCGACGAGGCCACTTCCTCGCTGGATTCTCGCTCTGAGGGTGCGATCCTCGCAGCACTCAGAGACGCAGCGCAACATCGAACAACACTGGTCATCGCACACCGGCTTTCAACCATTACCGACGCCGATGAGATCCTGGTTCTTGAGCACGGCAAGATCGTCGAACAAGGCACGCACCTCGCCCTAATTGCGAAGAACGGCCACTACGCAAGTCTCTGGAATCTGCAGTTACGCGATCAGCTTTGAAGATTTTTTCTGCCCCTTGCAGGATTCAAACTCGGGGCACAGAATCAAGGCACAAAAAGTGAGGTCATCACTCAGGTGACCCGTTCATGCGATCCAGGAGATTACAGATGAAAGCTATTCGCAGATCCCTGTTTACGATTGGCATGGGAGGTGCGGCACTGTGCGCACCGCTTGCAAGCCAAGCCCTCACCTTCGAGTTTGGCGACGTCTCCGCCAGCCTGGATACCACAGTCTCTGTCGGCGCTTCCATGCGTACCGAAGACGCGCAGGATTCACTGGTAGGTATCGCAAACGGCGGCACTTCACGGTCCGTCAATGACGATGACGGCAACCTCAACTACGAAAGCGGCGACCTGGTATCTGCCGCGATTAAAGCGACACATGACGTTGAGTTGCGCTACGGCCAATCCGGAATTTTTGCTCGCACCTCGTATTTCTATGACGCGCAGGCAGACAGTGATCGCGAGTACTTCGGCAAGCGCGGAAAGGACAGGCTGGTTTCTGAAATCACCATGCTTGACCTGTTCTACTACGCCAACTTCCGTCTCGATGGAAAGCCCGCAACCATCCGACTCGGCAATCAGGTTGTGAACTGGGGCGAAAGCACTTTCATCCAGAATGGCATCAACGCCGCCAATCCGGTTGACGTCGCCAAACTTCGCACACCCGGCTCCGAACTCAAGGAAGCCTTGTTGCCAATTCCCATGTTCTGGGGTTCGGCTTCGCTCAGCAATTCGCTGAGTCTGGAAGCCATGTGGATCTGGAATTTCAAGGAGATTGAAATTGATCCCCGCGGAAGCTTCTTCTCCACCAATGACTTTCTGTCGGATGATGGCACCACGGCTTACACCGGTTTCGGTCGCCGCAACGATCAGCACAACAATACGGCGTTCAACGGGGCAAACACTGGCGTTGTTGCATTGGGCGTCCCGCGCACCTTCGGCATGGGCGAGCCTGAGCGCAAGGCTGATCAGTACGGTTTTGCGCTGCGCTACTTCGCGGATTGGCTCAATTCCACTGAGTTCGGTCTGTACTACACCAAGTACCACAGCCGTATTCCGCTGGTGTCGGTTCTTCGTGCTACTAACCAGGCCAGCACTCCGGCGCGCGTCCTGACCAGTGCCTTCTACGCGGACTATCCCGAAGACATCGAGCTGTATGGCCTGTCCTTCAATACCGACGGCCCCTTTGGTATCGCATTGCAGGGCGAGTACTCCTATCGACCCAATCTGCCGGTACAACTTGCGGCGACAGAAGTTTTGCTTGCCGGCCTGAGACTGCCCAACACCATCGACGCCGCTGAGGGCGTCAACTCTGCAACCGCGCCGACGCAGTTTGATGGTTTCCGTCGTACCGCCGCGCACCAGGCACAGATCACCGCCACCAAGGCTTTCGGACCCACGTTTGGAGCCAATCAGTTCGTGATCCTGGCCGAGGCTGCAGTCAACAAGCTGGAACTGGACAAAGACCTACTGTTCAACGGACCCGGTGCAGGCCTCCCGTCGTGTAATAACCCGGCGGCCGCAGGTGGCATCCTGGTGGTGCTGTCCAACGGCTCTTGTCAGGAAGATGTAGGCGGCGGCTACATGGATCGCACCTCATGGGGTTATCGCCTGGTCAGTGGGTTGACCTATGAAAACGCCATTGGTGCGGCAAGCCTGTCCCCGAGACTGGTGTTTGCACATGACGTCAACGGCGTGGGACCCAATTTCAATCAGGACGCCAAGGCCATCACCGCGGGTGTGGGCATGAACTACCTGCAACGCTGGCAGGCCGAGTTGAGCTACACCACCTTCTTCGACGGCCGCAACTACTCCGGGACAGACCCTTTCCCCCCGGGTACTCCGGTGGGCGGTTCACCGATCGGTGGCGATGCCACGCAATCACAGTCGTTCAATACCAGCGCCAACCCCAATGAAGACAGAGATTTTGTCTCCCTCAACATCTCATACGCATTTTGATGCGATCTTCGGAGCAATGGAGCTATTCATGAAAAAGAATCTGATCGTTGCAGCCATGGCCGCTGCATTTGCCGCCTCCAGCTGGGCAGCTGTTTCACCCGAACAGGCAGCTGCGCTGGGTACCACGCTAACCCCCATGGGCGCGGAAAAAGCCGGTAACGCGGCGGGCACTATCCCAGAGTGGACCGGCGGACTCACCGAGCCTGTTGCGGGCTTCAAGACCGGCGGCCACTACCCCGACCCTTATCCGGCAGACAAGCCCAAGTTCACCATCGACGCCAGCAACATGGCGCAGTACAAGGCCAATCTTTCGCCGGGACAGATGGCGCTAATGCAGCGTTATCCCAACTGGAAGATGAAGGTCTACCCCACCCGGCGCAGCGCCGCATTTCCTCAGGGCATCTATGCCGAGACCCGAGCCAACGCAACCAAGGTAAAGCTGGTGGACCCCGGCGTTGGATTCACGGGAACCACCGGTGGAACGCCCTTCCCCATTCCTCAGAATGGACTGGAAGTGATATGGAACCACATCACATCCTACAAGGGTGATACCTACCGTACTTCCTGGTCGCAAGCACCGGTCACGCAGGGTGGCGATTACAATCTGGTGAGCTTTGATTACGAGTTTGACTTCGTTTACTCGCATCAGGGCAAGCGCCCGGAGGAACGTGAGGACAATCTCCTGTTCTACTTCCTGCAGATCATCACGGCTCCATCACGACTGGCCGGCGGCCTGTTGCTGGTACACGAGTTTGCAGATCAGGTCACGCAACCGCGCAAGGCCTGGACCTACAACCCCGGCCAGCGACGCGTCCGCCTTGCACCCAATGTGTCCTATGACAACCCGGGCACCGCGGCAGATGGCCTGCGTACAAACGATGATTTCTTCATGTACAACGGTGCGACCGATCGCTACGACTGGAAGCTCATCGGCAAGAAGGAAATGTATGTTCCCTACAACAGCTACGTGATCAATGGCCCGACGCTCAAGGTCAAGGATGTGTTGCAGGCTGGCCACGTGAACCCCGAACCTGCGCGCTACGAGTTGCACCGCGTATGGCAGGTCGAGGCCACCATCAAGCCGGGCACCTCACATCTGTACAAGAAGCGCGTGTTCTACATCGATGAGGACAGCTGGATCATCCTGGTTCAGGACAAGTACGACAATCGCGACCAACTCTGGCGGGTAGATGAACTCCATACCAGCCAGTTCTATGATGTGCCGATGCTGTACGCCGGTCTGGAGGTCAAGCACGATCTGCAGTCAGGCCGCTACATCGCATTGTCGCTGCGTAACGAAGAAACCAAGGTCTATGACCGCGTTCCGCTGACGCCTTCGGATTTCACTCCGGATGCCCTGCGCAGCAAGGGTCGCAGATAGCACTTTGTCGTCAGCCCCCGGCGCGATTCGCGTCGGGGGCTTTTTTTTGCCAGCGGCATTTGTCTCTGCCGTCCTTTCGGGAATTCAGGAGATGGTCTAACGTCGCTCTCGTGAATAATCGTATCTGCACATGAATACTTCCGACACTGACGACGATCGACGTCTGAGCTTGCGCGAAAGGCTGGCAAAGCGCCTCGTCACCCCTGATGTTGAGGAGATGGTCGACAAGGTACCCAAGCAAGTCGGCAGCTTTGGTTATGACGCCTGGGGCTACGACGAATCCAGGGTCAAACTCGGCGCGGGCCTGACCAAGGCACTCTACGAGCGGTATTTTCATGTCAGCGCGCATGGCCTGGAAAACATCCCACCAAAGGGTCGCGTCCTGATCATCGGCAATCACAGCGGGCAGCTGCCAATGGACGGCATGCTGGTTGGCTACGCGATGCTCTCCAACACTGTCGCCCCCCGCGCGCCTCGGGCAATGATGGAACGATTTCTGCCGGGCGTCCCATTCCTGGGCAATTTTCTGAACAGCATCGGTGCTGTTGTCGGCGACCCGATCAACTGCGCAAGGATGCTCGAGGCCGAAGAGGCCATCATCGTCTTTCCAGAAGGTGTCCGCGGCTCTGGCAAGCCCTATCGCAAGCGCTACCAACTGCAGCGATTCGGCACGGGCTTCCTGCATCTGGCAATGACACATCAGGCACCGATCATTCCGGTGGGCATTGTGGGCTGCGAAGAGACCATGCCATCGCTGGGCAATATCAAACCGCTGGCCAGGCTACTTGGCATTCCCTATGTGCCTCTGGTTCCCTCGCTGCTCCCGCTGCCGGCACGGGTATCGCTGCACTTTGGGAAACCAATCCGGTTTGATGCTCAACCCTGCTCGGAGCGAGAAATCAGCTCCCGAGTAGATCACGTCAAGGACGCCATTGCCGACCTGATCGATGAGGGACTCTCGCAGCGGACCCGGAAGTATTTCTGATGCCCACTTCTACACTACGCAAATCAGATCGCAGAAAGGCCTCATTGAAAACCGTGCTCGTCACCGGCGCCGCGGGCGCCCTGGCGCGTCGCGTCATGGCGAAGCTGCACGGCAAGTACAAAGTGGTCGCGGTGGATTTCCGCCATCAGGTTGAAACCGATGCCGGCATTCCTTCATACAAGGTTGAGATTCACAAACGCGATTTCGAAGATATTTTTCGCGAGCACAAGATTGATGCCGTCCTGCATATTGGCCGCATTTTTCCGCACGAATCCGATCGAGCCCGCCGCTACAACTCGAATGTGCTGGGAACGCGAAAACTGTTGGACCTGGCCAAGAAATACCAAGTCGGACAGGTGCTGATTCATTCCACGCATCTGGTGTACGGGGCCTCTCCCTACAACCCCGCACTGCTGGACGAGGATTCTCCGTTGAAGGCCAGTGGTGTCACGCAGGACCTGGTGGATTCTGTCGAGGTGGAGTCACTGGCCAACATTTTCATGTGGAAACATCCGGAGCTCAGCATCACGATTCTGAGATCTTGCAATATCCTCGGGCCAGGGGTTCGCAACACTATGTCACTTCTCCTGTCCCGCTCTCTGACGCCGACGCTGCTGGGCTTCTCGCCAATGATGCAGTTCATGCACGTGGAAGATGCAGCCGAAGCCTTGGTGCAAGCTTTCAAACAGAACAAACCCGGAATTTATAACGTTGCCCCGGACGACTACGTCGCTTACCAGAATGCCGTCCGCGCCTGTGGTTGCACGGCGCTTCCGATACCGTCGATTCCCGCGGCATTGCCGCGATTCTGGAGTTCCGTGCTCAATTGGAACTCGTTTTTTCCGGCTTATCTGCTTAATTACTTCAAGTACCCGGTCATTATCGATGGCACGCTGTTTCGCGAAACCTTCGGCTGGCAGGCGCGCCACAGCTTGAATGAAATATTTGGCTACTACCGAAAGCAGAAGCAGATCGGAAACTGACGGCTTGAGTTTCCTGATCTCCCTCGACGCTCACTATCAGCCTCATAGCGCAAATTCATTTCCAGTCCGGGCGGTATCTGGATAATCTGCAACCCTGTTTTCAAAGAGGGAATAGACCCATGCCAAAAAAAGACAAGGAAAAATCAGCTCGGATCGACATCGGTATCAGCGTCCAGGGCCGCAAGGCAATTGCCGACGGCCTGTCACGTCTGCTGGCCGATGAGTACACGCTCTACCTGAAGACGCACAACTTTCACTGGAATGTGACCGGCCCCATGTTCAACACCCTGCACCTCATGTTTGAGGGACACTACATGGAAGCGGCAACGGCAGTTGACGAAATCGCAGAACGTATTCGCGCTTTGGGTTCACCTGCACCGGGTACCTACAAGCAGTACGCCGCACTGTCTTCAATCAAGGAAACAGAAGGCGTACCGGAAGCGATGGAAATGGTGCGCCTGCTGGTCAAGGGTCACGAGGCCTGCGCAAAGACCGCTCGTGATATCTTTCCAAAGGTCGACGCTGCAAGCGACGAACCCACCGCCGACCTGTTGACGCAGAGAATGCAGGTCCACGAGAAGACTGCATGGATGCTGCGCTCACTGCTGGAGTAGAAAGAGACTCAGGCGAAAAGCCTGCCGGGACCGGCGCACTGCTCCTTGCAGTGCGCCGGCTTAAGGTTCACTACCAGGCCAACAGCACATGGCCGTGGCAGAAGCCGCATTCAGTCCGCACTGTCGATGACGTGGATTTCAATCTGGCCCAAGGCGAAACCCTGGGTATCGTCGGCGAATCAGGGTGCGGGAAATCAACACTTGCCCGCGCTCTGGCTGGCTTGCAGCCGGTCACGTCAGGCGGCATCAGCTATCAAGGCCAGAACATTGCACGTCTGGATGAGAAGGCTTGGCGGCCAATCCGGCGAGATATCCAGATGGTGTTTCAGGATCCGCTCGCCTCACTGGATCCGCGCATGTCCATCGGCGCCAGCATCGCCGAACCACTGGAAGCCCTTTACCCTGAACTCAGCCGTTCGGAACGCGAATCGCGAGTGCGCGAAATGCTGGAAAAGGTCGGGCTGTCAGCGGCGCTGTACAACCGCTATCCGCATGAATTCTCCGGCGGACAATGCCAGCGTGTCGGCATTGCCCGCGCATTAATCGTCCGCCCAAAGATTCTGATTTGCGATGAGCCAGTCTCCGCGCTGGATGTATCAGTCCAGGCGCAGATCGTGAACCTGCTCGCAGACCTGCAATCCGAGTACGGTCTGTCAATGATTTTCATTGCTCATGATCTGGCGGTAGTTCGCCATATCAGCCAGCGCGTTCTGGTCATGTACCTGGGCAAAGTCATGGAGCAGGCATCGCGCGACACCCTGTTCGCAACACCCGTACATCCCTATACACGTGCTTTGCTGGCTGCTGTGCCGGGCGCACACTCCGAGCGATCGGAGCCTTTGATGGGCGAAATTCCAAGCCCCTCCAATCCTCCGCCTGGCTGCGTATTTGTCACCCGCTGCCCGATTGCAGACTCACATTGCTCACGCCATGCGCCGGTGCTCACTCGCAGCGCACACGGCGGCTTCTCAGCCTGTCACTTCACGATCCAGGGTGCCCACTGAGCGCTTCCAGCGCTCTAGCCGCATTTGGGCTTGCGCCCCTGCCCCAATGCTTTGACGTATAGATCCAGCGCAGCCGGCATACGCCGATTCAGGTCGTTTATGCGCGTTGAATCCGAGGGATGGGTGGACAGAATTTCCGGTGGCTTGGCACCGCCCTGTGCCGACATGTTCTGCCACAGCTGAACCGATGCACGCGGATCAAAGCCCGCCTTCGCCATCAGGTCCAGCCCCAGAAGGTCACCTTCGGATTCGTGGCTGCGCGAATACGGCAGCAGAAACAGGGCATTCACACCCAGCCCGTAAAGCTGGCCAATACCATAAACAGAGGCGATGGCACCACCAAGTTGCGCCGGAATATTGGCCGACGCGCGTTCCGCCGAGTGACGTGCAAGCACGTGGGCAACTTCATGCCCGATGACAGATGCCAGCTGGTCCTGCGTATTGGCCACCTTGAGCAGGCCAGTGAACACGCCGATCTTGCCGCCCGGCAAGGCAAAGGCATTGACGTCATCGCTTGCAAATACGCCCACTTCCCAGCTGTCTGGCACCGCCAGCTCCCCCTTCTCCTTCAGGGTGGGAACCTGCGCCGTAATGTGATCGGATACGCATTGCACGTATTTGACCTGGTTGCGATTGGTCGACTGCGGAAGCTCCTTCTGCATCTGCTGAAAGGAGGCAATGCCCTGGGCATTGATCGACTCGTCCGACACCAGAATAAATTGCTTCCTGCCCAGTGGAGAGGTGGCGCAGGCTGTCACGATCACGCAAGCAGCGGCGATGGCAATTCGGTACATATCGGGTTCCGTCAGAATCAGTGATGGCGAGGATATTACCCAACAACCCCGCCCCGCCGCTTGAATGCCTCATGAATATGGCCCCTGATCAGGCCTGTGCATCTTCCTGCGGCCGCGCAGCGTATGCTCTGCAGTTCCTGTCCACGAGTAGCCCTGCATGTTCTCAATCCGCACAATCGCGTTCTCCCTGGTCCTGGCTGGACTATCGCCTCTGGTCCTGGCCCAGGCACCCTTGGCGCCGTCAGCCGATCTGGAACCGCCGGAGGTGGTTGCGTCGATGCTCAGTGCGCTGAAAAAGAATTCAGATGAGGGTATTGCAGAGCTGTATTCGTTCTCTTCGCCAGAGAATCGCGAGCGGACCGGGCCGCTGGCCAGCTTCGAGCAGCTGATCCGTCAGGGCTTTCCTGATCTGCTGGGACACCGAGATGCCCGTATGGCCCCCCCGCTCATGGATCAGGGACGCGCGATGGTACCGGTCCAGGTGCAGACCCGCACAGGCGAAATTTCCGAGTACATTTTCCTGCTCTCGCAACAGAGCATTCCAGAATGCGACGGCTGCTGGATGGCTGATGCGGTGTTCAGCCCGGAGGCGCTGCAGGGGCCATCACCGGGATTGGAATCCAGCCCGGAGCAGCCTGGCGAAAACCCGGCTTGAGACCCGCCATGAGCCAATTAGCACCGGCATCGAAAGCGGCGCCGATTATGTGCGCCACCAGAAGCCCTACGAGCCAGCCTCCAGAATCAGCTCGTCTCCCTTCTTCTGGAAGTCGAGGTGGCGCAGGAAGCTCATGCCGAGCAGAATCTCGGTATCCCCCGCAGCGGGAATGATGACCCCATCGATGTCGCGCAATTCAATTCCGCCAATGCTGATGCGTTCAAGGTGGGTGGCATAAGCGACCGTAGGACCCGCCGCAGTGAGCGCTTGTATGGCCATCCCCCGTTCCAGACCGAGACGTTCGGCTGTGGCCGCCGGAATGGCCACACTGTCCGCACCCGTATCGATCAAAAAAGTAACCTGCTGGGCATTGATCAGACCGGGCACCACGTACTGCCGGTTTCCATTGCGTGCCAGCACCACACGCTGCGGGCCTTGTGGCCCCGAGGCAATCGCCTGATTGGGGTTGTTACGCCGCTCGATGACGGCGTTGAAGCCGAAGGTCATCAAGGCCAGGATGGCAACAAAGCTAAGCAACAGGGGAAACATCGATCGCATGTTTCCAGCCCCGGCTTCAGGCGAAACGCCAGCGCTGACCATCCTTGGAGTCTTCAACCAGCACGCCACGCGACTTGAGAAGATCGCGAATCCGGTCCGATTCGGCAAAATCCTTGCTTTTCCTGGCGGCGGCGCGTTGCGCCAGCAGGTCTTCTATCTCGGCCTCGGACATCTGCTCGCTACCGGGGGGCGTCCATCCAAACCACTGCTCCGGTGTTTGTTGCAGCAGCCCGAGCAGGGCCCCGCAATTGAGCAGCCGCGCCTTGATACGCGAACGCTCTGCGGCATCGCTGCCCGCCCGATGGGCTTCGTGCGCAAGCTCAAACAGCTGCGCAAGCGCACCGGGGGTGTTCAGATCGTCGAGCAAGGCATCCATGAATGCATCATGTGCGGGCTCATTCTCGCTGGCCTGCACATCTGACAGTTCGCGCAGCGCGCCATAAAGGCGGTCCAGCTTTTTCCTGGCCTCGCTCAAGGCGTCTTCGGTCCAGTCCAGCGGTTGGCGATAGTGCGCCGTGAGCAGCAGCAAACGCGCGGCCTCTCCCGGCACCTTCTTCAGAATTTCGCGTACCAGCAGGACATTTCCCAATGACTTGGACATCTTGGTGCTGTCCATGTTGAGAAAGCCGTTATGCAACCAGTAGCGTGAGAAGGGCTTGCCGCCATGTGCGCATACGGACTGTGCGATCTCATTCTCGTGATGCGGAAAAATAAGATCATGGCCGCCACCGTGGATATCGATGGTATCGCCTAGAATGGTCTCGGCCATGGCAGAACATTCGATATGCCAACCCGGCCGTCCCCGACCCCAGGGCGATTCCCACCCCGGCTGCTCCGCACTTGATGGCTTCCACAGCACAAAGTCGCCCGCGTTCTGCTTGTACGGGGCCACTTCAACGCGCGCGCCCGCCATCAGGGACTGCGGATCCCGCTTGGACAGCTGGCCATAGTCGGCGTAGCTGGGCGTATGGAAAAGCACATGCCCTTCTGCTTCGTAGGCATGCTTTGAGTCGATCAGCCGGGAAATCATGTCGATGATCTGCGGCAGATGCTGCGTGACCCGAGGCTCATGATCCGGCGGTGCTACCCCCAGCCCACCAAGATCTTCGTGATACGCCTTCGCATATCGCTCGGCGATGACCTCAATCCCAACCCCTTCTTCAGCCGCCGCCTTGCCGATCTTGTCGTCAATATCCGTGATGTTGCGTGCGTAGATCACCTTTGGAAACCGGGTGCGCAAGACCCTGGCCAAAACGTCAAAAACCACTGCGGGACGGGCGTTGCCGATATGCGCGAAGTTGTAGACCGTCGGGCCGCAAACGTACATGGTGACGCAGGCGGGATCTTGCGGGACGAAGGTTTCCTTGCGACCGCTCAGGGTGTTGTGAAGCTGCATCGAATTTTCGGATCTGGATTGAATAATCGGATCAAGGATAACGGGCGCAGACGACGAAGTCCTACTGCGAGCGCCGCAGGGCCTGCAGTTCATGCAGTTCGCGTACGGCAACGGTGAGCGCCGCATAGTCAGATGCCCCCGATGCCCGCAACTCTGAAAGCCGTCTCAGGCTCACGCTCAGCCGCGCCTCATGTGCCTGGCGCCAGACCCCGAGACGGTCCTGTGGAGCGCCGTCGTCGCAAGCCAGCACACGCTCGCAGACTTCCCGATGCAGACGATAGGCATCTTCGCGCAGACGGGTTCGCGCCAGAGCCTGCCAGCTGTCACTGGGTTGCAGGGCAATGATCGCGGAGAGCAGCCAGGGCATATGAAGCATGTCCCCGACCTGAAAATAGACGGGGAGCGTCTCTTCAAACGCAAGCTCTTGCTGCTGTGAGAGATCCGCAATGTCCAGAACGCTGCCAAGGGCGCGGGCCCTGGCCAGCATCTGTGAGAGTTCCCTGGGCACATCCTGACCTTCAAGCGTCGAGAGGTGTCGGTCAAAATCATCCCTGTAGTCGCCAGGCAAGACGCCCGGCAGTTGCTCACTCATCTTTGAAACACAGGATTGATAGCGATCAAGCAGCGACTGGATATCGCTCCGGTCAAGCATTCGACTGGTGACGATCACGGACAGGACATGTCGCAACAGTGCGACTACTTGCGTCATGAGCGAGTACTGCACGGCGGCGGGAATCTTGTGATCCAGCCCCTCAATTGCGTTCCAGTACCGGTCTGCACCGAGCAGGGCATCGGCTGCGGCGTAGGCATGCAAGACCTCGTGGGCTTCGACACCATGGTTTTCGGCCATGCGCCAGGCGAGACTGACGCCCATTCGATTGACCATCGAGTTTGCGCAAATGGTCGAGATGATTTCCGCTCGCAGATCGTGGTCGCGAATGGAGGCTTCAAAGCGCTTCACCATCTCCTTAGGGAAGTAATCCAGCAGGCTGTGCTCGAAGAACGCGTCTCGCACCATCGCAGAGCCTTGCGCGGATTCAAACAGCGCGATCTTGCTGTACGCAACCAGCACCGCGATCTCGGGCCTCTGCAAGCCAAGGCCCTTGCTTCGGCGCTCCTGAATCTGATCATCGTCGGGCAGACCTTCTAGCGCGCGGTCGAGTCGCCCCTCCCGTTCAAAGCTTCTGATCAGTGCCTCATGCTCATCCAGCCGCGTGGCAGACTCGAATTCGATCAAGCTGATCGCACCCGACTGAACCTCGTTGTCTCGCAACACCGCCTTAACAAGCTCGGGCGTCATCGATTCGAGCAAACGGTTCCGGTCTTCAATCTGAAGGCTGGATTGTCGCAACAACAGATTCAGGGGAATCTTGATGTTGACCTCGCGATCAGAGGAATGCACACCACCTGAATTGTCGATGGCGTCCGTATTGATTCGACCGCCCTTGCCCGAAGCACCGTGCAAGGCATACTCGATGCGTCCGGCCTGGGTCAGGCCCAGATTGCCGCCTTCTCCCACGACCCTTGCCCGAAGCGCGCGGCCATCAACACGCAGTGAATTGTTGGCCCGGTCGCGCACCTCATCATGGGATTGTGTCGATGCCTTGACGTAGGTCCCCACACCGCCATTCCAGAGCAGATCGATCGGCGCCTTGAGAATCACCTGCATTAGCTGTGCCGGGGTCAGCTCGGATTCGTCCGTACCCAGCGCTTGCATCGCCTGCGGGGACAGCGTGACCTTCTTGAGGGTTCGCGGATAGATGCCGCCACCTTCGGACAACAGTGTTTCATCGTAGTCGGCCCACGAGGACCGCGGTAGCGCGAATAATCTCGAGCGTTCCTTGAAGCCGGTCGCCGCATCGGCCTGCGGATCTATGAATATGTGTCGGTGATCAAAAGCCGCGATCAGGCGGATGTGCTCAGACAAGAGCATGCCGTTGCCAAAGACATCGCCGGACATGTCGCCGATGCCAACCACAGTGAAATCCTCACGCTGGATATCAGTTGCCAGTTCGCGAAAATGCCGCTTCACGCTTTCCCAGGCGCCGCGCGCGGTGATGCCCATTTTCTTGTGGTCGTAGCCCGCTGAGCCGCCGGATGCAAAGGCATCATCGAGCCAGAAGCCATACTCCTGAGCAATGCCGTTGGCGGTATCAGAAAAACTCGCCGTGCCCTTGTCGGCCGCAACAACCAGATACGAATCGTCGCCGTCATGGCGAACCACATCTTCCGGCGGCACGATGCGCTCTCCATCCCGATTGTCGGTGACATCGAGCATGGCGCGGAGGAAATTCTGATAGCAGTCCTTGCCGTCTGCCAGCCAGGCGTCTCGATCCGACGGCGGCGGTCCGTTCTTCACCACGAATCCGCCTTTTGCACCTACAGGAATGATGACGGCGTTCTTGACCTGCTGCGCCTTCATCAGGCCCAGCACTTCGGTGCGAAAATCCTCGTTCCGATCTGACCAGCGAAGGCCGCCGCGTGCGACGCGACCGCCGCGCAGGTGAACACCCTCCAGGCGCGGGGCATAGACCCAGATTTCAAACATCGGTCTGGGCAGCGGCAGTTCCGGAATTTTCTGCGGGTCCAGCTTCAGGCTGATAACCGACTTGGGTTCGCCATTCTTGTCCTTCTGATAGAAGTTGGTTCGCAGGCCGGCATCCACCACCGACAACAGGGCACGCAGTATCCGGTCGGCATCTAGGCTCGATACTTCATTGATGGCGTCCTGCGCCGCCTCCCGCGCTTCATGCTGACGCACGTCCCGTTCTTCTGAGTCCAAAGACAGTGCGAACCGGGCTTCGAAATAGGCCAGCACATTGGATGCCACCGGAGCGTTGAACGCGATCATGCGGTCAATATCAGCGCGACCGTAAGGCAAGCCGATCTGGTTGACGTATTTGGCAAGGCAGCGCACCGCAATGATCTGCCGACCATCCAGACCCCCGGCCAGCGCCAGACGATTCATGGCGTCGTCCTCGCTGCGACCCTCGAGCACCGACAACAAGGTTTGTTCAAAATCTTCCTTGCGGTCCGCGCCTTCTCCTTCCGGCAACTCGACTTCAAAATCCTGAATCCACAGGGTCACGGCATTCTCTGCATGCGCTGCACCAGGATTAACCGCTTCCGGGTCCTGTCGAATGGCACGCACACCAAAGTTTTCCAGCACCGGCAGAATCTCTGCCAGCGCCTTGGGTTCTGACCAGGCATAGAGCTTGAGGCGGCCGCGCCCTGGCGCCTGCAACTGCAAACTGGGCAACAGTCGACAGGAAGCGCTCAAGCGGGAGAGGTGTCGAACATCCTCAGCCGCCTCGTCCGGCCCCACGCGCTCGATATAGGAGCTTGCAAATGCATCACCGAAACGCAGCCCCAGTGCATCATCGGAATACGTATCCGCCTGTTTGCAAGAGGCCCTCAGGGCCTGTAGCAACTGATCCCGCCACGGGCGCGCGATATCGCGCAGCCGTTGTTCGATCTCGTCTGCATCGAGTTCCAGATCAGTGCCCGGCGAGGTATGAACCACCACGTGCACACGCGTCAGACCGCCGCGCAGAAAATCTATCTTGCGCTCCACGGAGTGCCCCTTGCACAGGGTCTGCAACTGTTGGGCAAGATGATCACGCAGTTCGCGGGAAAAGCGCTCACGCGGAAGGTAGATCAACGCGGAGAAGAAGCGACCGTAACGATCGCGCCGAAGGAACAGGCGCAGCGGATGACGGTCCCTCAGCGCGCTGATGCCCATGCAGGTATCGAATAGTTCGTTCTCGCCAAACTGGAACAGTTCGTCCCGGGGCAGACCATGCAGTATTTCCCTCAGGTTCTTTGCACTGTGCGAGCCGGCCCGCAGGCGTGAGCGCTGCATGACGCTTTCGACCCTGCGGCGTATCAGCGGGATATCCCAGGGACGCTCGACATAGGCATCCGAGGAAAACAGGCCGATCACGCGGATGATGCCGGCCACCTCGCCGTCATCGCCGAAGTAACGCACGGCCACATGATCCATGTAGTCTGAATGGTGGACCGTGGAGCGTTGTGCCGCCTTGGTCAGGACCACCACACGCGGAGACTCGGCATATTTGTCCAGCTCTTCGCGCGGTGCGACCAGGGCATCGATATCCGCGAACCGGGCACCCTTTCGAGCCAGCCCGAGTCCTGCTTCGGCATCCGGGATGGATCGCGCGCGACCTTTCTCATCGGTATGAAAGCGCGTCTCCGCGCTGGCCAGAAAAGTGAAGTGCCCGTCGCTGAGCCAGCGCAGAAATTCAGCCGCCTCGGCGCGCTCGAGTCGGGCGCCGTCGTTGCTGGCGGGGGCATTGACAAGCGTCTTGATGGCCAGCTGGATACGCGCATCCATGACCTGGTAATCGCTTACGACCAGGCGCAGGTCCTGCAGGTGCGCCTGTATGGAGTCTTCAAGCTGCGCGTAGGCCTTGTCGTCGCTCAGGCGGTCAAATTCAAGATAGATCCAGGCTTCTGAAACGGCATTCCCGTTGTCACTGAGCCCAATCAGCTGATACTTCGCATCACGTTCGACTCGCACCACCGGATGCGCAGTCCAATCCACCGCAGCGCCCGCGGCGCGCACGGCAATGACCAGGGTGTCCACCAGGAAAGGCATGTCGTCCACGCAGACCCACAGGCTGGCGAGCTGTGACTGCGCTGTCTTTCGACATGGCCGACCGATCTTGCAGACTGCTTTGCCGGGACGACGGGTCCGCGCCAACTGAAGATGCGACAAGGTGATTTGCGCCAGATCAGCCGGTTCGCGCTCTGAGAGCGCGTCAATGCTGATCGCACAGTAGTAGGCGGCTAACCAGTCAGCTTTCGGCATATCCGGGTGGCCAGACGAAGCCCGATCAAATTCATCCTGAGCCTGGGCCAAGCGCTGCTCACGCGCGCCGCTGTTGTCATTCATTCTAGGCTTCTCCTCTTTACAGATGCTTCGAAAAATAACGACTGTGCCTGCATGGGGCCGTTGTCATGATTGTATGTTGCAAGCCTCACCACCCGTGGCCTTGTGCCAATCATGCACCGGGCACCTTAAGATAACCGGCCCTCCCGTACTTTTTATGTAGCCCTGACTCCACCGATGACGGCAGCCAGCAAGACCGCGCACACCCCTTTCATGCAGCAATACTTTGCGCTGAAGGCTCAGGTGCCCGACATCCTGCTGCTGTTTCGCATGGGCGATTTCTACGAGATGTTCTATGACGATGCGCGCAAGGCCGCACGTCTGCTCAACATCACGCTGACCCGACGCGGCGAATCGGCCGGCGCGCCGGTCATCATGGCGGGAGTGCCCTACCATCAGTTGGACAGCTATCTGGCACGCCTGATCAAGTGCGGCGAATCAGCGGCAATTGCGGAACAGACGGGCGAAGTCGGCGCCGAGAAAGGGCCGGTCAAACGGGAAATCACTCGCCTGGTTACGCCCGGAACTGCCACCGACGAGGTCTTGCTCGATCCACGCAAATCCAGCGTGATTGCCGCGGCGTATGAACACGGCGCTCAGTACGGCATGGCCTGGCTGGAGCTGTCGTCGGGACGATTTGCCCTGAGCCAGACAGATTCCGCGCGCGACTTTGCCAGCGAGGTCTACCGCGTAGCCGCCAGCGAATTACTGATCGCCGAGGGCGCTCAATTGAATCTGGGCGACAAGTCCCCGGCGCAAAGGCCGCCCTGGCATTTTGATCCGACCTCCGCGCAGCGCCTGTTGTGCGAGCAGTTTGGCACTCCCAGCCTGCGCGGCTTCGGCTGCGAAGGTATGGACGCGGCCATCGGCGCTGCTGGTGCCCTGCTCCAGTACGTGCAGGAAACGCAGAAGATCGTGGCCGCGCACATCTGCGGTCTGCGAGTGGAGGCACCCGAAGAAACCCTGATTCTGGACCCGGCATCACGGCGCAATCTGGAAATTGACCTGACGCTCTCGGGAGAGCACGAGCACACCCTGCTTGCGGTCCTGGATCAGTGCGCAACACCCATGGGTTCACGCGCATTGCGTCGTGCCTTGCTGCGTCCGGTGCGTGACCACGCCGAACTGACCGCCCGATTCGATGCCATCGACGCCTTCAAGCTCGATCATCACTTCGAGCCCCTTCGCGAAGCGCTGCGAAACGTCGCCGACCTTGAGCGCATTCTTGCCCGAGTCGCTTTGCGTTCTGCCCGTCCCCGCGATCTGACCGGGCTTTCCGAGACGCTGGGCGCCCTGCCCGCCGTACTTTCCGCCACCGAGCAGGCCGGCGCACCGCGTGTGATTGAGCTGCGCGATAAGTTGCGCGGACACGAGCAACTGGCCGATGAACTGCGCGGCGCACTGGCCGATACACCGCCCAATGCGGTTCGCGATGGTGGCGTTTTCGCCAAAGATTTTGATGCGCAGCTCGACAAGCTGCGCGAGCTATCCAGTAACGCCGATGGCTTTCTGGTGGATCTGGAAAGTCGTGAACGCAAACGTTCCGGCATTGAGACGCTCAAGGTCGGCTACAACCGCGTGCATGGCTACTTCCTTGAAATCAGCAAGGTGCACAGCGAGAAAGTCCCCACGGACTACACGCGTCGCCAGACCCTGACGCACAGCGAGCGTTACATCACCGAGGAGCTCAAGCAATTCGAGGATCAGGTCCTGTCTGCCAAGGACCGTGCACTGGCGCGCGAAAAAGAGCTGTTCGAGCAGTTGCTGGATCGTCTGATCACCCAGCTCGCCCCGCTCCAGGCCTGCGCCCAGTCACTCGCGGACCTGGATGTGCTTTCCAATCTCGCGCAAGCTGCGCAGCGGCTGCGTCTGGTTCGTCCCGAGTTGCAGCCAGAGCGCGGTCTGCATATTCAGGGCGGCCGGCATCTGGTGGTGGAACAGCAATCCAGCAAGCCCTTCGTGCCCAACGATCTAACGCTGGACGCCGAACGCCGCCTGTTGGTCATCACCGGACCCAACATGGGCGGCAAATCGACCTACATGCGGCAAACGGCACTGATTGTGCTGATGGCCTATGCGGGCTGTTTTGTGCCTGCCGAGGCCGCCCGCATCGGGCCGGTAGACCGGATTTTCACCCGGATTGGCAGCCGCGATGATCTGGCCTCAGGTCAGTCCACCTTCATGGTTGAGATGACCGAGACCGCGAACATCCTGCACAACGCCAGTGACCAGAGTCTGGTGCTGATGGATGAGATTGGGCGAGGCACCTCTACCTATGATGGCCTGTCGCTGGCACGTGCAAGCGCCGAGTACTTGGCGCAGTCGAGCGGCGCACTGACCCTGTTCGCAACGCATTATTTTGAATTGACCCGTCTGGCGGATGCGATCAACGGGGTCGCCAATGTCCATCTGGATGCCGCCGAGTACGGCGACCGGCTGGTTTTTCTGCACAGCGTCAAGGACGGCCCGGCCAATCGCAGCTATGGCTTGCAGGTCGCTTCATTGGCTGGCGTCCCGCCTTCGGTTGTGGCGGCGGCGCGGGACTACCTGTCAGAGCTTGAAAACAAGCCGCAACCGGCTCCGCCGCGTGGCGCCAAAGCACCACAGATGTCGCTGTTTGAATCTCCACTCTCACCCGCATTGAAATTGCTGGATGAGCTTGATCCTGACGACCTGTCTCCACGCGAAGCCCTCGAAGCGCTGTATCGGCTCAAGAAGTCACGCTGAAACTGGATCAGCCTGTAGAGACAGGTCGCGGATCGTTGAAGCTCAAGCCGAACGATTACTTCTCGTCCGCGCCCACGGCTTCCTTGGCACCTTCCACGGCATTTTCCATGGCATCGCTGGCATCTTCGCCGGCATCCTTGAATTCTTCGCCGTCCCGGGTATTGGTGGCATCGCCAATGGCGTCGGCGGCCTCATCCATGACGCCTTCATCCTTTTTTTCGCAAGCGCTGATGGCCAGGCCCAGGGTCAGTACAGCCAGAATGCTCGCATGACGGAATTTCATTGATTCTCTCCAAAAGTACAGAGTAGTGATTGAAACGAGCCAGATCGTTGAGATATGACGTCTCAATCTGGTGGCCTCACCATAGCGATGCGGCCTGAACCGATCCTGAGCTTTGACAGCCTGCTCACCCATCCAAGGTACTCGCAACGGCGCCTGTGGCATATTTGCGCCCGCAAAATTCTTCCACCAACCGCCTCTTGTCGATGAAAACCTCCTTCCCGCGTTCCGATATCAAAGTCTTGCTACTCGAAGGCGTCAGCCAGACGGCCGTCGACAGCTTCACCCAGGCGGGCTACACACAGATCGAATATCACCAGAAGTCCTTGCCGGAAGCGGATCTGGCACGCGCTATTGCTGATGCGCACATCGTCGGCATCCGTTCCCGCACACAGCTGACCGCACCCATCTTCGAAAACGCGCGCCGACTGCTTGGCGTGGGATGTTTCTGCATTGGGACCAATCAGGTGGCGCTCGACGCTGCCCAGGCGCGCGGCATTCCGGTGTTCAACGCGCCCTACTCCAACACCCGCAGCGTAGCCGAGCTGGTACTGGCCCAGGCCATTCTGCTCATGCGTCGGATTCCGGAAAAAAGCATGCAGTGTCACCGAGGCGGCTGGGCCAAGACTGCCGAAGGCAGCTATGAGGTGCGCGGCAAGACACTCGGCATCGTGGGATACGGCCACATTGGCACCCAGTTCGGCGTGCTTGCAGAAAGCCTGGGCATGCGTGTGATCTTTCATGACGTGGAAACCAAGCTCGCGCTGGGCAATGCCTCACCCGCGCCCAATCTGGACACCTTGCTGGAACAGTCGGACATCGTCAGCCTCCACGTGCCGGAAACCAGCTCGACCAAGAACATGATGGGAGCCGCGCAGTTCAAACGCATGAAGAAGGGCGCGGTGTTCATCAATGCCTCACGCGGCACCGTGGTGGATATTCCGGCACTGGCGGCGAGCCTCAAGAGCGGACATATCGCAGGCGCTGCCGTGGATGTGTTTCCGGTAGAGCCCAAGGGCAATGATGATGTTTTCGAGTCCGATCTCATTGGCATGGACAACGTCATCCTCACCCCGCATGTAGGAGGCAGCACGCAGGAAGCGCAAGCCAACATCGGCCTGGAAGTAGCAGCCAAACTCATTCGCTACAGCGACAATGGCTCCACCTTGTCTGCTGTCAATTTTCCAGAGGTGTCTTTGCCCGAGCATCCCAACAGCCGGCGACTGCTGCATATTCACGAGAACCAGCCGGGCATGCTGATGCAGATCAATAATCTGTTCTCAGATGCCAAGGTCAACATTGACGCCCAGTTCCTTCAGACCGCAGGCAATATCGGATACGTCGTCATTGACGTGAACGCTGACGAAAAACTTGCACAGGACATGCGCGAAAGACTTTCCGCCATTAGCGGCACGCTCAAGACCCGTCTCCTCTACTAGACCGATGCAGACGTTTACCCAGGCGCTATCGAGCCTGCACGCCGAAGGGGATCACTGGTGCGCAGAGGCCCCCACAGATTGGGCACAGGGGCGCACGATTTTTGGCGGTCTGCAGGCGGCGTTTCTCGTGGCGGCGATGCGCCAGAAGATCGGCAGCGATATTGCGCTTCGTTCATTGCAAACCGTATTCGTCGGACCCGTCCCAGCGGGGCCCGTAAAGATCAGGGCAGACATTCTGCGCACCGGAAAATCCACCATTCATGCCAGAGCAGAAACCTTCAGTGACGCCGGCATTGGCTGCACTGCAATAGCCGTGTTCGGCACATCTCGAAGCTCCAGCGTGAGGCTTGATCCGCCGAAGCCGGTATTCGACCGCAGACCCGAAGACTCGGCGCTGCAGCCTTATGTGGAAGGTCTCTCGCCCCCATTTCTGCAGCACGTGGAGCAACGCTGGTCACGCGGCGCCATGCCCTACTGTGGCGGCAGCGAGGCCGACACACAGATCTACGTCCGGTATTTCGAAGAACCTGCTGTGACAGAAGGCCTGATCATTGCATTCGCCGACACCATTCCCTCTCCGGCCGTGTCATTGCTCAAGAGTTTCGCGCCCGCGAGTTCCATGTGCTGGACCCTGGAACTGCTTCAGGACGAACTCGACGGCCTGCCAACAGGAGACTGGCTGATGGACGCGCGCGCCACATCTGCTGCCGGCGGCTACGTCTATCAGACTGCAAGCCTGTGGAGTCCGGACCTGAAACCGGTAGCCTTGTCACGCCAGAGCGCCGTCATCTTCGGTTGACTTCACCGCAAATTCAGGGCGGTTGTCAGATAGTGATCCTGCACTTCACATGTTGACTATCAACACAGGAGAACATCATGAAACTGACCCGCACAATTCCCGCACTTCTTCTTGGTACTGGTCTCGCACTCGCCGGACCCGCGGTCATGGCGCACGAACCGACGCTTGGCGAGGCGGCGGGCAACACCGCTGAGAAAGCCGGTGACTTCGCCGCAGATTCAGCGCTCACCGCGAAGGTCAAGGTGGCTCTGATATCGCACCGTGATCTCGATGCCATTGATATCGAAGTCGAGTCTACTGACGGTGTCGTAACCCTGTCCGGCGAGGTGCCCAACCAGGCCGCGCTGGAACAGGCCGAGATGGTGGTGGCACAGCTGGAGGGCGTCAAAGACGTCCACAATGAGTTGCGAGTTGTACCTGTCGCTTCCTGATTCACGGCAATTGGCTTGACGGGCCCGTCGTCGTCCATTGGACGGCGGCGGGTTTTTTCTTGCGCGGCGATAATGGCCTCAAGATTGACCAGCCTTCAGACGTGCGCAAGATTATCCATGTGGATATGGATGCCTTCTATGCATCCGTGGAACAGCGTGACGACCCGAGCCTTCGGGGTCGCCCGGTCGTGGTTGCATGGCGCGGCAACCGGTCGGTGATCTGCGCTGCATCCTACGAAGCACGCCGGTTTGGCATTCGCTCTGCCATGCCCGCCGTACGCGCAGAACGACTTTGTCCGGATGCCGTGTTTGTCGCGCCCGACTTCAATCGTTACCGAGCGGTATCACGACGTGTCAGGGACATTTTCTCCCGTCACAGTCAGATTATTGAGCCGCTGTCCCTGGATGAAGCCTATCTCGATGTTACCGATAACCTCGGAGGCCACGACAGCGCGACAGCGGTGGCGCAAAGTATTCGCCGCGAGATTCGTGAAGAACTCGATCTTGCCGCTTCAGCGGGTGTTGGTCCCAACAAGTTCCTGGCCAAACTCGCTTCAGACTGGAAAAAGCCAGACGGCCTTTTCGTGATACGCCCGGAACGGGCGCGCGAGTTGATCGCGCCATTGCCGGTGTCGCGTATTCCCGGGGTGGGCAAGGTCATGGACCGAAAGCTTGCCGCCATTGGTATTCAGACCATCGCGGACCTGGCGCTGGCAAACCCTGCCTCCCTGGAAACTCACTTCGGCAAGTTTGGCCCGCGCCTGCATCAACTCGCGCAAGGACACGACGACCGCCCGGTCTGTGCAGATCGAAAACGCCTGTCGGTATCCGCCGAAGACACGTTTGCGTCTGACCTGCCGCTTCAGGCCCTGGATGATCACATCCGGCGCATGGCAGAGCGCACATGGCAAGCCGCGCAGAAGATGAATCGAGCAGCGCACACGGTGGTGCTCAAGCTCAAGACCTCTGACTTCCGAATTCTCACACGCAGCCAGACATCCATGATCCCACCCGGCTCGGCGAGCGAACTCGCCCTGATCGCGCTGGACTTGCGCCACAGAGTGCAACTACCAGAATCGACGCTGTACAGACTGGTTGGCGTCGGACTTTCGGGCTTTGAAGACGAAAAATCTGACGTGCTACAGAGCGAGCTTTTTGACCGCCCCGTGGGTGGACAGATGCTCGGTAAGTAGCGTCCCTATATTTCGGACGGTTCAATTGCCCTCTGGAAAAGGCATAATCCGGGTTCCAAATCACTCAAATAGATACCCCGGGGGGGATTAAGCATGACTGGAATTGAAGCACTACTGTATTACCTGCTGTGGATGATCCTGCTGACTCTGCTCTACGCCGGTCCGCGAATCCCGCAGGCGCTGCTCGGCAAGAAGCCTGCAGATCACTGGACCCGCGGCAAGTCTACCGACGATGCAGCCTTTTTCATTCGTGCCAGCCATGCCCATGCCAACTGCGTGGAGAACTTTGCGCTGTTCGCGGCCGTGGTTCTGGTAGCTGCAGCAACCCAGCAGAACGGCGCTGTGGATGGTCTGGCCTGCTATGTTCTCGGTGCGCGCGTCCTGCAGAGCGTGGTTCACCTAATGGGCACTTCGTTCTTCCTCGTGTTGATGCGCGCCACCTTCTTCCTGGTGCAGGTTGCCCTGGTTGCCTACATGGCATTCGGCCTGCTCAATGGTCTTGGCGCCTAAAGCCTGAACTGGCGTTGCAATATCGCCCTCCCCGGTCCATGGACCGGGGAGGGTTTTTTTTTGACTAATGGCCAATGAACACAAACGGGAAGCGCAATTTTGTAGAGTTGTTGATCTGATCGGCCTGACAAAGCATCTCGAATGAGTGAACTCCCCGGACATCTGAGCCAATGGCGAAACTGGCAGGCGCGTCTTGCGTGCCCGGCGCGGGCCGTGGCCGGATTTGCGCATCCGTTGCGCCCGATTCCTCTCTTGCTCGATAAGTGCAGACCATGAGTTCGAGCTCAGACTCAAGCCAGAAACCAGCAGTACGTGAACGGGCCTTGCTCAAGAACATCGCCGCGATGGTATTCCGTACCGAAATTGCACCGCCCTGGCGGGTCCACTTTGTCAGCGAAGGGGTCGAAGCGGTGACGGGCTATCCGCAGTCCTATTTCATGGATGAAGGCGCCACCTACCAGTCACTGATTCACCCTGACGATCTGGCAAGAGTCGGAGACGAGCTGAGTCAAAGTCGTATGGCCGGCAAGCACGCGACGATCACCTACCGAATCCGCCACCGCAACGGCCACTATCGCTGGGTAGAAGGACGAGCCCTTTATTCCGCGGAGAATGAGGCGTTTCTGGAAGGCACCGTCTATGACATAGATGAAAGATATCGTGCCCAACAGGACCTGGCGGCCAGCGAGCAACGTTTCCGGTCACTGGTGAGCAATATCACCGGCATGGTTTATCGAACCCATGCTCAACCTCCCTGGCACTTGACCTACATCAGCGAAGGGGTGGAGGCACTCAGCGGATACCCCGCGTCCTACTTTCTTGAAGAGGGTCACACCTGGGCGTCGGTCATGCTCGAAGACGACGCCGCGCGTGTGGCAAAGGAGCTGGCTGCGCAGGCTGCCGCCGGGCAGCCGATGCAAGCGGAATATCGTATTCGCCATCGTGACGGCTCGGTGCGATGGCTGGAGGGTCGGGTAAGGCACGTCAGTGGCGACGACAACAATAACCGGTTCTACGAGGGCACTGCGTTTGATATTGACGATCGAAAACGTGCGGAAGATGCCCTGCATGAACGCCAGGAACACCTCAAGTACATCATTGGCGCCGTGCCCAGCGTGCTATGGACAGCTCTTCCCGATGGGAAGCTGGAATACGTCAGTGAAGCGGCGCTGCACGTCATGGGAATGAGCCAGGAGAAACTGATCGCGGATGGTTGGCTGGAATTTCTGCATCCTTCCGAGGTTGACCAGGTAGGCAGACGATGGGCCGCGTCACTCGAAACCGGCGACCCTTACGAAGTCAAATTTCGTCTGATCGACAATGACGGCCGCTATCGCTGGTACCAGGCACAAGCCAACTGCAAGCGCGATGAAACGGGCCGGATCCTGCTCTGGTACGGACTGACCACCAACGTGGACGAGGTGGTCAACGCGCAAACACGTGCAGAGCAGGCAGCGCGTGCCAAGGCCGCGTTTCTCTCGACCATGAGTCATGAGATTCGCACGCCGCTCAATGCGGTGATCGGATTTGCCGGTCTTCTGGACGATACCGAAATGGCACCGCAGCAGCGCGAGTTTGTGAGCTCAATCAGGGCCAGTGGCGATCACCTGCTGGGGGTCATCAATGACATCCTGGATTACTCGCGTCTGGAGTCCGGTGCGCTCCGGTTGTCTCGCGAGGCCTTCGCCATTGGCGATCTGATTGAAGAATCCCTTGATCTGGTGGCGAGCCAGGCAGGCGCCAAAAATATTGAGCTGGTTTACCGGATTGCCCCCGAGGTGCCTGCGGCCTGCATCGCAGATCCCCATCGCCTGCGCCAGGTACTGGTCAACCTTCTGGGCAATGCTGTCAAATTCTCCGTCAGGGGCGAAGTGTCCGTGGAGGTGCATGCCCGACCACTCGCCGAAGACCAGCACAACATCGAGATCAGCGTCATTGATACCGGTATCGGCATTTCACCGGAACGCATTGAACGTCTGTTTCAGGATTTCAGTCAGGGCGATGATTCCATCACGCGTGAATTCGGGGGCACCGGGCTTGGCCTGGCCATCAGCAAGCGCCTGATCGAAGCGCATGGCGGACAGATTTCCGTGAGCAGCGAAATCGGCAAAGGCAGCTGCTTTCACTTTGCCTTCCCGGCCAAGAGCCTCAGCACCGTACCGCACAAGTCGAGTCTCAATCCGGAAGCACTGAAGTACAAGCACATACTGGTGGTCGACGACAATCAGTCCAACCTGGACCTGGTATGCCTGTGCCTGCGAGCGTGGGGCGCTAGGCCCACCGCCCTGAACGGTCCTGAAAAGGCAGCCAGTGCCATGGAACAGGCCCGCGTGCGCGGCCAGGACTATGATCTGGTCATTCTCGATCATCAGATGCCCGGACTGGATGGCGTGCACTTGGCCCGCATGCTGCAGGAAAAACATTCGACCCCACTGGTGCTGATGTCCAGCCTAGGCACGTCGCTACCTGACAAAGATCAAACGGGCGTGAGCTTCGAAGCGGTTCTGAACAAGCCGATTCATCGCGATTCGCTCCTGGAAAACCTGATCCGGATTTTTTCTGCACCCGCGCAGAATGCAACAGGCCCTGAACCCTCAGAGATGAGTGTCCAGCCCATGAAGATTCTTCTGGTCGAAGACACGCTGGTGAATCGCAAGCTTGCACTGCTGCAACTCGCCAAACTCGGCTACAGGAATATTGACTCCGTGGTGGATGGCATTGAAGCGCTCACCGCAATGTCCAGCAAGAATTACGACGTCATCCTGATGGACATCCAGATGCCCCGGCTTGATGGTCTGGAAACCACCCGTCGTCTCCGAAAAGAGCTGCCTGCCGACCTGCAGCCCTATGTCATCGCCATGACCGCCAATGCCATGGCCGAGGACCGCGAGGCCTGCACAGACGCTGGCATGAATGACTATGTTGCCAAGCCGGTGAATCCCGATGCCTTGTCTGCCGCACTGCAGCGCGCCGCAAGTCATCAAAAGATCGAGACACAAAACACCCAGCCATCGGACCGCCGGGCCAAGAGCACCGCTCAGTCTCCGGCCTTGGAGGTCACCCGTCAGGTCCTGGCAGGTGGCGGCGAGATGGGCGCCCTCATGCGCTCCATCGACTGGTCCCAATCACCGCTTGGGCCTGTACACACCTGGCCGCAATCACTGCGCACTGCGCTTTCAATTCTGCTGACACAGAAGCATCCCATCTTTATCTGGTGGGGCCGTGAGATGGTCCAGTTCTACAACGATGCCTATCGCCCCATCCTGGGCTCAAGCAAACATCCTCAGGCCATGGGCCAACGCGGCAGGGAATGCTTCGAGGAGATCTGGGATTCCATCTCACCAATGGTGGAAGCTGCGTTCGAGCGCGGCGAATCTAGCCTGGTGGAGCGCGGCCTGCTGTGCCTGAACAGGAATGGCCTGCTTGAGGAAGGCTATTTCACTTACGGCTATTCGCCGATACGCGACGAATCCGGTGGGGTGGGCGGAATTTTCGTGGCCTGTTCGGAAAACACGGCGGAAGTATTGTCGTCCCGTCGCAATACGGTGTTGCTCAACCTGGATCATCGCCTGCTTCTTGATTCTGACAAGTCCGCGCTCAAAGCAATTTTCGCCGACGCGCAATACGACCTGCCCTTCCTGCTGGTGTATCACCTGGATGCCGGCACGGGTCGTGCTCGCCAGGTCTACTGCCATGGACTGAGCGCGAACTCGCCAGCAGCACCAGCAGTGATCTCGTCAGCGGCAGAGTCCCCATGGCCAATTTTCGCCAAGGAACATGGCGAGCAAGCCGAAGTCTGCGAACCCATGCTGGAACTCCCTGCACTGCCCCCCTGGCCGGAGCCTCCCAAGCGAGCCTTCGTACGGACGCTGGGAAATCAATACGTCATGGTTGCCGGACTCAGCCCACGTCTGCTGCTTGACGACAGCTATCGCGGCTTTCTCGCTGAGCTGGCCAGGCGATTGCCCTCTCTGATTCAGGTGCTTGACCGCGAGGCCTGAAGCGGCTCCCGTTACAATTGGCGATTCACTGACTCGAACCTCCAACATGCGCCTCTCCCGCTTCCCCCTGTCCACGACCAAGGAAACGCCCGCTGACGCGGAAATCGTTTCTCATCAGCTGCTGCTTCGTGCCGGCTTCATTCGCAAGCTGGGGGCTGGTCTCTACACCTGGATGCCGATGGGCCTGCGCGTTCTGCGCAAAATCGAGAATATCGTCCGCGAGGAAATGGATCGAGCGGGCGCCGCTGAGCTGCTGATGCCTTCCATACAGCCTGCGGAGCTGTGGCAGCAGTCCGGTCGCTGGCAGGTCATGGGCGCCGAGATGCTGAGGATCAAGGATCGTCACGAGAACGACTACTGCTACGGACCGACGCACGAAGAGGTCATCGTCCATCACGCCAAGCAGGATGTGCGCAGCTATCGCCAGTTGCCTTTCAATTGGTATCAGGTGCAGACCAAATTCCGCGACGAGCGCCGCCCACGCTTTGGCCTGATGCGGGCACGTGAATTCCTGATGAAGGATGCCTATTCCTTCCACATGGACGAGGCGGATCTGGACCGCGAGTACGAAAACATGCGCGGAGCCTATATCCGCATCTTCGAGCGCATCGGTGCTGACTTCCGGGTGGTCAAGGCTGACAGCGGCAACATTGGCGGCGCCAAATCAGAAGAGTTTCACGTCCTCGCCGGTTCCGGTGAGGACCTGATCGCCGTATCCGATAAAGGAAGTTATGCGGCCAACGTCGAGGCAGCCGAATGCAAACCCACCGGTACGCAGCGCCCTGCTCCCGGCGCGCCGATGCAGACGGTTTCCACGCCCGGGCAAAAAACCTGCGAACAGGTCTCCAAGTTTCTGAAGGTTGAGCTGACCGCCAAGGTCAAGCTGCTGGTGGCCAAGGGTTGTGAGGGCGGCCTCGTCGGCATCGCACTGCGCGGCGACCACGAACTCAACGAGTTCAAGGCTGCGCGTCATCCTTTGATCGCGAGCCCGTTCGAGATGGCAAAGGTTGAGGATGTACAGGCAGCCTTTGGCTGTGAGGTTGGCTATCTGGGTCCGGTGAATTGCCCGATCCCGGTCATCGCCGATCATGCGGCACTGGAGATTGCCGACTTCGTCTGTGGTGCCAACCAGAATGACGAACACCTGAGCGGCGTGAACTGGGAGCGCGACTGCCCGGTGCCGGAGGGTGCCGACCTGCGACGAATCTGTGAGGGTGACGCGAGTCCGGATGGTCAGGGCAAGATTCAGTTCTTCCGTGGCATCGAGGGTGGGCACATCTTCCAGCTTGGCAACAAGTACACCCGCGCAATGGAGTTCACCGTGCTCGATGAGCAAGGCGCTGCCGTGATCCCGGAAATGGGCTGCTATGGCATCGGCGTCTCCCGTCTCGCAGCCGCGGTCATTGAGCAGAGCCACGATCCAAAGGGCATGCGATGGCCGGCATCTATCGCACCTTTCGAGGTCCTCATCTGCCCTATCGGCGCAGATAAGTCCGAGCGCGTAAGAGAACTCGCGCTGCAACTGCATGACGAACTGGCGGGGTCGGGCGTTGATGTCCTGCTCGATGATCGTGGCCTGCGTCCCGGTCCGATGTTTGCGGATGCCGATCTGGTCGGAATTCCGCACCGCGTTGTTATCGGAGAAAAAGGCCTGGCCAATGACCAGTTTGAATACAAGGCCCGCAATGCCGATCAGGCCGAGATGATTGAGGCCAGCATCTCCAGCGTGTTGGCCAAGCTGGCGGCGTGAACGCAAGGCTGCTGCTTTGGGTCCTGACGGCGCTGCTGTCCGCGCCGTCAGCCATTGCAGGCCCCACCGGTGAGCCCGAACCGGAACTGCGTGCGCTTCTTGAAGCTGCCATCGCAGAAGCGGACAGCTTCGAGCATCGCTTTGATGCCGAAGTGTGGCTGACCGACATGTCCGGTCGGCTCAAGAATTTCATCAAGGACGATGTCGAGCGCCTGGAGTTCCTCAGAACGCTGCACCGGGAAGCCAAGCGCGCGCGCATTCCACCAGAACTGGCGCTGGCGGTGATTGAGGTGGAAAGCTATTTCCAGAGATTCGCGCTATCGACCGCAGGCGCACAAGGCTACATGCAGATCATGCCGTTCTGGCTGGACGAGATCGCCACGCCACACGACAACCTGTTCAATACGCAAACCAACCTGCGCATGGGTTGCACCATCCTGCGCTTTTATCTGGACAAGGAAAAGGGAAACCTGTTTGGCGCGCTGGGCCGCTACAACGGGAGCTACGGCAAACCTAAATACCCAAACAAGGTGATGCGCGCACTGGATCGGCGCTGGCATCGCGGTTGAGACTGTGAGCGGTTCGACGCCGGGATTGCGGCACAAGCGATGGAGAAGCTGATGGACTATCAGGTACCGGAGACACTGCACGCTGACCTTGCAGAGCCGGTGATCACCTGTGCCGATACCTTGCCCTGGACACCTTCTCCTCAGCCCGAGATCGAGCGTCGTTTCCTCGACCGGCGCGGCGGCGAAGTGGCACGAGCCACGTCGATCGTGCGCTATGCGGCGCACAGTCGCTTCAAGGAGCATCGCCATGAGCTTGGCGAGGAGTTTCTGGTTCTGAACGGCGTTTTTTCCGATTGCAGCGGCGACTTTTGCGCGGGCACCTACGTGCGAAACCCGCCCGGAAGTGGTCACGCGCCCTTCACCGATGAGGGCTGCACCATCTTCGTCAAGCTGCGCCAGATGCCGCTGTCGGAGAGCAGACAGATCGTTCAAACACCAGAGACTCAAACCACGCGGGGAACGGACATTACGGGTCTGAGCCGCATCACGCTATTCGATTGCCCCGCCCAGGAAACCGTCCTTATTGAAATGATGGAGCCAGGCACCCGGTGGGAACAACGCAGCGCTGATGGTGGAGAAGAGATTCTCGTACTGGAAGGCGATCTGATGTACGGCGACACCGCTTGCCTGCCACTTTGCTGGCTGCGCATGCCAGCAGATTCGGTTCGCAGCATGAGCACGCGCAGCGGCTGCCGCTACTGGGTCAAACGCGGTCATCTGCACGCCTGATCGGCGGTGCTTCTAAAACCAGAGACTCAGGGCAGCTTCTGTATTTCGCCAATCTCCGGGGTAACAGTTGCTGCTCGGCTTGCAGCACCTGCAGTCTGGCCCGAGCGCACGGCCTTGGCCTCGGCCACGGCAGCAGCAACATCATCTACCTTGGGATGCGCCTTGATCTTCAGGACCTGTCCTTTGCGCAATCGGTCGGGGTCGGGAATAACATCAATGTTCGCGCGCCAGATCAACGGCCACAGCAATGGATTGGAATAGCCCTCAGGACGACCCGCAATGATCCACAGGCTGTCTCCAGCGCGCACCTGATACGCGCGCGTCTGATCTCTGAGTTGCCCATTGAGCGTGCGCAGACGACCGTAGGCGAGACGACTGTTCCCACTGGCCATGATTTCTTCTGCGGTTCGCAGCTGCAGAATTTGCGTGTCGTCCAGACCGGTGGACGCCTGCGCTTTGGCCAGTTCGATATTGGCCTGTCGTGCGTAGAAATCGGACAACGCGATATCTGCCTGTGCGGCCGCCTCGTCAGAAAACCCCAGGGCCTGTCCCCACTGCTGCTGATCTGCAGCCTGAACCGCCTGCGCCAGAGGCGCATCCGCGCGACGCCATTGCGGCACCACGCGCCTGGTCTGCGCGACATATTTCTGTACGTAAGCCAGCCGATCACGCGCTTGCTGCGCAGGGACCGGCGCCGTTCTCTGCAGATCAGGCAAGGCACCGGCATCCGCTTCAGACAGGGGCCGTTCCGGCGGCGCTTCGGAGGAGAACGGCTGGTGATCGAACAGCGAACAAGATGAGAGCAATACGACCGATATCAGTAGAAAACTGCGCAACATGGAAGAACGCGCCACTTTGAATGCGATGAAGGTACATGATGAATCACCGGAGCCATCAAAGCATCCCCGTACAATAGCGACCCCCATTCGCCATCCACACTTGCGGAGGCCCGCATGACCGAGGTTCTTGTCCTGTATTACTCGCGCAAAGGTGCGACCGCGCAGATGGCCCGCCAGATTGCCCGCGGCATCGAATCTGCCGGCGCGGTGGCGCGCCTGCGCACCGTGCCCCCGGTGTCAACCGAGATCGAAGCCGTTGCAGCGCCCGTACCCGCTGAGGGCGCGATCTATGCCAGCCTCGACGATCTGGCCGAATGTGATGCCTTGGTCATGGGCAGTCCGACCCGCTTCGGCAACATGGCTGCGCCGCTCAAGTATTTTCTGGACGGCACATCGGGCCTCTGGATGTCAGGGCGCCTGGTCGGAAAACCGGCAGCCGTATTTACCTCAACCAGTTCCATGCACGGGGGACAAGAATCCACACTGCTGAGCATGATGCTGCCCCTGCTCCATCACGGCATGATGCTGATGGGCCTGCCCTACACCCTGCCGGAATTGTCGAGCACGCAAAGTGGAGGCACACCCTACGGCGCATCCCATCTGGCCGGAACCGGCAGTGAGCCGCGATCGCTGACTTCCGAAGAACGCAATCTCTGCGAAGCACTGGGCAAGCGTGTTGCCACCACCGCCATCAAACTCGCCACCTAATCATGATGCTTTCACCCTGGATGCGCAGAATTGCGCTGACCTCACACATCCTCCTCATCCTGCTGGTGGTATCGCGCGGCTTTTCGCCGATCAGCATTCTGCTGGGCCTCATCCTGCTGCTGCCATTGCCCGGCATGTTCAAGGGACGCACCTACACTTTCGCGTGGGCGTCGATGATGGTGGCGTTCTATGTGGCCGGATTCCTCGCGGAAGGCTATGCCAACCCGGATGCCAAGACCGCGGCGTTTATCGTTGCCAGTGTGGCGGCGCTGGACTACGTCAGCTTGATGCTGTTCGTGCGTTTTCTAGCGCGAGAGAAGGCTGCACACGCGCGCCCAGAATCTTCTGCACAAACGGAAGAGTCAGACGGCGCTGCGCCTTGAGTGATTCGCGATCCAGTTCTTCCAGGGCGGCTATCAGGGTTCCGGCATCGCGCTGCAAATGACCCAGTAGCCAGTCGCGTGCCTCCCGCGCCAGTTCCAGCCCGCGCGCTCTGGCGTGCAGCTCAAGCAGAGCCTTGCGATCCTCGGCACGCAGCGGCTTGAGCCCGAGCACGGCCATCGCGGCAAAACGCGTTCGCAGATCCGGGATCACGCCAGGCAGACGCTCGGGCGAGACCCCGGCTGACAGCACCGTAAGCAGATTGTGGGACCGGCGATGGTCGATCAATCGCATCAGCCACATTGCGTATTCAGCCGAGTCCAGCTGAGTATCAGCGTTATCTAACGCGAGAAAGGGTCGGTCACCAAACTCTGCCAGTGACGCGTCGAAGTGCGGGTCAATGTCTACGAACTCGGCTTCTGTTTGGGCGGCGCCCACGCAGGCCCGCAACAGATGTGTCTTACCACTGGATCTGGCGCCGTAGAGCCAAACCGACATCAGCGAGGTGCGATGACCCAGCGATTGCAGGGTTTCCACCAGCGCCTGATTGGGGCCGCCAAAGAAATTATCGAATTGCGGCGACTGCTGAAGCAGTACCGGCAGCGACATCTGTGCCCCTTTCATGCGTTTTTGCTGGCGTCTTCCACGGCCACGTCTGAGGCGCCAGCAGGCGCGCCGAGACGATATGTACGGCTGGCGAGCCACTGTGCCTTGGCGTGCCGCAGAAGCACCGCAATAATCGCCGCCACCGGCAGCGCCAGCATGACGCCGACAAAACCGAACAGCTGGCCACCGGCCATGACCGCAAAGATGACCGCGACCGGATGAAGGCCGATCTTGTCGCCCACCAGCCAGGGCGTGAGGACATTGCTTTCCAGCACCTGGCCAATCCCGAACACGATTGCTAGCCACACGAATGGCAAAAGTTCCTGCGTCTGCACGAGCATGGCAATAACGGCGGTCAGCACACCGACGATGGCGCCCAGATAGGGGACAAAGCTGATCAGACCTACGATCAGGCCCACCAGCAGCGCCAGATTCAGACCCGCAATCCACAGGGCAATCCAGTAGTACACCGTCAGCGCGGCCATCACCGTGAGCTGACCACGGATGAAGGCGCCGAGAACGGAGTCGGTCTCCTTCGCAAGACGGGTGGTCAGCGGCAAATGACGCGGCGGAATGATTCCGTGGATCCAGGCCACCAGGTCATCCCAGTCACGCAACAGATAGAAGGTGACCACCGGCACCAGCAACAGACTGGCAATGGCAGTGAGCAAGGCACCGCCGGAAGCCGAGATATGCGCCCAGATGGTCTTGAGAACCCCACCGGCATCATCCCAGTGCTTGGCAACCAGCTTCTTGAAGCCCTCTGCGTCGAGTCGCGAACCTTCTGGCAGGGCAATACCCACCTTTGCGGCCTGGTCCTGCATCCAGGCCAGCCACTCCGGCACGTTCTGCAGAAAGGTACTGACCTGGTTCTGCAGCATCGGCAACAGCATCAACAGGCCCAGAAGGGAAATCAGGCCAATCGCAAGGAACACCACACTGACGCCGGCTGTGCGCGACAGGCCCCAGCGCTGCAGGCGATCTACGGTCGGGTCGCCTGCATAGGCCAGCCCCGCCCCAAGAACAAAAGGCGTCAGGATCGGAGCCAACAGCCAGCAGAATCCGAAGAAGGCCGCCATGGCCACCAGCCAGGGCCAGGAATCTCGCAGTTGCAGATTCTCGATCGCCGATTCCA
This sequence comes from uncultured Panacagrimonas sp., assembly GCA_963975245.1. GTDB lineage: Bacteria > Pseudomonadota > Gammaproteobacteria > Nevskiales > Nevskiaceae > Panacagrimonas. Next base: position 287,107 of record CAXBFJ010000001.1, on the reverse strand, counting down.
CCGCCTGTCCGGCGCTTGCGCCCGGCCTATCGTCCGTTGAAGACATATTCGCCCTCTCCGTGCGCACTCAGCAGGCCAGCGCCAAGTGCCAGACCATGTGCGCGCTCGACACCGCCCTCCACAATCATCCGGATGCGCACCGTGCTGTCGCGAAGCTCAGAAACCTCGATGCGCCGGATGCCACTGATTCCGGCGAAGTGCTGATAAGTGCGGGAAAAATCGTCGGCATCCTGCAATCCATGCACTTCCACGACCCAGGCTTCCACCAGATCAGGGTTGACGCCGAATACCGGTAAGCCCTGGCGTTTGACGGCAGCTGCCACACTATTGGGGTCAAACACCGCTCGAAACTTCACCTTGTCCGAGTCCGGCGTGCGCACGAAGTTGTATTGCTGAACCAGATTGCCGGCGTTTGCCAGGACCTGGCTGCTTGCCGCATCCGAGCGCCCCACCACACGTTCCAGGACCACGATCAGCGCAGCGCGCAACCCCTTGGTGCGCGACTGATCCGATTCATCGTCCACGGAAACAATGGCCTCGTAGGGGTTCTGCGCCGCCTGCGCAGCAGATATCCCCGCCGTGCTCAGGCACATTGCGAGCATCAGACCCGGCAGCAACACCGCAAACCCGGACTGGCCCATCCAGCGACTCATTGAAGGCAGATGCAATCTCATCCGACGATTATCCGGCGTGCGTCTGTAAAATGCATGGGATTCCCTTCCGCGTCTGAGCATTTTGCTGATGAGCACTTCAAAAAAGCCCCTTTCCTATCGAGATGCCGGTGTTGATATTGACGCGGGTGACGCGCTTGTCGGCGACATTCGCAAGATCGTCAAGAGCACCCATCGGCCAGAGGTGCTCGGCGGTGTCGGTGGCTTTGGCGCATTGGTAGGCCTGCCCAGCAAGTACAAGAAACCAGTCCTGGTCAGCGGCGCTGACGGCGTCGGCACCAAACTCAAGCTTGGCATCGACAGCGGACGCATCCAGGGACTGGGCATTGATCTTGTAGCCATGTGCGTCAACGACGTGCTCGTTTCCGGCGCAGAACCCCTGTTCTTTCTCGACTACTACGCCAGTTCTAAACTCGACCCCAAGGCGGCAGCGCAAGTCGTACGAGGTATTGCTAAGGGCTGCCGGCAAGCGGGTTGTGCCTTGGTGGGCGGTGAAACCGCAGAGATGCCGGGTCTTTACAAGGCGGGTGACTTTGACCTGGCAGGTTTCTGCGTCGCGGTCGCTGAAAAGTCGAAGATCATCGACGGCAGCAAGATCAAGGTGGGTGACGTCATCGTGGCCCTGCCGTCCAGCGGCGCGCATTCCAACGGCTATTCGCTGATCCGCAAGATTCTGGCGCGGGGTCGCCATCGACTGGACAAGCCATTCGGCAAGGCAACGCTCGGCGACGCCCTGCTCGAACCCACCCGGATCTACGTCAAACCCGTTCTCAAGCTGATCGAATCCGGCATCCCCATCCGCGGCATGGCGCACATCACCGGCGGCGGCATTACCGAAAACCTGACGCGGGCTTTTCCAAAGGGCACTGCGGCAGTGGTTGACCTGAACAGCTGGAAGAGACCTGAACTATTCGACTGGCTGCAGGAGAAAGGCGGCGTCGAGGAAGACGAAATGCGCCGGGTCTTCAACTGTGGCGTCGGATTTGCCATGGTCATTCCGCGACGCCGCGTGGACGATGCCCTTGCGCAACTGCGCAAATCAAGACTCAAGCCCTGGGTCATGGGCGAGGTGACAAAAGGCCAGCAAGACGTCCGCTTTGTCTGATATTTCCACCGCGATGCGCCCGCGTTGCCGCGTGGTCGTGCTGGTATCCGGAAACGGGCGAAACCTGCAGGCCCTGATTGACGCCTGCAGCAGACAACAGATCCGTGCCGATTTGGTAGGCGTCATCAGTAACCGTGCAGACGCTCCTGCCCTGGCCAGGGCCGCGCAGGCAGGCATCGCCTGCTTCGCCATGGAGCACCAGAATTTTTCTGATCGAGAGGCCTTTGACCGGGCCTTGCTGGAGACAATCCAGAAGCTGAATCCGGATATCGTGGTACTGGCGGGTTTCATGCGAATCCTGGGCAAGGCCTTTGTTGCGGCATTGAGCGGCAAGATGATCAACATTCATCCCTCGCTGCTTCCCCGGCACCGTGGATTACACACCCATCGTCGCGCTCTTGAAGACGGCGATACCGAGCATGGCGCTACCGTGCATCTTGTCAGCGAAGATCTGGACGGCGGCCCGCTGATCATTCAGGGCCGTGTCAGCGTGAGCGAGGAAGATGATGCTACTTCTCTTGCAGAGCGCGTCATGACCGAGGTTGAGCTGAAGATTCTCCCGCAGGCACTGGCCTGGATCGCCACTGGCGAACTTCAACTCGGGCACAAGGCTATTGAATTCCGCGGCCAGAAGCTTACAAAGGCCCTGCAACTGGAAGACCTGACGGAGACGTTTCAGTGAAGCTGCCAAAATGGATTTTGAGCGCCGTACTGGCGATGTCCTGCGCGTGCGCACTTGCGGAGGACATCCAAGCCAGCGAAGCCCATTACGAGCTGTCACGCGGGGCAATCACCCTGGGTGAAGCCCGCTTCAGTCTCAAGGCCGCGGAAGCCAAGGACTGCTGGAGCTATGAGTACGTCGCCAAACCCTCAGGCCTGGCCCGCCTGTTCATCGGCACGGTGACCGAGCATTCCAATTTCTGTCTGGTTGACGGCGTCGTCCGTTCGCGGAATTTCTCTTTCAATCGAGAAGACAAGAAGGAAGATAATTTCAAACTGGATTTCAACTGGAACGACAAGATGGTGCGCTCCAGTAGCGGCGAAATCCGCAAGCTTGAAGACGGCATGATTGATCGTCTGGCCATGCAATACGCTGTGCAGAAATGGGTCATGGCGCGCGGTGGCGAACCGGGCGCGGATGAGATCAGCCTGACCAAGGTAGAAGATGACAGGCTCAAGACCTATACCTTCCGCGTCACCGCGAAAGAGCAAATTGAGACACCAGCCGGAACCTTTGAAACCATTCGAGTCGAACGAGTGGACGATCCAAAGAAATCGACGCGCTTCTGGCTCGCACCTTCGCGCAATTACCTCGCGGTGAAAGTCGAGCAGGTAAAGAAGGGCTCAGAACAGGTCAAAATGCTGCTGAAAAAATAGCGGCATCACACAGCTCGAAGGCCTCTTCAGGATTCCAAGAGCGCCCCTTCTTCGCGCAGCTTGTCCAGATGTGACTCGATGTTGCGCTTTGCCAGTGGGAGCAGGCGCGGGTCCAAGCCAACATAGATGGCAGCCAGCATCTCTTCCATGGTCTGCTGCTTGCGGTGCAGATCGAGGATGGTCGCTTCGCGTTGACGTCGATGCTTGAGGGTCTCCTGCAATCGATGGGTAGAACCCATGGCGATACCATGCGAGGGCACAATGACTTTGGGGTCCAGCTCGATGATTCTCAGCAGGGATCGGAAGTATTTGCCCATGTTTCCCTCAGGCTTCTGGATAACCACGGTGCCGATGCCCTGGATCAGATCGCCGACGATGCACCATGACCGGCAATCCGGCATCAAAGCCAACTGCCCTTCATCGTGCCCCGGAACCTCGAGGGCGCGAACCGGTTTGCCCAGCCAATGGGTCACCACCTCGCCATCGCCTATCAGACGCGTCTGGACGCCATCGAAGTAATTGGCTTCGATCGCCTCAATGCGTTCACGTGTATCGGCACTCAACAGAATGGGCAGTCCCATGCGCCGCGCCATCTCACTCGCACGTTCGCGATGATCCGGATGATGATGGGTCAGAAATATGCCGGCGATGCCAAATGCCTGCACGCGCTGCTCCAGCGCCAGCATTTCATCTTCCGTCCACGGTGAGGGATCAACCAGAACAGGCTTGGCACCGGCATCGCCAATGATGAAACAATTGGTATGGATCGCTGGTGGCAAGGTGTGCGAGCGCACCGACAACATGCGCATCTCGCAGACCGGTTCGATGATCTGCAAGGCTTGCTTGTGAAACTCTTCAATCGGGTGCACGTCGGGCAGATTCACGCTGTCCTCTTCGAGCAGGGCAATCGTCAGCTGTGTAGGCGGGGCCAGCAGAAGCCGACCCTGGCGATATTCCTGCATGAAAGTAGCAGCCGTTTCCCAGCGGCAATCGTCAACTTCTCCGACATCAAGCGTGATCTGAGGTTTCTGGCTCAGGCGAATACAGAAGAAAAAGGTATTGAACCGAACCGGCACAAATGCCGGTGCCAGAGCCGATCCAAGCAGGTGAACGGCTTCGATTTCGCCCCGCTCTGCCGCGGCATCCAGATCAAAACTGATTTCCTCGACCAGTTCGCGCACCAGTGCCTCGATATGCGTGGCATCAAAACCCTGACACCAACTCGCGGCACGCGCCGGTGCATCTGCGTCTTCCTTGTCGACCTTGCCACCCGGAAACGCCCAGTAGCCAGGAAATGCCTTCAAGCCAGCGTGACGATGCACCAGAAAAATTTCATCGCCGCACATCAGAACGGCGGTCACAGCTTCTCTAATCTTGGACTCACTCATGCAGGCAGTTTAAACCCATGACATCGACGCCGAGCGCAATGCCAGGCTAATGGGCCACAGGTCCGAACCCTCACCTGCCTGAACACGCCAGGCACCCGATTGAGCGCACCTCCGTCAGGGCTTGGGGCTGGCCTCTGTAGGGGTGATTGATTTGAGCGCCACTTTTTCGCTCCCGAAGGTCACATGAATCACCTGCTTGTGGCCCGTCCAAGTTTCTGCTGACACCGTCAGCTTTCCGAGCCCGCCGGCAGACACCTCATCGGGCTTGCCGAGAATTTCGTATACCTCAGCGCGACTCATACCTGATTGGATCTTGTCGTAGTTCTCCACCGTTGCGCGGGAGCATGCCATCACCAGAAGAATGGCGGCCATTGGTGCAATCAATGCATAGCGGACAAAGCTGCTGACCAGTTCCTTCACGGGCGACGATCACCAGACCGTGCAAGTTCCGGTCGCGGAGCGAGCGGCGACCGCCTGCGGTCGGCGCAGACGCGGCGCTCCATCGGCACTGGATCGTGAGCACCAGCTGCAGGTCCGGAGGACCAGATGAATGCGAGCACCGGTTTTCGTGTTTTCATTTTTCTCCTCAGCCGAGATGAATTGTGTTCATTCCCACCATTCAAGCGCACTGCGATGAATTGCCTATGAACTGAACAAGCCGTGCCGCCGTGCTTGACCGCGCATATGCGGCTTGCGTAGCGTCCGCTGATGACTCCGATCATCCAGACCAACCGCGAATGGCTCCAACAGGAAGCCAGCGACGCGGCGCGCCGCGTTGGCATTGTCGATTGGCTGATGCTGCTGTTAGCGCTGTTGTCGGTCGGATTGCTGGCTTGGGAAGTCTTTGCCGACCCGCCCCAGCACATCAGCGAAATGATCTTCACCGCTGATTACGTCATCTGCGGGATTTTTGCGATCGAGTTCCTTTGGCGCTGGCGCGCTGCCGGCTGGAGCGGGAAACACCTGCGCCGCAACTGGTACGAAGTGCTCGGCATGATTCCCTTCCAGCATCCGGCCGTTCGCGGATTTCGGCTGTTTCGCGTGCTGCGCATCATCATTCTGCTTTCAAGGTTTGGGCGCGCAGCGGATCGCGCCCTGGGCGAGGAGTTCACCTATCGCCTGGTCAGCCGCTTCAAGAACGCGATCGTCGAATCCATCAGCGGCGCCGTCACCGTGGCAATGATCAATGAAGTACAGACCGTGATGGCCAAGGGCCAGTATGCCGGCAACATCTCCCGGGCCCTGAAAGAGAACGAAACCGAGATGCGTGACATGATTGCCGAGAAGTTGCGAGACGACCCGCAAGCCGGCCGACTGTCACGTCTGCCATTTGCCAAGGATGTGACCGCCAGCGTCATTGATACATCGCTCAGGGTGGTCGAGCAGGTTCTGAAGGACCCGCGGACCGACGAGCTGATATCGGACATGCTTCGAGAGAACCTGCAACAGATCAAGGCCACCATTCAGGCCAGAGACGAACAAAAAAACAAATCCCGATGAGCTCAGCTTCCAAGCCTGTTTCCTGCACCGTCTATCGCTGCAGTAAACAACCAGAAATGTACCTCTACGTGCGCGAAGGCCTCGAAACCACCGAGTTGCCCGAAGCCCTGCTTTCCAAGGCTGGCAAATTGACCCATGTCATGGACCTGAGCCTAACACCTGAGCGAAAGCTGGCGCGGGTCAAGACCGAGGCGGTGATTGCACAATTGGGCGGCAATGGCTGGTTTCTGCAATTACCGCCCCAGGTTGCAGGCCACCTTCACTTTGGCGACTGACCCGCGCCGAAGGTTTCGTTCAGCCTGCCCTTAGGCAAAGTCTGGAAAACTATTCGAACCGCCTGCTGTCGCAGGTCTTGTCCGAGCCGCGCTGATTCCCCCATGACGTTCCACGCCCTTCGCCTAGTTGCCATTTCTGCAGTGGTTCTGGGTCTGTCCGCCTGCCCCAAGAATCAGGGCCGTTTTGTAAAACCGGTGGCCACGCCAGTGACCCAGGAAGCGCCGCAAACTGCGGCGTCAAAGTACGAAGACGGCTACCTGCGTGTGTTTGTCAGCTCCAATCTGGACGTCAACGGTCGCGCCATCGATTTTGGCAAGGACGAAGCGCTGAGACCGGCCATGCTGCTGATCTCCGCCAAGTTTGGAAAAGGCACGGTCGCCAGCTTTGCGTCAGATTCCAGCCCGGAAATCCCGGTGCTGCTCTATGACGTACAGAGCGGCAAGACCGTCAGCTCCGTGGTCGACAATGCATTGCTGGGTGAAGGCCTTCTGATCGATCCGGAGTCCTTGTCAAAATCCCCACACCTGCAGATCGTGGTCCGCGGTGTTCCGGCGGACAAAGCGCGCTGGGTCACCAATCTGCTCGAGCTGGCAACGGCCGAGCCGATGCTCAAATTCGGCATGGGTTTTGTCCCGGGCGGCCAGGTCGTCACCGGTCTGAGTTCGCGTCTGGGCGAGCTGCTCAGCGACGAAATCCGCACCGAGAAGAAGCCCTGGGAAGAAAAGACCCTGTTGGGACTGCGCACGGACGAAGGTCTCGCGGAGCTTGATGGCCGCCAGTTCGTCGTGCTGCTCAATTCCAGCACCATCGAACTCGAGAAACCGGCGCCCGATCTGCGCCCCTGCAAACGCAGTGATTCGCCCTCTGGACTCTGCAATGCCGAAGGTCAGCCCTGGAAGCCTGCACAGGCCTACGTCCGCTTCGAGCTGGATGTCACGGACTATCGCTCAGTGAAGGACTTCATCGGCTCTGCGGTTTCCTGCGAAGCGGACGAACGCGTCTGGGCGGATTACCGTGCGCTGCTCGCATCCGGGCAGCTGGCACGCAAACAAACCGAGTACGAGCGCCATCTGCTCAACCGGGGTGAGCTGTTGCTCCGCGTGCGCCGCTCCCAGAATGAAACCCCGCCCTGGCAGAAAACAGGTCGATTACTGCAGTTTGCGCAGCAGGCCGCGTTGCTCCCGGTGCCGGATGATGCCTACTGGCATGAACACTACGACCAACGCGCAAAACAGACGGACGCCTGTATCCGCAAGAATGCGATCGACGGACAGTCGCAGCATGCCGCGATCTGGGATCAGGCCACGCAATTGTTCGCTCGCGCCAGCGCCTACCCGGTCTGGGCCAAGGCCCTCAATGGCAGTGCCGATCCGGATGGCCCTGCCCTGCGTGATGCCGAACGAGAACTTGCGCAGTTGCACCAACTGCTGGCGGTGCACGATCTGCAGGCGCTGGACAAGGCGAATCTGGACAGTCTCTACAGTCTGGACTCCCAACTTCAGCAAATGCTGCGCCCCGCTTACGCCCGGATCATTGAGCGGATTCTGGAAGATAGCGACACCAAGCAAAGCCAGCGGCTGCGATTGACGGACCTGATTGCGCGCAGTGCCTGCTCGAGCTGCCGCGAACTTCTGGCAGCCAAGGCAGACACCCTGATCGAAGTCGAACCCGAAGTAGTCGCCCTGCCCGACGACGAGGGCGAGATGACCGAATCTGCGGCGGAAACCTTGGAAGCTGCTGAAGCCCCGCCCGAGCCAGCAACAGAAGCCGCCCCAGCGTCTGCTCCAGCAGTTGCCGGAGAAGAGATTCAGTTACCTGCACCGGCGAAGGATGTCGCTGCCCCTGCAATGCCTGAGAAGCGGCCTGCGAAATCGGGCAAGGTTTCGAAATCGGAAAAGAAAGTCTCACAATAGGGTTCACTCTCCGCAGACTGGCGCATTCGACATGCCGAACGCTTTTGACCTCAGCACCTCCATCCTTGCCAGCACCTTTCGTGGCTGGCGTGGCACCGCCGACTTTCGCAGCGAATCCAGTGAGCCAGAACAGTTGCTGGAACTCTATGAGTTCGAAGCCTGCCCGTACTGCAGACTGGTTCGCGAAGCGCTGACCGAACTGGAACTTGATGCTTTGATCTACCCCTGCCCCCAGGGCGGAACGCGTTACCGGCCCAAGGCCATCGAGATCAGCGGCAAGAATCAGTTTCCCTTGTTGATTGACCCGAACACCGGAGAACAGCTGCTCGAGTCAGCAGACATCGTGGATTATCTTCAGAAGAATTATGGTTACGAACAACGCGCAAAGCGCGGCTTGATGCGCGGCCTGCAAATCGGGGGCTCCTACCTGGCCACCGCCAGTCGCGGCGGTCGAGGGCTGAAGGCCCGCCCCTCTCGCGCCCCGGAACTGCCGCTGGAGCTCTACAGCTTCGAGTCCAGCCCCTACTCTCGCCCGGTGCGCGAGCGCCTGACTGAGCTTGAAATTCCGTATCGCCTGCGCAGCTTTCCCAAGACGCAATGGCAGGAAATGGGCCCGCCGATTGTCCGATCGAAGCTCTTTCCAAAGGCGCCACTCAAGAGCCGCAACCGCATACGTCTGCGCGAGCTGACAGGACGCTCGCAGGTTCCCTACCTGATCGATACAAATACCGACACCGCCATGTTCGAGTCCGACGACATCATTCGTTATCTGGAGCAGACCTACGCTCGCTAGCGGATCGTTTCAATGCAAGACGTCTGGGGCATCTTCAGCGCAGTGGTGATCGCCCATGCGCTGGGCGTTGCCAGCCCTGGGCCTGATTTTGCAATCGTGGTGCGTCAGTCGCTCCAACATGGGCGCCGTAACGGAGTGCTGACAGCACTCGGGATTGGCTGCGGCATCCTTATTCACCTCACATGGGGCATGCTCGGACTGGGCTGGGCCATCCAGAAATTGCCGGCCTTGCTCGACATCCTGCGATTCGGCGGTGCCGCGCTCCTGATGTGGATCGGCTATCGGTCGCTGCAACTCGGCGCAGCGTCGGAAAGTCGAACTGCGGCAGGCCCGTCACAGCCGGAATCAGATCGCCGCGCGTTCATCATCGGCCTTGCAACCAATGTGCTTAACGTCAAGGCCGTGCTGTTCTTTGTTGCCTTGTGCGCCAGCGTGATCAGTGCCGGCGCCAGCACTCAGCTGAAACTGGCCCTCGGCGCCTGGCTCAGTCTTGCCACGTTCGCCTGGTTCAGTCTTATTGCATTCAGTGTTGGGCACGCCTGGCTTCGGGTGCGGTTGGCCCGTCGGGCGCTACTGATTGACCGCACGATGGGCCTTGTCCTGATCGCCATGGCCATTGCGTTAGTTGCAGGCGGTCCTTTGCTGGGCGAATCTGGCTAGAAAGAAAATCGACTTCAGCCCTGTTTGGAAATCGCGCGCCAGAGCATCTCGAACAACACATTGGCCTGACGCGTCGGCGGCTCTTTCATGCCGCGCACGACCCAGGCCTGCACGGTGCGCCAGATGATGCCGGCCATAAAGTCGAGCAACACTCTTTCGTCCACTTCGTCGGTCAGGATGCCGCTGGCCTGCCCTTCGGCCAGGACCTTGAGAAAGGCAGCGAACAGCACGCGATGTTCATAATTGCCCTGCTTGCGCCAGGTATTGATGTAGACCGAACTGAGCATGATCTGCAGCACCCGAGGATTCTTCTCGTAGAAATCCAGTGCAACCCAGAAGGTCTTACGCAATCTTTCCTTGTAGTTCTCGATGCCCTGCAGGTGATCCATCAGGCGATCTGCCAACAACTGAAGCTGCGCATCAAGCGTCGAGAACAAAAGCGCTTCCTTGCTGCCGTAATACTTGTAGATCGTCTGCAGGGAGATGCTCGCTTCGCGCGCGACCTCAATCAGACCCACGCGATGAAATTCGCGTTGCGAAAATATATTGAGAACCGCCTCTTCCACACGTTTGCGCGTATCCGGGTCGAGATTCTCGAGATTCGGCAAAGCGGTCTGATCAGAGGATTTCCGGGCCATGGGGATTCAAGGTAAAGATCAACGGGTAATAATCGTTACTATACGACAATATGACAGCCTTGCTGATCAGGCGCGCTACATTTGAATAATTCATAGTCAATAACTATGCTCAGGTTGATAATGTCGCGCTAAAGACTGGAGAGGCCTCGATAGCCGCCAGAATCCCTACGCATTATTCGTAATGCTGATTACCCATCTTCCTCATGGAGTCACCATGACTGACGCTTATATTTTCGACGCCGTCCGCACACCGCGTGGCAAAGGCAAGATGGACGGCAGCCTGCATGAAATTACTCCCGTGCATTTGGTCTCCACCCTGCTTTGGGCCTTGCAGGACCGCAACCAGCTGGACACTTCGCAGGTCGACGATGTCGTGCTGGGCTGCGTCACTCCGGTGGGCGAACAAGGTGCTGACATCGCACGCACTGCAGTGCTGTACGCCGGATGGAACCAAAGCGTCGCGGGTGTCACGCAGAGCCGCTTCTGCGCTTCAGGCCTGGAGTCCGTGAACCTGGCGGCAATGAAGGTGATGTCGGGCCAGGAAGACATGATCGTCGCGGGCGGCGTTGAATCCATGAGCCGCTGGCCCATGGGCTCTGATGGTGGCGCCTGGGCGATGGACCCGCGCATCAATACCCAGCTTGGATTCATTCCCCAAGGTGTCAGTGCCGACCTGGTGGCCGCAGTGGAAGGTTTTACGCGCAAGGAAGTGGATGCTTTTGCGGTGCAGTCACAACAGCGAGCCGCCGCTGCCAAGGCTGCGAACAAATTCAGCAAAAGCCTGGTACCGGTAAAGGACATGAACGGCATGCTGGTGCTGGACCATGATGAAACAGTGCGCGGGGATGTCAGCGTGGAATCACTGGCCAATCTAAAACCAAGCTTCGAAATGATGGGTCAGATGGGTTTTGATGCCACCGCGCTGCGCAAATACACCACGGTTGAAAAAATTGACCACATTCACCATGCCGGCAATTCTTCCGGCATTGTCGATGGCGCTGCATTGATGCTGATTGGCAGCAAGGAAAAAGGCGCAGCACTAGGCCTCAAACCCCGCGCACGAATCCGGCAGGTAGCCGTGATCGGCAGCGAACCCACCATCATGCTCACCGGCATTGGCCCGGCTTCGAAGAAAGCGCTGTCAAAGGCCGGCATGTCAGCCAGTGACATTGACCTGTTTGAAATCAACGAGGCTTTCGCAGCGGTGGTGATGCGCGCCGCGCGTGACCTGAACATCAGCCAGGACATCATCAACGTCAATGGCGGCGCGATTGCCATGGGCCATCCGCTCGGAGCCACTGGCTGCATGATTCTGGGCACCGCGCTGGACGAACTCGAAGCGCGCAACAAGACCACTGCCCTGGCCTCTCTCTGTGTCGGTGCCGGTATGGGCATCGCCACCATCATTGAACGTGTCTGAACATGAGCATCGAATTCAATAAAGACGACGACGGCATCGTCACTCTCAGCATCAACATGCAGGGCCGTTCCATGAACGTGCTCAACGCAGACCTCACCACGCCACTGCTGGAGGCCATCGCCAGAATTGAATCAGATGATTCGGTGAAAGGCGTCATCCTCACGTCAGGCAAGAAAGAATTCCTGGCAGGCGCCGATATTGAGAATGTCTTCGCCATGACCGAGCCCGCTGTCGCCTTCGAGATGGCAGAGGCCTTCAAGTCACTTCTTCGGCGCATGGAGACCAGCGGTCGCCCCTGGGTAGCCGCGCTCAATGGCACCGCACTCGGTGGCGGTCTGGAGCTGGCACTGGCCTGCCATCACCGCATCGCCATCGACAATCCGAAGGCCAAGTTCGGATTGCCCGAGGTGAAACTTGGCCTGCTGCCGGGCGGCGGTGGTACCCAGCGGCTGCCACGCATGATTGGCATCCAGGCCTCGGCGCCGCTCATGCTCGAAGGCAAGGAGATGAACGCCAGCAAGGCAATGCAGGCCGGCATCATCCAGGAACTGGCAGCGGACGGCGACGAAATGCTCGCCAAAGCCAAGGCCTGGTGCCTGGCCAACCCCAAGGCGACGCAGCCCTGGGACAAGAAGGGCTTCAAGTTTCCCGGCGGCGACGCTCGTCATCCCGCAGTGGTGCAGATGTTGGCCGTTGCGCCGTCGATGACCAATGCAAAGACCCAGGGCAACTACCCAGCGGCGAGAAACATCCTGAGCTGCATCTACGAAGGCGGCATTGTCGATTTTGAAACCGGCTGCCGTGCAGAGTCTCGCTACTTCGCGGAACTGGTGGTCTCGCAGGTGTCCAAGAACATGATTGGCACCTTGTGGTTCGGCTTGCAGAGCATCAACAAGGGCAAGTCGCGACCGAAAGGCATTGAGCGGTCCAAGGTGAACAAACTCGGCGTACTGGGCGCCGGCATGATGGGCGCCGGCATTGCTTACGTGTCAGCCAAGGCCGGCATGCAAGTGGTTCTGCTCGACACCGATCAGAGCAACGCTGACAAAGGCAAGGCCTATTCAGACAAGCTTCTGGACAAGGACATCAAACGTGGCCGTCTGCTGCCAGCCGACAAGAGCGCTTTCCTCGACCGCATCACCGCCACGACCCGATTTGAAGACCTGTCAGGCTGCGACCTGGTGATCGAAGCCGTGTTCGAGGATCGCAGCATCAAGGCGGACGTCACCAAGAAGACCGAGGCAGTCATGGGCGCGGACAAGGTCTTTGCGTCCAACACCTCCACATTGCCGATCACCGGCCTTGCCAAGGCGCACAGCCGTGCCGAGAACTTCATCGGCCTGCACTTCTTCTCGCCTGTAGAAAAGATGCCGCTGGTAGAGATCATCATGGGCGAGAAAACCTCGCAGGAAACCCTGGCCAGGGGTTTTGATTACGTGCAGCAGATCCGCAAGACGCCAATCGTCGTCAATGATTCGCGCGGTTTCTACACCTCTCGGGTATTTGGGACCTATGTTCTTGAAGGCATGGCGCTGCTGAGCGAAGGCGTGCATCCGCGCTCAATTGAAGCGGCCGGCTTGCAGGCAGGCATGCCGGTGGGTCCGCTGGCGCTCAGCGATGAAGTGTCTATTTCGCTGGCGCTGCACGTACTGGAACAGACCCGCAAGGACTTTGCAGCAGAGGGCAAAACACTCGAAGCGCGTGCGGCTGATGGCGTGATCGAAAAAATGTGCAAAGAACTCGATCGACCGGGAAAGAAGGCGGGCAAGGGCTTTTACGACTATCCGGCTTCCGGCGAAAAACGCATCTGGCCCGGCTTGGCAGAACATTTTCCACTGGCAAATGAACAACCCGAACAACAGGAACTCATTGAACGCCTGATGTTTGTGCAAGCGGTGGATGCCGCGCGATGCTATGAAGAGAACGTCGTGACCACGGTGGCAGATGCCAACGTCGGCTCGATTTTTGGTTGGGGTTTTGCACCTCATCAAGGCGGTGCATTGCAATACATCAACGCCTATGGGCTCAACAAGTTCGTTTCGCGTGCGGAACAACTTGCAGGTCGTTATGGCACGCGCTTCGCGCCACCGGAAAGCCTTGCCGAGCGCGCCAAATCCGGCAAGCCCTACTCGGACTGAGTTTGAGCGACTCTCCTGACGCGAGTCCGGAGAGTCGCCGGCTGATTGCCGACGCCTAGTAAACGTCCGGTATGTACATGTTTTCAGGTACGGGTGCGCGCGAATAGTCCGAATGATAGACGCGCTCAGGCAGGCTGATTTCCTCGCGGGTCACCTCCCCGTAAGGAATCTGCTGCAGGAGATGATGAATGCAGTTGAGCCGCGCCTTCTTTTTGTCGACGGCTTCAACAATCCACCACGGGGCCTCAGCAATATGCGTCCGCTCCAGCATCACTTCCTTGACGCGCGTGTAGTGTTCCCAGCGACGTCGTGACTCCAGATCCATGGGGCTGAGCTTCCACTGCTTCAGTGGGTCGTGGACGCGCGCGAGGAAGCGGCGATTCTGTTCTTCATCAGTAATGGAGAACCAATACTTGATCAACACGATCCCGGAACGGATCAGCATACGCTCGAACTCGGGGGCGCTGCGGAAGAATTCCTCGTACTCGGCGTCATTGCAGAAGCCCATGACCTTTTCGACACCGGCGCGGTTGTACCAGCTGCGATCAAACAACACGATCTCGCCGCCTGCCGGAAGATGGCTCACATAGCGCTGGAAATACCACTGTGTACGTTCACGATCATTGGGTGCGGGCAAGGCCGCTACGCGACAAACACGCGGATTCAGTCTTTGTGTGACGCGCTTGATGACCCCACCCTTGCCCGCCGCGTCCCGACCTTCAAACAGAATGACGACCTTCAGCTTCTTCTCGACCACCCAGTCCTGAAGCTTGACCAGCTCGGATTGCAGCCGGAGCAGCTCGCGAAAATAGGAATGCCGCGGCGATGCAATGTCGGTCTGCAGCGGGTGAATGCTGTCGTCAATCAACGCGTCCAGGCGATCGTCATCGAGTTCCATTTCGAGCTCTTCATCGAGGCTGTCCTGATACTCCTCGCGAAGCAACTTGCTGGTTCGATCATCCATCGTCTCTTGAGGCTTTTCGTTCATCGTGTTCTCACCGAAATGGGTTTCGCGATCGGTCGCGAAACCATCGTGCATGAAACGCCGTCCCGGCTCTTCAGAAAATGCTGCGTAGCACTAGGAATGCGATTGCGCTGATGATTGCGGCCGCGGGAAGCGTGATGACCCATGCCAGCGCGATGGGCTTCATCAACTTCCAGTTTGCATTGCGATTGACCATGCCCACGCCGAGCACCGCGCCGATGAGAATGTGCGTGCTAGATACCGGAAGGCCCATCAACGACGCCGCCATAACCACCGTGGCCGCGGCCAGTTCAGCTGCAAAACCTGACGACGGATGCATGGCCGTCAGATCATGCCCGACGGTCTGTATGACTTCCTTTCCGATAAACCAAAGTCCGGCGATCAGCGCCACGCCAAAGGTCACCATGGCTACCATCGGCACAGCCGCCTGCGCGCCAACAGCGTCGGTGCGCAGCACATCCAGGATGGCCGCAAACGGGCCGATGGCGTTGGCAATGTCATTAGAGCCATGGCTGAACGCAAATCCAGATGCCGTAAAAACCTGCATCCAACTGAACATGAGAAAGGTTGAGCGATTGAGATCTTCGCCCTTGAGCGTCTTGGCAAAAATATAGGTTGCCATCCAGATGGCAGCGCCCACCATGATCATGATCATGAAGTTGTTGAGCGTACTCAGCCCCAGCTCGAGGTTCTTCAGCCCCTTGAACAAGAGCATGCTGGTGATGATCATGCCGCCCAGTGCCGCTATCAACGGCACCCAGTTCTCAAGTGCCTTGTAGGCGTCGATGTTGTCGCGTCGCGCCTCGATATCGCGCAGCCCCTTGTAATAATCTGACTCTAGCTCCTCTGGCTGGAAATCGGCTTCAGACAGGGCCTGAGCATCGCGCACCATCGCATTGGTATACGCCAGCTGCTGGAGTTCGCTGAGCCTTTCAAAGGCTTGTTTGTGCGTTTGCTTGTGCTCGAGCTTCAGGCTCTTAATGGATTTCAGCTCCTGCTCCGCCTCTTCGTTGTAGCGAAGAATGTGCTTCTTGATATGAAAGAAGAGCAGGTATGCCACTGCGCCGCCCAACAGCGGTGACAAAACCCAGGACACCGCAATGGAAGCAATTTGTCCCCAATGGACCAGGGACAAAGCTGCATCTGCCCCGGACAGCACAACGCCTAGGGCAATTGAGCTGCCGACAATACCGCCGATGATCGAATGGGTGGTTGAAACTGGCCATCCCTTCTTGGTTGCAAATAGCAGCCAGAGCGCCGCAGCGAGCAGCGCCGCCATCATGATGTACACGAACTGCATCGGATCGACCGTCATACCTGACAGATCCACAATGCCTTTTCGAATGGTCTTGGTGACTTCGCCTCCGGCGAGCACCGCGCCACTGACCTCGAATATCGCGGCAACAACCAAAGCCTGTTTGATCATCAGCGTCCCGGCACCGACGCTGGTTCCAAATGAATTGGCGACGTCGTTTCCGCCAATATTGAAAGCCATGAAGATGCCAAACAAGGTGGCGAGCACAAAGAGTGCAACATGGTTGTAGTTGGTGTAATCCAGACCCCAAACCATGAAGTAGCCGCTCACTGCAATCAGCAGAAGCGCGAAGAAAAGGCTGGTGTTCGATACGCGCGGAATATCGTTTCCGGCAGCGTTGGGTGAAACCGCTTGATCTGCCATGGTGCGCACGCCCCTTGATGTCATGGATCACCGGGCCCGAAACCCCAGTCGCCAAGCCCGAGCCCAAATGCTAGATCGTGATCAATGACGCTTTGATGGCAGAATCAATGCCGCGCGCGCGCAACATCTGAGGCATTGCGGCCGATGGCATATATTGGGTACGGGCGGGGATGCAGCAGATACTATCCTCAGAAACCGGGATCGTCCTGCAAACGTTTGCGACGACGCAGCTTGCGCTCGGTCTCAGCTCTTCCCGCGGTGCGGGGCTTCACCAGGTCAGATCGTGTATCGAGCCAGTCGGCTGCCACCGACCACACCTGATCCTGTGCCTTGGAGCCGGCCAGAACGCCCATGTGTCCGCCTGCGGCGAGCTGATACTGCTTGTCTTCTGAAGCGACCAGTTCAAGACTCTTTCTGGCCGCATCCGGCGTCACAAGCGTGTCAGTCTGACCTGCAAAAATCAGCACGGAACAGGTGATCCTGCTGAACTCCATGATCTGCCCATCGAGCTCGATGCTGCCGCGGGACAAGTCGTTGTCGATCGCAAATTTCACGAACATGTCCTGCACCAGCCGCCCCGGATACGCCAGCATGTTGTTCAGAAAACTGGACGTCGTGGTGTGGCTTTCGACGAATTCCCGATCCCACAAGCGCAGGACCAGATCCCAATATGTGGTGATGCTGCCCACCGGATTAGTGAGTTTGAATGCCAGTGAATTCGCCCAACCCGGAATACTCAGTTTTTCAGGCGCAAGGTCATGCAATCTGAAACTGGTGAACTTGCGCACCATCTCCGCCGGCTTCATCAGGGCCGCCGTCAACTGCCCCATGATGCTGCCCTGTCGCGTATCAATCGGGCTGGCCACGGTGACGATATTTCTCAGATGCTGATCATCTGAAATGCCGGCATACATCAGGCTGAAGAGTCCGCCCAGACACCAGCCAAACAATGTCAGGTCCTGAACCTGCGAATGTTCGCGAATCCGCTTGAGCGCCTCGGGCATCAGATCGTTGACGTAATCCGACAAACCATAGTGCGCCTGCTCGCGGCCCGGCTCGCCCCAGTCGATGAGATACACGCGATACCCACGTGCAACAAAATACTTGACCAGACTGCGATTGGGCATGAGGTCGAAGATGGTGTGTCGCGCGGCCAGTGGCGGCACCAAAACCAGTGGCACGCCCCTGGATTCTTCCTGCGTGGGCATGCTACTGCCGTCACAGAGCTGGATTTCGCTCTCGTCCAGCGGCGGGTAATACCGCACCGAGGTAATGCCGTAGGTGTGAATCACCTCGTGAGTGGTCTGCTCTGAGTGCACCATGGTGCCCGGCATGAAAATACGATCGAAGGCATTGTTCGCTACGGCTGCCACGCGTTCGTTCAGTGCCAGCCCCTGATCCTTCAGTCTCTTAAGAATGGCCATCATCTATTCCCAAACAATCTTGCGGCGGCGAGAAGCCCAGCCTTCCACCTGCGCGGCGTAGTGGGCTTCGACGACATTGCGCTTGATCTTCATGGTCGGCGTGAGAAACCCATTGGCGATGTCCCAAGGTGCTTTCACGACCACCAGGAAATCCAGCACTTCCTGCGGTTCCAGCTCGCTGTTGATGTCATCGAGCATGTTCGCTAATTCGCGTTCGAGAACTGCCCTGCCACGGTCGTCTGAAGTCAGTTGCTCCCTCGCCGCCTCGCTGAGCACGGCCAAGGCATAAGGCTGCGGACGCCCAGAACCTGACACACAGGCCGCTTCAATCGCGGCGTGATGCGTCAGCTGATTCTCGATCGGCGCGGGTGCCACATACTTTCCCTTGCTGGTCTTGAACAGATCCTTGACCCGGCCGGTGATCTGCAAGCGCCCCTTGTCATCGATCACACCGCGGTCGCCCGTATGCAACCAGCCCTTGGCATCAATTGCCTTGTCAGTCTGCGCCTTGCTACGGTGATAACCCATCATCGTGCAAGGGCTTTTGACGAGTATCTCGCCGTCAGCAGCAATTCGGCACTGCACACCTGGCGCAGGCTGACCGACGGTGCCTACCCGCACCTGCCCGGGACGACTGACATGTGAGTAGGCGAAATTCTCACTCATGCCATAGACCTCCAGAAGCTCCAGGCCCAGCTCGCGATACCAGTTCACGATGGCAGGAGCCAATGGCGCAGCGCCCGTCATCGCAATGCGAGTGTGATCCAGCCCCAGCTCCTGCAGCAATTTTCGCTTCACGATGCCGCCAATAACCGGCGTACGGAACAAGAGTTTCTGTCGCGCGGTCGGCAACTTCTGCTGGATAGCCTGATAGAACTTCGTCCACAAACGCGGCACCGAGAAGAACAGCGTCGGTCGCGCACGTTTCAGGTCCTCGGCAAAGGTGGGCAGTGACTCCGCAAAATAAACACGAAATCCATGGCGCAGCGACGACGCCTCCACCGCTGCCCGCTCTGCCGTATGGGCCAGCGGCAGATAGGACAACATTCGATCCCGGTTGGTGATCTGCAGGAGTTGGGCAAGCCCCTGCGCGGAACTGAGCATGGCATCGAAGCTGATCTTGACGCCCTTGGGATTTCCGGTGCTGCCAGAGGTGTAGATGATGGTAGCCAGCTGAGAAGGCTTGCGACGCACAGCCACCTTGATGGGCTGCGTCTGGCTGACAATGTCACTCCACTGCGGCATGTTGCTATCCGCACCTATGGGCAAGGCCAGCAGGGGCAAGGTATCTGGCAGACCTTCTTGCAATGTTGCCCAATCCTGCTCGTCGAGCTTGCCGACAAACAGCAGTTTGATCCTGGCGTGATCCACAATGTAGCGGCCGGTCTCGGCGTTCAAGGTGGTGTACAGGGGCACGCTGACATGCCCGGCCATCCATATGGCGAGGTCCGCCATGATCCAGTGCGCACAGTTCTTGGACAGGACGCCAATGCTGCTCCCGCTTGCGAGCTTGAGTGTCTTCAGGTGCGCGGCCATGCGGCGAGCCTGATTGGAAACCTCGGCCCAGGTGTAATCAGTTACCCCGCCCTTGTGCGGCTGGGTGAGGTAAATAGCCTGTGGCTGCGTCAGCTCCCAATGATGGAACCAATCCAGCAGCGTCTGTTTCTCCTCTTTCTTGCTCATCTCAGCTTCAAGTGATCAATTTTTCTAGTTGCCAGATTCTGGCAGACCTGCGCCCCAAACGCGGTGGCCCAAGGTGCAGGCGATATTGGCAGACGCGTACCGAGACCTGGTATTTGGGCTGTGCACCGGCAATACACGGCACAATGTCAGGCTGACACACCCGTGATCTGGGGAGCACCAAGACAGATGGACCTGCTGAAAATGTCTGCGACAGAGATGTCGCAAAGCCTGCGTAGTGGGCAGATTCGCTCTCGAGCGCTGGTGGACGCGCACATTGCGCGCATCGTTGCCGTGAATGGAAAGATCAACGCCATGGTGCAGTTTCGTTTTGATGAGGCGCGCGCCGAAGCCGATGCAGCTGACGAGAGACTGGCGACCGGCGGTGACGACCTCCCACCTCTGCTGGGCGTGCCATGCTCCATCAAGGAAAACTTTGCGTTCACGGGATTTCCGCAGGTTTCCGGCATGGTGTCGCGACGAGACGCTGTGGCTCAGACCGAAGCACCAACCGTCAGCCGCCTGCGCGAAGCTGGCGCCATCGTCATGGGCTTTTCCAACACGCCCGAGTTATGCATGTGGATGGAGACCAATAACCGGGTCTACGGCCGTACCGGTAACCCCTACGACCCGCGTCATATTGCGGGCGGGTCCAGTGGCGGAGAAGGCAGCCTGATTGGCGCCGGGGCCTCGCCCTTTGGTCTGGGTGCAGACGTGGGCGGCTCCATTCGCTTTCCAGCGTTCTTCAACGGCGTCTTCGGCCATAAACCCACACCGGGCATCGTGCCCAATACCGGGCAATATCCGGAACCCGCTGGCGACATGAACTTCAACTGCGTCACTGGTCCGATCGCGCGACGCGCGCAGGACCTGTGGCCACTCTTGAACATCCTCGCCGGTCCGGACGGCCTTGATCCGATCTGCGAAACCGGCACGCTCAAAGGAGACCCGGCAGAGGTTGAGCTGGGCAAGCTGCGCATCTTCTCCATTGAAAATGACGGCCGGCGCAAAGTCTCCCGCGACATGGTCGATGCGCAGGCCCGCGCCGCTCGCTGGCTGGGGGATCAGGGACAGCAATTGAGCTATCTAAGGCCGCCCTCTCTGAAGAAATCTTTCGAAATCTGGTCGGCCATGATGAAGGCGACAGGTCCGGAGCCCTTCTCGAAACAGCTCGGTGAAGGCACGGCCATCAGTCCGCTATTGCATTTGATGCGCTGGCCAATTGGCAAGACACCGCACACCCTGCCCGCACTGGTCTTGGCTGCGCTCGACCAGCTGCCCATGAACCCTGACAAGATGGTCCGCCTGGGCAAAGAGCTGCGCGCCGAACTGATCCAGACACTGGGAGAAGATGGCGTTCTGCTCTATCCGCCCTACACACGCCCGGCTCCGCGTCACAATCATCCGCTGATGACGCCGTTCGATTTCGCCTATTGCGGCATCTTCAACGTGCTGGGCTTTCCATCAACGCAGGTGCCTTTGGGCCTGAATGCGAAAGGCCTTCCGCTGGGCACCCAAGTCATCGCGGCACCTGGCAATGATGCGTTGACCATTGCGGTCGCAGAAGCACTGGAAAAGCAGTTCGGTGGTTGGGTCTTCCCCGATGCACTCTGAGAATTCCACTTCGGTATTCTCCCCCTCATGACATTGCGAAGCCTCGGCATCGGCCTCGCCGCTGCCAGCTTTTGCCTGTCTCACTCCTCCACAATGGCGGCCAATAGTCTGCAGCCGGGCGAGGCCTCACGGCTCACCATTGGTGGAGGATTCGGGGTTCTGAGCCGACCCGACTATCGCGGCTCCGCCGAAACGGACAGCCTGGCACTACCCCTGCCCTATGTTGCGTACGAGAGTCGAAAGCTGCAGCTGACGCGCGAAGGTCTCGTCGCCAAGTTGCTCAACCTGGAGAATCTTCAGATTCGTCTGAGCGGCTCCGGCGCTCTGCCCGGCAACGACAGCGAGCAGACCACCCGACGCGGAATGCCTGATCTCCTGCCCACCTTCGAGCTAGGCCCATCCCTGGACTGGAGATTTTCAGAGCGTGGGGGTGACTGGGAACTGCGCCTGCCGGTGCGGGCTGCGGTGGCCTCTGACCTGAGCGAGACGGAAAACATCGGCTGGATTGCCAATCCGAATCTGCACTTTGAGCGCGAGCGCCAGCATGGTGCCTGGGAAGTCGAAACCTCCGCCGGCATCGGGCCCGTGTGGGCAAGCCGCAAATATCATCGCTACTTCTACCAGGTGGAAACCCAGTACGCCCTGCCCGATCGTCCGGCCTACGATCCCGGCGGGGGTTACAACGGTTTGCGCGGCACGGCCTACATGGGCCTGCGCCGTGGTCCCTGGCGCTTTGGTTTGCGCATCACGCATGACCGGCTTGATGGGGCCCGGTTCGAGGACAGCCCGCTGGTCGAGCGCGACAGCAGCACCGTCATCGGCGTGGGGTTGTTCTATACCTTTTGGACCTGGATCAGGCCCATCGCCGCTGAGTAATCAGGGCTAGGGCTCATTACTCAAAGAATGAGCGCTCCAATTCATTGAAATTTCAATGAATTGGTAGGCGCGAGAGGACTCGAACCTCCGACCCCTACCATGTCAAGGTAGTGCTCTAACCAGCTGAGCTACGCGCCTGCTGCAATGCAGGGGCGCGAAGATTACCGGGCAGGCGCCGGCGACGCAAATGGAATCGGGTTGGGACCGCACATCTGCTCCCAATACGGATGCAGCGAGCCCTTCTCACCGAAGCGGTAGCGCCCCTGGTCCCAACCGTGGCCGAACAGCCTCAGCACCTGATCGTAGTAGCGCGGCTGGTCACTCGCGCTGTGCATGGCCATATGTATTTTCTGCTGCAGCAAAGGCAGAACCTCACCACGCGCCGAGAAGAACGGCAGCAAGGCGGCAGAGAAGCCGCCCGGGCCGATACCGCGCGTTTGTCCAGTGTTGATATCGATAAATTCAGGAGGACGCCCACGTACATCCAGCAGGCTCCTCAGAGGCGCGTGATGCGCGAGCAGATCTGCACGGTCCGGATCAGCGGCGTGAAGCATGCCCAGCCACAGGTAGACCCGGATGCTGTCATAGCTACCGGCAGCGACAGATTTTTCGTCCGCCTGAAAGCCGCTCTGCGTTTTCCACAGCACCCAATCTCCGGCAAGACCGCGTGGCGCAGCATCAATGAGAATTCTTCGGGAAGTGTCCAGCACTTCCTGCCAGACCGGGTCGCCCGTATGCACCAGAAAGTGGCGCAAGGGCTGCAGCGCCAGATAACTGGGATTGATGCGATACCGCTGCTTTGTTTCCACGAAACCATACGGTGCGGGCATCAGGACACGGCCCAGACCGGGCAGCTTCATGACCTCCCTGCGCTTGATATTGGCGATCATCTTCTCGCCCACGGCGGTGTAGGCCGGGTCCGACCACAGGCGCCCAGCCTCCAGCAGCGCATAGGCGATCCAGACATCAGCATCGCTGGCGGCATTGGCGTCGATCACGCCCCAGGTTTTTTCAACTTCCGGCTCATCTGCTTCCGGCGGCGCGACGTCAGCACCTTCCGGCAGTAGTTCGGCCTGTTTCGCTGCAGATGCGAGCTCGCTGACAGCTTCATCCGTCACATCCTGCTCAGCCTCAGGGACGGCATGCAGGCCCCAGAGCCAGGCTGGAAGATGCTTTGTCAGATCGCCTTGAGAGAGATTGTCCTGTGTCCAGTTCAGCAAACGATCAAAGCTGTCGCGGTCATTGCCGATCAGCGCAAACAACATGGCATAGGCCTGACCCTCAGACACCGTGCGTTGATCGGCATGCATGGGGTCAATTACCCGACCATCGTCACTGATGAAGCTAGCCTTGAACGATTCCCAAGCCGGCCATGATTCACACGACCCGACAAGCGCGCCTTCAGCCCGCGCAGCCCCCATTGCCAGACAAACCATAAGCGTCAAACCGAGAAAGGCCCGTGCGAAACGGGTCACAGGTGCGCAGCGCAATGCGCGAATCATGCAGGTCAGTATCATGCTCAGGCAGCGTTGATCAAAATCTGTTCGCGCAAGCGGCGGACCTCATCGCGCAATTTGGCGGCCTTCTCAAATTCCAGATTCTGCGCAGCCACCCGCATTTCCTTCTCCAGTTTTCCAATCTTCTTGCCCACGACTTCCGGGGTGAGCTTGGCTTCATAGGCACTGCGCATCTCGGCTGCCTTGAGCCCCTGCCCGTCGGCGCCCGCGTCTTCATAGCCATATCGCATCAGGTCAGCCACCCGCTTCTGTACACCGCGCGGCGTAATGTTGTGCTCCAGATTGAAGGCGACCTGCAATGCGCGGCGGCGATCGGTTTCGTCAATGGAGCGCCGCATCGATCCGGTCATTTGGTCGGCGTACAGAATCGCCTTGCCCTCAAGGTGGCGCGCCGCGCGGCCGATGGTCTGGATCAGAGATCGGTCGGAACGCAAAAAACCTTCCTTGTCGGCATCCAGAATGGCCACCAGCGACACCTCCGGCAAATCCAGGCCTTCGCGCAGCAGGTTGATGCCCACCAGGACATCAAACAAACCCAGCCGCAGGTCGCGAATAATCTCGGCACGCTCGACGGTGTCTACATCCGAATGCATGTAGCGAACCTTGACCCCGTTTTCATGCAGGTAGTCGGTCAGATCCTCCGCCATTCTTTTGGTCAGCACGGTAATCAATACGCGTTCCTGCTTTTCCGCGCGCAGACGAATCTCGCCGAGCACATCGTCGACCTGGCTTCCTGCAGGCCGCACTTCCACCTGCGGGTCAACCAGCCCGGTAGGCCTGACAACTTGCTCAACCACGCTGCTCCCGGACTTCTCGGCCTCGTAAGGTCCTGGCGTGGCTGACACGTAGATCGCCTGCGGCACCAACCGCTGGAACTCTTCAAACTTCAGCGGGCGATTGTCCATTGCGCTCGGCAGCCGGAATCCAAATTCGACGAGCGTGCTTTTGCGGCTTCGGTCGCCCTTGTACATCGCCCCGAGCTGCGGAACGGTGACGTGACTCTCATCGAGCACAACCAGGGCATCCGGCGGCAGGTAATCGAAAAGACAAGGGGGTGGCTCGCCTGCCTCCCTGCCAGACAGATAGCGGCTGTAATTCTCGATGCCCGAGCAGAATCCGACTTCCTGAATCATTTCCAGGTCGAAGGTGGTGCGCTGCTCGATGCGCTGGGCTTCCAGCAGTTTGTCGTTGGCCTTGAAGTACTGCACCCGATCGCGCATCTCCTGCTTGATCTGATCAAACATCGCGAGCACTTTTTCACGCGGTGTTACGTAATGCGATTTCGGGTACACCGTGTAGCGCGGCACTTTCTGGCGAATCTCGCCAGTCAGCGGATCAAAGATTGATACCGTCTCGATTTCATCATCAAACAGCTCCACCCGGACGGCTTCGTCATCGGTTTCGGCCGGATGGATATCAATGACGTCTCCGCGCACCCGGTAGGTACCGCGTACCAGATCCATCTCGTTGCGCGAATACTGCATCGCCGTGAGCTGGCGAATGAGACTGCGCTGGTCAAGCTGATCCCCTGTCTTGAGATGCATGACCATGCGGAAATAACTTTCCGGGTCGCCCAGCCCGTAGATGGCTGAGACCGAGGCCACGATGATGGAATCGCGCCGCTCCATGAGCGCCTTGGTCGCTGACAAGCGCATCTGCTCGATGTGCTCGTTGATGGAACTGTCCTTCTCGATGAAGGTATCCGTGCTCGGAACGTAGGCTTCGGGCTGGTAGTAATCGTAGTAGGAAACAAAATACTCGACGGCATTGTCAGGAAAAAATTCCTTGAACTCGCCATACAACTGCGCAGCCAGCGTCTTGTTTGGTGCCAGCACCAGCGTCGGTCGCTGCACCTGTTCAATGACATTTGCAATGGAATAGGTCTTGCCCGACCCGGTGACACCCAGAAGCGTCTGATGAGCGATTCCGGCATCAAGGTTGTCCACCATCGCTGCAATGGCAGCAGGCTGGTCGCCAGCAGGCGGCCAGTCACTCTTGAGCTTGAATGCTGTATCCCGCCGATGCTTCAGGCGGACAACTTTCAGTGATTCACGCGGGGCTTCTTTCATGCTGAAACAGACAATCTCAAAGACAGATGAATACGACCTTGCAAGGAGCCGGCATGATGGATGTCGACACCATGCTTGTCACCTCGCCGGCCATGAAGCCAAACCTGCAAGCTGCGCTGCGATAACACCCGCTCAAGCCAGGCTTGGATAATCGATGTAGCCCGCTGGCCCCGGTGAATAGAAGGTCTTGGGATTAAAGGCATTGAGCGGTGCATCAAGCCGGATTCGTTCCACCAGATCAGGATTGGAGATAAAGGACTTGCCATAGACAATGGCGTCAGCACGACCGTCAGCCACAGCGGCTTCTCCCGACGCTCCGTCGAATCCGCCATTGAGCAACAGCGCGCCACTGAACAGACCACGTGCGAGCTTGGCCAGTTCCATTTCGGCAGGCCGGTCCCACTGATCATGGCGCAGCTCGAAATAACCGATGTTGCGCGCCTGGCATTGTTCCAGCACGTAGCTCAGCAGCGCAGCGGGCTGGGAGTCGGAGATATCGTTGAAATCAACCAGGGGCGACATACGCACCCCAACCCGTTGCCTGCCCCAAACCTCGATCACGGCATCCATCACCTCAAACAGCAGTCGTGCACGATTCTCGATGCTGCCGCCGTAGGCGTCATTGCGTTGATTTACCGAGTCACGCAGAAACTGATCCAGCAGGTAGCCATGCGCACCATGCAACTGAACGCCGTCGAATCCGGCTTGCTTGGCCCGGTGAGCCGCCTGCCGGAATTGCGCCACCACAGCGGGCAACTCTTCTATTTGCAGAGCGCGTGGCGTGGGATAGGGATGCTTTCCGGTTGGCGTGGCCGTGCTGGCATCACGAATGGGCACCGCAGAGGATGAAACAGGCTCCGCCCCGGCATTGATATCAGCGTGCGTGGCACGTCCGGGGTGCCAGATCTGCATGGCAATCAGGCCACCCTTGGCATGAACCGCATCTGTAACTTTGCGCCAAGCTGCCACGTGCTCGTCGGAATAGATGCCGGCTTCGCCCATGAACGCGCTGGCAGCAGAATCAACCATGCTGCACTCGGTGAAGATCAGACCTGCGCTGGCGCGCTGGCTGTAGTACTCGGCCATCAGCTCATTGGGCACATGAGTAGGGCCTGCTCGCACGCGGGTGAGCGGCGCCATGATGATGCGATTGCTCAGTTTGAGATCGCCAATCTGCAGTGGCTGGTGAAGATGGCTCATGTCATTTTTTCTGTTGGTTGTCTGAATTTTTTGGCGCGCAAATGGCCCGGTCTGGTCGTGCTCAGGGCAAAGGCGGTATCGGATTTGTACGCCCCGGTGTCGCCCTCAACTGGACCATGGAATCCAGCGCCAGACTCACTCCTTCACGCCCGTCCGACGTCAGGAAAGCTCGCGAATCTCCGCCACTGGCCAGAATGACCATGGAATAGCCGTCACGTTGCGCCTCTGCCCCGGTAAAGTTAGCCAGTTCTCTGGCCAGATTCTCGGATGGCAGCACGCGATCAAAGTCCTGCAAGTGAAGACGATGTTCGCCCAGATCCAGAGCAACATCGAAGCCGCCAGCGGAATTAAGTGCAGGGTTGTTCAATGGTGCAACGACGATTGCCGTAATGTCGGAAAAGGGCCACTGCGTACGCGGTCCGATGCCCAGCACGGTGCGGGACTCGACAATCCGGGCCTGATCGGCGTCCAGGACGATTTCTGTCTTGAGCAGCAATGCGCCAGCAAACAACGTGCTCAAGACACCGAGTACGAACACCATCGTTGCGCGCGAGGCACTTGGTGGCCAGGGACGAAGCAGGTAGACCGCGCCGCACAGGAAAAGACCCGCACACATCACCAGACCGAACGGCACCCCGATCTTGGGCTCGGAAAACATCAGGGCAGCGGACTCGGGGGAAATGGGCAATTTCGAAGCGGATGGTCTGGCCGGGTCGGCAACTTTATACGGATTCACGCCAATCTCGGCGCAGAATGTGGGATCAGCGCCCCGCTTCCAGTATCATTTCGCGCCGCTTTTTCAATTCTCCAACATCTAATCTCAGGGGCATTCCCAGTGGATTCCGTACTCGCCCAGCGCATGGGCCGCATCAAACCATCCCCCACCCTCGCCGTAACGGCCAAGGCCGGCGAACTCAAGGCACAGGGGCTCGACGTCCTGTCATTGGGTGCAGGCGAACCCGACTTTGATACCCCTGCGCATATCAAGGCAGCGGCCATTGAGGCCATCAAGCGCGGATTCACCAAATACACCCCGGTCGGTGGAACGCCCGGCCTGAAAAAAGCCATCATCAAGAAACTGCAGCGCGACAACGCACTGGAGTACACGCCAAAGCAGATCCTGGCCTCATGCGGTGGCAAGCAGAGCTGCTACAACCTGTGTATGGCTGTTCTGGGCGAAGGAGACGAAGCCCTGATTCCCGCACCGTTCTGGGTGAGCTATCCGGACATGGTGCTGCTGGCAGGCGCAGAGCCGGTGATCATGCCCACGACGGCGGCAACCCGCTTCAAGATCACGGCAGAGCAGCTGGAAAAGGCGATTACGCCCAAGACCAAGATGTTGTGGATCAATTCGCCGTCCAATCCTTCGGGCATGTGCTACACCCGCGCAGAGCTCGAAGCGATCGCGCAGGTCCTGCTCAAGCATCCGAAGATCATCATCGCCACCGATGACATGTACGAGAAGATTCTCTGGGCCGACGAGCCTTTCGTGAATCTGATCAATGTCTGCCCTGAGCTCTACGACCGCACCGTGGTCATCCACGCGGTGTCCAAGACCTACTCCATGACGGGCTGGCGCCTAGGCTTTGCGGCAGGCCCACAGACCATCATTTCGGCCATGAGCGACATCCAGAGCCAGTCCACCTCCAACCCCACCTCCATCTCGCAGGTGGCCGCCGAAGTGGCTCTGACCGGCGATCAGAGCTGCGTGGCGGAAATGTGCGCCTCATTCAAGCAACGTCACGACAAACTGGTTGCAGACCTGAATTCCATCCCCGGCATCGACTGCCCGGCAGGCGATGGAACGTTTTATGTCTTTCCTAATGTCGATGGGCTTATAAGAAAATTGGGCGTCAAGGATGACCTTGAGCTGTCTGACAAGCTTTTGAAGGAAGCGCTGGTGGCAGTGGTTCCGGGTTCAGCTTTCGGAACGCCGGGACATCTGCGACTCAGCTTTGCGACGAGTCAGAAGGTACTCGACGAGTCCATCGTGCGTCTGCGCAAGATTGCAGAAGCAAGCTAGTCCGCACAGAAGCTGAGATGGTCTGCACCGGCTCAGGTGCAGGTTCCCCAACGCGTTTTTGAGAGGTTGACGTGGCTGCAATTGGATCAGAGAAAGTACTCAGTGTTCGTCACTGGAACGACACCTTGTTTTCGTTCACCACCACGCGCGACCCTGCGCTGCGCTTCGAGAACGGCCATTTCGTGATGATGGGCCTGCGGGTGGAAGAACGCCCCCTGCTGCGCGCATACAGCATCGCCAGCGCCAATTACGAGGACTTTCTAGAGTTCTTCAGCATCAAGGTTGAGAACGGCCCCCTGACTTCACGCCTGCAGCACATCAAGGTGGGCGAAGATGTGCTGGTCAGCCGCAAACCGACCGGGACTTTGCTTCTGCATGACCTCAAGCCCGGCAAGAATCTCTACATGTTCGCCACCGGCACGGGCCTCGCGCCTTTCCTGTCTCTGGTCAAGGACCCTGAAACCTACGAGCGTTTCGAGAAGGTGGTGCTGGTCCACGGTGTTCGCAATGTGGACGATTTCGCTTATCACGACTATCTCAGCGAAGACCTCCCCAAGCACGAATTTCTGGGCGAGGATGTCAGCCAGAAGCTGATCTATTACCCGACAGCCACGCGCGAACCATTCCGCAACAATGGGCGCCTGACTGACCTGATCGAAAGCGGCAAGCTCGCCAGCGATATCGGCTTGCCGGATATCAACCCGGAAACCGACCGAGCCATGTTGTGCGGCTCGCCCGCCATGCTCAAGGACACCGCAGCCCTGCTGGATAAGCGCGGATTCCAGATTTCGCCGCACATCGGCACGCCTGGCGACTACGTTATCGAGCGTGCGTTTGTCGACAAATAGTTGAAAACCAAGCTCGAAAGACCCGGCCTCGCGCCGGGTCTTTTGTATCCGGCGTCCTGATCAGCGGCAATTCAAAGATCACCGCGTAGGGCCGATGCGATCAGAACTGCAGACGCAGGCCGCCGTAGATTTTGTCGGTTTCATACCGCAACTGGGCGACGCTGGAGCGGTTCTCATAGCGAGCGGCTTCAACAACCAATGCCAGGCCCTTGTACAGGCGGAATGAAATTTCCGCCCCGAGTTCAAGCAGTTCATCCTGCCTGTCATTCTTGTATTTGCTGTCGGTATAGCGTCCTGTAAGCCGCGCCACGACACCTTTGACAAGCTGCGCCTGAAGACCCGCCGAAACCGACACCTGATCAGGAGACAGGGCCGCAAGCTCGCGATCGTTGGTGATTTTCCTGACGCCGAGAGATGCAGCAAGGATTTTCGACCGGGCATCCAGCGCAATGCCGAAATAGTAACGATTGCCCTCCAGCTGCTCGGGTCCGCTGCCCATCGCATCGACCAGCGAATAGCCCAGTTCATAGGCCGCCGCAAAAGCGCGTCGATTGAATACCGTCGCTCTGACGCGAAGATCCGTCGTCTGCTGGTAGGCCTCGTCAGCCACCAACAATGCCGATATACCCAATTGCGCTGACACCGGGCCTCTGAAATCAACGCCCGCCTCGGCAAACGAGATATTCCCGTCACTGATATCGTCGTACTCGACATGCACACCCGATACTCGGTAACCCCAGCGCTCTGAATCGCCAAAAGTATCTGCCCAGGCCAATCTGCCCTCCAGGAACGAGTCACGCTGATTGCTGGCCAGATCGTTTCCGGTTCCCACCGGAATGATGACGTTGCTGTCTTCGCCCCTCAGCACGCTGACAGAGCCGCGCGCGCGCAAGGCCTCGCTGTTATTGGTTCTTGCCAACGCTTTGGCCGCCAAGGCCCTGAGATTGGCCGATTTGGCGTTCTTGGCGGTGTATCGAAACCGCTTTGCCGCTTCGGCTCGGTCACCTGCCGCAAAAGCGACCAAACCAACGTTGTATAGGGACAGATCCGCAGTTTCCTTGCTCGCTGCCGCTCGCAGAAACGCGGTGCGTGCATCGTGAAAGCGTTGCAAGCGGTAATAGGCGACGCCGAGATTGAATTGCAGCCGTGGACTTTGATCCCCCTGTGCGTACGCGGTCAGAAAATAGCGCAATGCTTCTTCAAAACGCCCGCCACGGACCAGTTCGACACCCGTATCAAAAGCTTCTCGGGCGGTCATGTCCGGACCTGACTGCGCTTGTGCAGAGTGGCACACCGACAGCACAGCGAGCACGGCGAAACAACGCACCGCGCGAACAAGGCCTTGGAAGTAAGTAGGTCTTTGCCTCAACAGGCAAAACCGTCACGCGGCTGACTCACAATCGAGTTGTTTCGCTCTAGTATCAGCGCGAATTGTATACCGAGAACGCGACGGCCCCGGCTAGCCGCAGACTACTCTTGAGGTTGGGCACCCAAACCCAATGCGCCTAGAACGCCATTGGCTAGCCCGTCGACAGTAGAGAGCGTCCCGCCAAGTGGCGCCAGCACAGGGCCCAGCACAGGTCCTTCAGCTAACCCTTGAAGATTGACTGCTTTGCCTGCCGATCCATCGCCACTCTGCGCCGCAACAGCGCCGCCGCCTAGCACAGGAATCTGGATGCGATTGACGGTGCGATCATCAATGGCCTGCTCTTTTCCAAGCACTTCAATGGTCATGTCCAGACCGTCGAGCTCGCTTGCGAAGGCACTGCTAGAGCCGGCAAGCCCTAGCGCAAGCAACAGGGCTGGCCCCCAAACGCTCCTGCGAATGCGTAAGCAAGACAGTTTCATAGCGCGATTCCAGGCACCACGACGGGAGGCGCATTCACCAGAGGAGGTGGCGGAGACGCTGCGCCCGCCCCCATTGAGGAAGATGGCGAGGTCACCCCCGGAATGTTGACAACCCCAAGGCCTTCATCAGACTGGCCATCCGCATCATCCGATCCGCTACCGTCCGCTCCAGCGTACTCGGGCCCCGAACGATCCTTGCCGCCTGTCTCCAGAAGACCGAGCAACTCATCCTCCTCAACTTCGCAATCTTCGCAATTGAGCTCATCCGACGCTTCTTTTGCGACAGCGTTCATGGACGCATCCAAGCGAACGCCTTGCCCGCTGGCCACGCCAGATCCAAGCGCAACGACCAGCGCTGCCAGCAAGACGATCTGCGGCATAAACACGTTCGGCTTATCCGTTGCAGGACTCAAACCCGCTGCTTTGGTATTGCTTGTCATTTCAAATTCCTCGCCGTAGCGGAGAGCCAGGGACCCGAGCTTCCGGAACACCCACGATGCTCGTTTCAATGCGACGCTCAAACTGTCCCCAGTTCACTCGCGCTTCCAGTACCCCTGAAGCCTCGCCTGAGGCCACCAATGGCAAGTCCAGAATATTGTCGCCCTTGTTCAGGGCGCCCTTCCAGGTAATGGCACGAATACCCGGCTGACCTGCGAGTTCCACATGTTCGGGCAAATCCACGCTGAAATTCACTTCTGAAAAATTGCGCGGCGCCTCGATGCGAAGCCGCATGGACTCGACCTTGCCAATGGACAAAGCCACGGTCTGCAAATTTGCTCGCGCTGCCACTTGTGCAACCTGCGACACAGGCATTGCTGCAACTGTTGCCAGCCTGTTTGGCGTGGCGGGCTCTGCCCCGATACGGCCGTTGGGCTGCCACACCCAAAGCGCAATGGCAAAACAAGAGCTAGCAACAGCGGCACCGGAGAAAGCCATCATCCAATTACCCGATCCGTGGCTCCCAGATGCTTCAGGAGCGCGGTCAGCCATTCGCGCGTTGCGCAATGCTTCGGCCACAAAGCCCGGCCGTGGGGCAGGAGCTGGCAGAGCGGACAACGCAGCGCGCATCTGCCGTTCCCGACGAACCATGACACCGCAGGGAGCACACTCCAAGGCGTGCATCTCCAATGCATGCTCGGTGCTCAGGCCCAAAGCACTGTCCAGCCAGTCATCCAGCCGGAGGTGCAACTCTTGGCATTCGATCTTGTTCATCCTGATAGTGAGAACGAGTCAAAGGACTGATTGGTTCCATTGGATTCGTTCAGAATTTCCCGAAGTCGGGCCCGTGCCCGGTGAATACGAGATTTTACCGTACCGATAGGAACAGAAAGCACCACGGAGAGTTCTTCCAGCGTATAACCCTCTACATCGTGGAACATGATCAAGGTTCTCTGATCGTCGTTGAGCTTAGCCACGGCAAGCGCCAACTGCTTCTGCAGCTGCATCCCCGCCACTTCATTCTCCGGGCTGCACGAATCGTCGGACAGATTTTCCTGATGATCGTACTCATTTGTATCCAAAGTAGAAAAATTTACCGGGACGCGTTTTTCGCGGCGCCAGCGATCCACGAACTCCCGGTAGAGCACGCGCGATAACCATGGCCGCGGCTGATCCAGATCCGTGAATTGCTTGCGCATGCGGTAGACCTTGATCAGCACATCCTGCACCAGGTCCTCGGCAGCGTGCGAACTGCCGGTGAATCGAACGGCCAGCCGGTACATGTGATCGACGTGCGGCGCGATCTGAGCCTCAAAGGCTTCCTGCGCACGACGCACGCGCCACCGGTTCAAGAATGCGGACATGGGCTTGAATATAGACTGAATTATCGATTGGCACAGTGGCATCCGCCGAGAGGTGATTATGAGGAGGCAGAACGGTTGCTGGGCCCCCACCTATGGTGCATCAGGCGGCTCTAGACAGGGAATGATGACGCGATCTTCATCGTCATGCGTTGCACGTCTGCGTCATCACCACTAGAATCGCGCCCCCAACGCTTCCGTGATAGCTCAGTTGGTAGAGCAAGTGACTGTTAATCACTGGGTCCCAGGTTCGAGCCCTGGTCACGGAGCCATTTTATTCAACAACTTAGAGAAAAATCGGCAAACTCTAAGTGCCAAAAGTTAGACAGCAGTCTAACTTTTGGCCCCGTTAGCGGTTCAACATAACTGCGCCAACGACAATCGCCGCCAGAATTACACCAACCGATATCTTCCACATACCGAGGCTGCCGAGGCGCGTATTGGCCTTTGTATGCCTTGTTCAGCGTATCGGTAGGGTCGCGTCCACCTGGTCTAGGACCTACCGACTGAAGAGAGTGGCCTCCGGTCAATCCACTTGAGCAATAGTCGTTGGATCGGCTGCGCAAACATACTCGCGATTAAATTCGCTGTGACGCCACAATTAATTTGGAAAGGAGCAGGGACTGCCCTCAAGCGCGCGCTGAGCTATTGATTGGCACATCTACGCTTGAAACGATTGTGGGGGCACTTCGGTGTCTCGAATGGCCAAACGCTGACCTAGATGAGGCGCAATGTCCTGTACTTTTACGACTCTACCCGTTTATTTCCAGGAGTTGGCGATGCGCCTTGCGCAAGGCTCTCATTAGACGATCTTGTTCCTTCACATCGTTTAGTGCGAGCAATCTGAGAAGTATTCCGTAGCGGACCTGAATCGGGAGGCGCTCATCGCTCAGTTCGTTCTGCACCCAGAGGTCGAGCACGCCAGTGAAGTAGATCTGGTACTCCCGGGCGAGATCGATGAGCGCGATACCTTTGGGTAGCCGCTTCTCACTCTCCAATCCCTTAAGCCTGCTGGACCAGAATTTCAGCGCACGATTCATCAGCGCAGGTCGATGCTCTGGTTCGATCACGCCGAGTTCGAATCTCCACAGAGGCCGAAGGTAGGCAGAATCTTTCGTGTAAACACGCGCCACCGTCTCTGCTGCCAAGAGAGCCTGGTCAAAAGGATTGGCAGCCAACTCGTTACTCGTGACAGCGTCTAGCTCGTCCATAGTCTGGTTGAGCAGCGCGTAAAGGATCGTGCCCTTTGAACCTATAAGGTTGTACAGCGTTGCCACGCTGACCTCGGCCCTCAAGGCCAGCGCCCCGACCGAGAAGTCGGTCGAACCCGTCTCGCGAACTAGCGCCTCAGCCGCCGTCAGGATCGCATCGCGACGTCCCTCCTTCTGCTGCTCGCGTACCGTCGGCCAACTCATCGGCTTTTGCATCAACCTCAATCCTCGAGAAAACGATCACTCGGCCGGGGCCTGAGATAAAGCATACCGCAAGGGATCTGTCGACAGACGACAATTGCCGTGCCTTATAATGCTCTTTAGAATCCATTCTAATTAAAAAGACGACGAGAACGTTTCTCGCCATCTGCTAGCAAGGAGGAGCCGATGCACAACAACTTCACCCAAGCCGCCGGCCTGGGAACGGGTCCTGAATCGCTTGAGCCATATCGCTCCCAGCACTACTTCGATCTTGAGCGTGAAAAAATCTTCCGTCGCACCTGGCTAATCATGGGCCGGATCGAGGATCTTCCCAATGCGGGCGACTACATTGTCAAGGAAGTCGAGATCTGTAACGCCTCAATCTTGATCACTCGCCAAGCCGGCGGCGCGGTGCGCGCCTTCCACAATATCTGTTCACACCGCGGCAATCAGATCGTTTGGGATACCAAAGGTTCGCGCAAGACGATGTTCCGGTGCCCGTACCACAACTGGACTTATGGCAATGACGGCAGGCTACTGGCTATCAGAGATGAGAAGCAGTTCTTCGGTGTCGACAAAAAGAAGTGCGGACTTGATGCGGTCCAGTGCGACGTTTGGGACGGCTGGATCTTCATCAATCTAAATCCCACCAACCAAGTTTCGTTGCGCGACTACCTGGGATCGATGGGCGAGTTCCTGTCTGGAATTCCGTATCCGAACGCGCAACGCTCGATAAAGATCCAGGCCCACTTAAAGTGCAACTGGAAGTTTCTTATTGACGCTTTTAGTGAGTCCTACCACATCCCCGTGCTGCACTCGAAGACAATCGGACCCACCTTCTCCGGAAAGTCGAACCCAATGTCTCATCTGCAGAACGCCGAGTTCTTCGGGCCGCACCATTCGATTTCGCTGTACGGCAATCCCGAATACAAGCCCGAGGAGGCCGCGTTGGTCGAGAAGCTTGCGTATGCGGGAATGGTGTCCGAAAACGTGTTGGCGGCGAATCAGAGCCAGGATACGGTGGACCTGCGCTCCCACCGCAGCGTCAACCCGGCCAAGTCGTCGACCTGGTCTATGGATATCAACGAGATCTTTCCCAACTTCCACCTCGACGTCGCGGGCGGCGGATTCTGGACGCACGAGATTTGGCCGATCGCGCTCAATGAGTCGCGTTACGAGATGCGCTTCTTCGTTCCGAAGCCAGCGACAGTACGAGAAGCCTTCCACCAGGAACACTACATCGCGCGGCTCGCCGACGTCGTCCTCGAGGATCTCGCCAACGTCGAGCGGACACACAAGGGGGTCGCGGCGCGCGTAAAGAGCGAGATGGTACTGCAAGAACATGAAGTGCTGATCCGCCGGATGCTACGCATCCATAAAGAGTTCGAGCATTCCAGCACGCTCGAAGAAGCACTCAAGCGCTGCTCGTGGGCAGACAGTCCGTGCGCTGCTGATCCAGCCTCTGCACCGGCCATGGAGGGCATCGCATGAGGATTGTTGCAACGGTGCCGCAGGGTGAGCGTGCGCTGCCGCACGGATTCGAGACCTTGGAGCCGTTCGTCTCTTATTGGGCGGTGGCAGGACAAAACGAGCGCAGGTACCAACGCTGCGACACCACCATGGAAGAAGTCCAGCGCTTCTACGATGCGATGCTTCCACACGCCGACCAGGCCATGCAGTACCTAGCTGACTTTCCGTTGCGCGACATCCCCGGTCCCGAGGGCCGTCTGATGAGATTGGTGCTCTCGCTGGCACAGGCGTCGATGGCCGTCGAGATTCAGGAGAGCGCTCGCGTTCCAAACGCCCCCTGGCCAGACACAGTCCGTATCTTGACTGAAGAGACACTTTGAGGAGCCTCGTCCGGTGCCGCTGATCCATGTGACCAATCGTGCAGGTGACTCGTATAGCGTCGACGCTGACACCGGCCTGTCGCTGATGGATGTGCTGCGTGAGCGCGGAGACGTCGAGGCGATTTGCGGTGGCAGCTGCGCGTGTGCGACTTGTCACGTCCACATAGAAGAAAGCTGGCTCACCCAGGTAGGCGCCCCCGAATCGGACGAGCAAGCGCTGCTGGAGTACAGTTTGGAACGGCGGCCGGGGTCGCGTCTAGCTTGCCAAGTTCGCATCAATAATGCGCTTGACGGACTGGTGTTGCACGTCGCCGCGAGCGAAGGCTAGGCTCGCCTAGACTCATCTTTCGCTGCAGGGCAAGAACGCTTTCGCGGTTCAATCTCGGCATTCTCACGCGCGGCGTCTGCACTGCTCTAGACAAGCGGCGGTACTGCCTGATCCTCCGCGGTGCCTGGTTAGACGACGCGTTTGGCCTCAATAGCTGCGCCTCACACTTATTCCTGCAGATTGATAACGATCTTGCCGAAATGCTTCCCAGATGATTGGTAACGCAGTGCGTCAACGATCTGATCAAGCCGAAAGCTGCGGTCGATGATCGGACGCAGTTCCGTGTCATCCAAGAATGCGACTAAGGCCTTCTGCGAAACATGATTCCCCACAGCGATGGGTCGGATCTGCTGCTGCTTCAACAGCATCAGGGGCACCGACAGGCTGACATCCATGCCGCCCAGCAAGCCGACACAGACGATTTGTGCATTTACCCTGGCAGCAAGCAGCGATTGCGGCAAGGTAGCCGGCCCGCCAACGTCCACCAACACATCGACACCGCCTCCGCTTTGGTCCGCGGCCCACTGACCCCAGTCCGGCGTCTCTCGGTAATTGCACACCGCATCCGCACCGAGCGCCCGCAGGCGCTCGCACTTCTCGGGGGTGGACGAAGTGGCCAACACACGCGCGCCCATCGCTTTGGCCAGTTGCAATGCAAAGACCGATACGCCGCCGCTACCCTGAACCAGGACCGTCTGGCCAGACTTGAGCTGTGCGACATCGACCAATGCGCGCCATGCGGTGAGCGCGGCACAGGGCAAGGTTGCGGCTTCGGCAAAGCTATAGCCGCGCGGAACACGGGTCAGGGTTTCAGGGCTCACCACAGAGAACTCGCAGCCGCATCCATCCGTCGAGTCGCCCGCTAGTCGCGCCGTATTCTGCGCATCCGGATCACCGTCGGCCCAGTCAGGAAAGAATGTGCTCATGACGCGGTCGCCAATCTGGTATTCGGCCACGCCCTCCCCCACCTCGACAATCTCCCCAGCACCATCGGACACCGGAATACGGCCGTCCACCGTTGGCAGCATGCCGGTGGCGATCACAAGATCGTGAAAATTGAGCGAGAGTGCACGCCAGGCCACCTTGACCAGACCGGGCGCGAGCGTGGGATCAGGGCGCTCCTCGATCGCCAGCGACTCGAGTGTTGCAGGCAGGCGAATGACGGCAGCTTTCATCGGGGGGGCTCCAGTATTTGATCGGGGTTCTCTCGATCCCAGGTAGTGGATGTCACCCCGGCAGCGCGCAGCTTGGCTTTCTGCACCTTCTCCGACGGCGTTCTGGGAAAGGCACCCATGAATTCGAGATAGCGAGGTACCGCAAACACGGGTAGCTTGTCGCTGCACCAGTCGTGCAGCGCGGCATGACTGACAGACTGTCCTTCACGCAGGATCACACAGGCCTTGACCTCGTCCTCGCCCCCTTCATTGTCTGCGGGCACTGCCACTACGGCCACGTCCGCCACTGCCGGATGCTGCGCGATCGGTCGCTCGACTTCGAAGGAGGAAATGTTTTCGCCGCGCCGGCGAAGAGAGTCCTTGATACGGTCAACGTAGTAGAACCATCCCTGTTCATCGCGCCGCACGGCGTCTCCGGTGTGAAACCATAGATTGCGCCAGGCTTCGGCCGTCTTGTCCGGCATGCCGACATAGCCCGCGTTCAAGGTCCAGGGGCTGCGGTGGCGAATAATCAATTCCCCCAACTCGCCGACGTCCACCTCCTCATCGGTCTCTGGATCCACAACGCGCACGTCGAACCATTGGTCGAGCAACAAGCCTGCCGCGCCCTTGGGTCGCTCCTCGCTCAGGGACAAGGGCGTCATCATTGGCAGGCAGACTTCGGTCTGACCGAAATATTCCACGAACCGTTCCACGCTGAAGCGCTGCTTGAACGCATCGAGAATGGCGTAAGGCGTCGGCCCTCCGCCAATGCGCCGTAGTTGGTGACTCGCGTCGCGATCGGTGGGCGGCTGCTGGAAAACAAACGGCAGCACCCCGCCCAAATGATTGGTGATGGTCGCGCCACTACTGTGCAACCGATCTACCCAAGCGGTGGCACTGAACTTCTCATACAGCACACACCGCGCACCCACGATCAGACAAGGATAGATCGTCAGCAGCTGCGCGTTGGCATGGAAAAACGGGAAACCCGACATGTAGACGTCGTCCGCCGTCATCTCCATGCCCTGCACATTAATTTCAGCAAAAAGGTAGTGCTGTGCATGCGGCATCAACACGCCCTTGGACAGGCCAGTGGTGCCCGAAGTGAACATGATGGCGGCGATGTCTTGCGCAAGCACACTGACGTCCGGGTTACTGTCATCGTCGCTCATCAAGGCTTCAAACGCGATCACCTCCAGGCCCGGAATCTGGGGTAGCGGCGCAGTGTCTGCACCATCGCGCGACCACAGGACCAGTCGACGCAGGCCCGGCATCTTGTCCAGGCTTTGCCGGACGACCGCAAGCAGTTCGCGGTCCGCGACGAGCGTTTCCGCCCCGCTGATATTCACCTGATGTTCGAGAAAGCTCCCCTTGTAAGCGAGGTTGATCGGCACTTCAACGGCGCCAAGCTTATTCAGGGCGAACCAGGTGAGAACGTAATCAAGACTGTTGGGAAGGAACAGCACAACCCGGTCGCCTTTGCCGACACTCAGACTGGCGAATCCGTGTGCCAATCGATTGCCCTGCCGATTCGCTTGCTCAAAGCTGTAGACAGGGCCGTCGTCGTCCCACTGCAGAAACGCACGATCTCCTAATACTCGGGCCTGATGCGCCAGCAAGGTCGGCAAGGTCCAGCGCTCGCGCGGATGCGTTGGCGTGAAGTGCGGGAAATGCTTCATGCCAAAGAATTCTTGGTGGCGGAGCCCTCGCAGGCAGAAAGCTTCGCCTTCAATGCTTCGATCAAGACATCTTTGGGATCCGGCTGCATCACGGCAACCATGGCATCGCTGCGCATCTTCTGACGTGTTGGCCCGGCACCGGCGTACATCACCGAGTTGTCACCCCAAGAGCCAAAGTAGGGAATATCCACCGGCGGTTCCGGGGTGACCCATGCCGCCACAAATTGCCGGTAGGGCTTGCCGCGCGCAAGGCGTGCCTTGCGCTCTTCCTGACGGGCGGCATCAGTC
The DNA here is from genome assembly GCA_963975245.1 of uncultured Panacagrimonas sp. GTDB lineage: Bacteria > Pseudomonadota > Gammaproteobacteria > Nevskiales > Nevskiaceae > Panacagrimonas. The sequence continues at coordinate 246,953 of CAXBFJ010000001.1, read as the reverse complement.
GCGCGCGCATCGTGCAGCTTGGTGACTGGGTCGTAGACCACCTTGAAGATGTCGGAGGCGACCTCATCCGAAATCAGATCTTCTCGCAGGTCTTGCATCACTTGAGCAGGTTCGCGATGCAAGACGTCGCCGTAGCCACCGCCACCTCCCTGACACATTGCGTAAACCTCTCCTTCCGAAGTCATCTCGAAGGTAATGCCCGCATCGCTACTGCTGTACTGCGCGCCATCCACCGGCTGGCGATTCATCAATTCGATGATGCCGTACTCAAAACGCTCAGCATTTCCGGGCTCGTTAATCCACTCGAACACGTTAGCGCCCTTGATTCGGCAGATCGGATATGACGGAGAACCATATCCGCCGAACAGCCCTGCGCAACACGAGAACGAAGATCCCGTTTGACCACTCATGAAACCCCAGACAGCAGTGCCGCGCGCGCTGATCATCTGTTCGTAGCCAAGCCCGCCACGAAACTTGCCGTAGCCGAAACGGTCACGAGCAAAACGCTGCGAGACCAGACGCACCATCGGCAACTCTTCTTCCAGTACTTCTTGCTCACCGGTGTCGCACATGAAGCCGAAACAACCCGACAAGGCAGACAAACCGTCGCTGTGCTCGCGACCGCCCTGCCCTGCACCGTTCAGGTCGGCACAGAAATTACCGGTAATCTCCATGTGCTGCGTCATACCGCCATAAATAAATGTGGCGGGCTGGTTGTACATCGAAGCCACTACCGGCGTGACCCTTGCCTTGCACTCCAGGGGGACACTGTAGAGCAGCTTGTTCAGGATCTGCCCCGGCTTAATGAGACCGTAGAACGAGCTGGAAATGCTCATCGACATCGTGCCCTCGTCATCGCTGTCCAGCAGCGAAGGGAAGTCCGATTCGAACTCGAAGGCAGAGAACATCGCTTGATTGCGCGGCAGATCCGGCCAGATCTGCGTCGTCAGGCCGGTCAGCAGCATGGCCTTGGTCGTGGCCACCACGCTATTGATGGTTCGGTTGCTGATCTGTGGCGAACTGCCGCACACCGACCAGGTTGCCCCATCGCCCTTCTTGCGAAACTCGCAGTTGTGCTTGACCAAGGCCGGCTCACGCAGGGTGCTGTCCGACCAAGACGGAAAGCGCACCACACCGTCAGGCATTTCGGACAGGCGCCTGCGGACCTCGGCCTCGGTGTCCTCCAGGTTTCGGCGCAGAAATGCAATCAGGGCATCCACACCGAACTCGGAGATGACGGCGCGCATGCGATCAAGGGTGCGCATCACGGAGTACAGCTTGACGTAGACATCTTCGTACTGAAGCTTCGGATCTCGAACCGAGTTCTGCAGAAACGTGAGGATGTCGCGTTTGACCTTGTAGTTTTCGACGATTCGGAATGGGCTCATCTTTAGCCCCTCGTCGTACTTGGATTCAGCCCGTGCCGGCATGCCGCCCGGCTCGCAGGCGCCGTTCTCGCCCTCGTGCACGGTGGCGGATACCCAACAGATCAGCTCGCCATCGTGAAACAGCGGCATGATCATCGACTGGTCCGTGTTGTGGATTCCGCCGTAACGAGAGTCGTTGTGGATGAATCCGTCGCCTTCACGTACCCCAACGGAAGGGTCCTTCGTCCAGTACTTGTTGATGAACTTCACCGGATACTGGCACACCGCGGAAAACGCTGTGATTCCGTGAGGCGAAACTTCCGAAAGATCTCCCGAGAGCGTGAAGCAAGCCGCACAGAGATCGCCCCACTTCGCACCGGGCGCGGTGCCCATTTGTTCTACCATGTTGAAGCTTTCCAGCATCGCCGCCTGCACCCGCCCGCGCACCTGATGCAGGATGTGAGGGTCACTGACCCGCGACATCGCCTGCTCTTCGCGAGCGGTACGGGGTTCGAGTTTGTGGTTGCGCATGATCTCCGGATCCGGTCCGTAGAACAGACGGTTCTCCTCCAGGAAAGCCTTGATTAGCTGCTGGTCAGCCGCACTGAGGTTGTCGGTTGTTTGCGGAGCATTCATTTTGTGCCTCCCGGGCTCGGATCGGTCAGTGTCGGGTGGGGTTATCGCGGGTAAACCACACAGCCCCTTGTGCGGCCGCCTCCATGTGCCAACCAATTTCAATCAAATAGGTGGTTTGTGGCGTGGTTACGATTGCCGGCCCGGACAGCCGCACCCCGTGTTCCAGCGCGCGCTCATCGTAAATGGGCGTCTTCACCACGTTGTCCTGACCCACAAAATGACAGTCGCGATCCGCGACTGGTTCGGGGGGCAGACAGTTCCTCAGTCCAGGACGCAGGTCACCAAATGCAACCGACTCGAGTTCAACGTACGAGCAAACACGCACGGTGTTGATTCGCACTCCGGCTGCCGGCGACTGGCTACCCTGCCCGAAGCGCTCGCCATAGCTCTTGTGGAACTGCGACATCAACATCACCACGTCCGACAGGCTGGACATCCGCGTCAGATCGGTTGAGACCGTGGTCTGCACGCGCTGGTTGCCGTAGCGCATTTCGAGCTCCAGTCGATAGCGAATGTCAGCTTCGTTCATGCCCTGACGCAGCAGGTCTTCGCGCCCGCGTCGTTCGAGCTCTTCCACCATCTGGTTGAATCGCTCGAAATCCGAAAACATCGCCTTGCTGCCCGAGTGAAATAGCACCAGGTAAACGGACATTTCGTGAATGTGCATCTGATTCAGAGTGCCGGCACCCGTGGCCGAGAACACCGACGCGAAGGGCGGCGCCAGGATGCGTTGGATGCCGAGCTTTTCCGCGATGCCACAGGCGTGCAGGGGGCCATTGCCGCCATAGGTCAGGAGGGTGAACTCCTGGGGGTCATATCCAAACGCACGTAGTTCCAGAGCAACACCATTGGCCATGTCAGCATCGACGGTGCGCTTGATGAGCTTGCAGGCCTCGATGACCTCGACGTCGAGATCTTCGCAGAGTTCATTCTCGATGGCCTGACGCGCACGCCGCGGATTGAGTTTGATGTAGCCGTTGGCGTAATTGTCCGGATCCAGATAGCCCAGCAATAAATCGGCGTCCGTGACTGTCGGCTGCGTGCCACCGCGGTCATAGCAAGCGGGCCCCGGATCGGAGCCAGCAGACTGTGGGCCGCAGCGCACCGTGCGATAAAGCGAGTCAAAACTTGCGATCGATCCGCCGCCGGAACCTAAGGTCGACAGATGCATCATGGGCACTGTCACCAGACGATGCTCGATCACCGGCATGAAGTCGTAGAAGCGCTGCCCGCCCTCCACGATGACACCGATGTCGTAGCTGGTGCCTCCCATGTCCGTGGCCACGACATTGCCAAGCCCAGCCTGCTGCGCGAGGTGTTCTGCCGCCGCAATACCAGACACCGGGCCGGAATGAACGGTCTGCAGCGCGTCAGTGGAGTTGAGCTGGGCCATGCCGGCGGAGTTGTGTACCACCAGCATCGGCTTGCGATATCCGGATGAGCGCAGATTCTGCTCCAGCGCCGTCATGCCGAAGTACATCACCTTGTGCAGGAACGCATCCATGATCGTGGACATCGCCCGCACGTACTCGCCCTTTCGACCAGCCACTTGATGACTGAGCAGCATCGGCATCGCGCCCAGCATGTGCTCCGGATAATCCTCGATGAAAATCTTCTGGATGCCCAGCTCATGAACCGGATTAGTAACCGAGTTGGTCAATGACACGACGATGGCCTGTGCCCCCTTGTCCACCAGCTTGCGAATCTGTTTGCGCACGTTCTGACGATCCAGCGGGATCAGCACTTCCCCCTTGTAGTCCACGCGCTCGCGAACAACCTCGATCATCTCAATGGGCACTAAAGGCTGCGGTCTGTGAGCATTGGGCAAATCACGCTGGTAGCTGATGGGGTGACCTTCGCCATAAGAGCGGCCACGGCCGATCGGCACCACAGAGTCATAGCCAGCGGTGGTCAACAATCCGATCCGCGGCCCCTTGAATTCAATTAGCGCATTGGTTCCCAACGTGGTTGCGTAGCGCACCGAATCCACCGCACACAGCACTTCGGAACGCGACGAGCCGATGCGCTCACAGGCCAAATCCAACGCTTCGTTGAAGCCCAGCGCGAGATTGTGCTTGGTGGTGAGAGCCTTGGACTGCACCGTCTGGCCGTCCCAGGCCACGAAGCAATCGGTGAACGTGCCTCCAATGTCGACCGAGACCCTTCTCATGCGCGGAGCCCGTGAGAATGTCCATGCCCATGCGCAACGATCGGCGCCGGATCGCCGGCGGCGACGTGCTCGGTGACTTCCTTGCGCGTCGACCACTGCTTGCGCAGCGCGTCGATATCGAGTTCAAGATCATTGACCGGCGGGTGACCCGGCACGGTGTACTCGACCTCGATCATGGTGCCGCAGTGCGGGCAGTAGAACTCGAGGATCGCGCACCACTTCGGGTCAGGCGAGAAACCCTTCGCGTACTTTTCCGGATCCAGCATCGGGCGATGAATCTCGCGCGGATCGCGGTGATAAACCAGCAGGCCTTCTTTGTAATTTTTCCTTGCCGTACCGATAGGTTTGCTGCAGTCGCGGCATTCCCATTGCTCGGTGTCGAGGTTGATACGCAGATATTCGGTGATCAGAACCTTCATATGGCTTCCTCAATCCTAGATTCGCGACAGGCGCGTGTCGCGGTTGGCGTTAATGCGAAAAACCCAGCCCGATCCGACACGACATGTGAAGAACGACTCCTCAATCACGCAGGGACCGCGGGCGGTGGCGCCCGCCGGTTGATCTGAGAGCGCATAGACCGGCAGATCCTGTTCTCCCTGACCCGGCACCCATGCGCGACGAGTGCCGCCGATGACGGCCTCGACGCTGGCGCTGGATTCCGAGCCACCTAGACTCGCGTGGGCGATGGGTCGAACAACGCGTAATTCAACAAATGTGGCGTCGCAATCGAGTGCATCGGGCGGAAAAGCGAGGCCCGGCGACCACTCGCGAAGCTCGACCTCATCGCCCTGTTCGCGGACCAGAGACCATTCCAATCGACAGGCTTCTAGTTCGAAACCCTCGGCAAACATGTCGCGCTCGGCCGCCTCGAGAAGCGATTCAATCATTGCGTCCGCAGCGTCGACCGATAGGTCTGTCACGCGGCGCTGGTACTGCTGCGCAATGTCAGAAAAGCCGATGCCATAAGCCGAAAATACGGCAGCGAGCCCCGGAATGATGGCCTCCTGCAAGCCAGCAGCGGCGGCAATATCGGTCAGCAGAAACGGACCGGCACCACCAAATGCGGCGAGTACAGTTTCTTCGTCCAGCGTAGTGTGCTTGGCAAGGCTCATGGCCACCTTGCCGACCCATGCCTGCTCGGCCTTCTCAAGTGTGGTGGCGATGTCCAGTGCGAGCGGCTCTGCCAACTGCTTCTTAACAGCAAATTGGGCGCGCGCGCCGTCAAGCGCCATGGCACCGTCAAAATAGGTCTTGTCGTCGATCAAACCGGTCAGCAACAGCACGTCGGTAATCGTCGGTTGCTGTCCTCCCAGCCCGTAGCACGCCGGCCCAGGCGCGCCGCCAGCAGATTCGGGCCCGACGCGAATTTGTCCATCATCCGCACGCAAAATTGACGAACCGCCGACGCCGATGCTGGCGACTTCGCAAAGTGGCAATGACACCGGCAAACCTTCGACACAACCGCGCCGTCGCTCGACCACGGCGCCATGCTCGACCAGGCCGATGTCCGTGGTCGTGCCACCGATGTCCATCGACAGCATTCGCTTGAAGCCATAGTGCTGCGCGAGTGCCCTAGCCCCTTCCATCCCGCCTCGCGGACCGGAGCTGTACGTCTTGAGGGCAACGGTTCGTGCCACTCGCGCGGAATCACCGTCATTGCGAAAAATCAGCAAGGGATGTTGATGGTGATAGTCCCGCAGAATACCTTCAGCGTGATACAGGAAGGCCTCCATCGTGGGGTGCAGGTAGGCGTTGAGCATCGCCGTCCAAGTGCGCCGGATGAAGTTCCCGTCTTCAATCAGGTCAGTGCCGCATAACAGCGGCACTACACCCAGCAGTTGTCGCGGAAACTTGCGCAGCGTTGTGTCCTTGACACGGACCTCGTGCTTCGCCCCATCCGCTCCTTGAAGGCTGACGACAATGCGATGGGCGCCCATCGCAGTGAGGCGGTTGATTCCGGCAACGATGGCCATGTCGAATGCACTGTCCTCGAGCGACACGTCCAGCGTCGCGACCCGCCTGCCGACCATTGCGTCAAACAGCTCGCGCTCGGTATCGCCCGTCCGCAAGCGGTCAATATCGTCGTCAGCAGACACGATCAGCCCGAGGCGGGGACCTTTGCGTTCGACAATGGCATTGGTGCCCTGAGTAGTCGAGTATCGGATGTGATCGGTTGAGAGCAACAGGTCCACCACCCGTTCTTCACCGTAGAGCAACACGGAGGCCTTCTTCAGACCCTCGAGGAAGCACTTGGACAAGTCATACGGCGTAGTCAGGGTCTTGGTATGAAAAATCTGCTCGCCATCAATCACGCAGATGTCTGTCAGCGTGCCGCCGTTGTCGATGTTAATCAGCCGACCCATGTCTTCTCCTAGCAGGAAGGCGACATTTCAACGTTCGACGCCCGGCGAGTCTTCCAGCCGCTTGCGCATTTATCAGAAACTTGCGGCGCAAAGGCCCGCTGCCACCATGGCGGTCCCTGCGGCGGAGGTTGTGTTCGCGCAGCGCAAGGACGAAGTGACGAGATGTATTGGTCACACACAAGGGGCGACCGACACAGCGATGCCCGAAAACAGAACAGCACCGGATGGTCTCGCAACGCTGCGAGCATCAGGTTGGGATCAAGCCCTTGTTCGAATCCCGATAAAAAGGCAAGTTCACGACAGAACATTGGTCAGCCGTGCGCCAAACTCGGCCGCACGGCAAACCCAGATCAACGGAGTGAAGATGGCCGCAAAGGCACCCAATAAAACCGTCACCCGGAAATCGCCTGCTAAGGGCGGCAAGACTCGCAGTAGCAAGCCCCAAAAAAAGGCGCCGGCAAGTCGTGCCAAAGCAGATGTCATCCTCGACAAGCGCGACGCCGTGGCCTGGGTCACGCTCAATCGCCCTGAACGGATGAACGCCTTTGATCACGCCATGATCACGCAAGTGGGCGATGCCCTGCAGGACTGTCACGAAGACCCTCGGGTTGGCGTCGTGGTACTGACCGGCGCCGGAGACCGGGCATTCACCGCCGGGGGCTTCCTTGGAGATCTTGCCGAATTCAGCCCGGAAAAGGCACGCAAGTTATTTGACGCCTCGGTGCGGAGCCTGACCCTGATCCGGCGCATGCGCCAGCCCGTGGTGGCCGCCGTCAATGGAGCGGCCATCGGCGGTGGCAATGAGGTGGTGGTGTGCTGCGATCTTGCCATTGCTTCCGAGCACGCCACTTTCGGCCAAGTGGGCCCCCGCATCGGCAGCTCGCCTTTTTTTGGGGGCACCAACCTGCTGGCGCTGACGATTGGCGAAAAACGCGCCCGCGAGATTAACTACTTGTGCAAGAAATACACGGCACAAGAGGCGTTCGATATGGGCATGATCAACAAAGTTGTACCGCACGCGCGCCTGCAAGCCGAAGTGCAGGAGTGGTGCGAAATCATGCTGGATCGCAGTCCTGCATACCTGGAGATGAGCAAGATCGGCGCGAACGTCTGGTTCGACATGATTCAGCCCTCTTTCGAAATGGCGAAGCAGGCCCTCACCCACATGGCCGGTAATGCGCAGCAGACCGAAGGTGCCAGCGCCTTCATGGAAAAGCGCAAACCTAATTTCCACCAGTTCCGAAAATAGGAACTTGGAGTCAGCCAATATGAGTACCGCCCCGGAAGAATTTGCGATGAACAGCACTACCGAAGCAAGCCACCGCGGCCCAGGCACTTTCGGCCGCAACATCCCGGACAGCTTCGGCATCAACCTGTTTGCCGAAGATCCCGACCTGATGCCTTTACTCGGGTTGTATCTCGATCCCCAATTGCTGAAATCCCTGGCGCCGCACCTGAACCGACTCGGCGAAATGGCGGGCGGCGAGATGGAACAACTAGCTTCCACAGCCGACAAGGAAGGCCCCCGGTTGCAGCCACGAACGCGAACGGGCGTGCCGACGAGCGAGGTGATCTATCACCCCGCCTACCTGGAACTGGAGCGCATCGGCTATGAACAATTTGCGATGCACGCGGTCTCCCACGTCCCCGGCATGCTCGGCTGGCCAGACGTCATGCCGCCGCTGGCGAAATACGTGCTGTTCTACCTTTACGGACAGGTCGAACACGGCCTGACGTGCCCGCTCAACATGACCGACGCGTTCACGCGCACGCTGAAAAAGCATGGCTCGCCAGAACTGATCGAGAAGTATCTGTCGCGGCTGACGACGCTCGACATGAAACAGCTCCTACAGGGCGGCATGCTCGTCACCGAGCAGCACGCGGGCTCGGACGTGTCGCAGACGGAAACCGAAGCCCATCTCGAGAATGGCGTCTGGAAACTTCGCGGACAGAAGTGGTTCTGCTCCAACGCCAGCGCCGACCTGATGCTGGTGCTGGCTCGGCCTGACACTGCCCCTTCAGGCTGGGCCGGGGTTAGCCTGTTCCTGATGCCCAAGCACAAGGACGATGGCAGCCATAACGACTATCGGATAGTCGCACTCAAAGATAAGGTCTGCACCAAGTCAATGGCGACCGGCGAAATCCAGATGGAGGGCGCCGAGGCCTACCTGATGGGTGAGGTTGGACGTGGCTTCCAGCAGATCGCAGAAATGATGTCGGCCTCAAGAATGTCCAACAGCATCCGTTCGGCGGCACTGATGCGACGCGCCTACACCGAGTCCCGACACTTCGCACGCAATCGCCTCGCCTTTGGCAAGCCGATTGATCAGTTACCACTGATGCGCAAACAACTGAGCAAAATGGAGGTCGTGGTCGAACAGGGTCGATCGTTTGCTTTCCATACCGCTGAAATCCTGCGCCGCGCCGACGAAGGCGAACCGGGAATGGAAAAACTGGTTCGGATTCTGACGCCGCTGGCGAAGTACCGGGTGTGCCGTGATGCTCGCAAGGTAACGGCCGACGCCATGGAGGCGCATGGCGGCATCGGCATCATTGAAGAGTGGCCTCATTCGCGTCTGATGCGCGATTCTTTCACCATGACCATTGGTGAAGGCACTGCCACGGTCAACGCGCTAGACGTCTATCGCTGCATACAGAAGCAGGACACATTGAGCGCCTTCGAGGCGCACTTCCAAGCATTGCTGGGCGAGGTCAGCGACCAGGACTTGCAGCAGAAGCTGACACGTCGCCTGCAAAAAATTGTCCCTTTCGTGCGCGACTGTGCCCTGCAGCGCCATGAGGAGTTAGCCCGCGAGGCGTCTTCCAGTTTGTTTCACCTGGGCTCGACGATCATCATCGCCTGGGAAGCGTCCCACGCTGGGCTAGAGCATCGCCTGGATTACGCTCGCGCGATCTTGCACCACCGGCTCGATGGGCAGTTCCCCAGGCTATTCGGGATGATGGCCACTGATCTCGACCGCTGATTCGGCAAAGGATCCCGGAGTCAACTATCAAGCGGCTCGGCCTGAGACCCGCCCCAGACAACGGTCAATTGAGCCGCGCGCTACCTCGATCGAGCACGACTTCGTTTCGCTCGAGCGCAATACAGCGGAACTGAATCGTGTTTTCGGCGCTACGCCAGTACTCAGTGCGAAGGGTTTCGCCTGGCATCACTGGCTTGGTGAATCGCGCTGCCATAGACGTGAGGCGCGAGGCTTGCCCTCCTGCGACCGCTCTCACCAGTGAGTGACAGGCAACTCCATAGGTACACAGCCCGTGCAGAATCGGACGATCAAAGCCGGCGTTTTTTGCAATTACCGGATCGGCGTGCAGAGGGTTGTAGTCGCCGGACAGACGATAGATCAGCGCGGCTCGCGAATCGGTGATGACTTGGTGATGACCATCGGGAGGCGAGGTCGGTACGGACATCAGATCCGCATCCTTTTCCCCCCAGTTCCCGCAACCGCCGTCACCACGGAAGAAATACGTCATGTTGATGGTAGCCATGTGCGTACCATCCAAGGATTCAAGCGTTTTCTCGAAATACATCATTGCCCCTGTGTCGACTCCCTTATCGACAACGCCTTTGACCCGATATCGGCCGATGACCCCACCCTCGACCGGCAGCGGGGCAGAAACGTCGAATCGTTGCTCCGCATGCACAAGTTTGAGCCAGTTCAATTCGAGCGCCGGCTCTTTGACCCAGAATCCGGGATGGGCAAGCACGCTCGTCATGGACGGCAACGCTTGCAGTTGTTCTTCGTAGACAAAGCTGAGATCTACGGGATCGAGCGGATCCTGGCACGCCGCAACGCCGAGTCCATAAAGCATCGTGTCGCGCTTCGTGTACGCAGCGTGCATTTCCGCGAAATTGCGCCCCACCAGCTTCTGCAAGTTCACAAGCCGGGACCAGGCTTTAGGTCCTGACCAAAAATGTCCGCGTTTGGTCTTGCCTTGGACATCATTTCAGCCACGATGGGACCGAGGATGGAGGGATCATCGACCTGATCGACACGAGGCCCCTGATGCCACCCCTCGGCCACGGCGAGCATGCCAGATCCCGCCTCGAAGAAACGCCCGGTGACGGCAGCGGACTCCTCGCTCGCCAGCCATACAACTATAGGGGCGACCCAGTGTGGTGAGCGACGTGCGAGTTGTTCGGCAGTGAGCTCCTTTAATCCAGCAGTCAAACGGGTTTCAGCGCGAGGACCAATGGCGTTTACCGTCACGCCATAGCGTGCCATCTCCAGCGCGAGCGTCGTCGTGAATGAGGCGATTCCGCCTTTGGCTGCGCTGTAATTCGCCTGGCCCACATTGCCGTAGATGCCCGATGCCGACGAGGCATTGATCAGGCGAGCCCCTAGTGGGCGACCTGTTTCCTTGGATTTTGCTCTCCAGTACGCACAGGCATGATGTGCCGGAGCTGCGACGCCCTTGAGGTTGACCCGAATAACAGAATCCCATTCCTCCTCGCTCATGTTTACAAACATTCGGTCGCGGAGTATCCCGGCGTTATTGATCAAGATGTCGAGCTTGCCGAATTTTTCGATGGCCGCGTCGACCATCACTTTGGCGGCCTGCCAATCACTTACGTCACAAAAATTGGCCACGGCTTCACCGCCGAATGCGGCGATTTCCTCAACAACTGCCTGGGCTGGACTCTGATCTTTCCCCGCTCCATCAGCTGCCGTACCCAGATCATTGACAAGGACTTTTGCACCTTGGCGGGCAAGTAGCAGTGCGTATTCTCGTCCAACCCCACGGCCACCTCCGGTGACGATGGCAACCCGGCCTTTGCAAATACCCTGCATTCGAAAATCTCCTTGGCATCAGACATATGCGGCAAAGCCGCGCGCGAATAGAAACAGACTTGCGTGGGTGCTACTCTGAGGACAAAGCAAAGCCGATTCTTTCGAGCGATTGCTGAATTGTCGGGAACTTGCGGTCTCGGCTGGAGGACAAACATGCAGCTATCCATACCGACGGGCCACGTGCTGGCGGCGGAGGCCTTGCGAAAGGCCATCGGCGTCGCGCCCCTGGTTCGTTCGCGGCAGACCACGCGCGGCGCGCTCAACGCGTTTTATTGGCGTACGCCTTGGCTGGGCAGCTACGACCTTAATAACGCCGACGAAGTGATTCTTGCCCTGCACACTGGCGGAAGCCGCAGTGTTCGCACGCGGGTCAAGAACGGCTGGAGCGACTGGTCATCGACCCCGGGGCAACTTCACGTCATCCCGGCGAGACACACTGCGACCTTCAAGCCGGACGGCCGACTCGAATTCGTCAGCCTCCATTTTTCTAGAGAACGGCTGGCCGATCTGATCGGCAACGAAAAGGCATCGACTGCATCCTTGCCGTTTCGGTTCGCATTCGACGATGCGTTCGCGCGCAATTGCGTCACCACGATTTGTGATGAATTGCGCGACCCACGTGAGCACGGCTCACTGCTCGTGGATAGTTTGATGGACGCGCTCTGGTGTCACCTCCTCCGCAGCGACCTCGAGACCCAAATTTACACGCCGTCAATTCCCAGCGGAATCGCTCGAGCCAAGGAACGCATCGAGGAATCCCTGACTGACGGCGTGGCGCTGGATGAGTTGGCTCAGGAAGCTGGCATCAGTCGCTTCTACTTTGCCCGCGCATTTCGAGATGCGGTCGGAGAGCCTCCGCACAAGTACCTCACGCGAAGGCGCATTGAAAAAGCGAAGAAGCTGCTTCTGAGCAGCGATACCGCTCTTTCAGAGCTTGCCTTGTCCGTCGGCTTCAGCAGCCAATCGCATTTCAGCTCGGTTTTTCGAAAGCTCGTAGGACAGTCTCCCCGACAGTATCGAATCAATCCAAACTAGCACGGCCGCTTTGCGCTGGCACAAACACCCACCTGCGCTTGCGCACAGAGGTTCCTGCGCTCTTCGCTACAGAAGCGGGGCGGTCTTGGACTTCCCGAACCTGGAGGTCGGCTCCAGAGGATTCGCGTGAGTCGACGCAAAGCGCTACCCATTTGATTGGCAGAAGGCAGCCTTCAATCGTTAGGCGATCGTTGGAAGATTTGGCTTGGCCCTTTGTGGAATTTGATTGAGCACGCGAGCGTCAAACAGTCGACCACCGCTCGCGCGCCAACTCGTGCGGGGATGGCTTCGAGAACGAATTTTTGCGCTTGCCGGACAGGCGAATGATCTCAGGGGCAGCTGTTCGCCATGCATGAACCTAAGCGGCAGTAGGCGTCGCGTTGGCCGCGGCAATTGCCTTACTTTGCGGTCGCAGTCCTTGCGCCTCGCCTGACCAGAAGAGCTTCGAGACTTTCGGCGCAAGTGTTATCAGCATGCTGCCGACCAGGATAGATACCAGTGCGCTGGGCGCGTTCGAATAGAATGCATTTATTGAAGACAGCGCGAAGGCTAATGTCACATCTCGCGCTTCTTCAATCATAGGTGTCCCATTTTTGCCACATGGCGCGGATTAGGCCGCTGCGGTGACAATCCGAGTCAGACCGGCAACTACTATTCCGCGCCGTATGACCCGCTTTCTGGTCCTTGTCCTGTTGATCGCCTTGCCGCACATCGCCTGTGCGACGGACGCGCTGACCCTCGCGTGCGAGACCTGCCACGGCTCAGCGCAGGCCCCGTCGGGCATGCCGTCCTTTTTTGCGATGGATGAGGTGCAGATTGCGGCTCAGCTTCGGGCCTATCGCGATGGCGCTCTGGGAGGCACTGCGATGCCGCGCATCGCGGCTGGCCTGAGCGATTCGCAAATCAACGCGCTGGCCAAGTATTTCTCCCATACCGCACCATGAATCACGTACGCCGCCGCCTGATGCTTGCCGGCTTATTGGCGACCCTGCCCTTGCGGCTGCGTTCGGCAGCAGCAGCACACGTGGTGATCGTTGGCGGTGGCTTTGGAGGCGCCAGCTGTGCGCGCGTTCTGCGCGATCTGGCACCAGACATCGCGGTGACACTGATCGAACCGCGCGCGCTATTTCACACCGGCGTGTTCAGCAATTCCGCAGTCGCCTCCTTGTGCGCGCTGGGCGACATCGTGCGCGGGCCGTCGGCGCTACAGGCGCGCGGTCTGAAGTGGTTGCGCGAAACTGCCGTCGAGATTGATCCTGTATTGCGAAGAGTGAAGCTCTCATCAGGTGAGACACTGCGCGCCGACTTCCTTGTCGTGAGTCCGGGCGTTGAAATGCGCTGGGCCACCATCGACGGCCTCAACGCTAGAAGCAGCGAGCATATGCCGCATGCCTGGCTCGGTGACGCGCAGGTGCCTCGTCTGCGCCAGCGCCTTGAGGCAATTCGAGACGGCGCAACATTACTGGTGAGCGCTCCGGCCAATCCCTACCGCTGCCCGCCCGGACCTTACGAGCGCGCCAGCCTGATGGCCTGGCGGCTGGCGGCGACGCAGCGCCGCTGCAAGATCATCGTGGCCGACGCCAAGGACGATTTCAGCAAGCGCGCGCTGTTCAAACTGGGGTGGGACACGCTCTACCCCGGAACTGTGGAATGGGTTCCCCGCGCAAGCGGCGGCGAAGTCATCGCTGTGAATGCGGCTAAGGGCAAGGTGCATCTGGCCAGCGGCGATGTCATACACACTGATCTGGCCAGCATCATTCCGCCGCAGCGCGCAGCGACGATCGCGCGCGATGCAGGTTTGACCGATGAAAGTGGCTGGTGCCCCGTGCGGCCTCTTGATATGGAATCGCGACTGCACAATGGGGTTCACGTCATTGGCGATGCCGCGGCGGCAGACCCCATGCCCAAGTCTGCATTTTGCGCCAATAGCCAGGCCAAGCAGGTAGCGCTGTCCATCGCTGCGAAGGTGCGCGGCGACGCGCCCCCCACTCCCACGTATCTCAACACCTGCTACAGCCTGATGGCGCCCGACTATGCCATTTCGGTCGGCAATGTTTTTGGAATACAAGGCGAGCATTTCACGAGTTTGAGCAGCGGTACCAGCGCGCTGTCCGGCGGCCGTGAGTTGCGCGCCCGCGAAGCCCGATATGCTCAGCAGCTCTATCACCAAATCACGAGAGACAGTTTTGCAAGCTGACCCACGTACCACCCACACCCTGCCCCTCGGCGACGTTCGCGGCGCGAGTTTTTTGCGCTGGCTGATGCTGAGCGGCCTGTGCCTGTTCGGCCTGCATGTGGCGTGGACTCTGGGGCTGGTACAGCGCGTGCTGGTCACCGACCTCACGCAAATTTCAGCGGTGATCCTGCTGATATACCTGGGCGGCGTGATTTGGGGCGGCTGGCGTGCCAGCCAACTATCGGCAGCACACCATGCACTGGCGCAGCTGCGGACAGGATTCCTGCGATCAGGACGCATCGACGCCACGCCTAAGGGCCCCCAGGACTGGGCCGGCGAATACTGTGCTGGCCTGCTCGTGCCCGACTCAGATCGGGCGGCGCTGCGCGAAATCCTGATCGAACGGGCGCGCGGAGCGCACGAGGCGGGCTGGTTCGTCTCTAGCCTGCTGCTGAAGCTGGGGTTGCTGGGCACCATCGTCGGTTTCGTATTCATGCTCGGTGCCATTGATGCGCTGAAAACGCTGACTTATGCCGACCTGCCGCAGATGCTGGGGCGCATGGGCTCTGGCATGGGTGTGTCGTTGTACACCACCCTGGTCGGCCTGCTGGCGAATCTCGCACTGGGCATGCAGAACCTGCAGCTGGACCGCTCAGCTGAGCGGCTGGTCGCTGCTACCCTGCACTTCAGCGAGCGCGAGTTGCTGCCGTCTCTTGCTTCTAGGAGCGCCTAAGTGAAACGCGGCAGCGGGCGCAGTCACTACGATCAGGACCCGTTCACGGACCTGCTATTCAACGCGCTGCTCGGCTTTACCCTGCTGTTCATGATCGCAATCACCTCGATCAATCCGCCGGCGAAACTCGGCGATATCCCCGCCAAGGCGGAGATCATCGTGACCACGACATGGGCCGACGGTAACAGCGACGACGTCGATACCTGGGTGGAATCGCCAGACGGCGAAGTCATCTGGTATCGCAGCCCCGAGGCGGGCCTGATGCATCTGGATCGCGACGATCGCGGCAGCGAGAACGACACCATGACCGTCAACGGACAAACCATTGTCAATCCGCTTAATCAGGAAGTGGTCACAGTGCGCGGGCTCCTGCCAGGCGACTACGTGGTCAACGTGCACCGCTACAAAGCCGTCGAAAAGGCCGCGCTGCCGGTTGACGTCAGCGTGGTAAAGGTCAATCCAAAACTTGAGGTCGTCTACTACGGCACGGTCGAATTGCCCGAAGCGGGCGACGAACGCACCGCAGTGCGTTTCACGGTGGCGCGCAACGGCGACATCAACGGCATCAATACCCTACAAAAAAAACTGGTACACCAATGACCCTGCAACTGATATTGCTGTGTGGTTTGTACGTGGGACTGAGTCTACTGGTCCTGTACCTCATCGCCAGCTCGAGCATTCCATGGATGCTGCGTCTCGGCATCGCCGTGCTGGTGACGCTCGGCTACTTCGCCAGTTGGACATTGTGGCGCGACATGGCTGGCTGGCCGGCGCGCGCGGTTTTACCGGACCGCTTTCTGTTTCACGCCGCAACCATCATCGAACCGGATGATGAAAAGGCCGAGCCCGGCGTGATTCATGTCTGGGCCACCGAACTGCTTGACGAGGGCCCGGACAAGCGGCCTCGCAGCTATCAGGTGCCGTATCTCAAATCCTTGCATTCCAAGATCCAGGAAGCTGAAGCGCGCATGCGCAACGGTCGACCGCAGATTGGTCATCGAGAATCCGTTAAAAGTGGAGGCTTCACCGTTGACGGCGCGATGCGTCGCGACGAGGACGAGCAGCAATTCAATCTGGGCGATCTCGCCAGTCCCGCGCTGCCAGAGAAATGAATCGTCTCCCGCCCACCGCGACCTTCGGCGTCGTACTGCTTATGCTCGGGGCCCTGTGTTCGAGCTGCAGCAGCGAGCCACAACCACGCTACTTCCCACTCAATGCGGGCCTCGAATGGGAGTACCGCATCCACGAGAAGAGCCGTGCTATCGATGCGTTCAGAATGCTCAGCCTGCGCAATCGCTCTGCGCAGGTGCATGAAGGCATGTCCTACGCACGGCGTCTGGCCAGTGACGGCAACGAGTACTGGCTCCGCGTGGACGAGGACGGCAATCTACGCCGCCACCTGTACCGCACCAGCATCGACTTCGAACCTCGTCAGGACCCGACGCCGCGCACGGTCATGCCAACCCACCCAAAGCTCGGCCAATGGTGGGAGATCGAAACCCGCCCTTACATTCTCGAGCGCGTGGCACCGTTCCGCGAACGCTTTTTCCTTGACGATTCCAAACGCATCAACTTGCGCATGGAAGTTGCAGCACTCGATGATGTAGTCGAAGTCGCTGCAGGCAAATTCAAGAACTGTTTGCGTTTGGAGGGCAGTGGCTTGCTCAACGTATTAGCCGACCCCAGTACCGGCGCCTCAGAGGTCCCGGTCACGCACACCGAGTGGTACGCGCCCGGCGTGGGACTGGTGAAGCTGGAGCGCAGTGAAACACTCGACACCCCCAATATCCAGGGCGGGACGATTACGATGGAATTGGTCGCGCACGACAATTAGACCGGCGCAGCGCGGGGCTTCAACCGCGCAGAAACACTTCTGCGCGGCGGCACGACGTGGTCTTTACGGCTGCCCAAACACCACTACCGTGTCACCTTGTTGGTAACCCCATAAGGCACTGCCACCTGCAGCGACGGCAATGCGCGGCTCGCCGTCGCTGCTGCGATAGGCAATCGGCGGTGCATTGGCACCCGCACCGCAGTCATGCTGCCATAGGCGTTTGCCCGTCTGCGCGGAAAATGCGGAGAGATTTCCATCGCCCTCGCCCGTGAAGATCACGCCGCTCTTGAGCGCCAGCACGCCGCCCACCAGCGGGTCAGGCGTGCGCGTTGTCCAGCTGATGCGCCCCTGCGCATTCAGATCGATCGCGGCGAGCACGCCCCAGCGTTCATCTTCAGGAGCAATTTCCACGCTCGCGTAGTCCACGGCGGGTTCGTCTTTGGTTGCCGGCAGTGTTTTCAGGTAGTAGCGCGTTGGCATATGCATCGCGGCAATAAAGACCTTGCCGCGATCTGCATCCAATGCCACCGGTGACCAGTTGGCGCCGCCACCGACGCCGGGCGCAATCCGAATACCCGCGCGCGTGGCGTGCGCAAAAAGATTTTCCTGGGGCACGAAGGCCTCCGATTTCCACAGCAGGCGTCCGCTGGTGCGCTCGTGAGCGTAAAACCACCCCAGCTTGGAAGCGTGACCTACGGCGGGCACGTTTTTGCCATCTACCTTTGCTGAGAACAGCACAGGCGCGCTAGCCAGATCGTACCCCCAGAGGTCATGCGGCACTTGCTGGTAATGCCATCGATACGCTCCGCTACGCGCGTCGATCGCCACCAGCGAGGAGGTATAGAGGTTGTCGCCCGGGCGACC
Organism: uncultured Panacagrimonas sp.; assembly: GCA_963975245.1. Taxonomy (GTDB): domain Bacteria; phylum Pseudomonadota; class Gammaproteobacteria; order Nevskiales; family Nevskiaceae; genus Panacagrimonas. The sequence goes on along the minus strand of CAXBFJ010000001.1, from coordinate 228,964 downwards.
GGAATCGTCCATCTGCGGACTCGGATTGCCGACGCCGAAGAACAACAGGCCGCTTTCATCATCGAGCGCGGCGACGTTCCAGACGGAACCACCACCGTGTTTCCACGCATGCTTGCGCTGCGCCGCAAGCGCCTTCTCAGCTTTGATATTGCGGTTCAGCGGCACTCCGTCAGGTGTATGCGTGCGGTATTCGCCTTCCCAACCACCGGCTTCAGGGCTTCGTACGGTGTCGAATTTCCAGACGCGCTGGCCGCTGGCGACGTCGAAAGCGGCGAGAAATCCGACGCCTCCGTATTGTCCCGGCAAGCCCACCACTGAACCGAGTGGCGCGCCCGGTCGAGCAGAATCCAGATGCAAGCCATAACCCAGCCCGGTTACACCCACCAGCACCCGATCTTCAAACACCATCGGCGCTGCGGCGATGCCGATTCCTGAACTGCCGGACACGGTCTGGCCATCGCCAGTGACGCCTTGGCCAGACTCGGTAAGCGTCACTGGTGGCGCCACTTCCACGTCCCACAGGACTTTTCCGGACTTCGCATCAAGTGCAATCAGGCGCGCATCCACCGTGCCGACAAACACGCGGCCATTGGCAACCGCTACGCCGCGATTGGCCGGGCCACAGCACATTTTCTGCCGGCGCCGCTGGTGCTGATAACGCCACAGTTCCTTGCCGGTATCGGCGTCCAGCGCGGCCACATGTGAAAACGGCAGCGAAACGTACATGACGCCGCCCACCACAATTGGCGTGGTCTGGAAGGTTCCCTTGACGCCACTGTGCCAAGTCCACTTGCGCTCCAGCTTGCCGACGTTGCCGGCGTCAATTTCGGTAATGTCGGCAAGCCGGTGATTGTTGCGATCCAGGCCGTGCAAGGGCCAGTCACCTGAGGCCCCCGCATTGAATACGCAGGTCAGACCGAACAAGAAGGGAAGAAATTTCATTAATGATCTCGACGCGCAGATTCAGGATTCTGCTGCTGTTACTGATTAGCGCTGCCAAATGCCTGTTCTTCAATCTCAGGAAACAGGTGTATGACTGAGCGTTGGAATTCTTCGTCAAATACGCCGAGCTTGCGGAAGGCTTCGGGCGCATTAATTTTCATCGCTTCGTTCATGTCCAGACCACGCGACGCCGCGTCCGACAGGGCGTTGCGCAGCCAGATCAGATAAGCACGCGTCTGGGCAATGCCCTCGCCTGCCTCGGCCACCGGACCATGACCGGGCACAATCTGCTTCACCGGCAATTTCTCCAGCCTGGTGAGTGCCTCCAGCCATCGCTCGATATCTGCACTGGGCGTCGTCGCTGCCCGGTCGAGAAAAACCAGATCGCCGGCAAACAAGGTCCCTGTCTGCTCATCAAGTACAGCAAGATCGCTGGCCGTGTGTCCGGTATCCACAATCAGGCGGAAAGTTCGCCCGCCGATATCTATCACTCCGCTCTCAACGACCTTTACCGGCGCGACGGCTTCGGTGCCTTGCATCCACCCGCCAACGAGTCGGTACAGGTTTTCAGACAAATCCTCGCCCGCCTGCGAGATAGTGGACACCGTTTGCGAAGCTGCGGCGATGTTTTCGGGATCAAACGCCTGGTTACCCAGAAAGTGATCGGGGTGTGCGTGGGTGATGAAGACTTTTGCGATGCCCTTTCCGGTATTAGCCTCTATGGCGCGACGCATTTGCTCGCCGTAGCGGCGCGAGGGGCCGGTATCGATAACCACGGCACCAGCATCGGTTTGTATAAATCCGGTATTGACGATGTTGCCGCCGTTGTCGCGCGTAAAGTGCTCACGACGCCCCTCAAATACGTAGACACCCTCGGCGATCTGCCTGGCCTTGAGTCCGTAATCGAAGTCAGACGCGGCCACCAGTGAGGTGGATGCGATCAGCAACAACCAGAGGCAGCGCTTCAAGGCGTGACCTTCGCGTTGATGAGATTGCCCTGAACATCGCGGCCCACGATCTGCACCGCGTCTCTGGTATGCAAGTCCAGACTCAGCACCGGATTCTCCGAAACTGGCTCGTACGTCCGGAGCCGCGCCAATTCCTTGCCGCCGGTATCGCGGAACAGCAATTCGTCGATATGAAACACCGGGATTCCCGCCGCCAGGCCCGTATCCATGGGGTGCATGACGCGAAAGCGCAAGCGGCTGCTCGCGTTATCACGCGGCCATAACTTTCCACTGACCTCACCCAGCTGGTCCCGCCACTGGCCGCTGCCGGTCCCGTAACTCGGTGCTGTACACCCGCCACCGGACGCGGTGAGCCAGGCACCTCCAACGTGCCAAACACCGTCTGGCGTTCTCGCTGCCGCGCGCACAGGCGTGGACTGCTCGACCTTGAAGCGAAAAGATATTGAAGGCGCCGCGCGCGTCGGCACATACGTCAGGATCAGTGGGAGCGGATTGAGATCCGCAATTACGCGAAGTTCCTCGACGTTCTCCAAACCCTTGACCTTTACCTGCACCGGGACCGATAGCGGGTCCTCAGCACTCGGGGGCATGATGACTTCGACCCGGTCATCAAATTGAACGACGCCGCCGTCCAGATGCCGCTCCACCATGGCGCCCCAAGCCGGAGAGCGCAGCGGATCGTCTGCAGCCAGCAAGGGCATGCACCCAAGCACCATCATTATCGCGGCGGCAAGCTGGCTGCGCGCACTGAGCAAAAAAATGCTCATGCCACTAAGCTCAACATTTCAATCATCGTCCTGCGGCGCCACACGGGCCAGCCTGTCAACCGAAGGCGCGACGTAGGCCACGCCATGTCGCTTGAAGATATCTGCCAGCGTGCCGCGCTCACGCAATTTGACCATCGCGGACTCCACCGCATCGAGCAGGCTGTCATCGGCGTGTCGTTTCACTGCCATACCCAGATCCCATGCGGTGCGAAACATGCCGACCAGCTCTTGCTCATCGTAGGCCAGGTCTTGCAGACCAACTTCCTTGATCAGACCTTGCAATTCGCCGCGTGGAGCCATGACCGCGTCCACTTCTCCGGCGGCAAAGGCCTTGACCGCATCGCGCGCGGTCGGGAAGCGCACCGCTGCCGTGCGCAGGCGGCCATTGAAAGCACCGCTCAGGTAGTAATCGCTAATGCTGTCGACTTCAACGCCCACCTTGTGCCCACTCAGGACCAGGGGCGTTTCTACCGACTCAATCTTCTGGGTGTCGTGTGCAACCGCGACAGCCTCGCGAAAGTAAGGGCCAAAGAACACCACCTTGTCCTCCTTGGCGGCGAACTCGGGATCGGCCGGCACATGCATCATCACATCGGCCACGCCACCGCCAAGATAGTGCCCCTTCCAGAGATTGTTGCGCAGGTCATCACCCATGTTCTCATCGGCTGCAAACAGGCGCAGCTTGAGATTCAGGCCCAGCTCCGTTGCCAGCGCCTGCGCAATATCGACATCAATCCCGGCCGGTCGCCCTGCCCGCTTTGATGAATACGGCGGAAAGGCGTCATAGAGTGCAACTTGGAGCGTGCCGCTTTGCTGCACCAACTGCAAAGAGGTAGGAGATTCTTCTGCTGCGGTTGAAATGCAAAACGGCGCCATCAGCGCCGTTGCAAAAGCGAACCAGATTGACGCACGGCGGCGTTGGGAGATCATCATTACGCGTCCTCGTCATAGACAGTGTCGAGCCAGGCGCGGATGGCCCAAATCGCCTGGTCGTTGAACGTGTCGGCAAACGGCGGCATGTAGGTAACACCATTGCGGATCACCCCATTTCGCACCTTCTCAATGAAGTATTCGTCGGTCGCGGCGTCAGGTGGCAGCTTTCGCAAATCAGGTGCAATGCCGCCAGACACCGCGCCGAGGCCATGGCAGCGCGCACAATTCTGATTGTAGGCCGACGCTCCGATCTCTATCGCTTTCTCGTTTCCACGATAAGGATTCTCAACTTCCTCTCCAGTCAATTCTTCGAGTTCAGCCGTGTCGACCGTTTGCGGCGTGACGTCGCCATGAGCAAAAACGGCAGATACGACCAGTCCAGAAAGGAGCAGCAAGGCAGAGGGCAGGCTCATCTTTTTCATGTTCATCTGAAGATCATCAGGTGGATGGGCCCGCGCTGAATGCTCAGCGCGGGCCATACAGTGGATTTAATTGCTGGCGGCGCTCTTGTGAAGTTTGAATACCCACATCATGCCGCCCTGGCTGATGTCCTTGACGGACTTGGCCACGTCACCACCCCAGAGCGGGACCGCACCGCCCCAGCCCGAGGCAACAGCCACGTATTGCTCGCCGTCCATTTCCCAGGTTGCAGGTTGCCCGACAACGCCAGACCCGGTATTGAACTTCCAGACTTCTTCGCCGGTTTTGGCGTCGAAGGCCTTGAGGTAGCCCTCTGGCGTGCCGGTAAAGACCAGGTTGCCGCCGGTGGTCATCACACCGCCCCATAGCGGCGCCGTATTCTTGTATTCCCACATGATCTTGCCGGTCGCCGGATCGATCGCACGCAGCGCGCCGATGTAATCCTCGTGCAGCGGCTTGATGTTGAAGCCGGCGCCAAGATAGGCCGCGCCCTTCTTGTATGTAATGGGTTCATTCCAGATGTCCATGCCCCACTCATTGGCAGGCACGTAGAAGTAGCCCGTATCAGGGCTGTACGCCATTGGCATCCAGTTTTTGCCGCCAAGAAACGACGGTGCAGTGAACACTGACTCGCCCTTCTTTAGCTCCGAAGGATCACCGGGGCGATTGTTGGACTCAATCGGTCGGCCGGTTTTCAGATCCACACCGGAAGCCCAGGTCTGCGTGGTCACAAACGGCGCGGCGCTGAGCAACTTGCCGTTCTTGCGATTGAGCACATAGAAGAAGCCGTTGCGGTCTGCCTTGGCGCCGGCTGTCGTGCCATCCTTCATGTCGAAGGGGATGAACTCGTTAACGCCGTCAAAATCCCAGTGGTCATTAGGGGTGGACTGGTAATGCCACTTGATCTTGCCGGTGTCGGCATCGATCGCCACGGTTGAGGTGGAATAGAGGTTGTCACCAGGGCGCAGGTGCGCGTTCCAAGGCGCCGGATTGCCCGTACCGCAATAGAGCAGATCCACATCGGCAGCATAGGTGCAGCCCAGCCAGGTCGCAGCGCCGCCGAACTTCCACATGTCACCGGGCCACGAAGCATTGGTCTTGCCGGTGATGCCATTGTCTTTGCCATTGAGCGTGCCCATGTGGCCCTCAACGGTCGGACGTGACCACACCAGCTTGCCGGTCTTGGCGTCGCGTGCGTCAACCCGTCCGACCACACCAAACTCGCCGCCGGATACGCCGGTGATCACCTTGCCCTTCACCACGATAGGTGCGGCGGTGTACGAATAGCCGGCTTTGTAATCGCCGAGTTTTTCGTTCCAGACGACTTTTCCGGTTTCCTGATTGAGCGCCACCAAGCGCGCGTCCAGCGTGCCGAAGATCACCAGATCGTCGTACAAGGCACCGCCACGATTGACGACATCGCAGCAAGGCATGATGCCGTCGGGCAGACGATGCTCGTAGGACCAAAGACGCTGACCGGTCTTCACATCAAGCGCCCACATACGCGAGTAGGAGCCGGTGAGAAACATCTTGCCGTTGTAGATCAGCGGCTGCGTTTCCTGGCCACGCTGCTTCTCACCGCCAAAGGAGAATGTCCACGCGGGAACCAGATCGCCAATATTGTCGCTGTTGATCTTGGCCAGTGGACTATGGCGCTGGCCGTGCAGGCCCAGTCCCACTGTGACGATGTCTCCGGTCGTCGAGGCGTCATCAGCAATCATCTTGTCCGTGACACCGTCAGCCAAGGCCGCGCCGCTGACAGCAGAAAATGTCACGGCGAGCGCTGTCGCGAACATTCTCCCCATATTGAATATTTTCATTAGAAGTACTCCTCCGAGTATTTTTTAATAACTGTAGCAAGCCAGTCCCGCAGGTGGGCGGCGACCTAGTTTGCACGTTAGATGCCATATTGCGGAACCACCACCAATGTGCAGTTGCAGTGTGGCGATTTTTCTGAGATAGAAGCGCTGGCACCTATGCCGGTGGGAGCACCGCGGCACACGGATGTCTCACAGCCGTGACACCGCGCCGCGACTCGCGAGACTGATTTCGCACATTTTCTGCTCCTCAGGATCAGGCAAGGAGACCCGGCCTCGACGACGAGCAAGCTGCACTGCCGATGATCCTTCCGTTCACCAACTGCGGCCGCATGACGCAGGCCAAAAAAATCGCCGGCCTCGCCCCGATCGTCGGCAGGCCATTGATTGAACGTCCCGAGTGCTGACACTACGCAATTATGTAGCGACTGCAGGACTCGGACCCGGCCACACCCACTGTCCCGCACATGACACAGTTCCTGCTCTCAAGCGCCCGCTTGGAACACTTCATTGCCGCGGTTTGGCTGTGTCAACTAAGCTGCAGAGCAGGACCTCGGCATGTCACGGGTGGCGCACTTTTGGCTCAAGCACCGTTGCCAGAAGTCGAGGTCGCGCATAAATACGAGAGGAGACAGGCAATGTCAGATGTCATGACTGTTCGCCACGCTGAAGATGTCATACGCCAAGTGAGCGGTAGCCCGCGCCTGGGGCGCGAAGCGCTGGACGACACCATCGGCAGTTCCTGGTCGCGCTGCGTCAACGACTATTCGCTCGACCCTTCGCAGCTGTACTCACCGACTGTGATCGATGGCAACCTGCTGAAGGATCGACAGGCCCAACACGACGAATTGATCGCCATCGCTGACGCGGAAATGGACTCGCTCTATGACCAGATTTCTGGATCTGGGTATGCGTTGCTGCTCACGGACGCCAGTGGCGTAATCCTGCGTGAAAAGCTGGACCCGACATTGCGAAAGCAATTGCGCAGCGCGGGGCTGGTCCAAGGCGCTGACTGGAGCGAGAAACGCGAAGGAACCAACGGCATCGGCACTTGCATCGCCGAGGAAAGGTCGGTGATCGTTCATCGAACGGATCACTTTCGCACGCGCCATCTGGGTCTGTCCTGTGCCGGGGCGCCAATCCGCGATCCTTTTGGCCACCTGGTGGCGGTGCTCGATGCCTCAACCGTGGGTTCGCACAACACCCGCCCTGGCCAGATGCACACCATGGCACTGGTGAATCTTTCCGCCACCCTGATCGAGAAGTGCCTGTTCCTGCGCCGCCACCAGAACCGCATCATCCTGCGGTTTCACGCGCGTCCCGAGTTGGTCAACTTGCTACACGATGGAGCACTGGCGCTGGACGATGAAGGAATCGTGTCCGCCGCCGACGCCACTGCAGTGCGCCTGCTCAGTGCAAATGATCGGGGCGACTTGGTAGGACGACCTGTATCCGCTATTTTTGACGCACCACTGAACCAGATTGCCGCCGGAACGCGAGCAGGTCGCGAAGCCATTCTGCCGGTACGCGATCTGCGCCGCGGGCGACGTTTCTTTCTGTCCTTCCATGCGCCTCAGCGGCACATAACACCCCTGGGGTCGATCTCACCTGCGGCCGCGTCAGCGCGCCAGAAGCCCGCCGCTACAGACCGGCCTCTTGATCTGGAAGAGATCGCTGGCACGGACCCCATGATGCAGCGCAACGCGCGCAGTGCGCGGCGCATCGCAAGATCAGGTGTGTCCGTACTGATCCAGGGCGCAACGGGCGCCGGCAAGGAAGTTTTTGCACGCGCCCTGCACATGGCAAGTGACCGGGCGAAGCAGAATTTCGTCGTAGTCAACTGCGCCGCAATTCCTGAAACCCTGATCGACAGTGAACTGTTCGGCCACGAAGCCGGCGCGCGCACCGGGGTGGGTAAGGAAGGCAAGCGCGGAAAAGTGCTGCAATCTTCCGGTGGGACGCTATTCCTCGACGAAATCGGCGACATGCCTTTGTCCCTGCAAACCAAGCTGCTGCGCGTGCTCGAAGAACACGAAATCGTGCCACTTGGCGCCGAAGCACCGGTCGCTGTAGACCTGCGATTAATCTGCGCATCGCACCGCAAGCTGCACGAGATGATCGAGCGAGGCGAGTTTCGTGAAGACCTCTACTACCGCCTCAATGGCGTCACGCTGGAACTGCCGAGCTTGCAGGAACGTACCGACAAGGCAGAACTGATCCGTCATTTTCTGTCGTTGGAAACGCGCGACCTGCAAGCAGCCGAACTCGCGCCCGACGTTTTCGACTGCCTGATGCACTATCCCTGGCCCGGCAACATTCGAGAACTGCGCAACGTGCTGCGCACGGCTCTGGCGATATGTGAACCCCCGGGCGTGCAGATGCATGACCTGCCCCGCGAACTGCGCGAGTACGCCAGAAATTCTCGGGCGCCTGCAAGGATCACGCGGTCGCGCGGGCGGGAAAATCTGCTCCAGGCCGCAGAGCGCGACGCACTCTTACGCGCCGCCGAAAGCAACGGATGGAACATGAGCCATACCGCAACCGACCTGGCCATGAGCCGCAATACGCTGTACCGCAAACTCAAGCATCACGGCATCGATATTGCTGAGGCTCGAGGCAGTCACATGCGATGAGAGTGCCTGCGATGCGCAGTGCCCAGCCAGTAGCAATCGCTGATCATATTCACTGCACAAGCAAGCTAGTCCAGACTGTGTAGCAACTGCGGCGAATAAGGTTTGAGCGTTTCGATGCGCCCTGCCCGCACGATATCCAGCCAGATCAAACTCACCGCTCTGCAATCTCTCTATTAGGCGTTCGATGCCGGTTGATTGTGCGGATTCGCCCAGCAAAGTGCGTATGGCGTCGTTATCCAGACTCACCGAGCCGACCGTGGACGACGGGACGCCAGTGAGCTTCTTCGCCCAGCCGGCAAGATTGAGGTGAGAGCCCTCGAAGGCAGGCTCCCAGTAGCGTCGCTGCGAGGCGTCAAACATATCAACCCCGGCATCCACCAATGGACTCAGCACGGCTTCGAGCTGCGCCGGCGTTGCAGCCAGTTCAGCCTCATAGTCACTCAGCTTCCACTGCGAAAAGCGGAAGACAATGGGGAAGTCCGGCGCTGTTCGCCTGCGAATTGCGCGGACAATGTCAGAGGCGAATCTGGAACGATTGGCAGCATCCCCACCATATTGATCCTTGCGAACGTTGGTACTGGCCCACAGGAATTGATCAATCAGGTATCCATGGGCGCCGTGCAGCTGAACGCCATCAAATCCAGCCTCGTAGGCACAGAACGCTGATTCCGCAAAGGCCTCAATCACCTGCGCAATGTCTCGATCGGTCATGGGTTGCCCCAGTGGCCGGGGCGGATTGCCGATGCCGTCGGCCAGTCCGGAAGGTCCTATCTGATCTGCCCGCAGCTGTGAGTTGCCGTCAAAGAGACCCTCCAGTTCGGGCTTCAGGTTCAACCCCACGTGCCACAACTGCGGCATGATCGCCGCACCCTCGGCGTGCACAGCATCTACAACCTGCTTCCAGGCTGGCATCGCCGCACCGAACATCGATGGCACCGCCTCATCATGAATGCAGCCTCGAAACGGAATCGCCACCCCCTCGGTGACAATCAAGCCCACGCCATGCGCCGCTCGCTTTGCGTAATACCGGACGACGTCCTGCGTTGGGATCCCTTGCGGCGAGAAGCAACGCGTCATCGGCGGCATCACGATACGATTGCGCAGTTCGAGATTTCGCAGCTTGAAAGGCTCAAGCAGACAGTCGATGTTCTGGCTCGCCATGGTCGGTAACTCCTCATTTCTCTTATTTTGGCTGTGCGAGCTCATGCCGGGGAGAGTAAACCGAACATGCACTTACAATTGTCCAGGGCTCGCGTTCGCCGCCTCAACCTGAGCAGCTTGTCGCATGCCCGTAGCGAACATCCCCTTACTTTCGGCAGGCAAGGAAATCCTTGATCTATCTCAGCCAGCAGGCGTCGTTCTCATCTGCAGAGAACCCAGCGGGAATCGCGACCTCAGGCCTAGACGGCCCCGACAGATCGACTGGCTCTCTTGCCCAGCGTGGCCGCAGCATGACTGACAGCGGACGCGGGCCGTGCCAGCCCGAAGCCCTGTACCCCATTAACGCCAATCTCTCGAAGAATCTTCAGGGACGCGCTGTCTTCAACGCCCTCGGCAATAGTGTGACGCCCCATGGCGGCCACCATGTCATGCATGGCTTTGATCAAACTCTGATCCGCCTTTCGACTGGCTAGGTGCTTCACAAAGGACTGGTCAAATTTCACGTAGGTGAATGGCAGTTCACGCAGATACTCAAACGAGGTGAAGCCAACACCAAAATCGTCGAGCAAAATTTTGATACCCAGGGCAGACAAAGCCTGCATCCGTTTCGCCGCCGCCTGAATATGCTCGATCGACTGAGTCTCCAGCAGTTCGAGCATCAAGCCCTTCGGATCAAGGCCGCGCTCGTTCACGGCTGCATGAATCATGTTCTCGAGAAATGGCTCTTCCAGCGACGACGCTGAGATATTCACTGCCAACCCATGTCCGCTGCCAGCGGTTTGTTGCTCAAGCACCGCATCAATCGCCTTGGCCAGAACAATTTGCTCCAATTTCCTAAGTTGACCGGACCGCTCTGCAGCACGAACAAATTCTCCAGCACTGCGCACGCTGCCGTCCCTGCAAATCAGACGCATCAGGACTTCGCTGTGCAATGGTTTTAGGCTGCGCGTGTCGTACACAGGCTGGAAAAAGATGGCGATCCGATCTTCACGAATCGCTTCGTCGATTTCGCTCACCCAGTAGCGGTAATCATTGAGTTGCCGATCACTGATGGTCTGTGCGGCCACCCAAGTTCGCGGCGCGGCCTGCGCGCCTGCAACCTGCTGCAAGGCCTCAAGCTGATCTTCAACATTGACCCTGCAGTCCGAATCGGAAAATTCAATTCCCACCAGGTTTAATTCCATTTCTACCGGCCGCCCCTGGACGGTGAATTTCCACTGTCTGTCTTCCGGCAGCACACTTTCAAGACAGTTCTCTACAGCCATTCGATTCGCCGGGATCAGAATCGCAAACTGCAGGATATCAAGCACGGCAGTTTCAGAGTCTGCGAGCACATCGCTGATAGTCTGAATGCATTGCGCCATGCGACGCTGTAGTTCGTCGCGGCCGAGCGCTTCATGCATCTTCAGCAGTGCGGTTTCCTGAGCGGGTCGAATCAGGAGCAGGGTGCGTTGTCCCGGCAGATCCCTGACACGCTCTTCGAAAACCCGACGACTGAAGAGTCCGGTGTTCTCATCATGCGACCGAAGCCAGGCAAGACGTCGTTCTGACTCCCGCAGTCGGGTAATGTCCACGCCAAACGCTAAGACGCGCCCGAGGGACGACAGGTGTGACATGCGCACAAAATGCCATCGAACTCTCCGGCATATGCCATTGGCGCCTTCGAGTTCAGACTCGTACTGGACAATGGTTTCGGTGGCAGATGCCGACATCATAGCGTGTCGAAACTGCTGCCGATGTTCCGCCTGCAAATGCTCGAGAAAATCATGGCCAACCAACTCAGACAGATCCATGCCCAGTAAATCTGCCGTCTTTTGATTTGCGCTGACCACTTCACCGGCACTGTTCATCACCAGAATCGAAGCCGGCGCAGTGTCCAGAATGGTTTGAACATAGTCGTGCTCTGCCTGCAACTCTGCAGACTGAGCCTCTCTTTGCTTTTGCATCGATTCCAACTGACTGCTGATTTCAGCGGCGGCTTCAATCAGATCGGTGGTTTCGTCGCGAATCACGGTGCGGCTGCTAATGGCCTCAAGTTTGCGGGTGGTGGCGTCAAACTCTCCCCGGGTCAACCCCGGCAAGGCTCTGCGCAATGCGCCAACTCTCCCAATGGGTGATCGGAGCAATAGCGCGAGCAACAAGAGACTGACGAAGACTCCCACACTCGCAATGCCAAAGTACTGGGTGCGAACGCCATCGAGATCACTGCTGGCAATGTCCTCAGAGAGAAAGACGCCGATCTGTTCTCGATCGATGGGAATACCTGCGATCTCGCCGTCGTAATACCAGTATGGCGATCCGATATGGCCGGAAGCCTGGAAGGCCTGGAGCAAGCGCCCCTGGACAGTGTTGCTTTGCGTGCGATCTGTCTCAGCTTCCAAAACCAGATTTAGGGAATAGCCCGCCGACATGCCAATACCACGCAGAAGCGTGCGCAGGGAGGACGCCTCAACGGCAACTATTTGCACCTGATCCCGCGTCTGAAACGGCACGACACCGAGTATCACGCAATCATGGGCATCGCACTGGATCTCATGCGCTCTACCTATCGTACTGAGTTCAAGTCGCCGTGCTTTGCCTCGCAATTCTTCCGACAGCTCGGGAAATTCATCCGACACTTTGTGCCAGATGATGGGATAACCGTCGGTGTACTCCGCAAGGCCCTTCACCCTGTCGACCAAACGCTCCATTCGGATCTGTGACGGCTCTCTTTTCACATTCTTCCGGGCAACCGGCGGTGGTTCAGGCGTGGCCTTCTCTTGCTCCGGCTCGACTGGCTCCTCACGCGATCCAAACAGTCTTGAAAAAAAGCCCCTCTTTTTTACTGTCGGTTCCGCTGCGGCCTTTTCTGTAGGCTCCGAGGGCGCAATGGGCTTTGGTTCAGTTTCTGCAGGCTCGGGACCCGCAGCGCGCCGACTGACCTCCACCCGGCTGCCCTGCTGGCGAGAAATATCCGCAATGGTCTCCAATGCGTCGCGCTGGCGCGCAATCTCAATACCGACGGCGTAATCCACCGCCGACGAGGCGGCCTTTGTCAGACTGTCGATGCGCTGGGCTTTCGCGTTGTCCAGCGCGCGATCAAAGGAAAACCCCAGGATGCCCTGAAGCAGAAGTAGGCAAAGGCCGAGAACAACGGCCATTCGAACTGCTAACGGAAAACGCATCGGTCTGTCGCGCCGTATTCCAGCATGTATCGATATACCTCCTCTTCTCTGCAGCCGTCTTCTACATTCGTATTGTCTGCAGCCCTCGCATCCATAGTAGCGTGAACGCTGTTAAATGCATCGGAAATCAAGTACAAATTCATTGCTGATGTTGACCCACAACAAGCAGATTTCGGCCGCCCCGCAGATAAACGGTTCAAAGGGCCACCCTGAGGGAATCGGGAATGTAATCGTCCAGAGAAATGTCAGCTTCGACTCTTTTCAGGAGATCAAGACACAAGAATGCGTAGAATTCAGGCGCATCCAGACTCGAACCGTTCGATAACCGGAAGGCCGACAGCTCATCTATCATCGCGAGATGATGCAGGTTGCGCTTTTTGAAATAGTCTGCGTGAGACACAGCCGCCTCGCAGAAGAGGACATTCTTTTCTGCCGCCACCGCCCAAATAATTTCTGATGCACACCGAAATCGAGACCCGATACTTTGAAGGCGACCACGGACTTCGTCTGGCTGGCGATGTCGGAGGCGACCCTCGCTCGCCTTGCGTCATCATGCTTCACGGTGGCGGACAAACCCGACACTCATGGGGCGGCGCACAAAGAGAGCTCATTCGTCAGGGGTTTCATGTGGTCAATTTGGATCTGCGTGGCCATGGCGATAGCGACTGGTCACCGGATGGCGAATACGGCCTGCCGCTGTTGGCAGCGGATTTGAATAGTGTCATTGCCCAGATCAATTCGAGGCCCGCGTTGGTGGGCGCGTCCATGGGCGGTGCGATGGCACTCTACGCCCTGGGTCAGGGCGACCCGCTCTTGGCCCAAGCGCTGATCCTGGTGGACATCGTGCCGAATGTTGAAGCGGCGGGATCACGCAAGATCGGTGAGTTCATGCGCGCCAATCGCGATGGTTTTGCCAATCTGGAGGAGGCGTCGGACGCCGTTGCCCATTACTACCCTCAGCGGCCGCGCCCCAAAGATCCCAGCGGTCTAATGAAGAACCTGCGCAAGCGCGAAGATGGTCGCCTCTACTGGCATTGGGACCCCAAGCTGATATCTGACAAGCCACGCAGTGAACCGCCGGAGTTCACGGAACCCTTGCTGGAAGCCGCGGAAAACGTGCGCGTTCCCAGCCTGCTGGTGCGCGGGCTGCAGAGTGACATCGTCAGTGACGAGGGCATTGCCCAGCTCAAGAAGCGCCTTCCACAACTCGAAGTCATGGATGTATCAGGCGCCGGCCACATGGTTGCCGGCGACAAGAACGATGCCTTCAATGAAGGCGTCATCGCATTCCTGCATCAGCACATGATGCGCGGCCGCTGAAGGGCTCGCTCAGGTCATATGCCGTTGAAGCGAGCGAACTCGTCCAGTGGGAGTCGCCGTGTTCGCAACTGGTTGACCGCCGCAGAATCATCGGCATAACCAATGGACATCCCGCAGAACAACATCAGTCCGTCATCAGGTTCGATGTAAGAAGCCACCGTCTTAGGATAGACCGACCAACACTCCTGCGCGCAGCTGTCCAGCCCCCGCTCACGCAGCAGGAGCATCAGGGTTTGCAGGTACATCCCCAGATCTGACCACTGAGGTGGTCCCATCCGCTGGTCCACATAGCAGAACAGCGCAGCGGGCGCGCCGAAGAATTCGAAATTTTTTTGAAACTGGCGCATACGACCGACCTTATCTCCGCGTTCTGCGCCGAGCAAGGCGTACATGTCCTCTCCGACCTTGAAACGCTCGCTTCGATGCGGTTCCCAAAGATTGGCGGGGTAAATCTCGTACTCGCTTGGATCTAAGAGCGGTTGCTCTGTAAGCCGCGCCCGCATGCGAATCTTGAGTTGCTCCAGCGCTTCGCCGCCCAGAACATACAACCGCCAAGGCTGAACGTTACCGCCCGACGGGGCTCGCGCCGCGAGGCTCAGCACTTCTCGCAAGAGATGGCCGTCTACCGGCTTTGGGGTGAAGGCGCGGACACTGCGTCTTGATTGCACGGCCTGTGTAAGGTTCATATTCTTTCCAATCCGGTCGGGTCTGCATGCTAGCGCGCCCATCATCACCGGGCAGGATTAGCCCAAGCAGGTAAAATTGCCTGTCCTGCTCTTGCCTATCCGGTTCCCTGGCCCAGATGTCCGACCAATCAACGCGCTCTCACTCTTCGCCAGAAGTGGTTTCCGGATCCTCGGCAGAATCTGGTCTGGCGTGGCAAATCGTGCAGGCGGCGCTCACACACAACTGCGCCATTGTCGCTGTGGCCGCCAATGAGCAGCAGGCCTACCGGCTGGAAGGTGCTCTGCGATTCTTTGCCTCCGGACGCGTCCCGGTGCTGCATCTTCCGGATAACGAGACGCTTCCCTACGATCCGTTCTCGCCACATCAGGAATTGCTGTCCGACCGCATGGCGGCGCTCAATGCACTGCCGGAGATGGTGAGCGGCATTGTGCTGCTGACCGCCGATGCCCTGATGCAGCGGCTGCCGCCGCGCAGCTTTCTGGATGCCAGGTCACTGGTTCTGAAAACTGGACAGCAGTTTGATCTTCACGGCTTTCGCCAGCGACTCATGTCTGCCGGTTACGCCGTTACAGGGGAAGTGCAGACGCAGGGCGAGTTCGCAGTGCGCGGCGCTCTGATTGACGTTTTTCCGATGGGTTCGGATTTGTCCTATCGACTGGATCTGTTTGACGACGAAATCGAATCCATCCGCACCTTCGATCCGGAAACCCAGCGTTCAACCGACAAGGTTGAATCTGTGCGTCTGCTGCCGGCACGAGAGTTTCCCACTGACAAGGGCGGCATTGAGAATTTTCGCCGCAACTATCGCGAATATTTTCCCGGCGATCCTTCACGCTCAAGAATCTATGCTGAAGTCACGCGTGGATTCATGCCAGCAGGCATCGAAGCCTGGCTGCCCTTGTTTTTCGGCACGACTGCCAAGCTCGTCGACTATCTGCCCAGAACCGCCAAGATCGCCCGGCTGGGTGATCTGGAATCCGCATTCAACGAAGACTGGAAGCAGATTGGCGACCGGTTCGAACGCCTGCGCGGAGATATCGAACGCCCGCTGATGCGTCCGGAAGATCTGTTTCTCTCTCCCGAGGCTGCACTGCAGGCGCTCAAATCGATAGACAGCCTTTCCATCGCCGCACCGGATGGCGCGCTGGATTTGCCCGGCAGCGCTGATGGCATTCGCGCCTACCTTGCAGGCAATGAACAGCGCATTCTCTTTGTCGCCGAATCGGCTGGACGCAAGCAGGCCGTCATCGACTGGCTCAAGCCGCAGGGCATCCTGCCGCGCAGCTTTGACGACTGGGCTTCATTTGCGGATGCCAGCTCAGCCCGAAAGAACAAATACGGCATCGCCTTGGGTCCGTTACAGCATGGCCTGAAACTTCCTGATGACAACATCTCGCTGATTGCGGAGCCGGGGATTTTTGGTCAGCGGGCGCCGGTGGAGTCGCGCAAGCGAAACAAGGTGCGTGACCCGGAAACCATCCTGCGTGATCTGTCTTCGCTGGCCATCGGTGCGCCCGTGGTTCATGTACAACATGGCGTCGGTCGCTATCGCGGCCTGACGCGCATGGAAGCCGGCGGCATCGAAACCGAGTTCCTCGTGCTTGAGTACGCCGCACGCACTCGCGAAGGAAGAAAGAAGGAAGGACTGGACAAGCTGTATGTGCCGGTCGCGTCGCTGCAGATGATTCATCGTTACACCGGTGCTGAGGATGAAACCGCACCGCTGCACAGCCTGGGCTCTGAACGTTGGGGAAAAGCGCAGGCCAAGGCGCGCGACAAGGCCAATGATGTGGCCGCCGAGTTGCTGCAAATCCAGGCTCGCCGCGCCGCGCGCGAAGGCAATGCCCTGAGTGTGGACGAGGCCGACTACCTCAAGTTCTGCGAAGGCTTTCCTTTCACGCCTACTGAGGACCAGCAGAAGGCCATTGATGCTGTTCTGGCCGACGTAACCGCTGCCAAATCCATGGACCGCGTGGTCTGCGGTGATGTGGGCTTTGGCAAGACCGAGGTCGCCTTGCGTGCCTGTTTCGCCGTTGCCCGTGCGGGCAAGCAGGTCTGCCTGCTGGCACCGACGACCTTGCTGGCCCAGCAGCATGAAAAGAATTTTTCTGATCGCTTTGCAGACTGGCCGATACGCGTAGGCGCGCTCTCTCGACTACGCACGAGCAAGGAGCAGACCGAGATGCTCAAGCAGCTCGCCGCTGGCTCACTTGATATCGTGATCGGCACCCATCGGCTGCTGCAGGCCGACGTCAAATTCAAGGACCTGGGTCTGGTGGTGGTGGACGAGGAACATCGCTTTGGCGTTCGCCACAAGGAGAAACTCAAGAATCTGCGCGCCGAAGTTGATTTGCTGACGCTGACCGCCACGCCGATTCCACGCACCTTGAACATGAGCCTTGCCGGGCTGCGCGACCTGTCCATCATTGCAACGCCGCCTGCATCTCGCATAGCCATCAAGACTTTTGTTTCAGAATGGGATCGTGGCTTGGTCATCGAAGCTTGTCAGCGTGAGCTTCGTCGCGGCGGACAGGTCTACATCCTGCATAACGAAGTCTCCGACATCGAAAAATTCAGCCGCGATATTCAGGTAATGCTGCCTGAAGGACGCGTACGATTTGCCCACGGCCAAATGCGCGAACGCGAGCTCGAGCAGGTCATGCTCGACTTCTATCACCAACGCTTCGACATCCTGGTCTGCACCACCATCATCGAATCCGGCATCGACGTACCCAGTGCCAACACGATCCTGATTGATCGGGCCGACCGTCTGGGCCTTGCCCAGCTACATCAGCTGCGCGGTCGCGTGGGGCGATCACACCATCGCGCCTTCGCCTATCTGTTTGTACCTTCACGACGCGCTTTGAGCACTGATGCCCAGAAACGACTCGAGGCCATTGAGTCACTGGGCGATCTGGGTTCGGGCTTCGCGCTCGCCACGCACGACCTGGAAATCCGCGGCGCCGGCGAGCTTCTGGGCGACGACCAGTCCGGTCAGATCGAAGAAGTCGGCTTCACCCTCTACGCAGAACTGCTGGCACGCGCGGTCAGGGCCATCAAGGCCGGAACGCTGGACGATGCACCGTTTGGCGAAGCCGCGTGCGAAGTAGACCTGGGAGTTTCCGCCCTGATTCCAGACAGCTTCATTCCCGACGTGCATACACGGCTTGTTCTCTACAAGCGGGCGTCGGAAGCCACCAGCACCGAGGACCTGTTCGAGCTGCGCGTTGAGGTAATTGATCGCTTCGGAGAATTGCCCGAGCAAGTGGACAATCTGTTTCAGGCGGCTTCGGTCAGGATCACCGCGCAGGAATTGGGACTCACCCGTGTTCGCGCGGGCAGCAAGAACGCGGTCCTGGAGTTTGGCCCCAAACCCAATCTGAACCCGCGCAACCTGATCAAGCTGATTCAGTCACAGCCCAAGGTGTACAAACTCGAAGGCCAGAAGAAGTTGCACATCAACGCATCGCTCGACCCGGTGGACACCCGGGCAAGCAGACTCCTGCAATTGCTGGCTACACTGCGCGAACCCGCCCCCTCCCCCGCAGAACCCCGGAGCAAATGAACGCATTCAATCAAGCGCGCGGCATCTCGGGAAAGGCCGCACTGGCCCTGCTGTTGTTGGCGCTCAGCCTGCCAGCGCAAGCGGCGACCTGGCGGGTCGATCTGATCGTATTTCGCTACCTGCGCGCCGTGGAAGAAGGCGGGCAACCCGCCATTGCGCCCAGCCTGCGCAGCGCCATTGAACTCGACGAACAGCAAAAACTCAGTGCCGCTGGCATCACGATCCTGCCGGATGAAGAATTCGGATTGCGGGATCATTGGGCGCAATTGCGCGGCAGCCCGCAATTCAGGCCACTGATTCGACTAGCATGGACTCAGAATGACCCACCGGATGGCCAGGGTCCGCGCCTGCATCTGAAGTCCGGCGAAACTGTGACTGTGCCGGTTGAGCGGGGAATCGGTGCCCGCGAGTTCAATGAAATTGATGGAACCATCGGACTGGGTCTGGGTCGATTCCTGCATCTGGATGCAGATCTGGTCTACACCACCGTCAGCGTCGGCGAAGAAGCCACATCCTGGCGCCTGGCCGAGTCACGGCGCATGCGCAGCGACGAACTGCATCATCTGGATAGCCCCAAGCTGGGGATCATCGCGATTGTCAGCAAATGGGAACCCGCCCTGAAGGGCGGTGGCGATCACTGAATCCGGTGACGGCGGTCCGCATCCGGAACCGGAAACGGATTACTCAGACGCCTGCCGTCACTGCGTAAGCTCGGGTCGCTCTGAATGCCCAGAGCACGTGGTTTCAGCGTGCCTGTTTCCAGCATCGCCTCAAACTTGCCTGCCGTGACCGCTGGGCTGTAGATGAAACCCTGCAAGGTGTGACACCCCAGACGGTTGAGAATTTCCGCCTGTGTCATGTTCTCCACCCCCTCTGCAACCACCTCCATGTTCAGGGCTGTTGCCATGGAAATCATCGCCCGCACGATGGCCACTGTGCTGCGATCAATCTCCAAACCGGAAACGAAGGACTGGTCAATCTTGATGATGTCCATAGGCAAGCGGCGCAGGTAGGCCAATGACGAGTACCCCGTTCCGAAATCATCCAGTGACACCTTGACGCCCATCTCGCGCACGGCCGTCAGCCAGCCCTTGGCCGCATCGAAATCGGTGATCAGGGCGCTCTCAGTAATCTCAAGCTCAAGATGCTCGGGGCGAGCACGCGTTGTGCTGAGCAACTCGCGCAGACGATCAAACACACCTCGGTGATGGAGCTTGAGCGCCGACAGGTTGACGCTGATGCGGAAATCGGAAAACCGTTGCTGCCACTCCGCAATCTGGCAGCAGGCCGAAGTCAGCACGTAGTCGTCGAGGGACGGTATCAGCCCGCCCGCCTCAGCGATTGGAACGAACTCCGAGGGGCCAACATACTCCCCGCTGCGCAAGGGCCAGCGGATCAGCGTTTCGCCGCCCAGTATGCGATTGGTCTTGAAATCAACCTTGGGTTGGTAGTGCGGCACCAGCCGGTCACTCTCAATGGCCTGTCGAAGGCGCAGCTCCATCGCCAGAGCCGTGGCCAGATCTTGTGTCGCAGGCCGGCGACGTTCACGCGGCGCGCCGCCACGCGACGCAGCAAGCGATTCATCAATGTGCTTGAGCAGCTCCGGGCCGCGCGTGCCGTCTCGCGGATACACCGCAACCGCAATGCGCGTTTGCAAAGATCTGACGACATCGTCTACCAGCACTTCAGACAACAATGCGGTTGCAGCACGTTCTGCCGCTTCTTGGGCATTGCGCGTCGCGCTCTCCATGTTGTCGAGCTCTCGCGGCATCAGCACGGCCGCGAACATGTCCTCCGATACGCGCGCCACGAAATCAAGTGGCCGCAAAGTCCGCTGGAGACACTGTGCGGCACCTGCCAGCGTCCGATCAAACAAGTCGCGCTCGTTGCTGGCCTGCAAGGCGTTGTAATGCTCGATGCTCAGCGCAACCACCGCCATCGGGGTGCCGCTCTTGTCTGCGCGCCGGCGACCGCGCTCCATCAATTCGAGCAACTGGCGCCGGTTCGGCAGGCCGGTGATCAAATCGTGGCTGAAGAGGAACTCGGCGCGAGCCATGGTGCGCTCGCGTTCGCGCAGCTCGCCGCGCATGGTTTCAACCATGCGTTCAAGCTCATCGGAGCGTACCTGCGCATCAAAACCCAGCGCCTGACTCTGCTGGCTCATGGCCAGATAAAACTTGATCCTGGCACGCAGCAAATCAGGATTGAGGGGCTTGCTCAGCACATCAACGGCCCCCAGATCGAGAGCACTACGAACAAACTCCGGATCCTCGATTTCGCTCATCAGAATGACCGGCGTCATTCGTGTCTGCGGGTTGTTGCGAAGGCGACGGCAAATTTCCAGACCGCTGATATCGGTCAGGCCGTCAGACACAAAAATTAGGTCAGGTGCCGCGTTATCCAGAACAGAAGACAGCAGTGCGGCCCCGCTTTCCCACTGCACCACCGACCCCATGTTGTGCATGGAAACCGTCGCCCACGCGTGCCCGTCGGCGACATGATCAGCCACGTAAATTCTTGCCTGTCTGCTGGCGTCCATTCAGAACATGCCTTTTTCGGGCGGCTATCCCTCCCCACGAGAGCAACCGACTGCGCATTGTGAACGGAATACCGACCAAGGCCAAGAAGTTGATCTATCTGGAAATTTCCCCCAAATAGACGCCACGGGAACACGCGCTCTGGTTGTTTCGACTCGCGGTTCAGGCGCTAACGCAGGGAGTTGAATTTACACGTTTTATGAGACGACCCTGCACGTTTTGTATCAAATTTTGGCTGCAACTCTCCGCGCTCCAAGCTTCCGGCGAGCGCGGCCACGATAAAGCTGCAGCCCCGGATCGCGCTATTTCTCAGGCTTCATCTGCGGGAACAGCAGGACGTCGCGAATACTGGCGGAGTCGGTCAGAAACATCACCAGGCGATCAATACCAATTCCAACGCCAGCGGTCGGTGGCAAGCCGTACTCCAATGCCCGGATGTAGTCTGCGTCATAGACCATGGCCTCGTCGTCTCCCGAGTCCTTGGCTGCGACCTGCAACTTGAACCGGGCAGCCTGATCTTCAGCATCATTGAGCTCCGAGAAGCCATTGGCCACTTCACGTCCGCCAACAAAAAATTCGAAACGATCGGTGACGTCCGGATCATCGTCATTGCGCCGAGCCAACGGAGACACCTCTGTGGGATAGGCGGTGATGAAGGTCGGGTCCATCAACTGGGCTTCAACTGTCTTCTCAAAAATCTCTGTGAGCAACTTGCCGGGACCATAGTCAGCCTTCGCATCCGCCCCTACACCTTTAGCGAAAGCTTCCAGATAAGCGCGATCAGAAGTTCGAGTCGCATCGAACTCAGGATTGAACTGCTTGACCGCATCCTTCATCGACCAACGGTTGAAAGGCTTTTCCAGATCGTACTCACGGCCTTGATAGCTGAACTTGCCACTTCCGTTCACCGTCAGAGCCGCGTCACGCACCATGGTTTCAACCAGGTCCATGGCATCCAGATAGTCGGCATAGGCCTGATAAAACTCGAGCATGGTGAATTCAGGGTTATGCCGGGTCGACAACCCCTCATTGCGGAAATTGCGATTGATTTCGTAGACGCGCTCGAAGCCACCCACAACCAACCGCTTCAGATAAAGCTCCGGGGCAATACGCAGGTACAGATCGCGATCCAGTGCATTGTGGTGCGTCACGAAAGGTCGCGCCGTCGCGCCGCCGGCAATGGGCTGGAGCATCGGCGTTTCCACTTCTACAAATCCCAGAGCGTCGAGAAACTGACGAATGAAGCGCACCGTCTTGCCGCGCTTCTCGAAGGCTTCCTTGACCGCCGGATTGACGATCAGATCCACGTAACGCTGACGATAGCGAACCTCGGTATCGGTCAGGCCCGCCCACTTCTCAGGCAACGGTCGAATGGATTTGGACAATAGCCTGAAAGCATCGAGCGCCACCGACAACTCGCCTGTGCGGGTTTTGAACACGCTGCCAGTGACGCCGATGATGTCGCCGACATCGGCGCTCTTGAAGAGCGCGTAGACCTCATCACCGAGGGCATCGCGCTTCAGGAAAATCTGGATACGTCCGCTGGAATCCTGCAGCTGCGCAAAGCTTGCCTTGCCCATGACGCGCTTGGCCATGAGGCGCCCGGCGAGGCTGAAGCGCGTGGAATTCTGCTCCAGCGCCTCTGGCTCATGGCCGCTGAAGGTTCCATGCAGATGCTCTGCCAGCGTGTCACGTCTAAAATCATTCGGAAAGGCCTGGCCGGCATCGCGCAGCGCCTTAAGTTTCTCGCGGCGAGTGGCAATGATGTGGTTCTCGTCGACACTTGGCGATTCTGCTTCCGGCTTTTCTGATTTGCTCACTACAGTCCCTGCTTGAGGCTGGCTTCGATGTATGGGTCCAGATTGCCGTCGAGGACTTTCTGCGTGTCCGATATTTCAAGACCGGTGCGCAAATCCTTGATCCGCGACTGATCCAGCACATAGGAGCGGATCTGACTGCCCCATTCGATATCGGCCTTGGAGTCCTCAACCTTCTGCTTCTCGGTATTGCGCTTTTGCATCTCCGCATCAAATAACTTGCTGCGAAGCATCTTCATCGCGGTATCGCGGTTGGCGTGCTGGCTGCGCTGTGTCTGGCAGGCAACCACGAACCCGCTGGGCACATGCTTGATGCGAATCGCGGACTCGGTCTTGTTCACATGCTGACCGCCCGCACCGCTGGATCGGAACGTATCAATTTCCAGATCAGCTGGATTGATCTCGATCTCGAAGTCATCGTCGACTTCAGGCGAAATGAAAACACCTGCAAAGGACGTGTGCCGACGATTTCCCGAGTCAAACGGCGACTTGCGCACCAGGCGATGCACCCCGGTTTCGGTGCGCAGCCAGCCATAGGCGTAATCGCCCTGAATATGCAGGGTCGCTGATTTGATACCGGCGACTTCACCGTCGGAGCGCTCCATCAGCTCCACCTTGAAGTCCTTGGACTCTGCCCAGCGGGTATACATCCGCAGCAGCATTTCGGCCCAATCCTGCGCCTCGGTGCCGCCGGAACCGGACTGCACGTCCAGATAGGCGTTGTGGTCATCCATTTCGCCGCTGAACATGCGCTGGAATTCCATCTTGTCGGCCAGCTTCATGAACTTTTCGACATCAGCCCCGATCTCGGCAATCGCCTTGTCGTCGCCCTCGCCCTGTGCCATTTCCAGCAACTCGGCAGCGTCGTTCAGACCCGCCTCCGCCTCGTCCAGAGAATTGACCACGTCCTCAAGCCGGGCGCGTTCACGACCCAGATTCTGCGCGTACTCGGGCTTGTTCCAGACTTCGCTCTGTTCCAGTTCCGCACTGACCTCAATCAGTCGGTCACGCTTTGTTTCGTAGTCAAAGAAAGCCCCGGAGCGCGTCGAAACGCGCTCGCAGGGCCGTAATCTCACTTCCGATGTGTTGGGGTTCCATAGGGATAAACCTAAATTTGGGCGCGAAGTATAGCGGCCCAAGCCCCGGCTTCGACCCGCTCACATCGAACAAAGCACGAAAAACTTTGACCGCTGGCCTCGGAGCACACGATAATAGCGGGCTGGCGAGATCGGTCACTCGTCAGGAGGCACAAACGGGGTATAGCGCAGTCTGGTAGCGCGCCTGCTTTGGGAGCAGGATGTCGGGAGTTCGAATCTCTCTACCCCGACCACTTTGACCAGATCTCTTTCAGGATCTGCTCAGTCGCCTGCCACGTTGATGCAGATCTTGCCGAAATGGGCGCCGCTTATCTGATGACGGAATGCATCACCCAGGGCCGGCAGCGGGAAACTTCGATCTATGACCGGTCGCAAGCCGCTGACTTCGCAGGCTCGAATCAAATCCATCTGGTGTCGTCGACTGCCAACGGTGAATCCGACCAGTCGGCCTTGCTTGCGCATCAGTTCGGCGGTGGGAATTACGCCCTCTCGACCTGCTAAAACGCCGATCAGGGCAATGTGTCCGCAACTACGAATGGCGCGAATCGATTGCGGCAAGGTCCCAGCGCCGCCGATCTCCACCACATGATCGACTCCGCCCCGCTCACAGAGCTTTGCCGCTGCAGCGCCCCACTCCGGTACGGCGCGGTAATTGATCAGGTGATCCGCGCCCAGCGCACGCAAGCGCTCAAGCTTCTCGTCCGATGAGGAGGTTGCAATAACCGTAGCCCCCATGAGCTTGGCCAGTTGCAGCGCAAAGATCGAAACTCCACCCGTGCCCTGCACCAGCACGGTGTCTCCGCTTTTGATCTGGCCATTCACAACCAGCGCGCGCCAGGCGGTAACACCCGCACAGGTCAGCGTCGCGGCTTCCTCGAAGCTATAGCCCGATGGCATCCGAGTGAGTGCTGTCTCCGGAACCGTGACGTATTCCTGAGCATAGCCATCAATGCCATCGCCCGGCACGCTGGCGAAGCCATTCAGCTCGGGCTCGCCGTCCAGCCAGGTCGGGTAGAAGGTGCTCATCACGCGATCGCCAACCTTGAATTGCGTTGCTTCATCGCCAATCGCGACCACTTCACCCGCACCATCAGACAGAGGGACACGACCTTCCGCAGGTTTCAGATGACCGGAGACCACTGCGTAATCGTGAAAGTTGATCGAGCTGGCGCGTACCCGCACCAGAATTTCGTCGCGAACGGGCGAGCGGGGTTCGACAGTGGCCGGCGTCAGACTATCGAGCGAGGCTGGCAGGCGGATACGAATTGCATTGGTCATATGGAGACTCTCTGTTTAAGTGGAGTGACGCGTGTATGCCGGGAGGTTGTGTTTCGCGTTGCTCGCTGAGCATTCACCGAATTTCATTGAATTGATCGCGTACGGCGCGATCCTGGATTTTGTCTCATCACAAGACTCGCCTGCGCCACGACGTCAAAATGAGCGGACTTGTTTTGACCTGCCTGCAGCATCAGCGATGGATAATTTGACGCATTGCTGCGTCCAGTTCGGCGACGGGGTCGGCTGAAACACCTGCCGAACGCCAGGCCACAAAGCCGTCGGGTCGGACGAGCACCGCACCTTCTTCGCCGACGCCGCTGAGTTCTTGCCAATTCCGATCCGTGTCCAGTGCATCGCCGTCATGCGCAACCCGAACAGTTTTGAGGTTGATGTCCAAGGCCGCGCCAACACGCTGTGCTGCGTCGCACCACTGCGTGCCTTCGGCGTTGGCAATCAGCACAAAGCTGGCGCTTGTGTCCAGAAGATCATGGGTGGAAACGCGGCGGCCATCCGTTTCAAGCCAGGCGTGTGGCAGTCGATGCCCGGGCCGAGTCGTGGGCTGATACTTCGATCCCCAGGGATCACGCTCAGGTGCCGGGGTGCCGTCCGGTACCAGCGCACCCTTCTCATAGACGAAACCAAGCTCAATATCGTGATCGAACATCTCGACTTTGTGTGTATTGAAAACCTCCTGCATGCGCGCGCGGCGCATGCGCCCGTCGGGGCTGTTCGCGAATAGCCCTGCAATCTCATTGTCCTCGTCCGGTTGCCCGACCATCTCATAAACATTGGCCGGATGGATGGCGAAGATGGAGGCAGCGCTGAGCATGTGATTCCAGTAACTGGACAACGCCCAGGCCACATTGCAAGAGCCAACCGGGCGCCGCTCTGTCTCGTAGGTATCAAGCAAGGCATCACCGGCTTGGCCGCGCGTCACCATTGCAAGCTTCCACGCGAGATTGTGCGCGTCCTGGATTCCGGTATTTAGCCCCAGACCTGAAGCCGGCGGATGTCGATGCACCGCATCTCCTGCCATCAGGACGCGCCCGAAGCGATATTTTTCAGCGAGCACTGCTTCGATCATCCAATGGCTGATCTTGTGAATATTCATCTGGAGATCCGGAAGCTTGGTTAGCTCTCGAATCTGTTCGGTCACCATAGCCTCATCGAATTTCGAGGGATCATCCGGTGCGACCATGAAATGGAAAATCCATTCCTTGCTGTGCCGACCCCATTTAGCATCGTCCCCACCCGCCGGAACCAAAGCACCGCTGGCCAGAGGCCCGCGACGCGTCGGATGGATCAAAAAGTGCAACATCACGCGGTCATCCAAAATGACGTTGGACAAATCGGCGCTGAAGTGCACGGTGACATTCTTGGCCAGACCAGAGGGGCCCACCATCTTGTTGCCAAGTGCGCGTCCAACTGTTCGTCCACCGTCGGCGCCAACCAGATATTTGGCTCGGATTTGCTTTGTCTCTCCTGATGCCAAACTCGTGATCGTAGCGGTCACACCCGTTGCGTCTTGCTCGAAACTGGTCAATTCATGTCCAAAGCGAATCTGGCCTGGCGCGCGTGCATCAGCATGGTGCTTGAAAATGGGCTCCGATCGAATCAAAGGCAGGTTGGCTGACCGGCAAGCGCTGTCGCGCTCATAGATCGCTCGTTGCGACTCCCCTGTGCCACCAATTCCATCCATCTCGTGAATGACCTTTCGGTCGTAGGGGCCATCTCCGCCGAGTGTGGTCAACCACATGGCGCGGGACATATTGTGCGGAGGCGTCCCGAGGGCGTAAACGTCGTCAGCGTATTGGTGCTGGCGAAGTATCTCCATGGTGCGTTGATTCAGATAATGTGCCTTGGGCAGCTGCGCGAGATGCTCACTTCGTTCGACCGTGACGAAATTGACGCCCAGGTCTGCGAGAAAGATGGACAGGTTCAAACCGCAACCACCCCCGCCCACCACCAAAACATCCGTTTCTTCTACTTTGCTCTTGCTCACTGATCAGGGCTCCATCGATCTCAGTAACTGCAACTCGCTGCGGGCGACACTGGCTCTGGCGGTGGTTCGGCGAGCATTTGCCGCAGCTGAGGCAATGCAATGTCGCCGGTCTGCCGCATCATCGCGATCCACTCAGCAGGCTGTCGACTGCTGACTGCTTCCAGAAAGGAGGGGCGCGTCGTAACGCGGGTTATCCATTCACCAACACGGGGATACGATTCCCACAGCATGTCCAAACCCAGGTTATTCAGGCGCCATATGTAGGGAATAACGTCGATATCAGCCAGGCTAAAAGATTCACCGGCCAACCAGGGCACTTCCGCCAATGTCTGGTCCATCACCCTGACAAAGGCAGCCCAGGCATGAAGCGCTCGCCGCAGTTCGGCGGAATCCAGCGGCTGGTCAAAACTGGCACGATGCGAGGCCCGCAGTTTGGGGTCGGGAATATTGCTGAGGTAATCCTCAACGGCTTCCTGTGTACCCAAGGCCTGCTTGAATGCGGCGCCGTAGCACACCGCGAAGCTGATGACCGCAACGTGGGGCACATGCATTTCTTCGTCAATCCAGCGCGCCCACAGTCGTCGACGCGCCCGCCAATAAGGATCGGCGGGCATCAAGACCGGCTCGGGAAAGGCATCGTCAAGATACTCCAGCAGGATGGATGATTCAGTCAGCGTTCGACCACGGTGACAAATCACCGGAACCACACCCTTTGGATTGACGCGAAGCAGTTCGGACCCTGACTTCAGGTGCGAGCCGTCTTCCAGTGAAACATGACGAATCTGGTGAGGAATCTGCTTTTCTGCCAAGGCTATACGGACCTTGTGGCAACAAACCGACTCAAAATGATCGTAGACAATCAGCAGGTCGCTGTTCTCCTGAATCATAAAATTCTCCCCTTATTCTGTGCACTGCCTAGCGCTCAATTGCACGTCAATGCGCGCGCCTGTTCTGACCATATGGTAAATAAGTGCCGGGTGCAAGAAGCCATGTGAGCACTAAACCCACAAAAATATTCGCGATGCGCCAAAGGCAAACGCGCCGAAATTGGCGAGGCCACAGTTGCAAGCCAGTCGCCCGCTCTTTGCGCAGGCGCAAGCCGTTCAGGCTCCAGCGATCTGGCCGCTGGCGGCAAGACAAAACCGCATAGATCGAGGCGCAAAATCTCACTTGTTCGATCCACGACGAGGCAATATCGCAACGTCGGGCCAAGACACAGTAGTATCCCGGCGTCGGAGTCGGTAGAATCCGCCCCCCTGTGGTGGTCGTAGCTCAGTTGGTAGAGTCCCAGGTTGTGATCCTGGTTGTCGCGGGTTCGAGCCCCGTCGATCACCCCAATTTAATTTGTCCCTCGGGATTCTTTAACGAATCCAGAGTTTTGCCGTGAAATGGGTTGCTAGCTCAATGGTAGAGCAGCTGACTCTTAATCAGTAGGTTCGGGGTTCGAGTCCCTGGCAACCCACCATTTCCACGCAGGAACCTCGGGACAAACTGCCTAGAAGGGCAGACAAATCCAGCGGCTACTTGGCAAATACCTTTTTCAGGATATCGCTAGTACGGGCGGCCGGATTCTCCCGGATCGCCTTCTCTTCTTCAGCAACTCGCAGGAACAATCCGTCAAGCGCCTTGTTGGTGACGTAGGTGTTCACATCCGCGCCGCCGCCTGCAAGTGCGGCCAGTGGCCCTGCAGAGGCCATCATTTTCTCGTACTGCTGGACCAGGCCTGATCCGGCCGTCACTTTCGCTACCAGCGGCTTGAATTGTATGGCCAACGTTTCGCCTGTGGCCTTTCGGAAATACTGAGTCGCAGCATCGGGCGGGCCGGACAGAATATTGCGCGCATCGTTGATGGTGAGCTTCTGGACCGCCTGCGAAAACACATCGGCTGCCACGGGGACTGCTTGTTCTGCAGCACGATTGAATGACAGGTGCATTTCGTCAATCTGCGGGCCATATCCGGCAGCGCGCATGAAGGTATCGGCCTTGACCACCGTGCTGGGCAGCGGAATTCGGAACCGATCATTAGCCCAGAAGCCGTCTGTTCGCCCCAACTGGAGGATGGCGCTCCTGGTGCCTTTTGCCAGCGCCTCTCTCAGACCCTGCACGATCTCAGCGTCCGCTAGCGCTGCGCCCTGCTGGGCAGCGCCCGACTGCTGGAATATCTGCTTGGCAAAGTCTTTCCAGCCCTCTGCGTAGGCCATGCCTGCAAACAAGGTTGCCATCAGTACGAGTGCGGCTTTGGGTGCGATTCGGCTCATTGCTTGGTTCCGCCGTCATGGTCATTAGCGCGAGATCGAGAAGATTACCAGCAGAATCTGTATCCAATGTGATCCTTTGGCCAGCATTGCGGAATACCCTCTAGGGCCGTTGCGTTCAGCCTGAGGCCCATCGCGTGAGATAATCGGCGGCTCTCGTCACCCGCCGCCCAAGACACAACGATGACCCGCAAGATACTCGTCACCAACGCCCTGCCCTATGCCAACGGCCCGCTCCACCTCGGCCACATGGTGGGATATGTCCAGGCCGATATCTGGGTGAGATTCCAGCGCATGTGCGGCAATGAGGTGCGATACGTCTGCGCGGACGACGCCCACGGCACCCCGATCATGCTGGCAGCAGAAAAGGCCGGTGTTACCGCCGAAGCCTTCATCGACAAGATTCGCAGCGAGCACGCGACGGACTTTGCGGAGTTCGGTGTGGCTTTTGATCACTATCATTCAACTCATAGTGACGAAAACCGCGAGCTCAGCGCCCTGATCTACACGCGGCTCAAAGCCCGCGGTTGCATCGCGCGACGCTCCATCGAGCAACTCTATGATCCGGTCAAGAACATGTTTCTGCCGGACCGCTATATCCAGGGCGACTGCCCCAAATGTGGCAGCGAAGACCAGTATGGCGACAACTGCGAGAATTGCGGTGCTGCCTACGCACCAACAGATCTGAAGAACCCGCGATCCGCCGTTTCCGGAGCTACTCCGGTGCTGCGCGAATCAGAGCACCTGTTCTTCGAGCTGGGGAAATTTCAGGAATTCCTGGAAACCTGGCTGCAGGACGATGTGGCGCATCCGGCCATCAAGGCCAAGCTGCGTGAGTGGTTCGAGAGTGGCCTCAAGGACTGGGATATTTCCAGGGATGCCCCCTACTTCGGCTTCCCGATTCCCGGCGAGAAGGACAAGTATTTTTACGTCTGGCTGGACGCCCCCATCGGATACATGGCCAGCCACCTGGCCTGGTGCAAGGCCAACGATCCGGCCGATTTTGATGCCTCATGGGGCGCGGATTCCCCCGCCGAACTGCACCATTTCATCGGCAAGGACATCGTCAACTTTCACGGCCTGTTCTGGCCGGCCATGCTGCACGGCTCGGACCACCGCACCCCGACTAAACTGCACGTCAACGGTTACCTGACCATCAACGGCGCCAAGATGAGCAAGAGCCGCGGCACGTTCGTACGTGCACGAACCTGGCTCAATCATCTGAATCCGGAAATGCTGCGTTACTACTTTGCGGCCAAACTGGGCAGCAGCGCGGACGACCTTGATCTTGACCTTCAGGATTTCCAGGCACGCGTGAACAGCGACGTGGTGGGCAAGTTCGTGAATATCGCGAGCCGCTGCGCAGGCTTCATCGAGAAGAAATTTGACGGCCAGCTGGCATCCAGCATGCACAGCAGCGAGTTGTTCGACGAGCTTGCAGCTGCGGGCGACGACATCAAGCGTCTGTACGAGGCCGGTGATTTTGCGGCCGCCCTGCGCAAGATCATGTTGCTGGCCGACAAGGCCAATGCGGAGATTCAGAATCTCGCACCGTGGAAACTGGTCAAGCTAGAGGATGAGCGTGAAACCCTGCATCAGGTCTGCACCACGTTCCTGAATATTTTCCGGCAGATCGCCATCTACCTGAAACCGATCCTGCCGCAGATCACGCAGGACATCGAAACCTTCTTCAAGATCGAACCGCTGGCCTGGAGCGATCTATCGTCTCCACTTCTGGCAAAAGGCATCAACAGCTACAAGCCGCTGATGACCAGGGTCGAGCCGAAGGCCGTTGAAAACATGATGAAGGCGGAGGCAGCTCCGGCAGCGCCTGTTGCTGCACCTGCTGCCAAGAAGCCCCAGAACAAGAAACAGGACAAGCCCGCCAGCGACGCTCACGCCAGCATCGATGACTTTGCAAAAATTGAACTGCGCATCGCCCGCATCGCCAATGCAGAGGCGGTGGAAGGCGCAGACAAGCTGCTCAAGCTGCAACTGGATCTGGGCCCGCTGGGAACGCGGCAGGTCTTTGCTGGCATCAAGTCCGCCTACGCCCCGCAGGACCTGATTGGCCGACTCACCATGTGCGTAGCCAATCTTGCTCCGCGAAAAATGCGCTTTGGTCTGTCCGAGGGCATGGTGCTGGCGGCAAGTGATGACCGTGGCGGCCCCTTTCTTTTGTCACCGGACGCCGGCGCCGAACCTGGCATGCAGGTCAAATAAGCTTGCAAACAGCGCAACGTCAGAGTCTGGCCGAAGCAATTGATCGGCTCTTGCCACAGACGCAGTGCACCCGCTGCGGCTATCTGGCATGCAAACCGTACGCTGAAGCCATTGCCGATGGCGCAGCCGAGATCAATCGCTGTCCACCCGGCGGAGCCGCTGGCATTGCCCGGATTGCCCAACTGCTGGACCGCGCCGAACTCCCACTGGACACAGACTGCGGCGAAGAAAAGAAGGTCGAGACTGTCGCGCGCGTTATCGAGGCCGATTGCATCGGTTGCACCAAATGTATCCAGGCCTGCCCGGTCGACGCCATCGTCGGCGCGATGAATCTGATGCATACGGTTATCAGCGATGAGTGCAACGGCTGCGAACTCTGCATCCCACCGTGCCCGGTGGATTGCATCGTCATGGACGCGGCGCCGGAGCATCCTCCGGCATTCGAACTGGCCCAGCAGTTCCGGGCGAGATTTGAGGCGCGCACGCAGCGCATTCATCGACTCGAAGAACAGCGAAGACTGAAGCGGCAGGCGCGCAAGGCAGCCAATGATCCAGTAGCAGCGGCGCTGGCTCGCGCCAAGGCCAGAACCCCACCATGAACGCCGAAAAGCGCAGTGCAATCTATCGTCGCCTTCGGGAAACCAACCCGGAACCGCGAACGGAACTGGTCTACAAGACGCCGTTCGAATTACTGATCTCGGTGGTGCTTTCAGCGCAGGCAACCGATGTCTCCGTCAACAAGGCCACTGCGCCACTGTATGCACGCGCCAATACGCCACAAGCCATCCTGGCCCTGGGCGAAGAAGGCTTGCGCGAGCACATCAAGACCATTGGCCTGTTCAACACCAAGGCACGCAATGTCATGGCCCTGTGCCAGATCCTGGTCGATCAGCATGATGGCGAAGTGCCCCGCTCACGCGAGGCGCTTGAAGCGCTGCCCGGCGTTGGCCGGAAAACGGCGAACGTCGTCCTCAATACTGCCTTCGGCGAGCCGACCATCGCGGTGGATACGCATATCTTCCGGGTCTCCAACCGCACCGGACTCGCGCCCGGGAAAACCGTCAGGCAGGTCGAAGATCGCCTGCTCAAATTCACTGCAGAAGAGTTTCGCCGAGATGCCCATCACTGGCTGATCCTGCACGGTCGCTACGTCTGCAAGGCCATCAAGCCGCTCTGCGCCAAGTGCACGATCCTTGATCTATGCGAATTCAAGAAGAAATCTGCCCTGCCACCCAATCCTTTCGTATGAGGACAGCATCGCCAGGCCAGACTACAGTCACCGTCCAATAGTCGCGCATGCCTCATGCCCGACAGGCAGACCATTACCACTCCACTAGCCCCATTCAAAAGACGCAGGATCAAAAATCATGGACAACAGCGACCTCGAACTTTTCCGCGACAACGTGCAGCGTTTTCTGGCTGATCACGTAGAGCCCCACTACGCAAAATGGGAAGCAGAAGGCGTCATTCCAAAATCTCTGTACCAGCAGATGGGCGAGCAAGGTCTGCTATGCGTGGACCAGCCTGAAGAATATGGCGGCATTGCCGCCCCCTTCGAATTCTCAGTTGTGGTGCTGGAGGAAGCGGCGCGCATGGGCTTCATGGCCCTGACCTCAAATCTTTCAGTCCATTCGGACATCGTGGCACCCTACATCCTGCATCTGGGCACCGAGGAACAGAAGCAGAAGTATCTGCCCCGAATGGCCAGCGGCGACTGCATTGGCGCCGTGGCGATGACCGAGCCCGGCATGGGCTCTGACCTTCAGGGCATGAAGACGACCGCCTTGCCAGACGGTGACGACTATGTCGTCAACGGCTCAAAGACCTTCATCACCAACGGTCAGAACGCCGGTGTGGTCGTGACCGCCGCCAAGACGGACCCCAAGCTGGGCGCACGCGGCACCACGCTGTTTACCGTAGACACCTCCAGCAAAGGCTTCACCCGCGGACGCAATCTGGAGAAGGTCGGCATGCATAGCGCCGATACTTCCGAGTTGTTCTTCGACAACGTTCGGGTCTCATCTGCCGAAGTGCTCGGCAAGGTGGGCGGAGGCTTCGGCCACCTGATTGATGAGTTGCCTCGTGAGCGTCTGGTTTTGGCCGCAGGCGGTGTTGCACATGCGCAGGGCGCTCTGGAAAAAACAGTGGAATACGTGAGCCAGCGCAAGGCTTTCGGGCAGTCCATTGCATCATTCCAGAACACGCGATTCGAGCTGGCCAAGATAAAGACCGATATTGAAGTCAATCGCGCATTCGTCGAGAAGTGTGCCGGACTCTATGCACAGGGCAAGCTGGATGCCGTGATGGCGGCCATGGTCAAACTCTCCACCACCGAGATGGAAGGCAGAGTCACCGATGCCTGCCTCCAGCTGTTCGGCGGTTACGGATACATGAGCGAGTACCCGATCTCCCGCTTCTGGGCCGACGCGCGCATTCAGCGCATTTACGGCGGCACTTCTGAAATCATGAAGGAAGTGATCGGCCGCAGTCTGGTCGGAAGAGGCTGATTCGCCGGGCCTGTGCTGAAGGGCTCGCCGAGAATTCAGCACAGGCTCATGCCTGATCGCGATGCTTGCCCTTAGCGTCTTACCGGAGTTTTCAATGAATCGAACTGTTCGTACGGGCATCCTCGCCTTGCCCCTGTTCTTCCTGCTGTTTCTGTCAGTGGGCCACGCCGAGGACGCCGCCATTTCCGCACAGGCGGACGCACAAGTCGATTCTTCCGACGCGGCCAATGAAGACAGCCGCCCCATTCCACAGGAGGGCTACAC
The DNA here is from genome assembly GCA_963975245.1 of uncultured Panacagrimonas sp. Classification (GTDB taxonomy): domain Bacteria; phylum Pseudomonadota; class Gammaproteobacteria; order Nevskiales; family Nevskiaceae; genus Panacagrimonas. Next base: position 194,607 of record CAXBFJ010000001.1, on the reverse strand, counting down.
CGCAAACGAGATTGCCAACGTAGCTGGCAACTTCTTTGGCGAGACTTCTGAGGGCATTGCCAAAGCCATCGAGCGTGTTTTTGCCGAACAGGGCAAGCCGGTGGCCTATATCGTGGGTGAAGAGGCCAGCGGCGCCATTGGCGTCGGACTGCGCTATGGACGCGGTACCCTCACCTATCGTGACGGTGCCGCCATGCCGGTTTTCTGGCAGGGGCCTTCGATTGGCTGGGATTTCGGCGGCAACGCCTCCAAGGTCATGACGTTGGTTTATGACCTGCAAACCACGGGCGAGCTGTTCCAGCGCTTTCCTGGCGTCGACGGCAGTCTGTATTTCGTCGCTGGCGTTGGGGTCAACTATCAGCGCAACGGCGAGATTACCCTCGCTCCCATACGCACTGGTGTGGGCCTCCGGGCGGGCGCAAACGTGGGCTACCTCAACTACACGCGCAAACAGCAAATCCTGCCGTTCTGACAGGTTCTTCATTTCCCGGAAACTAAAGCCTGCCATTCTGGTCTTTAGTCAGGGCCAGATCTTGAATCCATGGGCGGCGACGCCACTATGGATTTGAGATTTGGACCGGTAAGATGGTCACCATTCAATACTTGCTGAGCGGAGCATCACGATGAACGAGCGCCAATTTTCCAACCCGGCTGTTGCCAGTGGCCGTACTTTCGAGCACGGACTCGCCGATTCCAGCGCGAAAGTCCTGCGCCAGACCTACATGCTGCTGGCCATGACCCTGCTTTTCAGCGCCGCCATGGCGGGCGTTTCCATGGCCATGGGCGTCCCCTACGGAGTCAGCCTGATCTGTTCACTGGTATCGCTGGGACTGCTCTGGTTCGTGGTTCCCCGCACCGCCAATTCTGAATCCGGCATCTGGGTCGTTTTTGCGGTCACCGGCCTGCTCGGATTCGGCCTGGGCCCTGTCCTGAACGCCTACGTCGGGCGCTTCGCCAACGGTGGGCAGATTGTCATGATGGCCTTTGGTCTGACGGGCACCATGTTCGTGGGCCTTTCCGCCTACGCCATCAAGACGAAGAAGGACTTCAGCTTCATGGGCGGTATGCTCATGGGCGGCATCCTGCTGGCCTTCGTTGCCAGCATCGGCATGCTGATCGCCTCTTTCTTCGGCGTTTACTTCCAGCCGCTGGCGCTGGGCATCTCGGCCATGTTCGCGCTGCTGATGTGTGGACTGATCCTCTACCAGACCAGCGAGATCGTGCACGGCGGCGAAACCAACTACGTGCTGGCCACTGTCACGCTCTATGTTTCGATCTACAACATGTTCACCAGCCTGCTGCACCTGCTCGGGTTTGCGATGGGCGATGACTGATCGATAACAGCTGCAAAGCTGCACAAAAAAGGCCCCGCAGTGCGGGGCCTTTTTTGTGGGCCATAGCAATCGGCCCCTGGACAGATTCCTGCCTACTGGGCCGTGATGGCCGCCTTGCCTTCGCGCAGCACATATTTCTGAATCTTGCCGGTTGCGGTCTTGGGCAGTTCATCAACAAAGAGGAAATCGGTCGGCACCTTGAAGTGCGCCATGTTCTCCCGGGCAAAGCTGCGCATTTCCTCAGCCGTCGCTTTCTTGCCCTCATTGAGCACGATAAACGCATTGGGAGACTCGCCCCACTTCTCATGCGGAACGCCGACAACAGCGACCTCAAGGACGGCAGGATGGCGCAACAACACGCCTTCAACTTCGATGGACGAAATGTTCTCGCCGCCCGAGATGATCACATCCTTGAAGCGATCACGGATCTGGATATAGCCGCTGGGGAAAACCACGGCCGCATCGCCTGAATGGAACCAGCCGCCTTCGAAAGCCTTGGCCGTCGATTCGGGGTCGTTGTAGTAACCCTTCATGACAACGTTGCCCCGCGCCACGATCTCACCCATGGTTTCGCCATCGGCCGGAACCGGATTCATCTGCTCGTCGACCACCTGCAGTTCGCCGGAGGTAATCAGCTCCACACCCTGCATGGATTTGAGCACCGCACGGTCTCCTGCACCCAATGATTCATGCTCTGGCAGGGGCTCGCAGATGGAAATAAAGGGCGCGGTCTCGGTCAGGCCGTAGACCTGTGTGATCTCCCAGCCCAGTTCGCCTTCCACACGCTCGATGGTTGCTGCGGCGGGCGGCGCACCTGCGGTCAGGAGCTTGACGCCCTTGCGTACCGACTTGCGTAGCGCCTCAGGACCGTTGGCGATGGCAATGAGCACCGTGGGCGCTGCACACAGGTGTGACACTTTCTCCTCGTTGACCAGTTCATAGATGATGGCGGGCTCAACCTTGGGCAGACAGACGTGCGTGGCGCCTACGCCGGTAATGGTCCAGGTAAACGTCCAGCCATTGGCGTGAAACATGGGCAGAGTCCACAGGTAACGATCACGCGGGGTCATGTTCCAGTGCACCAGCGTCCCGACCGAGTTCACCCAAGCGTTACGATGCGTGATCATCACGCCCTTGGGGTTGGAAGTGGTGCCACTGGTGTAGTTGATGGCGAGCAGATCAGTTTCCGCGATTTCTGCTTTCGGGAAATCAGGATCGGCCTCGGCAATCAGCGCCTCGTACTCAAGCCAGCCTTCTTTCTTGCCTTCGAGCGCAACAAATGTTTCCACGCAACTCATCCGGGACCGCACGCTGTTGACCATGTCCAAATAATCAGGATGGACACACAACACCTTGCACCCGCTGTGCGTGGCCAGATAGACGAAATCTTCTGCCGTAAGGCGGTAGTTCATGGGAACCACCACGGCACCGAGCTGCGGGACAGCGTAGAACTGTTCGAGATGCTGATGCGTGTTCGGTGCAATCGTGCCGACGCGATCACCTTGCTTGACGCCAAGGCGCGTCAGGGCACTGGACCAGCGATCACAGCGCTCGCCAAATTGCTCGTAGGTGAAGCGCTCGCCCCGGTCTACAACGGCTTCGCGTTGTCCGTGCAATTTGCGCGCTCTGCGAAAGAATTCGAGTGGTGTCTGTGGGGTTTCCATACCGGGCAGCTTCCTCCTGCGTTCTTAGTCAATAATTATTCGAGCGGCCCAATCTGATGATCCCCATCAGCTAAAAACCGTTCTCTCCACATTGAGACTAAGCCGCCACAAGCGCACGGGCAACTACCCGAATGGGCATTGCAGCTCTGGAATTGGAGCCTCAGCTTTGCTTTCTTGGATCAAAGCCGGGAAATGCTTCGGACAGCGCCTTGAAGGCCGCCTGCGAAGACGCGTCTTCCGCCGGTGGATTTTGCAGTTTAAGGACCACGGTCTGGTCACCAGCGGGCGTACCCGGAAGCCCCCGTCCCTTGAGGCGTAGTTTCCGCCCAGACTGGGTGCCAGCGGGAATGCTCAGCTCAACCGTACCGCCCAAGGTGGGCACCGGCACCTTGGCACCGAGCGCCGCTTCCCAAGGCGCGATATTCACGGTCACTTCAATATCCTTGCCGCTGGGCTTGAAATGCGGGTGCTTGAAGAAGCTGATTTCCAGCAGGATGTCGCCACCATCGCTTCCCTGCCCTGCAAGGCGAATAGTCTGGCCTTCCGAAATGCCCTTGGGAATCCGGACATCCAGTGTGCGGCCCGCCGATACAGGAACCTGGCGACTGCCGCCGTGATAGGACTCTTCCAGGGAGATCTGGATCGGCGCCTTGCGTGCGGGCGGCGGACGGCGAAACTGCTCGCCCGAGTCGAATCCCCCAAAGCCGCTGCGCCCGCCACGGGCTCCACCCATATTGCCGCCGGCACCAAAGAGCGTAGAGAAGAAATCCGAGAACCCCGGATCTGCCCCTCCGCGCGCGCCGCCGAAGCCGCCAAAACCACCGGGCGGCGGAGTAAATCCGGCACCTGATTTCCAGTTGGCGCCCAAGGTGTCATAGGCCTTGCGCTTCTCCGGATCGGATAAAACCTCGTTGGCCTCGTTGGCGTCCTTGAACTTGGCTTCAGCGTTTGGCGAAGTGTTCTTGTCCGGATGGAACTCGCGTGCCATTCGCCGATAGGCTTTCTTGATTTCGTCAGTCGACGCTGTGCGACTGACGCCGAGAATCTTGTAGTAATCCTTGTAATCCATCCGGGGCATTCATAACCGTAAAAAGAGCGGGGCACTTTCGTGCCCCGCGCAGACTACCCTAATCGACGCGCAAGGCGTTGAATCAGCTGCTGACAGCGATCCGCCTGGGCTGCACCTGGGGCCGCTTGGGAATAACCACTTCCAGCACCCCGTTCTTGCCGCTGGCGCTGACCGAATCCGAATCAACCGTATCCGGCAAGGTGAAGCGGCGGTGGAATCTGCCCTGAATGCGCTCCGAGCGACGATGCTCGGGTTCCTGTTCCTCAGCGGCTTTCTCGCGTGAACCACTGAGGGTCATCACGCCTTTTTCAAGGGTGATCTCAATGGTCGCCGGATCAATGCCGGGAACATCTGCATACAAAACAAAACGGTCGCCGTACTCGTTGATATCGACCGCCGGGGACCAGTCCGCGGTGGCACCGTTGGACGCATCATTGGCGCCGGAACGGTCGAACAAACGGCTGACTTCACTGAGCAGGTCCTGATGCACGGACCAAGGCTGCTGATAACGTACCAATGTCATGATGACCTCCAGATTTCAAGGGTCGCGGCGCACTGCCGCTTGCCAGATATCTAGGGATTCTCGCCAGGTTTTCAAGATGTCAAGCAGCGAAAAATTGCTTCGTTGAAAGGTGTATCAGTACCGCTCCAGTTCCCCGTCAAAAGCCAGTGAATAGCGCTGATCAGCGGCCACCTCGTGCAGGGTCTGTACCGATCCATTGGGCCAGCGCACTTCGATATCAACCATGTCTGCCGCGCCCAGGCCAAAGTGCTGCGCCTTGGGATGCACGGACAGATAACCCGTGGTGCCGTGAACCTCGCGCCAGTGTCGCTTTCCGTCTGGCGTCAGGACGCGAATTCGCGCGCCGATGGCATCACGATTGATGCCCTGCTCCGGCTTTCCGATCAATCGCAGTTGCAACCAATGTTGGACCTTGGCCTTGAGCTGGTTTTCCAGCATCACCGCTTGGCCGTGATAGTTGTTGACCGCCACATCCAGATCGCCATCCTGATCGTGGTCAAAGAACACCGCGCTGCGCGAATTACTCACCAGGTCCAGGCCCGAGCCGGAGGTAATGTTCTCCAGGTGCCCATCCTGATTGGCAAACAGCACATTGGTATCGCGATTGGGGTCGGCAAATCGCACGTCCTGCGCATTGCCGTCGGGGTCCTGGTAATAGGCGTTTTGCGTGGAGTAAACATTGAATTCGTTCATGCCATTGGTGACGTAGAGGTCCATGTCACCGTCATGGTCGAAATCAAAGAAGTCCGCGTCCCAGGACCATCCGGTTGAGTGGTAGCCGCGACCTACCCGATCTGACAATGCGTAGCGCGGAAGACTTCCCTGCTTTGCGTTCGCACCATCAGAGGTGTTGGCAGCGACGTTTGCAGCGCGATCGGAAGCGGCAACCGACAGGAACAGATCGTTGGCCTCGACCACACGCATGTTGGCCAGTTTGTCCGGATTGAAATTCATGCTGGTTTCGGCACCGGGCAGCACGTACTTCTGGTCCTTGTTCATGGTGACGATGTTCGAGATGTAGATATCGGGAAGATCGTCGTCATTGAGATCAGCGATTCCGACATTCATCGTGTACGAGGGTTTGTCTGTCCCGAGCTGCGCAGACACTTCCGCAAACTTGCCGTCCCCAAGATTCCGGTAATAGGCGTTGACGCCGAAATCGTTACCCTCGATCAAGTCCTGCAAGCCGTCACCGTCAAAGTCGGTATGCCCTACAGCCTGCGTCCAGCCGTGGCCTTCGGTGCCCGACCCTTTGCTGACGTCAACAAACTTGAAATCACCCTTACCAAAATAAAGACGATTCTGCCCGCCGTTGGTGTTCCGACGCGCCAAGGTTGGCAGTGCACCGCGAACATAATCACCAAAGTATCCGATGTAGATATCCAGCAGACCGTCGTTGTTGAAATCGGCAACCGTTGCCGGGCCACCCACGGCACCTGCCCCGCCAAGGGCTGCCTTCTCGGTCACATCCTCAAAACCTTTGCCCTGCAGGTTTCGATAGACACGATGCGCTTCATCTACATAGGTAATAACCACATCCTGCCAGCCATCGTTATCTAGGTCCGCGATGATCGGTTGCCGCATCTCGCCCGGTAGTCCGTCTGACTTTCTGTTCCACTGCAAGCCCATTTCCCGGCTTACATCCTTGAAGCTACCGTCTCCCTGATTCCGGTACAGCCGCGCGCCGGCGCCGCCCAGAAAGAGCAGATCAACATGCCCGTCGTTGTCGATATCCTCGGCAGCAAGCCCAGAGCCACCAAAAGCCGGCGGGATGGTTGCGTTGCCAACGCCATCCTCACCGGGCGTGTAGGTTCTGAGGCGACGCGCCAACCAGTCTGCACTGCGGTGTTGGTAATCAATACCGCTGGCTTTGGAAACATCAGCGAATGCCCCGGCGGATTGCGCTCCCTGCGCCGACTGCAAGGCTTGTGACGATTTTCGCGGTGTTTCCGACTTGATCTCGGCATTGGCCTTCACCCGCGTCTGGATTGTCGACACCGCAAGCTTGAGATCCTCTGTCGAAAGAACTTTGTGTCCCTGTTCCCGGGACGCTTCTCCCGCCAGACGCAGCACGAGAACGCCGAACTGTGCGATGTTTTCCACCAGCAACTCGGCAGCAAAAGGGTCTGGCTCCAGCGGCGAAGGCTCGTCGACACTTTCCATGGCGGCTTGCAGATATCGCCAGTGCAAACCCGGATCACGGAAGGCATCCAGATCATAGGCTTCAAGCGTCACCCTCTGGTCGTCCTGCAGACGCGGAAAGAAGATGACGTCTTCGTAAGCATTCACCTCATGTGGGACAAAGCGACGCGCGTACTCGCCCACATCGGCAGGTCGAATCAGTGGATGCTGCGCCTGCGCCGCAATCTGTTGCGACCCCAGCAACAAATCACGCGAGAACTGAATCATCAATTCAGTGAACTGCGCCTTGAACTGCGTGCCTTTTTCCTCATCACTGGGCCAGCCGTGGCGCGCGAAGTAGACCTGGATATTGCGCAGAAAGATCGGACCGCTGATCTGGTTGTACGCCTCGTAGGAAGCAATCTTTCTTTCGATGAGCGGCGTCAGAACGGGATAGCCGCCCTTAGTCTGCTGAGACCCTGATGGTGCTGCTTTATCAAGCTGGGCGCGCTGTGGAACCTTAGCCAGTGCATTCCATGCGGACACCAGTCGGGTCTCGGTCAGCTCGTGCTCGCTCTTGGCACGCGCGACGCGATCTGCCCTGTTCAATGTCGCCAGCGTGAACAGATCAACCTGCAATTTCAGGGCATCGACGGCAGATGGTGACAGCTCCAGCAAGGCTTCCTCTGCCGATGAACCAAACAGTTGTTCCTGCTGCACGGCCAGTACGGCGCGCAGCGCGTAGGCAACACTGGTGTATTGGCGAAAATCTCTGGCGCTGATAAGAATCTCGTCGCCGCCAGCAACAATGCGCCAAGAGCCATCGAGCTTTCCCTGTGCCAGGAACAACTGCGAAGCTGTCTTGTTGATATCGCCCTTGTCGATGAAGCTGCGCTTGTCGGCCTGTGCGGCGGCGCTTGCTTTGCTCCACAACAAGCTCACCAGGTTGACCTGCAGATCATGCTTGCGAAATCGCGCCTCCTGAGTCAGCGGCGTTCCGTAAATGAAGTCTTCGAGTCGTGCGGCGGTGGCTTCGCACTTGGGATCGCGATTGGATTCCAGCAACTCGGTCTGCCCCAGAATCGTGTCCAGCGACTGAGCGCACAGCGCGGTCGGTAGTATCGTGGCCGCGAGCAGCAGCGGTCGAAGCGTATTGCGGGCAGACGGACGCATTCTGATCTTCTCAGCGAACATGTTCATGGACTTACCAAAGCTTTCAAATTTGCGGGCGCCAGGCAGATGCCTTCGTCGTTGCAGGCCTGGACAGTGGATTCGATACGCTCGATTTCACCGGGTCCGTTGACCCTGATCCTGACGTCGCCGCCGTAGACCATGATGCGGTCACCCGCCGGTGTATCGAGCGCCTTGCCGATGGGGTAATCAATTTTGGCATCCCGCGCTTTGTGCGCATCAAAGACCTGTACGCGGGTTGGAATCAGGACATCCAGACTCGCTGGATTGGCCTGGATATGCCAGCCGGGCTGGACCTTGAGCACCACGTCAAAAATCTGGCTATTGCCTCCCAGGCCTTGCTTCACGCCTTCGATCGCCATGCTCACCTGCGCCTCACTGCCAGAGACCGCCCCTGCGCTGGTCGCACTTCGCGGCGCGAAAGCCTCCACCGGCAGGCCAGCCAGCATGGACGGCCAGGACTGCGGTCGGGCAAAGACCTGAGCCTGCAAGCCGTCTAGAGATTGCCGTAGATACGGCCGGTACCGTTTCTGGCCCGCCTCAAGCAATCGGTTCAGGGCGAGCATTGCCAGGCTTTGCCCGGATGCCGTGTCCCCATCACCCGCGAGTGTGCCGGTTGCCGGCAAGTTGGCATCCGCCACACTCGTTTCATCAAAGTGACCGGTCTGCGCTCGCCAGAGACGCTGGATCATCTCGTCGCTGACGGCCACGGCCTGCGCTTGCCAGGCTTGCGAAGCGTCCTGCGCAGCATCCAGGTCCAGCAAGGCGAGGATCAGGGCGGCATAGTCATCAAGATGAGCGCTGTGGTGTACGTCCCCATCAATCATCATGTGATGCAGGCCCTTGTCGGTGCGCAAGGCTTTCAGCATTGCTCGCGCCCCTTGGGCGGCCCGTTCCACGTATCCGGCCTCGCCCAGCGCCTGCCCTGCCGCCACCAAACCTCTAATTACATTGGCGTTGGATGACACCACGATCTTGTGATCAATCTGCGGCTGCGGTCGTGCCGCGCGCGCCTTCAGAAGCTTTGCCCGAATGCCGTCCAGAGACGCAATCAAGGCGGGCTGACTGAGGCCGAGCCGTTTGGCTGCCGCGGCCGGGGGATCCATCCAGCGCAGGGCCTTGTCTGAACCCGGCCCCACCAACTGCCATACCTGCTCGAGCAACTGCATGTCCTCAGCGTCCAGTACCTGCCCCAACTGTTCGCGACTCCAGAGATAGATGCCGCCCTCCACACCGCCACTTCGCGCATCCATGGACGAAGCCCAGAGGCTCTGTTCATCCTGCAGATCACGGTCAAGAAAGCGGATGGTCTGCTCGATCGTGGAGCGGTACAGCGATGAGGGCCATCGCGCGTAGGCCTGCGCATAAAGCAGGAGTAGCTGCCCCTGGTCGTACAGCATCTTTTCAAAATGCGGCACGCTCCAGGCAGCATCGGTGGCATAGCGGTGAAAGCCGCCGCCCACTTGATCCTGCAGCGCACCCAGCGCCATCGCGTCCAGTGCATTTCTTGCAGCCTGAGCCGCCGCATCGGAATCTGCATGGATCAGCAAGTCCAGGTACGGAGCACGCGGAAACTTGGGCTCGCTGCCAAAGCCGCCATGTTGTGGATCAATCTGCGCGAGGATGGCTTGCAGCGCTTCTGACTGCGCCTGCGCGGCACCTCCGCTGGACGCCGCCAGTGCCTTGATCGCGCCCTGCTGTGCCTGTATCAACTGCCGCATGCTTTGTGCCTGCTGCTCAATGGCAGCCTGACGGCTCGGCCAGGCATTGCCGACCGACTTCACCAGAGACAGGAACCTGTCGCGTGGCAGGTAGGTTTCTGCCAGAAAAGGATTGCCGTCCGGCAGCAGGAATATATTCATCGGCCAGCCCGGAGACTTGCCCGCCGCCTCTACGGCGCTCAGGTAGAAGCGATCGACATGCGGATGCTCTTCGCGATCTACCTTGATAGATACAAAGCCGGCATTGAGCGCTTGTGCCACCTGCTCATCGCGGAAGGATTCGCGCTCCATGACATGACACCAGTAGCAAGACAGATAACCGATGGAAAGAAAAACCGGCTTGTTCTGCTCGCGAGCCAAAGCAAAGGATGCATCGCTCCACGGCAACCAACGGACAGGGTTGTCTGCATGTGCACGCACGTAGGGGCTTGGAGAATTACGGATATCCTGGCCAGCCCCGGTGGCGTTGCCCTCGCTCCGGGCCAAGGCCGCGCCGCCGAGAAACAGCAGGAGAACGGCGAAAATAATCTGCTTGTCAGCCATGCCTACAGAAAACACATGTAGCGCCTTTTCATATTCCGGATACCGCCCCATCGACTACACAAAAAAAGGGGCGCATCGCGCCCCTTTTGTTTGAGTCAGTTGCAAGCCCTCATGCAGCTGTGAAACCGATCAGTGACGGCTGCCCGCCGCTTCCAGCTTGCCGAGCTTTTCCTGCAGCTGTTCGATCAGCTTCTGCTGTTCGAGCGTGTAGAGGGTCAGCTCTTCCACCTTTTCCAGCAGGGTGAGCTGCATCTGGGTCATGTTGATCTGACCCTGCTCGCCAACTTCTTTAGCCGAAGGCACTTTTGGCAAATGGCGGTTCTTGCTGATGAAAGATTCCAGCTCATTGAGCGGCATCAGCGGATAGGTTTCACTGAAAACGTAATCCGGCACATTCAACTGGTTACCGCCCTGGGCAAAGAAATTGCCGGCGATTGTCAGGTTGCCGGCCGCATCGAGCCGGAACTCATTGGCAGTCGTTGGATCATTGACCGCTTGCATGCTCAGCACACCACTGTTGGTGGAAAGTACCCGCCAGCGATTCGCCGTGGTGTTGAACATTGTCATACCCACGGATCCGGCCTTGGTCGAGGTGATCTCACCGTTGAGAATCATGTTGCCAGCCGGAGTCAGCGAGAACTCGCGACCGTTGAGCTCAACATTGTCTGGTGCGGAAATGACGAAATTGCCGTTGGTTTCCGCTGCCAGCAGCCAGTGATTGGCGCCTGTAGCGGAGCCATTCATGCTGATCGTGACCTCATCAGAGCCGCGAATGTCGAGGTCGTGTACGGGGTTACTTGTGCCGAAACCCACATTATCGTCTCTATCGATGTGGATAGCGCTGCTAATCGCGCCTGGCTCAATCCTGAAGGGTAACGTGGAGCCGTTTGTGGAGTCCCGCACAAAAAAACCGGCTTCGTTACCAGCAACATCCCAACTCTGGGCAGTGAAACCACTGCTGCCATCCTGCTCCAGACGAAGTGTGGGCGTATTGCCGTCTACCACGTGCAGCTCCACAACCGGCGTCGCGGTACCAAACCCGATATTGCCCGAGCTGCTCATGAACAGCGAGTTCGCCGGCGCGCCCGCGCTCAACTTGAAAATCTGTTGGACCGCAGTTGCATCCTCTACGGCAAAGTAATTCGCCCCGCCATTGGAGGTGTCATTGATCACGATACGCCAATCATTGGCTGGGAAACTTGCCGAATTACTGGTGTCGTCAAAATTAAACCGAAGATTGTTTTCCTTGATTCGCAGCGTATCGAAACCGAACGACTCTCCGGGAGCACAGTCAGTGCCCGCACAGAGACTGCCATCAATAGTCACGTCGCCCACATGCGTCTGCGCCGTAGCTGTCCCTGCCGCCGCAACTGTGATGAGCCCAAAAATTGATTTGGCCAGAATTCCGAATGGTTTCTTCATGGCTGTTGCCCCTTAGATTATTACTGCTGATAGGTGCGGCAGCTTTCAGGCTCCCCTTGAATCTCTCTGAGCCGCCGGTGCCGAGAAACTGAACTATAGGTTAACCATAGGTAGCCGCCAAGCTGGAGCGGGTGAGCAGCGAGCCTCATATGGTTGAAAACGAGACCTCTGTCACACCGAAGAAGCAGCAATTTCGCTGCCGTACAGGCGTTACTCGCCAGCCCGCTCCTCCCTTCTGCGCTGCAAGTCCTTATTTCAGAAAGTGTTCGCGGTAATAGCGAAGTTCGGCCAGGGAGTCGCGGATGTCATCCAGTGCCAGATGAGTGGCGCCCTTCTTGAAGCCGGACGCGGTCTGCGGCGCCCAGCGCTGGCATAGCTCCTTGAGCGTGGAAACATCCAGATTCCGGTAGTGAAAATGGGCCTCGAAGCGCGGCATCCATTTCGCCAGAAAGCGACGGTCCTGGCAGATGGAGTTGCCGCACATCGGAGATTTGCCGGCGGGCACCCACTGGCTGAGGAATTCCAGGCACTGTTCTTCGGCCTGAGCCTCGCTGATCACACTCTCCCGCACGCGCTGGGTCAGACCCGAGCCGCCGTGCTGACGGGTATTCCATTCATCCATTGCGGCCAGCTCTTCATCGCTCTGCTTGACGGCGATGACCGGTCCCTCGGCCAGCAGATTGAGTTCAGAGTCCGTGATCAGCGTGGCGATCTCGATGATGCGGTGCCTTTCCGGTTTCAGGCCTGTCATTTCGAGATCGATCCAGATCAGGTTGCGGTCGTTTGCCGGCATGTTTGCAAGGGTTCGGTTTATGAGAGATGCACATCCTACCTGTGCCGACTGCAAAGCTCTGCAAACCCAGAGGAATCGGCTGGACCATTTTCGATCCGCCCCTGATCATGCCTCTGTGCATATCAACATCGGCAAACCCCTTTTCCACGTCAGAGCCGTTGATAGCTTCTGTCAGTCATCAAGTTCATGGGCTTCGAGCGCAGGACTGATGACATTCCCCTTCACCTTGACTGGCTTTTACTCAGGATGCGTCACATGAGAATCACGCGCCGCTTTGCCCAGACCTTGCTGCTGTCGCTCTGGCTCACCGGGCCCGCCCTGGCCGGGCCTCTGGCCTCTGCCGATGTGCCGGAACCGCTGAAACCCTGGATCGGATGGGCCCTGCACGGCAGCGAAGCACGCTTTTGCCCGCCCCAGCACAACAATGATGGACAGCGACTCTGTCACTGGCCCTCACAGCTGACCTTGGCGCTCGACGCCAAGAGTGGACGCTTCGAGAGCCAGGTCCGTCAATGGGTGGACGGATGGCATGCATTGCCCGGTGACGGCCCTCGCTGGCCGCAGAATGTCATGGTCGATGGCGCTACGGCTGCCGTTTCAGAGCGCGGTGGTACGCCGCACATCTGGCTGACGGCTGGCAAACACCGCGTGCAAGGCGAATTCCAATGGACGCGTCTGCCGGAATCGCTGCGCCTGCCGCCGGACAGCGGCCTGGTCAAGCTCAGCCTCTCGGGTCAAAGCATTGCGCACCCGCAGCGGGACAACCAAAATCAACTTTGGCTCGGCAAACGGGAGACCACCGCAAACACGCAGGCTGACCGCCTGAGCATTCGCGTCTTCCGCCTGCTGGATGACGACATTCCTTTCTCCGTCACCACTCAGATTGAGATGGATGTAGGCGGCGACGTGCGCGAGGAAGTCATCGGACCCGCATTGCTGGACGGGCTGACGCCACTGAGTCTTGGCGGCGCTCTGCCTGCACGGATTGAGGAAGACGGCCGTCTGCGTTTGCAGGTCCGCCCGGGTCGCTGGACCATCACCCTACAGGCACGATCTTCCGCTCCGGTCAGCAGTGTCAAGGCCATAAAGGTTCCCAAGCCCTGGCCCGAACAGGAAATCTGGTCACTGCAGAACCACCATGATCTGCGCGTGATCGAGGCCAGTGGCGCCTCTCCCACAGACCCGCGACAGTCAGGTGTGCCCGGTCCCTGGCAGAACCTGCCCGCTTTCCTGATGGAACCGGGCACGGAACTGAGCCTGAAACAGACACAGCGCGGCAGCGCAGAGGTGTCACCCGACGAACTGCACCTCAACCGTCAGCTCTGGCTCGACTTCAACGGCAAGGGCTTCACATTGCAGGATCATCTGCGCGGCAAGATCGCCCGATCATGGCGGCTTGATGCCGTGCAACCCATCAGCCTCGGACGCGTACAGGTAGACGGCGAGCCGCAGCTCATCACTCAGCACGAAGGCGCGGTCGGGGTGGAGGTTCGTCATGGTCAGCTGCACATGAGCGCCGACAGCCGCATCGACGGCACTGTACGCAGCCTGCCCGCCGGCGGCTGGACCAGTGATCTGCAGGGCGTGGAAACCGTGCTGCATCTGCCACCTGCATGGCGGCTGCTGGCAGCACCGGGCGTCGACAATGTGCCCGACACCTGGCTGTCTCGCTGGACACTGCTCGATTTGTTTCTGGTGCTGATCGCCAGCATTGCCGCATTGCGCCTATTGGGGCGCAAGACCGCGCTACTGAGTCTGGTGACGCTGGGCCTGATCTGGCACGAACCCGGCGCGCCGCGCTGGGTCTGGCTCAATTTAATTGCCGCCATTGCGCTGCTGCGCGCACTGCCGGTGAGCCTGGACAGTAGCGGCCGCCTGCACAAGCTGCTGCAGGCCTATCAATGGATTTCTGTCGGCGTGGTGGTGTTTGTGGCACTGCCCTTTGTCATCGACCAGGCGCGAACCAGCCTGTATCCGCAGTTGGAGAACCAGCGGTCATACTCCGCCAGTCGCGGCTCCAACATGGGCTATGCCGGTGTGGCTGCGCCCACCGAAATGGCCGATGCGGAAGTCATGATGGCCGAGGAAATGGCGATGGCACCGCCCCCGCCGTCGGTTGCCAAACCGGCGATGAAAACGCTGGACAGCCACGTCAGGGTGCAGTCTGCATCGGCAGCACCGGCGCCTACGCAGGCGGCGCAGGCCAATATTCAGAAGCTGGATCCCAACGTGCTGACCCAGACCGGACCCGGGCTGCCCAACTGGAACTGGAGTCAGACCCGTCTGCACTGGTCAGGGCCGGTCACTCAGGAACAGGATTTCCAACTGTGGCTGATGCCGCCATGGCTGACCCGCACACTCGGCTGGCTGAGCATCGTGTTGATTGCCCTGTTGCTGGCCCGATTGCTCCGACTGCCGATGAAATGGCCTCGACCACCGGCCCCTGCATCCTCAGCCACGAGCGCCGTGTTCGCGCTCGTCATGATGACCGGTCTGCTGTGCGGCCTTGCGCCAAGCACCGCACTTGCGGCGCAGGCGCGCATCGCTCCGGCGCCAAGCGAGCCCACAACGCCGGACCCATCCATTCTTGACCAGCTACGGGAACGCCTCACGGCAGCGCCGGACTGCATGCCCGACTGCGCGGACTTTTCGCGCATGCGTATCGATGCATCTGCTGATGCAGTGCTCAGCATTCGCCTGACTGCTGAGGCGCAGATTCCAACTGCACTGCCCTTGCCGGTCCCGCGGCTGTCTCGGAACCAGAACAAGGTATGGCAGCCCGCGCAAGTTCTACTGGGCAATGAAAATGCCGACCTATTGCGAGACAGCAGCGGCCAGCTTTGGCTGCAGTTGCCGCCCGGTCGTCATGAAGTTGTACTGCGCGGCTCGCTCGAAGGTTTCACGGAATTGCAGCTGCCCATGTCCAGCCCGGCACGAAACGTCAGCTATGCAACGCCCGGCTGGCTACTGACCGGCGTCGACAAGGACGGCCAGAGCGGCAATGCCATCACCCTGGTCCGCGAACGCCGCGCCGACGAGAAGCCCTCGGAAGCAAGCGATATCGGCGCACAGTCGCTTCCGCCGTTGCTGCAACTGAGTCGCACCCTGCAACTGGGTCTGGTTTGGGAGGTGCAGTCATCGCTCACGCGTCAGGGCGATGCGCAGGGTGCTTACATTGCAACGGTGGCCGCCCTGCCCGGCGAAGTGGTGACCGGAAGTTCGGTCAAGCGCATCAAGGACCAGATACAGGTGAGCTTTGCACCGGGACAGCGCAGCATCGGCTGGGCTTCAAGGCTCCCGACCAGAGAAACACTGAGCCTTGTGGCGTCGAGTGCCAGTTCGGTCTTCGAGACCTGGAATTTTGATGTCAGCCCGCTCTGGCACGTCGACTTTTCCGGCATCCCGGCCATCAGCAATCAGCAGAATCAATGGCGTCTGGTCAGCTTCCGTCCCTGGCCGAAAGAAAAACTTATGGCCAGCATCGCGCGACCCAAGGCGGTTGCCGGGCGCATCCTCACGCTGGATCTGGCGGAGTTGATGACCCGGCCGGGCAAGCGCGCCACCGATCACGAACTGAGACTGTCGCTACGCGCAAGTCAGGGTGGTCAGCACAATTTGCCGATTCCTGAAAATGCGCAGGTTCAATCCGTGAACATCGATGGTCAGGATGTGCCGGCGCGCATCGAAGCCAATCAGGTGGTGCTGCCATTGCGACCGGGCCAGCAGAATATCTTCGTGAAACTGCGCGTGGAACAAGGTCTGCAGACCTTGAGTCGCGTGCCCGCGCTGGAACTTGGACTGTCCGGAACCAATGCGGAACTGAGCATGCAGCTGCCCCCGGACCGCTGGGTGCTGTTTGCCGGCGGACCGGCACTGGGTCCGGCTGTTCTGTTCTGGGGCTTGCTGGCGGTGCTGCTGGCGGTGGCCATCGCACTGGGCAAGACCGGCATGACGCCCCTGAAAGGTCTGCAATGGGCACTGCTGATGCTCGGCCTTTCGCAATTGCCGATCTTCGGTGCAGCCGTCGTCGCCGGCTGGTTGTTTGCCTTGAGCCTTCGCCAACGCATTCCGGAGCATTGGAGCGCGGTGAAGTTCAACACGGTGCAGGTGGGTCTCGCGCTGTGGACCGTGCTTGCCGTTGCAACGCTGTTTGGCGCGGTCGCACAAGGCCTGCTCGGCTCGCCTGACATGCAGGTCGCCGGCAACGGGTCCTCAGAAGCCCTGCTGCGCTGGTATCAGGATCGCTTCGAGAATCAGCTGCCGGGAGCATGGGCGCTCTCCGTTTCAATCTGGTTCTATCGCGGCCTGATGCTGCTCTGGGCGCTGTGGCTGGCCAATAGCCTGCTCAACTGGCTGCGCTGGGGCTGGACCCAGTATTCCACCGGCGGAATCTGGAAGAAGCACGATAAAGCACTGCCGAAAGCTGAAACCAACTAGCCCCTGCCCCGCGAGAGGATCATCATGAGCAAGCTCAAAGAGAAACGCTGCGTACCCTGTGAAGGTGGCGTGCCCGCACTGGATGTCGATGCAAGCAATCAGTTACTAAAGCAGTTGGGCCGCCACTGGTCGATCAGCGCAGACAACACCAGGCTGGTCGCTGAATTCGAATTCAAGAACTATTACCACACCACGGCTTTCGTCAACGCGCTGATCTACATCGCGCACCGCGAGGACCATCACCCGGATGTCAGCTTTGGTTACAAGAATTGCCGGGTCGAATACAGCACGCATGCCGTGAACGGATTGACGGAAAACGATTTCATCTGCGCCGCCAAAATCGATGCATTGCGCGAAGGTTGAGCACACAGAATTGGCGGTCCAAGCAAGCGGAAGTGCACTGAATCGAAGCCCCAAAAAAGCACAATTCATCGTTCCTCAATGGTGCGCAAATTGCATGATTTCGTGCACGGAAAAAAACATCAGAATATCCAGCCGTTCGCTGCATCAATTGCACCGATTGTCTTGTGCGTGGCGACTATTTTTTATCGAGGTGTATGTTTGCGCATCACATCGCCCAGGGGCAGCAGCGCGTGAAAATTTTCTTCGTCCGCATTGGTGCATGCTTGATCATGACGGTGTCCGTCTGGTCTTTGACCGCGTGCGGGGGCGGTGGTTCGGATAGCGGAGGCAACGCCAACGTTGCACCGGTTCTTCCAACCCCCACGACACCGACGCCTGCGCCAATACCAGATCCGACCACACCGACACCACCAACACCCGAGCCGCCTGATCCTGCGCCACCGGTCATTGCGCCTTTCCCGTCGACGAATTCGCGCGAAGACAGCGCCCGCTTCCTGACGCAAAGCAGCTTCGGCCCCACGAAAAGCACGGTCGACGTACTTTCAGAACAATCTTTTGACGCGTGGCTGGACGCACAGTTTTCCATGACGCCGAGTCGTCATTACCCCTTGATGCAGGCCTACAACACCAATCCGAACGACATCAATGGCTATGCGCGTCTGGCAAGACAGGAAGTCTGGTTTGAGCGCGTGGTCACAGCGCCCGATCAACTGCGGCAACGTGTCGCCTTTGCCCTGTCGGAAATCATGGTGGTGTCGCAGGTTGGCGCTGGCAATGATCTGCAACCGGGCTATGCGCGCTACTACGACATCCTGATCGACAACGCATTCGGTAATTTTCGAACGCTGCTTGAAGACGTCACGCTGTCACCGATCATGGGCCGTTATCTGTCCATGCTCGGAAATCGCAAGCCCAACCCGGCCAAGGCGCAACGCGCAGATGAAAACTATGCGCGCGAGATCATGCAGCTATTCTCGATCGGACTGGTTCAACTCAACATGGATGGCACGCCAGTGCTGCAGGACGGACGTCCTGTTCCGAGCTACACGCAGGATGATGTTGAGAATCTTGCACGCGTCTTTACGGGCTGGTGGTATCGGGGTGCGAGCCGGTTTGGCGGCAATCCGCGTAACTATGTGCAACCGATGCAGGCCTATGAAGCCGAACACGATCGCGACGCCAAGACCCTGATTGGGGGCGCCAGCATTCCGGCAGGGCTGGATGCGCAGCAGGATCTGGACATGGCCCTAGACATCTTGTTTGCGCACCCCAACGTCGGCCCCTTCATTTCCAAACAGCTCATCGTAAAGTTGGTGACGTCCAACCCTTCACCTGCCTACGTGGCGCGCGTTGCTCGCGTGTTCAATAACAATGGCGATGGTGTGCGAGGTGATTTGAAAGCCGTCGTGCGCGCCATTTTGCTGGATGCCGAGGCCCGCCAGAGGGTTGCCCAGCCGCCACATTTCGGCAAACCGCGCGAACCACTGCTGGCCCAGATTCATCTGTGGCGACTGACCGATGCAGTACGCGCCGCAGACACGGGCCGCTATACCTATGCGCTGGCGACTGAAGATTTTGCTCAAGCGGCGCTGGATGCTCCGGAAGTCTTCAATTTTTTTGCGCCAAATTATCAGGCGCCTGGTGCGATCAAGGACGCAGGTCTGATTTCCCCTGAATTCCAGCTCGCAAACGAGTCGAGTGTGATCAAGGCCTACAACCGGCTCTACATTGCCATCTTCTCGCATTACCTTGGCAACGAGTCGGCCAGCGACCATGTCCGTGTGGATTTGCGCGCACTGGCAAGGCTGTCTTCCAATCCGGCGGCCCTGGTGGCAGAACTCAACATTCTCTTGCTCAACGGTCAGATGGGCGACGCGGAACAGAATGCATTGATCAGCCATCTCAATACGATTCCGGCAGAAGACGATGAAGGTCAGGCGCGGGTCAAGGATGCGCTGTACCTGATCATGACCTCACCGCAGTACCAGGTGCAGAAATAATGAAACATTCCAAGGATTGGTCGCGCCGCGAACTCATCAAATTCGGCCTGGCCGCTGCTGCAGGATCTTCATCCATGCGGGCTGCGCTGGGCTTGCTGGCGGGTGCAGGGAGCAGCGCTGCCAGCGCCCAGTTGGCGCCTCCCATTTTTGGTAATGGCAGCACAACAGCTGACCCCTCGGCAGATGCAATCAGCAGGGCTTCAACCGATTATCGCGCCCTGGTTTGTGTGTATCTCTATGGCGGCAATGATGGCTTCAACATGCTGGTCCCAAGCAACGGCGCGTTCTATTCACAGTACGCGCAAGCACGCGGTGGACTGGCAGTTCCACAATCAGAACTGCTCAGTCTGAACGGTGCGGACGCCGACGGCCGTCAGTATGGCCTGCATCCGAGCACACCCGAACTGCGCACCCTGTACAACGCGGGCAGACTGGCCATGGTCAACAATGTCGGCACCCTTCTGGCACCCACGAGCAAAGCGGATTACCTGGCCAAGCGCCACCTGCCACCGCAGATGTTTTCGCATCTCGACCAATCCGAGCAGAGTATGTCCAGCCGCCCCGATGCGTTCTCGCGATCTGGCTGGGGCGGACAGCTCGGCGCACAGTTGATGAGTGGCAACGAGAATCAGGATCTTTCGATCAACATCTCGACGGCAGGCAACAATCTGTTCCAGACCGGCGGAGGCAGTGTGCCCTACGTCGTGGGCTCAGGTGGTGTTGCCAGGCTGCGTGCGTTTCAGGGTGACTCCCTGGCCGCAAACCATCGCCAGCAGGCGTATCTGTCCATGCTGGACCGCGCCGATTCCGGTCACATCTTTGAGACACACGCCAGTGGCCTGACACGCCGATCGATGGCGCTGGTGGATCAAGTCAACAATGCCATGAGTGGCGCACCGGAATTTTCCACCACTTTTCCGGGAAACAATCGCCTCGCCAAACAGCTACAGCTCGTGGCGCGCATGATCGCCGGCCGCGCTGCGCTGCGCGTACGACGCCAGGTCTTTTTTGTTTCGATCAGCGGTTTTGATACCCACAGCGATCAACTGGGGACGCACCCAATGATGTTGCAGCAGGTGTCTCAGGCACTGTCTTCGTTCTATCAGGCGACCCAGGAGATGGGGGTTGCTGATCAAGTCACCACGTATTCAATGAGCGACTTTGGCCGAACGCTAAGCAGCAATGGCAATGGCTCGGATCACGGCTGGGGCAACGTGGCGATGGTCATGGGCGGCTCTGTTGCGGGCGGCAGGACCTACGGACGCTTTCCTGACCTGACCCTCAACGGCGCCGACGATTCCGGCAACGGTCGCATCATTCCCGGCATTTCTTGGGACCAGTACGGCGCGACTCTGGGACGCTGGCTAGGTGCATCGGAAAGTGATCTTCAGACGATCTTTCCGCACCTGGGCAGATTCGCCACCAGCAACCTGGGCTTCATGGGCTAGGCCGAGGGCTTGGCGCGGCTGGTTTCAACCCGCTGCGAGCGCCTCGAGCTTCTCGCTCATTTCTTCGTCGGTCTGCGTGTAGCGCAGTTCGCCAACTTTCTCGTTCTCGCTGTTGATCAACAGCACCAGTCCGGTGCCCTTGTTGGCCAGGTAAGGTTTGAGGATGCCAAGCGCGCGTGCCTTTTCTTTTGCCCCGGCCTTTGTTTCGGGCGTAGTCACGTCCAGGCGCTCAAAACGGATGCGGTCCGAGAATGCTTCTTTCAGTGGCGCCAGACGCGGCAGGATCATCTTGCAGTTGAAGCACCAATCGGCATAGACCAGAACCGCCAGCGGCTTTTCGCTGCCCGCAGCTTCTGAAGCTGTGGATGATGTGTCTTGCGCAAACGCGGTGGACATGAAACCGGCGCTCAACAACAGGCCGGCGATCAGGAATATTCTTCTCATTGTTTGCATCTCCAAAAACTGATTGTGTCGTCAGACCAGTGTGCGACCGGTCAGGGCTTGTGACAGGGTGCCGGAATCCACGTACTCCAGCTCGCCGCCCATGGGCACGCCGTGCGCGATGCGCGAAACCTTCAGGCCGCTCGCCTTGGCCATCTCGGCCAGGTAATAAGCCGTCGCTTCTCCTTCCACCGTGGGATTGGTCGCGATGATCATCTCCTGCAGATCACCATCATCCATGACCGATTGCAGCGTGGACAGGCCCAACTCTTCCGGGCCAATGCCATCCAATGGAGACAGCCGCCCCATCAGGACAAAATAACGTCCGTGAAATGCGGTTCCAGAATCCAGCGCCATCAGATCGGCCGGCGTTTCCACCACGCAGAGCTGCCCGGTTGCGGTTCTTGAACTCGTGCAATACCGACAACCATCGTCTTCGCAGAACATCCGGCAGGTCTTGCAGCGACCGATTCCAGATAGGGCCTCGCCAATGGCCTTGCCCAGCTTTTCGGCCGCAAGTCGATCTCGATCCAGCAGATGAAACGCCATTCTCTGCGCAGACTTGGGCCCCACGCCGGGCAGTTTTCGCAGGGCTTCAATCAGGCCATTCAGCCTCGGGGAATAATTGCTCATAGGTGCAAATTGTAGTTGGACCGGCACCTACTGCGGATCACGGATCACCAGAAGGCGCGGTTCGCTCATGTCTTCTATGGCATAGCGAACCCCTTCCCGGCCCAGCCCGGAGTCTTTCACGCCGCCATAGGGCATGTGATCGACGCGCCAGGACGGCACGTCACCAATCAGAACGCCGCCAACTTCCAGGCGATCCCAGGCGCGCATGGCCTGATGAATATCGCGCGTAAACACGCCGGCCTGCAGGCCGTAGCGGCTGTCGTTGACTTCATCGAGCGCGGCATCAAAGTCCTCGAAGCGCGACAACACGGCGACCGGGCCAAATGCTTCTTCAGAATTGAGCGCGCAATCACGCGGCACGTCTTCCAGAACGGCGGCTTGCAACATCGCGCCCTCGCGGCTTCCACCGCACAACAGCTTGGCACCGGCTGCCTGCGCCTTCTCGATCCAGCCCGACAAACGTCTGGCCTCGCCTTCGGAGATCATCGGCCCGACGAAGGTATCTTCAAGACTGGGGTCACCGTGCTTGAGTTTCTTCACGGCCGCAACCAGCTTGTCGCGTAGGACCTCGTAGCAAGAGGAATGCACCAGCACGCGCTGCACCGAAATGCAGCTCTGTCCTGATTGGTAATAGGCGCCGATGACAATGCGTTCGACAGCGGTGTCGATGTCGGCATCTGCGGCGACGATGCAGGCAGCATTTCCCCCCAGTTCCAGCACGACCTTCTTCTTGCCGGCGCGCGCCTTCAGATCCCAGCCCACCTTGGGTGAACCGGTGAACGACAGCAGCTTGAAGCGCTCGTCAGTGGTGAACAATTCTGCGCCATCACGCGAGCACGGCAGAACCGAGAACGCACCCTTGGGCAGATCAGTTTCGGCCAGCACCTCGCCGATGACCAGCGCGCCCAGTGGTGTACGGCTGGCCGGCTTGAGCACGAACGGACAAGCTGCCGCGATGGCCGGCGCTACCTTGTGCGCCGCCAGATTTAAGGGGAAATTGAAAGGTGAGATCAGGGACACCGGGCCGATCGGCACGCGCTTGACCATGCCGCGATAGCCTTCGGAGCGCGCAGTGACATCCATGTTGAGCACGCTGCCCTGATCGCGGCTGCATTCGTCTGCTGCCAGATTGAAGGTGTCGATCAGGCGGCTGACTTCGCCGCGCGAATCCTTGATTGGCTTGCCCGCTTCGATGCACAGCATCTGCGCCAGTTCGTCCTGACGCTCGGTGAATCGGCGGGCACAGTGGCGCAGCACCGACTGACGCTTTGCAGCCGACAGCGCGCGCATGGCTGGCATTGCCTTGTCAGCGGCGGTAATGGCGCGATCAATCATGGCGGCATCAGCCAATGCCACGCGGGTTGCAACCGTGCCCTTGTACTTGTCGGTGACGTCCAGGTCCTGATTGACTTGCTCGGCCTGATTGGCAATGTAGAGCGGATACTGTTCTCGCAACATGAGTCCTCCTTGCTTGGAAGCCGCGCGGCAGAATTAAAGGCGCTGGCTGAGTTTCTGGATTTCGTGATTCAGGACGCGATCGTTGTCGCTGTAGTCCACAGCCAGATCAATCAGATGCACACCACCTTCGGCATTGCACTGTTCGATCAAAGGCAGCAGCGCTTCAGCCGAATCAGGCCGATGACCCGTGGCGCCATAGGACTGCGCATATTTGACAAAGTCCGGATTGCCGTAATCCAGACCAAAATTCTCGAAGCCCATGTGGGCCTGCTTCCACTTAATCATGCCGAAGGCGTTGTCATTGAGGATCAGCACAATCAGATCAAGCTTGAGGCGGACCGCGGTCTCAAGCTCCTGCGAATTCATCATGAATCCACCGTCGCCGCACACCGCCATAACCTTGCGCTGCGGATGGACCAGTTTTGCGGCAAGAGCAGACGGCAGCCCGGCGCCCATGGAGGCCAGGGCATTGTCGAGCAGCAGGGTATTGGGCCCGCGCGCGCGATAGTTGCGGGCAAACCAGATCTTGTAGACCCCGTTGTCCAGGCAGACGATGCCGTCATCCGGCATGGCCTTGCGCACGTCACCGACAATCCTTTGCGGATAGGCGGGAAAGCGTGGGTCGTCCACATCCTGAGCAATGTGTGCGTCGAGGCCAGCCTTCACTTCCATGAAGAATCGCGTATCCCATTCGGGATGCTCCGCAGATACGGCCTGGCGCAGCCGCCAGAGACTGTTCGCAATGTCCCCCACCACTTCGATCTGCGGAAAATAAACCGGATCGACTTGAGCACTGGTAAATCCGATGTGAATGACGGGACGTGAACTGTCGCGCATGAAGAACGGCGGCTTTTCAACAACGTCATGACCGACATTGATGATCAGGTCCGCGTGATCGATGGCGCGATGCAAAAAATCATGGTCCGACAAAGCTGCACAACCCAGATACAGATCATGTTCTTCGTCCACCACACCCTTGCCCATCTGTGTGGAGAAAAACGGAATCGGATGTACCTGCAGGAATTCACACAAAGTGCGCGCGGTAGTCTTGCGATTGGCGCCTGCGCCTAGCATCAGCAAGGGCCTGCGTGATGCCGAGATGGCCTGTGCTGCGGCCAGAATTGATTTGTCTTCCGCTACAGGGCGGCGCACATAGCTTGCATTGAGCGGCCTGCTGCGGGTCTGCTCATCAGCCACGTCCTCGGGCAGTTCGATATGCGTGGCGCCGGGTCGTTCCTCCTGCGCGCGGCGAAAAGCCTCTCGCACGTGCGCAGCGATGTTGTCACCCGACACCACCGACCAGGTGCCCTTGGTCAGCGGCCGCATCATGTCGACGATATCCACGATCTGGAAATGCGCCTGCTTGCTGGCCTTGATCGGCTTCTGCCCGGTCAGCATGACCATGGGCATGGCACCCAGCTGCGCATACGCCGCTGCAGTGGCCAGATTGGTCGCACCCGGGCCCAAGGTAGCCAAACAAACACCCGGCTTGCCGGTCAGGCGGCCGTAAGTGGCTGCCATGAATCCCGCTGCCTGCTCATGACGGGTCAGGACCAGTTTGATGGAAGTCGATTTACGCAGTGACTCCAGCAGATCCAGGTTCTCTTCGCCCGGAATGCCGAATACGTATTCCACGCCTTCGGCCTCGAGGCACTGCACAAACAGATCCGATGCCTTCACAAGCTCCCTCCATCAGCAAGATCGCCCAGCCTAGCAGCCGGGGATGAAGCCGCAGCGAATGTCGCGGAGTGGGTGGCGCAGGCCCTCAGGCCCGGCCGTGATCGAAACTCATGGACTGTGCAAGATCGTCGAGGTTCAACTGCAGCATCAGCAGCCGGTCCAGCCCCAGCGCAACGCCGGCGCAATCGGGCAGGCCATGGTGCAGGGCGTCGATCAGGTTTTGATCATATGGCGGCACATCATGCTGATGCTCGCGCCGCCAGACCTGATCGGATTCGAAACGCTGCTGCTGCTCGGCGGCGTCAGACAGTTCGTGAAAACCATTGGCCAGTTCCAAGCCGTGCCAGAACAGCTCGAATCGTGAGGCCACCGGCGGATGCCCTGGCCTGATTCGCGCAAGCGCCGCCTGACTGGCCGGAAAATCGATCAGGAAGCAGGGTGCCTCCACACCCAACTTGGGAGACACCTGATGCGACATCCACAAATCCAGCCAGGTATCGCGATCGGCATGGGCAGCAAGTGCTTCGACTCCAGGCAAGGCCCCGCCCAGGGCGCGATCGCGCAGCTGTTCCAGCGTCTCGGTGAAAGGGTCGAAGCCGGCATGCTTGAGGAACGCCTGCCGATAGCTCAGCGTCTGAAGATCTGCTGCGTCGAGTCCGGTCAGCGCGCTGAGCAATTCGCCAAGCTCGTCGATGAGTTGCAGATGATCCCAGCCCGGTCGATACCACTCGAGGAGCCTGAATTCCGGATTGTGATGCCGTCCCTGCTCTTCGCGGCGAAAAGCCGGCGCGATCTGGAAGATCGGCCCGCTGCCCGCGCAGAGCAGCCGCTTCATGGCGAATTCCGGTGAGGTCTGCAGCCATCGCTCGCCCTGCACCCGAAAGGATTCGATGTGACGGTCAACCGTCGCCGCTGTGGACAGCACAGGTGTATCCACTTCCAGTACACCTCGGGCAACAAAAAAAGCGCGGACGGCTCCATACAGAGCCGCCCGCGCTTTGATCACCTCAATGGATGCAGACGGGCGCCAGGACACCGCGCGGCCGTCTGCTCTATCGCTCAAATTCAGATGCCAGGCCTACTTGCCCGCTCTGTTGAGGTACTCGCCCGTGCGGGTATCCACCTTGATCACCTCACCCTGCTGGACGAACAGCGGCACACGTACCACCGCGCCGGTTTCCAGGGTGGCAGGCTTGCCACCGCCGCCGGAGGTATCGCCACGCATGCCGGGGTCCGTTTCAGTAATCATCAACTCCGCAAAGTTCGGCGGGCTGACCGAGAGCGGCACACCATTGAAGAACATGATCTTGCAGGTCTCTTCGCCCTTGAGCCACTTGGAGGCTTCTTCGCAGGCGGTGGGGCTGGCCTGAACCTGGTCGAAGGTATCCGGGTTCATGAAGTGGAAGAACTCGCCATCGTTGTAGAGGTACTGCATATCGGTCTCTTCGATGTCGGCCAGTTCCCAGGAATCACCTGAGCGCAGGGTCTTTTCCAGCACGCGCCCGGTCTTGAGATTGCGCACCTTCAGGCTGTTGGTAGCCTGCCCCTTGCCTGGCTTGCGATACTCATTTTCCAGAATGGAATAAGGTTCGCCTTCGATCAGCACCTTGGTGCCGGATTTCATTTCATTGGTGCTGACAGATGCCATGGCTCGGTACGCTCAATATCGTTGTGTTCCTGCCCGCAGCCCCAATTGGATCAACCGCATCTTTTTTGGGAAACGACAGGAAAATGGTCAAAAATGTGGGCGCGAATGATAGCTGCTAGCCCCTCGACACGACAGACCCCCGCCGCGGAGGACGCGCCGAACTGGCAGGCGGCCCTGCGAGACGCGATCTCCAGTCCAGCGCAATTACTAGAGTACCTGGGCATCGACCCGGCTCTGCCAAGCCTCGATTTCGAGCGCCTGCGCGCGTTTCCGCTGCGCGTTCCCCGAGGTTTTGCAGCGCGCATGTCACGGTTCAACCCTCAAGACCCCCTGTTTCTCCAAGTATGGCCCAGCCACCGGGAAGCAGAGGAAGTTGAAGGTTTCACACTCGACGCCGTGGGCGACCTGGATGCCGCGCGCGGCGACGGGGTAATCCAAAAGTACGCCGGCCGTGCTTTGCTCATCACCACCGGCGCCTGCGCAGTTCATTGTCGCTATTGTTTTCGCAGGCATTTTCCTTACAACGAGAACGCCTCCAGCCGCGAGCAATGGCGCCCCACGCTGGAGCGCATCGCAAAAGACACCAGCGTCAGCGAAATCATTCTTTCCGGCGGCGACCCGCTCTCCCTCTCCAATGAACGGCTGCGCGGCCTATTGTTGGCGCTGTCCGGGTTGAGCCATATCAAACGCTTGCGGATTCACAGCCGGCAACCGATCGTGCTGCCCGAACGTATTGATCAGGAATTGGTGGACCTACTCCGTAAGGTGCCCCAGGACAAAGTTATGGTGGTTCATGCCAATCACGCCAACGAGCTTGACCATACGGTAAAGCTGGCATGTGAACTCCTAAAGGATGCGGGGCTGACGCTGCTCAATCAATCCGTCTTGCTGCGCGGCATCAACGATAACTGCGAGGACTTGCTCAATTTGCACACTCGATTGTTCCAGTTGGGTATTCTCCCCTACTATCTGCACCTGATGGACCGTGTGCAGGGCGCAGCACATTTCAATGTTTCGGAAGCAAGAGCGCGCCAGTTGATGCAGGATTTGATGGCCCGTTCACCGGGATACCTCGTGCCAAGACTGGCACGCGAAGTTCCAAACATGCCCTCTAAACAGTGGATTCAATGGTAAACAACCCACCGCCGTTCAGTACCGCAAACCCGAGCGGGACAGCCGCGGTCTTGCTTGTGTTCACGCCCTTTGAGGAGAACGCCAAGCGCGTTGAAAGCCATCTGCGCAACGCCGGTCACAAAGTACGCGCCGAATGGATCAAGGATCTGGCCGCGCTGGAAGCACAGTTGCAGCGTGCTACTCCTGATCTGCTGATCGCGGCGCACAACAATCCTGAAATCTCGCTGAGGACGGTTGTCGAAACCAGTCGGCGATTCTCCCCGGATTTGCCGGTACTGGGTCTGGCGGCAGAAATGACGGGCGAACTGACCGCGGCTGCAGTCGCCACCGGGGCGCGTGATCTGGTTGCCGATGGCAGCCCGGAATCCCTAGCCCATCTCGAGAAGGTTTATGTGCGGGAGTTCATCGGCCACCGGAATCACCGCGAACTGGCCAGGGCACGATCGCTGCTGACCGACTACGAATCTCGCTATACCCAGTTGCTCGAAGGCACAGGTGACGCCGTAGCCCACATCTACGAAGGAATTCTTTCCCAAGTCAATCCAGCTTTCGCTTCCCTGCTCGGCTACGACGACGACGCAGAACTGGCCGGCATGCCGATGATGGATGTGGTGGCCAGTGATCATCAGGCAGATGTGCGAGAGCACCTCAAGCTCGTCAACAAGGGCGATGCGGATGGTCAGACGCTCTATTGCGGCCTGGCGGGCAAGAATGGTGATGTCGTCATGGTCAGCGCGCAGCTCACGCGCGGAGAAGCTGAAGGCGAGAATTTCATCGAGCTGCTGATCCGCGCAGAATCTTCGCGGCCCAACGCAGGAACAAACACTACCAGCTCTGGACGCAGGGACTTCTTCGCCGCAATTGATGCTCCCAGCGATAACGCCAGGCCGCGTGCCGCACTGTTTGTCCGGATTGATCTCATGGACGAACTCGAAGAACGAATTGGTCTGATTGATAGCGAGCTCATCGCTGGGAAGGTGGTCGAGGCGCTGCTCAGGCGTTTGAATGCCGACGATCGTCTACATGTCTTGTCCAGCTGCGAATTCGGCATCTGCGTCGCACGCAAGGATGCGCTCGAATTCGAAAAGCTGGGCGAGAACCTAGTCAAGGAGCTTTCAACGGAGACCTTTACCGCTTCCGACGTCGAAGCCAGTCTCACCGTCAGCATTTGCGTCTACCCCATCGGTGCCAGCGAAACAGCAGGCATCATTCTCAAAGAACTTGCCTCGGAAACCCGGCTGGTATCTCAAAAGGGGGGCAACCGTTGTTGCGTGCTTGGAGACACCGCCCAATCCAGTGCGCAAGAGCGCGAAAGTGGCCGCAAAGCAGAAGCGATTCGAGAGGCCATTGAACAGGGCCGACTCAAACTCGCCTATCAGACCATTGCCAGCCTCGAAGGTGACCCACGCCAACACTTTGATGTGCTGGTTCGCATGGTCAATGAAGATGGCGTGGAATTGCACGCCAGTGATTTCATCCGCACGGCCGAGAAAGCCGGACTGATGCGCAGCATCGATCGCTGGGTAGTGTCGCGCGCCGTGAAAATTCTCAGCAGTCGCGAGGAAAGTGATGATCACTCCATGCTTTTCCTCAAGCTGTCGGAGGACACACTGAAGGATTGCGAGGCTTTTTTGTCGTGGTTCTCGGATCTGACCAAGGATCGCAAGATCGGCAAGGACGAAATCTGCTTCGAATTTCAGGAGGTCGTCGCGCAGAACCACATCCGAAAGGCGCGTCTGCTGGCGCAGACGCTGCGCGATGCTGGAGCCAATGTGGCCATTGAGCATTTTGGTATCGGTAGTGCCTCAGCGCGCACCGTTGAGCATTTGCCGGTGAACTTTCTCAAGTTCCACAGTTCGTTCACGCACAGGTTTGAAGACAGCGAGATCCAGAAGAAGATGTCAGACCTGATGGAAATCGCCAAGCAGCGACGTATCAAGACCATCGTCAGTCACGTCGAGGACGCCAACGTCATGGCGCGCATGTGGCAGATGGGGATCAATTACATTCAGGGCTACCACGTTCAGGAGCCCGAGGTGGTCATGCTGACCTGATGTAGTGCCCGGCCCTCAGACGCCGACCGGCAGTTGATTCATTCCCGGCTTACTTGACTGACGCGGATGCGGCTTTCAGGGCCGCGATACGCTCTTCGAGCGGCGGGTGCGTCATGAACAGTTTCTTCGCGCCAATGATGCCGAAAGCTTCGACGGATTCTGGCAGTGTGGACTGCGCCTGCCCTCTCTGAAGCCGTTCCAGCGCGGCAATCATCTTGCGCTTTCCGGCCAAGTGAGCGCCGCCCGCATCGGCCTTGAACTCGCGCTGTCTGGAAAACCAGCAGACGATCATCGTGGCCAGAATGCCAAACACCATCTGCAATACCAGCACGCTGATGTAGTAGCCCGGGCCAACACCCCGCTCGGTGCGGAAGATGGTTCTGTCCACAAAATAGCCCACCACGCGGGACAGGAACATCACGAAGGTGTTGAGCACGCCCTGTACCAGCGTCAGCGTCACCATGTCGCCATTGGCAACGTGGCTGACCTCGTGTCCCAGCACCGCCTCGACCTCATCCTGCTGCATGTTGCGAAGCAGTCCGGTGCTGACGGCCACCAGCGCGTTGTTCCGGCTCATGCCGGTGGCAAAGGCATTGGGTTCGGCCGCATCAAATATAGCCACCTCCGGCATGCCGATACCGGCGGTACGCGCCTGGCGCTGCACCGTATTGAGCAGCCACATTTCTGATGCATTACTGGGCTCGGTAATGACTCGCGCACCGGTCGAACGTTTGGCCATCCACTTGGACATGGCCAGCGAAATGAAGGCGCCGCCAAATCCGAAAACTGCTGAAAAACCGAGCAAAGCTCCCAGATTCAGGCCGTTCTCGGTCAGGAAGCGATCAACTCCGAGTACCGATGCAACAACCGACAGCACCAGAATGACGGCAATGTTGGTCGCAATCAGCAGGAATACGCGTTTCATAGTCTCAGCACGAAGAAATAGGTCGACGATATTGTCGGGGCTGGCGGCGCAAGTTCAAGTACCCCTGCGCCACCCTGCCCGAACCTGGCAGAAATCAGGCCAGCATCATGGCCTCGACCGAGCGCAGACCCCGCGGGAGGTAGTTGCCGCGACTGGCGCGGGCGCCGACATAGGCATCCAGATCAGACGACTTGAGCGTGAGCGTGCGCTTTCCGCAAATCAGGGTCACGGCGCCGCTTGCCGGGACCACGGTACTGGCCACGATGCGATCCTGGTCGCGTACCGAAATCAGCTTGTTGCCCTTGCCCTTGGCCAGTTCCGGAAGTTCTGAGATCGGAAACACCAGCAGGCGCCCTTCGGCCGTGGCAATGACATAGCGATCTGTTGCCGAGTCATGGACGCGCGAGGGTTGCAGCGGCGTGGTCTTGAGCGTGATGCAGGCCTTACCGGCTCGTTGCCGAGAAGCCATCTCGCCCAGCCGCACAACAAAGCCATAGCCTTCCTCTGAGCCCACTACATAACGCTCGTTCTCGTCGCCCAGCATCATCGCCACCATGCGCGCGCCAGCACCCAGTTCAAGCTTGGTTGTGACCGGCTCGCCCTGGGAGCGTGCAGAGGGAAGCTCCCTGGGATTCAGGGTGAAGCTGCGCCCGTTTGACCCGAGCAGGATCAGGGTCTGGTTGGACTTGCCTTGTGCATGCGCAAGATATTCATCGCCAGCCTTGTAATTCAAGGCTGTGGGATCGAGGTCGTGCCCCTTGCCTGCACGAATCCACCCAGCCCGTGACAAGACCACCGTCATTGCCTCGGCGGGAATGATTTCTTCCACGGACATGGCCTGCGCCGGTGGCCGCGCCCTGATCAGGCAGCGCCGGTCATCACCATACTTCTTGGCATCTTCCTTGAGTTCTTCACCGATCAGCTTCTTGAGCTTCTCGTCATCGCCCAGCAACTCTTCCAGGCGCTGACGCTCTGCCTTGAGTTCGTCCTGCTCGCCCTGGATGCGCATTTCCTCCAGCTTCTGCAGGTGCCGCAACTTGAGGTCGAGAATCCATTCAGCCTGCACATCAGAAAGCGCGAAGGTGCTGATCAGCTTGGCCTTGGGGTCTTCCTCAAAGCGGATGATGCGAATGACCTCATCGATATTGAGGTAGGCAATCATCAAGCCTTCAAGAATATGCAGGCGATCGTTGACCTTGTTGAGTCGATGATTGAGCCGCCGGGTCACGGTCCTGAAGCGGTATTCCAACCACTCGGTCAGGATGTCTTTCAGGTTCTTGACCTGTGGCCGCCCGTCCAGCCCGATCATGTTGAGATTGACGCGAACGCTCTTTTCCAGATCGGTTGTTGCAAACAGATGCGCCATCAGGCTCTCTGCATCCACCCGGTTGGATCGCGGGATGATGACAACGCGCGTCGGGTTCTCGTGATCTGACTCGTCGCGCAGATCTTCCACCAGCGGCAACTTCTTGGCCCGCATCTGCTCGGCAATCTGTTCCTGGATCTTGCTCGGCGATACCTGATGCGGCAGCGCGGACAGGATGATGTGTCCGGTCTCCTCGTCGCGCTCCCAGCAAGCACGCGTCCGGATCATGCCGTTGCCGGTCTGATAAACCTTGAGCAGGTCATGTGGCTCTGAAACGATCTCACATCCGGTCGGGAAATCCGGCCCCGGCACCATCTCGAACAGCGTATCGATGTGCGCGTTGGGAAACTTCAGAAGGTGCAGGCAGGCCTTGACCAGTTCACGCAGGTTATGCGGCGGAATGTCCGTCGCCATGCCCACCGCAATACCGGTGGTGCCGTTGACCAGTACATTGGGCAAGCGCGCTGGCAAAAGCTTGGGCTCATCCATGGTGCCGTCAAAATTGGGCGACCAATCCACCGTGCCCTGCCCGAGTTCGGCGAGCAGACTCTGTGCGTAGATGCCAAGCCGCGACTCGGTGTAGCGCATTGCAGCGAAGGATTTAGGGTCGTCCGGCGAGCCCCAGTTACCCTGGCCATCCACCAGCGGATAGCGATAACTGAAAGGCTGGGCCATAGTCACCATGGCCTCGTAGCAAGCCGAGTCACCGTGCGGATGGAATTTGCCGATGACATCACCCACCGTGCGCGCAGACTTCTTGTGCTTGGCTCCCACACCAAGGCTCAGTTCGGACATCGCATACACGATGCGCCTTTGCACCGGTTTGAGTCCGTCCGCTACATGCGGCAGGGCTCGGTCCAGAACCACGTACATGGAATAGTCGAGATACGCTTTCTCGGCGAACTCGCGAAGGGGAATGCGTTCGGTATCGTAGGTCTGCATGCGACTCAATTGTCTGTATTGGACGCCACGCGGATTGCGCGGGCATCACTCATTCCAAAGGATAAATGGAGGAATGTTTGAAAAAACATTCCGGCCTTCTCAATCAGGCGACTTCGACCATACGCGGACGATGTGCCATGCCAAAACCATGACCGTGCTCCAGCAGGTATTCCAGCCACTTGCCGAGCATCATGTTGCGCCGCCATTGACCGCCGAGAAACTCACCGGCCTTGGGGTCACCCTCTACCTGTGCCTGCCAGGGCGGGCGATGACTGCACTCAAGCGCTTCTGCAACACCCGCATCACGATAGGCACGCACACGAATGTCAGGCTGTCGGCGCACGCCAGCAGAATCAACAAACTCGTAGGTGATGCGCAGGGTCAAGGTGTAGCGGTCCCGCTCCATCACTTTCAGGTGGAGCGGGAAATCCGAATCGGAGCGTGACACGGCGTCCTCGAAAGGAACATCCAGTTCGGGAATCAGCCTCTGCAACAAGCGATAGTTGGCTTCGTACAACTCCATCAAGTGAGCGAGGTGCCGCGGTTTTCCGCAGCAGGGGCACAAAGCATGTTCAAGCTCTTCGATCATGTGTCGACTATCCCCAAGGCTGATGCCGCGCGCAAGTCTTGATTTTCCTGCATGGTCTGTAGCAAGAATGGAACCACGCCCCGGAGAAGTGAACGACATGGCACTGCGCGAAATCAGCTTCAAAGCCTTTGATGATCAGAAGCCGGGAACGGCGGGCCTGCGCAAGAAAGTCGCTGTATTCCAGCAGCCGCACTACCTTGAAAGCTTCCTGCAGTCCATCTTCGACCTCGACCCTGCCCTCAAGGGTGCCAGCCTTGTTATTGGTGGCGACGGACGCTACCACAACCGTCAGGCCATTCAGACGGCAATTTCCATGGCCTCGGCCAACGGGGTGCGCAAGGTCATCGTGGGTCAGGCTGGCTTGCTTTCAACACCTGCCGCTTCACATCTGATCCGCGCGCGTGGCGCGGCCGGCGGTTTCGTCCTGACCGCCAGCCACAATCCGGCGGGTCCTGAAGGCGACTTTGGCATCAAATATAACGTCGCCGGTGGCGGTCAGGCGCCTGAAGCCCTGACAGACAGGATTTTTGACTACAGCAAGAACCTGAAGCGCTATCGTCTGTACGACCATGCCTCCGTTGATCTGGATCGCAAAGGACTGCAGTCAGTGGGCGACATGGATGTCGAGGTGGTGGACAGCGTCGACGACTACGCCGCGCACATGCAGACCCTGTTCGATTTCGACCGCATTCGTGGCTGGGTCGACGCGGGTCATCGCATGCGATTCGACGCCATGCATGCGGTCACCGGACCCTACGCACAGAAAATTTTCGTCGACATGCTGGGCGCGCCATTGGACGCGGTCCAGAACGCTAGTCCGCTGGAAGATTTTGGCGGCGGGCATCCGGACCCCAATCTGATTCACGCCCGGCATCTGGTAGATCTGATGAATTCAGACCAGCCTCCTGATCTGGGCGCAGCCAGCGATGGCGATGGCGACCGCAACATGATTCTCGGACCCAATATTTTCATTTCACCGGGCGACTCACTGGCCATGCTGTGTGAGCATCTGGACAAACTGCCCGGCTACCGGCGCGGCCTCTCTGGCGTGGCCCGCTCCATGCCGACTTGCCGCGCAGTGGACCACGTTGCCAAGGCAATGTGCATTCCCTGTTACGAGACCCCCACCGGCTGGAAGTTTTTTGCCAATCTGCTGGATTCAGACCGCATCACGCTGTGCGGCGAAGAGAGTTTCGGGACCTCTTCTATGCACGTACGCGAGAAAGATGGTGTCTGGGCGGTGCTGGCCTGGCTCAATGTCTTGGCCAGTACTGGCATGTCCGTCACCCAGATCGCGCAACAGCACTGGAAGCGTTTTGGCCGACACTACTATGTACGTCACGACTATGAAGATTTGTCGAGCAGTATCGCGACACAGGTCATGCAACATCTCGCGGGTGAACTGAGTGACCTGCCCGGAAAGAATTTCGGCGATTACACAGTCACTACTGCTGATGAGTTTTCCTACCGCGATCCTGTCGACAGCAGCCTGGCCGTCAATCAGGGCCTGCGGGTAGTGTTCGGAGATGACGCGCGCATCATCGTCCGCCTCTCGGGCACTGGCACCTCAGGCGCAACACTACGCCTCTATCTGGAGCGCTACGAAATGCACGAGTCTGCGCTCAACTGGGGTACGAGCGATGCACTGGCGCCACTGGTCAGTATTGCGGAACAAATTGTGCAGGTGCGCCGGATCACCCAGCGTTCGGCGCCGAGCGTCATCACCTAAGGGTTTTTCACCACACACAACCGCCAGACGATGCCGCTTGTCAGCTAAAGACCACTCCGAGCTTCGCCCGTGTTGAAGATCGAGACTTCGCTTTATTGAAGGGATGACGCGATGATTGCCCCGGGCCATTCATTGCTTGGCCGTACTCACATGAGACCGGCCCGTTGAGGATCAGAGTCACTCTGGGGACTTGTGGTCCTCGAACGCGATCTGGCACTCGGTGAGCGGCGAACTTTATCCACGCGTTTCTTTGCTGTCGGCAAACGCACTCTTGGATTCTCGATTCGTGCGCTGTCAGCAAGAGGGCTGCGCATGAAGCCAACGGACCAGACGCTTATCGAGAAGATGCGGATCACAGAAGTGGATATCGCTTCTCGAAAATCCCTGCTCGGCTTTGGAGACGATGACGTCGAAGCGCTCATCGAAGTGAAGTCTCTCATCGAGCAGCACATCGAAGAACTGGTTTCCGAATTCTATGCCCGGCAGACCAGCACACCGGAGATCGCGGCACTCATTGGAGACGCCGATACGCTTAGTCGCCTGCAGCTAGCGCAACGACGTTATGTGCTGGATTTGTTTGAGGGGCGCTACGGTCTGGAGTATGTCAATAACAGGCTGCGGATAGGCTTGGTACACAAGCGCATTGGCGTTGAGCCCAAGCTGTATCTATCAGCCGTACACCTGATCAGCTCACTGTTGGTAGACACCATCACGCTTCGCGCAGAACACAAGTCTCAAGCTGAAGCGGCGATCAGGGCCCTGTTCAAGCTGATCAGTTTTGACGTGACCTTGATCTTTGAGACCTATATTCAGGGCATGGTGTCCGAAGTTGAAGTAGCTAGGAAAAAGACCGAGGAGTATGCACAGGCGCTGCAAGCCACGATCGTCGATCGCACCAATCAGCTGCGGACAGACGCACTGACCGGGCTGACTGCGCGTCGCTACCTTGATGAGGGTCTGGCCCGTATCCTTCAATCTGCACGCCGACGCTCTGAACCGGTGACGATCGTCTTCATCGACGTCAATGGCTTCAAGAAGATCAATGACAGCTTCGGTCATGTGCATGGAGACGAAGTACTAAAAGGCGTCGGACTGGCGCTGCGGGAAGTCGCACGCTCAGAGGACATCTGCTCACGATATGGCGGCGACGAGTTCTGCGTGGTTCTGAGCAACAGCACAAGAGCCGACGCGGAGAAAAATTACTGCCAACGTGTACATGACTTGATTGCCCAAAGAATGCCTGGCGTGTCAGTCAGCATGGGGGTTGCGCAAACTGGGCCTCAGGAATTTCTGGACATCCCCAATCTCTTCAAAACAGCCGATGAACGCATGTACCAAGAGAAGGCCAAAACCCGCGCTGGCTTGTTACGCGCCGTTTGACTCGATCCTACTTGCCCAGCGATGCGATCAGGCTCTGCAGTGCGGACCAGTCCAGCACCGTAACCCCCAGCTTCTCCGCTTTGCTCAACTTGGAGCCGGCCGCATCGCCTGCCACCAGATAGTCTGTCTTGGCAGACACAGAACCGGTCACTTTCCCGGCATTGGATTCAATGAATGCTTTGGCTTCGTCCCTGCTCACGGGCAGCGTTCCGGTGATGACAAACGTCTTGCCGGCAAGGGCACCGTCCTTGCTAACGACGCTCGCCGCTTCAAGCTCTACACCAGCGGCAAACAGCGCCTGCAGCAAGGCACGGTGAGCATCGTCGGCAAACCAGCGAATCACGGAGCGCGCAACTTCAGGTCCTACATCCTCGATTGCCCTGAGTCTTGGATACCGATCCTTGTCCTTGATGTCCGGATCGTCCGCCGTCTTGGCATCTTCCTCACTGGCCTGAATCAGCGCGTCAAACGTTCCGAAATGCTCGGCGATGGTCCTTGCAGTGGACTCACCCACCTCGTTGATCCCCAATGCATAAAGCAATTTCGCGAATCGCGTCTTGCGCGATTTATTGATTGCATCGATCAGGTTCTGAGCCGACTTTTCAGCCATTCTGTCGAGTTCGACAAGCTGCTCGACGCGCAATGAAAACAAGTCAGCAGGGTTGGCCACCAGCTTCGCCTCAATGAGCTGCGACAGCATTTTTTCGCCAAGACCTTCAATATCCAGAGCACGGCGCGACACGAAGTGTTGCAGACCGCCAAGCAGTTGCGCCCTGCAGGTAAGTCCTGCCGTGCAAACCAGATCCGCCAAGGTTTCCGTCACAGTTTCGCCGCGAACCTGACGCGTTCGGGTAAGCCTTTCGACGGTTGAATTGCAGACCGGGCATTGTTGCGGTGACTCGATTTCCTTCGCGTCCTGCGGACGCTGGTCTGCGATGACTTCCTTGACCTCGGGAATCACATCCCCGGCGCGGCGCACAATCACGGTGTCGCCGATCATCAGTTGCAAGCGGCGCACATGATCCATGTTATGCAAGGTCACGTTGCTGACGGTGACCCCGCCGACGAAGATCGGCTTGAGTCTGGCCACCGGGGTCAACGCACCGGTCCGGCCTACTTGGAACTCCACATTTTCCACGACCGTGATGGCTTCTTCGGCTGCGAACTTGTGGGCAATGGCCCACCGCGGCGCTCGCGAAACATTTCCCAGTTCATCGCGGCCGGCCAGATCATCGAGCTTGTAGACCACGCCATCAATATCGAACGCCAGCTTCGGGCGACTCATGCCGATGCGCTGGTAGTAATCCAGACAACCGTCTACCCCTCGCACTCGTTCGGCCAACTTGGTGACGGGCAGGCCCCAGGCTTTCAGTTGCTGCAGGACTTCCCAGTGTGTTGCCGGCGCCTGCCAGTCCTCAAATGCACCCAAACCATAGACATAAATGGACAAGGGACGCTTTGCCGTCAGGCGCGGGTCCAGCTGACGCAGAGAACCGGCCGCTGCATTTCTGGGATTGACGAAAACCTTGTCGCCGTTCTGCTCAGCTTGCTCATTCATGCGCTTGAAAGCAGCAAGCGGCATAAAAACTTCACCACGAATTTCCATGCGCGCCGGAAACGCTTGCCCCGAAGCATTACCCGCTTCACGCAGCTTCAGTGGCAGGCTTCTCAAGGTGCGCAGATTGCTGGTGATGTCTTCACCACGCGATCCGTCGCCGCGTGTGGCTCCGCGAACGAACTCGCCGTTCTCATAGGTCAGTGATACGGCCAGCCCGTCCAGTTTGGGCTCCGCAATGTAATCCACTTGTTCCCGCTCAAGGCCCTCACGCACACGGCGATCAAAGTCGTGGAGTTCCTTGTGTTGCTCGGCCGAATCCTGCAGCGTGAGATCACTGAAGCAATTGTTGAGCGAGAGCATCGGCTGAAGGTGCTCAACTTCTGAAAAACCCTCTGCAGGCGCGGCGCCCACTCGCTGCGTCGGGGAATCTGGCGTTACCAAATCCGGAAATTCCGACTCCAGATCCTGCAACTCCCGAAACAGCCTGTCGTACTCGCTGTCGCTTACGCTGGGCTCATCCAGCACGTAGTAACGATGATTGTGTTCGGCAAGCAGACTGCGAAGCGTACTGGCGCGCGTCGCGGCAGCAGCAGCTCCTGTACTCATGCCAATCAGGCTCGTCTAGTGGCCGTGGCCCAGTCGTCCACTTCCTTGCGCAGCGCCTTTTCAAGTGCCTCATCTAGGCGCTCGCGACGAGCATCGTAGATATCGCACTTGAGCTTTGCAGCAAGCGCTCGGGTAGCAACCAGCATATCGTCCAGCGCGACTGCGGGCTGCACTGGACCGGGCAGGCTAAGCACCACGGTCAGGCCCTTTGTCGAAAACGATTCAGCCTGCTCCGGAATGAGCGTACCCGGCTTCAGCAGGCTGCTCACCGAGAAGATAATCCTGCTTCCGATGGTGCGGTGGTAGACCTGACCTTCGCCGAAAGCCAGGCCTTGTTCGCGCAGGGCATCGTGCAACTGCGGCCCGAGAATGTCGGTTTCTTCAGTAGGTGCCACGATCAGGGCAATGAGTTTTTGATCGTCAGCTGCCGCAGTCTTGCCCGGTGTCGATTCCTGACGCGGAGTATCCGGCTCTGCCTTGCGTCGTGAAACCGGCGCCTGGCCGGGCAAGGGATGAAGCAGGGTATTCATGGAAGAATCCGGCGGCTCACGCACCGCGCTTGTCCCGTGCGTGGATGCATCTTCGTACTCACCATTTGCACCGCGAGTGCGCTTGCGGCCCACACCATATTCATCAAACTCGCCATCAGGCGGCGGGCTCAGAAGGTCCATCTGATTGCCCGATGATTCGCGCTTGCTGAACAAGGTGTGCTTGTCTTCGGCGTCGCCGATGTTGGCACCCGCCCGGCGACTCAGAACATACAGCGCCACGACCAGCACGACGCAGACGATCAGCAGTGCCCACTGCAATTCGCCCATCATTAACTCCTTAGGTAGTTGGTTCGGTTTGCATTTCGGATGCGACTCCCGGATCAGACTTGCCAGTCAGCTCCACCGCCTGCTGCACGTCAACACTGACCAGTCTGGATACACCCGGCTCCTGCATGGTGACGCCGTGCAACTGCCCGGCCAATTCCATCGTCAGCTTGTTGTGCGTGATGATAATGAACTGCACGTTCTCGCTCATCTCACGTACCACTTCACAGTAGCGCGCCACGTTGGCGTCATCCAGTGGCGCATCCACTTCGTCCATCAGACAGAACGGCGCAGGGTTCAACTCAAACAGTCCGAGCAGCAAAGCCACTGCCGTCATCGCCTTCTCACCACCGGACAACAACTGGATGGATGAGTTGCGCTTGCCGGGTGGCCTAGCCATGACGCGAACGCCGGTGTTCAGAAGGTCGTCACCGGTGAGTTCCAGATAGGCCTCGCCGCCGCCAAACAATTTGGGGAAGCGATCTTTGAACGTGCCGTTGACCCGGTCAAAGGTTTCCTTGAAGCGCTCCTTTGTCTCGGTATCGATCTTGTGAATGGCGTCTTCAAGCGTATCCAGAGCGCCTGTGAGATCGTCGTACTGCTCGCCCAGATACTTCTCGCGTTCTTCGGCTTCTTCAAGTTCCTGAATCGCGGCCAGATTGATGGCACCCAAGCGATCGATCCGGCGCGCCATGGAAGCGATTTTTTCTTCCCATTCCTGTGCGCTGGCTTCTTCGGGCAAAGCTGCGAACACGGCATCGCGCTCGAAAGAGCCTTCGAGACAGGCTTGCTCCAGCTGCTCCTGGACACTCTCCCTGCGGGCGCGCATGTTTTCGAATTCGATGCGGGCCTGTTGCAAACGCTCTTGCGCTGCATCCTTGGCAGTTTCGGCCTCGCCAAAGGCCAGTGCGCCCTTGCCCACCGCCTGCTCTGCCGCCTCTACCGCGATGCGCGCAGCATTAAGCAAGCCCTTGACGCTCTCGACCGATGCACGAGCGGCCTCGGCCTCAGCCTGCTGCTGTTCCAGCGGCGCATCGAGCTCGCTGGCTTCCTCGGCGCGGGCCGCGCGATCGGCGACCAGTTTTTCTCGACTGATCTGAGCTTCCTGCGTGCTCTGGTTCAGCGCCTCGGCATGGCTCTTCTTGGCCGCGAGCTGAATCTGAACCTGGTTTTCGTTTTGCGCGGCTTGCGTCAGGAGCGCCCGATTACGGGTTACCGCATCGCGGCTGCGCACCAGCGACTGCTGATGCTGGACCCGCTCATCACGAAGCCTCTGCGCAACGGTTTCCAGATTGCTGAGCTTTTCGCGCGATGCCGCCAACTCCTGGGCCTGCTGATCGCGCTGCACCTTGAGCGCTTCAATATCCTTGACCAGGTCCGCGATGCGGCTCTGGGTCTGCTCCAGGCGAACCGCCTGTGCCTGACGAAAGGCCAGTCTCTGCGCCTGACGGCTTCGTGCCTGGTCGAAGCGCGCTGCCACTTCACGCCGCTGCGTCTCGGCCTGCTGCTGGCGCGCGCGCGCATCTTCCAGTTCGACTTCACGCTTGGAGATTGCAGAGGTGAGTTCTTCGACCTGCGCCTTGAGCTGCTGGATCAACTGCTCGCGCGCAATCACACCTGATTGTGCTGCGTCCGTTCGGGGCGCCCGAATCCAGTCGCGACCGCGCCAGACACCATCCTGGGTCACAACCGATTCGCCAGCTCGAAGCGTCGCAACGCGTTGTGCGGCTTCCTGCGCGTTATTGGCGCAGTAGACGGTGGCCAGGAAATCACTGACGGCAATGGGGCCACGAACCTGT
The DNA here is from genome assembly GCA_963975245.1 of uncultured Panacagrimonas sp. Lineage (GTDB taxonomy): Bacteria > Pseudomonadota > Gammaproteobacteria > Nevskiales > Nevskiaceae > Panacagrimonas. The sequence continues at coordinate 153,221 of CAXBFJ010000001.1, read as the reverse complement.
GCAGCAAGGGAATCCTGCGCAACTTCAGCTTGTGCGTTGCGCGCGTCCAGCAGCACCACGCCGGCCTTGGGCCACTCCTGCTGGGACTGGAATCGCGCCGCATCTTCAACTAGCGGGGCCTGAAGCAGGCCTTCCAGCACGTGCTCAACCGCCGCTTCCCAGCCCGCTTCAACATTTAGATGCTGAGCCAGACGCGGTTTGCCCTGCAGGTCACGCTGGCGCATCCAGTTCGCCAACTCGGCATCATCCTGGCGCAGCGCTGCCTGCTGCAGGGTTTCAAGCGACGACAAACGGCCCTTGGCAGACTGAAATTGCTGACGTGACTCGTGCAGACCGCCATCCAGCGCCGCGCGCTGTTCGCGCAAACCTGTCAGGTCCCGGTCAATGTTCTCTAGAGTGCTCTGGTCTTCGGCCAGTTCTGAATCCAGTCGCTTGAGATCGGCATCTGCCTCAAACAGAGAACTCTGAATGGGCCCGGCGTCCAGTCCGGCGCTTTCCGCAGCAAGCCGCTTGTGGCGCTCTTCCAACTGAAACTGAGCCCGCTCCAGACTCTGCACGCGGACACGTTCACCTTCCGTGTCAAACAGCGGTTGCTCGGATGCGGTGCTGAACTCGTCCCACCGGGTCTGCTCGGCTTGCGCGGCCTCTTCGGAGCGCTCCAGATTGGCCTTGGCTTCCTGATGATCGCGCTGAGCGCTCTCGATCTGGCTCTCGAGATTCTTGACCTCTTCCAGTGCCTGCTCCAAGCGTGCCTGATCCTGCTCACGACGCCGGTCCAGATCAACCAGCGTCCGATCCAGTTGTTCGATTTCCCTCTGCTTGAGTGCACGCAACTGTTTGGCGTGACCCAGTTCCTGTTCCAGTCGGCTGGCATTGCCTTCTGCTTCAAAGACCTTGCCCTGCTCAAGGCTCAGTGCCTGCTGCGCCTCGCGGCGGCGGCCTTCGGCCCCTTCGCGACCCTGAGAGGCGGCTGCAACATTGGCCCGCGCCTGCTCAAGTGCCTGTTCCAGCTCTCTTATTTGTGCTTCATGCGACTGCGCATCGGCATCGAGGCCGCGCTCCCGAAGGGCCAGAACCTCTGCCTTCAGCGTGCGTTCCTGCTGTTTGAATTCCTTGTACTTTTCTGCATTTGCAGCTTGTTTGCGCAAGACCTCAAGGCGCGCAATCAACTCCGAGCGCATGTCATTGAGACGAGACAGGTTCTCGCGCGTCTGGCGAATACGTGATTCGGTTTCTTTGCGCCGGTCCTTGTACTTGGAAATACCCGCCGCTTCTTCGAGCCAGGTGCGCAATTCTTCCGGGCGCGCTTCGATCATCCGCGAAACCATGCCCTGCTCGATGATCGCGTACTGATTCTTGCCACCCAGCCCGGTACCGAGGAACAGATCGGTGACATCGCGCTTCAGGCACTTGCGACCGTTGAGGAAATACTGCGAATTGCCGTCGCGGGTCAGCTCACGGCGCACCGCAATGTCGGTATAGGCCGCGTAGGCACCACCAATCTGACCATCACTGTTATCAAACTGGAGCTCGACGCTGGCGCGACCCACCTGCTTGCGGGTTTTGGACCCGTTGAAAATGACATCGTCCGAGTCTTGTGTTCGCAGCTGCTTGCCGCTGGTTTCGCCCAGCACCCAGCGCACGGCATCAATGATGTTGGACTTGCCGCAGCCGTTAGGTCCCACCACGCCGGTCAGATTGGTCGGCAGCGGGAGCTGGGTAGGATCGACAAATGATTTGAAGCCGGCGAGCTTGAGTCCGGATAGGCGCATTCGGATTTTTAGGATGAGTAGCGCGGTAGCGCGGGCGGCGAATCGCGTAGTGTAAATTAGCGCGCTGAATTCCCCTACCCATCTGCCAGTCAAAATTCTCCATGCCCAAGCAGCCCAGCAAGAAACTGGAAACCTTTGCCAATGCCAATCCGGAGCGCGACTACCTGATTCGCATGAGAATTCCGGAATTTACCTGCCTTTGCCCCAAGACTGGACAGCCGGATTTCGCAACGCTGTATCTCGAATATATTGCGGACAAACGCTGCGTTGAGCTCAAGGCCCTGAAGCTTTATATCTGGAGTTTCCGCAACGAAGGCGCCTTCCACGAGGCCGTCACCAATCAGATCCTGGACGAACTGGTCGCTGCTACCCGCCCGCGTTTCATGCGCCTCACCGGCGACTTTGGGGTTCGCGGCGGCATCTATACCCATGTGGTCGCTGAGCACCGGGACGCCAAATGGTCGGGAGATGTGCCGCTGGCCCTTCCCCCCGGGGACTGGGCACGCCAATAGTCCGAATCGGTCGGCCTGGCCGCGGCCTGAGGGGCCGCCGGCCAGTGCCTCAGGCGGACAAGTCGGCAATCAGGGCAGCGCGCACCTGATCCCCAATAATCTGCTCAATATTCATGTGGGCATGGGTAATGCCAAAGCGTAGCTCCATGCCTTCCTGCAGCAGCCGGATGGCCGCGTCGTCGAGTTCAAAACGCATGAAGTGGACGGCGGAGGTCTTGGTTTCGTTCTCCCGCTCCATGTCTTCGTCGGCGATGGCGTGTATGCGCGGCAAGTCGCCTACCTGCACCCAGACCTGACGCTCTACCCCGCGCAGATCGACCAGCTTTTCAGCACGTACACGCTCATCTTCGTATTCGATGAGCATCGTCGCCTTCCAGTTACGACCGTCAGGGATCAGCGGATTGTAGGAGTCCAGCTCTTCCTGAATGGCATCGCGCTCGAAGATCCGCTCGATGCGCAGCATTTCCTGAATCTGGTACTGGATGGTCAGGCGATCTTCAAACAGCAAAGTAACGTGATCGCCCAGGTGCAATTTGCGATGACGCTTGTGTGCAAGGACCTGCTTCTTGAACTCCGGGCGTTGCTGCGCGTAATCCTCGAGTTTCCACAGGTCATTGATCTGAAGTTTGTTCATGTGATTTTTCCAATCTGATCATTCAGATTCCGTAAGCCTGCCGCAGCAGACTGATCGGATGCAGCGCCGGTTTGGAGCCTCCCATACCGTGCGCAATGTGATCAGCCGCCATCGGGCAATCGCTGGTGACGTAGTCGACATTGGCACTCTCGACGCGACGCACCACAGGCTTGAGAATTTTCATTGACAGCTCATAGGTCTCATCGCGCACGCCATAAGTTCCGTTGTGCCCGGAACAGCGCTCGATGAATTCGATCTCGGTACCGGGAATCAGGGACAGAATGTCCTTGGTTTTGGGTCCCACGTTCTGTACACGCTGATGACAGGGCGCGTGATAAGCGAGCTTGCCCAGTTCGGATTTGAAATTCGTGTTGAACAGACCGGCCTTGTGTCGATACATCAGGTATTCAAAGGGATCAAAGATATTCGCCCGGACCGCTTGCACCTGCTCATCGTCAGGAAACATCAGCGGAATTTCCTGCCTGAACATCAGCACACAGGAAGGAATGGGCGCCATGATGTCCCAGCCTTCGCTCACGGCTTTGGCAAGAATCGGCAGGTTGAACTGCTTGAATTTCTCGACTGATTCGAGATCACCGAGTTCGAGCTTGGGCATGCCGCAACATTTTTCCTGCTCGATCAGTTTGACCTCGATATTGTTGTGGCGAAGCACGCTGACAAGGTCCTCGGCGACCTGCGGCATGTTGTACTCGCCGTAACAGGTCACAAACAGCGCGACCTTGCCACGCGATCGGCCGGCTTCACTCACGGCACCGGAAGTATTTTCTGGCAGCTTGTTGATTCGCTTGTGTGCGGTGTTGCTGTGGTAGACCGGCACATGTGCCTCGGGATGAACACCGAGCACGTTCTTGACCAGCTTGCGCATGGCGGGACTGCGGTTAGTGGCATTGACCGTTTCGGTCACCACCGGAATGCTCGCCAGCCCGCCAATTGCGCGCGTATTGGTCAGCATCTTTCGTGATGCGCCGACTTCGCCTTTCTTGAACTGCACTGCCTTGGCTCGCAGCATCAAGTGCGGAAAATCCACATTCCATTCGTGCGGCGGCACATACGGACATTTGACCTGGTAACAGAGATCACACAGATAGCACTGGTCGACCACCTTCCAGTAATCCTGCTTGTCGACGCCATCGACTTCCATGGTGGAGGACTCATCCACCAGATCAAACAACACGGGAAAAGACTGGCAAAGGGAAACACATCGACGACAGCCATGGCAGATGTCATAGACGCGCTCCAGTTCCTTGAACAGGGGCGCTTCGTCGTAGAAGGCCTCCGTCTTCCACTCCAGAGGATGGCGTGTCGGCGCGCTGAGTCCGCCCTCACCTGCTTTTGGATTCGAGGATTCACTCATTTTTCAGGCTCCTGAAAGCACGACGCCGGGTAAAACCCGGCGTCGCTTCATACTTTAGGTCAGCTCGTACCTCAGGCCATCTCGTTCAGGGCCTTGGTAAAGCGATTGGCGTGGGAGCGCTCAGCCTTTGCGAGGGTCTCGAACCAGTCTGCCACCTCGTCATGACCTTCGTCGCGGGCCGTCTTGGCCATGCCCGGATACATGTCGGTGTATTCATGGGTCTCACCGGCAATAGCCGCTTTCAGGTTATCGCCCGTCGAACCAATGGGCAGGCCGGTCGCGGGATCACCGCAGGATTCAAGATATTCAAGGTGACCATGCGCATGCCCGGTCTCACCTTCAGCGGTGGAGCGAAATACGGCAGCGACGTCGTTATAACCTTCCACGTCAGCCTTCTGCGCAAAGTACAGATAGCGACGATTGGCTTGTGACTCACCCGCAAATGCGGCCTTCAGATTCTCTTCGGTCTTTGACCCTTTCAACGCCATGGCTTGCTCTCCTTGAATAATCAGATGGCTTGCAGATACCGCTATTGAGCCTGAAGAGTACGCTGCCCCGCAGCAGAGTCAACGCAATTATTTTTATCTTGCCGATAGGTCGATGCTATTGGCGCAATAGCCCGCGCGAAGCCACGGGCAGTCAGACAGCCGTGCTGCCAACGTCGGTAAAGCCGCGCAAATGGGCCAGGGTCAGAAACGGATCTGACATCACACCGCGAAACGGCTTGGCCGGCTGATCCGGATCGCCGCAACCATCCAGCACCATGACTGCATCCGAGAAGTCCTGACCTTCAGTATTTGAGTTGGTGGTCACCACGGTAGCGACGCCAGCGGCGTGCGCAGCGCGCAGGCCAATATCCGAGTCTTCAAGTGCTACACATTCGCTGGCCTGCAACCCCAGTTTTTTCAGCGCCAGGAGATAGGTATCTGGTGCAGGCTTCTTCGCGCTGACGTCTTCGCCGCTGACGACAAGATCAATACGATCAGCCAGATCATCTCCGAGGCCGTAACGCAAAACCGGGCGAAGGCTGGCACGACTGGCATTGCTCACCAGCGCCACGTTGATTCCCGCAGCATCCGCCTCGCGAATCAGGCGTGCGACGCCCGGGCGCAAAGGGACCAGCCCCATGCGCAGGTAACGTCGGTAGTAATGCGATTTGAGCTTGTGAACCTTGGCAACCCAAGCGTGCGGATCTGACGAATAGTCCGCCGCGTGCTCGCCGAGTTCAGGTTTGTAGTGGCTAACGTAGTGAAGCAGCCGCTCCTTGCCACCCGGCTGTACCAGCAGCCGTCGATACAGCTTCGGCCCCCAGCGAAAATCCAGGCCGAGCTTCCGGAAAGCTCTGTTGTAGGCCGGCCGATGACCATAACGCTCGGTATCGGCAATGGTGCCATCCACATCCAGCAGTAGCGCTCGCAAACTCACAGGTACCCCCAAAAATGCGGGCTGCCCACGATTTGCGAATGCGGTGCCATGATCAACATGGGGTTACCTACGGCTGTGTGGTCAATATTGTACATCATCTATTGGTTAATCAGATACTTCCGCTTGTTATTTCATCTGCCATTTGAGACCTTTCATCGACTGAATTGAAATTCCAACCAAATGGCTCGCTACGTCGGCCGCTTTGCCCCTACACCTTCAGGCCCGCTCCACATTGGCTCGCTCGTGGCCGCCCTCGGCAGCTTCCTCTGTGCCCGTTCGGCTTATGGTGAGTGGCGGTTGCGAATCGACGATTTGGATACGGCAAGGATCAGGCCAGAGCATGAATCCACGATTTATGCCCAGCTCGAGCAACACGGCCTGCATTGGGATGGAGCTCCGTACCGGCAGAGCGAGCACCTCGAAGAATATCTACAAGCAATTGTTTTTCTTGAGAAGCGCGAGCTTCTCTATCATTGTTGGTGTACGCGAGCAGAACTCAGGTCTCGCCTCTCACCGACACATGGCGAGGCCATTTATGACGGCCACTGTCGAAATATTGCGCTGGCGCCACAAGAAGCCGCAATCCGAGTCAGGGTCCCGGATTCGAGGCTCGAATTCGCGGACGCGTTCGTCGGCGTCCAGTCCTGCGATCTTGCAAGGCACGTAGGCGACTTCGTTGTGCGTAGAAAAGATGGCCAGTTCGCCTATCAATTGGCCTGCGCGGTAGACGAGACATCCATGGGCATCACCGACGTCATTCGCGGGGCAGACCTCGTCAGCTCAAGTTTTCGACAGCTCTTTCTGATCGATCAGCTGCAGGGCAAGCGTCCGCACTATGGTCATCTACCCCTGGCGATGGACCCGGAAGGCCGAAAGCTCAGTAAACAGAACCACGCCCCTTCGCTCGACGTTGCCGCGCCCTCTGAAAATCTGGCTCAGGCGCTTGCTCACCTGGGCCAAACCTGCATGGACCGGCGCGCGAGCCCGCAAGAGATCCTCGCTCATGCCATTGATCACTGGCAGCCTGGGAAGCTGATTTCGCAGATAGATTCGGACGCTTTGCACTAGTTGCTCGTCTGCTCAAACAAAGCAATACCCCGGAATTCACACATTGACGACGCGATAGCCGTTACGGGAGCGGCCGGTTTCTGGCACTCTTGGCGCACTGCAACATGGTTATCGGCATGAGTGATTTGCGCGTTCTGAAGAAGTACCCCAATCGTCGTCTGTATGACACTGAGATCAGTCGTTACATCACCTTGGAAGAGGTGCGGCAACTGGTTCTGAACGACATCCCTTTCCGGGTGGAGGACAAGCGGACGCAGGAAGACATCACGCGCAGCATCCTTCTGCAGGTCATTGCAGAGCAGGAGCAGGGCGGCGACCCCATCTTCACCACGGATCTGCTCGGATTCATCATCCGGTTTTACGGCGATCCGATGCAGTCCAGTATCAGTCGCTATCTGGAGCTATCGCTACAGATGTTCGTCGACCAGCAGAGTCACTTCGCCGACCAGCTCAAGCAAAAGCTTGGACAGGCCCAGCAGCCGCTCCATGCGCTGAAGGACCTGGCTGAGCGGCAAGTTCCCATCTGGCGCCTCGTGCGAAAGGAGTTCTTGCGGAACCTTTCAAGGTCGAAGCTGACCAAACGTGGCAAGGATGATGCATCTGAAACGGCGTCAACCGAGAAGTAGCCTGGAAAGGCCTCCCAGGCATCTCACCTCGGCGGCAATATTGGACTAACACTCGCAAACTATTGATTTGTCGACAAATCGACTGATCAATTCACATTGACCGAATCTGAGCTCGTATTTATACTGCACTGCACCATTTTCAAGCCAAGAAAAAGGGCGTCCTAGACGCCCCACCGTAACTTGGTTTAATGCCTCCTCCAGAAAGGCCTAGGCCTTTCTCGCACTCACCCCCTTTCTAGGGGGTATTTTTTTGCTCCTGAAACCCTCTCCGGGATCATCAGTAGCGGATATGCGGTTGACGGATTCTGCGTGAACTGCATCACATTGGCAACCAATGTTAGCCAATGTGATGCATATTGGATCAGGCTACATCCACAGCTTTCATTGAAAGGCGAATGCGACCCTGCTTGTCCACCTCAAGGACCTTGACGCGAACAACCTGGCCTTCCTTGACCACGTCTTCAACCTTTTCGACACGCTGCTCAGCCAACTGAGAGATGTGAACCAATCCGTCCTTGCCCGGAGAAATGGTGACGAAGGCCCCGAAGTCCATGAGCTTGGCAACTTTGCCCTCATAGATGGCGCCAACTTCAACTTCCTTGGTCAAAGTATTGATGCGTTCGATAGCGGCGTCCGCCTGAGCCTTGTCGACCGCTGCCACCTTGATAGTGCCATCGTCGTCGATGTCGATGCTGGTGCCGGTTTCTTCGGTAATCGCGCGGATGGTGACGCCACCCTTACCGATGACATCACGAATCTTGTCAGGGTTGATCTTGATGGTGGTGATACGCGGCGCCCAAGGGGACATTTCTTCACGAGCTGAAGACAGCACCTGATCCATCTGGTCAAGGATGTGGAAACGCGCTTCCTGAGCCTGTGCCAGCGCTTGCTTCATGATCTCACCATTGACGCCGGTGATCTTGATATCCATCTGCAGTGCAGTAACACCAGCACGCGACCCTGCAACCTTGAAGTCCATGTCCCCGAGATGATCTTCATCTCCGAGGATATCGGTCAGGACGGCGAACTTGCTGCCCTCAAGGATCAGACCCATGGCAACACCAGCCACCGGTGCTTTGAGCGGAACGCCAGCATCCATCATCGCCAGGCAAGAACTGCACACCGAGGCCATTGATGAAGAACCGTTGGACTCAGTGGTTTCGGCGACGACGCGCACGACGTAGGGGAATTCCTTTTCCAGATCCGGCATCACCCCAAGCAAACCGCGCTTGGCCAAGCGACCGTGGCCGATTTCGCGACGCTTGGGCGAGCCCACACGGCCTGTTTCACCGACGCTGTACGGAGGGAAGTTGTAGTTGAGCATGAACGGCTCGCGCGACTCGCCTTCCATGGCGTCGATCAGCTGTGCGTCCTTTCCGGTACCCAGGGTCACCACGGCCATCACCTGCGTTTCGCCGCGAGTGAAGATGGCAGAGCCATGCGTACGCGGCAGAACATTTGCGCCGATGCTGATCGGGCGAACAGTGCGCGTATCACGACCGTCAATGCGCGGATGCCCTTCGATGATGCGGTTGCGCACCACAATCGCTTCCAAGTCGTGGAATACGCTCTTAACTTTGTCAGCCGGGAACTGAGGCGCCTCTTCCGGGCACAGCGCTGCAACAACCTTCTCGCGAACAGCGGCCACGGCATCCTGACGTTCCTGCTTGTCAGCAATGGTGTAGGCCTTGGCGACGTCGTCGCTGAAACCCTTCACGGCATCCATCACACCGGAATCGTCTGACAGCGGCTTCCAATCCCATTTCGGCTTGCCAGCCTGCGCCGTCAGTTCATTGATGGCCTTGATGGCCACCTGCATCTGCTCATGGCCAAACATCACGGCGCCGAGCATCACTTCTTCAGAAAGCTGCTGGGCTTCGGATTCGACCATCATGACGGCTTCACTAGTGCCCGCAACTACCAGATCGAGCTGCGAAGTGGCCTGCTGTTCGCGCGTTGGGTTGAGCAGGTACTTGCCATCGGCATAGCCCACTTTTGCAGCGCCGATCGGCCCGGCGAAAGGCACGCCTGAGAGACACAGTGCGGCTGAAGCGCCAATCATTGCCGGGATGTCAGCATCAACCTCGGGGTTGAGCGACATCACCGTGGCGACGATCTGCACTTCGTTCAGAAAGCCTTCTGGAAACAGCGGCCGAATTGGTCGATCGATCAAGCGGCAAGTCAGTGTTTCGCGCTCTGAGGGGCGACCTTCGCGCTTGAAGAACCCACCTGGAATGCGACCACCTGCGTAGGTGCGCTCCATGTAATCAACGGTCAGCGGAAAGAACGACTGATCCGGGCGGGCTTCTTTCTTGGCGACCGCAGTAACCAGCACCACGGTGTCATCCATGCGCACAACGACCGTTCCGCTGGCCTGACGAGCGATATGCCCGGTTTCAAGCGTGACGCTGTGAGGTCCGTAAGGAAAGGTAACGGTTTTGGGCGTAGCGGGTAGCGCAGGGATTGCCATTATTTTCTGACTCGAATTAGATTTTGCAAAGAAAGCGAAAAAAGATATTTAGTCGAACAAAGAAAAAGGGCGCAATGCGCCCTTTCTTGAAGTTCTGCCTAGCGGCGTAGGCCGAGGTCGCCAATCAGTTTGGTATAGCGTGACTCGTCCTTGCGCTTCAGATAGTCCAGCAAGCTACGCCGCTGGTTAACCATTTTAAGCAGCCCGCGTCGTGAGTGATGGTCCTTCTTGTTGCTGGCAAAGTGACCGCTCAAGTCGGAGATCCGTGCTGACAACAGTGCAACCTGCACTTCCGGCGAACCGGTGTCGTTCTTACCCTGAGCGTACTTCTGCACTACGCTCTGCTTTTGTTCTACCGAAAGAGTCATCTACCTGCGCTCCAAACCTGGGGAAATTTTGCTACAAAGCTCGTCATTCTAGCTGGCACAGCCAGCCGTCTCAAGCGAAAATACGGCTGGACAGCCATTTTCGTGATACCAACTGGCCCTCGGCAGATTGCCTGCCTGCCGCACACAGGCTTCCCTCGCCATCCACAATGGCAATATCGCCATCCAATTTGGGGGGAAGCGCTTCTGGCCAGCGGGCCGCTTGCCCTGATGCGAGCCTGGCCAACTGGCTGTCCGGAAGCGCAGCTTCTGGCCACTCCGGCACGGCCGATTTCAGCGGAAGCAATTTGTCATCGAGCGCCTGCATTCCCTGCCCGGCCAGGTCCTGAAGTGCTTCCAGACTCAGGATCGAACCGCCGGGAAACGGATCCACTTGGGTCCGCCTCAGGGCTGTCAGGTGCGCCACCTGCCCAACGGCGGCGGCGATATCTTCAAGCAGGGTCCTGATGTAGGTGCCCTTGGAGCAACGAACTGCCACCACGAGCTCGCCCTCATCGTAGGAAATCAGATCCAGGCTGTGAATGACCACTTCTCGGGCCGCCCGCTCAACGGACTCACCTTTGCGGGCCAGTTCATACAAACGCTGCCCGCCCTGCTTGAGCGCCGAGTACATGGGTGGCACTTGTAGAATTCGTCCCAGAAACTGATCCCGAATCCGGGCAAAGTCGTCAAGACTCAGGCCGGATGGGTCCGATGTCTGGACAACCTCCCCCTCGGCATCGCCGGTAAGGGTCTTCTGCCCGATTCGGGCACGGGCCAGATACTCCTTGTTGGAGTCCAGCAGCAATCCGCTGAGCTTGGTGGCCTGGCCAAAGCAGATCGGCAGCATACCTGTTGCCAAGGGGTCAAGACTTCCTGTGTGGCCCGCCTTGCGGGCCTGAAACAATCTTCGCACCTGTTGTAGCGCCTGATTGGAGCTACAACCCAGCGGCTTGTCCAGCAACAGGATTCCGTCCAGCACACGGCAATCCGCGCGACGCACCATCAATCAGTCCTCAGGAATCGTTGGATTCGCCGCCATCGCCGCGATCACGCGCGTGGCCAGAATCACTGACCACCGCATCGCGGATCATCACACTGAGGCGATCTGCATTCCGAAGCTGCGCATCTGCCCGAAAGCTCAGCGCAGGCACTCTTCGCAACTTGAGCCTGCCGCCAAGACCGCGGCGCAAGACAGGCGCGGCGCCATTCAGGGCTTTGACGCCCTTTGCCAGATCCTCATCGCTCTTGAGAGAACTTACCAGGATGGTCGCGTTCCTCAGGTCTGGAGATGCCTCCACATGCGTAATGGAGATACCCGCGATGCGGGGGTCTGTCAGCTCTTCATGGATCAAGGCGGCTAGCTCACGCTGCAGCTGGGTATTGATCCTTAGTTTTCGCGGAAACTCTTTCAAGAAATACTCTTACCCTGGATGAGCCGAAATATGGACACCGCCCTCGCAGGGGTTCCTGAGTCAATTATCTGCAAATTAGGCTTCGGCTTTGACCGTGCGCTTGACCTCAATACGGTCAAAGCACTCGATCTGGTCACCAGACTTGATGTCGTTGTAATTCTTGACGCCAATACCGCACTCGGTACCTGCCTCAACCTTCTGAACGTCATCCTTGAAACGGCGCAGTGATTCCAGCACACCTTCGTAGATCACGGTCTGATCCCGCAACACACGAATCGGCAGATTGCGCTGCACCGCGCCTTCAATCACCAGACAGCCGGCGATGCTACCCAGTTCGGATGAACGGAAAACATCGCGCACTTCCGCGATACCGACGATCTGCTCGCGCAACTCGGTGCCCAGCAAGCCGGAGATTGCAGCGGTAACGTCATCCAGCACCTGGTAGATCACCGAGTAGTATCGAACGTCGATGCCGCTGTCCTGAATTCGCTTTCTTGCAACACTGTCGGCACGCACATTGAAGCCGAAAATGATCGCACGTGAGGCCAGTGCAAGATCAACATCCGATTCACTGATACCGCCGATGGTTGCAGACAGAACGTTGACCCGAATCTCTGCACTTGGAAGCTTGCGCAAAGCTTCGGCGATGGCTTCAGCAGAGCCTTGCACATCCGCCTTGATCATCAGGTTGAGCTGCTTGATCTCGCCCTCGTTCTCACCCATGCGGGCAAAAACCTGCTCCATGCGCACGGCTTGAGACTGCGCAATCTTGAGCTCGCGCTGCTTGTTTTCACGCAGTGCGGCAAGTTCGCGTGCCTTGCGTTCGTCAGCCACAACCACAATGTCATCACCTGCCGATGGCACGCCGGACAACCCCAGAACCTGCACTGGAATAGACGGACCGGCTGATTTACTCGGCTTGCCTGCTTCGTCAAACATGGCTCGGACACGACCAAAATGCGAACCGGTCAGGACCACATCGCCCTGCTTCAGAGTGCCCTCTCGCACCAGAACAGTTGCCACCGGACCACGGCCCTTTTCAATGGAGGCCTCCACGACCTGTCCACGTGCCGGGACATCAACAGCGGCCTTGAGCTCCAAGACTTCAGCCTGAAGCAAAATGGCATCCAACAGGTCATCAATACCTTCACCGCTTACCGATGACACACCCACGATCTGAATGTCGCCGCCAAACTCTTCTGAAATGACTTCTTCTTTCAGCAGTTCGTTCTTGACCCGGGTGATATCCGATTCTTCTTTGTCGATCTTGGTGACCGCCACCACCATCGGCGCACCGGAAGCCCGCGCGTGCTGAATAGCTTCGCGCGTCTGAGGCATCACACCATCGTCCCCGGCAACCACGAGAATCACCACGTCCGTGACCTGGGCACCGCGAGCTCGCATGCGCGTGAAAGCCGCGTGACCTGGCGTATCCAGAAACGTGACGACACCCTTGTCGGTGGTGACGTGGTAAGCACCAATATGTTGCGTAATTCCACCCGCTTCGCCTGCGGCGACGCGGGTCTTGCGCATGTAATCGAGCAGCGAAGTCTTGCCGTGATCAACATGCCCCATGATCGTCACCACCGGCGGCCGCGTTTCTTCTTCGGCGTCATGGCGAGTGCCTTCAACGGCCTGGATCAAGCCCTCTTCGAGCTCACTACCCGTGACCGGCTTGGCCTTGTGTCCAAGTTCCTCAACCATCAGAACAGCCGTGTCCTGATCGAGAATCTGATTAATGGTGGCCATGACACCACTCTTCATCATGACCTTGATCAAATCGGTGGCCTTGACGGCCATACGATTGGCCAGTTCGGAAACCGTAATCCCTTCGGGAACCTCCACCTCTCTCACAATCGGAGCAACTGGCTTTTCAAACTGGTGCGCGTTGTCGACACGAACCTGCCCGGTCGGCTTGCGGCGCTTCTTGTCGCGCTTTCCGCCCTTGCCCTGCGCGACATGCAGTTCCTCGCGCTGACGATCACGACGATCACGATCACCACCTGATTTTTTGGCAGGCGATGCGGGTCCAGCCGGAGTCGCAGCCGGTTCCGGCGCGGCATTCTTCGCTTCGGCGGCTCGTCTCAGGTTCTCTTCCGCACGGCGGCGAGACCCTTCAGCCTCCATCTTCGCGCGATAGATCGGATCATTCTTGAGCCGCTCGGCATGCTCCTGCTTGGCCTTCTCAGCAGCCTCGGCGCTGGCCGCTGCCTCTGCAGCAGCCGCGGCTTCGGCTTCCTCGCGTTTGCGTGCCTCTTCTTCTTCGATTCGCCGGGCTTCGGCTGCCTGTGCTTCTTTCGCTGCCGCCGCTTCGCGCTCTGCCTCGGCTCTGGCTGCTCGCGCTTCTGCTTCGGCCGCTTCCCTGGCCAGATCTTCCTCTGTCTTCTGCGGAGGCGGCGGCGCCTTGAACACACGCTTCTTGCGCACTTCCACGCTCACAGTCTTGGACGGCAGACCGCGTCCGCCACCGAGCTTGAGCTCGCTGGTTTCCTTGCGCTTCATGGTGATGCGCCCAGATCCCGAGCCGCCCGCATTGGTGGACGCCCCCATCGGCCCACGCGTCTTCTTGCGCAGATAGTTCAGCAAAGACAGCTTGTCAGCGGATGACAAGGGCGAAGATGCATCTTCAGCCGACACGCCAGCATCCTTGAGCTGCGCTAGCAACTCGTCAACCGGACGCTTCAGTTCGTCAGCGAAATTCTGGACAGTAACTTTTGACATGTTTGCGTCGCGTTGTTCCGTAGTTGGAGGTGATGGCTCAGGCGTAAACCTTGGTGCGAGCCGCCATGATGAGCGTCTGCGCTTCGGCCTCATCCATCTCGACCAGTTCCAACAACTCATCGGTTGCCAGATCCGCAAGATTCTCGGCGGTCACGACACCGGCAGCCGCCAGCCCGTAAGCCAGTTCTTCATTCATTCCTTCAACCGCCAGCAGATCTTCTGCCGGGGCCACATCTGCAGCCGATTCGGCCTTGGCAATCGCCTTGGTCAGCAGGACGTCCTGCGCACGGGATCGAAGCTCTTCGACGATGGCTTCGTCAAATTCCTCGATGTGCATCAGCTCTTCGTCAGGCACGTAAGCCACTTCTTCAAGTGACGTAAAACCTTCGTCGACCAGCACAGAGGCAACTTCTGCATCCACGTCGAGCTCCGTCATGAACAGCTCGAGAACGCCCTTGTTTTCCTCGTCTTTCTTGCTTTCAAGATCTGCGGTGGTCATGACGTTGAGCGTCCAGCCCGTCAGCTCGGACGCCAATCGGACATTCTGGCCACCACGACCGATCGCCTGCGCCAGCTTGTCTTCTGCCACACCAATCGACATGGCGTGGGACTCTTCATCGATCACCACGTTCTCGACTTCGGCGGGCGCCATTGCGTTAATCACGAACTGCGCTGGATTTTCGTCCCAGGGCACGATATCCACTCGCTCGCCAGCCAACTCATTTGAAACGCTTTGGACGCGCGAACCGCGCATGCCCACACAAGCACCGACAGGATCAATGCGCTTGTCCTTGGCTTGCACCGCAATCTTCGCGCGCAGACCGGGATCGCGTGCTGCACCTTTGAGTTCAATCAGGCCCTGCGCAATTTCCGGCACTTCCAATTCGAACAGTTGCATCAGCAACTGCGGCAGCGTTCTGGAGATGGACAACTGCGGGCCACGTGTCTGAGGGCCCACTTCGTAGAGATATCCGCGAATACGGTCGCCGGGTCGGACCGGTTCGCGAGGAATGAGATGATCACGTGGAATGATGGCCTCGGAGCTGCCGCCCAGATCCACAATCACAGAACCTCGCTCGAGCCGCTTGACCAGACCCGTCAGCAATTCGCCGACGCGATCCTTGTAGGCCTCCACAACCTGCGCGCGCTCGGCATCGCGCACTTTCTGCACGATCACCTGCTTGGCACGCTGCGCCCCGATGCGCCCGAAATCGATCGATTCGATTGGCTTCTCGATGACGTCTCCGACCTTGATATCCGGATACTCCTTGAGCGCGTAGGTCAGCTTGATCTCACGCTCGGGGAATTCGAAATCTTCGCTGTCATCCTCGAAAACCGTCCAGCGTCGGAAAGATTCGTAATCGCCCGTTTCGCGATCGATGGTGACGCGAATATCAGACTCATCACCGTGGCTTTCCTTGGTTGCGGAAGCCAGCGCAGCCTCCAGGGCCTCGAAAATGGTGTCCTTGTCGACGCCTTTCTCGTTGGAAACCACATCGGCCATCAAAAGAATGTTCTTGCTCACGCCTTGCCCTCGGGCCCGTTTAATGGACTGTTATTAATTGAATAATCTGGTACCAGGCGCGCCCTGGCGATAGAGGCGTATGCCAGCTCCACTTCGCCGCGCGCACTTTCGAGGCGCACACTGTCCGCTGATGTGCTGCAAATTTTTCCGACGAAACGCCGCTGGCCTTCCAGTGGAACCGCGAGATCAACTTTCGCCTCACATCCGACAAACCGCTCAAAGTGCGCTGGCTTGGCAAGTGGCCGATCCAGCCCTGGCGAGGACACTTCCAGGTCGTAGGGGACTGTGACCGGGTCCTCGACATCCAGCAGCGCGGCGACTTCCCGGCTGACGGCAGAACAATCATCCAGCCCCACGCCGTCCTCGGAATCAATATAGATACGCACGGTCGCTGATCGCCCCTGAGGGAGATATTCCAGCAGAACCAACTCGTATCCGATGGATTCGATCAGTGGTTCTATCAGCGTAATCAATTGATCTTGAAGCACCCGCTCTCCACTTGCCCGAAAAAAAAGCGACACCAAATAAAAAAGGCCCACAAGGGGCCTGGAACCAAATCAATTTTGGTAGCGGGGGCAGGATTCGAACCTACGACCTTCGGGTTATGAGCCCGACGAGCTGCCAGACTGCTCCACCCCGCACCAGACAGACGAACATTATAGCGGGCTAGACGCCCTTACCGCAATTGAAACTCCCTGATTCTGGATAAATTAATTTCCAAAATCTGGTGCCGACGGAGGGACTCGAACCCCCACGGCTCTCGCCGCTACCACCTCAAGGTAGTGCGTCTACCAATTCCGCCACGTCGGCAAGGGGCGCGAATCTTAGCGACTCATTCTCACTTTGTCTCGCCCCAAGTGAAAAATTATTTTGGAACCTTGGGCGAACTGGCCTCCGGGGACTCTGCGCCAGCGGCCTCTGCTTCGCCTTGGGGCGCTTGCGCCGCTGAATCTTGTGCAGGCGGTACCGCCTCAGTGGCTTCCGACGAGGTCGATTCATCGACAACCGGCTCTTCGACTTCATCGGTCACCAGTGAAGAACCACCCATGGTGTCAATCACGCTGGTGCTCTTGGGTGAGCGATCACTGACCAGATAGGCCAGCGTCAAGGAGGCAATAAAAAAAGCCGTTGCGAGAATCGCGGTCAGGCGGGTCAGGAAATTAGCTGCGCCACGCGCACCAAATACCGTTCCCGAGGCCCCGCTGCCAAAAGCAGCGCCGGCATCAGCGCCTTTGCCGTGTTGAACCAGGATCAGGCCAATCAGCGACACCGCGACCAGAACCTGCACCACCACCAGAATCGTATGCATTTAAAGTACAACCTTCGAGAATTTGGATTTCCTACGCCTGCGCCGCCCGACAGATACCGAGAAAATCCTCGCTCTTCAGGGAAGCACCGCCGATCAGCCCTCCGTCGACATCGGCACCGGCGAACAGCTCAGCCGCATTGCCCGGCTTGACGCTTCCGCCGTACAGGATCTGCACGGAGCCGCCTATCGTAGCATTGCGCTGTGCAATCAGGCCACGCAGAAAGGCGTGCGCATCCTGAGCCTGCTCTGCACTGGCGGTACGTCCGGTTCCGATGGCCCAGACGGGCTCGTAGGCCACGACGAGATTGCTGAAAGCTTCTACACCCACCAGATCCAGCACCGTTTCAAGCTGCAGCTTGAGGACGGACTCTGTCTGCCCGCCATCTCTTTGTTCCAGCGTTTCGCCGACACAAAGTACCGGGGTCAGACCCAGAGCCTGGGCAGTCTGCACCTTGGCAGCGACCAATTCATTGGTTTCACCGTAGAGAGAGCGGCGCTCGGAGTGCCCCACAATTACATGCGTTGCGCCCAGCTCGCTGAGCATCTGGCCGTGCATTTCTCCCGTGAAGGCGCCGGGTTTGGCCTGATCACTCAGGTTTTGCGCCCCCAACTTGATGGCGCTGTTACCGATCAACTCCTTCACCTGGGTCAGATATCCGGCCGGCGGACATACCAGCACTTCAACATCTGCGCACGCGGACAAGCCCGCTGAAATACCCGCAACGAGTTCGGCATTGGCAGCGAGGCTGCCATTCATTTTCCAGTTTCCAGCAACCATGTAACGACGACTCATACTGTTCTTCTCCTAGAATCCATGTTCTTTAAGGGCTCAGGCCGACAGGGCGCGGACCTGATCTGCGATAGCTTCGGCAGCCTCCCGGGTCTCGTTTTCTTCAACAGCTTCAACCATCACGCGGATGAGAGGCTCCGTGCCGGAAGGCCGCAACAATACCCTCCCCCGTTCGCCGAGCCGAGACTCAACTTGCCTGACCGCTGCTTGTACCTGGGCCGATGACATCACCGCATCTGCTGAAGTTTCCAGGCGAACGTTGATCAGGACCTGCGGAAATTTTTTCATCCCCGAGGCCAATTCGCCCACGGTGCGCCTGGCTTCGACCATGGCTGCAAGCACCTGCAGCGCGGTGATGGTGCCATCGCCGCTGGGCGCACGGTCCAGACACAAGGTATGCCCGGACGTCTCACCACCGAGTTCGCCGCCACCGGCTTTGAGCATCTCCATGACATAACGATCCCCCACCTTGGCGCGCTTGAAGGGCACACCCATGCTGCCCAAGGCCTGCTCAAGCCCGAGGTTGGACATCAGCGTACCTATCACCGGGCCATGCAACCGCCCGGCCTGCTGACGCGCACGGGCAATGATGTACAGAATCTCGTCGCCATCCACCAGGGTTCCATCGCCTGTCACCATCAGGCAGCGGTCAGCGTCACCATCCAAGGCGATACCCAGATTGGCACCCGTTTCAATCACCTTGAGCTTGAGCCCTTCCAGATGCGTCGAACCACAGTCGCGATTGATGTTGAATCCATCTGGTGCATTTCCGATCACGATCACTTCGGCGCCCAGCTCCGCCAAGGCTGCCGGTGCGGTTTTGTATGCGGCACCATTTGCACAGTCCAGCACAATGCGCATGCCCTTGAGACTGAGATTGACGGGAAAACTGCTCTTGCAGAACTCAATATAGCGGCCTTGTGCGTCATCAATGCGCCGGGCACGCCCAAGGCGATCAGAGGGCACGCATTCCAGCGGCTGATCCAGCAACGCTTCGATGTCTGCTTCAACCTGATCGCTGAGCTTGCTGCCATCCGGGCCGAAAAACTTCACGCCATTATCGTGATGCGGATTGTGCGAAGCGGATATCACCACCCCAGCCTGAGCACGCAAGGCGCGGGTCAGGTAGGCGACGCCCGGTGTCGGCAATGGACCGAGCATGTCGGATTCCACACCGGCGGCGGCAAACCCTGCTTCCAGAGCAGACTCAAACATATAACCGGACCGACGAGTGTCTTTGCCAATCAGGACGCGCGCCTTGGGCGTTCGAGCGAGGACGCGCCCCGCTGCCCACCCCAGCTTCAAAGCGAAGTCGGGTGACATGGGCGCCGTGCCTACCGGCCCGCGAATGCCGTCAGTTCCAAAATATTTTCGATGAGTTACCAAGACTTGTTCCTGATCCTTCAGGTGAGACGGGAAAGACGATCCATTATCGAGAATTGTGAAAGCCGGCGCATATTCAGAAATCGCCACTGCACGTCGGCAGCTCTTGCTTGCGAACCCAATGCACAGTTCAGGACAGCGTCTGCATGTTTCTCAGTACCGCTGCGACCTTTACCGCCTGAATGGTTTCAGCCACATCGTGGGCACGAACAATATTCGCGCCGTTCAGTACCGCCATCGTTGCGGCTGCCAAGCTGGCCGGGAGTCGCTCCTGTACCGGGGCGCCGCAGATCTGCTGGAACATGGATTTCCTCGACAACCCTACCAGCAAGGGAAATCCCAGCTGACACAGGGATTCGAGTTCCCGCAGGAGCTGAAGGTTGTTGTCCAGGCTCTTTCCAAATCCGAACCCCGGATCAACCGCAATAACTTCGCCTGACATTCCGATATCCAGGCAAGCCTGAATGCGATGGCGTAGAAAAGACCCGACCTCCTCGACCACGTCTTCGTACCTTGGAGATACCTGCATATTGCTGGGTGCGCCCTGCATGTGCATGAGACACACGGCCACACCTGACGATGCGGCAACTTCGAGCGCGCCTTCGCTACACAGCGCATTGACATCGTTGATCATGCTGACGCCAGCCGAACAAGCTGCCCGCATGACTGCCGGCTTCATCGTGTCTATGGAGACCGGGCAGTCGATGCGCTCGACGATTGCCTCGATCACCGGCATGACCCTATCGAGCTCTTCCTGTTCGGAAACCATTTCGGCACCGGGGCGTGTTGACTCTCCACCGATGTCGATGATGGCTGCGCCTTGCTCGAACATCAGCTGGGCACGCTCGAATGCGACCTCAGGGTCAGTCCAACGGCCGCCATCTGAGAAGGAATCCGGCGTCAGGTTGAGAACGCCCATAACCTTTGGCGCAGCCAAGTCCAGCTGCCTGTCGCGCAATCGCAGGATCAGGCCATCCGCGCCAGGGGCGAGTACCTCAAACAGAATCGAACCCGACGCTTCCGCGTTTCAGACTTCCTTCAGTGGCTGGCCGGCTTCGGCTCGCCAGAAGGCGGAATCGGATCCGATTCCGTTCCAGAGCGGGGTGGTGGCGAGGTTGGATTGCTCGGGTTGCCGTTATTGTCATTCCAGCTTTCGGGTTGCCCGGGATCTTCGCCCGCCATGATGCGACGCAACTGCTCCGCATCAATCGTTTCGTACTTGAGCAAGGTCTCGGCCATGATGTGCAGCTTGCCAATATTCTCGACCAGAATGTTCTTGGCAATTTCGTAATTGCGATCAATGACAGCTCTGATCTCACGATCAATGGAGTTGGCCGTGTCATCTGACACGTTCTTGGTCTGCGTCACGCTCTTTCCAAGAAAAACTTCGCCGTCCTCCTCACCATAGGATAGTGGGCCCAGCACATCGGACATGCCGTACTTGGTGACCATGTTGCGAGCGATGCTGGTTGCGCGCTCAATGTCATTACTGGCACCGGTGGTGATCTTCTCCACGCCAAAGATCATTTCCTCTGCCAGCCGTCCGCCAAACAAGGAACAAATCTGGGAGTCCAGTCGCTGCTTGGTATGACTGTAGCGATCTTCTTCGGGCAGAAACATCGTCACGCCCAGGGCACGGCCGCGTGGAATGATCGTGACCTTGTAAACCGGATCATGCTCGGGCACTGACAAGCCGACGATGGCATGGCCTGCCTCGTGATAGGCCGTGAGTTTCTTTTCATCTTCGGACATGACCATGGACCGGCGCTCGGCGCCCATCATGATCTTGTCCTTGGCACGCTCGAAATCCTCGTGATCCACCAGACGCTTGTTGGCACGGGCAGCAAACAGCGCAGCCTCATTCACCAGATTCGCAAGGTCTGCTCCCGAAAAACCAGGCGTGGCACGAGCAATAATGTTCGGCTTGACCGCATCGTGCAGCGGCACCGCTCGCATGTGCACCTTCAAAATCTGCTCTCGTCCGCGCACGTCAGGCAGCGGCACCACAACCTGCCGATCAAAGCGGCCAGGGCGCAGCAAGGCAGGGTCGAGTACGTCAGGCCTGTTGGTGGCCGCGATCACGATGACCCCTTCGCTACCTTCGAACCCATCCATTTCAACCAGCAACTGGTTCAGAGTCTGTTCGCGCTCATCGTGACCGCCACCAAGACCGGCACCACGATGGCGACCGACTGCATCAATTTCATCTATGAAAATGATGCAGGGCGCATGCTTCTTGGCTTGGTCAAACATGTCCCGCACACGGCTGGCACCAACGCCAACAAACATCTCGACGAAATCCGAGCCCGAAATGGTGAAGAACGGCACGCCTGCTTCGCCAGCGATGGCCCGCGCCAGCAGAGTTTTACCGGTACCGGGCGAACCAACCATCAGCACGCCGCGAGGAATCTTGCCGCCCAGCTTCTGGAACTTGCTGGGGTCCTTGAGAAAATCGACCAGCTCGCTGACTTCCTGCTTGGCTTCTTCGACGCCCGCAACATCTGCAAAGGTGATCTTGACCTGATCGGCATTGAGCATGCGGGCCCGGGATTTGCCGAAACTCATGGCACCCCGACCGCCACCGCCGCCCTGCATCTGACGCATGAAGTAAACCCAGACCGCGATCAGCAGAAGAATGGGAAAGGCATTGAACAGGAGCTGCAGAGGCCATGGCGTGCCCTTGGGCAGTTCGCCAGTGAACTTGACGTCGTTCTCGATCAATTCCTTGATCATGGCGCCGTTGTCGCTCTCCGGACTGACCGTTTCAAAGCGACGACCGTCCTTGAGCTGGCCGGAGATCATGTCGCCGGCAATCCGCACGTCCGCCACCTGCCCTTGTTTGACGTCCGTCAAAAATTTGGAGTACGGCAGGGGCTCCTGGCCGCCACCGCGCGTGGCAAATCCGTTGAATACGCTGATGAGCACCACGAGGATGACGATCCAGAGCAGCAGATTCTTAAACAAGTCGTTCAAAGTCCTGATCCTTAATTCTTTACGGTCCGCAACTGCCTACGAAGAGAAAGCTGACCCGCAGCACTTCACCTTACACCGGGCGCAGGCGCCTCGCCAGCAGATACACCTCGCGGCTTCGCGCCCGCGAAGCCTTGGGTTTTCGGATCAAAACGCTCTCAAAAGACTGCCGCAAGTTCTTCAGATACGCCTCAAACCCTTCGCCCTGGAATACCTTGACCAGAAAATCGCCGCCTGGTTTCAAATGATGTGCACAAAAATCCTGAGCCAACTCACATAGATACAGCTGACCAGCCTGATCTGCCGCACTGATACCTGAAACGTTGGGGGCCATATCGGACATTACAAGGTCCACCGGTTTGCCCTGCAGCCGGGCCTCCAGTGCCTCCAGCACCGAAGCCTCGCGAAAGTCGCCGGTCAGCACATCCACGCCGTCCATCGTCTCCATGGGCAGAATATCCAGCGCAATCAAGGTGCCATTGGCACCCAGCAAGGGCCGCGCCACCTGGCTCCACCCGCCTGGAGCCGCCCCCAGATCGACCACTACCTGTCCAGGCTTCAGGACGCGATCGCGCTGGTTGATCTCCAGCAACTTGAAGACTGCCCTGGAGCGGTAACCCAGCTTGCGGGCCTCGCGGACATATTCATCAGCCTCGTGCTCAGCGATCCAGCGTGCAGAACTTGATGAACGTTTGCGCGACATGTCAGAGCACGATCAAACGTATTCCACACCCATGATCTCGAGCTCTCGGGCACCGCCCGGAGCCATCACTTCCGCGACTTCACCTTCTTCCTTGCCAATCAGGGCTCTGGCCATCGGAGAGTTGTAGGAAATCCGGCCTGCCTTGGTGTCAGCTTCATCCTCGCCCACAATCTGGTAGCGCATTTCGTCACCGGTATCGACGTCACACAGATTCACCGTCGCGCCAAAAATGACCTTGCCTGTGGTCCCCATCTGGGTCACATCAATCACTTGCGCCGAAGCGAGTTTGCCCTCAATTTCCGCGATGCGGCCTTCAATAAAGCTCTGCTGCTCTTTGGCGGCGTGATACTCGGCGTTCTCCTTGAGATCACCATGCGCCCGTGCGTCTGCGATGGCCGCAATCACTTTAGGACGCTTCTCTGACTTCAGTTCGCGAAGTTCTTCGCGCAGGATTTCTTCACCACGTTTGGTGATGGGCACTCGGCTCATATTTCACCTTTTAAAAAAGAATAAATGGATTCACGGCGCGCGCAGCGCGCGCCGAACGATTAATTTTTGGGAGTACGTTGCCAGCAGACACCAACCACGCAGCAGGCAAAAGTCTAACGCGGATTGACCGAAGGGCAATCCGACGACCGGCGCCGGATTGCCGCCTGAACAAGCCTCAGACTTTTTCCAGGGACCGGTGTAGATCCTGCAGGCAACGGACTTCCTGACGCCCGAGGAACTCGAGCGAAACCGCCGCCGCATGGGCCCCGGCAATGGTCGTGAAATAGCAGACCTTGTGCTGAATCGCCGCCGACCGAATCGAGCGTGACTCCTCGATAGACTTCTTGCCTTCCGTTGTGTTGGCCACGAACTGAATCTGCCCGTTCTTGATCATGTCTACGCAATGCGGGCGCCCTTCCTTGACCTTGTTGACGCCCTCACAGTCAATGCCGGACTCGCGAATCAGTTCCGCAGTGCCGTGCGTGGCCGTGATCTTGAAGCCGCGCTGCGTCAGCAGGCGCGCCACATCAACGGCCTTGGCCTTGTCGCCATCGCGCACCGACAAGAAGGCCGTACCGGATTCCGGAATCGCGTTTCCGCCGCCGAGCAATGCCTTGTGGAAGGCCTCTCCAAAACTTTCGCCAACGCCCATGACTTCACCCGTGGAGCGCATTTCCGGACCCAGCAGAGGATCCACGGCCGGGAACTTGTTGAACGGAAAAACGGCTTCCTTGACCGAGTAATAGCTCGGAATCACCTCGGTCACCATGCCTTGTTCGGCCAGCGACTTTCCAGCCATGCAGCGAGCTGCAATCTTGGCCAGGGGGCGCCCGATGGCCTTGGAAACAAAGGGGCTGGTACGCGAAGCGCGCGGATTGACTTCGAGCAGATAGACCGTCTCCCCCTGCACCGCAAACTGGGCATTCATCAGCCCCACCACATTAAGGGCCCGGGCAAGGCCATCAATTTGCTTGCGTATCTGGTCCAGGACGGACGCCGGCAGACTGAATGCCGGCAACGAACAGGAGGAGTCTCCGGAATGCACCCCGGCCTCTTCAATGTGTTCCATGATGCCGCCGATCACAACGTGCTCGCCGTCGGAAAGCGCATCCACATCCACTTCCACCGCGTTGTTGAGAAAACGATCCAGCAGGACCGGCGAATCATTGGAGACCTTGACCGCCTCGGTCATGTATCGCATCAGGTCTTCATCGTCGTGCACGATTTCCATCGCGCGACCACCCAGTACATAGCTTGGGCGCACGACCAGCGGATACCCCACCTTGTTGGCAACCGCGATGGCCTGCTTCTCTGATTTTGCGGTGCCGTTGGGTGGCTGGAGAAGCTTGAGCTTCTCCACCAGCGCCTGGAAACGCTCCCGGTCTTCCGCCAGATCAATGGAGTCCGGGCTGGTCCCGATGATGGGTGCACCAGCCGCCTCGAGTTCGCGCGCGAGCTTCAGAGGCGTCTGCCCACCGAACTGGACGATGACGCCCTTGGGCTTTTCAAGGTCGATGATCTCCATGACATCTTCAAACGTCAGCGGCTCGAAGTAGAGCCGATCCGAGGTGTCGTAGTCGGTAGATACGGTTTCAGGGTTGCAGTTGACCATGATGGTTTCATAGCCATCCTCACGCAGCGCCTGAGCTGCATGCACGCAGCAGTAATCGAACTCGATGCCCTGCCCGATCCGATTCGGGCCGCCGCCGAGCACCATAATTTTTTCGCGATTGCTGGGTTCGGCCTCGCATTCCTCGTCATAGCTCGAATACAGATACGCGGTGGCCGAAGGGAATTCAGCCGCGCAGGAATCCACCCGCTTGTAGACAGGACGCACGCCAAGCTTGTGGCGCGCCTTGCGCACCGAGGTTTCCTTGATATTGAGCAAAGCCGCAATGCGCCGATCAGAGAAGCCGAGGCGTTTCATTCGGCGCATTTCCGACGCGCTGATCTTGCTGATCTTCTGATCCGCAATCTCGGACTCAAGCTGGATCAATTCCTCAATCTGATCGAGGAACCAGGGGTCAATCTTCGACAGGCGGAAGACTTCTTCCTGGCTCAGACCACATCGGAAAGCGTCCGCCACGTACCAGATGCGACTTGCTCGCGGCGTGCTGAGCTCTTCGGCAACTTTCTCAAGATACTCAGGGCTGCTTGTATCACCTTGGGGTTCAAAACCATCAGACCCAACTTCCAGGCCGCGCAGTGCCTTCTGCAGGGATTCCTGAAAATTCCGACCGATTGCCATCACTTCGCCGACCGATTTCATCTGCGTGGTCAGGCGTGAATCTGCCGAAGGAAATTTCTCGAAGGCAAAAC
Organism: uncultured Panacagrimonas sp.; assembly: GCA_963975245.1. Lineage (GTDB taxonomy): Bacteria > Pseudomonadota > Gammaproteobacteria > Nevskiales > Nevskiaceae > Panacagrimonas. The sequence continues at coordinate 127,350 of CAXBFJ010000001.1, read as the reverse complement.
GCGGCACCTTGGTGACCACGTAGTCGATGCTGGGCTCGAAGCTCGCCGGGGTAACGCCGCCGGTAATGTCGTTCTTGAGCTCGTCCAAGGTGTAGCCAATGGCCAGCTTGGCGGCGATCTTGGCAATCGGGAAGCCGGTTGCCTTGGACGCCAGCGCGGACGAGCGCGACACCCGCGGATTCATCTCGATCACGATGATGCGACCGTCGTCCGGGTTGATCGCAAACTGCACGTTGGAGCCGCCGGTATCCACGCCAATCTTGCGCAGTACAGCGATGCTCGCATCACGCAGCAACTGGTATTCCTTGTCAGTCAGCGTTTGCGCCGGGGCTACGGTGATGCTGTCACCGGTATGCACACCCATCGGGTCGAAGTTCTCGATCGAGCACACGATAATGCAGTTGTCCTTGTTGTCGCGGACCACCTCCATCTCGAACTCTTTCCAGCCGAGCAGCGATTCCTCGATCAGGACTTCGTTGGTCGGCGAAAGATCCAGCCCGCGGCTTACGATATTTTCAAATTCTTCAACGTTGTACGCGATGCCGCCGCCCGTTCCACCTAGAGTGAAACTGGGCCGGATGATGATGGGGAAGCCCACCTCATCCTGCACTTTGCGCGCATCTTCCATGCTGTGCGCCAGGCCCGAACGCGCTGAGCCCAGACCGATTTCGGTCATGGCATCGCGGAATTTCTGGCGATCCTCAGCCAGATCGATGGCATGTGCATTGGCGCCGATCATCTGTACGCCAAATTTCTTCAGAATGCCGTGCTTTTCCAGGTCCAGCGCGCAATTCAGCGCGGTCTGGCCACCCATGGTCGGGAGCAGCGCGTCGGGCCTTTCCTTCTCAATGATCGCCGCCACCGTCTGCCAGCGAATCGGCTCGATGTAGGTGGCGTCTGCCGTCCCCGGGTCCGTCATGATGGTGGCCGGATTGGAGTTCACCAGCACCACCCGGTAGCCCTCCTCACGCAGGGCCTTGCAGGCCTGGGCGCCCGAATAATCAAATTCACAGGCCTGACCGATGACGATGGGGCCCGCCCCGATGATGAGAACAGACTTGATATCAGAGCGTTTTGGCATGGATTCGCGGTATTTCGGTCGAATTTGACCGGGCGAGCAGATTTGCACACGCCCAGCCAGAAGTGCTTGAGAATTCCCCAGTCCGAATCAAGACCCGATCGTTGCGCACGCACCCGATCAACATGTCGGATGCGCGCCAAGGCCGGCTTGCCGTCCTGGGTCGCTCATTATAAGGCCGTGGCCGCCCCGGGGCCTATGCTTGAAGCCATTTAGCCTGCAGAAACGAGGTCGGAGCGCCTGATAGCAGCCGCCGGCACGCCGCAATCTCGGATGCAACAGCATTGGCGGAAGGGGAAACAACTAAGACAGGCTGCTTGCCGACGGACTGAGCCGTTCTCAGACAACAGTCGTCAGCTGACAGACCGGTGACGCGCTAAGACGCAGAACTTGCTGTTGACGCGAAACAATGCCCAATCCTGAGATCTCACTAAGCTCTTGATTTTTCGTCTGTCTGCAAGATTCAGGTCTCAGAAAGAGCGATACACCTGTCATTGGGGAACGCAACCATAGCCTCGTCGTATATTCGCTAGCGAAATTGGAAAAATCGTCTTTCCATCGAATGCCTTGTGGCCTTGCTACTCCGCCAATATCGTTTTGGCCGCACTTTGGGGTGGTTGAACATTGTCAGGCAACGGGTACGGATGGCGAGCTTGTCGCGGACTTTCAGCCTGGCAAATGAAGATCTAAGAGGACATAGGGCTATGGATCGTACTTACAGCGCTGCGGGCCGTTGGGCCTTTGGTGGCGGATTATTCAACTGCATTGCGGCCTTACTGCTTGGGCTACCCTTTACAGATAATCTCATGTTCGAAATCGTCAATGATTTGAACGCAGGGCTGGGGCTCTCTGGCGAGGAATGGACTCTAGCGCCCAATCCCGCGAATCAGCTGTTCGTCAACACAGCCGGATTAGCGCTCTTTCTTGTTGGGATGACGCTGATCTACGCGTCTCGCGATATCGCGAACCGAATCGCTATCCCACTTCTGAATGGATGCGTCAGATTCGTATGGGCAGTGGTTGCGACGTACTACGTGGTTGCACACGGACTTCAGCAAGTGTTTGTCGCACTCATTGCGATTGATCTCATATTGGCCGGCGCATACATATACTTCTACCTGAAAATTAACCAGCCGATGTCTATGGGGGCGATGGCAACTCGGTAACGGGTAAGGGTCGTCTGGACATATCAGCGCAATTACTCGCGTGACATCAAAACTGGGACAGCCGCGTTGCTATGTCAAAGATCTCTTCCTACCGCGTATTCAAGGCTATTGTTGACGCAGGTGGAATATCGGCAGCGGCGTTTGCACTAAACGTTTCTGTGTCGTCGGTGAGCAAGCAGCTCAAAAAACTTGAATCCGAGCTGGGTGTGACATTGATTAGCCGGTCGACGAATTCCATAAGCTTGACAGGAAAAGGCCGACTTTTTTACGAAGCCTGTGACGATATCCTTTCAAGGATTGATCAGGCAGAGCGGAGCCTGCGCGACGAGTCAGGTGATTTAGCTGAAACGCTGACCATTACTTTGTCCAATGTGCTTTTGAAAACGCCATTGATCAAGTATTTGGCAGAGTTTTCACACTGTAACTCCGGTGTCCGATTCGACATACGCGTTTCCGATCATTTCGAGAACATCGTCGAAAAGGGGATGGATTTCGCATTTAGAATCGGAGATCTCGCGAACTCTCGGCTAGTTGCAAATCGCCTTGCGAGTTCCAAGATCGTATTTTGCGCTTCGCCTGACTATGTCGATCGGCGAGGAACGCCGAGTAACCTTGCTGAGCTGATGCACCACGATCTTATTGTGCCGTCGTATGTGAACTATTCAGAGCACATGACGCTATTGTCTGCCGAAGTAATTCAAAAAATTAAGAAGGGCACCTACCATTCCACCAACGACTACATTGCTCTGCACGACTGCGCCGTCAACGGAATGGGAGTTATCTTCGCTTTAGAAATGGCTGTTGATGAAGACCTGCGAAGCGGTCGTTTGATTAAGCTAGGAGAAGCTCCGGCATCGGTAAGTAAAGACCTTTTTATTGTCTACAACCGTGGACAGGGTCTAAGCGATGCCCATCGGAAGTTCAAAAACTTCGTTCTGGAACGCTTTAGCAAACTAAATTGTCCGGAAATATGATGAACAGCGAACGATCATGCTCTGGCCCTCGATCAATGAGACGTGACCATTGGTAGCGCAGCAATTGTGCGCAGTCTCACCTGCCCCCATCCTTAGGCCCACTAACTATTTTGTAGTGTGATCAATTGGGCTGCGGGCAAGAATTGGCCGTTCTTTACGTTAGTTTCCGGCGGGATGGGTTCATTTTCTGACCCAAGCGCTCAAGTCACTCCACCGTCACACTCTTGGCGAGGTTTCGAGGTTGGTCGACATCCGTACCGCGGATCACGGCTACGTGGTAGGCCAATAGCTGCAAGGGAATGGTGTACACCAGAGGCGACTGGATAGGCTCTATGTGTTCTGGCATCAGCAACACTTCAACCCCCGGCTCGGACACAAAGCCCGAATTTGGGTCCGCGAATACATAGAGCTTTCCGCCGCGCGCCTTGACCTCCTGCAGGTTGGATTTGAGTTTCTCGAGCAGAGCATTGTTGGGCGCAACAGCCACTACCGGCATGTCTTCATCAACCAGTGCCAATGGACCATGCTTGAGTTCGCCGGCGGCATAAGCCTCGGCGTGGATGTAGGAAATTTCCTTGAGCTTGAGCGCACCTTCCATTGCTACCGGGAACGTGGGTCCGCGCCCCAGAAACAGGGCGTGATGCTTGTCCGCGAAATGCGCCGCCCACTTCTTGATCTCCGGCTCAAGCGCGAGCGCCTTTTCCACCATCTGCGGCACATGCGCAATCTGACGCACATAGCTGGCCTCGGCTTCCCGGTCAAGGCCCCGATGACGGGCTAGCGCAATGCCCAGCAAGGACAGCGCCGCCAACTGGGTGGTGAATGCCTTGGTGGATGCAACACCGATCTCGGGTCCGGCACGCGTCATCATGACCATATCGGCCTCGCGTACCAGCGAGGACTCCGGAACATTGCAGATGGCACAGCTGGCGAGATAGCCAAGCTCGCGGCTATACCGCAGGGCCGCCAGGGTGTCGGCTGTTTCTCCGGATTGCGATATGCAAATCAGCAATGTCCCGGCTGGAACGACAGGGTCCCGGTATCGATATTCACTCGCCACTTCGACCGTGCAGGGAAGCCTTGCTCCCTGTTCGATGTAATAACGGGCGATGAGTCCCGCGTGATAACTCGTACCACAGGCGACGATGTGCACCCCTTGAACATGCGGCAGGATCCCCTGCGCTTTTGGCCCGAGCGAGGCGTCGAGCATGCGGTCGCCGGTGATGCGTTCACTCAAGGTATCGCCCAGCGCACGGGGCTGCTCGTAGATTTCCTTGAGCATGTAATGCGCAAAGTCGCCGCGCTCCACGGCATCAGCAGACAGCTCGGAAGTCTTGAGTTCGCGCTCAACATCCACGCCATCACGGTCCATCACTCTAAGACCGTCAAGCGAGATTTCTGCAATATCCCCTTCTTCCAGAAAACGGAACTTGCTGGTTTGCGGTAGCAGGGCTTGCACATCTGAAGCGACGAAATAAGCCTGATCACCTTCCCCGAGCACAACCGGGCAACCTGCCCGCGCGCAAACCAGTTTTTCAGGTGAACGCCGATCCAGCGCAACGATTGCATAAGCACCATCGACTTGCTTGATGGAAGCACGAACCGCCTGCGTCAGATCACCGGTCTGCTTGAAACAATCATTGACTAGGTGAGCGACTACTTCGGTATCTGTTTCAGAGGTGAACACATAGCCCTTGGCGCGCAGTTCTTCGCGCAACTCAGCATGATTCTCGATGATGCCGTTGTGCACCAGAGAAAGCTGATCTTCGGAAAAATGCGGGTGTGCGTTGCGTTCGCTGGGAGCGCCGTGTGTGGCCCAACGTGTGTGGGCGATCCCCACCGACCCAGACACCGGCGCCGCCTCAATTGCCTCGGCCAGTTTCTGCACTTTGCCCTGTGCGCGACGCCGCTCCAGAGAGCCGGAATCCGTGAGCAGCGCAACGCCCGCTGAGTCATATCCGCGATATTCGAGTCTGCGTAATCCTTCGATGAGGATTGGCGTGACATCGCGCCGTGAAATGGCGCCTACAATTCCACACATCTGCTTTTAGAGCCCGTTGAGTTCAGCCCCTAGTGTAAGTCCTGTGGAGACTCAGAATGCATGGCACCAGACACTCAATGTGACCTGTGATTGATTTCTGCTCATCAGCTTGATGACCGGTGACAACCGGCGCTTACTCGTAGACAAAGCCCGGCGCGGAAGCGAGCCGGGCATGCGAGCCGCTAGATTCAGGATTTCTTGACCGGGCGCTGCCAGCCCTTCAGCGAGCGTTGATCGCGAGCGCGGCAGATGGTGAGCTGGTCTGCAGGAACGTCGCGCGAAATACTGGAACCCGCTGCGATATAGGCACCATTACCCACGGTGACCGGGGCGATCAGCTGCGTGTCGGTGCCGATAAAAGCATCGTCACCGATGATCGTGCGGTATTTGTTGGCACCGTCGTAGTTGCAGGTAATGACACCAGCCCCGATATTCACCCGAGCACCTACGGTCGCATCGCCGACATAGGCCAGATGATTGGCCTTGGCACCATTGGCCAGCGTAGATTTCTTGATCTCGACAAAATTGCCCACATGCACCTCGTTACCTAATTGCGCTTCTGGACGCAGCCGCGCAAATGGCCCGATTCTGCAGCCGCTGCCGACGATGGCGTCATCAATCACACAGTGGCTTTCGATGCGGGTTCCGGCACCAACCCGGGCGTTACGCAGGTGCGTATACGGCCCGACGTAAACATGGTCACCCAACTCCACGTTACCTTCGATCACGACGCCAACATCCAGGTGCACATCCTGACCGCACAAGATGCTGCCACGGATATCGAGCCTGGCGGGATCACTAAGGGAAGTACCCAGCCGCATCAGAGCATCGGCCTGCCGCATCTGAAAAACACGTTCCTGTGCCGCCAGCTGCAGTCGATCATTGACCCCCGAGACTTCTGCCAATGAGCCGGCCATGACAGCCACGGTGGCTACCCTGTCCTTGCCCGCCAGCGCCACCACATCAGTGAGATAGTACTCACCCTTGGCGTTGTCATTGCCAACTTTTGCCAGCCACGACTTGAATTGCGCAGCAGGTGCGCTCATCACGCCGGTATTGATTTCGCAAATTTTCCGCTGCGCCGGGCTGGCATCCTTTTCTTCGACAATCGCCTGCACATGGCCAGCACGGTTCCGCACGATTCGCCCATAGCCAAATGGATCCAGTGCCTCCGCCGTCAAGACGCCGAGTTTGTTGCCCGCTTCCGAGAGCAACTCCTGCAGGGTCTCCGGCTCTATCAATGGCACATCACCGTAGAGCACCAGAACCTGAGCATCATCGGGAATCTGCGGCATGGCTTGCAGGACTGCGTGTGCAGTTCCGAGTTGCTCGGTCTGCCGTGCAAACTTCAGCGGTGGCAATGTCTCTTTGGTCGCCTGCGTCCACTGCTCAATATCTGTAGCGCCGTGCCCGACAACAAGATGACAGGTGTGCGAGCCAAGATTGCCGGCACAAGCCAGAACATGGGCCAGCATGGGCCTGCCGGCGATGGGATGCAGAACCTTCGGCAAAGTGGATTTCATCCGGGTGCCCTGCCCGGCGGCGAGAATAATCACGTGCAGGGGACCTGCTTGATTCTGCACTTTAGTGGTCACCGCCGGTTTTCTTGCCATGAATCCTGATCTCCACCAATAAAAAGGCCGCGCAATGCGCGGCCCTTACTCTACTTGTTTTGCTGTACGCCAATCAGCGCTTCGACTTCATCTTCTTGACGAATTCCAAACGGGCGGCCGCTTCAACCAGTTCCGCCTGAGCCTTGGCAATATCCATCTCGCTGGAGGCGCCCGCCAGCTTGGACTCAGCTTCCTGCTTTGCCAATTCAACACTGGCTTCGTCGGCGTCACCAACGCGCAGGGCAGAATCGGCCAGGACGGTCACGAGATGCGGCTGAATCTCGAGAATGCCACCGCCAACAAAGAAAGGCAGTTCCGTACCATCAGCTTGCTGCACGCGAATGGTGCCCGGCTTGAGCGTAGTGAGCAGCGGCGCATGACGCGGCGCGATGCCCACTTCACCCATGGAGGCCGGTGCAAAAACCATAACCGCCTCGCCCGAATGGATGTGGCCCTCGGCAGCAACGATGTCGATGTGAAGATTGGCCATATGAGCGCTCTTAGATTTTCAGTGAATTCCGACTTACAGGCTCTTGGCTTTCTCGACAGCTTCGTCGATGCCGCCCACCATGTAGAACGCCTGCTCCGGCAGGTTGTCGTACTGGCCGTCGACAATGCCGCGGAATCCACGAATGGTTTCCTTCAGGTTGACGTACTTGCCAGGTGAGCCGGTGAAGACTTCTGCCACGTGGAAAGGCTGCGACATGAAACGCTGAATCTTTCGAGCGCGCGACACGGCGAGCTTGTCGTCTTCGGACAGTTCGTCCATACCCAGAATGGCGATGATGTCCTTGAGTTCTTTGTAGCGCTGCAGAACACCCTGCACATCGCGGGCGGTGTCGTAGTGATCGTTGCCGATGACGTTCGGGTCCAGCTGGCGCGACGTGGAGTCGAGCGGATCGATTGCCGGGTAGATACCGAGGCTTGCGATGTCACGTGACAGAACGACGGTAGCGTCAAGGTGAGCAAACGTGGTGGCAGGCGACGGATCGGTAAGATCGTCCGCAGGCACGTAGACAGCCTGGATCGAGGTGATCGAGCCGGTCTTGGTGGACGTAATGCGCTCCTGCAGCACACCCATTTCTTCAGCCAGCGTCGGCTGATAGCCCACAGCCGACGGCATACGGCCGAGCAGTGCGGACACTTCGGTGCCGGCCAGGGTGTAACGATAGATGTTGTCAACGAAGAACAGGATGTCGCGGCCTTCGTCGCGGAAGTACTCAGCCATGGTCAGGCCGGTCAGCGCCACGCGCAGGCGGTTACCAGGAGGCTCGTTCATCTGACCGTAAACCATGGCCACTTTGTCGATAACCTTGGAGTCGTTCATCTCGTGATAGAAGTCGTTACCTTCACGAGTACGCTCGCCGACACCGGCGAACACGGACAGACCGGAGTGTTCCTTGGCGATGTTGTTGATCAGTTCCATCATGTTGACGGTCTTGCCCACACCGGCGCCACCGAACAGGCCGACCTTACCGCCCTTGGCAAACGGGCAGAGCAGGTCAATGACCTTGATGCCGGTTTCCAGCAGTTCGGTTGAACCGGACTGATCTTCGTATGAAGGAGCGGAACGGTGAATCGCCCACTTCTCTTCCGACTTCACGTCGCCGGCTTCATCAATCGGGTTACCGAGCACGTCCATGATGCGGCCGAGAGTGGCCTGACCGACCGGCACGGAGATGGGTGCACCCGTGTTGGTGCAATCCAGCCCACGCTTCAGGCCTTCCGAGGAGCCCAGCGCAATGGTGCGAACCACGCCGTCGCCCAACTGCTGCTGCACTTCCAGGGTGAGGTCGGTGCCTTCAACCTTCAGCGCGTCGTACACCTTGGGGATCGAGTCGCGCGGATATTCCACGTCAACGACCGCGCCAATGACTTGAACGATCTTGCCTGTGCTCATCTCTTTGTATTCCTTAGCTCAATATTCTTTGTGAATGGTGCCCAGCAACTAGCCAACAGCCGCTGCGCCACCCACGATTTCTGACAATTCTTTGGTGATGTTGGCCTGACGCGCCTTGTTATAGGTCAGCTGCAGGTCATCAATGATCTTGCCGGCGTTGTCGGTAGCGGCCTTCATGGCCACCATGCGTGCTGCTTGCTCTGACGCTGCGTTCTCGATTACGGCCTGATAGACCTGAGACTCAACGTAGCGCTGGAGTACCGTGTCCATCAGCTCGTTGCTGGTGGGCTCATAGATGTAGTCCCAATGCGAGAGCAGGCCTTCATCCTTAATCGGCTTGATGGGCAGAAGCTGCCGTGCAACCGGTGTCTGCGTCATCGTGTTCACGAACTCGTTGGAGACCAGGTAAACCCGGTCAACCGAGCCGTCACGATAGGCATCCGACATCAGCTTGATCACGCCCAGAAGCTGATCCAGTTCCGGCTTGTCGCCCAGCTGACTGGTGGTACCCAAGACCTTGCCACCCACTCGCTTGAAGAATGCGATCGACTTGTTTCCGACCAGAGTCAGATCGACCTCCACCCCCTTGTCTCTCCATTCCTTGATGCTACGCACCGTGGAACGGAAGGCGTTCATATTCAAACCGCCGCAGAGACCACGGTCGCTGGAAACGATCAGGTAAGCCACCCGCTTCACATCACGTTCGACAGTAAAGGGATGCTTGTACTCGAGATTGGCAGCGGCGAGATGGCCCAGCACCACTCGGATCTTCTCCGCATAGGGCCGCGCAGATGCCATGCGCTCTTGCGCACGCCGCATCTTCGACATTGCCACTTTTTCCATTGCACGGGTGATCTTCTGCGTGTTCTTAACGCTCTTGATCTTGGTGCGTATTTCTTTGGCGCCTGCCATGGCTATCGACCCCGGCTCAGACTGCGGACTGCTTCGCGTAGGTATCCATCGCGCTCTTCAGCGCACCTTCCAGCTCATCGTTCCAGTCGCCCTTCTCGTCAAGCTTGGACATCAAGTCCTTGTGGTTGTTGGCCAGGAACTGATGCAGACCTTCTTCCCATGCCAGTACTTTGTTCACTGGAATGGTATCGATGTAGCCTTTTTCGACAGCGTAGAGCGTGCCAGCCATCTGTGAGACGGACAGCGGCGCATACTGCTTCTGCTTCATCAACTCAGTAACGCGCTGACCGCGCTCGAGCTGCTTGCGGGTGGCTTCGTCCAGATCCGATGCGAACTGCGCAAATGCGGCGAGCTCACGATACTGAGCCAGCGCCAGACGCACACCGCCACCGAGCTTCTTGATGACCTTGGTCTGCGCAGAGCCGCCGACTCGGGACACCGAGATGCCGGCGTTCATGGCGGGGCGGATACCGGCATTGAACAGATCGGTTTCAAGGAAGATCTGGCCGTCGGTGATCGAGATCACGTTGGTCGGAACGAATGCGGAGACGTCGCCAGCCTGGGTTTCAATGATAGGCAGGGCGGTCAGTGATCCAGTTTTGCCCTTCACTGCACCGTTGGTGATTTTCTCAACGTGCTCGACGTTGATACGCGCAGCGCGTTCCAGCAGACGGGAGTGAAGATAGAACACGTCGCCAGGGAATGCTTCACGACCTGGCGGACGGCGCAACAGCAGGGAGACCTGACGATAAGCAACAGCCTGCTTGGACAGATCGTCATAAATGATCAGCGCGTCCTCACCCTTGTCGCGGAAGTACTCGCCCATCGAGCAGCCAGAATACGGCGCGATGAACTGCAGCGCGGGAGATTCAGCTGCGGCGGCGGCAACAACAGTGGTGTAGGCCATTGCGCCATGCTCTTCGAGCTTACGCACCACGTTGGCAATCGAGCTGTTCTTCTGGCCGATGGCGACGTAGATGCACTTAATGCCGGAATGCTTCTGATTGATGATGGCGTCAATGGCCAGCGCGGTCTTGCCGGTCTGACGGTCACCAATGATCAGCTCACGCTGGCCACGGCCAATCGGCACCATGGAGTCAACTGACTTATAACCGGTCTGCACCGGCTGGCTTACGGACTGACGGGTGATAACACCGGGGGCAACCTTTTCGATCGGGCTGCTGCCTTCGGCCTTGATCTCGCCCTTGCCATCGATGGGCTGACCGAGCGCGTTGACCACGCGTCCGAGCAGTGCTTCACCGACGGGGACTTCCAGAATTCGGCCGGTGGTCTTGACCGTCTGGCCTTCGGACAGATGCTGATAATCACCGAGCACAACGGCGCCAACGGAGTCGCGCTCGAGGTTCAGCGCCAGACCAAAGGTGTTGCCCGGGAACTCCAGCATTTCGCCCTGAAGTGCATCGGACAGGCCGTGAATACGGACGATGCCGTCCTGCAATGACACGATGGTGCCGGTGTTGCGAGACTCGGTCGTCGAATCAAAATTCTGAATACGAGACTTGATGAGGTCGCTGATTTCGGAAGGATTCAATTGCATCTGTGTTTCCTGCTTGTTTAGTAGGAGCGAGAAAGATCGCTGCCCAAATCCGTTAACTAGTGTGTGACGAATGTCTGATGAAGCTTGTTGCGGCCTCGGCCGCTCCTACATTTGATTCAATTCAATGTGCCAGGGCGTTTCTGAGTTTATCGAGCTCACCTTGAGCGGAACCGTCAATCACCAGGTCGCCGGCTCGGATTACCGCCCCTGCAATCAGTGACTCATCGGTTTTCCAGCTCACGACCACGTCTCGATTGAGCCGCTTGCCGACCGCATCAGCCAACTGCTCCCGCTCGCGGGCGGAGGCTTCGGCGGCCGTGGTGATTTCCACGTCAACGCGGGACTCTGCCTCGGCGCGCAAAGCCTCAAACTGCTCGGAGATAAACGGTGCTGCCTTGAGCCGCTTGTTCTCGACCAGCAGATTGACCAGTGCGCCGGCCTGCTTGCCCAGTGCATCACCCAGCGTGCCGCTGAGCAGCCCGGCCAGATCCGCCTTCACAACGGCCGGATGCCCGATCAGTGCGCTGATCTGAGGCGACCTGACAGCTGCCGACAGAGTTTCCAGTGCAGCGCCCCACTCCTTGAGCGAGCCTGCATCCCGCGCCAGCTCAAATGCTGCCTTGGCGTAAGGACGTGCCAGTGTCGAAAGATCAGCCATTGCAGATCAGACCCTTGCGGCGAGGTCTTTCAACACGTCGGCGTGAGCCTCTGCATTGACTTCCCGCTTGAGAATCTTGGCCGCACCCAGCACTGCCAGATCGCCGACCTGCTTGCGCAGCTCTTCACGGGCCTTGCCTGTCTCGCGCGCTACTTCTTCATGCGCATTGGCAATGATCCGGTCAGCTTCGGTCTTGGCCTGCTCCTTGGCCTGATCCACGATTCCGGATGCCTGCTTGTTGGCACCGGCGAGGATTTCCTGCGCCTGCACACGTGCTTCCTTGAGCGCTTCATCGCTTTTGGCAGCTGCATCGGTGAGGCTCTTTGCGCCTTTCTCGGCTGCAGCAAGTCCGTCGGCAATCTTGGCCTGACGATCCTGCATGGCCTTGGTGATCGGCGGGAACACGTACTTCATCGTGAACCAGACGAACAGCCCAAAGGCGATCGACTGGAATATCAGTGTGGCATTCAGATCCATCGTGTCATCTCATTTGGCTTATGACCCTGCCCGCGCTCTGCGGGCAGGGAAAGAAAAGCGCGTGATCTATCGATCAACCGCCAGCGGCAGCCTGAAGCTGACCCAGGAACGGGTTGGCAAACACGAAGAACATGCCGATACCGATACCGACGAAGGTCACGGCGTCGAGCAGACCAGCGACCAGGAACATACGTCCGGTCAGCATGCCGGCCATTTCAGGCTGACGAGCCACACCTTCCAGCAGCTTGCCGCCCAGCAGGCCGAAGCCGATGGCGGTGCCGGCGCCACCCAGACCCAGAATGAGTCCGACGGCGAGTGCGGTATTGGCGAGAATCACGTCCATTTGTATCAATCTCCTGCGAGGGTTTTTACAGCTACGATGTAGAAAAGAAGAAGCGTCTAAAACTGAAAACTCTTGTGTAGATCAGTGATCTGCGTGGCTCTCGGCCGATGCACCGAGGTACACGATTGTCAGCACCATGAAGACAAACGCCTGCAAGGTGATGACCAAGATGTGGAACACGGCCCAGGCCCAGTGCAGGCCCACACCGATTCCGGCCAGTGCAGCACCCATTACGCCGTTGAAGGCCTGCGCCATAAGCAACGCGATCAAGATGAAGATGAGCTCGCCGGCAAACAGGTTGCCGAACAGTCGCAGCGCCAATGACACGGGTCGTGCGATTTCTTCAACGATACGCAGCACCACATTGATCGGCGCGAGCAGCAGCTGGACCACGATGTTATTGGACGCGAAAGGATGCGTCAGCACTTCCTTGGCGAAGCCAACCGGCCCCTTGTAGCGGAAGTTGTAGATGAAAATCAGGACGAAGATGGTGAGCGACATGCCGAACGTAATGTTCACGTCGGTGCTCGGAACCACCTTCAGATAGGGAATACCGACCAAACTTGCTGCGCCAGGCAGCCAATCAACCGGCACCAGGTCCATCAGGTTCATGAGGAAGACCCAGCAGAAAATCGTCAGCGCGAGCGGGGCGACCAGTCGGTCTGCCTTCGGATAAATCTCGCGAACCTGGGTGTCGACAAAATCGACCAACATTTCCACGAAGTTCTGGAGCCCTGACGGGACACCAGAAGTTGCGCTCTTGGCTGCCTTACGGAAGATGAAATAGAAGATGGCGCCGAGCAGGACCGAAAAAATCATCGAATCCAGATGAAGCACCCAAAATCCCTTCGCGTGCGCATCGATGCTCATGGTGCTCAAGTCGAGCTTGAGATTGGTCAGGTGATGGAGGACGTATTCGCCGGAGCCGTGCGCCTCTTCGCCACCATGTCCTTGTTCTGCCGACATAAAACCTTATCCCAATGCTCTTCTGTGTGGTCCCGCTGCTTGTTCGAACCTATTCTTGATTCGACCCGCGCGGGGCATCAATTACCTGTCTAGTCAATTCTCGCCGTCAGCATTACGACCGGAAAGGCTGCAATGCATGCCATGTACGTACACAGCAGCGGCAAAAATTGTTCCCCAAAAAACTGGACGCCAAATAGAAACATCAGCGCCGTCAACACAAACTTGCCAGCTTCTCCTCGATAAAAGGATCCAGGAACATCTTCGGGCCTGCGGTCCTTTCCACGAAAATAAACTCTCAGCGCGAGGTACAGCGTAGGCAGTATCGCAACGCACCCGCCGTAAAGCGCAGCCTTTGCGGCCTGTGCGTCTACGTAGAACGTTACGATTAGTGCGGCGCTCAGGCTGATCAGCCCCTGGATTGCACAGACTGCCCAAGCCAGTTTGACACCACGCAAATGAATCCTGCTTTTCACCGAAACCTCGAACTCACTCCGTTGTGAATCGAAACCACCTCGGAGCCGTTAAGCAGCCCTTGCGAGCGGCGCGCATTCTACATTCCCGACACAAACCGGGTCAACGTGTTTTGATGCACTGCAACATAACATGTCGCCTGCCACAACCCTCAACCCTTGATAGGAGTAGCTCAGCACACTTCGCCGCGGCATCGACCTCGGTCAGGGCTTCGCGAGTTCGTGTTTTGTCGACGCCCGAACGCGCCAAATTGTGTTGCCAACATCGTCAGCGACCAGAAGCGCTCCCTGATCGTCAATGGCAAGCCCCACTGGACGGCCTCGCGCTTCTCCATCGCCATTCAAAAACGCATCCAGCACTTCGACCCATTTCTCTATCGGTTTGCCTTTTGAAAAAGGTACGAAGATGACTTTGTAGCCACTGGGCGAGCTGCGATTCCAGGATCCATGTTGAGCAACAAACATGCCCTGGGAGTATTCAGCCCCAAGTGCATTTCCTTTCGAATCCGCGAGTCCAAGCGATGCTGTGTGAGCCCCGACTGCGAAATCCGGGCGGATGGCTTTGGATGCCATCACAGGGTTGGATGGCTCGACGCGGGTATCGATGTGTTGCCCAAAATAGCTCCAGGGCCAGCCATAAAAGGCGCCGTTCTTCACGGATGTAAGGTAATCCGGCACAAGATTGTCGCCTAGCTCGTCGCGTTCATTGACCACCGTCCAGAGCTTGCCGGACGTCGACTCCCAGGCCATGCCCACCGGATTACGCAGGCCGGAGGCAAAGATCCGGTGCTCGCCCGTCTCCACGTCGATCTCCCAGATTGCAGCACGGCCCTGCTCCACCTCCATGCCACGTTCCGCGATATTGCTGTTGGACCCAACGGCTGCATACAGCCTCTTTCCGTCTGCGCTCGCCAGCAACGTTTTGGTCCAGTGGTGATTGATCGGACCGCCCGGAAGCTCCACCCAGCGCCTGCCCACTCCTGTGAGCTGGTCCACACCTTCGACATAATCGAAGCGCAGGATGGCGTCAGCATTTGCAACGTAGAAATGCTCGCCGATCACCGCCATTCCCATTGGCGAGTACAGGCCGTCCAGATACACCGACCGCAAATCTGCAGCGCCGTCGCCATCGGTATCTCTTAGCAAGACGATTCGATCTGCGCTTGGGCGCGTTCCCGCGCCTGCGCGCTGCATGACCTTCTTTTCGATCCAGTTCCGGAAGAAGCCGCCCGCACGCTTGGGCGGCGCCTGACTCTCGGCGACCAGTACATCGCCATTGGGCAGAACATGGAGCCAGCGAGGGTGGTCCAGGCCGCTGGCAAAGGCCATCACCGTCAATCCCTCGCGGGCGCTTGGCATCTGCCCGGGCGCCCATCCCGCGGCCTCGGCGATGTTCAGGGTCGGCAGTAGAGAATCCTCAGGCTCGGCCAGGGCCGGATTGAGGCCATAGGTCTTGGCATCCTCAGGCTGGCTGCGACAAGCTGTACTTACCAACAGGCTCAGCATCAATGCCGAAACCATCGTGACCGCATATCGGCTCCGGTCACTCATTCCGATCAATTACTCGCCGAAGCGGCTGAGCAGCGCTTCGAGTTCTGCGGCGTTCTTGTAGCGAATGGTCAGTTTCCCCTTACCTTTCGCATTCTGTTGAATACTGACAGGAACCCCGAGCTTTTCCCGCAGCGACTGTTCCAGTGCCGCATTCTCGGAATTCACCGGTACCGGCACCTTGCTCGGGCGACTGGGTTCGGCCTTCACCAAAGCTTCAGTCTGTCTGACACTGAGCTGCTGCTCGGCCACCATTTTTGCCAGCGAAGATTGACGCGCGCCTTCAGCACCCAGCAAGACCTTGGCATGCCCCAGGCTCAGCTTTGAAGTGCGCAGGAGCATCTGCACGTCCTCGTTGAGCTCGGTCAGACGCAGAAGATTACTCACCGTGGCGCGCGATTTTCCGACCGCCTCGGCAACTTGTTCGTGGGTCAGCTGGCACTCGTCGAGCAACCTGCCCAGGGCTTCTGCTTCTTCCAGAGGATTGAGGTCGGCGCGCTGGATATTCTCGACCAGAGCAATCGCCATAGCCCCACGTTTGTCCAGAACACGCACCACTGCGGGCACGGACTTGAGCCCGGCCATCTGTGCGGCGCGCCATCGTCGCTCGCCAGCAATGATTTCGTAGCGTTCGCCGCCCAGGGCCCGCGCCACGATAGGCTGAATCACGCCCTGAGCTGAGATGCTCTGCGATAACTCGTGAAGGCTTTCTTCGTCGAAATGACGGCGCGGCTGGTGTTCGCCCGGCGCCAGTCGCTCAATGGCGATTTCGCGCTGACTTGAGGCCGTATCGTTATCGCCATCCTGGTTGCTGTCGCTGCTCAAGAGCACATTCAGCGACCGTCCCAAACCCCTTTTTCTTTGCGCGCTCATCGGCCGCCTGTTCCTCGTAATTTCCGCAAACCACTCCCCTGCAGCGAAACCTTACCGCATCGCCGCGCTGCAAGTGGAACCGCCCCGTTCAATCAGGCCGGGTCCAGGCGCATCTGCCCGCCATCTCGTCGACGCAATAATTCACCGGCCAACGCCAGGTAAGCACGTGCTCCGCTGGACTGCGGATCGTAGATCATCACCGGCAGCCCATGGCTGGGCGCCTCGGCCAAACGCACGTTGCGTGGAATCACGGTGCGGTAGAGCTTGTCCGGGAAATGTTGCTGCAGCTCGGCTGAAACGTCGTTCGCAAGGTTGTTGCGGGTATCAAACATGGTCCGCAACAAACCCTCAATTTCAAGATTCGGGTTAATGACGCGTTTGATCTTGGAGACCGTATCGACCAGAGCACTCAGGCCTTCCAGCGCGTAATACTCACACTGCATGGGAATCAGCACGCCGTCAGCGGCGACCAGAGCATTGACCGTCAGCTTTGAAAGTGCCGGCGGGCAATCAATCAGGACGTAATCAAACTGATCGGCAACCTCGGCGAGTGCACTCTTGAGGGCGAAGTCTCCGGCCGGCTGGTCGCGCAGCTTGATCTCGGCCTCCGTCATGTCACTGTTGGCAGGGAGCAAGGAGAACTTGAGCTCGGGTAGCTGTATGACGGCCTGCAGTGTCTTGGCTTCTTCTAGTAGGACGTCGCGCACAGACAGCTCGAGTGAGGATTTCTCCACACCCACACCCATGGTCGCGTTGCCCTGTGCATCCAGATCAACCAGCAGCACGCGCCGCTTGGCCGCTGCCAGCGAAGCAGCAAGATTGACCGACGTCGTTGTCTTGCCGACGCCACCCTTCTGATTTGCAACTGCGATGACGTAGCTCATGGGGATGGAGAGGCAAGGACAAGGTGGCGTTCTTCACTTAGTCCAGGCACATGCAGGCGGACCAGACGTTGAACACAAACGGTGGCGGGAATTTCCGAGAGCTCATTGTCGTTCACACGGCCTTTCATGGCCAACCAATGTCCATCCGCCGAGAGCAGGTGGCGTGTCGCATCAAAGAACTGGGCAAGGCTGGAAAAAGCCCGACTGGTCACGGCGCCATAAACAAATTCCGATGCCATGTCTTCCACCCTGCATTCAAAAACCTCAACATTTTCCAAGTGTAAGCGGCGCTGAATGTGTCTCAGGAATCGCGCCTTCTTGCCATTGCTATCAACCACATGCACCGCAAGCTGGGGTCGTGCCATTGCAAGAATCAATCCGGGCAGGCCCGCCCCGGAACCAACGTCCAGCAGTGGCGCGCGCAAATCAAGTTCATCGAGCGCAGGCAGCATGGAGAGCGAATCCAGCACATGCCGGGTCACCATCTGCATCGGGTCGCGCACCGACGTCAGGTTGTAAGTGCGATTCCATTTGCCCAGTTCGTCAAGATAGATCAGCAGGCTGGCAGACAAGGATGGATCCAGCTGCAACTGTTCCAAACCTTCCGCCAGACAGCGCTCCGGATCAGCGGTTTTCTTCACGGAATATCAGCCACTGCCCCTGTTCGTCCTGGCGCCAGTACTGCTCTTTCTTCGATGTGGACTGGAAATTGTCGCTGTTGTAGACCACGGTAAATTCTGCCAGCAGCATGGGTTCGCCCGGGTACTGGAACAGGCTGATGTCGGCAAGTTCAACCGAAATAAACTTCTTCTTCGCGTTGACCCGAAATTTGTGGTCTGCAAACTGCGCCTTGTTCATGCCAGCGGTTGAAAAATCATCGCCGTAGAACTTCAGATAGGCCTCGGTATCAATATCGGCCCAGGTCTGCCGCCATTGTTCGACCCGTTCGAGAAAGGCATCGCGCTGCCCCTCGAGTTTGGCGCGGGAAATCCATTTGAGATTGTCCGTGAGGATCACAGGTGCGCGATTGTTCACGACATAAGGCCTGAGCCAGAGCAGATCATCATTGGCCAGCGTCACGCATCCTTCACTGGAACGTGGCGCCCTGACATAGGTCTGGCGCGGCACGCCGTGCAGCCAGATGCCGTATCCAGTCTTTGCCTTGAACAGATCCCACAAATTGGGGTAATTCAGAGGCAAAGCTCCGGAGCCATACAACTCCGGCAACGAGGCATCGCTTTTCCAGCCGGTGACATGATAGATGCCCACCGGCGTACGCAGATCGCCCTCGACTTCCTTGCCGTATCCACCACGACCAATGGCGGCATAGCGGCTGCTGACCTTGTGCAGTTGTCCGTCCAGATTGCGCATCAGGTGCATGCGCGCGCCAGGCAGATCGACGATCACCAGGTAGGGGTATTCGCCGGACAGCTGCAGGACAGAATTGGGAACGCTATCGGGTGAAGGCGCGAAGCGGGCCTGGTCCATTCGCAGGCGCGCCTCTTCAAACAGTTCCTGAATCCGTGGGTCCTGATCGTCTGCCATGATGCCGCGCACACCGGAGCGGGCGGCCATCAGGTCAGCGTAGATCAGCTGAGCCAGTCTGAAGTTGGGCTGAGTCCTGAGCAAGGACTCGAGGGCCTTGACGCTTTCCCCGACCTTGCCCTCTCTGGCCAGTTCAATGGCCGCAACCAGACTACTCTCAGGCGACTGGGCAGGCTCGACCGGATTGAGGGGCGCTAGCGGGCCCGCCAGTGTGGCTGAAGACCAAAGCCAAAGCAGCAACAGACCTGCTGCGGCCACGTAACCCGATTTCACTGGCTTGTGACGCGACCAACAACTCCGCCGCGACTGCGTCAGCGTGTGTACTCGCGGGTGATTTTCCATCCACCTTCGTTACGCATCTCCAACACCTTGGTCACGGTGTCGCCAAAATTGTTGGACTCATATTCCTGGCGGAAAGTCACACGTACACGATCACCGGAGGTATCAACACCATCGCTGATCGTGGAAACGCTGGGGTCCACGACACTGACGCGAATGAGCGACGGACGCGCTACACGCTCGCGGCGCAGGGCTTCCCAGTTGCTGCGCGAAACGCCGCCCTCAGGCTGAAAATCTGAAGCGTAATGCGCGAGATAGGCATCGACGTCCTGAGCTGACCACGCCGAAGCCCAGCTGTTGACGGCCGCAAAAATCTCCGCGCTGCGGTCTGCGGGCACTTCGTCGGTCGGGACATTCGCCGGCGCCTCCGGCTTGACTACAGGAGCAGGTGCAGGAGCGCTGACCACTGCTGGAGGCGTTACGACAGGCTCAGCTGCCGGGGCCGGCTTCTGCGGTGCCGGGGCTACCGCGGCGGCGGGTGCAGGTGCTGCAGCAACCTGGGCTCCCCCGGTTGCTTCACTGACCCGGTTGAGAAAGGACAGCTTGCTGCGCACAGTCTGGTTGCCTTGATCCAGCAACAACGCGCGGTTGTACGCGGCGCCAGCCAGTGCAGCGTAGATATCGCCCAGATTCTCGTGGGCCGTGGCATAGCTTGGGTGCGTTGCCAGTGCTGCTTCCAGAGCATCACGTGCCTTCTCGTAATCACCCTGCTGTGCGTACAACACAGCCAGATTGTTGTAGGGCTCAGGCAACTGAGGGTAGTCGCGCGTGATATCAGCAAATGCCTTGATGGCTTCCTCAGATCGATTAAGACGCGTCAGCACCAGACCACGCATGAAGCGCGCTTCAGCGTCCTGCGGGGCACTCTTGAGCTGGGCATCGAGGCGCTTGAGAGCAGCGTCGAGCTTGCCTTCACTGACCATCTTCTGGGCTTCTTCGACAGCGTTTGCCGCCATCACTGAGGGAGTGGCGAGCAGGATCGCGGCTGCGGCCGCCAAGCAGGTAATCGTCCGATTCACGCTATAGCCTCGAAAGTTGCGTACATAGAGTTGACGCCGGAGTTTAGCAGCAGCACCGCCGCCGCAAAAAGTAGCGCAGGCATAATTCCTCAATAGACGGCCGTTTCACCTTCGGGTCGGCGCTTGAATCGCTTGTGAACCCAGAAATATTCCGGCATTGCCAATCGGATACCGGCTTCCAGTGCCTGATTGATGCGTTCGGCGTCTACGCGCTCGTCTTCCCCGGGGAAATTCTCAATCATCGGGAAAAATCGAACCTTCCAGCCCCTTGGCGTCTTCTGCGGCATATAGGGCAATACACGTGCGCGGCCCATCCGGGCCAGTCGCGAGGTCGCCACCACACTCAAAGTGGGAACTCCGAAAAACGGCACGAACACGGACTGGCGCATATCCAGGGTCTGATCCGGCGCATACCAGATTGCACGACCCGCTCTCAGCGCCTTGACCATGGTCCGCAAGTCATCGCGCGGCAGTGCCGGCAGCCCCGCCTTGTTGCCTCGAAATCGATGCATGCAAAAATCCATGACCTTGTTCTTGTACGGCCGATACATGGCGTGAAAGGGCATCTGCCCGCTCAAGACCACCACACGTGCGCCCAACTCCAGGGTCGAGAAATGTCCGGTCAGCAGCAGCAGCCCCTTGCCACTGGCGCGCGCCGCATCCAGATGCTCGCGCCCCTCGATTTCGAAATGAGGCGCCAGACGCTCATCCGAAGCAAACCAGGCGAGCGCGGCTTCAAACAGGCCCCGACCCAACGAGGCGAACTGAGCATCCACCAATTGCGAACGCTCATCGGGCGGCATGTCTGGAAAACACATGCGCAGATTGGTATCGACCACCGTGCGCCGACCGCGCATGAACACACCGATCAGACGACCCAAGCCTTCTCCCAGCGGCAACTGCCAGGAGATCGGCAACAGGACCAACAGGCGGATCAGTCCGACGCCAATCCAGGTCGGCCACCATTGCGGCAGCAGCAGATGCGCCGAGAATCGGGGCGCGGAATCGCTTGCGGAAGTTTCGGACATGGCGTCAGTTTCGGGCCTTGGCGCACGGCTTGCCAGTGCCGCGATCAACTTGGCCGGCTTGTGACCTCACCGGCGGCAATGGAAACTGTGCCCATGCGCCTGCTCTACACCGCCCTGCTCTACCTGATCACGCCAATCGTGATTGGGCGTCTGCTGTGGCGCTCACGCAGCATCCGCGGATATCGCCAACGCATCCCAGAACGATTCGGTTTTGTCGCGAATCCACCTTCCGGGATCGCAGTCTGGGTCCACGCGGTATCGGTTGGCGAAGCCCTGGCGGCGCTTCCGATGATCCGGGAGCTGATCGCAGAGCACGGCGAACAGCGTGTGTGGGTCACCTCCACCACCCCGACCGGCAGCGAACGGGTCATTGCTGCACTCGGATCGCAGGTCATGCACAGCTATGCGCCCTACGATCTTCCCGGCGCGGTTAGCCGCTTCCTCGACCGGATACGCCCTGAGCGTGTTGTTGTCATTGAGACAGAGCTGTGGCCCAACCTGTTCGATGCGCTTCACAAGAAGCAGATTCCCTTGCTGATCGCCAATGCGAGATTGTCGCCCCGATCTTTTCGCGGCTATTCACGCGTGGGCGGCTTCGCCCGATCTGTACTTTCCAATACAAGCCTGGTTGCCGCACAGAGCACGGCTGACGCCGAGCGCTTCTCGCAACTTGGCGCACCCAGGGTGGTGACCACTGGCAACATCAAATTTGACGTGGAGCCGCCGAGCGAGCAAATCGCTGCTGGAACTCGCCTTCGCGAGAACATTGGATTACAGCGGCCGGTCTGGATAGCAGCGAGCACCCATGAAGGTGAAGAAAGTGGCGCGCTGGATGCCCATGCGCATGTGCTCAATCATTTTCCGGATGCCCTGCTGATTCTGGTGCCGCGTCATCCGCAGCGATTCGAATCCGTAGCGCGGGAGGTTCGGGACTCCGGCCTGCGCTTTTCTATGCGCAGCAACCTGCCGGGAAGTCTGGACGACATACAGGTCCTGCTAGGCGACAGTCTTGGCGAGATGTGGATGTATCTGCAGGCCGGCGATGTCGTTTTTGTCGGCGGAAGCCTGGTGGAAGTCGGCGGGCACAACGCACTGGAGCCGGCTGCACTCTCACGCGCCGTGATTTTCGGGCCGCACATGCACAACTTCCTGCCCGCGAAAGATCTGCTGCTGCAAACGCAATCAGCCTTGCAGGTCGCTGACGCTAAGGGCCTATCGCGCGTACTCATTGAACTGCTGTCTGATCCTCATCGCAGCCAGCAGATGGGCCAGATGGCGTGCGATGCAGTTCTGGGCAACCGCGGTGCATTGGCCAAGCTGATGATCCATATCCGCAGCCTGTGATCCTCGACTGAACTGGATCAGCCGTACCCGCGAATTCGCAGACGCCAAACGCCGTCGAATGCGTACAGGGCCAACGCCAGCCAGATCAGCCCGAAACCAATGGCACGGTCCTGAGAAAAGGCTTCTCCGAACAGAAAGACCCCGATCAACAACTGCAGCGTCGGCCCCAGGTATTGAACGATGCCCACCAGCGACAAGGGAATTCTCCGAGCACCGTAGGCGAATCCAATCAGAGGCAGTGCCGTCGCGATACCTGCTCCGATCAACAGGGTGTTCTTGTACAGATCCACATGACCAAAACTGCCTTCGCCGATCTGCTCGCACCAGATCAGGAAACCCAGCGATGGAAGAAACATAATCAGGCTCTCCACACCCAGTCCCGGTACGGACTCAACCGAAACCTGTTTGCGAATCAGGCCATAGAAGGCGAAAGAGGTTGCCAGGGTCAGCGCAATCCACGGAAATCGGCCAACGCCCCAGGTGAGCCATGCCACGCCGGCAGCGGCAATGCTGACCGCAATCCATTGCCGGGCATTGAGTTTTTCGCGCAGCACCAGCACGCCGATCAGCACATTGATCAGCGGGTTGATGTAGTAACCCAATGCGGTTTCGACCACGTTGCCGGCATTGACCGCCCAGATGTACAGGACCCAGTTGATGCTGATGAGGACACTACTCACCATCAGCAGCGGCAAAGCGCGCGGCGGGGCCAGTGAACGTCGCAACCAGCCGAGGCCGTCGCGCCAGATCAGGAACGCGACCACAAATACCGCACACCAGGTAATGCGGTGTGCCGTGATCTGAAACGAGGGCACAACGGCCAGCTCGCGCCAGTAGAGCGGAAACAGGCCCCACGCAAAGAATGTGGCAATGGTCACAATCAGACCACGCTGAAACTCAGGCGATGCATTGGATGCGCTGGCTTGGGACATGACAACAATGTTGGGGTACGGGACCGGGCCGCGAAGTCTGCGCCCGCTCGCGACGCTTGGAAAGACAGGCGCAATGCGAAATGATGTTCGCCCGATCCATCAAGCCATCCTGAAAACATGCCCAGTTTTGACGTCGTTTCCGAAGTTGATCAACACGAGCTGACCAACGCAGTGGACCAGGCCAATCGCGAACTGGATACCCGCTTCGACTTTCGCGGCAGTGAGGCGCGCTTTGATCTGGATGATTGCGTCATCACCTCCAGCGCACCCAATGAATTCCAGCTCGAGCAGATGATGGACATCCTTCGCAAGCGTCTCGCCGCCCGCAATATCGACTTGCGCAGCATCGACGCGGCTGATCCCGAGAGCAACCTGGCGCGGGCCAAACAGAAAATCACGATCAAGCAAGGCATCGAGAAGGCGCAGGCCAAGGCCATCATCGCCCAGATCAAGGCGGCAAAGATCAAGGTCGACACCTCGATCAATGGCGACAAGCTGCGCGTGAGCGGCAAGAAGCGAGATGATCTGCAGACCGCCATTGCCCTGCTCAAGAAGGCGGATCTGGAAATTCCGGTGCAATTCGAGAATTTTCGCGACTAGCATGGTCACCAAAACGGCACCCTGCGCATCTTGAAGATGAAATTTTCATCACCATGATGCGGCTAGACTCCCTCCCCTCCTGACGCTCCACATTTCACTCCCTCATGGCCTCGCAACCCGATGCACCCGTGCCGAACCGGCAACGGCTTGAACCATTGCCTTCGCTGATCTTTTCTTCTCGCTGGCTGCAGCTGCCGCTTTATCTGGGGCTGATTGCCGCGCAGGGCGTCTACGTCATTCTTTTCGTCAAGGAGCTCTGGCACCTGATCCACGATGCGTTCAAGCTCAGCGAGCAGGAGATCATGCTCATCGTGCTGGCGCTGATTGACGTGGTGATGATTTCCAATCTGCTGATGATGGTCATCGTCGGAGGCTATGAAACCTTTGTTTCACGCCTCAAGCTACAAGGCCACCCGGATCAGCCGGAATGGCTCAGTCACGTCAATGCCTCGGTGCTCAAGGTGAAGCTGGCGATGGCGATCATCGGCATCAGTTCCATTCACCTGCTCAAGACCTTCATTGAAGCCGGCTCACTCGGCGCATTGCCACTGTGCGCTGAAGTTGCCGCAGGTGCGGCTTGCACCAAGATCACTGAAACCGGGGTGATGTGGCAAACCATCATCCACATGGCCTTTATCGCCTCTGCCATCGGCATCGCTTGGACCGACCGCCTGATCATGGGTGCGCATAAGGCCGCGCATTAAAAGGGCTTCAAGAATGCGGCCAGCCCGTCATCCCTGACGCTGGCCGCCTGCAACAGCCGCTGCTGACTAGGGTTGCGACTGCATCATCTGTTTGGCGGCAGCCAGCACTGCGCCTTCTTCCAGTCTCACCTTGTAGTCCGGGTCCGAGTGCTGGAATCGAATGATCCGATTTGCATCCACCATGTAGACCGAAGGCACAGGCAACAGGAAGTGATCTTGCCCGCCTGATGCCTTCTCCAAGTCAATGCCATAGCCCTGATATTTTTCGCGCGTGGCCTCATCCACCTTGAACGCAATGCCCAGGGCCTGGATCAACTCGGCAGAACTGTCCGACAGCAACTGATATTCAACAGGCGTCTTTTCCAATCCGGCTTTCAGGGACTCCGGACTGTCTGGGCTCACCGCAATCAACTGCACCCCCAAATCATTCAGATCACCGATGATCTTGCGCAGACCGCTGAGTTGCGTATTGCAGTAAGGGCACCAGCCGCCGCGATAAAAAACCAGAACAGCGGGTTTTGCTCCGAGGACTTCGCTGAGCAGCTTTTTGTGGCCTTCCAACGTTGCGACAGCCGAATCCGGCATTGTTGCGCCGGGCTTCATGGGATGCGTGTCTTCTGCACGCTCAGGGGCACTGGAAGAAGTAGCACTCATTATGGTCTCCGGTAGCAGGACAAGCAGAAACGCAATTGCGGGCAGAAGCAGGTATCGACGCAGCGAGGCAGCGGTAGAAGAAGAGGGCACGGCGTGCTCCTGTTGGGCAGTGTTTAGGACCAGCAAAGTCTCGGACACTCCATCAGCGACAGGGTTCGGACCGGACGCTCGAGGCAGGACACCCCTCGCCTGCCTGCGCATTCACCAGAGAGGAAGGACAGGCTACAACCGCGCAGCGCTGAATGTGTCGCACCTATTCGGGTCACCCGACTCGAAACCCGCCTTGAACCAGCGAACGCGTTGCTGCGAGGTTCCATGCGAGAACGCATCCGGGACAACCCGGCCCTGCGACTGCTTCTGCAGGTGGTCATCGCCAATCGCCGTTGCGGTGTTCATCGCCTCTTCAATATCGCCGGCTTCCAGCCAGTTGTGCTTGGCTTGCGAGATATTGGCCCAGACCCCTGCGTAGCAATCCGCCTGCAATTCCTGGCGCACCAAGAGGCCGCCGTCGCCCTTGATGTTCTTGCCGGCACGGCGCGCATCATTCACTTTCTCCGACACCCCCAGCAGCGTCTGCACGTGGTGGCCCACTTCATGGGCGATGACATAGGCGTAAGCAAAATCTCCGCCGCCGCCAAGCCGCTGTTTCATCTCATTGAAGAAACTCAGGTCAATGTAAACGTCATGATCGCCGGGGCAGTAGAACGGCCCCGAAGCAGAACTGGCGCTGCCGCAAGCCGTATTGACGCCACCACTGAACAGATTGAGTTTGGGGCGCTCATAGGTGAGCCCCGACTGCTCGAAAATGGGCGCCCACACATCTTCGGTTTCGCCGAGGATTACGCTGACAAATTCTGCGGTCTCGTCGCCGGCGGGAATGGCCTGCCCTTGCTGCTGGGTGGGAGCCATGCCCCCACCGCCCTGCATTTCTGCAACAAGGCCCAGCATTTCCATTGGGTTCTTGCCCAGCAACATGCCGATGACAACCACGGCAGCGATGCCGCCCAGTCCAAGCTTGCCTCCGCCGAGCCCCATGCGGCGTCCGCCAGAGGAGCCCCCACTGCGGCGCATGTCCACAACATTGTCACTGCGACGACCCACTTTCCAGCGCATACGCCTTCTCCCTTGGCATTGATCCAAGTTTACCCTGTGCCCATTGCGCTGGATGCAGGGCTGTGCAGACGCCCGAAATACCCCCGCTAGGCCTCTGGTCCTGCGAGAAAATCAGCCGAGAATCGCTCGAAATCAGAAGCTTCGATGGCCGCACGGATACGCTGCATCAGACGCTGGTAGTAGCGCAGGTTGTGGATGGTGTTGAGTCGGCCACCCAGCATCTCGTTACAGCGATCCAGGTGATGCAGGTAGGCCCGCGAATATCGCTGGCAGGTATGGCAGTCGCAGTCGGCGTCCAGCGGCGCCGGATCATCGCGATATTTCGCATTGCGCAACTTCACCACGCCAGTGGAGGTGAACAGATGCCCGTTCCGCGCATTGCGCGTCGGCATGACGCAATCAAACATATCAATGCCGCGCCCTACGGCCTGAACCAGATCTCGCGGCTTGCCGACGCCCATGAGGTAATGCGGCTTATCGCGTGGCAGATGCGGGCCTACCGCATCAAGCACGTACAGCCGCTCTTCTTCGGTTTCACCCACGGAAAGGCCGCCCAGGGCATATCCGTCGAAGCCGATATCCGTGAGCAGCGACAGCGATTCCAACCGCAGGTCTCTGGACATGCCGCCCTGCACGATTCCGAACAAGGCGCCAGGCGCATCCCCGTGCTGCTGCTTGCATCGCAGCGCCCAGCGCGCACTCAGGAGCATGGATTCGCGCACCTGCTTCTCCGTGGCCGGATGCGGCGTACATTCGTCAAACTGCATGACGATGTCCGAGCCCAGCGCATGCTGGATATCGATCGAGTCCTCCGGCGTGAGAAAGACCTTGTCACCGTTGATGGGTGAGGCAAACCGCACGCCCTCTTCCGAAATCTTGCGCAAACCCGACAAACTCCAGACCTGAAAGCCACCGGAGTCGGTCAGGATCGGGCCGTCCCAGTCCATGAACCGATGCAGGCCGCCCAAGGACCGCATGATCTCCGGACCGGGTCGCAGCATCAGGTGAAAGGTATTGCCTAGCAGGATCTGTGCGCCACTGTCGCGCACCTCCGAAGGTGTCAGGCCCTTCACCGTTCCGTAGGTCCCTACCGGCATGAATGCCGGCGTCTGCACCGTGCCGCGATCAAATTGGAGTTCGCCGCGACGGGCATTGCCATCGGTCTGGATCAGCTTGAATTGCACGATTTGAGGTTTGGTATGGACAGGCTGGGGCGTGATTGTCAGGCTCTGGCCCAGATCAATCCAGCCGGAGCAGGCCTGACATGCGTTTGAATCACGTTTCGCCCGCCACGATTCGCTTCTGGGCCCTGCTCGATACCAGCGTCATCGCATTGGCGCTGCCCGTCACCGCCAAGCTGTTTCTCGGCGTGATCTATTGGCTGAATGGCCTGATGGGTTTTGATCATGTCATGCCGGCTTTCGCGCCCATCCACATGTTCTTCGTCAACCTGTCGGGAATCCTGGTTGCGGTATGGGCCTTCGCCCGGCTGCTCAACCCCACGGGCTTGCTTGGCCTGATCGATGCCATCGGGCGCAGCGCGGTAGCGATGCTGATTGTCTGGTTCATCATCATTGAAGACGCGCCACCCGCACTCTGGCTTTTCGTTGCAACCGAGGGACTCGGTGCCATTGCCCAGTTCCGCGCCTGCCTGAAAACGCCCGCTGCCTCGGATTGAAGCATCCTCAGGCATTGGCTGGTACATTTGTTCGCCATGGAACCCAGCCCGCCCGTAGCTGACACCACCGAGGCTTTCATCGCGAACCTCTACGGAACCGCGCTGATTGCGCCGCCCAATCGTTTTCGGTCCTGGGCATTGGAACAGCTTCGGACTCTGATTCCCTGTGATGGCGCGCTATGGGGCAGCGGCGCTGCCGGCAGCAAACAGTTTCACACCACCACCATCGTGGGACTGCCCGAGGAATTTCCCAAGCGGCTAGAGGCCACTGCTGACATCAATCCCCTGCTGCCCAGGATTCTGGCCAATCTGGGCAATCCGGTGGACATGGAAAGCGTGCTCGATGATGCCGCGTTCCACGAATCTGAGTTGTACGAAAAAGCATTCGCGCCGTTTCGCATCGAACGTATTCTCTCAACCGCGCACCGGGATGAGCGCAGCGGCCTGTATTCACTGGTCACGCTGTATCGCAGCAATCCCGAGGCGCATTTCACGGATGCCGAGAAAGCTCTGCAGCAACGCATCACCGTGCATCTGTTTGAAGCCGCCTCGCATAGCTTCTTCATTCATCTGTTGCGCAATACCGAAATGATCGCGGGGCGTGGTTCGGCGCTGGTCGATCGCCACGGGATGTATCACGAGGTTCAACCCCGGTTTCAGGATCTGCTGGACGAAGCCTTTCCAGAACGCGGCCAGTCACTGCCCTTCCCCATTCCAGAACCTGGAACCAAGACCACCCATGGACAGCTCTGCGTCAGCAGCGAACCGCTGGACGAGTTGTTCATGCTGCAAGCCTGGAAGGCCGGGCCACTGGATGCACTGACCGCCCGCGAACGTGAGGTGGTGATCTCAGTGGCACAAGGACTTTCCTTCAAGCAGGCTGCGAGAAAAATTGGCATCGCACCGTCCACGGTGGCCAATCATCTGTATCGCATCTACCGCAAACTCGGCGTCAGCAGCCGGACCGAACTCGCTACGCTGGTTCATCCGCAAGGCTAAAGCTTCACTTGTCGGCAGATTGCCGGCCCCGGACCTGATCGCGGAATTTCTGATGATGCGTTGGCAGGTAATGGGGATCGTCCGGATCGCGCCAGGGCGGCCTTTCTGCAACAGCGTCGGGCACTTTGCCCAGGACATCTTCGAGCTCGAAATCTGCCTCGGAATCCGATCGGTGCTGCACCGGGATTGTGCTGATAGCAGGCAGGTGATGAAAGAAGTCGTTGGGAATCCAGTGGTCCTCGGGCTTGGGTAGCCAGCCCCGGGTGTAACCCACCGCGAACGCCTGGAGAATATCGTAGGTACTGTCCATGCAATTGCGATTGATCAGCTGGTAGGGCTGCCGGGATACCCAAGCTGAAACCTTGTCCGCATAGGCCGGATTGGGAA
The DNA here is from genome assembly GCA_963975245.1 of uncultured Panacagrimonas sp. Classification (GTDB taxonomy): domain Bacteria; phylum Pseudomonadota; class Gammaproteobacteria; order Nevskiales; family Nevskiaceae; genus Panacagrimonas. Next base: position 97,547 of record CAXBFJ010000001.1, on the reverse strand, counting down.
TCACATCAGGATCAACGCGCATCAATTTGATGTTTTCGTAAGGTGCGCCATGACGCGCCATCGCACCAAAAGTTGCGACCACCTCATCCAGGTTATTCACGCGACGCCCCCAGAAACCATTGAAGATGCCCTGCCAGTTTTCACCTTCAACGGCGCCGCAATTCCACTGGCCATTGGGCAGTTCATACCCCCAACCAACGTGGCCAAGATTCAGTGGACGGCTATGACAGACAGCGACGATGGCTTCGGCAAAACGAGGCATTGTGGGGTCCCACTGAATTGACTGGCGAAGTATTCAACCATGGCCTTAAGCCGCAAGCATCAGGACGTCAGTCGGCTGCATTGAAGCGGTTGAACGGCAAGTTCTTCAGGCGCGGTGATAAGGATGATTCGCGCTCAGGCTCCAGGCCCGGTAGAGCTGCTCTGCGACCAGCACGCGCACCAGCGCATGCGGCAAGGTGAGGTTGGACAAGGACCAGGCCTGCTCGGCACTGGCCTTGACCGCGTCAGAGTGACCATCGGGCCCACCGACCAGGATCGACACATCGCGGCCCGATTGCTTCCAGCCTTCGACCTTTGCCGCCAGCTGCGCACTGGTCCAGCCTTTTCCACGCTCGTCGAGCATGACGCGAAGATCACCTGTGGAACGCTCCAGCAGCTTCTCGCCTTCAGTGTTCTTGGCCCGTTCGATATCCGAATTCTTGCCGCGCACGGCCAGCGGAATCTCGACAAGTTCGATGCGCAGTTCGCGCGGCATGCGGCTGGCAAACGCCTCGAAGCCCTGGCTCACCCAGTCGGGCATGCGCCCGCCTACGGCCAGCAGCTTGATCTTCACGCGTCGCCCCGGATCAGGCTTCGGGCTGACGCTCGCCCGGCTTCATGTCCCACAGCTTTTCCAGCTGATAGAACGCACGCGCCTGCACCTGCATCACGTGAACGACAGCATCGCCCAGATCCACCAGCACCCACTCGGCCTCGTCCATGCCTTCCATGCCGAGGGCCCGGTGACCATGCTCCTTGCAATGCTCTGCCACCGACTGCGCCAGCGCTTTGACGTGTCGGTTGGACGTGCCGGAACAAATGATCATGGTGTCGGTAATGGAAGTCAGCCCACGCACATCGAGCACCTTGATGTCCTGGGCCTTGAGGTCTTCCAGCGCTTCGCGCGCCAGATCAGAGACGCTTGTTTCAGCAGCTTTCAGGTTCTTCGTCATAAGTCAGGGATTCAATGTCCTCGTCAATAAAGGATTGGATAACCGTTTGCGGGACCAATCCTTGAACCGATCGGCCTGCTTTCAATAATCCGCGGATGCGCGTTGAAGAAATGGCCAGCGGCGGAATGGCGCAATGCATGAACAGCCCAGCCGTCTGCGCGCGAAGGCGGGCCGGATCCTGCACTCTGCGTCCGCTCAGCAATTGCCGGGTCTCGCCAGCCAGCATGGAGGTTTCGTAGGGGCGCTCCACAAACACCAGATGCGCCAGCTCAATGATGTCCTGCCAGCGGTGCCAGCGATGAAACTGATTGGCAGCGTCTTCACCCAACAACAAAACCAGTGAGTCATGCGGCCTTTGTGCGCGGAGTTCGCACAGTGTATCGACGGTATAGCTCGGGCCGTTTCGTTCAACCTCTCGCGAATCAACCGTTAGGCCTGGAATGTCGGCACAGGCCAACCTGACCCAGTCCAGCCGCCGCTGAGCGCTGATGCGCGGCGTCTCGCGATGCGGCGGATCACCGCTGGGCAAGACCAGAATTTCATCCAGCGCGAGTTGTTCGCGCACCTCAATGGCGACACGAAGATGACCATTATGGATCGGCGAAAAGGTGCCCCCAAAAACGCCAAGCACGCTCATGACCGAATCCTCTGGCACTGCATGGGCCCGGATTCGCGCAGCCAGACCACCCACTTCAAGTCCTGCAAAAAAATTTGAAGTTCTGACACCGAAACTTACAGCCGGGATGCGGCATTGCCGCAGCAGGGTCGATCTGGGCTAACGAACATTGCCGTCGCCAAGCACGATCCATTTCTGAGAGGTCAGGCCTTCGAGGCCCACCGGCCCACGGGCATGGAACTTGTCCGTGCTGATGCCGATCTCTGCGCCCAGCCCGTATTCATAGCCATCGGCAAAGCGGGTGGAGGCATTGATCATCACCGAACTCGAATCCACTTCGCGCAGGAAGCGTCGGCTGCGCGTATAGCTTTCCGTAATGATGCTGTCCGTGTGCGCCGAGCCATAGCGCGCAATGTGGTCAATGGCCTGATCCATGCCGTCGACCACGCGAATCGACAGGATTGGCGCCAGATATTCCTCGCTCCAGTCCGCCTCGGTTGCTGGCCGGGCCTGCTCAAGAATCTTGCACGTCCGCTCGCAGCCGCGAATTTCGACATCTGCTTCTTCGAGAATCTGCGCCAGTCGCGGCAGCACCGCTTCAGCAATGGGCGCATCCACCAGCAGCGTTTCCATGGTGTTGCAGGTGCCGTAGCGCTGGGTCTTGGCATTGACGGAAATCGACACCGCCTTTTCCAGGTCCGCATCGCGGTCAATGAAGACATGGCAGACGCCGTGCAGGTGCTTGATTACCGGCACCTGAGCATTGTCTGAAACCGCCATCACCAGGCCCTTGCCGCCACGCGGAATGACCACGTCAATGAATTCCGGCAGGCGCACCATCTGTGACACCGTGGCGCGGTCGGTAATGTCCAGCACCTGCACCGCATCTTCCGGCAGATCGGCGTTGCGCAGAGCGCGCTTGATGCACGCCGCAATCGCCTGATTGGAATGCACCGCCTCCGAACCACCGCGCAGAATGCAGGCATTGCCCGACTTCAGGCACAAGCTGGCAGCATCGGCAGTCACGTTCGGACGCGATTCGTAAATGATGCCCACCACGCCCAAAGGAACACGCATGCGACCCACCTGAATCCCGGAGGGGCGCTGATTCATGTCGGTCAACTCACCCACCGGGTCTGGAAGGCTGGCGACCTGGCGAACCCCTTCTGCCATTGCGGCAATGCGGTCGGCATTGAGTTCCAGGCGATCCAGCAAGGCGCTGTCCAGACCATTTGCGCGGCCTTCACGCATGTCCCTGGCATTGGCAGACAGGATGGCCTCGCTATCGTCCATGATGATGTCGGCCAGGGCGAACAGGCAGGCGTTCTTCTGCCCGGTATCGGCCTTGGCCACGGCGCGCGCAGCACCTCGCGCACGCTCGCCCTTTTCGCGCATGTATCGCACGATTTTTTCGTCGTTACTGCTGATGTTGTTCTCCGCTTTACTCATGCGCCCATCGGCCGGACAACCCGGCGTCCGGCAGCCGAAAGCGATAATGTTAGCAACTCCTCCCAGGCCTGCTCCTTACCGCCGGTCGACTTGGCCAGCTGATCAATCAGCGCAGCCTGCCTGAGCCAGCCATAAATCTGCGTCTGTCGGGTTCTGGGCAGTGCTGCCAAAAAAGCCGGTATTCGCGCGGTCTGCAGACGTGCCTCGCTACAGGCCCGTGATGCGTTGCCGCTGCGCGCAAAGTGACCCTGTACCTGCGCCCACTGGCGCAGCATCCAGACCAGCGGGCCCAGTACTGCAAGGACATCAAGACCTTCTTCACGCAACCGATTGATGGCATGCGCCACCCCCTGCGCGTCTCCCATCAACATGCGCTCGCCAACCCCGAAAGCGTCGTAGCGGGAACTGTCGGCAACCGCATCGCGGATTTCGTCGACGCCGACCTCAGCCTGCGGATAGAGCAGCAGGAGCTTGTCGATATCCTGCTTGGCCGCCAGCGCATTGCCCTGCGCGCGGTCGGCCAGTTCCTGCACCGCATCGGCGCTGGGCTTGAGCCCGGCACTGCGCATGCGCTGGGCCACCCAGTCATTCCAGCGCTCGGGCGCAATGGGCCGTGCATACACCGAGGCCCCGGCCGACTCCAGGGCCAGGACCCAGGCTGCCTTCTGCTGGCGATAGTCGAGCTTTCCCGCACTGACAATGAGCAGCACATCAGCAGGCGGATTCTGTGCGATCTCTGTCAGCAGCTTGGCGCCGTCGACGGCCGACTTGCCGCTCTTGGCGGACTTGGCGCTGCCGGAGTCCTCATCCGCCGCCTTGCCGCGTCCCGGATTCGGCCCCTTGGGCATGCGAATCTCGACCATCTTGCGCGAAGCAAACAAGGACATGCTGCCGCAGGCTTCGATAACCCGGCTCCAGTCGAAGCCTCGTTCCACATCAAAGACTTCACGCTCGCCGTATCCCTGCTTGCGACCCGCAGCACGGATAGCGTCCAGAGACTCCTCCATCAACAGCGGCTCTTCGCCCGCCACCAGATAAACCTGTGCCAGCGACTTGGCGAGATGAGGGGCGAGTTTTTCCGGGGTCAGTTTCACGATGGCCCATTTTGCCGCAGCCTGCGAAGCGCTGCCTCAGACGCGCCCGGAGTCGCACCTCAAAAATCTGCGGACCACGTGGCCTTGCGCCCGGCGCAGCGACCACCGTGGCCCGCAACTCTCTGCTTTAGAAGAAGTACTTCACATTGAAATAGGCAAAATCGCGATCCGAAAGAATATTTCCGTCGCCACCGTCGAAGCGCAAGGTGTAACCCACCTCGGAACTCCAGTCGCTGCCGGTATCAAAGCCCATGGAAAGCTGCGCGGTCTTTCGTTCCTTGAAGAAATTGACGACCGGCGCCGGCGACACGCCGTTGACGTCATGTTCAAAGCGAATACCCGGAATCAGCTTCAGGGACTGGATCACGTTGTGATAAGTAGCCTGCAGCGCGATCCGGTAGCCCCAGGAGAATCGCGTGGCGTAACCACCGTCCTGCGCGGGCAAACCCTGACTGGCCAGAAACGCGCCTCTGAATGGACCATCGGTCGCCAGATCAAAGGCCGGGGTAAAGGTGCCCGGGCCCTCATAGCGCAGCTCATTGGTTTCAGGCAGGTCGTGCACGTACATGGCCCCTGCTTCCACCACCATCAGCAGCTGGTCAAAGCCCAGCGCCTTGTTGGGTGAAAACAACTGCGTGGTGGACAGATTGAGCTGGCTGATGTCATGACGCCGCCAGCCGCGCAGGTACTGGTTGCCCGAGGCGCCGCCCAGCACCGGATTGATCTGGCTGGGAATGCCCAGACCGGTCAGCAGCAGTTCCACATCATCAATCTGCAGCGGCTGATCGACCTTGTAGCTGTACTCGCCCTGCAGGGCCAGACCGAAAGGACCCGGCGTGTTGAAGCTCAGACCGTAGAGCTGGATGTCTTCGGGATACTCGATGAAGTAATTGGCACCAACCGTGGATTGCGGCGCATTGGATGAGGTTCCCGAAAAAACCGGCAGACGCGAGTGATAGTTCGAGCCATAGATCGTCACGCTGGTGTCGTTGAGCTTGGCCAGAAACATGCTCAGCGCAAATCCAAACTGGCCTTCGTCGTCAGGCTCCACATCGCCGGCGCGGATCACGCTGCTGCCGGGGGTGTTTTCATCCACCTGTCCGAAACCCAGATTGGCGCGCGTTCCGCCAATACCCACGTAGTCGCTGGTGGAATGAAACGAACCCGCAACATCAGGTTCGGTCTGCTGCCAGTCGAGTTGGTAGAACCCTTCCAGACTCATATCGAAAGGCAGGCCGATGGATGCCCACACCATGCTCAGCGGCGTAAAGACTTCCTCCAGCTCGAAGCCGGGAACGCGTAGCTGATTGGCATCCACAGCGCCAATGCTGTCCAGCCCATTGCGGATGAAGATGGACTCACCCCAGCTCAGATGCTGGCGGCCAACCCGGATGCCGACATCGCGCGAGGCAATCTTGCCCTGCCAGGACACATAGGCATCAAGGATGTCGCCGTCATGTCCGATATGACCCTGCACGGCGCTCTGCTTGAAGTAGCGCTCACTCGCCGGTGCTTCGCGGCCCGGACCGTAATCAGCACTATCAAAGAACTCGTGATCGTCCAGGGTGGGATCGTAGAGGTAGCTGCCCCGCACGAACACGCCGAAATCACCCCAGCTCGCACTGAAGTCCGACGTGAGCTTGAGGGTGCTGGCAATGGTGTCGCCGTTGGAAAAGGCGAGATTGCCGTCGTCACTATTGGTGGAAAAAGCGTTCCCGCCATTACCGACACCAATGCGATCCAGGTCGCGTGCTTCGGTACGCCAGGCCAGGCCCAGCGAGGCCACACTTTCAAGTGACGCCTCCGCTGGCCCGAGATTGAATTGCAGGGCGCTGGCCGGCAGAGCGGTCAGCAGCAGCGTCGAAAAGCCGAGGGTTTTAGAAATCGTTTTCATTGGCAAGAGGCTCCAATGGGCAGGCACTGCCCGCCGGTGGCAAGGAAGGTGGCAATCTGGGTCTGGATCTCCTGGGTGACGGCGAGGCTGGTCGCCGTGCTGCCGGGATCGATGATCGAGCCGTGAGTTCCCTGAGTGAACGGAACCGCAACGCCCAGGCCATTTGCTGCACCTGCCGTATTGAAGAACACCTGAGGATCATCCACGGCGAGCGGACTGCCGCTGAAATTCACCGGGCTGTCTGGCAGCTGCAATCCCATCAGGCGAATCAAGGGGTCGGTGCCGGACAGATAACCATCTACCGTCACCACAGGGTTGTTGATTGCGTTGTTGGGAACCGCATCGTCTCCCAGAATCTCGACCACGTGAATCGGCCGGGTGGCGCGTGCTGCAACTGCGTAATTGGCCGCATCGCCGGAATCGAGCACCTGCTGTGCAACCCGCAGATAAGTCTCGTATCCGTCGCTGCCCTCGACAATACCGCTGCCCGCCAGACCTGCTGCGACGTCATCGCCAAAAGCCACGGAACCATCCAGCAACTTGCCGATTCCCACGCCCGCCATGGCCAGGGAAGCCGTACCAACGTCATCACTGACGCCCAGGAACGTGGTGCCGATAATGCCGCCCAGCGAATGTCCGATGAAGGAAGGTTTTGCAGTTGTGTTGATCGCCACGCCGGGCAGGCTCGGAATAGAGCGTGCCAGCACGGTCAGATCAGAAACGGCCTGGCGGATGTTGTCGCGGCTGGTGGCCAGGCTGACCAGATTGATGAAGTGCGAGCCCGAGCAATCCGGGATGCCATCCGGCGCGAACTGCGCGGTGGTATCGCAATCAGCGTTCTGTGTGGACACGTCCAGATTGAGCGTGCGCTCACCCACTCCGGCAACCCGCAGTGGGCTGGTCGGATCAACGATGCCATGAAGCGGCAAATCCATCGCGATGCTGACCTGACCTGCGCGGGCCAGGCTGCTTGCAATCAGCAGGAGATTGCTGCGGTCCTGCGTAATACCGTGCTGGAAGATGGTCGTCGGAAAACCGCCGGGAACAGCTGCCGGTGCGCCGCCCTGACCATTGGGAACCGCCACCAGAATAGGCAGATCCTGCAAGCTGCGCTGAAGCGGCCGAGGGAAGCAGCGCGTGGTGGAATCAGGGCTGCTGCCGGACAAGGACGGCGCGGCAAGATTGGAGCAAGGCACGCCATTGGTGGTGAAACGCGGCGCGCGATAACTGCCATCTGCCAGCCAGTAGTTGGTCAGCGGATTGGGCAGCGGAACGCCGGCCGGTGGTGGCGCGGAGTTGTCAGCAAGGAAATACGGCACGCCGCGCAGCACTGTCTTGTAAATGGTTGCACCGGGTGGAATCGGCAAGCCCAGCAGCTGACCAATCTGATCCGTCGTACCCACCGGGGTTAGCGCATCGAAAGTCGCTGCAGGTGCGGCGTTCACAACCTGCTCCAACGTGTCGGTGATGGACTGGGTGGTAAAGCTCCAGGCCAACACCACGTCATCGGTCGAAAATGTCGGTGAAAGGGCCTGCTGCCCCACGCCGACCACGAGCGGAAGAATTGATCCCGTCTCGGCCTGACGAATCGCCTCGAGCGTGGCGAGTTGTGCATCGCTCAGACCGGCGAGTTCGGGCCGATCCTGACTCTGCACCGCGGTAGAGCTGCTGACGACGTCAAAAATGGCACTGCGTGAAACCGGAACGCCATCGGTGCTGAGCAGGCGATTGGTCACCGCCAACACGTAGGTGGTGGCCTGCTTCAGGGGAACCGCCGGCTCGATCATCATGCGCGTACGCACTTCAGACAACGGACGCCCCGTTGCCGCATCGAGCGCGTCATAGTTCTGAATCACGTAGTCACCGCTGGCACCGCCATCGGCACTTTGACTCAGTAATCGCGGCACCGGCCGGCCTGTCGCGGGATCGATGTTGACCTCAATCACCAGCAGTCCGCCCGTCGCCGCCGAGGCCAGATCAACAAAGCCGATGAAATCCGTGAACCCGGATGCCACGGTTGAAAACCCGTCGAGAAGATTGGCGGCGTTGACCGGCCCGTTCGCAGGCGCTGAGGGATTGGAGGGGTCCCTGAGCGGCAGACTGACCCGCGAAGTAGCCGGGTTCTGCAGACCGAAAAAGGGAAAGGGCACAGTGCCGGCCAAAGGGTCGAATAAAGAGAAAGCTCTTGATTCGCTGCCGTCGGGCGTCCCCGGCTCGTTGCTGCCGGCGCCATCGCCAGATTTGTTGCAGGCGGCCAGCATCATGGCAAAAGCCACTGTGGTGGCCATATGGAATAGTCGCATGTCTCCTCCAATCGCGGAATTCAAGCTCTACCGTACGCGCATCTTCGGCGCATATCAGCCAAGGTCGTTTCTCTCCCGACGATTCAGACAGCAATAATAGACCTGCTGTTACAGAGACATGATTGTGCGCTATTCCAGACGGATAAGTATGGCGTTGCAGACAGCCGGCTCAGGCGCGCAGGTTTTCGGCAGTTTCGCGCGCTGCCTCAAGGTCCTGTACCAGTAGGGACAGTGGCATGCGGCGGCGCAAAGCATCATCTGCGGTCAGGGCCATCTCGTCACGAAACGCCAACTTGACCTCCGCCTTGATGAAAGGCGCTTCAGCATGCACCCGCTCCGCCAGAGCAGGCTCTTTCTCGATCAGGTACAGCAACTGACGCACCCGCGTGCCATTGCGATGCGCAGCGGTGAGCGCTGCGATGCCATCCACGCCAGCACCCGTGAGTTGTTTGACTGCATCGGCCAGCCAGATATCAAAATCCTTGGATGGCGGCGCACCAGGAAGTCGCCGCAGATGCGTGCGGGTTTTCGTTTTCTTGCGGCCCAGCGCCTTCTCAACGGCATCGACAATCTCTACCGAGTCGCAACGCGAGGTGGTGTACTTGCCGCCAATAGGCAGTACCAACCGTGGCTCGGGCTGGGCAATATCAAACTCTCTGGAAACTGCGGCCAGGCTCGCAGCATCTTCTGCCTGCAACGAGCGCACACCGGAATAGCGCGCGATGACGTCGGCCTCCGTCCAGCCCAGACCGGGCAGACCACGCCGAACACCATCAATCAGGTAGCTGGTTTCCTCATCCGTGGGAACCGCTTCATCCGGGGATTCCACTTCCGATTCAGTGGTTCCGACCAGCGTGCGGCCATACCAGGGAATAACGAAAAACACCCGGCCATCCTTGGCCGTCAACAGGAAGGCTTCGGTGCAACCGGGGATCGCCGGCAGCAGCAAGTGCGTGCCCTTCACCAGCTTGATCTTGGGCGCATCCTCACCCAGCAGCGAGCGTGCCCAAGGGCCGGCAGAATTGACCACGCAACGCGCACGCACGGAAAAGCCTTCGCCAGAAAGCTGATCCTTCACCTGCGCACCGCAAATGCCCTCGGCATCGCGCTCAATCTTTTCGGCCATCATCTTGTTGACGCAAACCGCGCCTGCCGACTGCGCTGCGGCCACAACAGTCATGGTCATGCGCGCATCGTCTTCCTGACAATCGCCATAGCGAAAGCCCCCCACCAGATTGGCAGGATCAATGTAGTGGTAATGCTTGAGCAGGGTCTTGGGTCGGAAATGCTTGTGTGGCTTGACCGGTCCACTGCCAAAAGCGAGTGCGTCATACAGGGTCAGGCCGGCTGACAATTTCAGCGGACTGGCGCGCGGGCCTTTCCACACCGGCATGATGAAATCCATTGGCCGTACCAGATGCGGAGCAATGCGCGACAGCGTGCGCCGCTCTTTGAGCGCATGGCGCACCAATGCAAATTCATAGTGCTCGAGATATCGCAGGCCGCCGTGAATCAGCTTGCTCGATGCCGATGAAGTTCCGCTGGCCCAGTCGTTTTTCTCGATCAGTGCGACGCTGAGTCCGCGCAGAGCTGCGTCATAAGCGGTCCAGGCACCGTAGATGCCGCCACCGATAACCAGCAGATCAAACTCCTGCTGCAGGCCACGAACATTGCGAACCAGCGGGAATGCGGTTGGTGTGCTGCTCATTACGCGGCCTCCGCGATCAGTCCGTCCTGGCGAAGCAGGGCATCCACCTTTGGCTTGCGCCCGCGAAATGCTTCAAACAGTTCTGCGGCAGGCTTCGAGCCCCCGCGCGACAACAGCGATTCCAAGAAGCGAGTCCCGGTTGATCGCAGCGCGGTCTGATCCAGCCCAGCTTCAACAAACGCCTCGTAAGCGTCCGCAGACAAGACTTCTGCCCACTTGTAGCTGTAGTAACCTGCTGCATAGCCGCCGGCAAAAATGTGACTGAAACTCCAGGGCATGCGGTTGAATGCCGGTGGCCTGAGCACAGCGACTTCATCGCGTACCTGTTCGATCAGTCCGAGCACGCGGGCGCCCTGCTCCGGCTGGTAATCCCGGTGCAGACGCAAGTCGAACAAGGCGAACTCCACCTGTCGCACCGTCGCCAGCCCGGCCTGGAATCGACGCGAAGCCTGCAGGCGCTTGATCTGATCATCCGGCAGGGCTTCTCCGGTTTGCCAGTGACGCGCCCAGGTCTTGAGCTGGCTGGGCTCGAAGCACCAGTTCTCCATGAACTGGCTCGGCAACTCCACGGCATCCCACTCCACCCCGTTGATACCCGATACCGCCGCTTCATCCACCTGCGTCATCAGCAGGTGCAGGCCGTGGCCACATTCGTGATACAGCGTCAGGACTTCGTCGTGTGTCAGCAAGCCAGGCTGGCCGTCCATCGGCGGGCGAAAATTGCACACCAGATAGGCCACTGGAATCTGGCGACCTTGCGCGGTGGTTCGACGGCCATGACATTCATCCATCCACGCGCCGCTGCGCTTGTTCTCGCGTGCGTAGGCATCGAGATAGAACATCCCGCGCGACTCGCCGCCGGCCCCTTGCACCTCATAGACCTCGACAGATGGATGCCATGCGCGCTGATCCTCGCGCCGCACGAAGGCGACACCGTAGAGCTGTTCAACCAGAGCGAACAGGCCGTCGAGCACATTTGGCATCGCAAAGTAGGGCCGCAAAGCGTCTTCGTTCAGACCCAATGACGACTCCTTGAGCTTCTCCGAGTAATAGGCTACATCCCAGGATTCAAGCTTTTGCGGACCTCCCTGCTGCCGGGCAAAAGCTTCCAGTTCTTTCAGATCCTGCTGTGCGGCGGGACGCGCCCGGGCGGCGAGATCGAGCAGGAATTTCTCGACCTCGTCCGGGGCCTGCGCCATCTTGGTTTCGACCGACAACTCCGCATAGTTGGCAAACCCCAGCAAGACCGCCTTTTCGTGGCGCAGCTTCAGGATTTCTTCCATCAGTTCGCTGTTATCGAACGTGCCGGCCTGCGGCCCCTGATCGGATGCGCGGGTGGCAAAAGCGGTGTAGATCTCCCTGCGCAGTTCGCGGTCATCGGCAAAGGTGTTGACCGCATCAAAACTGGGATAGTCCAGCGTCAGCAGGTATCCCTCGAGTTTCTTGTCGGCGGCACGTGCGGCGGCCAGCTCGATCGCCGCCGGCGACATGCCGTTCAGACGCGCCTCGTCGGTGATGTGCAGCGACCAGGCCTGGATCGCGTCCATCACGTTTTCTTCAAAGCGGGTGTTGAGCTCCGACAGGCGCAGCGATATTTGCCGATAGCGCTCTTTCTTTGCCGGCGGCAGGCCAATGCCGGACAGTCGGAAATCACGCAGTTCGTCCAGCACCACTTTCTGCTGCACCGCGCTCAGCGCCGCAAATCCTGCGGACTGCGATAGCGCTTCAAATTTCTTGAACAGGGCTTCGGACTGCGAAAGCTCCAGTCCGTAGTCGGTGACCTTGGGCAGACCGGCGTTGTAGGCCGCACGCCATTCGGCGGTGGAATTGACGCTGAACAGATGCGAGACCGGGCCCCAGACCCGAGACAAACGCTCGTTCATTTCATCCAGCGGCTCCACCAGACTTTGCCAGTCAGGTGCGCCTTCTGCCCCCACGATGCGCGCGAGCTGGCTGCGATTGGCCGCCAGAACTTCGTCCAGCGCCGCCTCGACATGGCTGGGCTGAATCTGGTCAAAAAGAGGGAGCACATTGAGCGCACGTTCGGTCAGCAGCGGATTGGTCATATGAGCAACAAATACATTCGAATTCAGATGGCGAGGAGTTTCGCACGGTGGCGATATCGAGTTATGGCTGGCCTGCAGAATGCCGTGCCGGTATCCGCACATGCGAGTCAAATCCTGCCCGGAAGTTCCATCGCGACGCGCTGCACGGATCATGCCCAAACCGGCGCATCGGTTCAGAACAGGCCGCGAACTGTGAGCATGAACACCACACACAGGGCGAGCACAAGACCTCCGATGACCATGGCCAGGCCGCTCCATCGCAGACCCTTGGTCAATTCGTGCTCGGTCTTGGTTGAGAGAATATAAGGCCGTCGCCCCGCCGGGCGATTGAGGATATTCAGGTCGGGCTGGACCGAACGCCCCACCTGCTCCGCGCGCACGATCCGAATGGCCTCACGTCGCGCGACTTCCCACTCTTGCAAATCGATTTCGCCATCCCGGTTGCTGTCAAAGCGATGCAACAGGTCGCGCTTGTCCTTTTTCCAGATCGAGAGCAGTTCGCTGACATCCAGAGACTCGTTGTCGGCGCGAAAGGCGATCTGGGTCTGAAACTGGCCCAGTGTGTAGAGCCAGGCCCCGTAGCGAACAATGCCCTCGGTATATCGGTAGTCGCCCAGCGAGAAAAAACTGTTTTTCTTGGGCACGGATTTGGGCCGGCGGTGATAACCGCGCCAGCGTCTTCGCACGCTCGGAATGATCTTCGCGCCCACCGGGTCCACCACGCACTGACCGGTGCCATCGTCCAGCAGAAACAGATCATTTGATGTGCCTGATTCCACCACCACCCATTTGGTCCTACGACGTCCGCCGCTGTAGCTGGTCCGTCGCCGCTCAACCCGATAATCCCACCAGCAGCACTTTTCGCCGGATAGCGGCGCGATGATCTCTGGCCCTGGCAGCAGACGCGCATGACCGTGCAGCTCAACGTAGCCCTGCGCGGCAGACCGGATGCGCGAAGTCGGGGTGTCTTCGAGAAGGCGCGCGCGCTGAAGACGGACAAAACCGTACGCGAATATGCCGATCGCGGCCCCGGCGAGAATCACCGCCATCATCCAGAACTTGCGAGGTTCGGCCTGGGCCATCGTCTCCAGCAGATGTCTCAGGACTTCCACAGCGGGAACTCCCCGTTCGGCATTTTTGCCAAAGTCGATGCCGGTCGCGGAGCGCGCACTATTTTTTGGGCTTGATTCCGAACAGGCCGCCCAGGCGATTGCTGATGACGTCTGCACCGCGATTGACCGCTGTCGCGTAATTCTCGACCAACTCGCCGGTTTCGCTGTTGCGCAGCGCATCCTGGAAACCCAGTCGAACGTGCTTGCGCAGCTCCGGCATCAGTTCTTCACCTGCGGCCAGAACGCCCTTCCTGACCCGCTGCTCGAACGCGTCCTGCAGCAGCTCAAGCTCAGCCTCAAGCCGACGGGACATCCACCCCCGATACAGCAGATAGGCAAACAGCCAGGTCAACAGAGCGGTCAGGAGCGCGGTGACAATGATGCCGATAGCAAGGCTGCTGGTCATAGAGCGCCTCCAGGTTTCAGATGGACCTGCAACCGACTCGGCGGGAGCGGGGCAGGCAGCGCCTCAGGCGGACGGGTGTGATCACCGGCCCTTTACGAAGCAAACAGGGATTTCACGTTGACATCACCAAGCTCTTCGGCCTGGAACTCCAGCAGCACGGCGGGTGGAAAATCGCCCATGCGGGCAATGATCAGGTCCGGAAACTGCTCGATGCGGACATTATTGATATTCACGCTCTCGTTATAGAACTCGCGGCGGTCAGCAATGGCGTTTTCGAGCCCGGATATCCGGCCCAGCAGGGTCTGCAACGACTCATTGGCACGCAGCTCGGGGTAGGCCTCCACCGTCGCGGTAATACTGCCCAGCCCGGAGCGCATCATGGTTTCCGCAATGCCAACGCCCTTGACGTCGCCCTTGTCCAGAGCAGCTTTCGCACCGCTGCGGGCCTGCATGACTTTCTCCAGCGTGCCCGCCTCGAATTGCATGTGCTGCTTGCAGACTTCCACCAGCTTGGGCAGCTCGTCGTGGCGCTGCTTGAGCAGCACATCGATGTTGCTCCAGGACTTGGAAATGTTGTGCTTGATCGCGACCAGCCCATTGAAAATGATGATGCCGTAGATCAGCAGCGCCGCGATGATCCCCAGAACGATGTAGGTACCCATGCCTTTCCCCCTTGATCGAGCAAGGAAGTCTACCCGCGACGGGCTAAATTCGCCGCGATTCATCTGCCCTGCGGTAATATTTGCAGCACCGCGCGGCTGTGCCCGCGAACCGATACTCTTGAGAGGATTCAACTCGTGCGATTTCTGTTACCCGGTCTCGTCACCCTGACCCTGCTCTGCGGTTGCACAGGCCAGGCCATGCTCAACACCCTGACGCCAACCGAGGGCTACGATATTGCCTCCAACCTGATCTACGATCGGGAAAAGAAGCTCCGGCTGGATGTCTACGCCCCGCGCGAAGCCAACAATGCGCCGGTGGTGGTATTCCTCTTTGGTGGCCGCTGGTCCTCAGGCTCCAAGGATGAATGGAAATTCGTTGGCGAAGCCCTCGCCTCACGCGGTTTCATCGCTGCCCTGCCGGACTATCGGCAGTATCCTGAGGTTCGCTTCCCGGCTTTCGTCAATGACGCAGCGCGTGCCGTTGCATGGGCACGTAACAATGCCAAGACCTACGGCGGCGACCCTGACAAGATTTTTGTCATGGGTCATTCCGCCGGTGCCCACATTGCCTCCCTGCTCGCGCTCAAGGACGAATACCTGGTCAATGCGGGCGGGTCACGCAATTGGCTGCGCGGCATGATCGGTTTGGCCGGTCCCTATGACTTCCTGCCCATCACCGACCCGCAGATGCGCGACATTTTCGGTCCCCCCGAGAAATTCGAGCAGTCCCAGCCGATTCTCTATGTAGAAGGGGATAATCCCCCGATGATGCTGATGCACGGCGAAGACGACGAGATTGTCCGTGTTCAGGACACGCAGAACCTGGCCAGCACCATCAAGAAAGCGGGCGGACCGATCTCCACGGTGATCTATCCGAAGATGAGCCATACCTACATCGTCAAATCCCTGGCCAAGCCCCTGCGTGGCCAGACTGACGTCATCCAGCACGTTGCGCAGTTCGTGCGTGAGTGGTCCAAGGCGCCGCGCTCAGCGGCTCACCCGGAAACCGAAAACAGCATCCAAGCTGTGCCCCTGCCGCTCTAGGCTTGAGCCAGATCAACCAGCCTTCATGATTCGCAGCTATCGCGGCATCGTTCCCACTCTGGGCCAGGACGCCTATGTGGATGAACAGGCCTGCGTGATTGGCGATGTGGAACTCGGCGATGACGTGTCAGTCTGGCCGTTTGCGTCGATCCGCGGCGACGTCAACCGGATTCGCATCGGTGCGCGCAGCAATGTGCAGGACAACTCGGTCCTGCATGTCACGCACGACGGGCCCTACTCACCCGGCGGGGCTGACCTCCAGATTGGTCAGGATGTCACCATCGGGCATGGCGTGATCCTGCATGCCTGTCACATTGGCGATCGGGTCCTGATTGGCATGGGAAGCGTCATCATCGACAAGGCGCATATCGAAAACGACGTCCTGATTGCCGCCGGCAGTCTGGTCACGCCGGGCAAGCGCCTGCAATCCGGCTGGCTGTATGCCGGTCGTCCCGCCCGCCCGGTGCGCGAGCTCAGTGAGGCGGAAATAGCCAATCTCCAATACTCCGCACGGCACTACGTGAAAGTGAAGAATGAGTACCTGAAAGGCGGCGAAGACGCGAAGCCTGGCCAAGAGGCCTTAAAATAGGCCCCATCCCGCGA
Organism: uncultured Panacagrimonas sp.; assembly: GCA_963975245.1. Classification (GTDB taxonomy): domain Bacteria; phylum Pseudomonadota; class Gammaproteobacteria; order Nevskiales; family Nevskiaceae; genus Panacagrimonas. The sequence goes on along the minus strand of CAXBFJ010000001.1, from coordinate 81,376 downwards.
GCATCCGGAATGATTCCGCTGCCCGAACACGCTTATTTCACCAGTACAGGAAGCTCTCTCAATGCCAACACTCGTTCTCCTTCGTCACGGCCAAAGCCAGTGGAATCTCGAAAATCGCTTCACTGGATGGGTCGATGTAGATGTGACCGAGAAGGGACGAGCCGAGGCGGCCAATGCGGGCGAGCTGATGAAAGCCGAAGGACTGCGCTTTGACTGTGCGCACACTTCGGTCCTCAAACGTGCCATTCGCACGCTCGATACGGCGCTGGATGTAATGGACATGATGTGGTTGCCAGTAACCAAGACCTGGCGCCTCAACGAGCGTCATTACGGTGCCCTGCAGGGTCTGGACAAGGCCGAAACCACCGAAAAGCATGGCGAGGCGCAGGTCAAGATCTGGCGCCGCAGCTATGACGTGCCACCTCCCGAAATGTCCGCCGCCGATGCCGGTCATCCGGCAAATGACCCGCGCTACGCCAAGCTCGATGCGAGCTGCCTGCCAGGCACGGAGTCACTGGCCACCACGCTGGATCGCGTGCTGCCCTACTGGCACGACCAGATTGCGCCACAGCTCAAGGCAGGCCAGACCGTGCTGATCACGGCACACGGAAACTCGCTGCGCGCGCTCTACAAATATCTGAACAATGTTTCGGAAGCTGAAATTCTGGAAATCAATATTCCGACCGGCATTCCGCTGAAGTTCGAGCTGGACGATCAGCTCAAGGTAAAGAGCTTCAATTATCTTGGCGATGCTGATGCCGCCAAGAAGGCTGCTGAGGCGGTGGCCAACCAGGCCAAATCAAAGTAGGCAGCCCTCAGCCGACTGCGCTTGAAACGACAGCGGCGTCCAGACCTTGATCTGGACGCCGCTGCCTGCAAAGCCCTTACTTCATGGATTTGCGGACAAATCCATAAATCACCAGAACCACGATCGCACCAACGACGGCGCCGACAAATCCTGCCGACTGGCCGGACTCGTACAGTCCCAGCGCCTGACCGCCATAAGTTGCAGTGACAGCGCCGAGGATGCCCAGGCCAACGGTCATGAAAAATCCCATGCCGTCATCCCCGGGTTTGATCGCTCGCGCCACCAGACCGGCGATGAATCCAACAATGATGGTGCCGATAATTCCGGTAATGCTCATGTCTTCTCTCCTTCAGGCGAAAGGCCAAACGCGTTGGGGCCCAATATTACTTCAAGTAACAATGGGGTCTGAAACAGGCTGAATTCACTCAGATTCGCCACTCGAATCCACTGTGAACCGAAATCCCCGGTAAGGGCGCCGTATCTTTGATCAATGAGGTATGTCGACGCGCTTCCTGATCCAGCAGGTTGTGGCCCGCCAGGAACAGCGAGAGGCTTCCGTAGCGCAGCGAAAGCGCATATTCCGCGCGGGCACTGAGCATCTCATAGCCATCGGTCTCGGACTCCAGTGCAGCAACATGATCCTGCTTTTGCACGGCCATCCAATCCAGACTCGCACTCAAGGGACCGCGGTGGGCATGCACGGCCATACCCCACCGCGCTGGCGTGATCCGTGGCAGATTCTCCTGGTCGATGATGCGACCACGAACCCAATCCGCAAAAATCCGGGTCTGGACCTGCGTAAGCCCTATTGACCAGTTCCGGCTGACTTCGGCCTCAGCCCCCCAGAAGCGCGCATTTCCTGACCGGTAGTCCAGCAGCAGGAATTCGCCTTGCGGGGTAAGCGTTCCGTCTTCATCCACGCGATCGGCCACGCCATCGGCCAGCATCACACCGGTGCCATCCGCGTTGAGCCCTGCATCGACTTCCTTCTGGTAGATGTAGTCGGCAATGCGCTGGTGAAAAACATTGACCCGCCAATCCCAGACCTCGCCGTGCCGGTCCAGCGCCAGTTCAAAGTTTTGCGAAGTCTCCAGTTCCAGATTGCGATCGCCTCGCTCGAAACTGCTACTGGCCAGATGTGGCCCGAACGAGAACAACTCTTCTGCAACGGGTGAACGTTGCGAACGCGTGGCGTAGAACTTGAGATGATGTTTCTGATCCAGCTCCCATGACACACCCCCAGACCAGGTCAGAGGCCGGAAGCGCCGCGACACCGGCGCCTGACCCTGACTGCTAATGCGATCTTCATCGGATCGAAAACCGAGCTCGATGCTGCCGAAACTGGTTGGACGATGCTCTACCACAAAGACGCCAAGGCCACGGCTACGGCTCGGCGGTAAAAAGGCCTCGTCGCCCAGCGCAGCGAAATCACGATCGCGACGATGGACGCCTATAACACCGCGAAAATCAGCGAACGGTTCGTGCAGCAACTCCAGCCGGGCTTCTTTCTGGTCGTTCGTGAATCGCGTGCCTGGCTCTCCGGCATCTTCAAACTCTATGTGCTCGTACTGACTTGAACCGTAGCGCAGACGCAAGGATTCCAGCCCTAAAATCGGTCGATTCAGGCGCGCTTCGATATCCCGGCGACTCTGTTCGAGGTCGATGAAGGCGGTCTCCTCATTGGGCAGGCCGTAGCGAGAATCAAACCGGCCATAACGCGCCGCGATGGAGCCCATGGCGCCGAACTGTGCAACGGATGCCGAGCCAGAGGCCGTGCGAACCGCGCTGTTTTCAAGTTCATCAGAAGGCGCATCCTGAATCCGGTAATCGTCAGCATCACGCCATGCAGCGTCCACGTTGAACAGGGTCTGTCCTATGCCGTACTCGATGCGCCCGGAAGCCGCAGGCTGGTCCGCCACGCTGGCATACGATGCGCCAATGCGTGCGCGCAGGCCTTCTTCGGCTTGGGCCGGCAAACTCTGGTCCACCACGTTGACAACCCCAGCTGCAGCGCCGCTGCCGTAGATCAGTGTCGCCGGACCTTTAAGAATTTCAATCTGTTCGGCCTGAGCAGGATCGATACTGACGCTGTGATCGGAACTCACATCCGACACATCACCCGCCGACATGCCGTTGTGCAGATTCAGGACGCGTGGACCACCCTGACCACGAATCACCGGGCGCCCTGCACCACGTCCAAAATCGGTGCTGGAAACACCCAGCTCATTCTCAAGGGTTTCGCCCAGACTCAGACCGCGTTTGCGATCCAGTGCTTCGCCGGCAAGGATTTCGCTGGGTTGTGTGAGCTGGTCTGCTGTCCTGGCAAAGGGATCAGCCGTGATTACGATGGTTTCGATAGGGTCGGTTTCGGCCGCGGCGGGCACCGCTTCCAGGGAGGCCGCATATACCGAGTTGGAGAAAAGAAGGCCGGGCACAGCCAGAAGCTGTGCACGAAGAATGCGTTTGTGAAATGACATTGTTGAATCTCGCGAAGTCAGAAAAGCGCCAAATAAGCGCGTCGAAACGCGGCAAGCCGCGTCGAGGGTTTTCAATACTCGGGAGTCCGCCGCAGGGCTGATGCGCCCTGCAGATGTTCAGTCAGTGCGGACTCAGGCGAAATTGCGTGGAGGACCGCGTGCGCGATGAAGCGGAACCGACACCATTGGCATCGACGCTTCAAACTTCAGTGCATCCGGCGTATCAGGAGCCAGGACTGGCAAGGTTGCGGGCGCAAGCTGTAAACCGCTACCGAGGCCACTGTTGAAAATACAGACCTCGCAGGCCTCATGCCCGGCAAGCGTCGACAGATGCTCTGCCGAATGCGCCGCACTCATCCACAGCCCAAACAGCAGGCTGACGATCAGCAACAAATGAGTTCGTGTGCGGCGCATGCGGGGAGTCTAACTTCTGATTGTAACAATCGGTAGCAGGCCCTGCCCTCGCAGCCAGACCTGGGCGTCGTCGCTGTCGCGCTCGAACCAAGCACTGGCTGAACCCAACACAAAGGTATAGCCCCAGGCATCCATGTCAGCAAAACATTGGCGCATGGAATAGCCCTGCAGTTCATCAGCCAACAGGCACTGCAGATAGCACACGGCATTTTCCTCGGTATCACTGCCACCGGCATCGCGGTGAAGTGCCTGTCGCCGCGCATCGTCCATGCAGATGAAATGACAGGCTTCGTGCAGCGCTGAATGCACCGGCGTATCCGCTCGCAGATAAAGCTGATGCCCGATCAGACCGGCTTCGGATTCTCCCCAATAGCTGCCGGGGATCTCTTCATTCTCAGGCACGAAGACCACGACCAGACCATGGGCTGAAAAAAAAGCGCGAACGACCTGCTCGGAGAGCGCCGAGACCGGTGTAACCGTCGCCGGAAGATTGGAATCCATGATCGAAGAAAAGTGAAAACAGCTGCGCAGGTCATCTGCGCCAGATATTATGGCCGCTGACATTGGGCCAAGAAAAATAACCCTGCTCGGGCAGCCGGCGATGCGACAAGCGACAATGCCCCGATGATTTCACCCATTTTCAAGGATCTGCGGCTGGGCGTTCTTAGCGCTGGCAACTTCATGATCGGCACCAGCATGTTCGTCATCGGCGGCCTGCTCAACCAACTCGCCGAAGCCTTCCAGGTCTCCATTGCCAAGGCTGGCTATCTGATTGCCGCCTTTGCGCTGACCAGCGTGGTGGCGGCGCCCCTGTTTGCAACACTCAGTGCAAGATTCGATCGTCGCAAACTCCTGACCCTGATGCTTCTGATCTGCGCGCTCGCCAATGGCCTAGCCTACTTTGCGCAGACCTACGAGCAACTGCTGGCCACCCGACTCGTCGCCGCCATCAGTTCTGCCGTTTTCACGCCTCAGGCCGCTGCAGTGCTGGGGCTGCTGGTCACGCCCGCGCAAAGAACGCAGGCCACCTCCGCAATCATGCTGGGCTGGAGTCTGGCGGCAGTCCTGGGCGTACCGCTCGGGGTCTGGGTAGGCGCACATTTCGGTTGGCGCACCACCATGGGCCTGATTGGCCTGAGCAGCCTCGTCGTGGCCGCGGCGCTGTGGCTGATCCTGCCGCGCGGACTGCATGTACCCAGGATCAATCTGCAAAGCTGGATGCGTGTACTCAGGACACCAGCACTACTGCTGCTCATCGGCACCAGTCTGATCTTCGCCTCGGGCCACCACTCGGTTTTCAGCTATATCGCGCCGATCATCGCTGCCATACAGCCGGATGACCCCGCGCTGCTGTCGAGCCTGCTCCTGACCTATGGCGTTGCAGCGGTGTTGAGCAATGTCCTGGCAGTGATTCTGATGAACCGGCTCGGCCTTGAATCCATGGTCCGCATCTGGGGATTGATCCCGCTCGCCGTTCTGTTGTTGTGGCCGCTGTTGAGCCAGAACCTGACGGCACTGTACCTGCTGATCTTTTTCTGGGGCGTTGGGGCTGCGGGATTTAACGGCCTGCAGCAGGCGCGTCTGGCCAGCGTTGCACCCGGTCTGGCGGCCGCTTCCATCGCCCTGAACTCATCGGCGTTCTATCTCGGGCAATCTTCCGGAACGCTGCTCGGCGGCGCGCTATGGGACGTGGTTAGCGCGCAATACCTGCCCTGGCTCGGCGTAGCCCTGATCGGCCTAGCGATGCTGCTTTCGCGGCAAGCGCGCCACGCGGTCAGACGGCATCAGACCTCGGAGCCGGCTGGCGACACCGAGGCCTGATGCCTGCGCAGCTTTACTCAGGAAAGCGCGTCGATGCGCGCCAGAATCTCCGCTGTCTTGGCTTCCATCAAGGCTTGATCGCCACGCGATTCCACGTTCAAACGCAGTAGCGGCTCGGTATTGGAGCCACGCAGGTTGAAACGCCAGTCACCGAAATCAAGGCTGATGCCGTCGGTGGTGTCACGGCCCTTGGCCTGGGATGCGTATTCACCCTCAATGCTGGCCAATGTGGCCTTGACGTCTGCCACCTTGCGGTTGATCTCACCGCTGACCGGGAACTTGGCAACCCGCTCGCCGACCAGCTGCGACATGCGCTTACCGCTCACGGACAGCAGCTGTGCAACCAGCAGCCAGGGAATATTGCCGTTGTCGCAATAGCCGAATTCGCGGAAGTAATGATGCGCGCTCATTTCGCCGCCGTAGATGGCGTTCTCGCTGCGCATGCGCTCCTTGATGAAGGCATGCCCGGTCTTGGACATGATGGCTTCGCCGCCCGCGGCCTGCACCATGTCCACGGTGTTCCAGGTCAGTCTTGGGTCGTGAATGATTTTCTCGGTACCGCCGCCAGCCGCCTTCATCAGCAAAGCCTCGGCCAGCAGCCCCACGATGTAATAGCCCTCGATGAACTCACCGTTTTCATCAAACAGGAAGCAGCGATCAAAATCACCGTCCCAGGCAACGCCAAAGTCCGCACCCGATTCCAGAACTGCCTTGCTCGTGGAGTGGCGATTCTCCACCAGCAGCGGATTGGGAATGCCGTTCGGGAAATCACCATCGGGCTCGAAGTGAAGCTTGATCAGTTCGAAAGGAAGATGCGGCTCTAGCGCATCGAGCAGCGGCCCCACCGCGCCATTGCCGGGATTGACCACGATCTTCAGCGGCTTCAAGGAAGCCTTGTCGACGTACGTCAGCAGATGCTCCACATAGGAAGGACGGTAGTTGGTGGGCTTCATGACCGGCTTTCTGTCTGGCGCCGGATCGCGCGCAGCGGCCACCATGGCCTCCAGATCACGCAGACCGGTATCTCCGGAAACCGGCACCGCGCCGGCGCGCACCAGCTTCATGCCGTTGAAGTCCGCCGGATTGTGGCTGGCCGTGACCTCGATGGCGCCATCCACGCCCACCTGTTGCGCAGCCCAATAGGCTTCTTCGGTGCCGCACAAGCCCAGATCAAGAACCTCCACACCCTGCTCATTAAAGCCCAGAGCCAGGGCTTCAAGCAGTTCCAGAGAGCTGTGGCGCATGTCACGGCCCAGTGCCACGCGCTCCGGGCGGAAATATTCCGCGTAGGCCAGACCCAGGTTGTAGGCGATGTCGCGGTTGAGTTCGTCTGGAATCCGTCCGCGGATGTCGTAGGCCTTGAAGCAGCTGAGTTGCGGTGATGCTTTCATAAGTAGATATTGATAACTGAATAAAGGGGCGAATTTCGCCGTTCAAGCGAGCGCAGGACCCCGATTATCGCAAGAGTGGCAATCTGTGTTTGCATGACCGGCAAAGTTGACACTCAAATGTCACATGGAGAGACCCGATGAATGCCGTTCAAGTCAAGGACATGATGGAAGAAGCCGCAGGCGACGTGCTTGATGCACGGCGGCGGATCGAACTTGCTGTCGATGAAGGCCTGCTGCCCACCTGGGTGCTGGAGGCCTGCGAACAATGGGAACGCGCGGCCATGACTTATGGCGCCGGCATGGTTCAACGCGAGATGCGCAAGCAAGCCGTGCCTGCACCCGAACTGGCCAGCGCCACCGTTCACTGAGATTCAGGCCGAAAGGCGCTCGCCCACTTCTCAACAGCCCGCCATGTTTTCCGGAACTTCGACATCGGCAGCTTCGGCTTGTAGCGGCGCTGTGCGTCCATAGACATCCTCGAATCGGACAATGTCGTCCTCGCCGAGATAGGCGCCCGACTGGACTTCAATGAGTTCCAGCGGCACAAGGCCCGGATTTTCCAGTCGATGCTTATGCCCCAGCGGGATGTAGGTGGACTGGTCTTCGCAAAGTAGAAACTCCTTGTCCTCGCAAGTCACCAGTGCCGTCCCGCGCACGACAATCCAATGTTCGGCGCGGTGATGATGCATCTGCAGGCTCAGTTTCTCTCCCGGCTTGACCGTAATGCGCTTGACCTGAAACCGATCACCGTCGGCAATGGATTCATAAGCGCCCCAAGGGCGCGCTACGCGGTGATGATTCGCCACCTCGCTGCGCCCCGCCCGCTGCAGGCGATCCACCACCTTCTTGACGTCCTGCACCCGATTTCTGGGCGCGATCAGGATCGCATCACCCGTCTCTACTACCACGTGATCCTGCATGCCAATCATGGTGACCAGCCGCTTCTGCGCGCTCACCAGGTTTCCGCTGGACTGCTCCAGAACAACATCGCCTCGTGACACGTTGCCATGCTCGTCGGTGGCTTCCAGATTGCTCAGGTAGTTCCAGGAGCCCACGTCATCCCAGCCAGCTTCGAGGGGGACAAGCGCCAGACCGCTGATTCGCTCCATCACCGCATAGTCCACCGACACCTTGCGGCATGAAGCAAAGGCTTCGGCATTCAGGGTCAACCATTGCTCCGATTGCTTTCCCATGTTCACTGCGGCATAGGCGCACTGATTCAGTGTCGGCTCCAGCTTCTCCAGCTCAGCCAGAAACACATCGGCCCGGAACAGGAACATGCCGCCATTCCAGTAGTGATTGCCCTTGCGCAGAAACTCGATCGCCGTGGCTTCATCGGGCTTTTCGACAAAAGCCTCCACTTCATAACCGCCGCTACCATCGATGGCCTTGCCTGTGCGCAAGTAACCAAAGCCGGTTTCCGGGCCGCTCGGACAAATACCAAAGGTCACGATACGACCTTCGCGCGCCAGCGCAATTGCCGATTCACTAGCCTCGACAAAAGCATCCAGATCCGTGATCGCATGATCGGCGGCCATCAGGAAAACGATGGCATCCGGACCATGCTCCTTGAGCGCCTGATGCGCAGCCACCGCTGCAGCCGGCGCCGTATCACGCGCTTCGGGTTCGAGAATAATGGAAGCGTCCTTCACGCCAGCATCACGAAGTTGTTCTGCAATCAGAAACCGATGCGCCTCAGCGCCGATCACAACGGGGTCAGTCGCCCCCGGGATCAGCCGCGCGCGCAGCGCCGTGTTCTGCAAAAGACTCAGGGCCCCCTGCAGTGCCAGGAACTGTTTGGGATGGCTGCTGCGTGACAAGGGCCACAGTCGACTGCCGTTGCCGCCGGCCATCAGCACGGGCACCACGGTATCCAGCAAATCTTTACTGCCTTGATTGGAACGAACCATGAAGTAACTCCAGATATTGAAAAGATGTTGTCAGTGCCGCTATCAGAAAGAAGGCATCGAAGGACCGAACAGTTCCGTCAGATTGCCGCCCAGTCGATAATTCTTGAGTGGCCGAATCCGGGACAGATGCGCTTGCTGCGCGTCGTTGCATTCGAGCGTGACGCAGTAGATTTCCATCCAGGCAAATTTGGAATTGGATTTGAAATCTTTCAGATTCTGCTTCTTGCCGGTCTTTTTCTCGAAAGCGTCCGGATCATCAACGCCGGAGAGAATACGTTCAGCAAGCCGATGCAATGCCTCGCGCTGCTGAGCATCAATGGGATGATGATTCGCTTGGGCAAAAGCCGCGATCATCAGCAGTGGCGTCAAGGCATAGTTGTGATAGTAGAGCGCACGCGTATCGCGGCTCAGTTCATTGGCAAGAAAGCCGCTGTCATCAATCTGCGAGGCACCGATGGCGAACTGCTTCATCGACCATTCAAAGTATTCCGGCTTGTTCAAGGCAACAGACGTTGCCATCACTGACCAGGCCGCCCAGTACTCGTGGTTGTTCATTTTCTTGAGCGGCTGGTCACGCCACTCGCTGACCACCTGCGCCGCCAGTCGATCCAGCCATGCATCGACTTGCGCCACCAATTGCGGATCGTCCTGCAGGGGTTGCGTTGGAGAGAACTTCAGTCGCAACCAGGATGAAGCCACTGTGCCGAGCGCCCACTTGCGCATGGATTTTCCAGTGTGCGTGCGCGAAGCCCCCATCAGGCCGTCAGCGGCAGACCAGTCCCGAAGCAGCTTCAGCGCGCAATCCAGCGAGGCCTGATTGCCACTGCGCATGTAATCCTCGATCTGCTGATTGACGCCGCGCTCCATGTTGCGGATTGGGGCTATCAACTTCTTGTATCGCTTTTCAGCCTCTCGATTCAGATCGTCTCGCGCCTTGTCGGAGCCTTCGAACTTGCTTGGAAAATCCAGATCGCCTGTATAAGGCTGCGCATCGGTCGGGCATGCGCGCACCTTCTTGTCCAGGTCGCGGACAGGAACCGAGAACCCGGGCGGCGGCCGCAGACCGGGGCTGCTGCAGGCAATGCCAATGGACATGATCCCCAGCGTCGTCGCCAACAGAAGTTGCCTTGCCCCATTGCCGTTTCTGTCTGTCATTGCGCGCGTCCTGCCATGTTTGCGTGGGCGCTCGACTTGGAACACAGCTTTGCATCCACTCTGAGCGGCGCAGCAGCGTCCGTGGACGGCTGTGCCTGGGCTGACGCAACTGCCACAGGCGCGGGAAAGTGATTGACCAGATCCAGGGACAGGAACGTCTGCTCACCCCAGTCGCCGCCTTGTCGAAGATTGAGTACAAACCTTCCATCACCGGTACCGAAGTCGGCCTTCTCCAGTTTGATCTGATCCTTGTTGCCATCGGTGTACCAGACCACCGCCTCGATCTCTTCGGGCACATTGCCCGTGAGTTTGAGGTCGAGAAAATGCCGGTCACCGCGCAGCAGACGCACGCCACTGTTAAACAGCACTTCGTTTCGACCTTTGCGCAGCGTGACGTCGTTCTGTATCACCGCAGGCGAAGACTGGCAGCCGTTATGCACCAGCGGGATGGCCTGCCGGTAGAAATCGGGATCGGAAAGATTGTGATACGTCTCGATCTCCCAGATCAGGACGCGCGGCGGATTGGTCTGGAATTCTTCGCTGGGCAGATAAGACAGCATTGCGCCGTCCATGCCGCCACCTGCATTGGCCACATTGAGAACGTCTGCTTCCAGATACTCCGAGATGAACCCGCCAAAGTTGTAGGCCGGCTCGCTGTTGCTGGTCCCGACAAGCGTAACCTTGGGCGCCACTTCCTCATCGAACAGCGCGGATGATGAACTGCTTTCAGCCGGCGTCGTGACATAGCGCGGCACATACTGATCACTGGCACCGAACCCGCAGATCAGGCGCGCAGCTTTTTGCATGGTTCCGCGCTTGGCCAGCAGCCCGTCGCGTTCGGTTACAAATTTCTTCTTCGGCAGGTCGGCATACGCGGACATGCTGCGAATGCGATCTGCCACGACTTGCGCGGTCCGCCGTGACCCCGATGGTGTCCAGTGATGGTCTCCTCTAAAGAAATAGTCATCCTCGGCTTCCTGAGCTGGCAGCTTTTCCAACTCAGGCACGATCACACCCGTCGAACGAATCTGCTCCAGGGCTGCTGCGTAGCTGGACTCCGCCACTTTTGCGTTGTACGGAACCGGCGTGTTCTGCGGCAGCTTGTGTGCCTGCATCAGGCCACGCGGCGGCTGCATGACCAACACCAGCTCGACTCCACGCGCATTCAGCGTCTGACGGAATTCCCGCAGCAGGCGCAGGCCTTCGGCATCCGCGCCGAAGTTCATGCGCAGATCATCTTCACTTCGAAACAACCAGCCATCTCGCCCCTGCACCAGGACCTTGAAGCTGGATAGAAAGCCAGATGGATAACTACGGATATCCGAGGCCTGCGGGCATAGCTGGCAGCAAGTCTCTGCACTGAACTGCGGAAACCCGCTTGCGCCGTTCTGCACAGATGACTCCCGGCCAAGGCTCAGGCTCTGACTCATCTGACTGAGCACGGCGGGCTCGGTCTGCTGCAAATCACCAGAAGACCAGGCGCTGGTCAGACAAGTTGCGAGCGCGAAGGCAAGGCTGACCCGAACAAGCTGCGGCCGCAGACGGGTCATTTTCTTGAGGATAATCACGAGCGAACTCAGTTGCTGGCCCAGACCAGTCGCGGCGCATCTGCGCTGCCCACTGCGAACAGACTGAATGCCTTGCCGCGTGCAAAGCTCACCGTTGGCGCGGAGGCCACTTTCTTTTCACCCTGGTACACCGCCAGCTGAATGCGGGCAGGATTGACTTCCCGCGTACCCACGGACTGGCTGGCCACCGGATCAATCACACTGGTGCTGCCATCGACGGTGCGCAGGCTCAGATCACTGGCGTCGGTGAGATTGTAGAGAATGACCAGGGCCTTGAGCCGGTTGCTGTACTTCTCGCTCTTGATGACGGTGATGCCATCGGCCTGCGCGTCTTCATTCAATACGGCTGTGTAGTACGCCCCAGACTCGAGTTGCACATCCTTCTGGACGCTTCCGACGGACAGGTTGTGTGAGCCGCTTGGCACAAAGACAAATTCGCTGGCATCGAGTGAATCGATGTTGGAAATTTCTTCATTGCCTACCTTGGCGTCCAGGTCGGCGGCGCTGCTGGCGTTGAACAGTCGAACAAACGCTGAGCCCGGAGGCGCATCGGGGCCGTAGAGAGCTTCATCGCCGGCATGATTCACACCCATGGGCAACATGACCAGCGCACTCGCCAAAGCTACAGCTTTGCTGACGCGGGATAAGGCATGTGTGCGCTTGAATTGTTTGCTTGTTTTCATATCAGGTTCTCCTTGAGAAGAGGTTGTGCAATCGTCTGCGTCGGCAGGATTCGCGGTGCCTTTAGGGACAGCGCAAGACGGGTCAGTTCGCCCAGATCGGTGTCGTCCGGTGCTGGCAGGTATCGCTCGGGTATTTCCCAGATAATCTGCTTCGGTGTGCCCTGCGTATCGGCGTCGCGCAGATACGCCAACATTGGCGCAAAGGGTCCATGCCCCGCGTCTGCAAGATTGAGCACGTCCTCGCCAAATGCCTCCTGCAGTGCCGAAGCAAAATTCCATCGCTCGTCGGCGCTGTAGCTCGTTCCGATGAGAACAAGCTGAGGCGCATCAACATCTCCGAGCAGACCTGCCGCATCCGATTGCGTCGGCGCAGCATCCTTGATTCGCGTCAGATGGTCAGGCTCCGGCAGCCACCGGGAGAAGTAAGGGTCCAGTGGCAAAAACTTGAGCAGGTCACCGCGATAAGCTTCGGTGTCCATCACCCGCTCTTCATAAGCCATGACCGTGGCCTGCTTGCGCGGTGACAGGGTGGATGCGGCGCATCGCGAACCGGCAGGTGTCCAGTGCGTATCGGTCTTCAGGAAAACCTGCTGCTCAGACTTGCAGTCAATCAGTGCATGCGCCAGATCGGGCACATCCAGACCACGAGCAGCCAGCGCGTCTCGCGCCTGGCCGTAAAGCTTCTCTCGGAAAACGCCCGGGCGATCATCTCCCAGATACTCTGGGTAAACACGGGTCTTGGCGGGCACCAGCGCCACTTTCAAATCCACGCCGCGCTCAGCCAGCGCCTCATGTACGTGTTCAATGACCGCGAGCTTGCGAGCAACACGATCCTGGGCGTCAGGAAATCTGGAAAACTCCTCTTCGGTGTAGAGCCAGCCTTGCTGGCCAACGACAACACCGCTGCGGCCCTCAGCAAAAGCCAGATACTGGATCGCGGCCCAGAGGTTGATGCCCAGCGTCTTGACCGGAAACGACTCGTCGTAGTGTGACTCGAACTTCTGCGCCACTTCCCCGCGCAACCATTGCGCTTGTTGTGGCAATTCAAAAGGTAGCGCGCGTACTGCCGCGACCGATCCCAGGGCAACGATGATCGTGATGAATCCAATGTTCAGTACCAGACTGTGCAATTTCATCGTGGCGTCCTAGAACTGGAAGTAGAGGAAAGGCGAATAGCTCTGCGCAGACAACTTGAGCACCGCCAGAGCAAACAAGGGCAGCACCACCGCTGCAGCAAGCGCACTACGCCACACCAGAACATTTCCAGTTTCGGAAACGGTTCCCGGTGCGCTGCCTTCAGGACGCGAGTTTCGCCATCCGCTGACGGCGATCACGATGCCTGCCAACAAGAGCGTGCTGACCTGGAGAGAGTCGATACCCTGCGCATAGGCAGGACTCAGTCCAGCGCCGTCAAAACGGAACATCGCTGCATAGAACTGCATGGCGTCGCCCACGTTCTCCGCACGGAATACCACCCATCCCAACAGCACCAGGAAGAAGGTCAGCAAACAGCGCAGAGGATTGAAGCGCCCGACGGTTTCAGGCTTCACGCCCAGGGCACGTTCAATGGCCAGAATGAAGCCATGCCATGCGCCCCAGATCATGAATGTCCAGTTGGCGCCGTGCCAAAGCCCGCCCAGGATCATGGTCAAGGACAGGTTGCGATATGTATTGAAGGTGCCGCCGCGATTGCCGCCCAGTGGCACGTAGAGATAGTCACGCAACCAGCTGGACAGACTGATGTGCCAGCGCCGCCAGAACTCGGTAATGCTCTGACTGATGTAGGGCTGGTTGAAGTTCTCCATGAAACGGAAACCCATCATCAAGCCCAGGCCGATAGCCATGTCGCTGTAGCCAGAGAAATCAAAGTACAGCTGCGCCGCATAGGCCAGTGCCCCGAGCCAGGCATCAGCGGTACTCGGCTCAGACAAGGCGAAGGCCGTATCAGCCAGCGGCGCAATGGAATCCGCGATGAAGACCTTCTTAATGAAGCCCTGCATGAAACGCGTCGCGCCTTCGGCGAACTTATCCGCAGAGTGCGTTCGCGCCATGAACTGGTTTTCCAGATCCTTGTAGCGCAGCACCGGACCGGCAATCAGCTGCGGGAACAATGCGATGAAGGCCGCGAAAGAAATGGGGTCACTGCTGGCCTGCGCATCGCCTCGATACACATCCGCCAGGTAACTGATCGCCTGGAAAATGTAGAAGGAGATGCCAATCGGCAGAATGATGCTAGACCATGCCATGGACTGGAATCCCATGGATTCGAAAATGGCATTGAGGCTTTCCACGCCGAAGTTGGCGTACTTGAAATAGGCCAGTACCGCCAGATCACCCGTGGCACCAGCGATGAGCCATCGCTTGCCGCCCTCGCTGCGAACCCCATGGCGCGCGATCATGTTGCCGATGGCAAAGTTCCATGCCGTCACCGCCACAAACAGCAGCAGAAAATCGACACGCCACCAGGCATAGAAGGTGTAGCTGCCCAGAACAATAATGAGATTCCTGAAGCGGTTCGGACTCAGGTAATAGGTCGCCAGGAATATCGGCAGGAACAGAAACAGGAAGATGTTGGATGAGAAGACCATGTCCGTTTCCTCAGCTCCCGCGACCGGCGCCGCCCGCCGGCTCGATGACGACAGGCAGGCGCTGTCGGATCAGCAGATCCAGCACCTCGTTCTGAAACAGGCCCAGCACGCCGCGCATCTGCACGCCGGTGGATTTCGTGGGCGCCAGTAAATCCACGTCATACAGTTCCAGGCTGAGCGGGCTGTCGATGGCCACCGGTCCGCTGTGGTTGTGCGTGAGCTGCCCGCCAACGACGACCAGCGAAACGGTCTGCTCGAAAGGATCCAGTCTCAAATCTCGATCGGTGCCCCGCAGATCCTTGATGTGCCCATAGATTCCAGACGAGCCGTTGCCGATAGAACGATTCTGATAGAGCTTGACCCTGACACTATTGCGCACGCGGATGCCGTGTCGATGATTGCCGACAGCGTGGTTGTTCCAGAGCAGATTGTCCGGACTCTCATAGATGGTGAATCCATCCGAGGCATTGTCGAAAGCGGTGTTATGTGCGACGACGTTATTGACACTGGAACGATCCAGAACAACACCGGACAATCCATTCTTGTGCGAGCGGTTACGGAATATCCAGCTGTCGTTGACTTCGCGCGAGACAATGATGCCGTGTTTCTTGCGCGTTCCGAAGACCTCGTTTTCGGCGATGATCAGCCGGTGAGAGCGGTCATGCGGGTCGATGCCGTAGACGATGTTGTCCCGATATGTATTGCGGGCAATCACCAGATCATCGGCTTCGTAGCAATAGAAGCCGTACCAGTTGTCCACGAACTCTGAATCAATCAACCAGGCCTTAGGACTTGGCCTGTCCATGCGATCCACCATGCCCGGGCTGTACTGCGAAATGGAGATGCCGTAGGACTTGCTCGCTGCATAGCCAAGGCTGCTGACAGTGCTATGGGCGATGTAAGTCTCAGTGCCGCCCCAGGCCAGCAGAAAGGGCCTGTATTTTTTTCCGTCCACAAAGGTGGCTGGACCCTTGTCGCCCTCTCGCCACGCGGTGAGCGCGCTATTGGTAATGAACAACTTTCCATCATTGACCAGGAAGGCCCCGCTTTCTTCCGACATGCGGAAATCACGCGTCTTGTCATCAATATGCAGCGTCGCGCCCTGCGCAATGAACAGCGGCAATCGCAACAGATAGACGCCCGCCTCCACCTCCTCGAAATGCCGCGGCGGCAGCGCCTTGAGCAGATCACGGGGCGTCAGATAACCACGCTCAATCACAATGGCGACAGGGTTACGTCCTTGTCTTACCGCCCACTGCACCAGGCGATTGTCGCCGCCGGTGAACTCACTGAGTTCCAGAATCTCGACCAGGCGGCGATAACCCACACGCCCGCGTGTCTTGCGATCAATCTTCTTCTCAACCTGAGCCAGCGTGAACTGGTCCAGATCAGGTAGTTCCGGCTCCTCGCGTGCAAGTTCTTCTACAGGTGCTGCACGCACCACGTAGTCCTTCTGCATCAGTGAAGAGCTTTTGACGATGTCCAGATCGAGGGCCTCGGTGGACGCCTGCGCAACACCGAAGCCTTGCAGCATCAACGCACACATCCATGCGCCTATCAGGACCGCTCTGCAATGGCCCCAGCTCAGTACCACAGGGTGAGCTCCATGGTGACGCGATACTGGTCGTCCACATCACTGCCATAGGCGCGGCCTGGTGAGAACTGTGAGGCACGCAGACGCAGGCTGGACCGGTTGTCTTCGCTCTCATTGGCCAGCGTGGTCGTTCGCGGCGCGCCGAAGTACCAGGCCACCACCAGATCATTACCCTCTCCCAAATCCTCAAGCCCTGGCAGCGGCTGGACATCAATGCCGTCCGTAATCACACCCTGACGGGTTTCATTTCGCGTAAACCAGTGATGCACGAAGCTGGCATCCCAGCGCTCCTGCGGAATCGATGCGTACACCGATCCCACTCGCATGTTGCCGATGTCCGGCTGATAGGCTTCGTTGTAGCGATACAGAATGCTGCGCGTTCCGGTATAGCGAGAACGATTGCTGTGCAGACCCGTCTGTTCATAGCGATTGTTCTGCTGTCCGTCATCGCTACCCGAACCATAGGCCAGCGCACCACCGACCTGTATCGGGTACGCGGTTGGCAATCTCCAGCGCAGCCCCAGGTCTCCGGACCAACCCAAAACCGAATCACTGCCTACGAAGGCCGGGCTGGTCGCAGTGGGCCCCTGGTAATCCTCGCGCGTACCGCTGAGCACGCTCAGGTCAACCCAATAGGAGAAGCCCGGCTTCTCGGTTTCTGCGTAGTAATTGCTGTGGGCATAGAAGTCGACCCAGGTGTACTGGCGACGGTCGAGCTTTGGATCAGCTCGATTGGACGCCGCTTCTTCGGCCGGGTCTGAATGATCAAATCCGTGGATGGCGCGTGCGCCGACAAAATGCCCGGGCCTGATCTGTGAACCGAGTCGTCCGTACAGGTAGGCACGATCACGGTCCGTGGTGGGTATCTCTGATCCATCGGTGCGCCAGGTGCGGAAAGACTCGGCAACACCCAGATCACCCTGCAGCAAGGTGGTGTCGAAGATCCAGCGTATCGATTCGATATCACGATCAAACCATTGACCATCTGGATCACGCAGCCGTTGCAGGCCCACGCGAATCACTTCGCCTGGAAAACTGGTGAGGCCTCGATAGTCTGCCCACAGTTCGCGCACACCAAGATAGGAATCACTGTTGCGCGGGGCGTTCTCGTCGGTGATCACCAGCTCATCGGTTGGCACAAAGCCCTGTCCCCGGAAGAACACCGATGCCTTGGGAGAGAACTGCCAGTGCAGTACCGCCTGCCCATCCAGAAAGCCCTCTTCAGTGGACTCCGTGTTGCCTGCGCCGAGATCACGTTCGCCTTCGGCAAAACCGCCAAGACGCACCTTAAAGTCCGTTTCAAGGCCGGTGCGCGGTTCTGCATCTGCAAATGCCTCTGCACTGAGTGCAAAGACCAATGCCGCTGTGGCAATACCCTTTAATGATTCCTTCATCGTGTCTCCCTCTTTTCAATTTGTGCCGTCGTCATTGCCGGCGTCTCGTTTCGTCTGGCGTCGTACTCGCGCTCTGCCTTCGCTTGCGCTTGCGCAAGCTCTTGCGCGCTCATGCCCTGCTGCACTTCGCCCAACAGCTCTGCTGCGCCCTCGACCTGGTAGTGCGTTGCGATTCGTGCAAACACATAGGCATTGACCGGGTCGACCCTGATGCCGCGGTTATTCCAGTACATCTTTGAAAGCGCCAGATCTGCTCGCGCGTAACCCTGGCGAGCGGCGTTGAGATAGTGATCCAGTGCGCGACTGGCCTCGGGTGGCCCCTGATATCCACGCTCGTAATAGCGGCCCAGAAAATAGTGCGCAGCAGGAACATGTTGCGCGGCCTCGCTGAGCAGTTCCTGTGCACGCTCCGGATTTGCTTTGGGATGATTGGCCTTGAGAAAACGACGACCCAGCAACATGGCTGCTTCGTAGGAACCCGCTTCGAAAGCTTCTTGCAGCAAGGCGTCTGGATTGCGGTCCGGATCGAGCTCCGGGTGCGCGATCAGCAATTTGGCCAATCGGGCCCGCGTATCAGGCGATGGTGCAGGAATCGCCGAGAACATCTCGAACGCCCCTTCTGCATCGACTTGTCCTGGAAGATCTTCTGCCGCCAGGACCCGTGCAAAGCGTTCCAGCGCCTCATTGGAAATCTGCCCTGCGTCGTAACGCTGACTGATCTCCTGCTTGAGCTCGACCAGCGCTTCTTCCTGATTCTGCGTGCGGTAGTGCTGGGCTAGGTCAGACAGGCAATCTTCCTGCAAGTCCTTGTCCTGCTCACAGAGGGCAGCCAGTGCTTGCGCATAGGCCGGCACATCAGCATGCACGCGATACCAGGAGATGGCTTCGGCGCGATCCTCGGCTCGTTTGCTATCGCCCGCGCGCTGGGCAAACTCCGCTGCCTCGCTTGTACTGAACTGATCCGGGTAGCTGCGATAGAGGCGGACCCGCAATGGCAAAGCGTCAGCGTGATCATTCCTGCCGGCTTCAATCAGGAGCGCCTCGATTTCACGCGGATCCGATTGTTCCGCTGATTGCATTAACAGACGTGCCAGCGAAACACGAACCTCAGGCTCCGCCTCCATGGCGCGGCGATACCATTGCTGCGCCTTCTCCATCGACTCTGGCGTACCGGCATCGCTGTACATGCGGCCCAGATAAATCTGAGCTTCCACAAAGCCGCGCTCTGCCAGCGGCAGCAGGTTCTCCTCGGCCGCGATCAGATCACCGCTTTCCAGCGCCGCCTTGCCCCTGGCCAAATCTGGCAGGGACCACGCAGCAGTGACACTCAGGCCCAGCACTGCAGACAGCAATAGCTGAGGCATAAACCTCACGGATTGGCCTCGGCATGTGCACTACCGGCATCCATTAACTGTTCTGCGCCGCTGAACCAATGCTGGGTATCAATGCTCACGTGCGCCGGGCGCGCAATCATGGATGACGGCAGAGGCTTGTCTGGCTTGACCACCACCACCAGATCCTGGCTGAGCACGTTGGGATCACCATCGTGTCGAATCTGGGTGACCTTGGCCTTGTGCGAAATCGGATCACCATTGACCTTCAGGCTGACCGGCGTCCCCGCCTCAAGATTGCCGGCCTCGCCATAGGCGAACCGCGCAATGACGAAGGGCTCGAACTCCAGCGGCGTCAGTGACACCAGCCGTTGCCCTTCGCGCAGATACTGCTCGTTGGTGACATAGGTGGTGGTCACCCGGCAGTCGCAGGGACTGGTCACGGTGCCTTTGATCTCCTTGCCCAGCATCGCATCAATTTCTGACTGCGAGAGTTCGGCCTCCAGCGCCTGCCGACTGACCAGGCCCAGCATGGACGTTTCAAAGGTTCCGATGGGGCTGCCTTTCTTGACCACACCATCATCAGGAATCAGGCTGCGGAAGACGCCATCGCGCGGCATCTCCACATCAAAGCTTGGCCCGGTGACACGCGCGGCCAATGAGTTTGCGCCAAAGAATTTCTCGCCGAGCTTCTGCCCCACGTAAACCACAGCAACAATGCCCAGCACCACAATCAGGCTGGTCTGCGCCAGGGCGCGGAAGTGACCCAGGAATCCGCGTTTGGGCGGTCGACCATTACCTCCCCCGCGCGGTGATGTGAAATTGTTGCGAGACAGGGTGTGCATCAGCTCACCCGCACCAATGAGTTCGCCGCCGAGAAAGCTGCTGACGACACGGCGAATAGTGGCAATCTGCGTTGGATCAATCTGTTCGAAGCGCGCACCGACCCGGCCGTCGGAATCTACATAGCGAACCTGGAACTGAAGCGGCACTTCCACCGTGATCGATTCGAGCTTGAGCTTGATCTTTCCGCTACAGGTTTGTCCGGCAGAGAATGCGCCCTTGCCGGCCGCAAAGCTGAGGCCTCCACCGGAAAGATCGAGCAGCTTGAAGCGCCTGGTCGAACCGTCGTTCTGAAGTTCCAGCGTTCCTGGAACCTTTGCGCGGACATACTGGCGCTGGGTCTCGGTCTCATGCACGAGGTTGCCCAGCTGCGATGCTTGGCTCGTATGGATTGAGGACATTGAAAAATTCCCTGATGAAAATTGAAATAGAGTGCGATAACCGCTTCGCTGTCAGTCAGCGAGCTAGACGACGCTGACGACCAGCGCCGCAAAAATGCTCGCGCCTGACAGCTTCATTGCGGTGGATGAGAAACGGTTGAAGAGAACCTGGCCGCGGCCCAGTTCTCGGTTGAGACTGGTGCTCTGGCGAGTCCAGGATTGCTGGTCCAGATTGCAGGACACGTCGATCTTCATCAGTGAACCCACAATCTGGTTGTAGTAGAGCAACACCGGAAAGCTCGGCCGAATCTGATGTCCCGAGGCCTTGAGCAGCAAGGTGAGGACCAACCGCGAAACACCGATCCACAGCAGGTAGGCCATCAACATCGCTGGGCCGAACAGGAAGCTGCCGTACACCGCGACGGAAATTCCGAGCAAGCTGGTCCACATGGAAATCCGCTGGTCCAGCAGCACATACCAGGTAAACAGTCCCAGGCGATTCCAGCCCAGCTGTGTCGCACGGCTGTTCTGCCGCAGTGAGTTTCCGTACCAGCGGAACATCAGCTTCCGGCTGGATTTGAAGAAGGATTTATCGGGTGGATGCTCAATCGTGGTGATCGACGCATCCGGCACGTAAAAGGTGTCCCAGCCCAGGCGCATCAGGCTGTACCAACTGGATTTGTCGTCACCGGTCAGGAATCGGAAGCGCCCGAGACGCCAATGATCCAGATGATCCTCCTCCACATCCTTGATGAACTCATGGTCGGTCACGATGCAGGCCCGGAACATGGACATGCGTCCGGTCAAGGTCAGCACCCGGCGCGACAGTGCCATCGAGCACATGTTCAGATGCCGCTGCGCAAAACGCAGCCGATGCCATTCACGCATCCAAACGCTGCCCTGCACTGCGCAGAACTCGTTGGTGGTCAGCGCGCCGACATTGGGCATGAGCGCGAAGTACGGGACCGTTTTCTCAAGCACGCCCGGATCCAGCACGGTGTCCCCATCGATCACTGCCACCAGCGCATCATCAGACGGCTGATCACGTGAGATTGCACGGAAGCCCTGCGCCAGTGCATCACGCTTTCCGGTGCCGGGAATTCGCACGATTCGCAACTGCACGCGGTCCGGCGGGGCATAACGCTGCCAAAGAATCTTCACCATCTGCTCGTCTGCCAGCTCCACGATCGAGGCCACGATGGTCACCGGACCATGCCAGGCCATCGCTTGCTCGATCACGGCGCGATAAACCGCTGCCGACGTACTGGATTCAATGCGGAAGCTGGTCACCATCAGGTACACCGGCGGCACTTCCGCACCCTGCGCTTGCAGTGCGGAAGCCTGCTTCTTCAAGCGCGGAAATCGGCTGCGCAGAAACCACATGGCACGCGTGAAATGAATTGCACCCAGGGAATATCGCCAAACGCCGATGCTCCCCAGTGCAACCCAGTAATGCGCATGCTGCGAATCAAAAGCCGATTGCGGCAACAACAGCGCGCCAACAAACAACACTGCGAGATAGAGCAACCAGCCGAAGCCGGTTGCTACATCGTCGAGAAAAGCGCGTGCCCGTATGCGAAGAGCGCTCATGGGTTACCAGCAGATGCCCTGTGCATGCCCTTCAGAGGCGCCATTCATGAAGCCAACCAGATCCAGCGTCGGCAGCCTTGAGGTATGTCTTGAAAGCGCCTCGCCGAAGGCCCGATCATTGTTGCCCAGCACCATGACTTCGCCGTGCGAGATCACCTCATCCAGATTGGAGTTGAGCAAGGATGAAACGTGCGGAATCTTGGTGTTGATGTAGTCACGATTCGCGCCGTGTACTCTCGCGTAATCCACGTTGCGATCAAAGATCGACAACTCGTAGCCTTTGCCGATCAGTGTTTCGGCCAGCTCGACTAGGGGGCTTTCACGCAGATCATCGGTTTCCGATTTGAAGCTCAGACCGAGCAGACTGATACGCCGCTTGCCAAATGCCGCAACCATTTCAACCGCCTTCTCTACCTGCGCCTTGTTGCTGCGCATGATCGAACCCAACAGCGGTGCTTCCACATCAAGCTGTCCGGCGCGATGCATCAGGGCGCGAAGATCCTTGGGCAGGCAGGAGCCGCCAAAGGCGAAGCCAGGACGCATGTAGTAGGGCGAAATATTGAGCCGTGTATCCGTGCATACAATTTCCATCACCTGACGCCCATCAACGCCGGCAGCCTTGGCAATGGCCCCGATCTCGTTGGCAAACGTGATCTTGGTGGCGTGCCATGCATTGCAGGTGTACTTGACCATTTCCGCGATCTCGATGGATCGGCGAATCAATGGCGCGGGCAGATC
The DNA here is from genome assembly GCA_963975245.1 of uncultured Panacagrimonas sp. GTDB lineage: Bacteria > Pseudomonadota > Gammaproteobacteria > Nevskiales > Nevskiaceae > Panacagrimonas. Next base: position 58,691 of record CAXBFJ010000001.1, on the reverse strand, counting down.
GCTGTAGATGGACGCCAGCGTCTCACCGGAGCGCTCATCCACTTCGCCGATGACCGTCATCGGCGGCTCAAGATAATCAGCAATGGCCGTGCTCTCGCGCAGGAATTCCGGATTCACTGCCAGGCCAAAGTCTTCACCAACACGCTTGCCCGATGCCTTTTCCAGCGCAGGGATCACAACATTGCGTACCGTCCCGGGCAGAACGGTGCTGCGTACCACCACAGTGTGGTAGACGTTCTTCTCCTTGAGTGCGCGCCCGATGTTCTCGCACACCGCGGTGATGAAGCGAAGATCCAACGAACCATTGGCACGGCTCGGCGTGCCGACACAGATCATGGTCAGGTCGGTATCGCGAATCGCCTGAGCGGTATCACTGGTCGCGCGTAGACGACCGGTCTTGACCTGACGCTGCATGATCTCTTCAAGACCCGGCTCCACCACGGGCGCCTTGCCCTGATTGGCCAGGTCGACCTTGATGGCAGACACATCAACGCCAACGATTTCGTGTCCGGCGTCCGAAAGACACGCAGCGCAGACCGCGCCGACGTAACCCAATCCAAATATGCTGATGCGCATGGCTTCCTCTTCATTGATAGGCAGGTTGAACAAGCAGGAACGCCTTCAGAAATCGTGTTCGCCTTGGCCGAATTCAGATTTCTCAGGAGCGACCCTTTGCCGGCCATAGGGCAAGCGCGGTGCCACATGGGATTTCCCGAAACATTTCATTCGGTTAATTACTTGCTCAGGTGAAGAAGCTCACATTGGTGGCCTGAAGAGACACAAACCTGTCTGCATTTGGCGACAGGTCACCAAGGGGACCCACTCAAGTGATTGATTTCAGGACATGTGCTTCTGTCGCCAAAAAACGACACAGCGAATGTTCGAGATGGATAGCCGCGCAGACGAACGCAGCATCTATCTCAGTTGTTCCCTTGATGGGCGACGCCCGCCAACTTGATCAAACCTCGTTGCCAACAGCGCTCCACCCGCTTGAGGCGCGACTTGTCGCTTCCTTGCGACACTGTGGCTGCAATTCGTCTGCTGCCACGTCGAGACAGCTCAGATGAGTCTCACGGTCCCAGCCCCGGTCATTGGCCCGACCACGCAGGACGAGGTCTTGTCTGCGCCAGCAAGGCCAGCGCTGCGAAAAAAATCTGGGCCGTGGTTCTTGCCCCGCACGATGGTCGGGCTGGTCGCCATCTGCATGGTTCTGGCGATAGCTCCCATCCTGGCGAGTGCCATTGTTCTGGGCCTGAATCTTGATCGTGTGCTGACACAGTCTGAAAAGCTGGTCAGCAATGGCCAGCAGGTTGAAGCGCTGGGCGCACAGATGCGCGATCAACTCAGTGATCTGCAGCGCGTGGGCCGCCAATACCTGGCGCTGGAAGACCCCGCCCTGCTCCCGTTGTTTGATCAGCGGCTTCGCATGGTTCGCAATACCGCCAAATTGTTTGGCAATGACGAATTACCACCAGAACTGGAATCACCTGCCGCAGCACTGGCCCGGGAACTGCGGGTTTTGGGAAGCCAGTGGCGCAAGAACGATGACAACGAAGCCCTGCGCGCTGAACTGGTGGATCAGATCGGCGAACTGAGCAGTAAGGCCGCTCGCGTGGTCGTCGAAGGTCGGCTGTCCATTCACCGGCAAGTCCAGAATCTGCATGATCAGGCCCAGCTCTCGCGGAAGCTGCTGATCACTGCAGCGATCTTCATCGTACCCCTGACCGTTCTTCTCGCGTTTGCCCTGTCCATCATCATTACCCGCCCGATGAAGCAGTTGCGCGCAGGCATTGCGGCGCTGGGCACTTCCAATTACGGCGATCCGATAGAAATCACTTATCCGCGCGAACTCGCCAGACTCGGTGACCGGCTCGAGTGGCTTCGACACCGCCTGCGTAGCCTGGAAGCGGACAAGGATCGCTTTCTTCGCGACATATCGCACGAACTCAAGACGCCGCTGGCGAGCTTGCGCGAAGGAACAGACTTACTCAGCGAACGTGCGCTCGGGCCGCTCAACAGCCGTCAGGCCGAGGTGTCGCAAATTCTTGCAGAGTCCGCTCAGGACCTGGATGCACAGATCGCAAACCTGTTGGCTTACGCTGAATGGCGCAGTGGGCAGCAGGTCCTGGCCATGAACTGGTTCGACGCACGAAAGCTCATGGAGGAAATCATTGCGTCGCAGAGACTTCCCCTGGCCAAACGCGGGATCAATGCAAGGCTCGACATACAAACGGTGAATCTCTACGGCCAACGATCAAGCCTGCGGGTCGCTATCAGCAATCTGCTGAGCAATGCCATCAAGCATTCGCCCCAGGGCGCAATCATTGATATCAGTCTATCCATGCACGACGGGCGATGTTCAGTCAGTGTCAGAGACAGGGGACGCGGTGTCCCCGATGAGGATCGTGATCGAATTTTTCTTCCTTTTGTCCGAGGACCCGCACCCAATGAAGGCGGCAACCACGGTACCGGTATCGGACTCTCAATTGTCAGTGAAACCATTCGCGCACATGGAGGTGCACTCGATGTACAAAATGCAAAACCCGGCGCAAAGTTCCTCATGGACTGGCCCTGCCCGAACACTGGTTCTGGCTAGCGCTGTGCTCCTGAGCACCGCCTGTGCACCTTTGCAGAGCTTTAGCTTGTCGGACCAGCAGGCCCTCACCTACTGGGCAGAGGCTGTCGATGCCGACGCGCAGAAGCGGGCCCAGATGCTTGAAGCAGCACGGGAGCAGGATGACGGCTGGAAGATTGCCATGCTGCGCTCTCTTCCGGGTCCAGAACATCTCGACGCGGCGACCACGCGCAGCACACTCAAAACGCTGATCAATACAGGACTGACACCCAACCGAGAGGCGCTCGCACGGCTGCGCTCGGAAGAACTGGCGACGGTTTCAGGATGCTATGCGGAGAAATCTCATGCGCGCAGCGAAGTCATTCACCTGCGTAGCGAAGTCAATGCGCTTCGCGCCAAGGTGAGTCAGATCGCCGACATCGAAGGGCAACTCGCAAATGCGCCCTGAGACTGCACAAATGCATTCAACCGTGAAAGAGACCAGCCTTGCGGCCGGGCGCGTATTGATTGTTGATGACGATGCCAACCTGCGCCGCATGCTCAGCATGCGTCTTGAAGCCGCCGGATACGACGTCACCGCCGCATCATCCGGAGAGCAGGCTTGCGAGCTTCTCCCGGCTTGCGCGCCGCAGCTGGTCATCACGGATCTGCGGATGCCGGGCATTGATGGGATCAGCCTGCTGCAGACATTGCATCAGCAACATCCCGGCCTCCCCGTTGCCATCATTTCCGCCCACGGCGACATTCCCGACGCGGTCAGGGCCACACAGGCGGGCGCCGTTGATTTTCTGACCAAGCCGGTGGGTGCGGAACTGCTGGCCTGCGTTGAAAGACATATTCATCGTGCGCGCGGTGAAGTCACCGACGAACAATGGAACTCCGGCATCCTCACGCACAGCCCCTTGTTGCGAACGGTCCTGGAAGATGCACGCCGAGTCGCACGTCTGGATTCAGCCGTGCTGATCAGTGGCCCCAGTGGCAGCGGCAAGGAACTGCTGGCCACTGCCATACACAAAGGTGGCCCGCGAAAAGCAAAGCCCTTCGTTGCCATCAATTGTGCTGCGGTGCCTGCCGAACTGCTTGAGTCCGAACTTTTTGGACACAAGCGCGGCGCGTTTACCGGTGCCAACCAGGACCATCCTGGTCTGTTCCGCTCTGCCGAAGGCGGCACGGTCTTCCTCGATGAAATCGGCGACATGCCAGAACAGTTGCAGGCCAAGCTGTTACGCGTGTTGCAGGAAAAGGAAGTGCGTCCCGTCGGCGAGCTACGTGCCGTGCCGGTCAACGTGCGTGTTATCTCTGCGACGCACCGCGACTTGCCCACGCTCATTGCGGAGGGACAGTTTCGCGAAGATCTTTACTACCGACTCAACGTGGTCCAACTCAAACTACCGTCTCTGGCGGAGCGCCGCGAGGACATTCCGCTACTGGTTGCCAGTCACCTGGCACAACTGGCGGACTCGGGTGCACCGCGCCGGGTATTTGCGCCCGATGCGATGGAAATGATGCTGTCGGCCTCGTGGCCCGGCAATGTGCGGCAGTTGTTTAACGTTGTGGAACAAACCGCAGCGCTGTCGTCGAGCCGTGTCATCACCGCCACGCTGGTGCGCAGGGCATTGGGGGAAGCTGATGACAATCTCTCGCCGCTGGACGCAGCCCGAGATGAATTCATGCGTCGTTACTTGCGCCAGACTCTGAGCCTGGCGGAAGGAAATGTCAGTCGCGCGGCGCGTCTCGCGGGTCGCAACCGGACGGATTTCTACAAACTGCTGAGACGTTTCGGAGTCACGGACAAGTCCTGATCTCTAAAGACTCACATAGCAGGCGCTGCTAATGTACAGCGCCTGCTATGCGGGGCGATTCGTTTTGCTTAGCTCGACAGCTCACCCTGGATGCGTTGCTGCAGCTTTGGGTCGGACTGCGCAGCCCGCGCAATCTCGTTGTACTGAGTCAAGGTGAGGCCTGTGTTCTGCACCGCGATGATCATTTCCTGACGTGCTGATTCCTGCACCTGAACCGCCTCTTCCTCGGACTGGGCCTCGTTGACCTTGGGGCTCCACTTCTGACTGATCTCGCGAACACGAGACTGTGCATCGGCAAAGGCCTTCACCTGATCGTCGGTAATGGAGGCTGGCGCGGGCGCCTGTGTTTCAGGCATGGCTTCAGAGCTTGCGCCGTCCTGGGCCATGACAGGTGCGCCGACCGACATAAGAAGCAGACAAGCTGCAGGTATCAGAATTTTCTTCATATCGATCGCCTGGGTCAGTGATGTGTTCATGGGATGACTCCTGAATGTAATTAAAACTTTGGGAATGCAATCAATCTTGCAAGGAGATGCCAATGCGCAAGAGATAGAGCTGCGCGTTTCAATGGCTCCTGCAGTACAAACACCCCCACGCCGTCTTTCGTTCCATGGAACCAGCCGGACGTAGACCGTGTTCTTGAAGCACAGGGGCTATTCAGCTGACGCACACGCGCTGATTTCCAGAATGGCTCAACGGCATCGGTCAAGGCGACCGTCATGGAGTCACAGTGCAAGAACGCGACAACTTTGAATGGTTGCTTGAACAGGAAATTCCACATCTGCGGCGCTATGCGTTGTCCCTGACCAGCGACCCGTCAGAAGCAGATGATCTGGTACAGGATTGTCTCGAACGTGCCTTGCAGAAGTGGCGGCGCTGGCAAGCGCAGGGCCGTTTGCGCAGCTGGCTGTTTCGCATGCTGTTTCGCGTGCATCTCAATCGCCGGCGTGGCCAGAAGCACGAGCGCGCCCATCAATCTCTTGATGATCTCACTGTAGAGCCTGCCCAGGCGGCGCAGCAGCAGAGCCGCGCTGAGTGCTTCGATATTATCCGGGCCATGGAACAACTTCCCGAAGATCAAAAGCAGGCGATCGTTCTGGTTGCGCTGGAAGACATGAACTATGGCGAAGCAGCCTGGGTGCTGCGAATTCCAGTGGGCACGCTACGCTCACGCATCTCGCGCGGCCGCAGCGTGCTTCGCGCCATGTGTGGTGAGCAAATGCTGGAAGCCCCACAACGCACTGCCTTGCGGAGGGTCAAATGAACACGATGAACAGACCTGATGAGTTGGAATTCATTGCCTTCGCCGAAGGACGCATTGATCCCGAATCCGCGCGCGGGCGCGAAATTGCGGCGATGCTGCGCAATGATCCCGAGGCCGAGGCGATGGTGCAGAACTACCAGGCACAGGACAAGGCGATTCGACGTCACTACGCGCCGATCATGGCTGCGCCGATACCGGCACAACTTCGCATTTCGAATATCCAGTCGGCCCGCAGGCGACGGTCGCGTGGCTGGCTCAACTGGGCGGGCGCAGCGGTGTTAGTGCTCGCAATGGGCTTGCTACTGAGCCGCGGGCCAGCAACCCAAGCTCCGGCAGACTCCAGCGATCTGGACGTATTTGCGGCGCGCGTTGCAGGCCACCTGATGCAACCGGAGCTTGCATCCCCTGCCCCGATCTCAGACTTGTCTGGTATCGCCAGCCCGGTGCTCGCTGGATTCGAACCCACGACTGCACGACAGGCTCTGGTTGAGGGTGAGCATCTGAGTGAAGTCATTTATCAGGATGCACAGGGTCAGAACCTGCGTCTGTTCATCAGCGAGCCCAGCGCAACCGCCGCGCAAGCTTTGCATTCGGCGCAGGCCGGGGATCACGAACTTGTGTACTGGCAACACGAGGGGCGTCACTACGCACTGGTTGGCAACGTTTCTCAGGAGCGGCTGGACGACATTGCCAGCCGCGCAATGATCGAAACATCCAGCGATGCCATGCAGTCTGTCGCTGAGGTTTCCACACCAGGCGAGAACGCAATTAGCGAGGTTCTTGAGGAAAACCCCTCATTGCTGCCAGCTGTAAACGATGCAACGAGTCACGCCGAGGCCATGCCCACAACGGTGAGTGAAGACGTCCCGGTGGAAATCCCGCTCTAGTCGGGCGCAGACGTCGCAGCGATCCGGCGCTGCGGCGTCGCATGCACGCGTCAGGTTCATCGTCACTTCAGCGCCATCGTTCAACCTGATGGCTCAATCACTTTTTCTCGATTCTGATGAAGAATTCTGTCCGGCTTTCTCGCGGCCTTCTGGCCTCCCTGTGCATGTACTTGTTGAGCGCCACGGTCACTCAGGCGTTTGATTTGCAGAACGTGGCAGACAAGGCACGGGCATTGGCAGACAAACCCTACGCAGCGCCAGGCAAAGACGCCGTTCCAAACGCGCTGACGGAACTCAGCTACGACCAGTACCGGGATATTCGCTTCAAACCGGAAGCCTCCATCTGGCGTAATCGAAAGCTCAACTTTGAACTTCAACTGTTTCACCCCGGTCACCGCTTCAATCATCCGGTGCGGATCAATCTGGTCACCGCCGACGGTGTAAATCGAGTTCCATTCAAGCCTGACTCCTTTGACTATGGGCATCTGAACCCAGACCTGGAGACCGAGAAACTCGGTGACATCGACTACGCCGGGCTGCGCGTTCACTACAATCTCAATAGCAAGGAATACAAGGACGAAGTGCTGGTATTCCGTGGTGCAAGCTACTTCCGCGCGCTGGGCAAGGATCAGCACTATGGCCTGTCTGCCCGCGCACTGGCGGTCGATACCGGCGAACTCTCGGGCGAAGAATTTCCTGAATTCAAGGAATTCTGGATCGCCTGGCCCAGCCAGGATGACAAGCATCTGGTGATCTATGCCTTGCTCGATTCCAGACGCATGACGGGCGCGTATCGCTTTGAGCTCAAACCGGGCGAGACAACCCGCATGGACGTGCAATCCCGCATCTTTCTTCGCGAGAAGGTGAAGAAGCTGGGCATTGCCCCACTGACGAGCATGTATCTGTTTGGTGAAAACCAACCAGCGAGCCACGACGACTACCGGCCAGAAGTACACGACTCAGACGGCCTGATGGTGCATGCCGGAAATGGCGAATGGATCTGGCGCCCACTGCGAAATCCGCAGCGTCTGGCTGTCACCTCATTTGCAACCGAGAATCCGGCTGGCTTTGGCCTGATGCAGCGTGATCGAAAGTGGTCCAACTACGAAGATCTCGAAGCAAGATACGAGCGGCGGCCCAGTGCCTGGGTCACGCCTGACGGCAAATGGGGGAAAGGCCGCGTTGAGTTGGTGATGATCCCGACGCCGGATGAAACCAATGACAACATCGTTGCCTATTGGGTCCCAGCAGACAGTCTCTCTCCCGGCAAGGCTTACGACTTCAACTACAGCCTGCAATGGCAGATGAAAGATGAAACCAGCCCGCCCAGCGCGGCGACGCAGCAGTCCCGTCGCGGACACGGCTGGCAGAAAGAGCCCGATGATTCGCTGCGCATGGTGATCGACTTTGACGGCCCTGCCCTGAAGGCACTCGAGGACGATGCCAAGCTCAGCGCGCTGGTGACGCTGGATGACAACGGCAAGCTGCTGGAGCAGCAGGTCTTTCCTAATTCGGTAACCGGTGGCTGGCGGCTGAGTTTTCGCTATCAGCATCTCGACCCCGAGAAACCGCTAGAGATGCGCGCCGTACTCAAGTCAGGTCAGGAGGTGGTGACTGAAACATGGAGCTATCTGCGGAGTCCCTGATGGCGGACGGAACACCGACAGACCACGCGGAGAAGGATGTAGTAGGCAAACGGCTCATCCAGTACATCCTGCAACTGGACCTGAACCCAAGTCATAGGGCGCAGCTGATTCAGTCTATTGTTGATCTGGAACCGGACGCTGCGTTTGATCTGATACACAGCGAGCTCGTGAAGCAAGCCGGAGGTGAGGCCTCCGGCGCCTCCCTGTCTGAGCAATCCGAAGAATGTCTGCTTCAGGGTTCGGACGCATCGAGGCAGACTGGTGAGCGCAGCAAGTCCGTGCTGAAGCGCGACCATCGCGGCATCGCTCGCCTGCAATCGACACCACCGCTGGCCCGCGCCTCGATGAAGGCGCGCCCCTGGGATACCGGCATCTTCTCGCGGCTGGGCTGGCACTGGCGTCGCAAGAAAGCGAATACGCACGCTGAGGCATCGCAATCGTCTGCCACTGAAAGCAATGTCGGGCCAGATCGCGCACAACACCCCTGGAAGAACGCTGGCCGCATACGCAGAGTTGTCCTGCTTTCATTTCTGCTCGGACAAACTTGGCTCGCCACCTACTTCATGACGGCCATCCTGCCGTACCACGGCTCGCACTGGCTGGAGATGATGATTCTGACGGTGTACGCAATTCTCTTCGCATGGGTTGGCGCCGGCTTCTGGACAGCATTGATGGGGTTTCTGGTACTGCTCAGAGGCAAGGATCGGTTCTCCATTACCGCGAGTGCCGAGCACCGAGGGCCTGTAGACCCTGAGGCGCGAACCGCGATACTCGTACCCATTTGCAATGAAGACGTGACCCGCGTTTTTGCAGGGATTCGCGCAACCTGGGAATCACTGGTGGAAACCGGTAACGATCAGGCGTTTGATCTGTACTTTCTAAGTGATAGCAGCGACGCCGACACGCGCGTCGCCGAGCTACACGCCTGGTTCAAGCTGTGCAGGGATGTTGATGGCATTGGCCGCATCTTCTATCGCCGCAGAACACATCGGGTTCGCCGGAAGTCCGGCAACGTTGCGGACTGGTGTCGCCGATGGGGCAGCCAGTACCGTTACATGATCGTGCTCGATGCAGACAGCATCATGACCGGCGACTGCATGAGTTCTCTGGTCAACATGATGCAGGCCAATCCGCAGGCCGGAATCATCCAGAGCGCGCCTCGCGCTGCTGGCATCGAAACCCTGTATGCGCGCATCCAGCAGATGGCCACGCGCATCTACGGACCGCTGTTCACCGCTGGCCTGCACTTCTGGCAGTTGGGCGAGAGCCACTACTGGGGGCACAACGCGATCTTGCGCGTAGAACCTTTCATGCAGCACTGCGCGCTGGGAAAGATAAGCGGGAAAGGACCGCTCGCAGGTGAGATTCTGTCGCATGATTTTGTGGAAGCGGCATTGATGCGACGCGCGGGTTGGGGCGTGTGGATTGCCTATGACCTGCCCGGCAGCTTTGAAGAAATGCCGCCGAGTCTGCTCGACGAACTCAAGCGGGATCGGCGCTGGTGTCAGGGCAATCTGCAGAACTTCCAGCTATTCACCGCCAAGGGTCTGCATCCGGCGCATCGCGCTGTCTTCATGACCGGTGTCATGGCCTATCTTTCAGCGCCCTTGTGGTTTCTGTTCCTGCTGTTGTCTACCGCACTGCTGGCCGTCAATGTCCTGAGCGAACCGGTCTACTTCACAGAACCACATCAACTCTTCCCGGTCTGGCCGCAGTGGCACCCGGAATGGGCCATCAGCCTTTTCGGTGCTACCGCCACGCTGCTGTTCCTGCCAAAAATTCTGGCTGCTTTTCTGCTTCTGGTCCGGCACCAGGAATTGAAAGGTTTTGGAGGCGGGCCGCGAATGCTGGTCAGCGTTGTGCTCGAAACCCTTTTTTCCGCACTACTGGCACCGGTTCGCATGCTCTTTCACACCCGCTTCGTCCTGGGGGCGCTGCTGGGACTCAAGCTGTCGTGGAAATCACCGCCGCGAGGCAACAACGAAACAGGTTGGCGCGAGGCCCTGTTCATGCACGGTGGCGGCACTTTGCTGGGCATGGCCTGGGCCGGTCTTGTTTACTGGCTGAATCCGCAATTCCTGTGGTGGCTGCTGCCCGTTGTCGGCAGCCTGATGATCGCGATCCCGCTTTCCGTGTGGTCATCCCGCATCGGGCTTGGATTGCGGTTCCGAAAATCGCGCCTGTTCCTGATTCCGGAAGAATCTCTTCCGCCGCGCGTACTGAGAACCCTTCAGGTGCGCCTGCGAAAGGCGCTGCAATCCCCGCCCGGATTTCGGGACGCGGTGCGCATTCCGCTGCTCAATGCCCTGATGTGCCGCAACGGCATCCCACGACTGCGCCGACCTCAGAGCATTGCTATGCAACAGAGCGAACTGCTGGAATCCGGAACCCTCCAAGGCCCCGATTCGCTGGACGAAGGCGCACGCAATCAGCTGCTTCAGGATCCAACCCTGCTGCGGCGCTTGCATCGGAAGGTGTGGACCCAGGCCAACGCGCATCAGGATTGGTTTAAATCAGCAGCCCAGTAAATCGGTAACCAAACCGGGTACAGCGGCAAGTCTGAATCAATCTCACAGACCTCGGACGAGCCGCAGGTTGTCGATTTGCACCTGCTACCAGCTACCGCTGCCTACCAACATCACGGCGCATCGCGTAATCAGATTCGCCAGCAACAAGACCATGGTATCCAGCGCTTCAATTGCCAATTGCATGCCACCACCTCCGCTTCGCACTCAAATTCGTGGCACGCAGATGCGTCACCCGAATTTTCTGATTTGGTGACCCCACGAACGCCTGTTCGCCCATTCGAGCCAAAAGCAGAATGTCATTGAACTCGCAGCGCCCGGGGGATCATTGATGGTCGGCCAAAGGAGCCGACAATCAGAAACACACCCAACCTTGCGACGCGGTTCCAACTGGCAGATCAAAAATTATTTTTCCGCCGCGGGAACCAGCAGACCAGGCCCGGTGTTTGTAGTAATGAGTCTCACAGCCGTGGCGTGATCCTGGATAGAGTGCCCAGATACCGCCTACTGGCTGCGAGGCTGGTCCACGCAGACTGCTCGGGGTGCACTGCAGCCCTCCCCTGCGCATGCAGCGCCGTCAGTGCCTCCCTCACTCGCGGCTCGCATCCCGGGTAGTCTGCCTTTTACCCGTCAGTGATCAAATGGACCAGAGCTGGTCCGAACGCTCGGACAGGTTCGAATATCCTGATAACCAGAAAACCCATCAGGCACAAAAAACCCCGCAAAAGCGGGGCTTTTTGTGGGTCTTGCGACCCCTGTTGGCTGGGGGACCAGGACTCGAACCTGGCACGTATCCATTTGAATTCGCGCGAATTGACTCGTTTGCATTTTGGATCGCTACACAAATTGCTACACAAATAGATTCCGCTAAAGCATTCGTACGATGTAAACGTGTCGATTGATGGAAACTGACAATGTCGACTCTTGAATCCCTGTCATCTAAGCAAAGCGCGTTTGCAGAAGCCATCGCAATCGGGGCCACGCAAGCCGACGCTTACCGACTAGCGTACTCGCCGCGCCCTTCAACGTCAGTCAAATCCATCCACGAGAGTGCGAGCAGAATCGCTGCGCTTCCCAAGGTTCGGTCAAGGGTTGCAGAACTTCAGGCTCGCGTAATGGTTGAAGCGACGACTGCGCATATCGTGTCCACCGATGCTTTACTTGAGGAAGCGCAACGGGCTTATGAAATCGCCCTCGCAAATAACGATCCGCGCGGGATGATTTGTGCCACGCGTCTCAAAGCACAGCTCACCGGGTTACTCGTCAAGGAACGAAAGAACCTTAGCGCCCCCCTAGATGAAGTTCCCGAGGAGCAGGTCCGGGCAGAACTCAAGCGACTACGTGGCGAGGCCGCACTGCAGTAGTCGCACACCCCAAGGGTCAGAACACCTTGCCGTCGATACGGTGTCCGCGACAGTTAGGGCAGCCACCTATACCCAACTTGCACCGGCCCAGTAGGACGAAAGCCCATTCTGCGACTGGGGCTTCTGCTTCGTCTAATTCCGCCTCTGTTACAAAGCGCCAGCTTGTTGCCCAGTGATCGCCAATGAAACTGATCAGCGGCGCCGTAGGAATTGATCAACATCGCCAGCAAGCTGCCCAGCGCCTAAAGGCGGGGCTTGGCCCATCGTCGCCTCAAGATCTAGCGATCCTGCCGCTCGGAATCAGCAATAACCTAATGGCTGGTCCTGCGCCAGAGCGGCGGAAACGGGATGGCTGCTATCGGCCGTTCCAATTCGATCGCTTCGCCGCCACCAACTAGGGAGAGACGGACAGCCTTGTGCCAAGAGCTGACCGTCGGCACTGGCCGCTATCGAATATCCCTACGCCACGATCAGCGGTTCACTTCACCTGCGGCCTTGCGCGAAGGGTCCATCTACTTCATCAGCCGTTACGGAAATTCTGCGTAATAAATCGGTGATATCGGGCAGGCGAGATAACCGCAAGAACCGTCACCACAACGTGCAGAAAGGCGGTGTCGATGGCCAGCGGGGTCACGGCTTTTGCATCTGTTAGCGGGCTGAGTGCGTAAGGGTCTTCTCAATCGGACATACAAGGAATACCCATGACCGGGTTCATCGCCGTGTTGCTGTACGTGGGGTGGATGCAATTGCTGACGCTGGCTTACGCGTTTCCCCGCGTGCCGATGGCGCTGTTCGGGGATCGCAAGTTCGCGGACTGGGAGCGCGCTGAGATCAACAGCGACCCACCCTTTATGGTCCGTGCCAAGGGCGCGCACCTCAACTGCGTGGAGAACTTTCCGCTCTTCGCTGCCGTCGTGGTGATCGCTGCGCTAATGGGCAAGAGCCCCGTGGTGGATGGCCTCGCGACTTTCATCGTGGTCGCGCGTGTGGGACAGAGCCTGTCACACCTCATCAGTACCGCCCCGGCGTTCGTGCTGCTACGTGCCACCTTCTTCCTCGCTCAGGTAGGTATGATTTTCTGGGTTTGCTACCAACTCGTCGCCTGATCAAGCGTACTGGCTCGAAGGTGTGCTCGCCCGCCGCGGTGAGATCTCAAATTTCGAAGTGTCCGCGTTATTCGATGCAAGGACCGCTTCGGGCTGGTCAGCGTCCGCTGGATAATTCTTTTGCGATGTGTCCCCAGCAGAAGAGTCCGATAGTCCGCATTCCTGCCGCGGACGTTCTGTGTCGGGGTGGGGGCCTGCCTATTCTTTTTCACTAAGTCTCCCGGTGATTAAGCCGTATCAACGGAACACGAAAGCGAAACGCATCCTTGGCGGTTCAAGCGATCAAAAGGTGAGATGGACCCAGCAACCGTAACGGGACATCAAAGCGCCTCGCCCCCGCGGATCTTGATGATTCCACGCGCGCCCAGCCCGCCGTCGGTGTTGATTATCGCGCCCGTGATTGGCCCCGCTTCCGCCGCAGATGCGAGCAGCATATAGGGCCCGCAGTAATCCTCGGGCCTCGGAGCGATCTGCAGCGGCGTGACGTCGCGCAGCATCTGGTCGAGGCCCTCTACGTCTGCCAGCGATTGCGCTCCCGTGCCGGTCGCGTGCAAGCCGCTCAGGTTGGTCTTCATGCCGCCCGGCGCGACACCGTTTACTCTCACCTTGGGGGCCAGTTCGTGCGCAAGCTGCTTCACCAATCCCACCAGCGCGTGCTTCGATGCGGTGTAGATCGGACCGCCACCGCCGGGATAAAAACCGGCGTTGGAGATGGTGAAAATGATGCTGCCGCGCGTCTTCACCAGCTCCGACAGCGCTGCCCGCGCGCCGAGCAAGCCGCCCTTGACGTTGACCGCGAACAACTCGTCGAATGCTGCGGCGAGCTTGTCACCTTCATACTGCGATAACGCCTGGAAAAAATCGAAGATGCCGGCGTTGGCGATGAAGGTATCAAGTCGACCGAATCGGGCGACGGTGCGCTCGACTGCGCGCGCGTTGTCAGCGTAGACGGTGACATCGCCAACGATTGCTTCGACCTTCTCGCCGAAGTCGGCCTGCAGGCTGGCTACACGTTCGGCACTGGATTCCAGTATCGCCACGCTCGCACCTTCGCGCAGGAAGCGTTCGACCAGCGCACGGCCCAGCCCGGAACCTCCGCCGGTGATCAGCACCACTGAATTTTCGAGTCCGTTCATTTTTGATTCCAGGTCAAGAAGGGTGTCTGGCGTTTCACGCTTTGAGGAAACCCAACGCCAAGCGGTTGAATTTGTCTGCGTGTTCCCACTGCGCCCAATGACCGCAGCGGCCGAACACTTGCAGATCCGCGTCTGGAATCCCCCAGACCGCCTTGATGCCGTTGTCCAGCGGGACGAAGCGGTCATCGCGGCCCCAGACGACGAGCGTCTTCGCCTTGATCTCGCCCAGGCGCGGTGTGAAGTCCACGAACAGGGCACGCGGATTCATCTCGTTGCTCTTCACGAAGTTCGCCAGGTGCTCCTGTGAGCGCTGCATGGCCTGCCAGCGCTGTTGCACCAGCTCTTCGGTCAGGACCGACGTGTCGTAGACAAACACCTGCAGCATCGCCTGCAGATTTTCCAGCGTGGGTTGCTTGTAGAGCTTCATCAGCAGCTTGATGCCTTCCTGCGGCATCGGCTGGAACAGACTCTGGCCCAGTCCTGCGCTGCCCATCAGGATCATGCGATCGAGACGCTCAGGGAATTCGAGCGCAAACGTGAGCGCAGTCAGCCCGCCCATCGAATTGCCGATCAGGTGCGCTTTCTGTATTTCCAGCGCATCCATCAGCGCGTGCACCGCGCGTGCGTTGATCAGGCCGCGTGGATCGGCGGAGACAATGGGAGAGGATTTGTTGAAGCCCGGACAATCGAGCAGGATCGTGCGGTATCCAGCGGCGACAAAGGGCGCGATGTTGCGATTGAAATTGCTCCAGCCGCCGGCGCCCGGGCCGCCGCCGTGCAGCATGATGACCGCCGGACCGCTACCCGCATCGTGGCAGTGCAGGCGGTGGCCGCCGGCTTCGACAAAGCGGCTGGTGCTGGAATCGGTAAGTTCAGACATTGGGTTTTCTCGTCAGTAATTCAGGGCAGTTCCACCTGGACCACATCGTCGTCCACGTGCACCGGGAACACGCGGATCGGGCAGCTGGCCGGGACTGCGCGAACCTCGCCGGTTCGCAGGCAGTAGCGCGCGCCGTGCAGCGCGCACTCGATCTCGAGGCCATCGACAGCGCCTTCGCTGAGCGCAAAGTCCTCGTGCGTGCAGTTGTCTTCGAACGCGAACCACTCGTCCTTGACGCGGCAGACCGCGAGCGCAAACGGCGCGTCTTCGACAACGCGCATTTCGCCGTCGGCAAGCTCATGCACACGGCAGGCATGGATGCGCTGTCCCATCAGAAGAAGATGCTCAGGTTGTTGGCCAGCAGCGTGCCCTGGTCGAGCGTGAGATCGCGCCGCGCGATCTTCCAGCGCGGCTCGTCCTGGCAGGGTCGCAGGCGATCGACGCGTGCGCCGACGAGCAGATCCACCTGACGTTCCAACCGCGAGCGGTACAGCAGAAAGTTGCAGGACACGTCCCACTCGCCGGCGACATCGGCTGGCGTTAGCACCACATTGCTGATCATGTGCCGTGTGCGCGACGGCGGCATCTCGGCCCAGCCCTTGCCGGTTTCGAGACGCTTGACGCGCTGTGTGAGCGTGCGCAGATCGTCATGGAAGTAATACGCCTGCGGACCCGACGGCGGTGGCGCGCCAACGGCCTGCTCGTGGTCATTGGTCGTCACCGGCATCAGGTACACCAGATCTTCTGCAAACAGATTCAGCCAGTCGCGATACTCATGACGATCAAGCAACGCAGCTTCGTCAAACAGGAAGCGCTCGACATCGAGTTGCAGCTCGGGCGTGACTTGCGGCTTCATGTCACATCCTCATTCGGGCGCGCCAGTTGCGCGTGCGACTCGCCGGACATCATGCGTGCCCAGCGCGTATACAAGCCGCGCGCCGCGGCTTCGGAAAACACGTAGCTCAGCGGTCCCGGAAAGCGCTCGTCCGACTGCTCGTTGCCCAGCCCCATCTGCAGGTTGAAGGGTTGGCGTCTTGCGCGGGCGCCGCGCAGCACGCGCTGCACTTCGATCCAGTTCTCGCCGTCGTCCTGCTCGAACATCCCGGCTGGGCTGAAACTTCGCGTGATGCCCTGTCCCCAGCAATCCTTGACGTCCTGCGGGGCATCCGCATCGACGATCGCCAGCGCCCAGACCTCGATTTCATTCGGCCCGCGCGGATGCCACACGCGCAGCGTATTGATGCCCGGCAGGAACGAGCAGGTCGGGAAGATGGTCATGTGCGCGCCGTTGACCGCGGTCGTCCTCGCGTTGCCCAGACGCGCCTCAACCCGCGGACGTGACTCCATCAAATACTGCGCGACCGACGGGCCAACGATGGCGCCGAGCAGTTGCCCCTGATCGTCGGGGGTATGGAAGCCGGTGCCGTGTCCTGCGTTGGGCGAGCGCCACTGCAAGCCTTCGGTCGGCCACTGCGCGGCCTCGGGTGGCACCCCGTCCGGCAGCACCGCCATGATCGCGGACATGTGCGACAGCGGTGCGTGATACATGTCGCTGCAGAACTGCTCCGCGGCGAACTTCCAGTTGCACGGAATCACCCACTTGTGGACGCCGCCCCAGACCTCGGTGCCGGCTTCACTGCGGTCGAACATCACGTCGATGTAGAACTTGGCATCGCCCAGGTACGCGTCGAGTTCCGGCGCCTGCTCGTCCCAGCAGCCGAAGATCAGGCCCTTGTATTCGGCAACACGGGGCACGCGTACCGCGCCCCAATCCGCCTTGTTGAGCTTGCTGCAATAGCCGTTCTTTTCCATCGGCACGCTCACCAGCTTGCCCGCCGAGTTATAGCTCCAGCCGTGATAGGAACAGGTAAAGAATTTGGCGTTGCCGTGATCCAGCCGCGACAGACGCATGCCCCGGTGCCGGCACTGATTGAGGAAGACCGCGACGCTGCCATCCTTCTGCCGCGACACGATGACCGGGTCCTCGCCCATGTAGGTCGTGAAG
Organism: uncultured Panacagrimonas sp.; assembly: GCA_963975245.1. Taxonomy (GTDB): domain Bacteria; phylum Pseudomonadota; class Gammaproteobacteria; order Nevskiales; family Nevskiaceae; genus Panacagrimonas. The sequence goes on along the minus strand of CAXBFJ010000001.1, from coordinate 41,501 downwards.
AAGTCTCCCGCATTCGGAATCTGGCTGCGGTGCGCGAGGAACAGCCAGCTGCGGGCGAAGACCTGCTCCAGCTCGATGCGATACAACTCCTCATCGCAGTAAATGCGCGGATCGAGCGTGCCCGACTTGACGTCGATCAGCCCGCGGATCTTGTCAGGCGTCCAGCCTGAACCGGTCGCGTTGGGGTCACCATCCAACATGATTTCTCACTCCTTGGCTTTTGCGCCGCCACGGACCTGCAGGCCGCGATTGAACTTGCTGGCCAGACGTCGCCACACCAGCGTGTAGCCGTCACCTTCAAACAGGTTTTCAACGGATTTGTAGGGAAGCCCATCGGTCCCGACTTCCACCGCGAGGTTGGCTTCGAGATCGGTCTTGTTGAACTGCTCAAAGCCAAGGTGCTTCCACTTGGTCTGCACCTCTTCGCGGAACGCGGCCCGCTCGACCGGGTCGACCGTCTTGCGGCCCCATGCAATGAAGTACCGATGGTTTTTTTCGTCGACGGGCACGTACCACTCGTAGTGCACCATGCCGAGAATCGGCCAGGGATCGACCTTGAGCACGCCCGGCAGCCAGATTGATCCCTGGATGGCGCCGTAGGCCATGTAGGCCATTTCATTGGGCGGGATTCGTGACGCCATGCGACCGCGCTCACCCTCGCATTCGAACTCGAATTCGAACACCGGCTCGGATTTGCCGAGCTCGTCGACCAGACCCTTCGGGCCGGGTCCGGTGACTTCCGTGATTTCGTGAAAGCTGTCTCCACCGACCAGACGATTGGCAATCGGGAACGGCCGGTCCAGCGCTTTCAGGAAGTGGTCGTCCTTGTGAATGAAGATGTGATTCGGGTCAAAACCCGAATCGGCAGCGAGTCGCCAGTTGCAGGCACTGCTGACGTTGACCGCCGGCACGGTGCACCACTCTTCATCAAGGAAGCCGGGTGGCACGTCGTCGCTCAAGGGTGGTGGCGGTGCAAGGTCGCCCACGAACGCGAACACCATGCCGTTGACCTCCCGCACCGGGTAGCTGTGCAGGCGACGCTTGCCGATCAGTCGGCTGTCCGGCGCGCTGGGAATCGCAATCAGTTCGCCATTCTTGAAGTTGTAGGTGAAGGCGTGCAGCCAGCAGGTGATCGTGTTTTTGGTGTAGCACTCGGGCCGCGCCGAGAACCTGAAGCCGCGGTGCAGGCACTGGTCGGCAATCGCATAGACCACGCCATCGATGCGCTTGAACAGCAGGTTCTCGCCCAGCAGCGTGATCGGCACCAGCTGCTCCTCGCCAATCTCCGTCGATAGCATCGCGGGGTACCAGTGATTGCGGAAACCCAGCACTGCATCTTCGTAACGGCCGGGATTGATCTGCGCCTGCGGACTGTCTCCGTCCATGTGATTTCTCTCCTGGATGATTTTGCGTGGGCTACGCGTGCGTATTCGCGGCAGCCGGCGGCGCATGACCCCAATCGCTGAGCTGCGAATAGGTGCGGACATGCCAGTTGTCGTCATCCACCACGCATCCGCCGTGACCGAATTCGATGGCGAATCCGGACGGCGTGATGGCATAGAACGAGAACATGCCGTCGTTCGGGTGATGACCCAGCCCCATCATGATTGGCACACCCGCCGCCAGGCAGCGGTCGTAGGCGAGCCCCACGTCGTTGAAGTCGCTCACCTCGACCATGATGTGATGGATGCGCTTGGGGAAGGGCATCGCGGCGGTTGCGAACGAGTGATGTCGTCCCGTTGCGGTGTGGAAGAACGTGGCATCGAAAGGCAGCTCGCCGTGCGGTGTCATGAGCGGCGCACGGATGCGGTCGCTCACTTTTAGGCCCATGCCTTCGCGATGGAATGCCAGCGTCTTGTCGTAGTCCTTGGCCGCGGACACGTAATGCCCGACACCCAGCGCGCCTGTGACGAAGCCGCCCCGCAGCACCGGAGAACGAAACGCCTGCGCCGCGTGCGCGGGGCCATAAAAGAATTCGTGCTGGATTCCGTCCGGGTCCGTGCACAGGTAGAGCTGCTCGACGCGACGAGAGGCCGCCAGTGCAGCGTCTCCCGGAACCGTGGCGATGCCCCGTGCCGACAGTTCCTGTACATAGGTTTCAAGCGCGTCCGCGGTCTCGAATTGCCAGCCCGCCGCAACCAGATCGTCCTCGCTGCCGGGCTCGATGCGCAGACGCTGCTCGTACTCGTCCATCCGCAGGCAGAGCGCTCCGCTTGCTTCGTCGCGGGCCGCGGACATGCCGAGGATATCGGCCGCAAATGTTTCCCAATCCGCGAGCTTGTTGGAGCTCACACACAGGTAACCCAGGGATGAGATATCCGTCATCGGTGATTCTTCTCCTCGTTCGCATGTCGCCGGTGTCTGGTGCGCCGGCTGGTCACCCAAGATAGCAACGCATATGCCAATGATTCGAGAAGCCTGTAGGCCACTGATTTATTGCATCTTTCCCACGACGAGGACTGATGCCGGGATTTGATCCTGTTGAATAAGTTTCTCAAATGCTGAAATGACAGAATCAGAATTTCATGTTTTTATGAATTTCGAATCTGACGAAGAGGCGATCGGATGGCCAAGACAGGTGCAAGGCGCACGAATATGCGGAATAAATCCAGGCAGGCCGCCATTCCGGCTGACCTTCACTTTCCCGAGGTTCGTGACATCGCCGGTCAGCTGCATTTCAGTCCCGAGCACGGACGGATCTGGCTGGAAAATCAGCGCATGCTGCTGCTGCACGCCGAGTCGTTCTACGACATGCGCAGTGAGCTGGTCGCTCGTTTCGGACTGGACGCCGCACGCGGTGTGATCACGCGCATGGGTTACGGCGCAGGTTGCCGGGATGCCGAGTTCGCCAAGCGCCTGCGAGGCGAGGCAAGCGCCTTTGAAGCCTTCGCAGTGGGACCGCAGCTGCATGCGCTCAAGGGCATGGCCGAAATTCGCCTCCAGCAGTTCCGCATGGAAGTGAGCACCGGCCAGATCAACAGCGAGTTCGTGTTTCACGATTCGTTCGAGGTCGACCAACCGGTGGGCACGGCGCTGCTTGCCCACCAGGGCGCGTGCTGGATGCTAGCAGGCTATGCCTCGGGGTATGCCAGCGCCTTCATGGGCCAGGACATCCTGGTGCGCGAGGTCGAGTGTCGCGCCTGTGGGGGGCTCCAGTGTCGCGCTGTGGCCCGACCGGCAGAGGACTGGCCGGACGCGGATCGTGATCTGGAGGACCTGCATCCCTTCGTGGAAAAGACGCGTTCGGCGCCGGCCGGGCGCGAGGGGCAGCACCATCTCGCACGCCTACCCAAGAAAGCCGCGCATGCCGATACCGGCGCGCCAGTGGGCGGCTCCATGGCGTTCAGCACGATCCTTCACCAGATCAACCGGGTCGCGCCGACGCGCGCGACGGTTCTGCTGCTGGGCGAGAGCGGCGTCGGCAAGAGCCTGTTCGCCCGTGAACTGCACGATCGCAGTTCGCGCAAGGCGCGCGCCTTCGTCGCCGTGAACTGCGCCGCAATTCCGAACGACTTGCTGGAGTCCGAACTGTTTGGCGCCGATCGCGGTGCCTTTACCGGTGCGCATGTCTCGCGCGGCGGGCGCTTCGAGTCTGCGGACGGCGGCACGCTATTCCTCGACGAGATCGCCACGCTCAGCCTCACCGCGCAGGGCAAGCTGCTGCGCGTACTGCAGACCGGCGAGTTCGAGCGCCTGGGCAGTACGCGCACGCGCAAGGCCGACGTGCGCGTCATCGCCGCGACCAATGCCGATCTGGCGCAGTCGATCCGTGACGGGACCTTCCGCCAGGATCTGTTCTATCGCCTCAACGTGTTTCCCATCCTGATCCCGCCGCTGCGCGAACGACGCGACGATATTCCGCTGCTGATTGGGCACTATCTGGCTCGATATTCGAGCCTGCACGCACGGCGTCTGCCCGGGCTGACTCCGCGCGCGCTTGCGGCGCTGCTCGACCACAACTGGCCTGGCAACGTGCGCGAACTCGAGAACGTGCTCGAGCGTGGAGTAATCCTGGCCGACGAAGGCCAGCCGCTCGATCGCTCTCATCTGTTCGCCGCCGACGGCGGCGCGAATCGCGACATGCTGGAGTTGGGGCGCGCAGGGGAACTGGTCGCACCGAATCGAGAGACCCAAGCCGACAACGCCGCCGCGGACGCAATCAAGGAAGTGGGCGCATGGTTGCAGGGGAAAGAAGGCGCACTCGATTTGCCAGCGACGCAGGACCGGCTGGCGCTGGCGGCGCTGGCCCGTGCGAAAGGCAATATGTCCATGGCCGCGCGCCAGCTTGGTCTGACGCGGGCGCAGCTCGAGTATCGGATAAAAAAAATTCGCGCGCGCGAACCTCGTGGATAGATGTCGCAGTCGGCAACATTCTTTGACCGTCGTTTGCGCGCCGGTGTCGCGAGCAACGGCGAGCAAACTTGATTCATTACGGCTCGAATGGCCGCTTTCTGCCAATGAAATCGTGGCACGGAATTTCGGCTATGAGCCCATTCCGCCGGCAAAGTCAGGCTACCCGACCGGCCCCTGACCTGGCATCCCGTTAAGCCCGCTCGGCGCACAAACGCCTCTTAACCGCCCCGGTGAGTCGACGTCTCGATTCCCTGTCGGTGGAGCAACATTGGGTCATGCTTTGCGATCAAGTAGTGACTGGGAAGCGCTCAGCCTAACCACCCCATAGTCAGCCGTCCGCCTGCGCCCCGCCACAGTGACGCGTTCGGTGGGCAATCGCACGCGACAGGAGTCCCGGCACCCCCCACCGGGGGGCATGCGACCGGCCGCGACCCGGCCCATGTGTGATTCATATATAGCCCCATCACTCACTCGCCAAACTTTCCAATCCTCCCGCGTGCAGTGTCCCGGCCGAGTGCCAATCGGGCCGCAATAAAAACTGTCCCGGCCGTGGCGGCACCCCTTAAAAAATGTGCCCACCCCCAAAATTGGCGACCTCCCGCGCGGCGCGAACAAAATTCGACCTCCCAAGTTGAGCGCAAAAAAATACGCCACTACTGTCCAGTAGTTGTGCGTGCCTGCTGAGCAAAAATTGTGTGCCACTACTGAGCAGTAGTTGCCTACTTTTGCGACCGACGCGCAGCAGCTTGTGAACGCGTTGGCGAGGAAAACCGGACATTTGGTCCGCACACGTGCAGGCACATTGTCCAAATCGCGCACTGGTGCACGATTTCAGCCATCTTTCAGCGCTCTGTTTATCCGGCTGCAATGGTGCATCTGGCGCGCTTCTGTGCGGACCATATGCCATGTTGTCGAAAATAGTGGAATGTTGTGTACTGGTTGCACAGGCACTGCGAACTGTGAGCCAGACGTGCTGGACACCGATGGCTCGCAGGACGCCACTAACCAGAACAGCCTCTACGACTCCTACATCCGCGCCTTTCGCTGGGCCCCCAATCGTATCGGCGAGCAGGGCCTTGTCTGTTACGTCACAAACGCTGGCTGGCTGGACGGCAATACGATGGATGGGCTGCGCAAGTGCTTCCAAAAAGAGTTTTCAAATATCTATGTCTACAACCTGCATGGCAATCAACGCACCAAGGGAGAGGAGTCCCGCCCCGAGGGCGGCAAAATATTCGGGTCAGGCTCCCGGACACCGGTGGCCATTACAATTCTTGTGAAGGCACCTGCGCATGATAGCCCCGCTCGCATTCACTACCACGATATTGGCGACTATCTCTCAGAGGGCGAGAACAAGGCGCTGATTGCAGGGGCCGGTGACATCAATGGCATTGAATGGGATGACATCAAGCCGAACGCGGATAATGACTGGATCAACCAGCGAAGCGAGGACTTCGGCACGCTGATGCCAATTGCGGAAGATGGGAGCATCTTCGAAACCTATCAACGAGGTGTAGAGACGAGCCGAGATGCCTGGGCCTGCAACTACGACAGGGCCGCACTGCTGGATCGGTTGCCACGCATGGTCGATGTCTACAGCACCGAGATGAAACGAGTTGTGCCATTGGTGGAAGCCGAAAGTGGAAATGCGGCGGATCATCACGATCAGCCTTGCAACCATGAAGATTGTAGACGGGTTGCCGCCCTTGAAGCACGGCAAGTAATCACACACCATGGCGCGAATCGCTGCAGCGGTGCAACAGGTGATTGACGGTGGGGCGAGGCACCTCCCAGTTCACCACTGATCTGCTTCTTCCCCTGAAGCCGGTCACGCCTGATGTGTCAGTCGAGCGAAAATTCTCTGGATCAGGCACTCATCCTGGAAGGCGAGGCGCTCCGCCTGTTCAACATCAACGCGCACACCACCAACGTAAAGCGAGAATTTTCCGGCCCGGCCACACTTGCCGCACTCAGTCCACGTCAGAAAAGCCTGATTGGTTTCGGCGAAACGCTTTCCCATAAGCGCCCCACATGGGCAGATCACGATGCCTCCATTGCTGAGTACCGGGCGGACACCATGGTGCAGAACAAGATCATGGTTACTTGGGTTTCAACCAATCCCCTGCAGTGGACCAGGAGCAGCATCACCTTGCTGAGTGAAACGGGATCACTGGAAACACCCGCTGGTATATGTATATGTGTGGGACTTTCTCCCTCCGTGGAAACAGAATTCGCTACATAATGATGGGAATGTTTCCCACCGTCAGAAGCAGCCAACACCGTGCTTGCATCGCCACGGCAGGAAGAATTCCCACGGTCACCCGGAAATTCTCCCACCGTGTTTTTTTGTGTAGGCGGGCGCCATGACAGAAAGTTCTTCGGCGCGACCGCGCCGTCGCAATCTTCGAGCGGTTGATTGGTCAACGCGTACTCGGTCGCTTTACGGTTCTTGCGGTGAAATGCCCCCTTCTCAAGTTCGATGATCCATCCCCGGCCGATCAGTTCGTCGCGGGCTTTTTTGGCCGTCTTTTCGGTTACCCTCAAGCATTCAGCCATTTGTCGAATAGAAAAAATGATCCGGTTCTGACCGCCCGAATATCTGAAGCGGAACTCCACGAGTAGCGCCCGAGCCGTCGGACTCAGGCTGGCATAGGCTTCGCAGTTCAACTCGTGACGGTACAGCGCGACAAATTTTTCACGCTGCGCTTTGCGGCGACGTTTTTTCGCGTTGCGGCGCCCACGTAGGTGATCGCTTCCACCATGGGAGACGCCCGACAGCGGAGCCTTGATCACGGGCCGTCCTCCGCAAAGTGCTTGTTGGTGCGGAAGTCCACTACAGCAGTCGGCCGTGCTGAATGAATTTGGACTACCAGATTTCGCAGCTCACTATTACTGGCACCAGCGATGTAAGCGGTGATGATCGTGTCTATTTCCTCTTCGGGCCACGCACTCGCGCGAGCGCCGATCTTCACCGGTTGCGGAAACAATCCGTCCAGGATTTTTTGGTAAGTACCGGAGACGCTGTCCCCGGTCTTCTCGACGACACTGTTGAGTCGCAGGAGTCGTTTGCAGGCCATCTTTCCACCCCCTCGGGTGTTATTGGAGATGGCAACAAACTGACGGAACTACGTCACGGAGAGCAGATATGAGTGCATGCACCACTCATACCCAGTTCACCTGTTCCTCAGGGCGTCACGGGCGGTAGAAAATGCCATATGAAACTCTTTGCAATGCTCGCGCGCGAACGCATTCTTCGACGGGGTTGTTCCGTCTTTCTGGAATTGCTCCAGCTTGTAGCTCTTCCACTTTTCAAGGAAACGTTCATTAAGCCATCGCCGCGACCCCTCACGTTCGTACAGTGCTTCTGCCGCACGCTTGGCGTTTTCTGAAACGGTCAACTCCTGATCTTCTACTTCGACCAACTGGCGATCCGCCGCCGGGAAATCGTTGGCTTCGATGGTTTCGATCTGGGCAAGTGAGAACAATGCCTGCTCTAACGAAGGCAAACCGTCGCCGAGCAAATCCGTTCCCTTCCAGTGATCCCCTGACACGCCAGTAATCGGGTGGTAGTCCACCAATGTCCCTTCTTCAATCTTCGCCTGAATCAAGGCGCCAGCATCGAGGCTTTCCAACCGCGACCAGCGCGACTTCAGCGCCGTTCCAGTCAGAAATCGCTCCAGTGGACGAAAGCTCGCAAGCTCCTTCCTTTTCCAGTGCAATCCGTGTAGCAGACGAACGTAGTCATGGTCATCGGGATGGGGAAAGAAGCGGGCGCGAGTGACCTCACCGCTCATAGTATTCACAACATATGCGCTCAATCCGCCCCCATCGCTACCTTGGTCCACCCAGGCAGCGACTTCTTCTGGCGTGGCGTTCCATCGCCGCTTCAGAAAATCCATAGTCTTTGGGTAAGCGACCATCTCCTCAGCCCGACGACTAGCGGACTTTTCATCACCGGACCATCTGTCGTCAGTCATTGACACTCAGGGGGCCTCCTGAAGAACGTTTGCTGAGAATGCACTAGCCCTCCGGACAGTGCAGATCAAGTCTGCCTCACAATGTCGTCCAAGTAGTCCGCCCAGTTCTGCATCATCTTCCGGCGCTGCTCCAAGTACGCGGCCTTATTGTAGGTGCCACGAATCTTGTCCGGGTCGCCGTGAGCAAGCTGTCGTTCCACCCAGTCCACTGCGTAACCCTTGTCGTTGAGCGCCGTGCTGATTAGGTGCCGAAAGCCGTGCATGGTCTGCTTTTTGTGGTAACCGATCGCCTTGAGCATGCCTCGAACCGCCCCATCGCTAAGGCTCCTGGTCGGATCGTTCCGGCCAATGAACACGTGTTCAAAGTGCCCAGTGATTGGGATGAGTTCCTTCAACATGGTTATCGCCTGGCTCGGCAGTGGCGTGATGTGGTAATAGCCGCGCTTCATGCCCTCTCGCCCTTTTCGGATTGTCCAAGTGCCCGCTTCCAAATCCAGTTCGTCCCAGCGCAGGGTCCTTGTGACTCCTGGGCGGTTGGCGGTCCACAGTGCAAGCTTTGCGCAGGCCCTAACCAGAGGTGAACCCTCGTAGGCTTCCAAGGCACGTAGAAAATCGGGCAAGTCTTCAATTATCAGGTGAGCGTAGTTCTCGGATTCGGGCCCCGGCTGGGCGAGAGCCGCAAGATCGCGGGCAGGGTCGGCTTCTGTCCAGCCATTGGCCCGCGCGTGGGAATAAATTGCCTTCAGCCACTGGCGCGCCTTTTTGGCGACGTCAAAGGCCCCCCTGGCTTCGATTCCGGAAATCAGGTCGGCCAGATCGGGCGGAGAAATGTCGTCCAAGCTTCTGGACCCCAAGCGTGGCAAAAGGTCCTTGTGGAGGTAGGTTCTGGCCTGATCGCTGGTTTTCTTGTCCCAAGCCTTGCTACGGAACTCGTGCCAAGCTTGTGCTGCGTCGCGAAAGGTATTAGCGGCGCACCCCTGCTTTGCCCGCTTTTCCTTCTGGCGCTCTAAAGAAGGATCAAGCCCTTTGGCGAGTTCCTCCCTGAACTGGCCAGCTTTCTCCCTAGCCTGCTTCAGGGTAGTGAGTGGGTAAGGCTTGCCAACGGCGACCATTTTTGCCCGGCCATTGATTCGATAGCGAAGCCGCCAATACCTCGACCCGTCGGGCAATACCATCAGCGTCAGGCCACCACCATCGGCCACCGTGTACTTCTTGATCTTGGGCTTGGCGTTCTTGACCTGCAGCTCAGTTAGTCTTCCGGGCATGTGTAGCATCACGTTCGAAGTTTGATACAAGTGTGTAGCAAACTGAGTTTGACAACAACATTGCTACACACTTTGCTACACATTACCCCCCGGCTCTCTTGCGGCGTCTTTGGACCCTTCAGGCAAAAAAAACCCCGCAATTCGCGGGGTTATATGTGGTTCTCGGAAGCCTTCGGAAGCTTTCGGAACCCAGTTTGGCTGGGGGACCAGGACTCGAACCTGGATAAACAGTGTCAGAGACTGTTGTCCTACCATTGAACGATCCCCCAAGAAACAAAAGCGTTCTTGAGACTCGGAACCTGTGACCAGAATGAGTGGCAACAGGTTCCGAGGTAAAGCAGTTTAACGCTTGGAGTACTGAGGACGTTTGCGCGCTTTGCGCAGACCGACCTTCTTGCGCTCCACTTCTCGTGCGTCGCGGGTAACCAGTCCGGCAGCTCGCAGCGCAGGACGAAGTGTTTCGTCGTACTTGAGCAGTGCCCGGGTGATGCCGTGACGGACCGCACCGGCCTGGCCGCTTGGGCCACCGCCGGAGACGGTGATCTTGATATCGAAGGTGCTCAGGTGATCAGAGAGTTCCAGCGGCTGGCGAACCAGCATGCGGGAGGTCTCACGACCAAAATAATCTTCGACAGTCTTGCCGTTGATGGAGATATCGCCCTTGCCGGGGCGCATGAAAACGCGGGCAGCGGCGGTCTTGCGACGGCCCGTGCCGTAATTCTGTTCTGCTGGTGCTTTGATGGAAGCCATTGGGTTCGCCTTAGATCGTCAGGGTTTGCGGCTGCTGGGCGGTGTGCGGGTGCTCGGCACCGGCATAGACCTTCAGCTTGCGATACTGGGCATAGCCCAGAGGTCCCCTGGGAAGCATTCCCTTGACCGCTTTCTCAATCACGCGCTCGGGGTGCTTGGCCAGCATTTCCTGCAAGGTGGTGCGCTTGATGCCACCAGGATGCTCGGTGTGGCGCCAGTACAGCTTTCCTTCCGGGCCGTTGAGCTTGTTGCCGGTCACGCGAATCTTTTCGGCATTGATCACGACGATGTAATCGCCGGTATCACAGTGCGGCGTGAACTCGGGCTTGTGCTTACCGCGGAGGCGGCGTGCTACTTCGGTCGCAAGGCGACCCAAAACTTTGCCTTCTGCATCAATCACGAACCAGTCGCGCTTGACGTTCTCGGCGTTTGCGAAAAACGTGCTCATCAATGTTCCCCTGATAGGGCTTTATAGTTCAGTTGTACCTCGCCAGAACCGCCGACGGGATCAACTTCGGGCGCGCAGGATAGTGATGTAGACGGATCAACGCAAGCATTTGAGCGGCAATAGCGCCCGAAAGTGATGCTGCCCCCCGGCTTCTGCATCTCCCTCATCGGCGCGGCACCGCCTTAGCTTGGGCGTACCGACCCCTTATACAGGTACCGCCCCGCCCCTGACCAAATCCGGGGAAGCCCCACTCAGGCAATGGCAATGGCAATGGGAAAATTGCATGAGCTGTTGCCATTTTATGATTAGCATTCATAAACTATTCATTCATCATTTATTGGATGGGCATCAGTGGGAACCAAGGAGCGCAGACAACGGGAGGTCGCAGAACGAGAGGCGCTCTTCCTGGACGTGGCCCTGGAACTGGTCCGCGAGGAGAGTCTGCTCAACCTGCAGATGTCCAGAATTGCGGAAAAGGCGGAGTACGCCGTGGGCACGCTCTACCTGCACTTCAGTTCCAAGGAAGACCTGCTGCTGGCCCTGGTCACCCGCACGGTGAAGGACTATTACGATCTGACTCGCAAAGCGTCGGAATGGAAGGCTCCCAGCCGCGACCGCATGTTTGCCGTGGGCGTAGGCGATCTGGTGTTCGTCAAAAAGCACCCCGATTACTTCCGGATTGTTCAGTACATCCTGTGCGAGGTGGCCTGGAATGCGGCCTCCGAGCAACGCAAGCAAGCCTTTCACGATGCCAACCGACCGGGCCTGAACCTGGTCAGCACCATAGTTGAAGACGCGCGCCGTTCTGGTGACCTCGAAATTGACGGCCAAACTGCTGAAGAACTGGCGCTCGGTGTCTGGGCCATCTGCTCGGGTTACCACAACTTCACGCATGCCGAAGGCCTGCTCAATCACCTGTCAATTACCGAACCCTATTTCCTGATGTGTCGCCACCTACAGAACCTGCTGGACGGTTATCACTGGAAGCCGATTGCAGGTCCGGCCGAACCGCAGGCGATCAGCGCCTTGATTGAGCGCATCAAGAAAGAAGTCTTTCCGGAGGATCTTTGCAATGCGGCTTAATGTCACCTTGTTCGGATCAATTCTGATGGCATGGTCCGGACTGGCCAGCGCACTCAGCTTGACCGAAGCACTTGAGCGCGCATCACAGCACGACCCCGCCGTGGGCGAGTCGCGCAGCCGCTTTGCTGCAGAGTCGGAGGAAAGCCAGCAGGAATATTCCGAACTACGGCCTCATGTCTCCATCAATAGCCAGGCCAACTACAGTTATTCCGATTCACAATTCGCTTTCGGCTCTGCGCAAGACCACTACCCCTCGTGGTCTGCTTATCTGGAGGTCCGGCAGGCCTTGCTGCGACTGGACTGGTCAGCCCGCAAGGACAGGGCCAAGGTCTATGACAGCCTCGCTACTCGCCACGCCAAGGATTCGGAACGCGACTTTGTGGTGCGGGTGGCGAGCCGCTACTTGAATACCCTGCTCGCCCGCGAAGCGGTGGAAGAGTCCCGCAGCGAAGTCAAGTCGGTACAGGAATCCCTGAAAGCCACGCGTCAGAGATTTGATGTCGGCCTGGTTCCTGGCACCGATCTCAAGGAGGCGATGGCGCGCGCTGATCTGGCCAAAGCCCGTCTGGTCAGTGCGCAGGCAGAACTGGAAGACCAGCAGGATGCACTGGACGAAGTCACCGGCACGCCGGGCGATGCGCCCAACCTCATGAGAGACGATGCGGTACTGCCAGCGACGCAACCTCTTGATGTCGAGTCCTGGGCAAGACTGGCCCGTGAAAATGGCACAGCTACGCAAAGTGCACTGTTGGATCTCGAACTGGCCAGAACCGAACTCGAATCACGTCGCGCCGAGGTGCTCCCAGAGATTGATCTGGTTGCACAGGCAGGGCGAAACGAATCCACCGAATACATCCTGGGCCAACGTCAGGACGATGCTCAGATCAGCTTGCAGCTCAGTATTCCAATTTACGCCGGCGGCCTCGGCCAAAGCAGGATTAGACAGGCACAGGCAAAAGTCGACGAGGCAGAATTTCGCCTGCTGCAGGTTGAGCGCGCGGCAGAACGCGATGTACGAAAGCTGCACCGTTCGGTGAATACAGCGCGCGCCGAAGCCCAGGCCTATTCCAGGGCGCTCGAATCCGCCATCGCCGCGCAAAAGGCGACACAGGCCGGTTACGACGCTGGCTCCAGAACCATTACCGACGTGCTCGATGCAGCGCGCCGCGTGGTACAGGCGCGCCGCAACCGCAACGCATCGCGCTACTCAACCCTGATCAATCTGCTCACCCTGCACGCAGAAGCCGGGCTGCTGACCGCACAGGTCGTCAGCGACCTTGATTACCTGTTTGAAACGCCCTGAACCCCATTGCCACCAATCAAGTTGAATCCGTCATGACCGCACGTCGAATGATCATCATGTTGTTGCTGGTTGCCGTTGTCTTCGGCGGCATCTTTGGAATGAAGTACATGGGTCAGAAAGCCATGACCGAGTACTTCAACAATCAGCCAGTTCCACCGGCGACAGTGAGCACTGCCCTGGCAAAAAGCGAAACATGGCAGACACAGCTGGAGGCACCCGGCTCTCTGGTTGCAACGCTCGGCGCGGATGTAAGCAGCGAGGTGGGCGGCATCGTCACCAAGATCAATGTCGGTTCCGGCAGCCAGGTAAAGAAGGGCCAGGTCATGCTTGAACTCGAAGACTCAACTGATCGCGCCGAACTGGATCGCCTCAAGGCGCAGACCAAACTGGCGCGGCTGACCTTCGAGCGCCGCAAGAAACTGTTCGATCTGGAAGCGGTTTCGCAGTCCGAAATTGAAGTTGCCGAGAGTGAATATGCCGCTGCACGCGCTGCGGTCCAGGCGCAGCAGGCCAAGGTGGATGAAAAGCGCATCATTGCGCCGTTCTCAGGCGACGTCGGCATTATTCAGGTCAATCTTGGCACTTTCCTCCAGCCCGGACAAGCTGCCGTTACCGTGCGCCAGCTTGAATCCTTGCTGGTGGACTTCGAACTGCCTGAGCGCTGGGTGGGTTCGGTCAAGACTGGCATGCCCATCAAGCTCACCACCGAGGCTTATGGCGATCGCGTGTTCATGGGCAAAGTCCAGGCGGTGGATCCGCAGATTGATCCAGCCAGCCGCAACATTAGCGTGCGCGGAGAATTGCCCAACGAAGACCGCGCCTTGCTGCCGGGACAATTTGCAAAGGTCACGATGGACCTGCTGGAGTCTCACGACTACGTGGTGATCCCGGCCACGGCGGTCAACTACAACGCCTATGGCACTTCCGTCTTTGTGATCAGCGAGAAAGAACCCGCCGAGAAGCAGGAGGATGCCGCCACTTCAGAAGCGCCTGCTGCCGCTGCGGAGGGCCAGCCCCCAGAGGCGAAGTGGGAAGCCCAGAATCGCTTTGTAAAGCTTGGCCCGACTCGGGGCGACCTTGTCACTGTCATTGATGGCCTGAAACCCGGAGAAGAAGTCGCCACTTCCGGGCTGCTCAAACTGCGGTCGGGACAACCGGTTGTGATCAACAACGACGTGACGCCGGATGCAAACCCGCAACCCTCACCACGACAGGGTTAACACAAAGGCCTTCCTATGAAATGGACTGACATCTTCATCAGCCGGCCTGTGCTGGCCACCGTGGTGAGCCTGATCATCCTGCTGATGGGTATACGGGCGGGCACGGAACTCACCGTTCGCCAGTACCCGGTCCTGCAGAATGCGCAGGTCGACGTGCGCGTGCTCTACCCCGGCGCCGACCCGGAATTGATGGAAGGCTTTGTCACTACGCCGCTGGAAAAGGAAGTCGCCACAGCGGATGGCATTGACTATCTCTACTCCAGTACCGAGAAAGGCGTCACCACCATCTCGGCCTTCCTGCGCCCTGATCGCGATCCCGATCAGGCGCTCACGGAGATTTCGTCCAAGGTCAACAAGATTCGCAACCAGCTGCCGGCCGATTCCGAGGACCCGATCATCGAGGTCATCGACGCCGAACAGACCTTGCCGATGTACATCTCATTTTCATCCAAGACGCTGGACGCCAATCAGCTGACGGACTATCTGAGTCGCGTGGTCGAGCCGGAGCTGAGCGCCATCAATGGCATCCAGCAGGTTCAGTTCATTGGCGGACGCACCTTCGCGATTCGCGTCTGGCTCAAGTCCGACCGTCTTGCTGCGTACAACATTACTGCCGGCGAAGTTCGCTCTGCCCTGCGCGCACAGAATTTTCTTTCGGCACTGGGAGAAACCAAGGGCAGCTTCATCAAGATTTCCCTGACTGCGCGCACGGAGATGCGCACGCCCGAAGAATTCCGACAGCTCGTCATCAAGTCCACCGAAACCGGCCTGATCCGGCTCGGCGATGTGGCGGACGTCAATCTAGGAGCCGAAACCTACGATCAGAGCGCCTTCTGGAATGGCGACCCAGCGATCTTTCTCGGCATCAAGGTGCGACCGGACGCCAACGTGCTCAGCACCATGGCCAAACTGCGTGATGACTGGGACCAGATTGTCGAGCGCCTGCCCGACGGCGTTGAGGGTTACATCGCCTACGACGCTACCGAGTACATCCGCGAATCCATCAGCGAAGTTCGCGCCACCTTGATTGAGGCCGTCTTCATTGTTGTTGTCGTCATCTTCCTATTCATTGGTTCGGTCCGCAGCGCCTTGATTCCGGCGGTGACTGTGCCGTTATCGCTGGTCGGTGTGTTGATGCTGATGTTCGTCATGGGGTTCACCATCAACATCCTCACGCTGCTCGCGATGGTGCTCGCCATTGGCATGGTGGTGGATGACGCCATCATCGTTCTGGAAAATATTCACCGCCACGTTGACGAGGGCATGAAGCCATTTGATGCGGCCATCAAGGGCGCGCGCGAACTGGTCGGCCCGGTCATTGCCATGACGATCACACTGGTCGCGGTGTACGCCCCAATTGGCTTTCTTACGGGTCTGACCGGAACACTGTTTACCGAGTTCGCATTCACATTGGCCGGCGCGGTGGTCATCTCAGGCGTTGTTGCGCTGACGCTCACACCCATGTTGTGCGCGCGCATCATCAAGCCCTCGCAAGGCGAAGGAGCCGAGAACAATCGCCTAGCACACTGGCTGGACGAGAAGTTCGAGCGCCTGCGCCACAGTTACAAACGCCGGCTGCACGGCGCCCTGAATACGCACCACGTCATCGGTGTTTTTGGCGCACTGATCCTGGCGAGCTGCTATTTCCTGTTCAAGGGTCTGCCCGGCGAACTGGTCCCTGCTGAAGATTCCGGATTCTTTGGCGTCTTCATCGAAGCTGACAGTTCCGCAACGCTCGAATTCACGGAGAAATATCTGTTTGACATGCACGACGTCGTGCGTGAGATCGAGGATGTCCGAAACTTCTTCTCTTTCACCGGTGTTTTCTCCACCGACCCGAACACCGGCTTTGTTGGCATGCAGACCACGCCATGGAGCCAGCGCGATCGGGACACCACGAGCATCGTCAACGAAACGACGAACGCTGTGTCTCAGAACGCAGGCTTGCGCATCTCTGTCTTTCAGCCGCCACCGCTGCCCTCGCCCGGCAAGGGCTACCCCGTGGAGGTTGCGCTGAAGTCGACCCGACCGATGACCCAACTCATGAGCATTGGCGAAGAATTCATCCAGCAGGCCATGGCCACCAACAAATTTATTTTCATGGTGCCCGAGCTCAAGGTGAACCTGCCCACCTCCGTGGTGGAGATTGATCGCGACAAGGCTGCGCTGCTGGGTATCGACATGGCCCGCCTCAGCGCCGACCTGAGCTCCGCGCTCTCCGGTGGCGAGGTCAATCGCTTCTCGTTTGACAGCCGCAGTTACAAGGTGATCCAGCAGGTCACGCGCGGCGAGCGCCTCAACCCTGACCAGCTTCAGAACTACTACACCCGCACCCGGGACGGCGAGCTCATTCCGATGTCCACCGTTGTGACGCTCCGGGACGAGGTCAAGGTGCGTACCAGAACCCATGTGCAGCAGCTCAACGGCAATACCATCCTCGGCGTTCAACGCCCTGGCGTGACGCTGGGCGAAGCGCTGGAAACCCTGGAAACGGTTGCAGCCCAGACGCTGCCTGCGGATGTGAGCCTGGATTATTCCGGTACCTCACGTCAGTACAAGCAGGAAGGCTCCGCTCTGCTGGTCACCTTTGCTTTCGCGCTGATCGTGATCTTCCTGGTGCTGGCCGCTCAGTTCGAGTCCTTCCGTGACCCATTGATCATGCTGGTCAGCGTGCCGATGTCGATCTGTGGCGCGCTGCTCTTCATCACCATTCTGGGGATGACCAACTCCTTCCAGCTGACCAACTTCCCGGGCATGACGCTCAACCTCTACACCCAGGTGGGCATGCTGACCCTGATTGGCGTGATCACCAAACACGGCATCCTGATCGTGGAGTTTGCCAACAAGCTGCAGATGGGCGGAATGAGCAAACGCGAGGCCATCGAAGAGGCAGCGAGCATTCGTTTGCGCCCGGTGCTGATGACCACCGCAGCCCTGGTTGTGGCCATGTTCCCGCTCCTGTTGTCTTCCGGGCCGGGATCATCGGCGCGCTTCTCGATGGGGCTGGTGATTGCATCCGGGATGAGTGTCGGAACTCTGTTCACCATCTTCGTGGTTCCTGCCATGTATGTGTATCTGGGCCGGAATTACGCTAATCTGCCGGCCGCAAGCAAGGCTGCGGTGGTTACGCAGACCTGATTCCTCTCTCAGTCAAGCCAGAAAATCCGCAATGCCGAAGATCGTTTTTATTGAAGCCGATGGCACCGAGCACCCGGTTGATGCCCCTCTGAACGAATCCGTGATGCAGGTTGCGACCAGCAATATGATCCCCGGCATCCTCGCCGACTGCGGTGGCAGCTGCACCTGTGCAACCTGCCATTGCTACGTGGATGAGCGTTGGGCAGACAAGATTCCGCCCAAGAGCGAAGACGAAGCCGACATGCTTGAAGGAGCCATCGACCCTGAAGCCAACAGCCGCCTGACCTGCCAGGTCATGGTCACCGAAGAGCTCGAAGGCGCGATCTTCCGCATTCCCGAATCGCAGTACTGAAGCTCCTCAGTCCCTTTTTTGTGGGGCTGAATGCTGCGCTTGTCTTTCACGGGCAGGTGCTTGACCTGCCTAAAAACTAAGACCCTTCCCGTTTGAGCGCTGCTTCAATCGCGGCAAGATCACTCTCGGTATCGACCCCGCGCGGCGGCGGATCATTGGTCACGCCTACGCGGATACGAAGACCGTGACTCAGCGCCCGCAACTGCTCCAGTGCTTCGCACTGCTCTAGCTCAGCGGCTGGAAGCGCACTGAACTGATTCAGGCTCGCCACCCGGTAGCCATACAGCCCGATATGGCGATAGGCCAAACCCTCCGGCATATGCTGCGCCGCCTGCTTCGGGTCTGCAGCGTCGCGCTTCCATGGAATGGGCGCTCTGGAAAAATACAGCGCGTAGCCGCGACGATCCATCACCAGCTTTACGACATTCGGATCAAGCCATTCTTCGGCTGAATGCAGGGGATGGCACAGAGTTGAAATATCGGCGGCCGGATCATCCTTGAGCATCTGCGCTGCTTCGCGTACCAGCGATGGCGGCATCAAGGGCTCGTCGCCCTGCAAATTGACCACAATCGTATCGCCGGGCCAGCCTTCGCTTCGTGCAACCTCGTGAACACGGTCGGTTCCAGACTGGTGGGTTGCTGCGGTCAGACGCACATCAGCACCAAACTCACGCGCTGCTTTCGCCACGCGCTCGTCGTCTGCTGCGATGACTACTTGTTCTGCACCGGTTCGTCGCGCAGCCTCCCAGACGTGCTGCACCAACGGCTTTCCCGCGATCAGGCGAAGCACCTTCTGCGGCAAGCGCGTGGAGCCTAATCGGGCGGGTATGACAACCTTGAAGCTCACTGCAGTTCGTCAGCCGACAGCGGTCGTGCTTCGTCCTCGAGCATGACCGGAATACCGTCTCGCACCGGGTAGGCCAGCCGCGAGGCGCGACACCAAAGTTCCTTGCGGTCCTCATGCCATTCCAGCGGGGCCTTGGTCACGGGGCAAACCAGAATATCCAGCAGTTGTTTATCAAGCATCGAAATTCGAGGGTTTCAGTGCGGCACAGGATTGTTGCACAAGCGCAGCGCCAGCCGCGTCGATCCGGGCGCTGACGGGCACGCTGTAATGGCGGGCATCCGCAAAGGCCTGGCATTTGGTGGCGTCTTTTTCCGTCATCAGCACCATCAGGTCATCTTCAAAGCGGATATCGCTGGGACGGTAAGCGTGATGATCCGGAAACACATGCGGGATGAATTCGATGTCGGCCTTGCGCAAGGTATTGAAAAAGCGCGATGGATTGCCGATCCCTACCACGGCGTGCACCGGCGACTTCCGAAAACTGGCCAGCGCGCGCGACTCGCTTCTCATGATGGATACCGCCTCGTGCGTCGTCAGCTCCATGTCGATACGACCGGGATGCGACAGCTCCAGCGGCCCACCATTGACCACCACGATCGGAATCTCATCCAGACGCTTCGGCATTTCCCGCAGAGGTCCCGCCGGCATCTGCGCCCCGTTGCCGAAGGCACGACGACCATCGACAACGCAGATTTCCAGATCACGGGCGAGCCGGTAATGCTGCAGACCATCATCGGCTACCAGTACATCCACTTCACCGCTTTCGATCAGAGCCTTCGCCGCGCGGACCCGGTCTGCATCCACCATGACCGGCACACCGCATCGGCTTGCAATCAGCAAGGGCTCGTCGCCGCACTCGGCGGCCGTGGAGGCTTGTGTGACCCGATACGGCGACTGTGGCGGCGTTGCGCCATAGCCGCGCGACAGGACCCCGGGACGAAATCCCCAGGCCTGCAACTGCTCAAGCAACCAGATCGTGAACGGGGTCTTACCGGTGCCGCCGACACTGATATTGCCGACCACGATCACCGGTAGCGGCAGTTGTTCGGCCTGTGCGCTCAGGCGCTTCCTGCGCGAATTGGCGACGGCGCCAAACAACAAGGCCAGCGGTCTGAGCAGCCAGGGCGCAGGCTCGTCCGAGTACCAGCGCCGTTCCAGCCACTCACGCATCAGCTGGCTTCCTGAAACTGCATGCGATGCAAGGCGGCGTAGTGGCCATCAAGAGCAAGCAATTCCTCGTGACCGCCCTGCTCGATGATGCGGCCATCCTGCATGACCACGATCAGGTCCGCGTTCTGGATGGTGGACAGGCGATGGGCGATGACCAGGGTGGTGCGCCCTACCACCAGTCGCTCCAGCGCTGCCTGGATCAGGCGCTCCGATTCGGTATCCAGCGCGGACGTCGCTTCATCAAGAATCAGGATCGGTGCGTTCTTGAGCAAGGCCCTGGCAATGGCAATACGCTGACGCTGGCCACCGGACAGACTCGCGCCATTGGGCCCCAGCGGCGTGTTCAGCCCCTGCGGCAGTTTTTCAATGAACTCCCAGGCATTGGCCTGTCGGGCGGCCTCAATGATGCGGGATTCTTCCGGAAGCGTTGGCAGTCCGTAGGCGATGTTCTCTGCAACCGTGGCGTCAAACAGGCGCACCTGCTGATCCACCAAGGCGACCTGCGCGCGAACACGTTCAATGGGATACTCCCGCAGGTCATGGCCATCAAGTTCGATGCTGCCCTGATCGGGATCGTAGAAGCGCGGCACCAGTGACAGCAGCGTTGACTTGCCCGAGCCGGACCGGCCTACAAAGGCCACGGTCTGCCCGGCCTTGATCTGTACCGACACGCCGTTGACCGCATCTGGCAAGTCGTCGCGGTAGGAGAAATGCAGGTCATTGAACTGCACATCTCCGCGGGCACGCTCCAGCGGAAGGTCGCCGCCGGCCGGCTCACGCGATTCCGACATGAGTTGAAACAGGTCGGTGGCCGCAGCAATGCCGCGCTGCAGTTTCTCGTTGACGTTGCCCAGGGCCCGAATCGGATTAAGCAAGGCGAGCATGGCGCCAACAAAGGAAACGAAGGTTCCCGGCGTAATCACCTCGAGCATTTCGGGCTGCGTGGCCACATACACGATCGCAGCCACCGCCCAGGCCGCGATGAACTGGATCAGCGCGTCACTGCCTGACTTGGTGGCGATGATCTTCATGGCCAACTGCCGGGCGCGTTCGTTGATCTTCTCAAAGCGACCGCGCTCGTAATCCTGAGCATTGTGGATCTTCACCACGCGCTGCCCGTTGATGGTCTCATCAGCCGCCTGAGTGACGATGCCCATGTTCTCCTGGATACGGCCCGAAACCTTGCGAAAACGGCGCGATACGTAGGTCACGATGATGGCTATCAAGGGCGCAACCAGCATGGTGAAACCGGCCAGCTTGGCATTGAGCCAGAACATCAGGCCAATCAGACCGATGATGGTCAGACCGTCCTTGATGATGGTGGTGAGCGCCGTGGTTGCCGCCTCAGCCACCTGTTCGACATGAAAGGTCAGCCGCGCAATCAGATGGCCGCTGCTGAAGCGGTCATAGAAGCGAGTGGGCATGCACAACAGGTAGTCAAACAATTCGGCGCGCAGCGTCTTGACCACATTGCGTGCAATCCACGACATCCCGTAAGTGGCCAGAAAAGCGGACAGCCCGCGCGCCAGAAACAGGCCAACGATGGCCCATGGCATCCAGCGGATCACGGCTGGGTCCTTCTCCACAAAGCTGCCATCGAGCAGCGGCTTCATCAGGCTCATGAACCCCACGTCTGTGGCCGCCGCCGCGGCCATGCCGATGGTCGCCACCACAAACACCGGCCAGTGCGGCAGTGAGAAGCTCAGCAGGCGCTTGTAAACCGTCAGCGGCCGATAATTTGTCAGGGGTTCAAAGCTCATGCTGGGCGCATGGTAGCAATACCGGCGGGCTGTCTGAGCAAGTCCATGGCGTAGAATCGGCCTACATTCATTTGTTCATGGAAAGCCGCATGTCCAAGACGCTGTTCGAGAAAATCATCGACCGCGAAATTCCTGGCGATATTGTTCACGAAGATGATCAGTGCATCGTCATCAAGGATATCAACCCAACCGCCCCAACCCACTTGCTGGTAATTCCGCGAAAGCCGATTCCGCGGCTGATCGACGCCACCACAGAAGACCAGAATCTGCTGGGCCATCTGCTCCTGGTGGCGGGCAAGGTGGCAGCCAATGCCGGCTGCGGAGAGGCCTTCCGGCTGGCTATCAACAACGGTGCCGAGGCCGGCCAGAGCGTCTTTCATCTGCATCTGCACGTGGTCGGCGGACGCCCTTTGAAATGGCCGCCGGGCTAGCTCAGCTACCGCCGAGATACTTGTAGCGAACCCGATTGGTCAGCCCGCAGAACAGCTCGTAGGCAATCGTGCCGGCGTAGCGCGCGATCTCTTCTGCGGGCAGGCTTTCGCCCCAGATCAGGACTGAATCACCGACCTGAGCGTCGGGAATACCGCGCAGATCGATGGAAATCATGTCCATCGAGACGCGGCCAATCAGCGGCGCACGCAAGCCGCGCACCTTGACCGGTGTGCCGTTGTGCAGGCATCGCGGAACTCCATCAGCGTAGCCCACGGCGACCACGCCAACGCTCATGCGCTCCGGGCAAACATAGGCGGCGCCGTAACCAATGCAGCTGCCGGCCTCGTAGGTACGCACGGCGAGCAGCCGGCTGGCCAATTGCAGCGCCGGTCGAAAACCCAGGTCTTCAGCGCTCTTGTCCGGCATCGGGCTGGCGCCGTAGAGCACCAGACCGGGACGCACCCATTCACGCCGCGCCTCGGGCCAGGCCAGCAGCCCTGCCGAATTGGCAATTGAGCGCGGCCCGGGCACGCCCACCAGCGCCTCGTCGAAGGCGTGAATCTGTTCGCTGGTGGCATTGGAGTCGGTTTCATCGGCGCGCGCGAGATGCGTGATCCAGCCCTGGAATCGCCAGCGAGGGTGACGCGCCAGCACTTCGCACAGGCGCGGCACCGCGTCCAGCGGAAACCCCAGCCGATGCATGCCGGTATCAAGCTTGAACCACAGTGCAATATTGGACGCCGCCGGCATCGCTTCCAGCAGTTCAATCTGCCAGAAATCATGCACCACGACCTGCAGGTTTTCGTAGGCCGCTAGCGCCGCTTCGTCTGAGGAAATGACGCCTTCGAGCAGCGCAATCGGCGCCTTGACGTGCGCCTCCAGCAAGACCTGCGCCTCTTCCATGCAGGCCACTGCCAGGGTATCCACACCGGCTTCTTCCAGAGCGCGGGAGACCGGCACCGCGCCATGACCATAACCATCGGCCTTGACCGCTGCCATGACGCGGGAATTCGGCGCCAACCGTCGCACTTGCGCCAGATTGTGCTGAATCGCCGACAGATCGATGGTCGCAGTAACGCGCGGAATCATGAGTAGTGATTCGAAGCCAGATTCTCGAACTTGGTATTGGCACCCACAAACTGCAGATCAATCTTGCCGAGTGGGCCATTACGCTGCTTGGCGATGATCAATTCTGCAGCCGACTCATCAGCATTCTTGTCATAGACCCAGTGACGGTAAATGAACACCACCAGATCGGCGTCCTGCTCGATACCGCCGGATTCACGAAGGTCTGCCATGCGCGGGCGCTTTTCATCACGGTTTTCAACACCGCGATTGAGCTGCGACAAGGCGATGATCGGAATCTTAAGCTCCTTGGCCAGCGACTTCAGCTGACGCGAGATTTCACTGATTTCCTGCACGCGGTTGTCGCCCTTGCCCGGCACCTGCATCAGCTGGATGTAGTCCACCACCAGTAGTGACAGGCCCTTGCGAGCGGCCAGACGCCGTGCCTTGGCTCGCAACTCCATCGGTGACAAGCCACCGGTTTCGTCGATGAACAGGGGCGCGTCATGCAGACGCTTGATGGTGTGCGTCAGGGCATCCATCTCCACATCGCCCAGGTTTCCCGTACGCAGCTGCTGCATCGGAATGCCGCTGCGCGAGGAAATAATGCGGAAGCCGACCTGTTCGGCGCTCATTTCCATACTGAAAATGGCCACCGGCAGATTCAGATCAAAGGCCACGTGCTCGGCAATATTGGTCGCCAGCGACGTCTTGCCCATCGAAGGACGCGCCGCCAGAATCATCAGATCACCCGCGCCCAGGCCGGTGGTCCTGTCGTCGAAATCCTTGAAGCCGGTTTCCAAGCCAGTGACCTTGCGACGCACGTTCTGCATGTCGAGGATGCGACCGTGAATGTCGTCCAGCACCGTGGCCATGTCGAAATAGTCGGTCTTGGACCGGGCACCGCGCTCGCGGATGGCAAAGACTTTCTGCTCCGAGATGTCGATCAGCTCTGAGATTTCCCGGCCATCCGGGCGAAATCCCAGCTCGGCAATATCGCCACCGGCGGCCACCAGATTGCGCAGCACGGAGCGCTCTCGCACGATGTCCGCATAAGCCTTGACGTTGGCGGCACTGGGCGTGTCGTTGGCCAACGACCCCAGATACGCAAGACCACCTGCCTCTTCAAGCTCATTACGTGCCCGAAGATGCTCAGTGAGCGTGACAAAATCGCATGGCTGATTGGCACCGATCAGCTGCGAGATGCCGCGCCAGATCAGCTGGTGATCGGCGCGGTAGAAATCTTCTTCGGCGAGCTGATCGGCAATGTCGTTCCAGCTGCGGTTATCCAGCAGCAAGCCGCCCAGCACGGACTGCTCGGCTTCGACGGAATAGGGGGCTTGGCGTTCTTGAGTCACTGTGCGTCAGTGTAGCCTGCAGGGCGCAGCCTGCCGATGGACAAGCTGTGCGTAAATTGTGTTTTTGCTGTGACTGTCTGAAATAAATACTGTGCGGGCTGAACAAACCCTATGTGTGCCCTTCAAGCCTCGCCAAGCGGGCCATCAACAGGCGGCGCAAACAAGAACGGCCCGCATTGCGGGCCGTTCTTTCAGCACTGAGCAGGATTTATTCGCCTGCCGCGCGCTTTTCCTCGATTTCAATCGTCAGTGCCGTCTGCACTTCGGAGTGCAGGTGCACGGCGACGGCAAAGCTACCGGTGGTGCGAATCGGACCATCCGGCATGTCGATTTCATGCTTTTCAACGTCCAGACCCAAAGCCTGAGCGGCTTCGAGCACTTCGGCAGCACCTACGGAACCGTAGAGCTTGCCTTCTTCCGAGGCCAGTGCAGTGATCTTCAGCACCTTGCCGGCGATGGCTTCAGCGCGGGCCTTGGCAGCATTGACCGAGTCCTGAGCTTTCTTCATCAGCTCAGCCTTGCGTTCTTCGTAGACTGCACGGTTGGCTTCGGTTGCCGGCAGGGCCTTGCCCTTGGGCAGCAGGAAATTACGGCCGAATCCGGCACGCACCTTGACGGTATCGCCGAGGTCGCCAAGATTGCGGATACGCTCGAGAAGGATGACTTCCATATTGATTCTCCTTACTCGTGCTTGTCGGTGTACGGCAGCAAAGCCAAGAATCGAGCGCGCTTGACGGCGGTCGATAGCTGACGCTGGTACTTGGTGCGGGTGCCGGTCACGCGGGCCGGAACGATCTTGCCGTTCTCACCCACGTACTGCTTGAGCGTGGCGAGATCCTTGTAATCGATCCCGGTGGCGCCTTCGGCGGTGAACTTGCAGGACTTCTTGCGACGGAACATGCGGGCCATCAGACGCCCTCCTCTGATTTCTTCTCTTCTGAACCTTCCTCACTGGAAGACCCTTCTTCGCTGCCAGCATCGTCAGAAGAAGAATCCAGTTCGGCTTCCTGACGCTGCTTGTATTCCGGCTTCTTGTCTTCTTCGGGCGCCTTGAACAGAGGTGACTGCTCGGTGACGGCGGTTTCCTTGCGGACAACCAGCTTGCGGATGACAGCGTCGTTGAAACGGAACGCGGTTTCCATCTCGGACAGCACGGTATCGGAACATTCGACGTTCATCAGAACGTAGTGCGCCTTGTGCAGCTTGAGGATGGCGTAGGCCAGCTGGCGGCGGCCCCAGTCTTCCAGACGGTGAACCTTGCCGCCGTCGGCTTCGACCATGGACTTGTACTTTTCGATCATGGCAGGGACCTGATCACTCTGGTCCGGATGCACCATGATCACTATCTCGTAGTGACGCATGCAATAACACTCCTGTGGATGTCGGAAACCGGGAAAATCCGGCTCCGGGACAGTCCCCCGATCAAGATCAGTGGGACAGGGCTTCGCTCGCAGGGAGACGAAGGGCCGCGGATTCTAGGCGAATGTGCTCACCGCTGCAATTCGCCCTGAGGCCGCTTGCTTGCCTCAAGCCAGACCCGCCCTTGTCAGATGGAGACTCAGTGACAGGGCTTCTTGACGTTGCGCGAGAGCAAGAACCAGTTCATTGGCCAGGCCGCGATGAAACCAGCAGGCAGCGCAAGTGCGTATCCATACCAGAATGGCAAGCTGAGGACGGAAGAAGCCGTCATACCGCCCACGTGGTAGTCAGTGAAGTTCATTGCGAACTCCATCACGGATATCGAGAGCGTCTCGCCCAGCCACAACGTTTTGAAGGCAGCGGCCCAACTTTGACCGCGGCGGACCAGTGGCAAGAGGCCAAGCGTATACCCGCTGGCGAATCCCAGTACCGTGGCAAGCGCCATGGTGATCCAGGGGCTCAAGCCCAATGAGACACCAATTGACAGTCCCACGAGTTCTCCGATGGCGCAGCCACTGAGACAATGCAGCGTCGCCGAAGTCGTAAGGCGGACCATGGAGCTTCCAGCATGCTGCGCATGGGAATGCGCCGACTCGCCTGCCGCGCGATCGTGACCGCAATGGGTTGATTCTGTTTTCATCTCAGCACTCCAATGCTCGTTCAATGGATACCGCCAGCACACCCTCAATGATGGGGCAGCCGGCGATACTCCCGCGGCCACGACAACGGGCCTCCAGCGTGACTAAGCTGTCCCTGATTGAGGTCAGCTCTCGGATACTGCGATCGAGACTGGCGATGCGCTCACGAGCAGCATGTCTGACCTCTGAGCGCGAACCGCCGCCATCCTGCAGCTGCAGAAGCTCGGAAATGTCTGCAAGAGTAAATCCCAGCGTCTTGGCCTTACGAATGAACTGCAACCGCTCAATGTCGCCGCAATCATATTGGCGATACCCGCCAGTTGAGCGCTGTGGCGGTGCCAACAGGCCTAGGCGTTCGTAGTAGCGAATCGTGTCGACACCCACGCCTGCCGCCTTCGCTGCAGCGCCTATATTGATTCGAGTCATGGTCTCACCTCCGGTCTCGATGCCATCTTGCAGCCTGGACCCAGGTCCAGAGTCAAGGCATTTTTTATCAGCCTCCATGCTTTAAATGATCCATACCGTGCATCGTCGGTCCGTCCGGCACATCTGGATGCGCTTGAGTGGACGCTTCGGATTTCTTGTATGGTTCTCGCCGTGTCGGGCGACCAAAGTCTGGGTCGCTGCTCACCCGACGCGATATTTGGTCGCTTGGATAGTCGTACCAGCCAGGGTCGGTAAAATCACCTCGCTTCAGGTCATCGCGCACCTTGAAGATGGTGAACATGCCACCCATCTCGATGGGACCAAACTGACCTTCGCCAGTCATCATGGGCAGCGTGTTTTCCGGACCCGCCAGCCCCATCGCCACATGTCCGCTGTGTTCGGCCATTCCGTGCTCACCCATGGCGGCATACCCGGGCAGAAGAGCCTGAATTCTGGCCTCTACGCCGCGTTGATCCACCCCCGTCGGGTTGGGAATCTCGTGCCCCATAGGGCCCATAGTGTGATGAGCCATGTGGCAGTGAAACGCCCAGTCACCGGGCTCTGTCCCGACAAACTCGATATCCCGCATCTGGCCCACGCCCACAATCTCAGTCGTCTCTCTGCGCCATTGCGTCTGCGGCCATCGCCCACCATCGCTGCCCGTTACCCAGAAGGGATTGCTATGCAAGTGAATGGGATGATTCCACATGGACAGATTGCCGATGCGGATACGGGTGCGCTCTCCCGTCCGGGCCACCAGATGTTCGATGGCCGGGAACGTCTTGCTGTTGAAGGTCCAGAGATCAAAATCCACCATCACAGCCGGATCCGGTCGATAGGTGCCGGGGTGCATCGCCCAGTTGTGCAGCAAGAAACAATAGTCCCGATCAACAGCTACCGGCTCGCCAGCCTTTGGATGGATGATGAAGCTGCCCATCATGCCAAACGCCATTTGCGTCATTTCGTCCGCATGCGGGTGGTACATATGGGTGCCGTGCTGCCTGAGCGTGAACTCGTACACATAGGTTTCGCCCGGCTGAATGTGCGGCTGGTTCAAGCCGCCTACCCCGTCATAACCTGAAGGCAGATCAATGCCGTGCCAATGAACACTCGTCCACTCCTTGAGACGGTTGGTCACGAAGATGCGCACGCGATCCCCCTCTACCGCTTCTATCGTGGGGCCTGGTGTGGTGCCGTTGTAACCCCAGCATTTGGCGCGTGAACCCGGCGCAAACTCATGCTCGATTTCCTCGGCGACCAGATGGAACTCCTTCACTCCTCCTTTCATTTCGTACGGCAGCGTCCATCCGTTGAGCGTGCGTACCGGAAGGTAGCCTTGGGGATGCCGCTTCACCGCAGAAGGCGGCGCAATCTCAGCCGGCGGCGGTGATACTTCAAACGGAGATTTTTTCCGGGCGACGCCCATCGCGTGTCCGCCGTGAGCACTATGTCCTTCATGCTGAGCGCCTGCCTTGCCGGCCAGACCGCCCAGCAATCCTGCACCGGCCGCCAGCTGCAAGAATCTGCGTCGAGCGTAATCAGGGGTTTTCATCAGTGTGCTCCATGTAGTGAATGGTTCAGGTGTCCACCCGCATCTGGAGATACCGCTTGGCTCTCCAACGACGCGCCGTCACTCTCGGAAGAAGGGCCCGCCGGGAGCGCGCGCCCAACGGCCAGGGCAAGTGCGGATCTGGCAACCCAGTACTCGCGTACCGCCTCTATGTAACCGGCGTAGGCCGCGTACTCTTGCTGCTTGGCCTGAATCAGTTCAAAAACGCCGATCAGCATGAAATTCTGTTCTTCCTGTGAACGCGCTACGACGGCTTCACGATTTGGAATCAAAGCTGTTCGAAACTCGTTCGCCATCTCTCGATAGGTATGGACGCGCTCGAACGCAAGCTGTATCTGATTGGAGGCTTCGAGCACCTTCTCATCCAGGAAGGCTTCGGCCTTCTGGAGTTCTGCTTGGATAGCCGCTTTGCGTCCTCCTCCCCAGTTGAAGATCGGCAACTCCAGAGCCAGCGTTGGCCCCGAGTTGAGCGTGCCGTCGAAATCGCGCTCTCGCTCGACACCAATTTCAATCTCATTGATCAGCCGGGTGCGCCGCACAATTCCGTAGCGATCTGCAATGGCCTGCGCCCGCCGGCGCAAGCTCAACACATCGAGCCGACTCTCAACACTCAGCCGTAGAAGCTCGTCCAGCGTCAGTTCCTCTGCCAAAGGCTCGGGCAGACTCGCGGCGAAGGTCCAGGTGTTCTCCTGCGCTGCAAGGCCCATGAGACGATTCAGCCTTGACCGGGCGGAGAAAGCCTCGGCCTTGGCTTCCAGCAACGCTAGCTCGGACTCGCTGGCGGCGGCCTTTTCCAGAGCAAGTTCCCGCCGGTTGATATTGCCCGCCTCGAAGAAGCGGCCAGCCAGGTCTGAAGACGCTCGCTGGGCTTCTGCCGCCACAAGGCGCATTTGTTCCAGTTGTCGCGCCGCCAAAGCTTCGAACCAGGCGGCTTCGACCTCCGCTGCCAGCTCCATCGCCTGCGAAGCCACCGAGAGCCTGGCCGCTTCAAACTGAGCTTCCGCAAATCGCTTGTTCACCGGCAGGAAAAGCAGGCTCGCAAAGTTGTAGGCAATACCAAGCGTGAGCTGCGCATCCGGCCCATTGCCACCTCCTGGCGACAAACGCGTCGCTGACAGCACCGGGTTTGCGAGCCGCCCTGCGTCGTAGACCTCGGCAGCTGCGAATCCCAATTCCGCTGTGGCGGCACTGAGATTCGGATTATTGATCAATGCCAGTTGAACTGCCTGCTCAACACTCAGCGGCGCCTCAAGAGCGTCGGCAATGAAGGATCTGGCGCTACCGGCAGACGGCAGTTCGCGTCCACGTTCTGAAGCCAGCGCTGCCACATCCGAGCGACCCCAGTCCGGGGAGACGCTGGCACAGCCTGTCAGCGCCGCTGCCATCAGCGGCGCTGACATACAAAAATTTGATTTGGAGAAACGCACGACAATCTCCTGAATTCCACAAGAACATGACGCGCACCGATCGGCGCGCGCTCGAGAAGTGATGGAAAATCAGGAAAAGTTGGGTGGTCGTATCAGCTCAAAGTCATGTGAGGACAAGGTCATCGCGGAGACGTGTGCAAGACCTGAACTGCCCTGACTGTCGAACGCAAAGACCGGTGAGGCATCCGAAACCATTGCGCCCGCCGCGCTGGTACACGCGGCAGCGACACAAGCACAACCACAACCGCAGCCCGCGACGCGCTCAGCACGCTCATTACCGGCCTCTTCGGCTGCTTGATGGTGCTCGTGATGCTCACTTTGAGAATCGGAGTGAAGGGTCGCTTTCTCATCGCTGCCGTGGACGCATACCCCCGCTGCGGACCAGGCTTGCGGCATCAACGCGACGCTGAGCAACACCAGGCCCAAAAGCCAATTTTTACTGGAGCGGAGCATGCGGATATTAGACCGCCTGCGGGCGACAAGTTCAAACAGCCCCGCTTGATTCTGCGCAATAAACCCTGCTCAGCGGGTCAGCACGCAGCAGTTCGGATTGCTGAGCAACTCGCGCGCTTTTTCTTCAGCCCGCTCGAGATCGACTGGACGCAGACGTGATTTCACCGAGGCGAGCATGGCGTCCACTTCCCCCGGCTGACCGGCGGCCTTCTGGATCTGGTCGTAGGCACTGAACATGGCGTAGGCCTCGACTTCGTCCGGCGTCCCCATTTCCTCGTTGAGGGCCCAGCCGCCGATGGTGCGCAGCGCCTCGACAGATCCGGCCTCTCGGGCCCGCCCCACATGAATCCGGGCCTCCTTGCGGAGTTGGTCCATCAGGGCTTTCTGATCTTCCGAGCAATCCGCCAGAAACTGGCAGTACTCACCCTTGGGCAAGTGATACATCAGGTTGAGCTGGGCCTCGAGCAGCCCCGATTCCGCGGCACGCTGGAGCCAGGAGCGGTAGTCCTCGCGGGCTTCGAGCGGCACGCCATCGCAGTTTTCGTAGTTCTGGCGCATCACTTTTTCTTCTGTCACCGGATCATCGACTTCCCAGCCACCGCTGCGACGCGTCTGGTACATCCGGTCAATCTGCGCCTTCAGTTCGCTGGCCTGCACCGGGACATCACGGCACCGATAGAGAATCTGGCCGAGCTTGTACTGCGTCTCAGCATCGGCATTCTCCGCATTCTGATGCAGCTCTTCGTAGGCTTCGCCATACGGAGCCTCCGGAATCTCAACCCTGGGGCGCCGGGTGATTCGCAGCGCCACGCCCGATGCGGATACCGCCTCGATGACCTTGGGCTTGTCATTGGCCAGCGCCTGCCCTGCGTCAGAATCGGATAGCTGCCCAGCCTGATCACCGTGCTCAGCAGCGCCGGTACCGGCCTCCGGCTTCGTGGCGCCGCCCTCCGACGTAGTTGGCGTCCGATTCATGAACCAGAAGGCCGTGACCAGCACCACGATCAGTACGGCAAACCATGTCAACCACTTCGGAATCATTTGCGAACCCGCGGATTGCGTTGTCTCCAAGCCTCGAACAGGCACACCGCAGCGGCCGCCGAAACGTTGAGGCTTTCAGCTTTGCCCGCCATCGGAATCTTGACCAGACGGTCGCAGGTTTCACGTGTCAGTCGGCGCAAGCCCTCCCCTTCGGCGCCCAGCACCAGCACC
This sequence comes from uncultured Panacagrimonas sp., assembly GCA_963975245.1. Classification (GTDB taxonomy): domain Bacteria; phylum Pseudomonadota; class Gammaproteobacteria; order Nevskiales; family Nevskiaceae; genus Panacagrimonas. Next base: position 9,835 of record CAXBFJ010000001.1, on the reverse strand, counting down.
GCAGCGCCGCGAAGATCGACGTCATACAGCGTGTCTTCACCGTCACCGGCAAGGCCGGTGAGCCAGTAGCCACGTTCCTTGAGTTGCGCGAGCGTGCGCGAGAGATTGGTCACCGATACTAGCGGCACTCGCTCGGCGGAACCCGCAGCCACCTTGCGCGCCACCGCCGTCAGGCTTGCGGCGCGATCGCGCGGCACGATGACCGCCGTCGCACCCGCTGCCTCGGCCGTGCGCAGACAGGCGCCCAGATTGTGCGGGTCCTGAACACCGTCCAGCGCCAGAAACAAGCGTCCTTCCTCGGCGGGCGCGTGCAGGACGTCTTCGCCCACCCGCTCGGCCTGCGGAATCAGGGCAAGCACGCCCTGGTGACGAAAGCCGGGCAGCTTGAGATCAAGGTCGCTGCGCCCCATCACTTGGACCGGAATGTTCAGTGCCTGGGCGAGTGATCGGACCTTGCGCGAGCGATCGTCATTACGCGAATCGGCCAGCAGAATCTCGAAGGGTTTCTGTCTGCCATCTTCCAGGGCGGCCAATACAGCATGGAAGCCGCCAATCCATTCATCGGATTGACTCATGGAGTGGAGGGGCTCGCTGAATTGTCGATCTGCTGATCCAGTACCGCCGTGCGCGCGTCATTGGCATCGAGCGCCGCATCGAGCTTGTCTGCAATGGCGTTGCCGCCGTAGCCGACGTTTTCGGTATTCCGGATGCCTTGGGTTTCTGCGCGCGGCTCGGCCAGATCATCTTCGGATGGGGTTGGCGGTGCGCCGCAGGCACCGAGCAACAGCGCCGCCGTAGCGGTCATCATCCATTTTGAGAACGTGTTCATAGGGGTCTCCACGTCAGGGGCGGGTTTGGATTATCCCGCATCGACGGCACAAAAAAATCGAGGCGCCGAAGCGCCTCGATGAACTGCATCTGCTGCTCTTAGCTACCCAGATAGGGCGGCGGCGTCCAGGCGGCCTGCTCGTTACCTTCCACAACAGGCTTGAGCACGATGTCGACGCGCCGATTGCGTGCGCGACCGGCATCGCTGCCGTTATCGGCGATGGGCTCACGCAGGCCACGACCTTCCTCGCGGATACGCGCTGCCGGCACACCGCCTTGCGCAATGTAAGTGCTCACCGAAGCAGCGCGACGCTGCGACAGGCCCTGATTGAACTGCGCGGAACCGGTGGAATCGGTGTGGCCCACAACATGAATTACCGTCTTGTCGTAAGTGCTCAGGATGCTTGCAATCTTGCCGTAGGTGGTCAGTGCACCCGGCTTGAGCGTTGCGCTACCCACATCAAAGCTCACATCGCTGGCGACGCCAATCTTCAAGGAGTTGTCGGAGAGGCGAACAATGCGCAGTTCGTTGCGCGCCGCTTCTTCGGCCAACTGCTTCTCCAGCTCGCGCTGCTGCTTGTCCATGTAATTGCCAACCGCACCGCCAGCAATGGCACCGACCACAGCGCCGACGATGGGCGCGCCGCGCGCGTCGCTGACGGATTCGCCGATGACTGCGCCGACGACTGCGCCAATGCCCGTACCTACTTTGGCACGCTTGTTGGGGTCATCTGCAGCACAACCGGCCAGGCCGACCACGGCGACAGACAGGATCATGGGTTTGAAGAATTTTTTCATTTGCGCTTTCCCTTTCGCTCGCGGCGTTTTGACTGTTTGGCGGATTTTGATTCTGGGCGGGGGCCCTTAATTGATGATGAATCCTTGGATGCTCGTCCGCGCGTGTCGGCCATTTCAAGGTCGATCTTGCGCTCGTCAAGATTGACCCGGGCCACACGCACGCGAACGATATCCCCCAGATTGTAAACCCGTCCACTGCGATCACCGATCAAACGGTGATGATGCGCCTCGTACTGGTAGTAGTCGTTGGACAGACTGCTGACATGCACCAGGCCGTCCACAAACAGGCCCTTGAGCTCCACAAACACGCCGAAAGAAGCGACACCGGAGATCACGCCGTCAAAAATCTCGCCCACCCGGTCGCTCATGTACTCGCATTTGAGCCAGGTCACCGCATCTCGTGTGGCTTCATCGGCGCGACGTTCAGTCGTTGAGCAATGCGCACTGTGGCGCTCGATATCGGCCTCGGCATATTTAAAGCTGTCTTTCTTGCGCTTCAGGATCAGATGCTTGAGCGCCCGATGCAGCAACAGGTCGGGATAGCGCCGGATCGGCGACGTGAAATGCGCGTAGTGAGTCAGCGCCAATCCAAAATGTCCGTTGTTGCCGGCGCTGTACCGTGCCTGCATCAGTGACCGCAACATCACCGACTGCACCAGATTGCGATTGGGCCGATCCTTCACCCGATCCATCAGCGCGGCAAATTCAATCGCTTCGGGCCGGTCACCACCACCGAGCTTGAGTCCCTGCGCACTGAGGAATTCGCGAAGCGCCTGCACCTTGAGCGCCTCGGGTTTTTCATGCACCCGATACGGCGCAGGCATTTTGTGCTTGGCGACAAACTTGGCCGCCTCGACATTGGCGGCAATCATGCATTCTTCGATCAGGCGATGCGCACGCGTGCGCTGTACCGGCACGATCTGACTGATCTTCCTGTCAGGTCCGAACTCGATGCGCGTTTCGGTAGACTCAAAATCAATCGCGCCGCGTCGTTGCCGTGCGCTGTGCAGTGCCTCAAAACAGTCGCTGAGAACCTTCAGCCCTGGCAGCACAGCCTTGGGCACGGCGTCGCTATCACCTTCCAGCGCCCGCGCCACATCCTCGTAGATCAGACGCGCCTTGGAACACATCACCGCTTCCAGGAACTTGGCTCGCGTGATTTCTCCATCCTCACTGACGCGCATCTCGCACACCATGCACAGACGCTCCACCTCCGGGTTGAGCGAGCACAGGCCGTTGGACAACTTCTCCGGCAGCATTGGGATGACCTGGCTCGGGAAGTAGACCGAGTTGCCGCGCAGCAAGGCCTCCTTGTCCAACGCCGACTCGGCTTGGACGTACGCCGCCACGTCTGCGATGGCCACGGTGAGTGTCCAGCCGCCGCTGCGCATGCGTCGCGCGTGCACCGCGTCATCAAAATCGCGCGCATCAGCGCCATCGATGGTGACCAGCCCCAGTTCGCGCAGATCTGCCCTGCCCTTGAACTGCGACGGCTGCACCTCATCCGGAATCCGCGCAACCTGCTTCTTCACAGCAGCGGGAAATACATGCGGCAGGCTGTGCGAGCGGATGGCAGCTTCAATTTCCATGCCCGGCGCCAGATGCTCGCCAAGAATCTCGATCACTTCTCCTACCGGCAAGGTGCGATGCCCCGGAGGTGCGGTGATCTCCGCGACCACCATCTGGCCGTGACGCGCCTTCTTGCGCCGGTCGGAAGGAATCAGCAGGTCTTGCTGGACGCGCGGGTTGTCCGGAATCACATAGGCCACGTCCTGATCCACATGCAGACGGCCGACGATCTGGCGCGACGCGCGCTCAATCACTTCGACGACCGAGCCTTCGGGCCGGCCCTTGTAGTCCTTGCCGGTGATGCGCACCAGCGCGCGATCCCCGTTCATCAGCTCGCGCATCTGTCGCGGCGGCAGAAAAATATCGGGTGGCCCGGCATCCGGGATCAGAAAACCGAATCCGTCGCGATGCGCCTGCACCGTGCCGGGAACCGCGTTCATCTTGCTGACCGGTCCAAAGCCGCCCACGCGGTTCTGTACGACCTGGCCGTCGCGCAGCATTGCGGCCAGACGTTTCTCCAGCGCGCTGTGCTGACTGAGCTTGGCCAATTTGAACTGGCCGATGAGTTCATCCAGCGTCAGAGGGCCAGCGTGCTCGCCCAAATGACGCAGGATCAACTCCCGCGAAGGTACGGGCTCATCGTAGCGCTGAGACTCCCGGGCGAAGGCCGGATCCTGTCCACGCCAGTCGCGTGAACCCTTTTCTTTATTTCGTTTCATTGACATCCGTGTAACGCCTCTCCAGAATTCGCGCCCTTGTCGCTCAATGACTCACTGATTGTTTGGGCACAAAGCCGAGATGGCGGAATTGGTAGACGCACCAGTTTCAGGTACTGGCGGGTAAAACCGTGGAGGTTCGAGTCCTCTTCTCGGCACCATATCAGAGTTCGATGGTGCAGCATTCATCGCTTAACCCCGCAGAAGTGCGGGGTTTTTTATTGCGCGCTACTTTTTTGCGCAGCTGCTGCCCTTTGTGACGCGACGCAGCGGCACCGCCGAACACCCCAGTGCCTACCGCTGACACAACTGAGGGCGGACAACAGCAGCAAAGCTGTGCGAAATCAGGGTTCACGGCATGTCGGCTGCGCAGATATGTGAATTCAGGCGCTCGCGCCCCGTTCTCACGACTGCCAGCGCGCCGGCGGCAGGATTCCGAAATGGGGGACGAAGATGGAGAGTGGCAACAATGTTGGAGCGCTCAGGGCATTGGCCCTGCAGAAGATCGGCCTGACTGTCGACTCGCACGACTTCAATCTGCAAAGAATCCTTGACCTTGCACAAAGCGCAACCCACGTGGACGGCGCCCGCTTCTGTATTGCGGAAGGCGGCATCCTGTGCCCCATCATCGAAACCAAAGGTGCTACAGGCTGTTACGTGGAACAGGCAGCCGTCGCGGTCCGGGTACTGGAATCCGGTGAGCCCTATGCCAATCCCGACCTCTCGCGCGATCCGGTTTCGGGCATTTCCGCGCATTTTGGTGATGGCGCGAAGCTGTCGGCTTTTTGTGTCCTGCCGGTCTTCAGCCCCGAACGGCAGGTCATTGGCACCCTGAGTCTGCTCTCCAGGCACAAGCACCCCGCCCACCAGGTGATGCTCACCCTGAAACTGCTCAATACCTATGTACGCCTGATAGAGGACACCCTGCTGTTGCGCAGCATGAGCGTGCGGGACGCCCTCACACAGCTTTTCACGCGCGCCTATTTTGAAGATCAGGCGCGCGTGGAATGGCGACGCGCCATGCGCATGCAGGTTCCACTGAGCTTTGTGCTGCTGGACCTGGATCACTTCAAGTCTTTCAACGACCACGCAGGCAATCAGGTGGCCGATAAAGCCTTGCAACGCATCGCCAAGATGATCTCAAATATTTGCCGCCGCGCAGGAGACATGATCTGTCGTTACGGCGGCGAAGAATTCGCCATCATGTTGCCCATGACCAATAGCAGCGCGGCCATGGTGGTCGCCGAGAAGCTCCGGCAGGCCATCCAGGACGCCGGCATCGTGCACCCTGGGAAAAACGCATTGCTGAGCGGCTCTTGCGGCGTCTCAACAGCAGAAACCACCGAAATGCTGGAACGCGGGACCATTGAGAGCTTCATGGATGAGGCAGATCGCGCCCTGTTCGCGGCCAAGCGAAACGGACGCAATCGCTGTCAACACGTGCGCCAACTGAGCCAGGCAGATCTCGAATCAGAAATCTGTGCGTGATTCAGACCGCCTCGAGACTTGATTCGCTTCGGATATAAAGCGAACCATGGCAAATAATTCGTTTGTACCCTGTCTGTTCAGACTCTACACTTTCTGGCGACAGTGACTTAGGTCACATTAAATCCGAGCCATTGGAAGCATCCCCGTGGACCCAATACACCATGAGGACCGATCCAGCGCCTTGCGCAAAATTGCACTGGCGAGAATCGGCCTGACGACAGACGCTCGGGATCACTCGCTGGATCGCATTCTGAATCTGGCGCAACGCGCCATGGGCTGCGACGGTGTGCGCTTTTCCATTCTTGAGGAAGGGCAGTTTTGCACCGTCAGTGAAACCCCGGGGGCGCGCGGCTGCCATATTGAAGATTCTTCCATCGTCCACCACACGGTGGATTCCGGAGAGCCCTACTTCAATCCGGATATTGCGAACAATCCGGAACCAAGTTTGTCGCACGCCCGGCTCGGGGATCAGCCTCTGGGCGCCTGCTGCATGCTCCCGGTCCTCAGCCCCGACCGGCGTCCCATCGGCGCAGTCTGCATGTTCGGCGCCAAGGCTCACCATGGAATCAACGTCGACGAACAGCGTGACCTTCTCAATACCTACGTCCGGCTCATCGAAGATTCGCTGCTCCTGCGCTCACTGAGCGTACGAGACCCGCTGACCAACCTGTTCAATCGGCGTTACTTCGAGGATCAGACCCGGGTGGAATGGCGACGTGCGCTGCGCATGCAGGTGCCAATGAGCTTTGCCATGGTCGATATCGACCACTTCAAGAAGTTCAACGACAGCGCAGGCCACCATGCAGGTGACGACGCGCTGGAAAGCGTTGCGCGCGTGCTCCGCGAGAGCTTCAAGCGCGCCGGCGATGTGGTGTGTCGCTTTGGCGGTGAGGAATTTGCCGTGCTGCTGCCGACGACCCCGGCGCACGGCGCCATGTCCCGTTTGAAGCGAACGCATGAATTGCTGCACGACATGGCCATCAGCCACCCCGGCACCGGCGGACTGCTCACCCTGTCCTGCGGCGTTTCAACCGCTGACACCGTCGAAGCTCTCGAAAACGGCACACTGGAAAGCTTTCTGAGTGATGCAGATCGCGCCCTCTACGCCGCCAAGAGCGGTGGACGCAATCGAAGCTGCCACTTCAAGGACCTGTCTGAAGACCGTGTCCGCGAAGTCACCGCCGAACTGGCAGGCCGCAGCCCGGCCCCGTCTGCCTGATCCCCGCCGCACCCGCCCACTCGTCCCCAGACTCGGTCCACTCATCGGGCTGCAAGCCGTAAGCGTTTCCGAGCCTGTTCCAATCCCCTGACAAGAAAATCGGACGCAGTGCGTCCGATAAAACTTTTTTTTGGGCATCGTCAGCCAGGTCACGCGCCACACAGAGTCGACGAGCACCAAGCCTGCTTGGAGAGTATGGGGATGAACGTAGTAACTGCCGACGATCGGCGCGAGGCCTTGCGAACGCTGGCGCTCAAGAAGGTTGGACTGAACACGGCCACACGAGATTTCAATCTGTTCAGAATTGTGTCGCTGGCGCAACGCGCAGTCGGCGCCGACGCCGCGCGATTTTCCATCGTGCAGGATGGCGTCATGTGCTCGATTTGCGAGACGCCGGAGGCCAAGGACTGCCACGTCGAAAACACTCGAGACGGGCTGCATGTTCTGGATACCGGCAAGCCTTACGTCAATCAAAGCCTGACTGCGAAACCGGAGGCTGAGGTGTCTGGCCAGATGCTGCTTGGTCAGCCGCTTGAGGCCTATTGCGTGGTACCCGTCTTCAGCCCGGACCGCCAGCCCATTGGTGCCTTGAGCCTGTTCTCCAACAAGCAACACGATGCAGAATCAGCGGAATCGTCGCTTGAGTTGCTCAACATTTACGTAAGGCTTATTGAAGATTCACTGTTACTGAGAAGCATGAGCGTGCGCGACGTGCTGACCAATCTGTTCAATCGCCGCTATTTCGAGGAGCAGGCGCGCATTGAATGGCGTCGCGCGATGCGCATGCAGGTTCCGCTGAGCTTCGCGTTGCTCGATGTCGATCATTTCAAGCTGTTCAACGACAGCGCAGGACACATGGCAGGTGACGCGGCGCTGGCAGCGGTCGCAGATGTACTCACCCAGACCTGCAGTCGCGCTGGCGATGTCGTGTCACGATTTGGTGGCGAAGAGTTCTCCCTGATGTTGCCCATGACTTCGGGTAAATCTGCCTTGGTGGTAACAGAGAAAATTCGATCTGCCCTGAACGACGCGGGCATCGCGCACCCGGGAACAAAGGGACGTCTGACCCTGTCTTGTGGCATCTCAACCGCACGGACCATAGAAGAGCTGGAGTCGGGATCGATCGATTCCTTTCTCGAAAACGCCGATCGCGCACTCTATGCGGCCAAGGGAGCCGGACGAAACTGCAGCCGTCACTTCCAGGACATCATTGAAGAAAACTGAGTCCGAGCACCACAAGCAGGCACTGATCGGCCATCATCTCAGGATGCAGCAGATCACGATCCTGATACTTTTTCTCTTCATACTTTCGCCCTCTGTCAGCGCGAAAGAACGCGCGGGCCCAGCGGTTGTCATTGACGGCGACAGCCTCGAAGTCGATGGAAGGAATATCCGTCTCTGGGGCATTGATGCACCCGAGTACCGGCAAACCTGCACCCGCGACGGCAAATCATGGAAATGTGGTGCAGCCGCGAAGCGTGCCTTGCGCAACAAGATCAGTAAGGCCTCCTTGCGCTGCCAGATACTGGATACAGACCGCTATGCACGTGAGGTCTGCACCTGCACCGTCCGCGGCCTCAGCCTCAACGCCTGGATGGTTGAGCAAGGCTGGGCGCTGGATTATTCGCGTTACAGCAAGGGGCGGTTTGCGACCGAAGAAGCCGCCGCTCGCAATGCGCAACGCGGCATCTGGAGCGGCTCATTCGGCAACCCTGAACAGTGGCGTCGGGATAATCCCTGGACACAGAAGCCGCGTTAGTCAGACCCGCTTCAGCAGCGAATCTCAGACCGGGGTTTAGTCAAACGGATTGCGCAGCACAATGGTGTGATCGCGGTCCGGCCCGGTGGAAATCAGGGCCACTTCGGTTTCACTGACTTCCTGAACACGCTCCAGATACTTGCGCGCAGCCTGAGGCAGGTCGGCATACTTGGTGATGCCGTAGGTGCTGCACTTCCAGCCCGGCAACTCCTCGTAGACGGGCTCCACCTTGCCAAAACCTTCTGCTCCGATGGGCGGCACGTCTACATCCTTGCCATCCAGTTTGTAGCCAGTGCAAATACGAATGACATCAAGTTCATCCAACACATCAAGCTTGGTGACGCACAAGCCCGTCACGCTGTTGTTGAATATGGAACGACGCGCTGCCACTGCATCAAACCAACCACAACGGCGCGGACGCTTCGTCACGGTGCCGTATTCCTGGCCCTTGTCGCGAATCAGCTGACCGATATCGTTTTCCTGCTCAGTCGGAAACGGACCACTGCCAACACGTGTTGCGTAGGCCTTGACGATGCCAAGAACGTAGTTGAGTTCGCGCGGCCCTACTCCGGTACCGGTAGCAGCGCCACCTGCGGTGGTATTACTTGAAGTGACATAGGGATAGGTGCCGTGGTCGACATCCAGCAAAGCTCCCTGTGCACCTTCAAACAGCACGTTGTCGCCACCGCGCAGATGCAGCCGCAGGTGCTCGGTGACATCGGCCACCATCGGACGTAGCTGCTCGGCAAAGCCCAGCAGAGAATCCAGCGTCTGCTGGAAATCCACGCCCTCTTCTTTGAAGTAACCCTTCAGGACAAAATTGTGGAATGCGAGCAATTCGCCCAGCTTGGAAGCCAGCTGCTCGCGGTGAAACAAATCCCCGACCCGGATGGCGCGCCGGGCAACCTTGTCTTCGTAAGCGGGGCCAATACCTTTTCCGGTGGTGCCGATCTTGGCTTCGCCACGGGCAATTTCACGCGCCTGGTCCAGTTTCACATGTACCGGAAGCACCAGCGGCGTGGCCTCAGAAATGCGCAGGCGATCACGGACCGAAGCGCCGGTCGCCTCGACTTTCTCGATTTCCTTGAACAGGTCGGGCAGAGACAGGACGACGCCGTTGCCAACGTAGCAGGCAACCCCCGGCCGCATGATGCCGCTCGGGATCAGGTTCAACGCCGTCTTCACACCATTGATGACCAGCGTGTGCCCGGCGTTATGACCGCCCTGGAATCGCACTACCGCCTGGACGCGATCGGTCAGCAGGTCAACGACTTTGCCTTTGCCTTCATCGCCCCATTGCGCGCCAATAATGACAACCGACTTACCCATGTTTCAGCTCCAGGCGCTCAATGGGGCAAAGCCCCAATCCTTCGGTGCTTGCGTCAAGACGCAAACACGGCGCCCCAATAATGACAACCGACTTACCCATGTTTCAGCTCCAGGCGCTCAATGGGGCAA